>JALONL010000008.1 GCA_025454955.1 Bacteroidia bacterium | reverse complement strand
GTTCACTGAGGAGCAATTCCCTACTTTTTTACCAGACATCAACAAATCAAATCAATCTTCTCTATATTTATCCGCGTAGCTATTATGGGGAAGGCTTCAGATTGATGTTTATTTATTTTTTCCTATCTGAAATGAGCAGGTTGCGTTTCTGTTTCGTGAGTCAGTTTCTCGGAATATTATAATTGAAGAGCTTATTCATTTTCAATAATTGCAATTTTTCAAACGCCGATATTTTGTAACCTCCCCAAAACTTCTGACACGATATAAACTCAAGTATTCAATTTGCGAGGACATCACCACTACATCCACACAAGCATCACCCCTTCCCCCCCAACAACGGCCTCTCCATCACCCGATAACTAACAACCGCCACCCCCAACGTCAACAAAAACACCCCCAACAACTCCACAAAAAACACCCCCGCCCCAATACTTTCCCACCCCAGCATCACATTCAGCTTCTGCAGACCCATTATCACAAACAAGTGATAACAATACACCCCATACGTAACCACCCCAAACCTGCTCAGCAAACGCGCCGACGAAAACCTGAATCTCCCACCTGCATACAACACCTGATCTTCGATTAGAAACGCAAACCCCAGCGTAAGCAACGCACGCCCGAACGTAGCAAACTCCGGATTATGCAACAGCGGCTGATGCAACGCCACCACCACACACAAAAACACATAATTAGCCACACGCCCCCAAGGCGTAAGTATGCGCGGACCATACAACGTACTCCACGCCAGCAAACTGCCTATGGCCAGATCGCCCATTACGCTGAACGTGTGGAACGTAATTACATCTGTATCGTAGGCATTAAAATGCCTGAACACTATTGAAACCCCGAAGATGAGCGCAGACACTATCGGAAACCATTGGCGGCTAGCCCGCATCACCACTAAGGGCCAGAGCAGGTAAAACTGTTCTTCCACGGCAATTGACCAAAGCACCCCGAGACTATCGTTGCCAAAGCCGGTGAAGCCGGTGTGAAGGCGGTCGAAGTTATTGGCGAAGAGCAGGTACCAGGGCAAATGCCGGCCGGTTTCGGTGGCGTTGAAATGACCGGTAAGCAACGGTACAATGAAAAGGCCGGCGGCCACTACCAGAAAAAATACCGGCCAGATGCGCCGCACACGACGCAGGTAAAAATTGCCCAGACTGATGCGCCCCGTGCTTTCTTTTTCATGCAGCAGCAAACGTGTAATGAGAAAACCGCTAAGCACAAAAAACAAACACACGCCCGTAGTGCCGAGTCCGTTTATGAAATGTGCATACAGCCAGCTTTCGGCGGGGTGCATGGCACTGCGGTTGTTGAGATAGTCCCACACATGCGCAAAAAATACCATGAGGCAGGCCACGCCGCGTATGCCGTTAAGATTGGGAAACCAGGGGCGCGCGGCGTTCATGCTTGGCGGCGGAATTTGCTGCTGATGTAATCTACGTACGGACGTAAGCCAAACGGCAAACTATGATATGCACGGCGACGCATGTATTGCCAGCGACTTTCCACAGGCCGCGCCGAAGTGTCGAGTGCAATGCCTTCGCGGCGGGCGAGTTGTACGGCGTCGTACATCCACTTGCCTTTGGTAACTGCGGTGCAAAGGTATTGTACCGGGCCGTGTACGTAATTCAGTTTCGGATTTTCTACCAGGCCGAGAAATTTCTGCGGCATATTTGCACTGCGCTTCGAGGCATTGATTTCGAACTGCCAGGGATTTTCATTGCCGCTGAGTATGGCCAGAAAACTTTCGCGATGCCACAAACCGGCCTGAAGATTTACGCGGTAAGGCGCACCGGCACGGGTTTCTCCGCACCAGGGAGAGGCGGGGATTTTGTCGTAGGCGTAATCGCTGAAATGATCTTTCGGGAAACAGGCAATGCGCATGAACGCCGCATTTTCTTTTTCGAGCAACGCAATACATTCCTGCAAACGCTGCTCATCGGCCGGGCCGTTGAGGAAATAATCTTCGAGCAGCAGAATGATGTTGCGTTCCTTCAACTGCTCCAGCACTGCGCGGGTGTCTTCGGTCCAGCTTCGTGCCTTGCCCGATTTTATGACTGTTACGCCCTCGCGCACAAAATCGTTTTCGTTTACTCCGAGATAGATTTTATACGGACAGTTTTTCCAGTAACGCGCAAAGAAGTCGAAAAACGGCGGCCATACATCGGCGTATTTGTCGCACGAAAGCACAAGCAAAGCCGTTTGTGTAGTATCGATGGCCGCACTCATGGTTTTACTTTTTCAGTGTAAGTCGTTTGAACACGCCTAAGTACCTGCGCCGTGCAGAGGGTTCGAGCTGGAAGAAGTTTACTTTTTTCAAACTGATCCGCGCTTCTTTCCACTGGCGTTTGAGCATGAGTTCATCGGCACGCCAGAGCCAATAGTAATTTTCGCTGAGCGTGATGAGTTTGCGCTGTGCGGTATTGTACGGTTTTAAATTTTCATACAGCGAAGTATATAACTCGTCAATCTCCTGACGGAAGCCGTTTTCGCCGAGGCTGAGTGTTTTGGATGTGTCGTGAAGCCGAAATGCAGTGAGGTGAAAATCGGTGAGCACCACGTTTTTTTGTCCGTGTGCAATGAGGTAGCGCATCCATAAATCGAGATCCATGCATAAGTGCAGGTCTTCGTTGCAGAAATTTCCTGCTTCCCACACATCGCGCCGGTAGTACATCGACGGTTGATTGATTTGCCCGTAGCCAAGTGTAATTTCGGGCTTTTCAAAAACAACCGGGCCCGAATAACGTTGTGTGCCCTGCGTATCGAAAATACGCGTGCTGCCGCAAATCATGCTTGTATCGGGATGCTGCGCCACCAATTCGGCGAGATGAAAAAGTGCGCCGGGTTCGAGCAGGTCGTCGCTGTTGAGCCAGTTGAAAAGATAGCCCGTGGCGCGGTCGAAACCTTTGTTGATGGCGTGCGACTGGCCGCGGTCGGGCACGCTTTCCCAATACGTAATTATGCTTTCGTACTTACGAATAATTTCTACTGTATTGTCTTTGCTTCCGCCGTCGAACACAAACAGTTCGAGATTGGGGTAAGATTGCTGCGCAATAGATTCGAGCGTTTCGCCAATGTACGCGCCCTGGTTGTACGACGGAATGACAATGCTTATGCGTGGCAGCGTATGACTCATTCCTGTACAGGTAAAGCGATGAGATTTTTATGTTCGAACGTAAAATCGTTCACCGGTTGCAATTTACGTGTTCCCGGATTGTATTCGTGCAGCGTGTAACCATGTGCAATAACTTCATCGGCAAGCTGCCTGCAACCTGCGCCGGCGGCTTCGAGGTTGGCGGCAGTAAACTCGATGAGCATTACCGGCCTGTATTGGCGCAACGTTTCGGTGGCACCGCGCAGGACGTGAATTTCCCAGCCTTCCACATCAATTTTCATCAGCGAAGGGCGCGGAAGTTCGAGTGCTTCATCTTTCATCAGCTCATCGAGCCGGGCAGTAACAATAGTTTCGCTTTGCATACCCTCGGCAGGTACAAGCGAATTCCACGCATCGCGGCCCGAGCCGGTGAGGTAAATTTCCTGTTCTCCGTTTTGGTCTGATAAGGCAATGCGTACCGTTTCTATATTTTTCAGATGCGGATTGAGTGAAATATTGTGGCGCAGTTTTTCGTAAGTGCTTTGCACAGGTTCAAACGCCACCACATCTCCAATAAATTGTACACGCTCAGCGGCCAGCAAACTCATCAACCCGATGTTTGCGCCAATATCAAAGAAAACAGTGGAAGGATCTTTGGCGAGATAACGTTTCAGCCATTCGCGTTCGGCCCATTCAAACGAACCACAATAAATGGCGGCCGAAAGTTCGTTGCCGGTTTCTACCACCATGCGCAATCCTTTGGCGGGCGTTATTTCCACCCGGCGGCCGTCTTGCGGAAGAAGTTTCCACGCGGCCTGCTTTTTGCGCACACCGCTCCAGAAAATTCGCTGACGAATGGAAAAAAATATCCGGTTAATCATGCGCTATACGTTCAAATAAACAATCGGCCTGCAACAATTCGTTTTGGGTGTTGCGGTAGCCTTCGAGCAAACTGATGAGCCTGAAATTGTTTTCGTTCATAAACCGATATACTTCATCAAACGTGGTACTGCCCTCGTAAAGCGGTTTAAACGATACTTCAATCCAGATATACGAAGTGCGTGCAAGTACCCGGGCCGCGCCTTTGAGCACCAGAAGCTCGGCTCCCTGCACATCTATTTTCAGCAGGTCGATGTGGCGTTTATCGTCGGCCAGCATTTCGTCGAGCGGCATGGCCGTATGCGTGGTTACTTCTGCCACCGATGTATCGAGATGTCCGCCAAGCACATTTTCGTCGATGCGCAGCATCGACGAAGTGGCACTTTCGGCATTATGGTAAAACTTTACTTCGTGACGTGAGTCGCTGAGTACGGTTTCGTAAATTTTTACCGATGAGTCGTTGCCGTACTTCTGCCTGAGTTCGGCGGCCAGTGCAGGTTGTGGTTCTACAAGAATGGCCGAGCCGATGCGTATTTCCTTTTTTACCGTTTCGAAAAAGTAGCCGTGAAAAGCGCCTACATCCACATAATGCAGCGTTTTTTCTTTTGGCAGATAACCGAACAATGCCTTGCGGTGGGCAATGTCGCCAAACTTTCCGCTGTGCAGCATACGGTTGAGAATTTTATATACAAGTTGCCGCATCATTTAAACGTGTTGAGGTTTACAGGTAAATGATAGTAACCGTAATTCCATTCCTGGAGAAGAATTTCGTCGCCGCTTTGTGCCGGGTTGAGGCAATTTTCGATGTAAAAAGCCATATCGGCACGGTCGTAATATTCTTTGTGCGGCACGGTTAAGTCGGCACTGAGTGCATACAGTCCGTTGGCCATGCGGCTCATGTCTATGCTTACTTCGGCAGTTTGTGTGCCGGAGTGCAATTGCAGCAATGTATCGCGCTGCAGTGTGCCCAGCGAACCAAACGCAGCCGGAGCGCCCTGGTACGATTGCAGGCGAATGTCGAGTGCAGTCGTGCAGGCTTTGTCGCTGTGAATGGTAAAGCGCACCACAGCCGGTTCGCCGTTGGTGCCGGGCGGTTTTACCAGATCAATGCGCGTAAAGCCGGTGGGTTTTTGTATGGCGCGGTTGGGTTCGTAGCTGCTTGCGCTGCCTAAGTTTTCGTTGAGGTAGCCGGCAATTACATCGGCCGTTTTGCCCGTGCTTTTTACTTTTCCGCCCGAAAGCAATATGGTTTTGCTGCACAGCGACTGCACCGCCGCCATATTGTGGCTCACAAACAAAATGGTGCGTCCGCTGCGGCTTATATCGTCCATCTTGCCCAAACATTTCTGCTGAAATTCGGCATCGCCCACGGCAAGCACTTCATCAATCACAATAATTTCGGGTTCGAGAAAAGCGGCCACGGCAAAAGCCAGACGAAGCTGCATACCGCTCGAAAAATGCTTGAGCGGCGTATCGGCAAATTTTCCGGTGCCCGAAAAGTCGATAATGTCGTCGAAGTTGCGGTTGATCTCGGCGCGGCTCATGCCCAGAATGGCGCCGTTGAGATATACATTTTCGCGGCCGCTGAGTTCGGGATGAAAGCCTGTGCCCACTTCCAGCAAACTCGCAATGCGTCCGCGCACCCGCACCGAACCCGAATTGGGCGGTGTAATCTTGGAAAGAATTTTAAGCAGTGTGGATTTGCCCGCACCGTTTTTGCCGATAATGCCCACCGCCTCGCCACGCTCCACTGCAAAGCTTACATCGTCAAGCGCATGAAACATTTCTTTGCTTGCCCTGCTGCGTCGTGTAAACATACCTGCCAGCGAATCGCGCAGGCTGAGGTAAGGCTGTGCATTGTGCGTGAGCCTGAACGATTTCGAGATGTGGTTTACTTCCAGTGCAGGTTTCATCAGGCCAGATCAGCAAAGTATGATTCGGTTTTGCGGAAATAAAACACGCCCGCCAGCAAAAGCAGCAAAGCCATTGCACCACTCAGCGCAAGGTGCATCGCATCCACACCCTGCCCGTGAAACATGGCCCTGAAAAGCGATACAGCCCCGCTCATGGGATTGAGCATGAGCAGTTGTGCTATCCATTTCTGCTGCACAAATCCCGGCGGATAAATAACCGGTGTGGCAAACAAAAGTATCTGAATGAGAAAGGGAATAATGTAACGGAAATCGCGGTACTTGAGTGTAAGTGCCGAAAGCAGACAACCTGCGCCCACGGTGGTAATTACAATGAGCACCAGCGCCAGCGGCACACACCAAACCGCCTGCCAGCCCGGAGCCACACCGTAAAACAAAAGCACACCTGCAAAAACGGGCAGGGCCATGAGCATATCGAAAAGCGCCACCAGCACTGCCGATATGGGCAGGATGAGGCGCGGGAAATAAATCTTCTTAATCATGTTGGCATTGGCCACCATACTGTTGCCCGCATTGGCCAGCCCCGACGAAAAAAGCATCCACGGCAGCAGCCCCGAAAGCACAAACACAGGATAAGGCAGCGCACCGGCCGAGGGACTGATGGCCCGCGAAAAAAACAGCGTAAACAATACCATCATCAGCAGAGGCTGCAATACTGTCCAGGCAAAGCCAAGCACGGTTTGCTTGTATTTTACTTTAATATCGCGCCAGGTAAAAAAGTAAAAGAGTTCGCGGTATTGCACCAGTTCGGCAATACCCGGTGTGAACGAGGTTCGGGGCTTTATTTCGTATTCGGCAGGTTCTTCCATCAGAAATTTATGCCGCTGCTTGCAGTATGTGGCAATGAAGATAATACAAACACTTCGTTTACTGTGCTTTTACCGTAATGAACAGCCCGAAAAGGGTAATGCATGAATGTGAAAGTGATAAGCGTGACTGAAGAAATCATTAACTGTTCCAACTGCTGAAATCCATTCCTGTAAGTTTGCTCAGTTGCTCATTGTGAGGCACGTAGAATCGTGTAAGGTATTCGGCCATGTCCTTATCAATAGGCTGGTGGCGGGTTTTGGTAAGGTTTGCCTTGCGCAGCAGTTCGCCGGCTTTGTAATCGCTGCGGCCAGGCAAAAACACACGGGCTATTTTCTTGATGCGGTTGTTGTTGCGCAGCAGTTGTGTAATTATGCGTCCCACTTTTTCGGAGCGGGTTTTGTGCGTTACGTTATGCCGTACCTGGGTATTGGGCTTAAACGTGGCATCCACGCCTAATTTCACGAAAATTTCGCTGCACACTTCATCGGATTTCCGGTGGAGGTCTTCGTAACGGATAAGCGTTACCTGCTCTTTGGGGAAATACCGGTAAATCATTTCCAGGTGCCGTCCATACAAACTCATGCCAATGAGAAACGAATAGCGCCAGTCGGCCGGATCGGCTTTTTCGGCAATGCTTTTCATTTGCTCAAACGGAATATCAATATGTCCGTAGTTTTTCTCCATCAAAAAAGCCGAGTAGGTGCGTTCCACCGGATTGCGCAGCAGAATGGCAAGCTGGCAATGCGGATTGTGTTCGTAAAGACGCTTAATGCCTTCTTCGCTGGTGTATAAACCGGCGTTTTTGGCAATGAGTTGCTGCCCGGCTGTGTCGGGGAAATATTTCTTCAGGGCTTTGTCGTAGCCTTCGGCATAATCGGCATCATCAAAAAAGTAACTGAATTCTTTTTGAAGATGCGTAAGAAGCGCCGGATGTTCGCCAAGATATTCCTTGAGGGAAGTGGTGCCTGCCTTTTGCGCACCCACAATCATCAGACTGATGCGGGGTTTATTAACTGAGGCTTGCAGATCGGACATAATTATTGATTGGCACGCAAAAATAACCGATTTTCGTTACCTGAATTCGTTATTAAATCAATACTCAGTATTAATGAAACAATTGCCATTGTCGCTTGTATTTGCTACACAAAACCGGAATAAACTAAGCGAAATACAGTCGCTGCTTGGCGATGAGTTTCAACTCATTACCCTTGCCGAAGCCGGCATTACCCACGAACTCGAAGAAACCACCGATACGCTCGAAGGCAACGCCCTGCAAAAAGCCCGTGCAGTTTATGCACTTACCCGCAAGCCCTGTTTTGCCGACGACTCCGGCCTTGAAGTGGAGGCGCTTAACGGCGCACCGGGTGTAAATTCGGCCATGTATGCCGGCAACCAGCGCAGCGCCGAGGATAATATGGCCAAACTCCTTCACGAGCTTGCAGGCCATACCAACCGTAAAGCCTGTTTCAGAACGGTAATTGCCTGGAAAAACGGCGAGGAGGAAAAGCTTTTTGAAGGAAGGGTGGAAGGCGAAATTGCCCTGCAACCTGCCGGAAATTCGGGATTTGGTTACGACCCGGTGTTTGTTCCGCACGGCGATACGCGGAGTTTTGCCGAAATGAGTTTAAGTGAAAAGAATGCCCAAAGCCACCGTGCGCGGGCGTTTAAGGCTTTTACCGGGTGGCTTACCCAAAATTCCGGTGTTGAGTAAAGAGATCGGGTTAATCACTCTCTTTTCGCTTTTCGAGAGTCGCTTTTTCCACAAAGTTAACAGGCGGAAGAAGAATGGGATCCATTCCCGCTTTTAAAGTAAGCGAGGCGAGGTGTTCCCTGATAAAAGGAAACATAATTGCCTGTGAATTGACTTCGGTAAATTTTTCTACGGATAAAGGCGGAGTTCCGATAATTTGAAAGTGCCCGACCATTTTTATATGGGCTTTTACAAATTCCGATTCATCAGAGCCTGAAAAGTAACCGAGTTCGAAGAAACAGTATAACTCTGTGTCATTCACTAAATGGTGTGTGTGGTTTAGATTTACCTCGCCTATTATCTCATCGGGTAAAAAATTGTTTCTCCAAAATTCGGATTCTAAGAGTGTAACTGATAAAAAATCGTATTTACCTGAGTTACTCATAAATTGTTTTTTATTGATTAAGCAGCGAGAAAAAGATCATTTGAATCTGAGGGTGTGCCAGTAGGAGTATCTGGCTGAGTATTATCTGTAGTTTGAGCCTGTTGAGGATACACCTGTGATTTTACAGTGGTAGTTACAGGTATCGAAGCCGGAAAAGGCAAAGCATCAAATTCTTTAAATGGATCAGGTAAACAATGTCTTAACAATTCATTGCCATTTGAAACTTCTGATTTTATATGCTCAGACAATAAATTATTGGCAGATTTTACTCTTGCAGTCCCTGACTTAATTTCAGAAAGATATTTCCCAATAGCCAGAAGCTGAGTTGGATTATCTAATTGGGTAACAGAGTTGTCATCAATTAAACAAAGAAGCTGACCTGGAAATTGTGCAGAAAAATCAAGCAAAAAATTCGACAATAACACCTGATTTTCTTCGGCATCAAGTATTACAGAAGGTGAGATATATACAAAATGTGTTTCGGTAAGATCAATGTATTGATAAGCTGCACTTGAAATTTTCAGCACACCGGCATTGCCTGTAATCCATTCTTTAATGTAGTTTACAATGTTCATACCTTAAAAGTTTTGTCTAGCGTATCATTGATTTGTTGTGCTATTCTCGTGGCTTTATCTGCATCATCATAATCAACAGATACATTCAGATAGTCTGACTTTACCCGGAGTGTTCTTAAATCGCTTATTTTGGAAAATGTTTTGAATGAAGCCGGATTTTGTTTTTGAATGAGTTTCCTCATCTCATCAATCAGAAAAGTATGCAATGAACCTCTTGTGGATACGCCTTTTATATCCTGTTCTGTTTTGCCACCTAAAGTTAAGAGAATATGCAATATCCGTTGCACGCATGAATAGTAGGCACAATGAATCACAGGTGCATAAACCTTGTGATTGTCAAACAAGTGTAAAGAAGCCCGCGCGTTTTGGTTAGATTTTACGATCAGTTCTGTCATACCTTCCCCACAAAAGTATGTCAGCAATTACCCTTTTCTAAATCTGTTGATAACTTTCCCTGTAATTTATTTATAAGGCTTACCGCCTCGCAATCATAAAATCATAACTCAATTTGCCCCGCACCGAATCGGGCGAAATACTTTTTATCAGGTTGTTTACGCCTTCGTTCATCTGATAAAACTTGTCGCCCTCGTGCATCGTGCCCGATTTGTCCACAAACAACTGCCGCTTACCGGCCTGAACGAGAATGCGAATGTCGTTGGTGCGGTAGGTGCCGGAGTTGGTCGATTTCAAACCCGATTTCATGGCATCGAACTGTTTGAAAAATTTCACGGCCGGATCAACCGGAATTTTCCAGAACGCATTTTCGGCAATGTTGGTTTCTGTAACTCCCTTTACGCTAATGGTATTCACGGGAATTCCGTAAAGCATGGAATCAGTGGATGAAGTAACTTTCTTCTCACCTCCGCATGACCCCAGCAGCCCTAAGGCCATAACTAAACAAATAAGACGCATAAATTTCTTACGTAACATAAAGCAGGGATTTGCCTTATTCTACGGGAAAACATGCATATAAGGTTTGATTTTTCGGTGAATAATGTAAATGAAAGGCCGAACGCGGATTATTTGCCGTTTAATTCTGGCTGGCTTTTTAATCCTCACATTCATTCATATACTCATTCATTCTTATTTCTATGTAAATTAATTGCGTCTCAATTTTAACTAATCGTTGTTATGTAGATTTAGTGACTTCATTTCTCCCTGCACATAAAAGGCATCGGAAAGGATTGATCGGGCATTGCTTTGCGGCCGCTAAAATAGCAGTAAGGTGAATAATTAAGACAAAACAATTTTTTTCTTTTTCGCCGAAGTCCTGAAAAAGTTTATTCGAAATTTAATCCCTGAGACCTTTTCTTCTTTTCCCGGGACGGCAGTTAATTTAATCTTATTTTAGGATACATTAAAGAGTTTAAATGTATTGATAATCAATACTATATGATAATTTATCATTATTTAACCCATTCGGGATTTGAGATGGAGAATGAAAGGTGTTTTTAGGAATTATTTTTGCCGCGCTTCGGGCCATGTTTTTTTCTTTCATTAATCAAAAATATTAAAATAATAAAATTGATTTATGAAAATAAAAGTAATAATAATTCTCTGTCTGTTTGGCTTTTCGGGTCATAAATGCCTTTTTGGTCAGCAAAATCTCTTTAATATCCCTTCGGGCGATGTAACCCCGCGGGGGAAGGTGTTTTTTCAGCAGCAGATCAATTTTTACTCGCATTACCGCTTTACTTCCAAATCGCATTTTGTGCTGGGGCTGGGCGGGAACTTTGAGGTGGGGGTAAATGTGGTAAACAGCTATTTCAATTTCAACCGCCGGCCTTCGTTTGTAATTTCCCATCCGTTCAATTCGCGCGAGCCTTATCCTTATTACCCGCTGTTACTGTTTACGGGGCAGAAAAGGGTTAATCTTTCCGAAAACTGGTTTGTAAATGCGGGTACACAGGCAGGCTTTAACCTTTACAGCGAAGTGAATGCCAAGCGGTTTACCCATTTCAGCTATGGTTTGCTGGGTTATCATCGCGCCGGAAAATTCAGGCTGATAGCAGGGCCATACCTTACCGACTGGCGTTTTGTGGGCGGCGGCAACCGCATGGGCATTCAGGCCGGGGCGGAGGTGCATCTTACCAAAAAGCTCTGGTTTATGGCCGATCATATTTCGGGAAGTCATAAAAACAGCGTAACTGTGGCGGGGCTGGTGTATAATGTTACGCCCCGGTTTCAGCTTTGCGGGGGCTGGCAGCTTCCCAACCCTCGCAGCGCCGAGCGGCAGGCTTTTGTGCTTGAAATCAACCTGTTTAATTTTTAGGACAAATGGTTGCCGGGCGGCACAGTTATCCGGCTAACAACCTGATGTGAAAAAAACGCAGCAACATTGCTCCGCCGGGTCTGCGGGGGCGGGGCAGATGCACTATCTTTGGGGCTGTTGCTATGAAACTCAGAATTGGTATTCTCTTCGGCGGCACCTCCCGCGAGCGTGAAATTTCGTTTGCCGGCGGCCGCACGGTTTATGATAATCTAAACAAGGCCCTGTTTGATCCGGTGCCACTGTTTGTGGACAGTTTCGGGCAGTTTATCCTGCTCGACTGGCAGTATGTGTATAAGGGCTCGATACGCGATTTTTATCCGCCGGTTGACCTTATCCCCGAATCGCCGGGCGAGTTTCAGATTTACGCCGAAAGTCTCAATCCCGATGCTTCGCGCCGCCGCGAACTGGCTGCCCCGCTGGGCCGCTTAGTGCCTGCGGGCGAACTGGGCGAACTCATTGACCTTGCTTTCCTCTGCCTGCACGGACCCGATGGCGAAGACGGCCGCATTCAGGGCCTGCTCGAATACCTCGGCATCGCCTACACCGGCAGCGGTATTCTGCCCTCGGCCATTGGCATCGACAAGGCCGTGCAGAAACGGCTCATGGTAAACGCCGGCTTTGCCTCGCCCGAATTTTTTACCGTAGAGCGATCCGCCTGGATGCAGGGCAACCGAGCCGGGGTTTTCGCCCAAGCACAATCTTCCATCGGCTTTCCGCTGGTGGTGAAGGCTGCCACACAGGGCTCGTCTATTGGCGTTACCATTTTGCGCGAAGCCAATGAAAACGACTTTGCCGCCGCCATCAATAAAAGCTTTTTCATTACCACACTCACTGCCGCGCAGTGGAACGGCATAGACGATACCGCCCGCCTCGTGTTTCTGCGCACCCTCACCGATATCCGCGAAGGCATCGGACTCCCGGCCATCTTCTCGGCGCAGGGTGCAGAAAGCGTTACGGTGTATCACCCCGACGAACTCCTGCAAAAACTCAACGCACATTTTACTGCCAGCCAGGCCGAAGTGCGCCTCGAAGCACTCAACGCCGAAAGCGAAGTGCTGGTGGAAGGCTTCATCGAAGGCAAAGAGTTTTCGTGCATTGTGGTGCAGGACGAAAACGACCAGCCCGTGGCCCTGCCGCCCACCGAAATTCGCAAAGGCGGCGAACTTTTCGACTACCGCTCGAAATACCTGCCCGGCCTCTCGCGCAAAATTACACCGGTTGAACTGCCCGACGCAGATATAGAAGCCATACGCACCGAATGCGAACGCCTGTTTAACGCCCTGCGCTTCGACGTGTACGCCCGCATCGACGGCTTCATTACCTCGCAGGGCCGCATCTTCCTCAACGACCCGAACACCACTTCGGGCATGATGCCATCGTCGTTTTTCTTCCACCAGGCCGCCGAAATAGGTCTCAATCCCTCGCAGTTTCTCACCTACATCATACGCACCTCGCTGCGCCGCCGCATACGTGCCGATAAAAACGGACATCGCTTCAACCACCTGCTCGAAAAACTCGATGCAGCCATGCACCATGCCCGCACGCAAAGCACTCAGAAAACCCGCGTGGCCGTAGTGCTTGGCGGTTATTCGTCGGAAAGGCATATTTCGGTGGAAAGCGGCCGCAACATTTACGAAAAGCTGGCCTCATCCACCCGCTACGCACCCGTGCCCGTGTTCCTCACCGGCAGCACACAGGCGCATGAGTTGTATGTAATTCCGGTAAACGTACTGCTCAAAGACAATGCCGACGATATCCGCGAGAAAATAAACCACTGGAAAGTTCACCCCGTGGTGCAGCGCATTATTGATACCTGCAACTCCATTACGCATACATACTCCGACGCAGGCGCACTTGCCGCCCCGCGCCGCATCAGCTACGAAGAATTAGCCAAAGAATGCGACGCCGTATTCATAGCCCTGCACGGCCGCCCCGGCGAAGACGGAGCCGTACAGGAAAAACTCGATGCGCTGGGACTGCCCTACAACGGTTCGGGAAAAGCCAGTTCGGAAATTACCATTGATAAATACCGCACCAACGAAATACTGCGCCAGGGCGGCTACCTTGTGGCCGAGCATACGCTGGTAACCGAAGACGACTGGAACAACCGCCGTGCCGAAGTAATGCAGAAAATAAACACCCTCATCGGCTGGCCGTTTATTGCCAAACCGGTCGATGACGGCTGCAGTTCGGCCGTGCGCCGCATCAAAACCGAGGCCGAGCTGGAGGCTTTTGCACAACTCATTTTCCGCAAAACCGAAGAACTCGACCCCGAAGCGGCGGCCCTGCTCAAAATAAAGCCCAAAGAGGAATTTCCGCTCAAAACGGTTTTCCTCATCGAAGAACTCATCAGCAAGCGCCAGTCTAAACATTTCCTCGAAATCACCGGCGGCATGCTTACCCGTTTCAACGACCGCGGCGAACTCGAGTACGAAGTGTTTGAAGCCTCCGAAGCCCTCTCCGAAGGCGAAGTACTTTCGCTCGAAGAAAAATTCCTCGCCGGTCAGGGCCAGAACATTACGCCTGCCCGCTATGCCATAAATGCCGCCGACAGGGCCCGAATTTCCGAACAGGTAAAGGCAACCCTTGGCGGGGCTGCACGTCTGCTCAATATACAGGGTTATACCCGCATCGACGCATTTGTACGCGTGTTTGACCCTGAGCATATTGAAACCGTTTTTGTAGAAGTGAACTCGCTGCCCGGAATGACTCCCGCCACCTGCATTTTCCATCAGGCAGCCATTAACCATTACAAACCGTATGACTTCATTGACCGCATTCTCGATTTTGCCTTCGAACGCAAAAAGCGGCAAATGACTTTATCTCACTGATATGCTCAAAAACATCTGGGCTTTTATTAAAAGCCGCACTTTTCTTATCAATCTCGGCATTGCCTTAGGCGGGGCTTTCCTGCTCATCTGGCTTATTTTTGGCTGGATGGGAATGTACACCCGCCACGGCGATACGGTGGATGTGCCCGATTTTGTAAACCAGAAAATTGCCGGACTCGACCAGTTTATTGAAACGAAAAATGTGAGTTACGAAATTGTCGATTCGGTGTGGGACCCGAAAAAAGCCAAAGGCGTGGTTATCCGTCAGGAACCGCAGCCGGGAAGCAAAGTGAAGGACGGACGTAAAATTTACCTCTACGTCACTTCCACCTTACCACCCAAAATCGGGATGCCGCAACTGGAAAATCTTTCCTTGCGTCAGGCACAATATGTGTGCGAGAGTTACGGTTTGAAGATGAAGCACAAATTGGTAAACAATTCCTGCAACGGTTGTATAGTGGAACAACGCTACAACGGCAAGCGCATAGAAACCAATACGCCCATCGAAAAAGGCTCGCTCATTGAACTCTTTGTGGGAAAAGGGGAGGAGGAGAGTTCGGGTATGAAAATTCCCAATCTGGTAGGGCTTACCGTGCGTGCCGCACGCGGAAAGCTTATGGATATGGGGCTTGAATGGATGATTATAGCCGACGACGGCGTGAAAGACACGCTCAATGCGTATATTTATGAACAGACCCCCGCACCCGACGGCGACCGCCAGATTGTGCCGGGAACAATTATTGACCTGCGCGTTTCTTCCACCAAAGGAACCGACGCGGGCGAGGCAAAGGAACCTGAATAGATGAGAAAAGTAATTTTTTGCGCGGCCCTTTTGGCTGTTTCCACGTTTGCGCAGGCCCAGATTCCTGGCGAATATCTTATGCCGCTTCGTTCCAATCCGGTGCAGGCCGAAGCCGCCCGCGCATACAGTATGCAGCGCAGTGCAGTGGCTCCCGGCGATACCATTGTCCTGCCCAACAACAGCACCGGTATTACCGACGATTTCAGCTACGACTCGCACCGCCCTGATACTTTGCTTTGGAACCCCGATGCTGTGCAGCCCAACAATGGCAACTACTCGGGCGTGTTTATAAACCGCGGCTGGGCCATTGCTCCTGTTAACCTTGGCGTGTGCACATTCGACGGGCTCGATTTCAGCGGGCAGCCTTACGACCCGCTGGCAGGCGTAAACAATGTAGCCCCGGCCGATTATCTTACCTCAAACTGGTTTAACCTGTCTAATAAGTCTGTACAGGACTCGGTTTCCATACGTTTTTACTGGCAGGCACAGGGGCGGGGATATGCGCCAAACGCGGCCGATTCGTTCCTGCTGCAGTTTAACTATCCCGCCATTGGCAACGACTGGAAAACGGTATGGTTTCAAACCGGCTATACACCCTCATTCAGCGATACCAATTTTCATGTGGCAATAGTCATGCTCGATGATCCGCAGTATTTTGCCAATGGTTTCCGATTCCGTTTCCGCAACTATGCATCTGTTGGCGGCAGTAATGATCACTGGCATTTAGATAATGTACGCATCATGGACTTATCAAGCGTATTCGATTCCCTTGCCGGTGATATCCGCTATGCTTACCAGCCCCGCACGATTCTTACAGATTATAGCTCCATGCCGTGGTGGCATTATAACCAGAGTCCGTTGCCGGTTGTCAGTAATCAGCGTCTGTTTATTAGAAGTAATGTAAGCCAGGGAACCGCATTTGTAAGTTCAAATTACGAAATTAGAAACAGCAGCGGAGTGGTAATTCACAGTCCTGCCTTAACAGCCGCAGGAACAATTTTACCCTATGATTCTATAGGATTTTATACTGATGCCGCGGGAGCGAATATATGGAACCCACCCACGGCAGGTTTTAGCGGGTTCTCTCCCATGACCGGCCCCGACTTTTTCACGATCGATTACGAATTCAGGGCCGGTGCGCAGGGTCGCGATTCGGTGCGGGCTGTGCAGCGGTTTAACAACTTCTATTCTTACGACGATGGTACGGCCGAGGTAGGTTACGGACTCTACGGTGTTAATTCGCTGCTGGCCTATCAGTTTACATTGCCTGCGGGAGTTACCGATACGCTCAGGGCGGTGCAAATGTATTTTATGCCCGTGCAGGACATCGACAATCTCGATCTGCGTCAGTTCCGTTTAACCGTGTGGGACAACGGCCCCGGCAACCAGCCCGGCAACATTGTTTACCAGCAAAGCGGCTATACACCCGATTACTCGGCCGATGCGCCCAACCGTTTCATTACATACACCATCGACAGCGGAACGGTAATTCTTTCGGGCACCTATTACATAGGCTGGCAGCAACTCGCCATCGACCGCCTGTACATTGGTTTCGATTTCAACAACAACAATGCCGACAAGATTTTCTACAACACCAGCGGCCCCTGGTACACGTCGATCTTCGAAGGTTCGCTCATGATGCGCCCGGTATTTCGCACCGGTCCCGATCTTTCGGGCGTGGGCGAAAACCCTGTGGCCGAAACCAACATGCTTTTCCCCAACCCCGCCAGTGGCACAGTACAACTGCGCAACTGGAACGGCAGCGATCAGTTTGCTGCCGAAGCCATGGACATGACCGGACGCACTGTGCTGAACACACAGGTAAGCAACGGCAGCATAGACATATCAGCTTTGCCGCCGGGTATGTATTTCTTCCGCCTGCGCAATTTGCAGAACGATGCGGTGATGACGCAGCGTATTATAGTTGCACAATAGTTTGTGGTGGCTTCGACAGGCTCAGCCACCACAAGCACAGTCGTTTGCTCAGCCACCACAAGCTCAGTCGTTTGCTCAGCCACCACAAACTCAGCTATTTGCTCAGCCACCACAAGCTCAGTCGTTTGCTCAGCCACCACAAGTTGCCATTTGCTCAGCCACCACAACTACCCATTTACTCAGCCACCACAAGCAGCCATTTGCTCAGCCACCACAAGCTCAGCTATTTGCTCAGCCACCACAAGCTCAGCTATTTGCTCAGCCACCACCAGCTCAGTCGTTTGCTCAGCCACCACAAACGATTGTACCAATAGGCATTTGATAAGCCAATACAAATCGGCAACGATGCAAAAAATAAACATCCGGTTGCTGAGCCAGTCCGATTGCTGAGCCTGTCCGGTGGCTGAGCCTGTCCGGTGGCTGAGCCTGTCGAAGCCACCACAAATTCATTCCACCTTACATGCACACCGAAACCGCCAGCCGTTTCTACACCGCATTTGCCAGCCGTAATGCGGCGGAGATGCGAAACTGCTACCATAAAGAGGTAATATTTAACGATCCGGTTTTTAGCGGGCTGGATTATGAGAAAGTGTGTGCCATGTGGGAAATGCTCATCAGCCGCGGGAAAGACATGACACTGAGTTTTGAAATACTCAGCAGCGATGAGGAAAAAGTGATTGTGAAGTGGATTGCCATTTATTCATTTTCCAAAACCGGGAGAAAGGTGGAAAATCACATCACCGCCACGCTGCAATTTCGCGGGGGATTGATTTACCGGCATACCGATGATTTTGATTTTGCCCGCTGGAGCCGCATGGCTTTGGGTTTGCCGGGAATACTGTTTGGACGTTTCGGATTTCTGAAAAAGAAAATTTCGGCCACGGCAATGCAGCAGTTGGAAAAGTATATGAAGAAGCAACAGGTTTAGTTGACCATCATACAAGACATAATTTTGTGAGGATAGATTTTCATCACGGCACAATTCAACCCGCTGCTGATTAGTTCTGAAATTATTTTCTTTCTGTGCAGGAAGTATCGCAGGCAGCTGCGTAGTATCCTATCTGTAGCGGTATTGAAAGGCGGTTGTTTTAAGAATGGTTTTTTCCTGAGTATCTAAACACACGGCAGCTAAATCTTTTTGGTGTTGTTTAGCCGTTTTTTCGTCATAACAGCGAGGCTAATTATTGTAAACTTGCAATTCCCCCTTGAACATTTACTAAAAAAGATGATTCATGAATTCATCCAAACTCATCACACTGCTTGCAGTATGTGCGGCATTGCTGGGGCAGCTACGCGCACAGGCTCCCTTTATTCAATCGTATGTATCTGTCCCCGCCACGCAGGATCAGATAGAACCAGCGGCCATGGTGCAATGTGCCAATAACGATTTGCTGCTGGCATGGACACAAAACCCGGGTTTTCTGGTTTCCAGCTTTGGAGTAATTACCCGCACATCTTCAAACGGCACGGTGATATGGTCGTCGAAGCTCGACGATTTAGATACCACCACCAACATTACCATTCGCAGCATTGGCGAAAACAGCGATGGTTCGATTTGGGTATTTGGTTTGTTTGAGGAGTTTTCGAGCTTATTCTATAAAAACTATTTCGTGGCCGAACTCAGTGCCGGCGGCAGTTTGAACTGGTCGAAATTTTATGAGGTAACCAATACGTATCTGGTGGGAAATCCCGGATGTCATAAAATGTATGATGGTGGTTATATGCTCCGGCTTTCGTTTGATACTCATGTACAACTCTTACGCACCAATGCCAATGGTACACTGCGCTGGGGTAAATTGTACAGTACAGATACCACCGGTGCAAAATTCAGGGGACGTGGTGTGCCTTTGCCCGACAGTACTTATGTAATTATTGGTAAAAGCGGCGATTTTCTTTCCTACATAAAAATTGATACGGCAGGCAATGTGCTTACCAGTTACAGGATGCAGGGCTGGTGGAATCCAGGCGATGGTGTGCTGGGCGGAATATCATTGCTGCAGGATAACAGCATCATGGTATCGGGCAGAAGTAATAATGATCCGTATCTGATGAAGTTTGACCCGCAGGGAAATGTAGTGTGGGTCAAAACCTATATATCTACTACAATTAATACCGATGTGCTGTTTTATCTTATGACTGCCTCCGACGGAACAGTGTATGCCGCAGGTACCCGTGATGCACCCGTAAACATTTCAGCACTCGGCCAGTTGTTTCAGTTTGATACCAGCGGGAATGTGTTGCAGGCGGCGGCGTGTATCGACAACAGTATTACGCCATCGAGTTATTCATTACCCATGCTTGGTAATGCCGACGAAATTTTTGTGCTCGAAAATGGAACGGCGCAGGGTGCTGCCACACGGTTGTATAAAATAGGCAATGTTTTGGGCGCCGCCTGTCTGATGCAGGACATTACCACCTTTGCCACCAACCAAACGCCCCTTCCTCCGCAACCTGTAATTATTACAGCTACCGACGGCTGGCAGGTGAGCCGCGACTTTTCGCTTACCACGTTTCCGCTTACCTCATCGCTGCTTTGCGATGCAACGGCGATAGAGCAACCGGCAGAAGATGAACAGTTAATGCTTTATCCCAACCCAGCCAGCGGCACCATACAACTTCGCAACTGGAACAGCAGCGATAAGTTTGCCGCCGAAGCAATGGACGTAACAGGCCGCACGGTGATGCAGACACAGGTAAGCAATGGCAGTTTGGATATTAGTTTGCTGCCTGCCGGAGTATATTTCTTCCGCCTTCGCAATCTTCAGAACGATGCGGTAGTGACACAGCGTATTGTTATTGCACAGTAGCAGTGTTTTGGGGGCTTCGACAGGCTCAGCCACCAAAACACAGCTTTCGCTGTGTATATGGTGTGCAGGGCTGTGTGTGATGTACGTTGTTTTTGTGGTGTGTGATGTATTGTGTTTTGGGGTTTAGACAGGCTCAGCCACCAAAACACAGCTTTCGCTGTGTATATGGTGTGCAGGGCTGTGTGATGTACGCTTTTTGTGGTGTGTGATGTATTGTGTTTTGGGGCTTCGACAAGCTCAGCCACCAAAACACAGCTTTGCTCGCAATGAGGAGATAGTATGCGATCTCCACAAACCCTCTCAGAATAAAAGCACAAATCCCTCACGCTGCCTGAGCCTGTCGAAGGCAACGTGAGGGATTCTTTATTGTAGTAGTGAAACAAAGAGCACCAGTGTCAAGGCGAGCGGCACGCGTCAGCGCGAGCGGAGCCCCAGCGTCAAGGCGAACTGCACACGTGAGTGCAAGCGGAGTCTCTGCGTCAAGGCGAGCGGCACACGTGAGTGCAAGCGGAGTCCCTGCGTCAAGGCGAGCGGAGCCGAGCCTTAGTCGCGGGGAATCTGCTTCAACTGCCCTTTCAACCGCTTCACTTCATCCTTAGCCGCATCCACTTTCTTCTGATAATCGGCCACCAGGCTGGCGGCACCTTTTGATTTACCAAAAAAGCCGAGGTTGGTTTCGAGCGTATTGATTTCGTGTTCGAGGCGTTTTATTTTTTCCTGAATGGCAATGCGTTCGCGGTACAACTGGTCGCGGCCTTTTTCGGTTTGCTGGAGTTGTTCGTAGCGCATTTTCTGGAGTGCATTGTCGTCGCCGCCGGCTTTTTCGCGGAGTTTGCCGAAGAGTGCATCCATTGTTTCCTTCCAGCCATCGTCGAGGCGGCGGCGGTCGTCGCGGGGCACGCCGGGCATTTGCTGCCAGCGGTTTTGCAGCTCGTGCAGTATTTTGCGTGCTTCGCCGATGTCGTCGGGCAATTGTGTGGCGGCGGCTTCTTTTATGAGTTCTTCGCGGGTGGCCACGTTTGCCTTGAGTTCGGCATCGGCGGCGGCAAACTGGTTGTTGCGGGCGTTGAAGAACGCATCGGACGCGGCTTTGAAACGGGCCCAGAGTTTATCGGCCTGTTTGCGGGGCACGGGGCCTACTTTTTTCCACTCGTCGAGCAGGCGTTTGTAGGCGTTGGCGGTGTTTTTCCAGTCGGTGCTGGTGCTTAGTTTTTCGGCTTCTTCGCAGAGGCGTACTTTTTCGTTGAGGCTGCCTTTGAATGATTCGCGCTGCTTCATGTAGAAGCCTTCGCGGTTGCGGAAAAACGTTTGTCGTGCTTCGCGGAAATGTTTCCAGGTGCGGTCTTCGTCGGCCTTGGGCACGAAACCAATTTTGCGCCACTCGGTAAAAAGTCCTTCCACCACAGTGTTGGCATCCTGCCAGGCTTTGTGGCTGTCGTAGCTTTTTGCGGCTTCTTCGTCCATGCGTGTGCAGAGGGCGAGTTTAAGCTGCAGGTTGGCTTCCTGCTCTTTTTTCACATCGAGCAGCATGGCCTCGCGGCGGGCGTGTATGGCGTCGGAAGCGGCTTTGAAGCGTTCCCAGAGTGTGTCGTTTACTTCTTTGGGTGCAGGACCAATTTCGCGCCAGTTTTCGTGCAACTGATGCAGGCGGTCGAGTGCGCGGCGTACCGATGCTTCTTCTTTCAGTTCCTCGGTTTTGGCAATGAGTTCTTCTTTGAGCTCCTGATTTTTCTTCATATCCAGCTCGCGGAGTTCGCGGCTGATTTTGAGCACATCGAAGAAGCGGTTCTGGTGGTGCTGCCAGGTTTGCCACAATTCCTGCGACTGTGCCTGGGGCACAGGGCCGATGGCGCGCCAGCGGTTTTGAATGTCCTGCACTTTTTCGAATGCCTTCTGCATACTCTCGCTCGACTCGGCCAGTGTTTTGAGTTCTTCTATGAGGCCCAGTTTCTGCTGGAGGTTGCGGTGCAGGTCGAGTTCTTTTTTGCGGCGATACTCGGCCCGGTTGCGGTTGTAATTGCGTATGAGTTCTTCGAACCGCTCGGCTTCGTGATCGGGAGCGGGCTCGAAGGTGTCGTTTTCGTCTTCGCGGGTGGCTTCCCAGGCGCGGCGTTTGGCTTCGGTTTCTTCGCGCACCAGTTCGCGGAAGGTTTCTTTGAGCCGCTGCACGGTGGTGCGTATGCTTTCGATTTCGCCTGTGCCTGTTACTTCGGCCAGTTTGTGCAGCAGTTGTGTTTTCGACAGGCCCGAGAAATCTTCTGCCGGATGCAGTTCATCGTGCGGTTCGTCGTGCTGCTCGTCGCCATGTTCGGCAACCGTTTCCGGGGCATTTTCCGGTTGGGCATTGGCTGCCTCATTAACCGGGGTTACTGATTCGTTTTCCGGAAGCGTGTTTTGGCCTTCGTTGGTTTCCATAGTTGTGAGAATGAAAAACCTTGTCAATGCCGACAAGGTCCGTTGCGCATTAGTTGTTTTTGTTTGCCCCAAAAATAACAAGAATGCAGGTTTATAAGGCAGAACGGGTATTTTTTTTCGGGATGATTTGCCCCGCCACAGCAATTTATGCCTAAAATGCTCATAGTGAACGGAAAAGAAGGGGGCAAATGCGCCCGGGATTGAGGCGGCGGCTGCCGCTGTGGCGGCCATGCAGCGCCGCAGCGAGGAGGCGACCAGCGGGAGCCCCCGCAGCGCGAGCGATGCAAGGCCGCCACAGTGGTACCACAGCCGAAAGCCCGGAACTACAATGCCCCGCGTTAGCGTGCAGGATGGCGCCCAAAAAAACTTCTGCTAACTTTACCACATGAAACTTCAAAACTTCACACAGGGTGCCTGGACCGAAGGCGCAGGCACCGGAACCGAATTATATAATGCCGTAACCGGCGATGTAATAGCCACCGCCACCACCACCGGTACAGATTTTAAAGCCATGCTGCACTACGGCCGCACCGTGGGCGGGCCTGCACTGCGAAAAATGACTTTTCACGAGCGCGCACGCATGCTCAAGGCTCTGGCGCAGCACCTGAACGAAAAGAAAGCTGTTTTTTACGCCCTTTCATCGGCCACGGGTGCCACCAAAGGCGATTCGTGGATAGACATTGACGGCGGCATAGGCACCATGTTTGTATTTGCCTCGAAAGGCCGCCGCGAACTGCCCAACGAACGGTTTGCGGTGGACGGAAAACCCGAACTGCTTTCGAAAGGCGGCACTTTTATAGCGCAGCATATTTATACACCGCTGCAGGGCGTGGCCATACACATAAACGCCTTTAACTTCCCGTGCTGGGGTATGCTCGAAAAAATGGCCGTAAACCTGCTGGCCGGTGTGCCCTGCATAGTGAAACCGGCCACCAGCACCTCGTTTCTGGCCGAGGCGATGGCCAAAGAAATTATTGCCTCCAATTTGCTGCCTGCCGGGGCGTTTCAGTTTCTGGCCGGATCGGTGGGCGATTTGCTGGAGCATGTAAACGAGCAGGACGTGGTTACGTTTACCGGTTCGGCCACCACGGGGCGCAAGCTGAAGTCGATGCCGTCGATAGTAAACAACAGTGTGCGCTTTAACATGGAAGCCGATTCGCTGAACTGCTGCATACTTGGCCCCGATGCCACGCCCGAAACGGAAGAGTTTAAACTGTTTGTAAAAGAAGTAGTACGCGAGGTTACGGTGAAAGCCGGACAGAAATGCACCGCCATACGCCGCGTAATTGTGCCCGAAAACCTGGCCGAGGCGGTAATGAATGCCGTAAAAGACCGCTTTGCCACCAACATAACCGGCGACCCCACCGCCGAAGGCGTACGCATGGGCCCGCTGGCCAGCCGCGACCAGGTGGCCGATGTGAAAGACAAAGTACAGCAGCTTTTAACCGCGTGCGAATTGGTGTATGGCAACTACGACAGCCTGGAAGTAAAAGGAGCCGACAAACTGAAAGGCGCATTTTATCCCGCCACGCTGCTCTGGTGCGCCAGTCCGTTTGCGAGCGATGCCCCGCACTCGGTTGAAGCCTTTGGCCCGGTAACTACGGTAATGCCGTACAAAAACACCGACGAAGCCATAGAGCTGGCCAAAATGGGACGCGGCAGTCTGGTAGGATCGGTATTTACCGCCAGCGACGATTTTGCCGCCGAAGTGGTGCTGGGCGCGGCCTGTATGCACGGACGCATGCTGGTAATAAACCGCGACTGTGCCGGCGAAAGTACCGGACACGGCTCACCGCTGGGCCATTTGGTGCATGGCGGGCCCGGACGCGCGGGCGGAGGCGAGGAAATGGGCGGCATACGCGGGGTGTATCACTACATGCAGCGCACGGCGGTGCAGGGTTCGCCCACCACGCTTACACGCATTGCCAACCAGTACCTGCCCAAAGCCGCACAGAAGGAAGACCGCGTGCATCCGTTCCGCAAACATTTTGAAGAATTGGAAATTGGCGAAACCCTGGTTACCGCCAAACGCACCGTGACCGAGGCCGATATTGTAAACTTCTCGAACGTGAGCTGGGATCATTTCTACGCCCACACCGATGCCACTTCGCTCGAAGGCACCGTGTTTGAAGGCCGCGTGGCGCACGGGTATTTCATACTCTCGGCCGCAGCCGGGCTGTTTGTGGATGCCAAAAAAGGCCCTGTGCTGCTGAACTATGGTTTGGATGAATGCCGGTTTACGAAGCCGGTTTATCCCGGTTCCACCATTGGGGTGCGTTTAACGGTGAAGGAAAAGGTAGATCAGGAAAAACGCAACCCGGAAGACATAGCCAAAGGCATTGTGAAATGGGTGGTGGATGTGTATGACGAAACTGGTGAAACGGTGGCTATTGCGACTATTCTTACGATGGTGAAAAAACTCAATCAACAATAATTCGCATGGCCGAAAACGAATTACAGGCCTTGGTGCGCGGCATGAATCATGCGCGGGGCATTTCGCAGAGTATGCTTAACAAGCTCAATGCCCTGCCGGGATTTGATGCGAAGAAAGTTTTTACGGTGGGCGATACACGGCTGAATACGGTGTACTGGCTTACCGGGCACATTGCCTGGGCCGAGAATAATTTGGTGCTGCGCGCTACGGGCGGGCCTAACCCGGAACTGCCGTGGTTGAAGTTGTTTGGCCTGGGTAAGCCTGCCGAGGAAGCTGAACAGAACGGCCCTGCGTGGGAAGAAGTGCTGGCGGGTTTTGCGCGTGTGCATGAATTGGTGCTTGCGCATCTCGCTACGCTTGATGTGGAGGTGCTGGGGCAGCCGGTGCCTACGGGGTTTGTGTGGCGGGGTGAGAGCGATGTGCGGATGTCTTTGCGGCATCAGGTGGTGCATGAGAGTATGCACACGGGGCATTTGGGGTGGTTGTGTAAGTTGTATGGGGTGAAGTTGATTTAAACTCCCTGCCCCGGTTCGACTCCGCTCACCGTGACAGGGAGCATTGTACTATTTACCGTGACAGGGAGCATTGTACTATTTTTTGTTTCAGGGTTTATTTTACTTTTTACTGTGATAGGAAACAAAATGCTTTTCACGGTTTGAGCGAATCCTATACTTCTGGTGAAAATGAAAAGCCGAATGAGTAAATAGTTAGCAGGTTTTTTTTTATACTGTGTAATATCTTTTGCCTGGGTTTTCTGATTTCGAGTCTTCGATTTGATGGGTGTTGAATAGTTCCTGGTAAATGTAGAAGCAGGAGCCGTTTTCGAGTGTTAACATTAAATCTGTCTTGTGTCTTCCAAATAACTGATAGGTTGGGTCGCTTTGGGGGATGAGAATGAGATCGTCTTTCTTGAATAAAATCTTGTTACCAGCATAATTTGTAATGAGAAGTTCCTGTTCATTTAATTCAATTTCTTTAACCTGATTTTTCAGATTAAGATTGTGTAAGTTAACCGACCTTCTGTAAAAGCCGATAATTATAAATAATGCGGTAAGCGGGAGGATGTATTTAAGATAGAATGAAAAGTTGTATTCAAATACATTATTTAGAAACAGGTACCAAAAAAAAAACAGATAGAGTATAGTATTGAGTATGCTTTTTGCTAACTCAGCTTTTTGCTTGTGACGGAATTTTACACTGTTAAATTTTGAATCAACGATCATAGTTTGTGATGAGATTTTATAGTGAAATTGATAAAAAATACATTTTAAATCATCTATGTCTGAATGGGCTATTCTCAATTTTTTCTACTGCATTTATCCAATTATCAGGGATCGTATTTTCGTATGCCGACATAATTAGCATACCACCTACCATCGCGCAAATAGTATCTCTATCTCCCAAAGCCGAAACAGCTTTCCACAAGCCGTCTTCAAAGTTGTTAAGATTATGGGAAGCGCACCAGATAACGAAGGGTACGGTGTCTTGTGCCAGCATGTTTTTTCCGTTACCAAGAATGTTGGTAACGGTTTCTATGTGATAATTATAGGAGATACTTTTTGACTTTACTATTTTTGCTCTGGTATCACTATCCGGAACTTCATTTACAACTTTGTCGATGAATTCGTCAGATGTCAAAAATGAATTTTCGATTTTCATTCGTGTCGTAAAAGCAGTTCCAATTGCAATGGCTATTGCACCTGCAATGGCTTCATGATTGGCGTGTGTAATTTCTGCCGATCTGATAGCTGACTCTTTCGCTTTTTTGAGGTCATCGAAATAATATGCCCCAATCGGACAAACACGCATTGCCGCCCCATTTCCCATCGAGCCTTGTCCGTCGAATACATTTCCAGATACCTCACGCCAGTTTGCACCAGCCTGAATATCGCGTAAACTTTTTCTCAACGTGGCTCCGTATCCTCTTTTTGGATCGAGATCGTGGTTAATACAAAATTTTCTGATTAATCTGTCCTGATCTATTTCACCACTTTTCTCCAGCTCCTCAAAAATGGCAATAGACATTACTGTATCGTCAGTAAATTCCCAACTTGATTTGGGTATCTGTCTGGTATCTATTTGCTCAAGAATTTTATCTTCATCGCCGAAAAAACTATCTCCGAAGGCATCGCCTATGGAAACACCGAGTAGTGATTTTTGCGCGTTTTCTAATCTGATCTGATTTTTAATTTTCGGCATTTAATACATATTGAATTAGTCTTTGAATTGCTAAAGTCAATTTTAGGATTAAAAGCTTAACTATCGAGTTTATCTCTTTCCCAATCTTGATATTCAAATAATGGATCAAATTCACGATTTTCTTCTTTCAAATAGTTTCTGTTAGTATCAAATATTGATTCTAAAACTATTTCATCTACAATAAGTTCCTGATAAATATTATGAATCATTCTATAGTCAGTAAAAAACTTGTTTGAATTATTTTCCCAATTTTTCCCAAAGCCTGATAGCCAATTATAGAATAACATAGCTTGTTCCTCATTAGATAATTGGGATCTAAGAATTCTTAAATAATTTCTTTTTTCTTCGTAAGTTATTAAATCATCACTTTGTTTGGTAATATATTTTACTGTTTGAAAAAGGTGTCTATAATAATGAGCAAGTTGAGAGGAGTGTCCATTAAATATATCAAATCTAAGTTCTAATCGAGTTTTTTTATTGCCAATTTTCAAATATTTGGTTTCACCAAATCCATCTTCATAGTGATTTTCTTTCTCTTTAGATACTTTTTGAAAAAAAACATTTTTATTAATATTATCGTTTTGTAATCCATGAAAAAATACAGCATATGCCTCATTAACCCATATCTTAGGTTCGCGACTCACGCAATTAGTTTTAGCTAAATAAAATAGAATTTCAAATTCAACTTTAAAGTATTGAAATACCTCTCTTCCACTAATGACATTATAGATTTTATCTGTCGTAATTGAACTATGCCCGGAATTTCTCCCACGTTTTATATAATTAATTGTTTCAGTTATTGATATCTCATTAACGTTCTCTTTGTGAAGCCTTAGCATTTCATAAAATTGATTTTCAAATTTACTATGAATAAGTGCTTTTTTATTTTGATTAAATTCTTTTCTGAATAGTATTCTCTGTTGTTTATTCGCTTCAAATTGTATGTAAAATGCTAAAAATGTTACAAGAATACCAGCGATTGCAATAAATGGATTCATTATACCACCAATTGTATCTCCAATTACTCCTGTATAGCCATTGAACTCTATTCCTGTATGAATTTTAGTGAAAATTATAGGTGATATAAATGCGATGATAATTAGTATGAGAGATACAAATAATATTTTTTTTGATAGTCGATCAAATTTAATTCGTTTCTTTTTTCTGTCCATTACTGCCAAAAATTAATGAAATGTTTTGTTTTAAAAGATGATTGAAATATTATAGTTTATTTCTCACTCCACCACCAACCGATTCCGCGCCATCAACTTCCCGTCTTTCCGCACCTGCACTTCATAAAACCCGGTATTCCACGCTGTGGTGTTGAGCATTAACTGATTACCGTTTACCTGTTGCTCCAGCACCACACGGCCTAATCCGTCAGTCACCATAAGCGTGCCGTTTTGAATGCTTTCGGGCCAGCTTAGTGTGGCTTGCTGGCTGGCAGGGTTGGGATAAATGCTGAGGTGCGAAATAAATGCCTGCGCGGGTGCTTCCTCCACGGCGATGAGTACAGATGAAACGCCGTTGGCATAACAGTATTCGCCGGGTACGAGTGAGTCGATGTCGAAGTAGCCGTATTTTGACGTGGCTGCGGAGCCGATGCGCGTTTTGGTGTAGCGCGGGAATTCCTGCCACTCGTGGGCGGCGCTAGGGCGGTAGAGGAGTATTACACTGTCGCCGTTTACGGGCATGAGGTCGTTGTCGAACCAGCCGGCGGGGCCGCTGAGCGACGACTGGCGGCCGTCGTAATACATGCGTGCATCGGTGCTGAAGCCTGCAGGCCATACGCCGCCCACGGTGAAGTAGCGGCCCTGGCCGAGACGATAATTGTTGGGATTGTTCTGCATCGCATCGGGTGCGGCCCAATTGTGTATAATGTGTACCAGGGCTGTGTCGGGTGCTGCGGTTACGGTAAGGTTTATACGACCCAGCGGAAAGTTGTGCGCACCGGTGGTGGAAATTTCCTTGCTGTCCTCACTCGTGGCATCACTGAGTTTGTTTGCATAGTCGATGGCTGCGTACACCGGCTGAAAAGGCACTGTGTAGTTTACATTTGTAGTCACGCCGTTCAGAAACAAATATCCTGTATATGTTTCTCCGGCCGCGCCAAAGAACGTTACCTCAAGCGGAACATTGGTATAATAATTTGGTGCCCCGCGTAGCTTTTGTTTCACATACACGCGCGAATTCACAAAGGGCGGCGCACCACTGTACTGCACCGAGTCGATGCTGAAATGCGGGAAGCCGGGATTGAAAACCCAGTCGTTGAAGAAGTCGTTGAGGTAAGTTAGTCCGGTGGCCGCAATGAGGTTATCGCGGAAATCTTCGCTGCTTACATCTGTAAACTGGCTTTGCGAAAGATGATAATTCAACCCCACCTTAAACAGCGAATCGCCCATGTAGCCGCGCAGTGTATGCGCCACATCGGCTCCTTTGAGATACACATGATCGCCGTAGGTATAGTTGTGCGGTACGCCCGAAACCGCACGGTAGCCGCCCTCGCGCAGATGCACGTAGTGAATAATATCGTCGTGATTTTCGCTGATGCCCTGCTGGTAATCGTCGTAACCATACACGTATTCGCGGAACACATAGCCGGAGTATGTAGCCCAGCCTTCGTTGAGCCACATGTCTTCGGCAGTGCGGCAGGTGGCCAGATCGCCCCACCAGTGGTGTGCAAACTCGTGAGCCATGAGCACGGCTTCATACGTAAGCGAACCGTTGGCAGCCAGACGCGGATAGGCAATATTGGTGGCATGTTCCATGGCCCCGCTGCTGAACGGCACCAAGCAATAGCCAATGCCACTGAACGGGTGCGGTGCATACATGTCTTCAAACGCATCAATACACTCCGGCAAATTCACAAACGAATTTTTCATGGGCGTGGTATCGGCCGGCAAAGCCACGAGGCGAATGGGAATTGTGCCGTTTACACCCGTATGTTGCCAGTTTACCTGTGTGTAGGGTGCTACTGCTACCGAAGCAAGGTAGGTGGGAATGGTCTGGTTCATTACCCAGGTGCGTGTGCGCAGGCCGTTTGCATCGGTGGTATCGTTTACCAATATGCCGTTGCAGTAGGCCACACGGCTGTTGTTGGTGGCAATTTCGAAACGATAGGTGGCACGTTCCACGAAATTATCAAAGCACGGATGCCACACACGTCCGTAGTTATGCGGATCGGCATCGAAACCCACGCCGAGGTTGAACGCATAGCCACTCATGAAATAAAATCCGCCCCAGCCAGAAGCATCGGTTTCGGGATTGCCGTGATACCACACGGTTACTTCCGAAGTATCGCCAATGTTCATTGCGGCAGGAAGCGTAATGCGCAGCAGCGTATCGTTGTAAGTGTAGCCGAGTGCGCCGCTGGCATGTGTCACCGAATCGACTGTTAGTTCGAGCAGATCGAGCGGAAGCAGGCTCACATTGTTCATGCGCGCGGCGAAACGTACCGAAGTGTTGCCGCCAATTTGCTGGTTGGTAAAATCGGTAATGTTTAACCGGATGGTGTAATTGAGAATATCAATGGTATCGCTGCGCGAATTGGTATTGACCGATGAAAAGGAGGAAGGCATTCGGGCTGCCTGACGCAGTTGCTGGCAGGTGTGCGGACGCTGAGCCGCTGCGGTAAACGACAGCAGTATGGCAAGTAAAGTAAGTAGGCGCATATTTCGTTTCGTGCTTTGCTTAAAGATACAGATTCCTTAGAATTTAACACTAGTATCTGATTCGATTTAGATATTTTGCTATATTTAGCAACGCTTAAACCAACACACATGAAACTCATCCGTTTAATTATTGCCGCCGCAAGTCTGCTTACCTGTGGCCAACTGCAAGCCGCTCCCGGCGATACCACACACGTAACCACGCACAACCAGATGCTGGTGGTGACCAACCCCAACACGGGTTCGAACGAATATCCCGTGTGGGCCGTTTTTCCCGCTCAGAGCATGAACTACCGCAAGGTGCTGGTATCGCTGCAAATGCGTTGTCCCACCAACCAGAACTGCGGCGAGTGGGATTACATTGACCGTGTAATGATGCGCCGCAAAGGCGGTGTAAACCAACCCTCGCTCGATCTCGAACTGGTTCGTTTCATTACGCCCTACGGAAATACATTTACCGGCACCTGGCGTTTTGGCTGGGAAATAGACATTACCGATTTTGCCATGCTCCTGCACGATTCGGTGGAAATTGGCTACCAGCACACCGGCTACGAAACCAACGTGGGCCGCGGCTGGATTGTAACACTCGATTTTCAACTCGTGGAAGGCACACCCGTTTTGCCTCCGCTTGGCTATCAGATATTGCTGCAAAACGGCGGTACATACGGCGGTAATCCTTCTGTCGAAACTGTGCTCACGCCCGATACCGTAACCATGGGCCCCAACACGCAGGTGGCCAAAGTACGCATGAACCACACCGGCCACGGTGCCGATGCTCAATACTGCTCGGAGTTTTGCGACAAATACCGCGACCTGTTTATTGATGGTGTAAACGTGGAACGCTTTCAGCGCTGGCGCAAATGCGGACACAATGCATTGTTTCCGCAGGGCGGTACGTGGGTGTACGATCGCGGAAACTGGTGTCCGGGGGCTATGGTCAATCCCAATCACTGGCAGTTTGCGGTGACGCCGGGTTCCACGCATGTAATTAATGTGGACATGGAACCGTATTCGGGCAACGGGCAGGCCAACGAAGTATTTACGAGTTATCTTTTCGAATACGGTGCCCCGTCGAACGCCAACGATGCCGGTATAGACGAAGTGATGCGCCCCAGCACGAAGTACGAATTTGGCCGTATGAATCCGATTTGTTCGTCGCCGGTAATTATTCTGCGCAACAACGGAGGTAATGCACTTACTACGGCCACCATCAGCTACGGCTTTACAGGCGGGCCGGTGTTTACCTACAACTGGAGCGGCAATCTGGCTACCAATGCGGTTGACACGGTTGATCTTGGCGGCGTAATTATTCCACCCGCAGGCGGTGGTGCATTTAAAGCGTGGATTACCACCGTAAACGGCGGTGCCGACCAATACAACCACGACGACACCATTACCTCCATGAGCAACGCCGTGCAGGGTTTCTGGGAAACATCCATTTACCTCGAACTCCGCACCAACAACGAAAGCGCCCAGGAAAACAGTTACCAGCTTCTCGACGGCACCGGCAATGTGGTATTCAGCCGCGCATTGGGCACCATGACCAACAACACCACGTACCGCGACACATTCAACCTGCAGCCCGGCTGCTACCGTTTACGCATCCACGACATGGATCCTTTCGGCGGCGACGGACTTTCGTTCTGGGCCAACTCGCAGGGCGGTTCGGGCTATTCGCGCCTGCGTCGTGTGTCGAACGGAGGTGTAATACGCAGTTTCCCCGCCGATTTCGGTTCCATTATCGACTACAGTTTCACCGTAGGCATTGTAAACAGCGTACCCGAACCCAACGCCGCACAAATCATTGCTGATATTTATCCCAATCCTTCCACCAACGGACAGTTTACCATTGCGCTCAGTAATGCGCCCAATGCGCCGGTAAATGTGGACGTGTTTGATGCTACCGGACGGTTGGTGCATGCGCAGCGCAGTGCGTTCAGTAACTCGCAGTTGCAGATTGATCTTGGCGGTAATGCCGGCGGGATGTATTTTGTGAAAATTGTGGGGGAGGATTTTGTGATTTCGCAGCGGGTGATGGTGGGGGAGTAAGCCCATCTAGTCTCGGCTCCGCTCGACTTGACGGGCGGATGTGTGTTATTATTTCTGCTACAAATCCCTGTCTTAGCTTTTAACTAAGTTCAGATTCCGGGATGTGATTTTTGAAGGAAGTAAACTTCCTTCAGAAACCCTTTTTGTTAACGAAATACTTAATACAAAAAAAACTCAAATTAAAAACCACCATTCCCCGTCACGCCGAGCGGAGCCGAGGCGGAGGCGGAGCGGGTGGCGTTTTTTTCTTACGAGAAATCCATGTCCTGGCTTTTAACTAAGCTCAGATTCCGGGATAATATTTTTGAAGGAAGTTTACTTCCTTCATCAAACCTTTTTATCAACGAAATACTTAATACAAAACAACAACTCAAATTAAAAACCACCATTCCCCGTCACGCCGAGCGGAGCCGAGGCGGAGGCGGAGGCGGGGCGGCGGCGTTTTTTCTTACGAGAAATCCATGTCCTGGCTTTTAACTAAGTTCAGATTCCGGGATAATATTGTTGAAAGAAGTAAACTTCCTTCATTATATCACTGTCAATGAAATATTCAAAACGAAAACTAAAATCATGTAAATGATTTTAACTCCATCAGCTCCAAAAAAACAGAGGCTGTCTCGATTTTTTGAGACAGCCTCTGTTTTTTATCCCCACAGACTTAGACCCAATTTAATTACGGATCAGTTTTTCGGTGTAAAGGTGTCCATTGTCTGAGATAATGAGTTGATATACTCCTGAAGGTAAACCACTCATGTCTATTTCAAAACTGTTCATTACCAGCGGGGCTGTGCGAATAATTTGTCCCAGATTATCATACAAATACCACGCTCCCTTGCCGGATACTTCGCTCAGTGTAACGCGGGTTGTACCTTCGGTGGGATTCGGGGCAATCATCACACCGATATTGGTTTGTTCATGCAGGAGGCGCGGAGCGGGATTGCAACCGACCACATAAAATGTATCTGCAGCAAGAAAATCACAACTCAGGGTTTCGGTACTGTCTGTAAATACAAAATAAAAATAGTTTACCACATATTCACCAGCCAGCAATGCGTTAGGATTTAGTGTGTCAATTGGTTGCAGTGTGTATGCGGTTTGCGGGCCGGAATAATAAAACACGCCGCCTGCAGGTACAGCAAAATCAGAGAGTAAAATGGATTGGGAGGAGTCGCTGCAAAGGGTATCGAAAGGCAAACTCAGGTTAAGATTGGCCGGTGGCTGCACTACATCTATTGGAATTATTACGGTTTGTGTATCGTTACAACCGCTGAGTACGAGACTAAATTCAATATTGAAGTCGCTTTCATATCCGTAGAACGTATAACTCGCAACACCAATTTCCTCATTATTAATTACCAGTGATCCTGCAAAAAATCCGGGAACATTCAACTCAACTCCCTGATACTGGCAAATATTTGTGCCAGGTGTAAGTGTATACACAAAATCATCAAACGACTGATAATTGTAACGGTAATATCCATTTGCTGTACATCCGGTGGTATCTGTAACTTCAACAAACACCTCAACAACTGTATCCGCTGTAATCAACTGCATGTTAGGCGCGGTAATACCAAATGGATTCCATGTTACAGAAGCATTGGGATAATTTGTACTAAGAAGCAACGTATCGAAACCGACACAGGTGTTATAAAATGTTTCGTTATTCAGATTATCACTTACAATTACAGGCGCAACAGGCAAAACAGTAACTGTAGTTAGTACAGTATCTGTACAACCTGTTGCTGAAACTGCGGTATAGCGAAATGTGGTTGTGTTTGTGAAAGAATAGTATAATTGATTACCGTTACTTCCTATTAATACGGGATTTCCACTAACAACACTGAAGGTTGTGCTTGAGGCATTTACAGCCGACCTTGTAAGGGTATCAATACCGTTTATACAAACACTGCCCCTTGACGGCGTGAGACTGAGCACCGGGCCAGAGAGTACGTCTATATTTAGAGAATCGGAAGAAATACAGCCATTGGCATCGCTGCCCGTTACTATAAATGTGCGTTGATTATTTTCCGGTGTCACAATAACCGTATCGCCTGTAAGGTTGCCGGGCATCCAGGTATAATTATCAGCTCCGGTTGCATGAATTTGTACCGGACTACCACTGCATTCTGCTGATGTGGGGCCAAATGCCGTAATAACAGGCAAGGGGTTAACCACTATGGTTACTGAAAGTGTATCTTCATCGCCATCTTGTTCAGTACCAATTACGCTGTAGGTTGTGGTTGTATTGGGTGCAACTGTAAGTTGAGGCCCTGTTTGCAGCGAGGGTAACCAGCGATAACTACCTGTTCCGGAAGCTGTAAGAGTGATTGAATCGCCGGCACAAACAGTATCTGACGACGCGGTAAGTTGAAGATCGAAACAATCAAATACCCAGAAATCATCTCCTGTATAATATTCACAAATATTTATACTGTCGGCTGCCGTAAAAGTTTGTTTACAAAACAAAGCATACATTCCCGGAGTAAGTTGTTGTACGTCAATTATACCATTTGAAATTACGGAATCTGTAAAAGGTGTGACGTTTAAAGACCTGAGAAAATATATGGCATTAGTCTGAGTAAGCGGGGGAAGGAAAACAACAGAGGCTGTATCATTACAAATAGTGTCAAAAGGAAGTACTATAGATGGGACAAGGCCACCGGCAGGTATGTTTGGCCTTAATATTATGGTTTTCCAGGCTGTATCATCAGGGCAAATGTAAGGTACGATTCTCACTGTAATTGTTTCAGGTACAGCACCCACATAAACATCCAGATAATTAGAATACACAGGCTCTGTGACACTGCTGCCATTGGGCAGCCAAACAATTTCATACATATATGTATTGTCAATATGTGAAATATTAACAACTGATTGCGGACAAATGGCTGTAGTGTCTGCATTAATATAAAATTCCTGAACATCAGCGTTTAGTGTGCCACCATAAAATGCTGAACTGGCTGTACAGCCGAAAGTATCGGTAGTTGAAACATAGTATATGGCAAAAGTATCGGCTAGTATGATTGTTTTTATTAATGAAGTATCGTTATCCCATTCCCACAACGCATTACCATTCGATGAAGTAACCTGAACAGTAATGGTATCATTGGTACATGAATAATAAAAATTCTCATTAGTGGTTATTTCTCTTACCATAATTGATGACTCAGGCGCAACTGCGTAGATAAACGTGGCTGTATCCCTGCAACCATTTGCAGATGTGGCTATTGCATAGTAATTAGTCCCTTGTGGAGAATTATAATATATATATGCGGGATAAAAATTATTTGTAACAGCTTGTCCCGATCCGTTCAGGCTGTAATAAAAATTAATCGAAGTGTAATTACTGCCACTGAAGAAAAGTGTGTCAGTTGTTCCCGGACATGCCTGTGTATCTGCTGCCGAAATAAATAATTCGGGTTTGGGTAAAATATTAACCTGAACTGTAGCAGTTGATATACATACTCCGTTTGTAATTCGGGTAACTGTATATACTGTAGTATCAGCAGGTGAAACCGAAACCGATTGTCCACTCAAATTGCCGGGCTGCCAGTTATATGTGCTGGCACTTTGCCAGGGTGCAGTGAGGGTAATAGAAGTTCCTTCACACACAGCTGCATTAGACGGGCTTTGAAAAATCACAACCGGAGGAGGGGGATTTTGAACACCAACAAAAGTTGTACTGGTTGAAGTACATCCGTTTATATCCGTACCGGTGAGTGTATAGGTACTGTTGACCGTAGGAGAAACACTAACCGCGCTGCCGCTGAGATTACCCGGCTGCCATGTGTAAGAAGCCGCCCCGGAAGCAGTGAGCGTAGCCTGACTACCTTGGCAAATAACAGAAGAAGACGGTGTAATGCTGACAACGGGAAGTGAGTTTACGACTATAGCAACTGTTGCAGTATCAGTGCATGAACCGGTGCTACCGATTACAGTATATGTGGTTGTTGAGTTAGGCGAAAACGTTTGTGTTGCACCGGTAGTATTCTCCGGCAACCATACATAGTTTGTGGCACCACTGCCCGTAAGTGTTACGGATTCACCGCTGCAAATAATTGTATCAGTGGCTGCGATGCTTACATTAAATGCATTATCCACTGTTACGGTAATTGTTTGCGTGCCTGAACAGCCGGTAACCGTATTGGTACCGGTAACGGTATAGGTGGTAGTGGTAAGCGGAGTAACTGAAATCCCGTTTCCGGTGAGGTTTCCCGGTTGCCAGGTATAAGTATCGGCACCGGATGCGGATAACACCGTGGGTGTGCCAAAGCAGACAGTTGCCGGAGAAGCCTGTGCATTAATTACCGGCACACTTTGAATGCCAATAGAAGCCGTACCGGTTGAAGTACATCCATTTATATCCGTACCGGTGAGTGTATAGGTACTATTGACTGTCGGGAAAACAGTATATGTACTGCCTGTTTGATTGCCGGGTTGCCAGCTATACACAGAAGCCCCGGAAGCAGTAAGCGTAGCCTGACTGCCCGGGCAAACAACAGAAGAAGACGGTGTGATGCTGACAACGGGAAGTGAGTTTACGACTATATCAACTGTCGCAGTATCAGTGCATGAACCGGTACTACCGATTACAGTATATGTGGTTGTTAAGTTAGGCGAAAACGTTTGAGTAGAACCGGTATTATTCTCCGGCAACCATACATAATTCGTGGCACCGCTGCCTGTAAGTGTTACGGATTCACCGCTGCAAATAATTGTATCAGAGGCTGTGATGCTTACATTGAATGAATTATTCACTGTTACGGCAATTGTTTGCGTGCCTGAACAGCCGGTAACCGTATTGGTACCGGTAACGGTATAGGTGGTAGTGGTAAGCGGAGTAACTGAAATCCCGTTTCCGGTGAGATTTCCCGGTTGCCAGGTATAATTATCGGCACCGGATGCGGACAACACCGTGGGTGTGCCAAAGCAGAGAGTTGCCGGAGAAGCCTGTGCATTAATTACCGGCAAATTGTTAACGACAACAGTACGCGTGGAAGTAGCAATACATCCGTTATTGTTTCCTGTTACGGTATAGGTGGTGGTTGATGCCGGATTAACAGTTATTGAAGAGCCGCTTAAATTACCAGGCATCCAGGTATAAGAAACTGCACCCGATGCTGAAAGCAATACCGGACTTCCAGTACATACAGCCCCGTTGGGACTGGCCGATATAAGCACAGCCGGGGGAGTACCTACTGTAATGATTATGGTTTGTGTGGAAGAACAACCGTTTGTGGTGCCGGTAACTGTATATGTGGTGGTGGCCGCAGGTGTAAAAGTGCGGGTAGCTCCTGTAAGGTTGCCCGGCTGCCACACATAACTGTTAGCCCCGGAGGCAGTTAGTGTTACACTCTGCCCCACACAAACTGCTGTACGGTTTGCACTTATGCTTACCGACGGAAGTTGTTTTACTGTAATGGTACGTGTGGCAGTTCGTGAACAACCTGCCGTATTGGTACCGGTAACTGTGTAGGTGGTGGTGGAAGTGGGATTAACCTGAACTACCGAGCCTGATAAATTACCCGGTTGCCACGAATATGTGCTTGCTCCTGATGCGGAAAGAACAGTTGTGGCTCCGGGACAAATAGAACTTATACTGGCCGATGTGCTTATAGTTGGGTTGGAAGCAACCGTTATTGTACGTGTGGCTGTGGCATTACACCCGTTTTGTGTTCCGGTAACAGTGTATGTGGTGTTTGAAGTGGGTGATACCGTAATTGATGCGGTAGTAAGATTTGAGGGTGACCAGATATAGCTGGCGGCACCGCTCGCTGTGAGTGTGGCCGAAGATCCGGAACAGATGGTGGATGAAGGAGATGAATTTATTGCAACAACCGGGTTCGGATTTACAACAACTGTAATGGTGCGGGTTGTGCTGCAGTTTCCGGAAGAAGTACCTGTAACGGTATATGTGGTCGTAGTTACGGGAGCCACAGTTACCGAAGCGGTTGTTGAACCAGAATGCGCCCACACATAACCTGATGCGCCGGATGCGGTAAGTGTAACAGAATTACCGGCACAGATTACCGGCGAAGAAGGAGAAATATTTATTACAGGGTTTTGTAAAACAGAAATAACTACCTGATCAGTAGTGCTGCATCCAAAACCATTTGCAGTTAATGTATATGTGGTGGTGGTAACAGGCGTTGCAGTGGGAGTGGCTGAATTCGGATCGTTTAAACCGGCTGCAGGCTGCCACGAATAGCTGATGCCGCCATTGGCCTGCAGTAAAGCAGATGATCCTATGCAAATACTTTGGTCAGATCCTGCATCGGCAAAAACTGGAAAAACGCCAATAGTTACTTCTCCCGAAACGCTTTCACTTCCTGCCGTAACGGTGAGGGTAAAGGTAGTTTCGGTTGTTGCACCCACATGAACCGGCGATGAAATGTTGGACGGAAAAATGAGGTTTGACGGGCTCCAGCTATAAACCGGCGGGGCAACGGTGGTATTATTTAATTTGCTTACAAAGCCATCAGTTCCGCCCAATCCGGTAACTGATAAATTTCCGAGCCCCAAATTCCCGGTAAATGTGCCTGCGATGTGGCATAAACCATTTGAAGGATTAAAGCTTACATCTTCCGAAACGGCATCCGGGGCGCTGCTGATTTGTGCACTCAGGTTGTTAAGTTGTATATCAAAATTTGCCGTGAAGGCATTTCTTGACCCCGAGATTCCATTTATATATTGTTCTCCGAATAAAACAGATGTATTTGTGGTTCCGGTAATATCGCCTACTGCAATTATCTGATTGGAAAGCGGGTTTTTTCTGAATGCTTTTACATTAACACTGCCATTATTGATTTCAATAGCTTTTCGCGCATAAATCTGAGTTCCTGAAGTGGCATAACAGGCAACAATATTTGCGGGGGCTGTAAACTGAACTCCGGTAAATAGTGATGACGCACCTGTTGATGCCATTACATACAAACTTCCGCCGCCATCCATCGTAATCGCCTTTCCTTCATCTGCACCCGGTCCTCCTGCAGAGCGCACCCATTGCAATGTTCCTGAATTGTTATATCTGGCAGAAAATACATCGAATGTGCCATTCACAGAAGTTACAGCGTGTGCAGCCGTGGTTCCGAACTGAACACTGCCGGCATATTTACCTGTAACGGTTAAATTTCCGGCGCCATCGGCAACAAGATCAAATCCTTCATCGGCTCCTGAACCACCGGCCCGTCTTACCCAGTTAAATCCGCCATTCGATGCCGCGTAACGACATACAAAATAATCCTGATCCGCTGTACCGCCAATTGCTATAACTGTTCCGGTATTAAATGCAGCTGAACCCGTAAAAGCTCCGGTAAGCCATACACCGGAGTTGTTGGTGAAAATTGCATTTACATTATCATTGTTCGGACCTCCTGCTTTCTGGGCCCAAACTGTTGCACCGGTGTTGGGATTCAGACGAGTCACAAAAATATCGTTCACGCCCGGAGTCTGTGAGGCATTGGATAAAGTGGCAGCGCCCAGGGTTATTGAAGAACTTCCGAAATACCCCGTTACATAGATATTGTTACTGGCATCTATTGCAATAGCCTTTCCAGCCTCATTGTTTACACCACCAGACCTGACAGCCCATTGCAGAATATGCGAAGCATTAAATTTGGCGATGTAAATGTCATCTCCTCCGGCACTGGTTAGCGTAGTATTTCCCAATGTAAGCGTACCGGAGAAACTGCCGGTAATTACATAGTTGCCGGCATTATCTGCAGCAATTCCGTTTATTGTATTGTTGGCCGCACTGCCTGCCACAACCAGCGAACTCACCGAGAGTTCTGTTTGAGGATAAGTAACCTGGCTATTCAGTTTCACATCTGTACCCGGACATACAATCGTATCAGGCCTCAGTGTAAGGTTAAGTTGTGCGCTTAGCGGGACAAAAGAAATTGCCAGACTGCCAGCTAACAGCAGTTTTGTAAATGATTTCATAAACGGGTGTATATTGAGGTTATGACAGGGTTTTTGTTGAGACGACAAAATTAATGCGGAGAATTTAAAAGTCAATATTTGTTCATAAATAACTTAGTCTGTTTTAATGTTATCCCTTGGTTTAATTATGTTCATTTCATCAGCCTCACCCGATGTAAAACAGGGGTATTTCATGCAAGGATTACCTTTTGTGCTAAAAAGCAGGGTATCTGCACTGAGAAAAAATTAACTCAGCACAAATCAGAAAAAGAAATCAAAAAAGACTGTGAGTAATCATGTTTGGGTAGTCTGAGCCTTTGGCGGAGACTACCAGACACCTCAATACATGGAAGCTCTCAGCGCCTTCACTTCCGGATCAGTAATATACTCATCATAAGTCACCATTTTATCGATAATGCCTTTGGGAGTGATTTCGATAATGCGGTTGGCCACGGTTTGCATAAACTCGTGGTCGTGTGAGGTGAAGAGTACTATGCCTTTGTAGTCTTTGAGCGAGTTGTTGAAGGCGGTAATGGATTCGAGGTCGAGGTGGTTGGTGGGCTCGTCGAGGATGAGTGCGTTTGCCTGAAACAACATCATTCGCGAAAGCATACAGCGTACTTTTTCGCCGCCCGAAAGCACGTTTACCTGCTTGAGTGTTTCTTCGCCCGAGAACAGCATTTTGCCGAGGAAGCCGCGGATGAAGGTTTCGTCTTTGTCTTTGGAGTATTGACGAAGCCAGTCAACCAGATTATCGGTGCCGCTGAAAAACTGGCTGTTGTCGTTGGGCAGATAGGCGCTTTGTATGGTCTGGCCCCATTCTACGTGGCCGGTGTCGGGTGTTTCTTCGCCCACAATGCAGTCGAAGAATTTGGTAATGGCCAGGTGATCGCGGGAGATTACGCCTATTTTGTCGCCTTTTTTCAGGCGCAGATTAATATTACGGAACAGCAACTGGCCTTCTACCGATTTGGAGAGATTTTCAATGTTCAGGATCTGGTCGCCGGGCTCGCGCACCATCTGGAAAATGATGCCGGGGTATTTGCGGTTGCTGGCGGGCATTTCGTCGATGCTGAGTTTGTCGAGCAGCTTTTTACGGCTCGTGGCCTGACGCGATTTGGAGGCGTTGGCACTGAAACGCATGATGAAGTCCTGCAGTTCCTTGCGCTTGTCTTCCACCTTCTTGTTCTGGTCGGCACGCTGGCGGGCTGCCAGTTGCGAGGCCTGATACCAGAATGTGTAGTTGCCCGAGTAGAGCGAAATTTTGCGGAAGTCGATATCGCATACGTGTGTACACACGGCATCGAGGAAGTGACGGTCGTGCGAAACCACAATTACAATGTTGGGATAATCGGCCAGGAAGTCTTCGAGCCAGGTAATGGTTTCCACGTCGAGGTCGTTGGTGGGCTCGTCGAGCAGGAGAATGTCGGGGTTTCCAAACAGGGCCTGAGCCAGCAGCACGCGTACTTTTTCCTTGCCGCTGAGTTCGTTCATGAGGCGGTGGTGGAATTCTTCGCGCACACCGAGTTTGCTGAGCAGGTCGGCGGCTTCGCTGTCGGCGTTCCAGCCGTTCATTTCGGCAAATTCGGCTTCCAGTTCGGCGGCGCGGTTGCCGTCGGCTTCGGTGAAATCGGCCTTGGCGTAAATGGCATCTTTCTCCTGCATCACGCTCCACAGTTTCTCGTTGCCCATCATTACGGCCTGCAGCACCGGAAAATTGTCGTAGGCAAAGTGGTTCTGCTTGAGTACCGACATGCGCAGCCCCGGCGTAATGTTTACGCTGCCCTTGTTGGGCTCAATTTCGCCCGAAAGGATTTTGAGGAAGGTGGATTTACCGGCCCCGTTGGCTCCTATTACTCCGTAACAGTTGCCGGGAGTGAATTTCAGTTCGACTTCGTCGAATAAAACTCGTTTACCGTATTGGAGCGTCAGGTTGGAAACTGTAATCATTTGTGTGCGGCTTGTGCGTGAAAACGGCCGCAAAGATACGGAATTTCAAGGTAGTAATGAGAGTATGTGCCTGAAAGTTGGCATCGGAGCCGCCCGGTTGTGTGTACGGCTGCTTCTGTGCAATTTCCTGCCAGTCTCTTAAAGCTCTTTTAGCGAACGTACCATCTTGTTCATGGCGTTCAGGTAGCGGTCTTTCTTGTTCAAATTGGCCCAGGTCATTACCTGATAAAAATTATTCCGGCCTTCGATAAAGGCATATTGAAAATATACGTCGTAAGCATTCACTTTGCCGGTAATATTGGCAAGTTTTGCGGGAAGATTGTTCAATACAGTGTCTTTTAATTCCGATATTTTGAAATCAACCATTTCCTGTTTCAACGAATTGATAAGAATATCGGTATAGCCTTGTAGATCGGGCTTATATTCTGCTTCGATACCATTTAACTCAAGAGCCTCCCTGAAACTTAATTTTGATTCATCAATTACAATCACATAAAAATCATCGGCTGTATTGCCATATTCCAGGGATGCTTCTTCGTTAAGATTGGCAATTGGGGTAAACGGTTCGGGAATATTTAAGGTATATTGATTTTTTATGGTAATGGTTTTTACTTTCGGCTCGGTATTACAGGCATTGAAAGTGAGAATAAGTAGAAATAAACAGGCGAGGTTTTTCATTGAAGTATTGAATAATTCGGTGTGAGGTTTTGGAGTTCAGAGGTTAAATTGAGGAGCAAAGATAAAAATTGAAGCTGAAAATGTCATCTCCGGTTAAGGGAAAATACGAGGGAGAGGTGTTGATGAAATTTGCTGAAATTGCTTTGTTACCCGTATTAAAAGTCAAACAGCAGCGAGAGATTCAATCCGCTATGTATGATATAGTAATCCCTTGAAATATTCGTAAAGCCATGCAGGTAAAGCAAACCAACTTTCAGCGGAAGCCTTTCCGACTTGCTCACCTGCGCCTCCACGCCCGCGCACAAACCAAAATTAATCCGCGACAATGGTAAATTCAAATTGCGGGTGCCGGTGGTGGAAGTGGTGATAACCTGCCCGGTTTGCGGGTCAATAGCCGATTGTGAAATTACTTCGGTAAACACATCCTCGTTGTTGTTCAGTATGAAATGCGAAGCACACACTCCGCCCGATACATTTATTCTTTCACTCTGTCCCAGCGCATAACGTGCGCGCAACGTGATATTGATCCAGGCCGTGCGCCAGCGGGCATTTTCGTTGAAAAGTTCTACTGTATTGCCATTTTCAAACGAACGCAGGTAATACGAAAATGTCTGTCGGTGATAAGAAAGAAACATGCTGAAAGCCACCGAAAACCGCGTATCGTCTTTATACAGCTGCATACCGGCATTAAAGCCCGGCTGCCATTGCCTGTTGCTTATGCGCACTTCACTTACATTGTTGCGTTGCTGCGTCGGGTCGCGGTCGGGGTTGGAAGCGCGTAGCGGAGTGGCCACCGTGCCAATCTGAAATTCCCATTTAAAGGGCGAGTTGGTTTGTGCGTTGGAAAGAAACGGTAACAGCAAAAACAATAGAAAAATACGATTCAGCATAGAGAAATTGGGTTTGGTTCTGAATCGTAAGCGCGGGTGGGATGTATTCAGATGTTGTAAAGCAAATATAGTGAAGTGATCTGTTTTTTAGTGGCCTTCAAATGAACGGGGGATTAAATCTGTTGAAATTTTTTCTGGGATTTACCGGAAAATGCGAAGTGAAATTTGAGCGTTTACTTCCAGCATTGGCTGTGGCTCTGCAGTTTATAATCATCGTCCGCGAAGAATACTTGAAGGCGACGGCATTGGCGGTGGTGGCGGTGGTGGTGGCGGAATCATTTTTTTAAGTTCCGATTCAGAAATTTCATTTCCACTCCGCAAGCGGCAATCTGCTATTTTGTAAATAGTATAAGTAAAATAAAAGTAAAATTGAATTTGACCCTGACATATTAATCCGCCGGTATCGGATATTTGCAAAAATGATATAGCCACACCATGTTGAGTTTGTAAGCTGCTGTCTCTTGTAATCAATGAATACGCGATCAGTACATTACGTATTTTATTCTTAATCAGAAACTCACTTATCGTATCGAATGTTGGTTTAAACTTTTTCCCTTCGGCATGATTATCAAAAAAGTAGAATAAGTTTTGTGTGGTTTGCTTTTTTAATGAGTCCACAATCCAGTCAAGCATCGGGTAATAGTTGTAAAGCGTTCCATCATTGATTGTGTCGATAATTTTTTTCTGCTTAAAGTATCGCAGGCAAAAATTATTGATTCTATTTTGGGGAATATATTTCCCCGCCGGACATTCTGCGTGGAACTGTCTTACAATTTTTTCCTGTAACACTAATAAAGTATCGCATACAGAGTGACCGGAAGCAGTCAGTTGCTGAAGCCTTATAAATGATGGATTGTTATCGGCAGCTATCTGAAAAATGGCCCGACTGAGCCTTTTCTCCCAGTTTGAAGTATCTGAAATTTTTAAAGGAGTGTAATACTGACAGATTTCATCTGCCAAAGAAGCTATCAGTTTATCTGTTGTTTCTTTTTGTGCAAACAGAGTGTGTGAAATGCAGATACAAAAGAAAACCCACCTGAGCGTCTTCATGAGACTTATATTAATGAATAACCGCCATTTTCACTCCCTGCATTTCCCCACAAATCACCCGAACATAATACATCCCCGCAGGCAATCCGTCCACATTCAACTGCTCGTACAACACGCCTTCCGGCCTTCTGCCAAGAGGTTTGCGTTGTATAAGCCGCCCGCGTTCGTCTAAGAGTTCGAGCAGGGTTTGTGCATTTTGCGGGAGTGTAATCTGCAGGTTCAGCACATCGGTGGCGGGGTTGGGATAGAGTGTAAATTCTACCGCCGGCTGCGGGGCAATATCGCGCACGCTTACTATGTCGTTTACGCTGGTTAGGGTGGCGGTGTAAATGCCGTTGGCGTGTGTGGCTACAGCTACTGTTCCGTCGCTGGTGCGTGCGTCTATCATGTCGCATACCACGGCGCCAATGCTGTTTTCTCCCTGGCGTACCCATACGGTGGCGTTGTGTATGAGTGTGTCGGTGGCGTAAAGGCCGGTGCTGGTGGCTACCAGATAAACCATGCCGTCGCTCACGGGCATTATGGTGGCCCATCGCAGCGAGGGGCCGTTGCCGCTGCCGTTGGGGGCCTGTTCGAGGTTGCCCGCCACACGGCTCCAGCTTGTGCCGCCGTTTGAGGAGTAAAACAGGCTGTAGATACTGTAATTGGAGAACACTACCAGCAGTTCGTCGGCGTTGTTGGGGTTTACGGCAATGCTGCTTACGTAGCCGCTGCCGGGGAATGTATTGTCGGTAATGTCTGTGGGCGTGGGCGTGCCGGTATTGGCATTGTTTACACGATATACGCGGCGGCGGTCGGTGCCGTAGTACACGCGGTTGGCGGGTGTGGTGCTTACGGCCAGCGCGGTAATGCGCGAGTTGGCGGTGGGCACCGAGTCGTTCCAGCGTGTCCAGTTGGTGCTTATGGTGTCCCACTGGTTGGTGAGCGGAATGCCGGCCAGGTTGCTGTTTCGCCAGAGGTATTTTCCACCGGCGAGGTACATGATGTTCTGGTTGTTGGGGTCGAGTGCAAAGGGATTGATGAAGAGATAGTCTTCACCGCCAATCGGGTCTATACGGCGCACGGCGGTGGGATTTCCGGCCGCATCGAGCGTGGCTTTGTTTACTTTGCCGTTTTGTATGGAAAAGTAATACATGCCCGCGCCGTTTTCTATTTGCACATACGACCCGTCGCCACCGCGCGGATGCACCCATGAAGCGGTGGGCGATGTATTGTTGATCCACCAGGTGCCGTTGTCCTGCGCCCCTGCGGCAATAATATTGCTTCCCGCTGTGCCGTGATCGAGTGCCACGGTGTAAAACTGTGTGGTGAGGTAGCCGTTGTTGAGCGATGTCCAGTTTACCTGCGGCGTGGTGCAGTCTGCTGTGCGGAATACGCCGCCGTCGTTGGCACTGTACATCACATCGGGGTTCGAGGGCAGAAAGGCAATGCCGTGCTGGTCGGGGTGGTGGTTGAGGAAGCTTTCTACCAGCGGCAGCGAGGTGCCAATTTCGTAGCCGCCAATGAATGTGGTGTTCTGCGTATCGTTAAAGCGGTTGGTGCTGCGGTAAATATTGGTGCCGCCAATGAATACCGTGTTCGGATCATCGGGCTTTACGGCCACCACAAGGTCGTATGAACCCTGCGCGTTGAAATCGTCGAAAGGCCCGAGTCCGTTGGTGGGCACATTGGCCGAAAGGTCTTCCCATTGCCCGCCGCTGCCGCTGCCATTGCCGCCGAGGTAGGTGTAGCGCCACAGTGCATTCCACTCAATATCGCCAAAGTAATTGGTGTCGGGCATACCAATGCCGTTGGTGTTGGCGAGGAAATAAATTTCGTTCGGGTTCGACGGATTTACCCCGGCCACAATGCGGTTGCAAAGCGAATCGCCGAAAAGCGGTGTGGAAATTTTTGTCCAGTTTGTGCCCTGGTTGGTGCTGCGCCAGATGCCGCGCTGGGGGCCGTCGGAGCTGAGTGTGGCGTAGAGTACGGCACTGTCGGGTGTGACCACAATGTCGGTGAAGTAGGAGTAAGCCGATGTGCTTCCGCCTCGCAAAGTGGTCCAGCTGGTGCCGCCGTTTATGCTTCGGTAAATGGCACCGAGGCAGGCCACATACACTACATCGTTGGTGGTGTCTTTGTGGTCGGTTTGTATGTTCCAGATCAGGTCCCAGAATGCATCGAAACTTTGCGGGGTGTTGGTGAGCGAGGCGGTGAGGGGAGTCCAGGTGCTGCCGTTGTCGGTGCTTTTGAGAATGCCGTTGCCGAGGAAGTAGGCACTGCCGCCGCTGGCCGATTGTCCGTAGGCTTCGCCCGAGCCTGCGTACCAGGTTTGGGTGTGGCCTGCGCGTTTGTCCTGTGCCAGACAGGTAATGCCGTGGTAGCTGAGGTTGGGTGTGAGTTTTATCCAGCTTGCCCCGGCATCGTTGCTGTTCCATATTCCGCCGCTGGTGGAGCCGGCAATGAGGTGATTTTCGTTGGCAATGTCAATGGCAAATGCGCGGGTGCGTCCGCCCACATTCCACGGCCCGCGGTTGGTCCATTGGGCCTGCAGGGCGGTGCGGGCATTGCTCAGGCGGCCATCGCCGGGAAGCGTGGCGGCAAACGCCAGTTCTTTTTCGCGTATGTGATCGGGAATTTTACCATCGGGCCCGGCCAGGCGTGCAAGCTCGTACTGCATACGCGCCTGTGCATCTTCCTCCATGCCTTCGCCGCTGCGTGGCGGTTGTGTATGCGCATTGGCCTGCGACTGAACAGCCCACCAAATACCCGTACCGGCGAGCATCAATATTGCCGCTGAAAGCAAAACTTTTTTCATCCGCTCAAATGTTTTTACAAGTTTACTGAAAACAGTCGAGCGGCCAACTTCCGGAAAATGCAGAAAATCAGTTTAAAGGCATCTCAGGTTATTGCGTGAATAGTTGCAGCAGAAAGGTTGTTACGGCGCTGAAATTAATATAGCTCCATTATAGACCGTAAAATTCCATCGCCGTAAATAGCCCGGAATTCAAGTTTTGCAGGAGATTATTTTCCATGAAGCAACAAAGGAATTATTATTTGGGGGGATTTTCCTGACCGGATTTTTTTCTCAATAATCTTTCGCTCAAATCATACACCACCGAAACCTGCACCCCCGATTCGTTAAATCCATACATTTTATCAACCACAGTGGGGCACCATCGCCATAAAAATCCCGCACTAAATTTGGTTTCGGGCACAGGCAAAATCATGCCACCGCACAAATAAGTATTGAAATTATTCATCGGTACTTTGCCCGAAAGATTTTCAAATGTGTACGAACTCCCTGAAGAACGGCTATGTTTCAAATATTGCTGTTTCGAGAGGTTGACCAGATTACTGCTAAAAATAATTCCCCCCGTGAGCCGTATATTTTTCTCCGGACCCAGTGCCAGTTGCGCCATCATCAATATATCAGTGCGTACAATATCCCAACGCATATAGTACACCATGTACAAAGTAGTGGAATGGTATTGCACATCGTCTATTTTTCCAAAAGTACCATAGCATACTGCCCGCGAAAATTGCAGCCCGAAAACTGGAGTAAGCCTCTTATTCCTGAAACTCAGCATGGCACCCGCCTGCGCACCAAGCTGGGAATGCAACTTCAGTTCGGTAATTGTATTGCCGGCATACCTTGGGCGTATTATTTCAGACAGCCGGGTAATATTTGTTCCGCCGTATGCCTCAAGTTTCACGTCTGATTGGGCAAAGGCAACGGAAAGAACCAGGAAATTCACAAGGGTGAAAAGTAATTTCATGGGATTAACGGTTATAATGTGCAGGATTGTAAACGTAAAATCCGGCAAAAAATTATAACGTAAATACCATCGAAATATTCATTCCTCTTTCGGCCAGTATGAATAGGGAATTGTTTGGTGTAAATCCAAACCTCCAGTTGGCGGCAATACTTACACGGGTTTCGGGTATGGGCAATATTAACCCGCCTGCAAAGGCCATGCCCATTTGCCGTGCAGGTATCCGTTCTACTCTTAATTCGGTGAAGTGAGTGTAGATATAGGTTCCGGTTGTATTGTCATAATATTGTTCCTGCTCCACATACCAATAGTTCGCCCTCGTCCGGTTAATGAGCACACTGGTAAACAAAAGCCCGCCTGTAAGTCTGATGTTTCTTTCTTTACCCAAAGCGGCCTGAAGCTGTATGCCTAATTCGGCCCGGGTCATGTCCCAGCGCAAATAATGCACATTGCGGGTATAAGTGGTTTGGGAGTTGAAAGCGAATGAATATACATCGTGTTTTAAAGTAGTATAAGCAATGTTCCTGCAAATGCCTATGCTGTAGAGTAGTGTCATTACTTTCGCCTTCCGGCTGAACATGGCCCCAAAATTCAGTCCGCCCTGAGGCATTTGTGAATTAATTACCAGGTTGCCATTGTCAAAGCTGTATGGCGTAAACCGATGAAGGCGGATAATTCCCGAACCGGCATACAGTTCAACGTTAAAATTACGCTGGGCTGCGCCGGGAAGTGCTGAAAGCAGGAGTATAATGGAGAAAATGTGTTTCATGAGGGGTAAATGTTTCTGAGTTTTTCGGCAATATCAAGAACGGCCGGACAAACCATTGTATTGCGCAGCGTTAAATCGGCAATCTGATACACCCTCTTGCGGTTGGTGTGCGGATATTCGCGGCAGGCTTTGGGACGGTCTTCGTAAACGAGGCAGTAATTTTCGGCATCGAGAAAAGGGCAGGGGGCCGAGTGGAGTACAAAATCACCGTCTTCGTCCATGTACAGGTACTTCTGTATAAATGCGCCCGGTTTCATGCGCAGGTTTTGCGCCACCCGTTCAATATCGTGCTGATAAAAAATAGGACTGGTGGTTTTGCAACAGTTGGCGCATTCGAGGCAGTTAATTTCCTCAAAAGCCTCATCGTGAAGGCGATGTACCTGCGTGTCGAGGTCTTTGGGCTTTACCCGTTTGATGCGGTCGAACAGCTTTTTATTGGCGGGCTGATCGGCTTTTGATTTACGGGTGAACTCATCGAGATTAACTGCCATACTGCTAAAATAACGAACTCCGCCCTGATGCCATACATCGGGGCGGAGTGAATAGTAAAAAATAGTTTGCTAAAACTCCAGAATGATACCCAGTGTGGGCAATACCGTGCCGTTTGTATTCTCCAGAAACTTTACCTGATAGGCATTCGGGTTGTTCGGGTCGATTATCGGATTGCCGTTCTGGTCGCGGTCGAGCACCATGGTGGGCTGTAAGGTTTGCTGGTAGTTGTAAATATTCTGTACGTCGAAATAAAGGTTGAGCGAGTATTTTTTCAGGAACCATTTCTTGTCCACACGAATATCGAGCTGGTGTGCCACTTCAAGGCGTTCGCTGTTGAGGCGGTTGAAATCGGGCAGGCCCTGTCCGCTCACGTTCCACACATTGATAAGCGATGAACGCTGCACATCAACCGGTGTAAACGGAGCGCCGCCCTGCAAACGCCAGCGCACACCCAGTTCCCAGCCTTTTTTAAACTTGCGTCCGGCCGTGAGTGTCACAATATGGCCATTGTCCCAGGCCGAGGGCGCAAAGTCGCCGGTTTTGGTGCTGAACTCGCTGCGCACAAAAGTGTAGGCGGCAATACCATAAAAACCTTTATAAAGTTTTTGCTGAATTAAAAACTCCACGCCATAGCTGCGGCCTTCGCCGATAGAGGTTACCGCCGTGTTTCCAATTACTCCGAAATCGGCACCGAGATTGGCCAGATTAACCGAATCGCTCAGTACAAACGGATAGTTGCTGTATGTTTTGTAAAAACCTTCTACCGTAATGCGCGCATTGTTCCAGGGCGCATATTCGATGCCCGCCACGGCGTGGTCGGCGCGGATGTAGGTCACGCCATTGGTTTTGTTTACCAGATCGCCGGCGTTGTTTCTGAAACCAAGCACCGTGTAGGCGGGCAACTGGAAATAGCGGCCTGCGTTTACGTTAAGCGACCATTTCTCGTTCAGTGCGTAAGAGGCCGAAAAGCGCGGCGAAAACTGGTTGAGCGGGTTAAGCATTTCCGAGGAATAGTCGGCAAAATCGGTGCGAAGACCCAGCGAAAGGGTAAGGCGTTCTTCGAGCAGTCGTTTGCTGGCCTGTGCAAAGAGTGCGTATTTCATAAACACCAATTTCGAGTCGAAATCAACGGTTACTATGCCCGCGGGTGTGGAAAGTCTCTGGAAAGTTTCGTTGGTGTAGCGCACCAGTTCCACGCCCGTGCCGTAGGTAAATTTCCAGCCGTTGGTGTAAATGGCGTGTTCGAAGCGGAATTTGTTTTCGCTTTCCTGCGACACGTATCGCAGTGTAAGGTTGTTCGGATCGCTTTCGTCGTTCAGGTAATACTTGGTGGAAGTATTGTCGAGCATGTTTCGGCTCAATGCAAAAAACAGAGTGCCGTTGCTCAGGAAATGTTTGTAGGTGGCGCCGGTCATATAATTCCACTGTTCCTGCACCGGAAGCACTTCGAGCAGGTAACGCTGCGATTCGGTTTCGTTTTGTTCGAGGTTGAGGGCAAACTGGTCTATGGCACCCAGACCGAGGAAAGTGAGTTCGCCTTTATCGCCGAATTTTGTTTTGGTTTTAAACTGAAAGTCGTTGTAGGTAGGCAAAAACGGAAGTTGCAGCGCACGAAACAAAAACTGAAGGTAAGAGCGGCGCGCCGAAAGAATGTAGGTGGTGTTTTTTCCAATCGGCCCGTCGAATGTTATACCCACATCGCTCGAACCCAATGTGCCGGTGGTAATGATGCGCTCGGTGTTTCCGTCTTTCATCTTGAAATCGAAAACCGAACTCAGCGCATTGCCCCGCGTGGCCGGAAAAGCACCCGAGTAAAAATCCACTTCACGTATATAATTCACATTGAGCAAACCTACCGGCCCACCCGACGAGCCCTGTGTGGCAAAGTGGTTGATGTTGGGAATTTCAATCCCATCAAGGAAAAAACGGTTTTCGTTGGGCGCTCCGCCGCGAATGATAATATCGTTGCGGAACGATGGTGGCGAGGCCACACCTGGAAGCGATTGAATGGTTCTTGAAATATCGCGGTTGCCGCCGGGTGTACGCTCAATTTCGGCAGTGCCAATGCTGCGCAGCGAAACCGGACTTTCCAGCGTTTTGGCAAAGGGCGAGGCGGTAATGGTTACCGTATCGGCATTGCGGGCATCCGATTCGAGGCTGATTTCTATTTCGGTGGGTTTGATGTTGGTCACAAGCACCTCAAACTCAATTTTGGGTTTGTAGCCCAGCAAATTCACCTGCACGTTATATAAGCCCGCTTCAAGATTTCGGAACTCGAAACGGCCCGCCGTGTCGGTAGTGGTGCCTTTGCTGGTGTTTTGAAGGCTCACAATGGCAAAAAGTACCGGTTCGTTGGTGGCTGCATCGGTTACGCGGCCGCGCAGCACACCGTTTTGGGCGGTAAGCGCGGTAAAGCAAAGCAGCGATAAAAGAGAAAGAATACTGCGGAGAGAGTAAGCAGGTGTCATTCGTTGTACTGGTTTAATCGTATTCAAAACATCGTGGCGCGAAGATTGTTCGGTTTTGTGCTAAAAATATTTTTTTAGCAGGTTTTTGAACTTTTTAATCTTCACGATGTTCATTGTATGTAATCCGAAAAACCATGAACACGCTTTCTCACCGCTATCGTTTGCTCGAAGAGTTGCTGCATGAGCTCGATCTGTACCAGCAGTCGGCGCCGGAAGCGGAAGACCTGGCCGGTTTTACAGGCTGGTTAGTCAATCAGAACCGCCTGCGTCATGTAACGCCTCAAAAGCCCGATGGGGCAGGGCCGGAGAAAGCCATGTGGGATGATTTCCTGCAACTCGATAACCAGCTTACTGCGCTGGTAGGCTTTATGCAGCGTTATGCCAAGCTGTACAGCAAAAAAGCATTGGCCGGAACGCCGCTGCAATCGCTCGACGAGTTTACCTACCTGGCCGCACTCACCGGCAGCCCCGGCATGTCGAAAACCGAACTCATTCACCGCAACGCCCACGAAAAAACGTCGGGCCTCGAAATCATACGCCGCATGGTACGTCTGGGTCTGCTCGAAGAACTCAGCGACACCGCCGACCGCCGCAGCACCCTTGTAAGACACACTGCCACAGGCCGCGAGGTAATGTTTGCCGTGGCCGGAAGAATGAAAGAAGTATCGGGTTTGGTTACCGGCAAACTGACTGAAGAAGAGAAATACCAGCTTGTACACCTGCTCGGCAAACTCGACGGCTTTCACCGCGAGGTGTATCTGCATCACCGCGATAAGTCGCTCGAAGAGTTGAATGCGCTGCGCACTACGGTCGTTTAGCTAACTCAGCGGTAATTGTCGCCCATGCCAATTCCGCGCATAATCATCGGAATACATTTATCAATACGTGCTTCGCGGGTTTTCACCTGTTTGGCCTGCGAAAAATGCAGCAGAAAACCACGCTGGCGGCCGGGAGTTAATGCCTCAAAAGCTTTTTTCAGTGCCTTATCAGCATCTAAGCGGCGCTGAAATTCTTCGGGCACCGCATACTCCGATGTACTCTTGTATTTTACTTTCAGTCCGGCCTTTTCCACTTCAACGGCTTCGAAAATATAGGCCCTCAGCACGGTTTCGAGGGTGGTAATCTGTTTCACGCTGGTAAAACGTATCACCCTTCCTGCCTGCGATTCTTCGCCGGGTTTTTGCAGGATGTTTTCGGTATCGCTCAGTAAAGCACCTTTGAAAAAACTCAGGGTGCAGTTTTCTTTAAATGCACCAATAATCAGAATGTTATTTTTCTGGAAGGTGTAACAGGGTACGCCCCATTTCACTTCTTCGGTAAGTCCGCACGAAAGCACAATGTTTCTCAGGGCGCGCAGTTCGCCCGACCATGTACGCACCTTGCACCCGGGCGTTCCGCCCAGCGGGCAGCGGCCGCAGCCGTCGGTGAAATAATCTTCTATGCTGGTGTTCATAAAATAAGCTTAGTATATGGTATAAATGAAGAGTCTCTTAATTCAAAGATAGGGGAGAAGAAGCACCTTCAAAAATTTCCCTACCTTCGAAACAGCATCCATCATTACTACACACACATGAACCAAAACACCTTATACCTCATAGGCGCGGCTGCGGCCTTTATCCTGCTCATTTTTTTCTTCTACCTGGTACCGCTAGGGCTCTGGTTTTCGGCACTGCTTTCGGGCGTAAGGGTTCCCATCATTCAGCTTATCGCCATGCGCATACGCAAAGTGCCGCCCAGCATGATTGTAAACGCGATGATTAATACGCATAAAGCCGGACTGAAACTTACACGCGACGAGCTCGAAGCGCACTTTCTGGCGGGCGGTCATGTGCAGTCGGTGGTAAATGCGCTCATCTCCGCCGATAAGGCCAATATTCCGCTCGACTTCAAATCGGCTACCGCCATTGATCTTGCCGGCCGCGATGTATTTCTGGCCGTGCAAATGTCGGTAAACCCGAAAGTGATAGATGTACCTCCGGTGGCTGCAGTGGCCAAAGACGGCATTCAGCTGGTGGCTAAAGCACGGGTAACCGTTCGTGCCAACATCCGCCAGCTTGTGGGCGGCGCCGGCGAAGAAACCATTCTGGCCCGCGTGGGCGAAGGCATTGTTACTTCCATCGGCTCGGCCGCGAGCCATAAACTTGTACTCGAAAATCCCGACTCCATTTCCAAACTCGTGCTTTCCAAAGGACTCGATTCGGGCACCGCGTTCGAAATTCTTTCCATCGACATTGCCGACGTGGACGTAGGCAAAAACATCGGTGCCGAACTTCAAATGGCCCAGGCCAACGCCGATAAAAACATAGCCCAGGCCAAAGCCGAAGAACGCCGAAGCCTCGCCGTAGCCCTCGAACAGGAAAACAAAGCCAAAGCCCAGGAAGCCCGCGCCAAAGTAATCGAAGCCGAAGCTCAGATTCCAATGGCCATAGCCGATGCTTTCCGCAGCGGAAACCTCGGCGTAATGGACTACTACAAACTCCAGAACGTACAGGCCGATACGGATATGCGTCAGAGTATAGCCAATCCTAATAAAAACAATCCTAATCCGCCTGCAAAGTAGGCATGGTACCGGGTGCGATGCCTCGCACCCCAACGGGAATCCCCATAGATTCCCGTAAGCGCGCGAGGCATCGCGCCCAAGCCCACCAGCCAGCCCACCAGCCCACGATCACCTGCCCGCACCCCCGGCTTCACGCCCACGCATGAGACTGGCGCTCACCGCGTCTCGCAAATGACTATCTCACCACTCACCAGGCATAAGACCATCGCACCCCGCACCACGCATGTGCGGGGTGTGATGCGTCGCACCCCAACGGGAATCCCCACAGATTCCCGTAAGGGCGCGAGGCATCGCGCCCCAGCCCACGAGCCAGCCCACGAGCCAGCCCACGAGCCTGCGGCCACCCGCTGGCATCATACCTCAGCCCACCAGCCAGTCCCAGTGCCTACGGCCACCAGCTGGCATCATGCCTCAGCCCACCAGCCAGTCCCACAGTCCGCGGCCACCCGCTGGCATCGCGCCCCAGCCCACGAGCCAGCGGCCACCAGCTGGCATCGCGCCCCAGCCCACCAGCCAGTCCCACTGCCTGCGGCCACCAGCCCGCATCGCGCCCCAGCCCACCAGTCAGTCCCACTGCCTACGGCCACCAGCTGGCATCATGCCTCAGCCCCTCAGCCAGCCCCACTGCCTATGGCCAACATCCTGCATCACACCCAAGCCACCCCGCTGGCCCACTCGCCCGCAGCCAACATCCCGCATCACACCCCATACCACCTCCCTCACACCCAACTATGCTCCACGAACTAAAAAACCGCCGCGTAGGAATGCTCGTACTGGTAGCCGCTCTAGGCTACTTTGTGGACATCTACGACCTGGTGCTCTTCGGTATGGAGCGCACCAACAGCCTCAACGATATCCTCGGCAAATCACTTCAGGGCGAAGCCCTGAAAACCGCCGTAAAAAATACCGGCATCTCCCTGCTCAATATCCAGATGATCGGTATGCTCGTAGGCGGTATCGCCTGGGGAATCATCGGCGATAAAAAAGGAAGACTTTCCGTACTCTTCGGCTCAATCATCACCTACTCGGTAGCCAATATCCTCAACGGAATGGTAGAAGATACTTCCACCTACGCCCTGCTTCGTTTCGTTTCCGGTTTCGGACTTGCAGGCGAACTGGGCGCAGGAATTACCCTGGTAAGCGAAAGCATGAGCAAGGAAAACCGCGGCTGGGGAACCATGATCGTAGCCTCCGTAGGCCTCTGTGGCGCCGTGGTGGCAGGCTATGTGGGCGAGTTTATCGACAACTGGCGCTGGTCGTACTACATTGGCGGCGGCATGGGTTTGCTGCTTTTGCTGTTGCGTATAGGCGTGTACGAATCGGGCATGTTTTCCGAACTGAAGGCGCAAGATGTAAAACGCGGCGACTTCCTCATGCTTTTCCGAAGCTGGAAACAACTTGGCAAATATTTCAATGTAATACTCGTGGCACTTCCGGTTTGGTATGTAATGGGCATCCTCATCACTCTCTGCCCCGAAATGGGCCGCGCCATGGGCATGCCCGAAAACCAGCTTCCCGTGCCACGCGAAGCCATAAAATACGCCTACATCGGCATTACCATTGGCGATGTGGCCAGCGGATGGCTCAGTCAGGTATTGCGAAGCAGGAAAAAAGCACTTACCGTTTTCCTGCTCCTTACCGTATTGTGCGTAATGCTTTATTTCTTCGTTGCTGCAAAGTCGCAAACCATGTTTTACATTGTTTGTGGTGTTATTGGTTTTGCCACCGGTTTCTGGGCCGTATTTATGTCGGCGGCTTCCGAATTGTTTGGTACTAATATCCGCTCTACCGTTACCACTACCGCACCCAATTTTGTACGCGGCGGCACTGTGCTGCTTACCTTCCTGTTTCAGTTTTTCGGCACCGGACTCACATTTAGTCTCGGGTGGAGCAATGTAACTGCGGCCATTATTACCGGAGTAATTACCTTTGCACTGGCTTTCACCGCCTTGTGGAAGCTCGAAGAAACTTACGGCAAAGACCTTAACTACACCGAATCATGAGCAGCCTCAAAACCGTTGTCATTGGCGCTTCCGACAATCCCGAACGCTACAGCCACCGCGCCGTGCGTATGCTGCACAAACACAACCATGAAGTGGTGGCAGTAGGACTTCGCGAAGGGGAAATTGAAGGAATAAAAATCCATGCCGATCGCCCGGAGGTGAAAGACGTACATACTGTTTCGTTGTATGTAGGCCCCGCCAATCAGCCTCCGTGGCTCGATTACATTGCTTCGCTCAAACCCAGGCGGTTAATTTTAAATCCGGGAACGGAAAACGAGAATATTCACCAATGGGCAATAGCGCAGGGCATTGAGCCGGTGGAGGCGTGTACGCTGGTTATGCTTTCGGTGGGGACATACTGAGGTTTCAGGCGGTTGCATTACCCAACTTTTCGATGGCCTGCAAAATAATTTCGCAGCAGCGCCGCAATTCCTCTGTATCAATATTCAGCGGCGGGGCTATGCGCAGGGCATTGTCGCAAAACAAAAACCAGTCGGTGATTACGCCGTTTGAAATGGCTTCGTCAATTACGGCTTTGGTAAATGTAAAATCACTGAGTTCTACAGCCAGCAGCAAACCTTTTCCGCGTATTTGCCTGATGAGCGGATGCACCAGCGTTTCGCGCACAATGGCTTCGCGTGCGGCCACACCGGCCAATAGGTTTTCGTTTTCTATGGTTTCAATTACGGCCAATGCGGCAGCGCAGCACACGGCGTTTCCGCCAAATGTGGTGATGTGGCCCAGCACAGGTTTTTCGGTAAATGCCTGCATGTTTGGCTGCGAGGAAATGAACACGCCTATGGGCAGTCCGCCGCCAAGGCCTTTGGCTAAGCAAAGAATATCGGGTACAATGCCGCTGTGTTCCAGTGCAAACATTTTTCCGGTGCGGCCCAGGCCGGTTTGTATTTCGTCGAAAATGAGCAGGGTGCCGGTTTCGGTGCAGCGTGCGCGTACTGCTTCGAGAAAACCGGGCGCGGGAGTTACTGCGCCAGCTTCACCCTGTACGGCTTCTATGACTACGGCGGCGGTGCGTGTGGTAATGTGTGCAAGCTGGCCGAAATCGTTGTAATCGAGCAGCATTGTATCGGGCAGGAGCGGACGGTAAGCGGTTTTGAATGTTTCGCTGCCCATAATGCTCAGCGCGGCGTGGGTGCTGCCGTGGTAGGCGTGGCGGAATGAGATAAGCTGGCTGCGGCCGGTGAGGCGTTTGGCCAATTTCAGCGCACCGTCAATGGCTTCGGCTCCCGAGTTTACGAAGTAAGTGGAGTTGAGCGGATGGGGCAGGAGCGTAGCCAGTTTTTGAGCCAACTTTACCTGCGGGGTTTGCACATACTCGCCATATACCAGCAGGTGCAGGTATTTGTCGAGCTGTGTATGTATGGCGGCCAGTACGTGCGGGTGACGGTGCCCCACATTGCTCACCGAAATGCCGGCAATAAGGTCGGTATAGCGTTTTCCCGAACTGTCGTAAAGGTAAACGCCCTCGGCCCGCTCAATTTCGAGCGCCAGCGGGGCCGGACTGGTTTGTGCCACATGGGTAAGGAAGAGTTCGCGCTGGGTGGACATGGCGCAAAGATAACGGGAAATGGCTGCTGCAATTTCATGTTTTGATAAGGTTAACGGCGCTGGTTTCACGGCCAAAACTTCGTACCTTTGGCGCATGAAACCATTCAACGCCGTTTTTTCACCCGAAACCGAACAGGACGATGTCCTTCTCCTCGATGAGCAAGTGAAGGAATTGCACGACCTGATTTTGTACAACGACGATGTAAATACCTTCGACTGGGTTATTGACTCGCTTGTGAAAGTATGCCGCCACGATATTATTCAGGCCGAACAATGTGCGCATCTGGTGCATTTTACCGGCAAGTGTGGCGTAAAACGCGGCTCTTCGCGCGAACTTAAACCCATGTGCGAGGCACTGCTCGAACGCGGACTCTCGGCCAAAATTGAGTAATCAGGTACGCGGGCTTGAGTCTTCGGCCCGTGTAGCTTCCTTTCATACAATGTAACTGCTTTTCGCAGCGTTTAATATATTATTCGCCCGAAGATCAGAAATACATTCACCAGTACAGCATTCCTTATGAAACGTATCGCCCTCGGCTTTTTTGCTATTTCGCTGCTTTTTGCGTGGTCGTGTACACGCGTTCCCATTACCAAGCGCCGCCAGTTTAACCTTTTGCCCGAAAGTACACTTATCGGCATGTCGGTTACAGAGTACCAGGGTTTTGTGAGCAAAAATCCCATAGCACCGGCTTCCGATGCCAATGTAATTTTAGTGCGCAAAGTAGGTTCAAAACTTCAGGCCAGTATTAATTCCTTCCTCGCCAAACACAAAAACCTGAAACGTGTGGCCGGTTACAAATGGGAGTTTAACGTGGTAAACGACCCCAAAACCATTAATGCCTGGTGTATGCCCGGCGGCAAAGTAATGGTGTACACCGGCATTTTGCCTGTAACCAAAGACGAAGCCGGCTTGGCCGTGGTAATGGGTCACGAAGTGGCTCACGCCCTTGCCCGGCATGGCAACGAACGTATGAGCCAGCAGCTTTCGATACAGCTTGGCGGCATGGCGCTTTCGGTGGCCCTGAGCCAGAAACCCGAACAAACACAACAGATTTTCCAGCAGGTATATGGCGTAGGCGCTACACTTGGCGCGCTGGCATACTCGCGCAAACACGAAACCGAAGCCGACAAAATCGGTCTCTGTTTTATGGCTATGGCCGGTTACAATCCCACAGAAGCAGTCGGTTTCTGGGAACGCATGGCCAAAGCCACCGGCCAGGGCCCGCCGCAGTTTCTGAGCACACACCCCAGCAGCGAACAGCGCATCAAAGACATCAAGGCATTTCTGCCCACCGCACAGAAATACTACACCGGCGCAGCCAGCACCAAAGCTCCGGCCGGACAATAAACACTCATAAAGCCGCACGATGATTATTGCAGCCATTGTTTTTCTCATTGTACTTGGCGGCTTTCTGCTGGTGCTCGAATTCCTTTTTCTTCCCGGACTCATTGCCGGCATCATAGGCTTTTTGCTGCAGGTGGCCGGGGTGTGGACAAGTTTTCATTACTACGGAAACAGCACCGGACTGGCTGTGATGGGCGGCACAATTGTGCTCGACGGACTCATGTTCTGGCTGCTGTTTAAAACCGGAGTATGGAAACGTCTCACGCTGCAAACCGAACTCAAAGGACGCATGAACACGCTCGACGAAACACCGGTGGCCGTGGGCGATAAAGGAACCACCGCTTCGAGGCTGGCTCCGGCTGGTAAGGCAAGCATTAACGGACATTTTGTAGAAGTGCATTCATTTACCGGACAGTTTATTGATGTGCAAAAAAACGTGGTGGTGGTGAAAGTGGAACACGGCAAAATTTCGGTGCGCGAGGAGAATTGATTATCTGTTACCCGCGCTTAGCTTATAACTTATTTTTTCGTAAAAAACAGGTTTCAATTAGCAGTCGCTTTTTGAAACCCTTCGGCTTTGTGCGCGTAAAAAGCACAAATTTGTTTTTATCCCAGTAAAAACAAATTCTAACACGAGTCCCCTGCCTCTGTTTTTTTGATCTGTATCACGAAAAACCATTATCCGGTTTTTTGTGGAAATTGATTAACCTGTTTGAAAACAGAAATGAGCGCATTTAAAATCATCGACAAAGACTATCCGCTAATTGTGGCTCAGTTTAATACGCAGCTTTTTACCATGAAAGATGTGGAGCCATATATGAACGAACTGGAAGCGGTTATTTCACGCACCCAGGGCTCGGTAGCTTACATTACGGTGGTGGACGAAAATCCCAAATCGTTGCCGGCCGAGGTGAACAAGGCGCTCAACGAAAAACTATTGGTGCTGCGCCAGAAACACGGTCACCGCACCGCTGCCGAATATATTGTACTTAGCGGACTGGCTGCCCGCATGGTGTACAAAGCCTCGGCAATTCTCATCAAACCGCTCAGAGATACCATTGTAACCTCTTCGCTGCCCGAAGCCATGCAAAAGGGTTTGCTGGCGGTAAAACAACATAAGTCTGAACCAACCACAACCAGATAAACCAATGAGTGCCTTCAAAATTATCGACAAGGATTATCCCATTCTTGTTACCCAGATCGATACACAAAAGCTGCAGCTTGCCGACGTGGAACCGCATTTCCGCAATCTCGACGAAGTGCTGGCCCGCCACAGCGGCCCGTTTGTGGTAATTACCCTGCCCAACGAAAACCCCAAATCGCCGCCGGCCGATGTGAACAAACTCATTAACGAGAAAATGATTGCCATGCGCGAAAGACACAAAGACCGCCTCAAAGCCGAGTACATTGTGATTAGCGGACTCCTTGCCAAACTGGCCTACAAATCGGCATCGATCGTAATCAAATCAATGAAAGATACCATCGTTACCGAGTCGCTGCAGGAGGCTTACAACAAAGGAAACCAGGTGCTTGTCAAAGCCGCTGTTCCGCAGGTGTAGTAAGTATTTCCCCAAGATAAAATAACCAAGATCCACCCTTTTATGCCCAATTACAAGATTAACGACAAAGACTACCCGATTGTGGTAGTTGAATTTGACACGCATAAATTTTCGATGGCCGATACCGGTGCGTATTTCAACGACCTGGAAGCCATGTTTAACCGTACCACAGGCCGTTTTGCAGCCATTACGGTGCTCGACGAAAGCCCCAAATCAACCTCAGGCGAACTGAATAAAGTAATGAACGAAGGTATTCAGCACCTGAAAGAGAAATACAATGATCGTCTGGTGGCCGAGTACATCGTGCTCAACGGTTTAATGTCGCGCATTTTCTTCAAAGCCGCCTCGGTTGTGGTGAGCACACTCAAACAAACCGTGGCCACAGCCTCGCTTGCCGAAGCCATCTCCAAAGCCCGCGAAGCATTGTCCCGCCATGCTGCCTGAATCGTTTAATCAATAAATAAAGACCCAAAAACCCAAATTATGCCGTACTCAGAAATCATTACCAAAGACTGGCCGATAATCGGCGTCAAATTCGACTCAAAGATTGAAGTTACTGTATCGGATATTGACAACTTCTACGATGATTTGTATAAAATTGTAGATGCCCGAAGCGGTTCTTTTGTAACAGTGGTATTACCTGCTGAAAATCCTAAAATGCCTTCGGTTGAAGTAAGCCGTCGTTTTAACGAGCGTATGGTAGAAATGAGAACCCGTTATGAAGGACGACTAAAGGGAGAGTTCATTGTGATTAATGGTATTATGATGAAAATGCTGTACAAAAGCCTTACGCTGGTAATTAAAGAACTTCGCGGAAGTGTGGTTACCTCCACCGTGCAGGAGGCTTACAACAAGGCACTGGTGCTGCTCAAGTAAGTTTTTTTCAGGAATAACAAAAAGGCTGCTTAACTCAGGTTAAGCAGCCTTTTTGTTTGGTAATATTTTAATGGTAATCAGATTTTCTGATAAATCTTGGTGTTGAGATCGTAGGGCTTGAACAGCATTTTGCTTTCTTCGGGCAGCATATCGTAATAACCGATAATGAGGAAACCTCCGGGGCGCAGTGCAGCGTGAAACTTACGGAGCACACGCATTTTCAGTGCTTCGTCGAAGTAGATCATTACGTTGCGGCAAAACACCAGATCGCAATCGGTGTAATGTTCATCCTGCACAAGATTGTGTTTTTGCCAGTTGATGTTTTGTGTGAGTGCGGGAAGAATGCTGAATGATTTTTTATCCACTTCAAAAAACTGATCGAGGCGGATGCCCAGCAGCGGATCGTAGCTGAGCAGAAGATTTTTGTAGCGTTCCCAGAGAATTTTAGGATACGTGGCCTGTCGGGCTTCGGCGAGTGCTTTTTCGGAAAGATCGGTGGCGGTGAGGCGGGTTACTTCGAGCAGGTTGAGTTGCTGAAGCAGAATGGTCATGGAGTAAATTTCTTCGCCCGTGGAGCAGCCTGCGTGCCAGATATGAAGCGAAGGCCGCGAGGCAAATTGCGGCATTACATGGTACTTTATTTTCTGCCAGGCTTCGGGGTTGCGGAAGAGTTCGGTAAGGTTTACCAGCAGTTCGTCGATATACAATACCAGCATTTCGCGGTTACGAAGAAATGCGGTCCATAGTTCCACCATATTGCCCAGCTTTTGCTTGCTGATGAGGCGAACAATGCCGCGTTTAAGCGATTTGCGTTCGTAATTGGTAAAGTCGATACCGAAGCGTGCTTTTACGGCAGTGGTAAACGAATCGAGTTCTTCGTCGCTAATTTTATCAGCCGTAAGCGGAGCCATTGGGGGCACTTGCAGGGTCACTATCAGGCTACGTTTTCGGTGTATTTGCGGATGAAGTCGAGGAATGCGGCATCCATGGCCCAGATAAACTGCGGGCGGAAATTTTTGCCGTCAATTACAAAACTGGTGTTGAAGTTAATTACGCATGCACGCTCGCGGATGAGCAGGCCCACAGTGTGGGGAAGTTCGCTGTTTGCAATTTCCTGATGCTTGGGAACACCGCCATGCATACGGCATTTGAGCATATTGGCAAATTGTGTAACCACCGATGCCGAGATGATATTGTCCACCTCAAGCAGCAGGGCATGAGTCATTTCGGACGCTGCGGCAGGGTCTTTCAGCATGGAGGCCGGGAAAGTGGCTACCGCAAGCTCTGAGGTTTCTTCTTCGGTAAAAAGCAGAAAACAAATACCGGGAATATCGCCAATAATTTCGGTGGTAAGCATCACGGTGTTGTTGCCTTCGCGCACCTGAAGCTGACGGGCATCAAATTCGGTGCCCAGCGGAATAAGATCGGAAGCCAGGCCTACGGGCACTTTCATGAAAAAAGAAAGTGTTTCGGCGGCTTTGTTCATGCCGGTGCGGATTATACCCGAAGCCGTATCAAACACGGCTGATGGAATTTCGTGGCTCATTGTGTTTTTATACGTGAAGTGCACGCTGATAGTTCATCTCTTTGAAAATTCCCGAAAGAATTCCGGCAATATTGAGCACCAGGCACACATCGCCGCTGCCCAGAATGGTGGCCCCGCTGAAAAGCGTAACGTGGTCAACCGGTTTGGAAAGGGTTTTTTCCACAATTTCCTTCTGCTGCATGAGTTTATCCACCACAAAACCCGCGTAGCGGTTGTGGTACGAAACCACAATCATTTCTACTTTCTTCCCCGGCTCGTATTTGCGGGCGATTTGTGAGTGGCCATCGAAAATATCGCCAAGGTGAAATACGCCGATGGTTTTGTCGAGGTAAGTGGTAACCAAACCTGCGCCCACTTTGTGGAAAGAAGCAGGATCAACCGCCACCACGGCTTCGGTATGCGAAAGGGCAATGGCATAAGCCTGCTCCTGAATTTCAAACAGCAACGCACCTTTCACGGCCATCGACGAAGGCAGCGAGAGGGTGAAACGCGATCCTTTGCCCGGCTCGGTGGTAAGTGTAACCGTGCCGCCAATAGATTCAACCGAACGTTTCACCACGTCCATGCCAATGCCGCGCCCCGATACCGAAGTTACTTTCTCGGCATTCGAAAAGCCCGAAAGGAAAATGCAGGACAGTGCCTCGTCTTCGGTCATAATCTTTGCATACTCGGCCGAGATAAGTCCTTTTTCCAGGGCTTTGCGCTTAATCGCGTGGGCATCAATGCCGTTTCCGTCGTCGGTTACATCAATAAACACCGTGTCTTTTTCCGACCGTGCCGAAAGCCTTACCGTGCCCGCCGCCGCTTTGCCTTTGCGCAAACGCTCTTCGGGTTTTTCTATGCCGTGGCTCACCGCATTGCGTATCAGGTGTACGAGCGAGTCGCTCATGATGCGCAGGATGTTGCGGTCTATTTCTATTTCGGTGCCTTCGAGTATGAGTTCTGTTTTCTTTTCTTCCAGCGCAGCCACATCGCGCATGATGCGGTGAAATTTGCTGAACAGAAAACCCACCTGCACCATGCGTATGTCCATTACGCCAAACTGTAAATCAGACGTGATGCGGTTGAGGCGGTTTATATCGCTGGCCGGAAAGCCGCGACGAATGTTTTGTGTAAGCAGCGTATCGCGCTCGATAATGAGTTCGCCAATGATATTGAGCAGGTGATCGAGTTTGCGCACGGGCACCTGAACGGTATCTGAAAGTGTAAGCTGGTGGCCGGTCAGCAGGTCGTCTTCGGGGGTGTCGTTTTCGGTAATATCTGCGGCTTCGGCAAGCGGTGTTTCAACTGTTTGTGCCGTGGGGGTTTCGGGAGTGTGAAGCGGAGTATTGTCTTGTGCAGGTGTTTCGGGGTTTTGCTGGCGGGCGTTTCGCAGTGCCACTTCCAGTTTGGTGCGTATGCCTTTGTAGGCTACGGTTTCGCCGGTTTTCTGCGCCATTATCAAACGGCCCAGCACATCAATGGCTTTAAACAGGTGGCTGAAAAAAGCCGTATCGAGCACAAGGCGGCCCAATTTTACTTCGTTGAAAATATCTTCAATTACATGGCTCAGGCTGGCAATATCCTGAAAGCCCATGCCCATTGCATTTCCCTTGAGGGTATGAATGATGCGGAAAATGGCTTCGATAACCTGACGGGCTGCGGGATCTTTTTCGAGCCTGGTGAAAAGCTGATTGAGTTCCTCGTAGTTTTCCTGTGCTTCGGCCAGAAAGAGTTCTTTATATTCTTCTTCTTTTCCCATTTGGCTCAATTATGATAAACAGCTCACCACAAAGCCGCCGATTTCGGCCAGCGGCACTATGGCGTTTACACTACCGTCTTCAACAGCCGCGCGTGGCATACCATAAACCACGCAGGTGTCTTTGTGTTGTGCAACGGTATATCCGCCCGCCTGTTTTATGGCCCGCATTCCCTGCGAACCGTCTTTGCCCATGCCGGTAAGTATCACACCAATGCACCGCGCGCCGCAGGTGGCCGCCGCCGAAAGCATGACTGCCGATACCGATGGATGGTTGTATTCCCTGAACTTTTCGGTGGTAAAGTCCACCACCAGTTCATGCTGTTCGTTGCGCTCCAATATCATATTGCGGTTGCCCGGAGCTACCACAATTTTTCCGGCACTCACCACATCGCCTTTGCGCCCCACCACCACTTCAAGCGGAGTAATGGTATTAAGGCGGGCCACAAACGAAGGGATAAAATGTGAGGGCATGTGCTGTACCACCACCACCGGCACGTTAAGGTTGCCGGGCAGGTTGGAGAGCACCATTTCCACCGCAGTAGGGCCGCCGGTAGAAGCACCGATGACAATTACATCGTATCCGGCTTCGTCGGTAAACGTGTGCGGGTTTACATTCACCTTTTTCACCACGGGCTGCACTTTCACCTGACCAATGGAAGCCGCATCGTGTATTTTCTGAATGAGTTCGCCGCCCACTTTGTGCAGGCCGGTGCTGTCCTGCGCGGGTTTGTTGAGGAAATCAACCGCACCTGCGCTAAGCGCATCCATTACCGGGCCCATATCGGTATTGCCAATGGCACTGAGAATAATGATGGGGCGCGGCACTTCTTTCATTATTTCACGCACACCATACACACCGTCAAATTCGCCCATGGTAATATCCATAAGCACCACATCGGGATCGAGTGTGTGGCACATTTCTAATGCTTCCTTTCCGTTGCGGGCAATACCCACCACTTCCATCGACGCGTCTTCTGCAAGGATGTCCTTGATGAGAATACGCATCAGCACCGAATCATCGACAATGAGTACGCGTATGTTGGCGTTTTTTTTCACAGGCAGGGCGGGGCTGTAAGAAGGCTCAGGCCTCCATTACTTTGTTTACGGCAGTTACAAGGCTTTCGGAAGTAAAGGGCTTCACGATATAATCGGCGGCGCCCAATGTCATGCCTTCCTGTATAACCGATTCCTGTCCCACGGCACTGATCATGATTACCTGTGCCCGGATATTTTCGTCCTGCTTGAGTACTTTAAGAATATCCGTACCAATCATATCGGGCAGAATATTGTCGAGTGTAATCAGATCAGGATCGAGTTCAAGAGCCATATCAATTGCCGATTCGCCATTGGCGGCCTGTCCGGTTACATTATAACCGGCTGCTGTAAGTGCTTCACTGATCATGGTGCGCATATACAGCGAATCATCAACGATAAGAACTGTTTTAGACATGTGATTAATTTTGAGTAAGCGTTTCAGTAGTGTGTTGTTCGATATTTCCGCTGGTAATGAGTTTGATGATATCGAGCAGAATAATCATGCGGCGGCCCGATTTTACAATGCCTGTAATGCTTCCCGCATCGAGCGAGCTGTATTGCAGGAATCCGGTGGCGTTGTCAATTTCGTTTTCATACACACTCAACGTGTTGGGCACTTCTTTTACCTGAATGCCTGCTTTGAGTTCGTTGCTTTCCACCACGAGTGTGTATGCCTGTGTGGCGGTTTTTGTGTCGTGCGGAGCGATGTTGAATTTTTTTTCAAGATCGATCAGGGCCACAATATTTCCGCGCACATTGGCCACGCCCACAATATATTCGGGCAGGTGCGGCATACGGGCAATGCGCGGGGTATGCACCACTTCCTTAATCTGGTCGATGGTAATGGCATACTCTTCGGTGCCGAGCCTGAATACAATGAGCTGTATGCGGCGCGAGGTGTTGGCTTTTTGCTGCACTTCGCCGGCCGCTTCTTTCTTCACATCGTCAAGCGTGTATTCGTTTGAATGGCTTGTCATGATTCAGTGGTTGGATCAGAGAGAAAATTTATTGAGCTCAAGCTGAAGCTGGTTGGCCACTTCGGCCAGGTCGCGGCTGGTGGCGGTTACTTCGTTCATGCCGAGGCTTATTTCTTTCGACGAGGCTGCAATTTCTTCGGTGCCCGAGGCGGTTTCTTCGGCCACCACTACAATTTTCTCGATGTTGCGCACGGTGTTGGCAATTGACTCGCGCTGTTTTTCGGTGGCATCGAGAATGTCTTTCGAGTTGCCGAGCGAGTTGTTGCTGAAGCGTTCGATGTTCTGGAACACGAGTTCGGCTTCGCGTGAGGCGGTGGTGCCCTGCTTCACGCTCACCTGCATGAGGTCGATCGATTTACCGGCCGAGTTTACGTCTTTGTGTACTTCGCGGATTACCTTTTCAATATCCACTGCCGATTTTCTGGAGTCTTCGGCCAGCTTGCGGATTTCTTCGGCCACCACGGCAAAGCCTCGTCCGGCGTCGCCTGCGCGGGCTGCTTCAATGGCGGCGTTCAGCGCAAGCAGGTTGGTTTGCGAGGCAATATCGGTAATGATGCTCAGTGTGCGGGCAATTTCTTCCGAACGTTCAGACAGTACTTCAATGGATTTTGAAGTGGTCTGTGCGGCGGTCTGAATGCCGCTCATATTTTCCACCACATTGCGAATAGTGTTAAGTCCTTCGGCAGCATCTTTCTGTCCGTTTTCGGCCATTTTATGAATGGTTTCGGCCTTTTTGCCCATGTCGTTGGCCGATTTGAGGACATCGTCAATAAGCTTGCTCGACTCGTCGGTTTGTTCGGCCTGCTGCTGTGCGCCTTCGGCCATTTGCTGAATGGCGGTGGCCACTTCGCTGGTGGTGGTCATCATCTGCTCGCCTTTGGTAAGCAGTTCTTCGGCCGAAGAAGCAATGAGCGAGGCCACCTGCGAAATGTTGGTGATGAGGTTCGATACGTTTTCGAGAGCGTGGTTAAGCGATTCGCCCATTTTGCGCATTTCGCCTTCGGCCTCAATCGAGAAACGCTGTGAGAGATCGCCTTCGGCCATGCGGTTAATTACGCGTCCTGCCTCTTCGGCGGCGGCTTTTACGGCCAGTTCTTCGCGTTTCTGCGGGGTAATGTCGGTGGCAAAGTTGAAGATCTTCATTACTTTGCCCTGATCGTCTTTAATGGAACTGGTGGTGGAGTTGAGCCATACTTCCTCGCCGCTTTTGGTAATGCGCGAAGTTTGTCCCTGCAGTGTTTCGCCGGCGCGGAGCTTATCCCAGAGTTCGCGGTAGGCATCGCTGGCGGCCACTTCGGGTTTTACAAAAATGCTGTGTTTCTTGCCTGCCAGTTCGAAAATATCATAGCCCATAAGCTGCATGAAATTTTCGTTGGCGTGGAGAATGCTGGCATCGGTATCAAATTCGGCATACGAGTACGAGGCATTGATGGCGCTGAAAAGGCCCACCATGCGCTGGCTTTCGGCCATATACTCGGTAATGTTGTAGGCAGTGGCGAAGTAGCGGTTTTCGGAAAGTGCATCATACTGAATGGCCTTAATGGTGGTTTCGAGCCATATTTCTTCGCCGCTGCGGGTACGCATTTTTATTCCCGAACTGAAAATTTCGCCCTCTTCAAGCGTCATGCGTATATCGGCAAAAAAATCGACACCCATATCGGCATGATAAATCTCGGTGAAACTGCGGCCGGTAAGTTCTTCCTCCGGGTATCCGGTAATATTGGCAAATGCTTCGTTTGCGCTGGTAAAAATGCCTTCGGGAGTCATTTCAAAAAACATGCAGCTTGAATTGATAAGTTCAAACTGCTGCTGGAGCCTTTTGTTTTCGGCTACCAACGCTTCCATATTTTCATTAACCGTAATAACCGGTTCGGTATGAGGAGTATTTTCGGTTTTTTCAGGAGCAGAAGCACCGTTTGCTGATTTGCGGATGTTATTTCCGAGCGCCATTGTAATGGTATTGTTTGGTTAATTTTTTCTGAGTTGAAGTTGCAGTTCTTTGGCCACGCTGATATAATCTTTGGCACTGGTAGAACCCGGTGCGTAGTCAATTACACTTTTCGCAAACGAGGGAGCCTCGGCGGTGCGCACGCAGCTGCGTATGTAGTTGTTGAAAATATGCACGTGATAGTTATCGCGTATGTAGGCAAGCACTTCTTCGGTAAGCCTGCGTTGTTCCTGCACTTTTACGGCCAGCACACCCAGTATTTGGAGGTTGTGGTTATGTTCGCGCTTAATTTTTTCGGCCACATTCAGTATCTGGTCAAGTCCCTGAATGGAAAGCACTTCGAGCAGCATGGGAATGAGCAGGAAATCGGCCGCATACAGCGCGCTCAGCGTGTAGCGGTTTACCGAGGGCGGGCAGTCGAGCAGTATATAATCATACAAATGCGCCACGGCTTTAAGCTGGCGGGCAAGGGCAAAGAGGTCGGTAATTTCGTTTTCGCGCTCGCCCAGGCTCATGTCGGCAGGCAAAATGTGCATGTTTGAGGCTTCAAAGGCTGTTTCCTCGAGCGTGGCTTTGCCGGTCATGAAATCGGTAATGGTGAGCGGAAGTTCGTGTACACCCAGCATGTAGGTAAGGTTGCCCTGCGGATCAAGATCGGCAAGCAATACCTTTTTGCGTCCGTTGCGCAGCGCAGCCCCCAGGTTGAGTACCGTGGTCGATTTGCCTGTGCCGCCCTTGTGATTGGCTGTTGCTATGATTACCCCCATAATTGATAAGCAACTTTTTTATCCATGAAACCAATGAGTTCCGGCATTTTCAGGCTTTGTTCCGGTAATGAAAAATTAACCGGATTGAAAGTCTGTTGATTGGCAGTAAGCAGCAGGGGGGCAAACAGCAATCCGTTTCCAGTTGCGGGTGCTAATATAGCTATCAGACCAATATCTGATGCCTTTATGGAGTAAAAGAAAGCGGAAACCGGGAGTTGATACACTGTTTCTGATTGTGGGATTTTTACGTAAAATTAGCCCCGGAGGTTTTCAAATTTTTTATTTCTCTTCGGACGGGGAAAAAGTGCCGATAAGCGGCTGTTCTTACTCGTTGAACTGTGAATGAAGGGGCTTGGATTTTATGTAAAGCATATACCGGCACTGATAGCTTGTTTTATTCAGGAAAAGTAGTATATCGACTATGTTTCATTGGTAAAACCTCCCCCAAAATATGCTTACGATTTTTTTCGTTCGGGCTTCATTATTTTCCTTGACAAGAGTTCCCAACTAAAAGACGTTCCCCATTGCAATAAATGTCTGGGAAAATCTGAAAAAGAGATTTCGGAATGATTTCTACTAAAATAAGGCTATTATTGCATATCAATAAGTATATGTTAATTATACCCCATTGAAAATTTAGTACATATTTATTGACCCAAGCGATGAACTTTCCAATCAAATATCTTACGATTCTTTGCTTCGGTTTGTGTTCATGTTTCAGCAAACCCGTAAACAGTGCTGATAGTGGCGATACATGGTCTTCAATTACCAGTAATAAAAATGAGATTGAGAAGTCATCTTATCAATGCCCTGGTCAGCATACAATTATTCTTGATTCTACAATTAATAGAATTTGCATTATAAACAATGATACCGTTTCGCTAAATTATCGAAACTTATTTACTGGTTTATTTATTAATCGAAGGTTAGTGTTTGACTCTCTGTTAGTTCTAAGTGATATTTTGTATGACAACTCATCAAACAGGTGTTTATTTTCTGCAGAATATAATAAAGAGTCTTACTTATGTGTTTTTTCACCTGATGTATATCAACCCAAATTCAGTTTGGTTCCTCTTTCCCAACATAATAAGCACCTGCTAAAATTTGACTCTGACGATGTGTATTATTTCAAACAAGATGAAGAAGGAACTATATCAACAATTATATATAAGTATAATTTTACTACTCAGGATGAAACAAAAGTGATTCAAATAAATGCTGATAATCGTAAAATGGTACTTTCGTATCACAGTGTCCCTTTATTAAATAAAACGTTTGTGGAAATAGGAAATTGGGATGGAGGAGGATATAATATTGAATATTATATGATTGATAATATGAATTTTACATTTGATAATGTAACCAATTCATTTTCATTCCTCGGTAATATTGATAACTGTAAAATAAGTTCTGTCGATTTTTCACAAACCGACAATGTCTTGTATTTTTATTTCTACGTATCAAATCCGGGTTCTGCTATTTCTGTTGCAATGAATCCTGATTTAAAAAATCTCGGTACAAATATTCTTTTTAAGGAGGTTAATAATATAGGATTTGTGGTAAAAAAAGGTGTTTGTGTGTATAATATTGTTAGATCGAAATATACAAAGAATAGAAATTTTGTTGTTGGAATTGATCCGTGTTATGATGTCGAAAAATGCTTTTATAGTCAAATTAATAATATGTGTATATCTTCAAGTGATAGTATTTTTGTGAAATATTATAAAAAGGTATATAACACTCGCAGTCATTAATAGTTGACCGTGCTCGTGAAGCCTTCCCCCAAAAATCGGCCCTACCCCAAAAAAATCCCCCCTTCTCACAACTTGTGAAAAAAATCCGAAAACCTCCCCTACATTTGCAATCCCCTCTGTAAGCCAGAATATCAATTTGTCATAATTGCATCTTTTCCCCCGCTTTCACGTAAAACGGGTCAAATTGAAAGGATGGATACGGGAACCGGAATTTCCTATTGCGCAGAAATGTCTGAACAGATACCAGATCAGGACACCGAAAACGGATTGGCAGAGCTCGAAAGGCTTCGCAGTGAAAATGCTGCGCAGAAAAAGGAGATCGAGCGGCTGGGCATTTTTCTGGCCGAGCTGGAAACTACCAACAACCACCTCGTTTCGGCCACCTGGCGCGAGCGGGAGATGAAAAAGCAGCTTACCAAAACCCTGGGCGATTTGCGCGATGCCCAGCAACTTGTGGAAGCCCAGCACCACCGCATTGCCGAAAGCATTAACTACGCCCGCCGCATTCAGCAGGCCATAAACGTGAGCGAAGACGAACTCCGGGCCGCTTTTCCCGAGAGTTTTGTGATTTACCAGCCCAAAGACGCCATCAGTGGCGACTTTCCCTGGTTTTTCCGCAACGGCGATTATGCCTGGGTGGCGGCGGTTGACTGTACCGGCCACGGCGTGCCGGGTGCCATGCTTTCCATGATTGGCAACCTGCTGCTGCACGATATTATAAACAGCGGCGGAAGCCCACTGCCGGGGCAGATTCTGGAGCAATTGCACCACGGCATTATTAAAACACTCAAGCAGGACGCACCCGGAGCCAATTCGAGCGATGGCATGGATGCGGCACTCTGCCGTATTCACCTCGGTTCGGGCGAACTGGTTTTTGCCGGCTCGCACCGCCCGCTGCTGCTCCAGGCCAACGGCGAAACAGAACTCATTGCCGGCGATAAATACCCCATTGGCGGAATGCACTACAAAAATCGCTTGCCGTATATCAATCATACTTTTACACTTGCCCGCGGCGACCGTTTCCTGCTTTATTCCGACGGCTACACCGACCAGTTTGGCGGCGAAAGCAACAAGCGCATTACCAACAAGGGAATAAAGGCTGTGCTCGACGATAATAATGCGGCCTCCATGAGCGAAATAAAGGCTTTGCTCGAAAATACCTTCAATTCGTGGAAAGGAAGCAACAAACAGATTGATGATGTCGTAGTAATCGGCATCAGCTACTGATTACCTTAGCACACCACACTCCATCCTTTCTCAGGGCAATTTATGGGTAACGAACACCTTGTTTTTGTACCGCAACTGCACCGGCACATGATGCAGCACCGGTTTCTGCTGGCCTACCGCGGGCCTTTCTCGCACGATATTACCATGGCCATGCTGGCCATGTCGGAAAACCGGCTTGTGCAGGAAGGAGCCGAAACCGGAATCCGCAAAAAGATTTTCAATGTTATGATGGGCTGCCTGGAAAATATCTGCAGCCACCCCGATGCTACCGTTACTCCCGAAAAGCAGGCTATGGTAATGCTGGGAAGAAACGATAACGATTATTTCATCTACAGCGGAAACGTAATTCAGAACTCCGAAGTGCCTGAATTGGAAAACGATCTTTCGCGCATCAACGAACTCAATCCCGAACAGCTTCGCAAACTCTACACCGATTTGCTGCAAAGCCTCACCGCCGAGCAAATGATCGACTCCGAAGCCGGGCTCATTGATATTGCCCGCAAATCGGGTCATAAAATAGAGTTTGAGTTCAGCCCGGTAGATCAGTCATCTACCTTCTTTGCCATGAAAACCACTATTGCCTCTGCACACGCATGAACCTGGAGCAATACATAAAAACCTCTTCCTCCACCACCGATTTGGGCGGCCTTCACAGCTTTTACCGGCAGATGATTGACAATAATCTGCTGATGATTTATGAAGGTGAGTTTTCGCAGGAAATCACACGCTCGGTGCTTAACCTCACCGAGAAAAGTTTTGAGATGAACAACCTCGATCCCGGCCTGCGCAAGAAAGTGGTGAACGTAATGATTGAAAGTCTGCAAAACATTTGCAAACATCAGTATACCGTTTCCGAAGCCGGAAAAGACGGCTTTATCCCGGCGGTATTTATGATCGGCAAACGAAACGGCAACTATGTAATCATTACCGGAAACATGGTGCATAAACAGGCCGAAAGCATACTCACCGCCAAAATTGATAAAATAAACAGTTTCGATAAAGAAGGGTTGAAGCAGTATTACAAGGAATCGCGGCTGGCTGCCAAATTATCAGACGTGGGTGGTGCGGGCCTTGGACTTATTGATATGGCACGCAAGTCGGGAAATTCGTTAATTTACCGCTTTGATGAGGCCGAAGACCAGACCCTGTTTTATACCTTACTGGTTGAAATATCCGCTCAAAAAGACGAAGAATAATAATAAACGCCCCCAGGAATAAACGATCCTATTGTTATGGAAAAAATTCATATTGCCGCTCAGGAAGATACTCCCGAAATTGTTATTGATCCTGCCGCCAACCGCCTTGCCATTTCGGGCCGTTCGCTGCCCGAAGATGTGGCGCTGTTTTACCAGCCTGTGCTCGAATGGCTCAATAATTCGGCCTCGGGCGCACTGAGCATTGAAGTGAAACTCGAATACTTCAACACGGCTTCTTCAAAAATTCTGCTCGATATTTTTATGCTGGCCGAAGATAAACTGCCCGATGCCCGCATTCTCTGGCATTACGACCAGGACGACGACGACATGAAAGAAGCCGGCGAGGAATATCAGGAACTGGTGACCATTAGTTTCGAACTCGTGGGTTACTAAGCCCGGTTATTATTTCCCAAACATTTCAGGCCAAAGCGCATGAGTGAAGAAGTATTGCGGGCGCTGATGCAACTGTTTGCCATCATTGCCAATCAGGATGGCGGTTCAGGCAGTATGCAGGAATTGTATGTGAAGCGGTTTTTAAAATCGCAGATCAGCGACGACCGTATTCCGGAGTTTCTCGAATATTTCCGTTCGTTTATTAAAGAGCAGAGCGGGGAAGAGGAAGGCACACGCCGCACGTCGATGAAAGATTCGGTGCGCACGCTGGCCATTTGCAAGAAAATAAATAAAACACTTAACCAGAAGCAGAAAGTTGTTGTACTTGCGCGACTGGAAGAGTTTGTGCAGCAGGAAGCCGGTGTATCGGCCTCGCGAAACGAACTGCTTACCACGGCTGCCGATGTATTTAATGTAGGCAAAGACGATTTTCAGGCCATTCGCAACCTGTTTGCGCCCGATGCCGCACAGCACAGCGGCGATGTGCTGCTGGTGGCCGATGAAACCGCACCGGGCTTTGGCGGACGATTTTATGACGTACACGGCTTCCCCGGAAGCTGCGTGTTTCTTTATCTCCGCGATGCCGGTTTGCTTCTGCTGGTGTATCGCGGAACGGCGGAAGTGAGTTTGAACGGACTGCCCGTAAATCCGGGGCAGGTGTATGTATTCTCGCCGGGCAGTGCGCTGAGGCATAACCGCGGAACGGTTTTTTATTCGGAAATCATAAACCGTTTCCTCAACGAAACTTTTGCACGCAATGTGCATTTTACGGCGGCCATCAACGCACATCGCCATCCCGGCGGTAAAATGGCGCTGCACCGTATTACGCTCAACGAAAAATCGGGTACGCTTACCGGAATCATGGGTGCTTCGGGCAGTGGTAAAACTACGTTGCTCAACGTGCTTTCGGGCATGGATCCGGTAACCGATGGCCGTATTTCGATAAACGGCAATGTGCTTGGCAGCCGCCAGGTGGTTAACAGCGGTATGATCGGCTACATTCCGCAGGACGATCTGCTCATGGAAGAGCTTACTGTGTTTCAGAATCTCTTCCTCAGTGCGCGCCTCTGTTTCCGCACCATCAGCGACGAGGAGCTTACCGAAAAGGTAAACCAGTTGCTGCAATCGCTCGGGCTGTACGAAGTGCGCGAAATAAAAGTGGGGCATCCGCTCAACAAGAAAATTTCGGGTGGGCAGCGCAAACGTCTCAATATTGCGCTCGAACTGATACGCGAACCCGAACTGCTTTTTGTGGATGAACCCACCTCGGGACTGAGTTCGAAAGACTCGGAAAATGTAATGGACCTGCTCAAGGAACTGAGCCAGAAGGGCAAGCTTATTTTCGTGGTCATTCACCAGCCTTCGTCGGACGTTTACAAACTTTTCGATAAAATTTTCCTGCTCGATGCGGGTGGCTATCCCGTGTATTCGGGCGATCCGGTGGAGGCTTTGCTGTATTTCAAAAAGGCCACCAACCAGATCAACAGTCACATTGCCGAGTGCCATGCCTGCGGCAGTGTAAATCCCGAGCAGTTGTTCAATCTCATCGAAGCCAAAGAGATTGACGAATACGGCAACTACACCGCCAAGCGCAAACTCACACCCGAAGGCTGGAACCAGCTTTACCGCGAAACCCTCGCCGCCGAGCCCGCCGAACAGCCCGCCCACGAAGCCCTGCGCAAAGCCGATAAGCCCACACGCTTTAAACAATGGCTCATTTTCCTGCGTCGCGACTGGCTCTCGAAAATTTCCAACCGGCAGTACATGTTCATCAACCTGCTCGAAGTGCCTTTCCTGGCGCTGCTGCTGGCCATGCTCATTCGCTTTGTAAACCGTTCTTCTTCACAAACTGCATACTCGTATTACTACAACGACAACCTGCCGGCCTTTTTCTTCATGGCCATTGTGGTGGCTTTGCTGGTGGGCTTAACAGTGAGTGCCGAAGAAATTTACAAAGACCAGAAAATACTTCGCCGCGAAAAGTTTCTGCGTTTGAGCCGCCTTTCGTACCTGTGTTCGAAAGTGCTTCTGCTGTTCGGGCTTTCGCTCATACAATCGGTGCTGCTGGCCATTATCGGTTCGCTGGTGCTTGAAATTCCGGGTAGTATGCTTCCGCTTACGGCTGTGCTTTTTTCGGTGTTTTGCTCGGCCAACCTTATCGGGCTGGTGCTTTCCTCATCGTTCAACTCGCCGGTTACCATTTACATCATCATTCCGCTTATTATTATTCCGCAAATGCTGTTTGGCGGAGCCATGTTCCGCTACGGCCGTTTAAACGAGTGGCTGGGCGGCGGCGAAAACCGGGTGCCGCCCGTGGCGCAGGTTATGGTGGCGCGCTGGGCCTACGAAGGCATTGCCGTGCAGCAATACACCAGCAGCGAGTGGGAAAAACCGCTCTTTGTGGCGGCAAAGCTCGAAAGCAAATTCAGCTACAAAGTATCATACCTCATTCCCAAGCTCGAAGAGCTGCAGGATAAAATAGACAAGGAAACCGCGCCGCCCGCGCAGCTTGCACTTTTCGAACGCATTATAAGCCACACCCTGCGCAGCGAGTATGCCGAAGTGGCCCGCGAGTTTCCCCCGCTCACCGCCGGCAAAACCGATTCGCTCGAAGTGCTGAAAGAGTTTTACGGAAACCGTTACAATTTCTTCGTCAACAAAAAAGAAAGCATTATCCAGCAACTCCGCAAAAGCGGTAAGGAAAAGGAAATGTGTACCAACCGCAACCTCGAAGAACTGCTCACCAACTCGACCGAGAAAAACAAAATTGTGCTCGACACAGCCGCGTTGCAATTTGTGCAGCTCATCGACCCGGTGTACAAAGAACCGCAGCATAAAGCAGGCCTGGGCCTCAATGCCCATTTTTATGCTCCCGCCAAATACCTGTTTGGTGTGCGCATGAACACGCTGCTGTACAACCTGCTCATGATCTGGCTGCTGAACGTGGTGACCTTCCTGGTACTTTATTTCGACTGGCTCCGCAAACTCTTTCACTGGTTTGGAAACATTAAGCCGCGAAAAGCAGTATAAATGACCTGAAAAACTCTACCCCGGAATTAACTGATGAAAAAAACGCTCTACATCGCACTGGCTGCCACTGCATTGCTCAATTTCGGCTCGGCCTGTTCCGATTCGGCCCAGGCCGACTCAGAGAAAAAACTCATGGACGAGTCGGCTTCGGGTGCAGCCGTACAGATTAACCGCGAAGTGCTTGAAGAACTCATTCACACACTTCCGCAGCCCATCGAAATGGCCGACATCATTGCCAAATCGGGCATGGATTTCTCCAAAGAAATCCTCGTGCCGAGCGACAACGCCGCTTCGTACAAGGAAAAGTATGCACAGTCGCTGGCTTTTGGCGCTTATGGTGTAGATCTTGGCTACATCAACCTGAACGACAAAAGCCTTTACGCACTCGAATACCTCGAAAGCATCAGCAAACTTTCCAAAGACCTCAGCGTAGATCAGTTTTTCGATTACAGCACACTCATGGAGCTTTCGAAAAACAAGAAAAACGCCGATTCGCTCATTGCCATTTCCACCCGCAACTTCAACCAGATCGACCAGTTTCTGCGCGAAAAGCAACGCGGCGAACTCAGCGTGCTCATCCTTATCGGCGCATGGATTGAAGGCATGCACATGTTTGGCGAAATCCGTAAGGCCAATCCCAATCAGGACATTACCAACCGCATCGGCGAACAGAAAGTGGTGTTTGAAAACATCAAAATCCTGCTCGAAAAACTTTCGTCCATCGAAGAACTCAAACCGATGAAAGCCGATTTCGACATGCTGGGCAAGGCTTACGACAAAGTAGGCATCTCCTACATTTACAAAGAACCCATTTCAAAAGAAGTAAACGGCGAACTCGTAATTATCGACAACACCGAAACCAAAGTAGAAATGACTCCGGCCGATGCCGATGCCATCAGTCAGCAAATTGAAACAATCCGTACCAAGTATTTACTGAAACAAAAATAGACCCACCCATGTTTGCACGTACCCTTCTTCTAAGCGTGGCTGCCGCCACCACGCTGTTGCTTACATCGAGTTTTAAAGACAAGTGCGAGTCTGACGGAATCTATCAGAAAGCGCTCACCAAAATCAGAGACTTCAATTTGATTAAGGATTACCGCGTGTATCTGAAACGTCAGAAAAAAGCCGATGAGCCTGCTCCCGCGCTCTATTTCCCCATTACCTTAAACCGCGGCGAGAAATACCGTTTCTACGGCCTCGAAACACCCGAATACGAAGGCAAAATTGTGATTACCATTTACAACAACATGAAACGCGAGTTTCAGGTAGCCACCACTTACAACAAAACCACCAAAACCAAGTACGAAGCCATTGAGTTCAAAAGCAGCACAACCGGCACGTTCTGTATTGGGTTTACTTTTCTCGATGGTAAAGAAGGCTGTGGGGTAGGTATTGCTTCGTTCCGTAAAGAGTAAGTTTTTTTCATGTGATAGTGCGAAGCCCCGTCAGTTATTTTGCTGGCGGGGCTTTGTGTATATATCAGTAAACCCAGGCGATTTCGCTTCGCGATTTTTTGCAAAGGATAAAATAAGCTGTTAGTTTCTCAGGAATAGTGTTGTTTGAATTTTTGCCTTTTCTTTAGCAGGAGATTATTTAATAATCTCTGAGAAAAAAACGCTGTCAAACTATCCCTTACCGTTTCTCCAGCAACACCACATTCTCCACATGATGCGTTTGCGGAAACATATCTACCGGCTGCACTTTTTCCACGCTATACGCTTCGTTGAGTATTTCCAGATCGCGGGCCTGTGAGGCGGGGTTGCAGCTTACATACACCACGCGTGCGGCCTGGCTGCCTGCAATGCAGCGCACCACGTCTTCGTGCATACCGGCGCGGGGCGGGTCGGTAATGATTACGTCGGGGCGGCCGTGGGTGTGCAGGAAATCGGGGGTGAACATGTCTTTCATGTCGGCGGCAAAGAAGTGTGCGTTTTGAATGCCGTTCATGGCGGCGTTCTGGCGGGCATCTTCAATGGCGGCGGGCACGAGTTCCACACCGGTAACTTTTTGTGCCTGTGCGGCCACAAACAGCGCAATGGTGCCGGTGCCGGTGTAGAGGTCATACACATTTTCGCTGCCGGTGAGTTGGGCGAAATTGCGGGTCACCTTGTAAAGCTCGTATGCCTGGGCCGAGTTGGTCTGGTAAAACGACTTGGGCCCGATTTTGAAGCGCAGATTTTCCATGGCCTCGAAAATATGGTCGCGGCCGTGGAACGTGTTTACGGGAAGGTCGTGGAAAGTGTCGTTGGCTTTGCCGTTGGTAATCCAGAGCAGCGAGGTGATTTGCGGAAAGGCATCGGCCAGCGCCTGCATGAGCGGGTGTGTGAGTTCGGGCTCATCGCGGAAAAACTGGAAGATGACCATTGTTTCGCCCGTTGACGCAGTGCGCACAGTGAGGCCGCGGAGCAAACCGCGTCTTTCGCGTATGTCGTAAAAAGGCAGTTTGTATTGCTGTGCGTATTGGCGCACAAAGGCGCGGATTTCGTCGCTGGGCGCGGTTTGCAGGTGGCACTGGTTAAGGTCAAGCACTTTGTCGAACGTGCCGGGAATGTGAAAGCCCAGTGCATTTCGATCGACAAAATCGAAGCCGCGGCCAATTTCTTCGGTGGTGAGCCAGCGTTTGTTGGAGAAACTGTAATCGAGCCGGTTTCGGTAATTGTAGGTGGCCGCCGACCCGAGTATGGGCATAATGCCGGGCAGTTCTATTTTGCCAATGCGGGTAAGTGCATCGGTAACCTGCTGTTGTTTGTAGTGCAACTGCCAGGCATAATCGAGGTGCTGCCACTTGCAGCCTCCGCAAAGCCCGAAATGTTCGCAGGCGGGTTTGGTGCGTTTATCGGAAAGCTGGTGAAAATGAATGGCCTCGCCCTCAATAAAACGGCGGTGCTTGCGGGTAATGCGTATATCGGCCACATCGCCGGGCACGGCATTGCTTACAAACACCACAAGGTTATCAATCCTCGCCAGCGATTTCCCCTCGGCCGCCGCCGCAGTGATTTCTACCTTCTCGTAAACCGGAAATTCTTTACGTTTCATAAGGCTGCAAAAGTACAACAGAAATGCACTGTGGCCATAATTCACGGAAATACGCCTTACATCACTTTATTTCTGGACAAGCCCCGCCTGCCGAATTAACTTGACAACCGTAAAAACATGGAGAACGAATGCTAATTACTGCTAATTGAAAAGCATGAAATACGGTTAGTTCGAAAACCTTACTTACTTTCCATTAGATTTTTGCATATTTTCGATTCTAGTTAAGGCGAATGTCAGCAACAGTTACAAGAAACAGCCCCCGTTTAATCAGCCTGCTTGTGCTGCTCATGCTGCTTATAATCATTTCGCTGGTGTTCCTGAGCATTGTGTTCAAATACGAAAAAGAGAAGAAGGCGCTGCTCAGTCTTCTCCGGATTTCGCTTTCCGATGTTACCGAACAGTATCAGCCAATAATGAGCAACAACCGGAATTTCAATTCGGCCATGGGTCATTATCTCCCGCTTCAGGAAAACAAACACTTTTGGTCCGATGAAGAAAACCTCGTAAAAAACGGCTCGTTTTCCGAACAACGGGCCTGGTTTGAGACGGAAATAAACTATTTCGAATCAAATTCGGCATTACTGTCCATGCCCCACAAAGGAGGCACATCGGCCGTTACTGCCGATCCGCACGCCTTGCACTGGGGATGGTATGGAAGTCCAATCGATAAAGGCGGTAATTTATTACTCATAGACGGGCCCGAAGACAGCAACCTGGTAATCTGGCGGCAGAAAGTAGATGTAGAGCCACAGAAAAAGTACATTCTACAGTTTCACCTGACCAATATTTCGGCTCCCGACCTTACAAAAAAACGTCAGACCAGCGACAACCGCTGGCAGCGTGCGCTGGTTCAGCCTGTCATTAATGGTGTTAAATTGCCTTCGGCTTTTGTACCGGCGCAGGTAAAACAATGGCAGGCTTACCGGTTTATCTGGGATAGCGGCAATGCCTCTACCGCAGAGATAGAACTTTTCGACCGCAATACTTCCGGCCTGTTTAACGACTTTGGCTTAGACATGATAAGCTTAACCGAAGCCACCGAAGAAAACCTGAAACTGGCCGGCCCCGTTGCCGATGTGGTGCAACTGCCTCCATACGGCTACAAGGAAGAAGAGGGTATGCTTAAATATCTCTTCTACGATTATTTCGATTACCGCAAGGCCGATATTAACTGCTCTGTTTTTCTCATCGAAGCAAAACCGGAAGCACCGGGCAATGTGGGCAAAATTTATTCTGCCGATGCAGTGGAGGGCGACCAATACCTGAGCACGATTGATTTGCTTCAGACAAGAACTTCATTTATCACCGATAAAAATTACAGCTATTCGCCGCCGGTAATGCTCAGAAACAATGTGTTTCTGGTGCTGCGTGTAAACAATGTAAACCGGTTTTTGTACGGGCTGGTGGTGGAAGAATTCTTCCTGTTTATTATTATCATTTTCATTGCGGTAATCATGTATATATTGATTATCCGGTTTCTGAAAAGCAATCAGGAACTCACCATGCTGAAATATACCATTATCAATAACGTAAATCACGAAATCAAAACACCGGTAGCCGTAATTCTGGCGGCCACAGAGGCTTTGCAGAAATATTCCATTCTCGACAACAAGGAAAAAACACTTCAGTACCTGCGTATGACCCGTGTGCAGGCCGAGCGGATAAATACACTGCTCGATAAAAGTTTGCAAACCTATGCCATTGAAGAAGAAAACTTCCAGCTGCAGATTGAGGATGTGAACATGAATGTGCTGCTGAAAGAAATCGTATCGGCCTGGAGCGATTCGCACCGCGAACAGCTTGTGCTGGAAATGGAACTGCCTGCCAAAGACTGTATAATAAAAGGCGATAAATTTCACCTTACCAATATTATCAATACGCTTATTGATAATGCGGTGAAGCACGGCGGATTAAAACAGGTAAGGGTGTGGATGAGCATGGAAGTGAAAAACAAACGCCTGTTTCTGAATGTGCGTGACAACGGGCAGGGCATTCCGGCCAAACATCAGAAAGATGTGTTTGAAAAATTTTTCCAGGTTCCGCTCGAAGGGCATCAGAAATCAAAAGGTTACGGACTTGGATTGCATTATGTAAAAACAATTGTCGAATTACACAAAGGAAGTGTATCGCTCACCAGCGATGGTGTGTGCGGTACCGATGTTCAACTTCAATTTTCTCTTTATGCACAAATTACTTCTGGTTGAAGACGAAGACATGCTGTCTATGATTATTAAAGACACCCTGGAAACCAAAGGATTTCAGGTAATGACAGCCCACAATGGCACCGAAGCCATTGCCATTTACGACAAATTCATCCCCGATATTGCCGTGCTCGACATTATGATGGAAGGCATGAGCGGCTACGAAGTGGCTACCGAAATACGAAAGCGAAACGAATTCATTCCCCTGCTTTTTCTTAGCGCCAAATCGCAAACGGCCGATGTGCTCAAAGGTTTCGAAGCCGGTGCCAACGATTACATGAAAAAGCCGTTTTCGATTGACGAGCTTCTGGTACGCCTGCAGGTATTGCTGCGCACCATAAGCCGCAATACCGGTAAAACCCGTTATCAGATTGGCAATTACCTCTTCGATTCGGTGGCACAGTCGCTGAGCTTTGGAAACGAAAGCGTGACCATTTCGTTCAAGGAAGCCAAACTGCTGCAGTATCTTGCCGAAACCATTAATCAGGTGGTGGAAAAAGACCGTGTGCTGGAAGACATCTGGGGAATGAACACGGTTTATACCAGCCGCAACATGGATGTGGTAATTACCAAACTGCGCCGCTACTTTAAAAACGACGAACGCATTAAGTTTATCAACCTGCGCGGAGTAGGGTACAAGCTGGTGGTGGAATAACGCGGTGTTTGCATAATGCGCACAAAAAACTACCTTGTGCGTATGCAAACCTCCGATACTCCATTCAGAAGTTTTTTCCTCAGGCTCTGGCTCTGGCACCTGCTTATTACCGCCGTTCTGGCATTGGTGACGCTGCTTTGCTTTATGAGCTATACCGATCTGAAAGCGGGCAGGGGCTATGCCTGGGCCAATGTAATTGTGTTTCTGGCCGGTTCGGTACATACGCTTATTCTGCTTATTCTCAGTGTTCGCCTGCTGGCCCGCAACCGCTGGCTGCACGGCGTATGCTTTGCGCTGCATTTTTTTGTGTCGTCGGCAGTGGTGTATTGGGCATATCTGCTGCTCGTGGGGGCTTTCTTTGCCGCATTGCTTGACTGACATCTGAAAACAGGAAATAAAAAAAGTGACCCGTAAACAGGTCACTTTAAGATGAAACAGAACGCCCCCGTACTGTTTCTTCCTGATGGCCGAAGAGGTTACCGCGACCATTATTACCGGCCGCTGACAGATCGGAGTTGAGGTTATCCGGCAGCAGGCGGCTCACTAGTGTGTGTATCAGACAATCATTAATGAAACCGTAGTAAATATTGTAATAATCAGTCACCCCCAATATGCCCGGTTAGTGAAACCCGGTTTTCAGTTAACGATTGACGGTCCTGGTATTGTTTTCGCCGTGATGGCGGTTTTCGTTACCTTTGCACACGAAAACAGGCTGCCTGATGCCCGCAAAACGGCCCGGTACCTGAAAAATCAAAGACCATGTCTGCAATTACCGCTGCTATGACCCGTTCCGAAGAACTGATGAGCCTTGAAGAGCGCTACGGAGCGCACAATTATCATCCCATTCCTGTCGTGCTTGAACGCGGCGAGGGTGTGTTTGTGTGGGATGTGGAGGGGAAGCAGTATTACGATTTCCTTTCGGCGTATTCGGCGGTCAATCAGGGACATTGTCATCCGCGCATTATTGCGGCGTTAACCATGCAGGCACAAAAGCTCACGCTCACTTCGCGTGCATTTTACAACGATGTGCTGGGCGAATACGAGCGTTACATTACCCGCTATTTCGGCTACGATAAGGTGCTGCCCATGAATACCGGCGTGGAAGGCGGCGAAACTGCCCTCAAACTGGCCCGCCGCTGGGGGTATGTGAAAAAAGGAATTCCGGCCAACCAGGCCAAAATGGTGTTTGTGGAAGGCAATTTCTGGGGCCGCACCCTGGCTGCCATTTCGTCCTCTACCGATCCCGACAGCTATACCAATTTTGGCCCCTACCTGCCGGGCTATGTGATTGTGCCTTACAACAACCTGTCCGCATTGGATCAGGCGCTGAGCGATCCGCATGTGGCCGGATTTATGTTTGAACCCATTCAGGGCGAAGCCGGCGTGGTGGTGCCCGACGAAGGCTACCTGCGCGGCGTGCGCGAGCTTTGCACAAAGCATAATGTGCTAATGATTGCCGACGAGGTACAAACCGGCCTCTGCCGCACCGGCAAAATGCTGGCCTGCGATCACGAAAACGTGAAGCCAGATTTGCTCGTACTCGGCAAAGCCCTTTCGGGCGGCATTATGCCCGTATCGGCCGTGCTGGCCAACGACGAGGTAATGCTTACCATTAAACCCGGCGAACACGGCTCCACCTACGGCGGCAACCCGCTGGCCTGCCGCGTAGCCATGGAAGCCCTGCAGGTGCTGAAAGACGAAAAACTGGCCGAAAACGCCGAACGCCTCGGCGAAATTCTCCGCCACGAACTCCGCGCCATTCCATCGAAACGCATTACCGCCGTGCGCGGAAAAGGTCTGCTCAACGCCATTGTAATTGAACCACAAAACGGCATCACCGCCTGGGAAGTATGCCTGCGCCTGAAAGAAAACGGACTGCTTGCCAAACCCACACACGGCGATATTATCCGCTTTGCCCCCCCGCTGGTGATTACCGAAGAGCAGCTTCGTGAGTGCGTGGCTATCATCCGCAAAACCATTCTTTCGTTCGAATAATTTTATCACCCCGTTTTACACTTTCGCGCAGTGAATTTCATTTTCCGTTACCAGCGTCAGTTGCTGCTTGCAATGGCAGCCCTCAATATAATTGCAGCCATTATAGCCTTGGTATCGCCCGCATTTTTCTTCAGCCAGTTTTTCCTGCGCCAGCCCGATGCTGAACTTACTTTTCCGTTTGTACCCATGTATCACCAGACGTTCTGGGGCTTTGTGTTCATTATGGGCATAGGCTATTTCATGGCAGCCATGAATCCGGCCGCCAACCGCGGGGTGTTTCTCATTGGCGGATTGGGTAAACTGCTGGCGGCTGCGTTCTGGGTAATGTTGTTTGTACAGGGCGAAGGGAAATGGATGATGCTGAGCGGGGGGATTTCAGACGGGTTGCTGGGTGTGGTGTTGTTGATGATGCTGATGGGTAGGGCTAAGAAGAGAGATACCGCTGAGTAATTTATCGGCTGCTGCGTTTCTGCCAGCCTTACTCATTTTACTGTTTCAGTTTAGTTTTGTTCCTACTATTTGTTGATGAAAAATCATCACATATAACTATTTTATTATAAAAAATGTAATTTATATTTGTATATCAAAAACACAAACAGCAGTATTCTCAAAAAAATAAAACCCTTACACAATGAATATTTCACTTCTTCATTCTCCTGCGCCTGAATAACACAGGGAACTATCAGTACAGGCAAAAATAAACTGTTTGGCTGATTACTGATAAAATGCCTCTGGCATTCTGAACAATCTGATTTACAATTTTTCTCCGGCCGTCTGTGGTGTTGCCCGATAATGTGGGCAAAATAACCCGCAGATAAAAGGCTCACATCCATTCCCAATCCTGGTTTTGTATCGTTTTTCTCATGCTTCGTGCATGAGCTAGGGCGGTTATTTACCTATTCGTTTTATCCATGAAAATAAATTACTCCTTTTCTGCCCTTGGGGCGGGTATGCTTTTTATTGCCTTTATGCTAAGTGGTATTAGTTATCAGGCAAAAGCACAGACAGGTGCCAACTGCTCGTCGGCAGTGGCTTTCAGCAATATTACCGATACGGTAATAAGCAGCAGTCAGTTCTGGTACAAATTTACTGCACCGGCCAATGAAATATTGCTGAGGTTTACGGCCTGGTCGGGCAATTATTCGCCTGTGCATACTTTGAATGTGTATGAGGGTGTGTGCAGTAATCTTTCGCAGATTCAAACGGCTTCGCTGTTGGCTGCTCCGTACGGACAAACCGCACTGAAACTTTCCTCCTTAACAGCAGGCACAACGTATTATATAGAACTTCTACGACCGTCTCCGTGTGTAAATTGTCCGCCGCAGGCGCGCTTTGGCCTTTCGGTGGTGCCTTTGCCCCTGCTGGCTTGGTGGGGAATGCAGGTGAATGATACTAACCAGATGGGTTTGGGAGGATGTTACGATCAGGATTTTTTAAATTGGGATTACCAGCCCACATATTGCGGAATACAAGCCACAATTTGTGCAAATCAGCCAATTGTATTAACACACGCCTCTTCCAATCAAGGCTATCCGCTGGGCGATACGCTTACAGGTACTTTTTATGCCGGATGGCGTTTCGTGGGTGGCTCCTGCAATGGAAACTATATTGATACCACACGAGTTTCATTTACCTGTTCGTATCCGGTGCCCGGAATTTATACGGCAGAATTAGGTTACTACTGGCTCAATCCTTCCACACAAACTTTTGTGTTGTGTACGGGAGTATCGCTACAGATTGAAGTAAAGCCGCCGGTTTCGGCACAGTTGCTGGTTACGGGGCAAAACGGTTGCCTGAGCGATACGCTCAGGTTGTTTTCAACGGGTAATGATCTTTCGCACATTCAGTTTTATGTGGATGGGATTCCTTACTACAACTGTACTGGTTCGGGCCCAATGGGCGGGTGTGATTCGATGATTAGTTTCGACAATTCGCATCCGTTTTATTATCCGCCCTTTACCGGTGGCAGTCACACCGTTTCGCTGGTGGTATGGGATGAATGCGGCCGCGACAGTGTGACACAGTTTATTCATTTTGGTCCCAAACCACTGTTTACCTACACCAACGACTGCCGGGTAAGGTTTGATGATTCGTCCGCCTGCCCAACCGACATTGTAAACCGTGTATGGGATTTTGGCGATCCGGCATCGGGCATATACAATACTGCAAGCGGACAAACCGTATGGCACAATTTTACGGTGCCCGGCAATTCTTACCTCGTAACACTCACCATTACACTTACCGATGGTTCGCAGTCGTCGTTTTCGCAATACATTACTGCGCCTTTGCCTCCCGATGCCAGTATTGGCGGCTATGCAGTAAACAACTGCGGAAACGGCACCGTTACCTACACAGCTCCGTGCGAAAGCGGTACTATATATACCTGGCAGGTGGTGGGCGGCACGGGCACGCCTTCGCCAAACGGATGCAGTATAGATGTGAGTTGGGGCATAAACGGCGGCTACGTGGTATTGTATGCCACACGCTTTCCGCTCGATTGTACGGCAAGCGATACGTTGTTTGTAAGTGGCTGCTGCAATACCGGTACGCCTTATTCAAGTACGAATACCGCAGGCAAAATCTATTTCAACAATACCACTGCATCGGCTGTGCTGGGCAATCAGTTGCTGGCACCGTTTATCAGCGGAAATACATTTACGTCATTACCACCCAACGATATTGTGATAAACGGAGTTTTCACTGTGGATGTACCTTTTGTTTTTATCAACTGCACAGCCATACATCCCGGAACCAATGCAGTGATTGACGTAAATCCGGGTCAGACACTCACGTTCGACAACAGCCACATAGCCACGGCCTGCGGTATGATGTGGGACGGAATTTATGTACACGGAAGTTCGGCATCAATTCAGGTCATAAACGGCAGTCTTATCCAGCAGTCGAAAAACGGCATTGTTTCACTTGCGGGCGGACATTTTGAGCTCGACAATGCCGTGATGCAGAATAGCGTGTATGACTTGCAGGTAAGGCAATATTACCAGCCCCATACCGGCATTGTGCGTGGCACACTGTTTACCATGAATGCCGCATTTCTGCCCGCATTTCCGGCACTTCCCGCCGGCACACAGCGCACACTCGAAGCCATACGCATTGAAACCAATGCCGCCGTGCAAATTGGCGATGCCGCTGCACAGCCCAACGTATTCAGGCGTGTAAACATTGGTATTCATTCGCTTCAGTCCAATCTCATTGTACACAACAGCCAGTTTCGCCGCATCGACTTTGGCACACCACATGGCCCGGTAAGTGGTTTCGGTATTCTTACCGAGGGAAGTAAAACCCCCGTATTTTCCACCGTACAAACCACCGCAGGCGGCTATACCCCCGGCGAAAGCTGCACATTCGACACCTGTCGCATTGCCCTTTCGGCCCGCACCGAAACCGATTTGTATTTCTTCGGTAACACCGTATCCGCCACATCTGAAATCGGCGTGGAAGTAATGTACTGTCCGCAACGCACGATTTCGGTTTCCGATAATACGTTTACCAATCAGAACAACGGCTATCGTTTCCGCCAGGCCGTAAGCATGCTCGATGTGCCCGATGCCACGGTTACGGTGGCCCGAAACAACATTCAGCAATCGGCAGCCAGTGTGAGTTTGCAGCGGGGAACGGGTATTTATATCGCCAATGTGCTTTTTGCACCTGCTTCAGTTTGGGTCGATCGGAATACGGTTTCGAGGGTGCAAACGGGGATTTTTCTTTCGAATATTAAAGGCAGTACGGGGGCGTTGGTTACGAATAATGTGGTGCAGTTTGGTAATCCCTTTACCGCTTATCAGGCTGTTTCTTCGGGAGGGTATGGTATTCATCACGGTATCAGGCTCAGCTATTGTAAGGAAGTAATTGCCGATACAAACCTTATTATGAAACAAGGAATATTTTTTCCATCCGCTATGAATGAATTTTACCTGAGGGGTATAAGTCTCGAAAACAGCGCCCGTTCGCAGGTATCAGACAACGTTTTTGTACAAATGGGTACGGGTATTTCCGGTACTGATATCTGTAGCAATAGTTTATTACCATGTAATACTTTTCAAAGTTGTTTTACTGGATGTTATTTTGGAGGAACAATGCCGAATTTAACATGTGATATAGGCCATCAGATTCAAAATCCTCAAACATTATCCATCGACTGGACAGGCAATAATTTTGTAAATATCATAGGTCAATTCAAAGTAGATGGAAGGGTAGTAGCAAATACTCAATGGAATGATCCTGATACTTCTTTCTTCGGTTGCCAGGGATTGATTCTTGGTACTTCCGGTACAAATGTATGCGGGCAGTATATCCTGGCTCAAAGTGAACTTTTGTTGCGGGAAACTAAAGCAGGAAGCCTCCTTCACACAATAGAAACTGATTCACTGGATGAAGATATGCTCAGGTATCATATTCAGGATTTGTTTCAATTGCTCAGTGAGCATCCGCAGTGGCTCAATCTGGGAACGGTTGATGATATTCGATACCAGACCTTTTACAACAACTGTCTGTCTCAAAACTGGGATGAGTTTGAAATGGTTCAACAGGCTGCGCAGGAAGGCGATACACTGGTGGTAAACTGGCTTACAGGTATGATTATGGAGCAGGATATGTCGGAATATAATCTTAAATCAGTGCTTGATATTTATTCTGCCAGCCATGCCAACCCGAATGCAGAACTTACCACATCTGATACAGCCACGCTGCTGTCTATCGCCCTTCAAAATCCTGTTCAGGGAGGTATAGCTGTGTATGCAGCACGAAATAGCCTGAGGATTCTTGTGGATGATACAATTTGCACACAGCCCCTGTATTCGGCCAAAATGGCTGTACAGCCAGCAGCACTGGTTGAGCCAATGGTTTATCCAGTGCCATCTAACGAAATAGTATATATAAATATTGATGGAGATGACCAGTTTAAAGCCTACCGGATTTTCGATCAGACCGGTAAACTTGTTCAGGCTGGTGTGCCGGAAGGGACAAACTCGGTAAATGTTACTTCTCTCGCCGCAGGAGTATATTGCCTGCTCATTGAAATATCCTCAAATGTAGGGAGTAGTTATTCCACAAAAGTTACTATAATTGTTGAATAACAATAAAGTAACATTGTAGGTGACTTACATTTTAATCATCTATCTCATGTAGTCATGCAGAAAATTTTGATGGCCATTCAGTTAATCCTTGCCGGATTAAGTTGTTCCACAATGTCTGGTCAGACTAACCTTATTGCAAACCCCGGCTTTGAAGATAAAGACTCTTGCACTACAGGATATTGGCCCAAATTCTGGTATAATCCTACTTACGGAACCAGCGACTATATAGCTTACGGCAATCTTTCCGGTTTTGGTTGTATAAATTACCCGGTTGCCTGGGGAAATTATGCTGACTGCTGGGGAAATAACCCGCCCGAAGATATGCTTAATCAAATCGGTTTTTGTGGGCCGCACAGTGGTAATGCCTTTGTCGGTTCAGTTATTGGAATGGGAGAGGAGTACATTGCCAACGAATTGAACGATACATTACGGGCCGGTAAAACGTATCTGTTTGAGTTCTATGTGAGGCTTTCAAATGTTTCCTCTTTGGGACTTGACAGAATAGGGGCAGTATTTACCACAAACCGGCTGATACACTATAATCAACAAACTTATTCAAGTATGTACATTGACGCTCCAATGATGGCTGGTACCGATGACGGGCAATGTATTACTGATACCTCCGATTGGGTATTTGTGAGTGATACATTTACAGCCGGAGGCGGAGAAAAATATATGACAGTTGGCGTAACAGATTCAGTAGGTCAGATGAAATGCAGGGTGAGGCCTACGGGTAATGGATCTTATTATCTTTTCGACGATTTCAATCTGGTATGCTTAGACTGCAACGACACCATTCCGCCACCCCGCCCCTTGGCACCTGTTACCGCTCCGGCACCGGCAGAAGGCTTTACAATACACCCCAATCCGGCCACCGATAGAATAAGAGTAATTACATACGTAAAACAAAGTGAAACTGCCAGCTTCCAGCTTTTCGATCTGGCAGGGCAACTTGTGTTTACGGCTCCTCTTATGCCCGAGCAAAATGAGTATCAGTTTGATATTTCGGGGTTGCCGCCCGGGGCTTACGTAGCGGCAAAACTTACTGTAAACGAGCAGATAAACCGCGAAAGCCTGATGCTTGTAATTGTGAGGTGATTTTTCGGAAACGGAAATTCAAAACCGGAGCATTTTCATACCGCTTCACATTTAACCATTCACCCCAAAAAAATCCCCGTAACTTTGCACTCCTGTTCCGGCATTCACTAATAGCCGTACAGTGCCGAAGTATGATTCAATTTGACCGTTTTACATTAACCAACGGCCTGCGTGTACTGGTTCACCACGATAATGCCACGCCGCTGGCCTGTATCAATATTCTGTACGATGTGGGTGCGCGCGATGAGGAAGAACACCTCACCGGTTTTGCACACCTGTTTGAACATCTTATGTTTGGCGGCTCGGTAAATGTTCCGAGCTACGATGAGCCTTTGCAGCGCGTGGGTGGCGAAAACAACGCCTTCACTTCAAACGATATTACCAACTATTATCTTACGCTGCCGGCTCAAAATCTCGAAACCGGTTTCTGGCTCGAATCAGACAGGATGCTCAGTCTGGCGTTTTCGGAAAAAAGCCTGGAGGTGCAGCGCAATGTGGTAATTGAAGAATTCAAACAACGCTACCTCAACCAGCCTTACGGCGATGTATGGCTGCTGCTACGTCCGCTGGCCTACAAGGTACACCCTTACAAGTGGGCTACCATTGGCAAAGAAATAGCCCATATCGAACAGGCTGTAATGAGCGATGTGAAAGCGTTTTTCGCCAAACATTACAATCCCTCAAACGCCATTCTGGTAGTGGCCGGCGATGTGCATACCGAACAGGTAAAAGCACTGGCCGAAAAATGGTTTCAGCCCATTGCCCCCGGCACCAAACCCGTGCGCAACCTCCCGCCCGAACCCGCACAAACCGAATACCGCCGCCTCGAAGTAAAACGCGATGTGCCTTACGATGCGCTGTACATGGCGTTTCACATGACCGACCGCCGCAGCGAAGGATTTTATACAATGGATCTGATTTCCGATATACTCTCTCGCGGAAATTCATCGCGGTTGTACAATCGCTTAGTGAAAGAGCAACAGCTTTTCAGCGAAATAAGTGCTTATGTAATGGGCGATTTGGACAAAGGCCTGTTTGTGGTTTCGGGCAAACTCAACGAAGGTGTAAGCACCAACGATGGCGAGGCCGCCGTGTTTGCCGAACTCGATAAACTTTGTACAGAAACTGTGAGCGAAAGGGAACTGGACAAGGTGAAAAACAAAGTCGAATCGTCGCTGCAGTTTGCTGAAATGGGTGTGCTCGACAAAGCCATGAATCTGGCCTATTTCGAGCTGCTGAGCGATGCGGCCCGTGTAAACGACGAAGTGGAAAACTACCGCCGTGTAACTGCCGCGCACATACAGGCCACGGCCACCGAAGTACTGCGCCGCACCAACTGTTCGGCCCTGCATTATCATACCAATACTCACGCCTGATTACAGCAAATACTATGTCATTAGACCGCACTTTGGCTCCGGCCTTTCAGCCTGTTACAGACGTGCATTTGCTGCAGGCTTCCGAACAGAAACTCAGCAACGGCATTCCCGTATTTTGCCTCGATGCAGGCACACAGGAAGTAGTGAAAATAGAGTGGCAGTTTGCCGCCGGCATCCGCAGCCAGCCCCAGCCGCTGGTGGCCACCGCCGTAAACGATATGCTGGACGAAGGCATAGCAGGACGCAGCGCCGAAGAACTTGCCGAGGAACTCGATTACTACGGAGCATTCATTGAGTCGGAAACTACGCACGATGTGGCTTCGTTTACGCTTTACAGCCTCAACCGCCATTTGCCCTCGGTGCTGCCATTGGTACGGGCAATGTTGTTTGAGCCGGTGTTTCCGGCGGCCGAGTTTGAAGTATATCTTAGCAACCGCCGCCAGAAATTTGTGGTTGATTCGGCCAAGGTAGGCAACATGGCCCGCCGCGGCTTTGCCGAGTTCCTGTTTGGCGCCACGCATCCCTACGGCGCCAAGGCCGAACTCGAAGACTTCGACCGTCTGGGCCGCGAGCAGTTGGTAAATTTTCACCGCAGCTTTTACACACCCGCAGCCTGCACCATTATTGCCGCCGGAAAGGTAACCGACGAAGTTATCGGCCAGCTCGAAAAAACATTCGGAGCTTTGCCGCTGGGCGAGAAACCTGTATCGGCACTTACGCTGCCTGCGCCGGTTACGCATCCCGCGCTCATTCACACGCTCGAAAAGAACGATGCGCTGCAATCGGCCATACGCACTGGTTGTATGCTGTTCAACAAAACCCACGCCGACTATCACCCCATGCAGGTGCTCAACACCGTGCTGGGCGGGTATTTCGGCTCGCGCCTCATGGCCAATATCCGCGAGGATAAAGGCTATACCTACGGCATTGGCTCCGGCCTTGTATCGTTGCAGCACGCGGGCTATTTCGTTATTTCCACCGAAGTAGGTGTAAATGTCACCAACGCCACGCTGCACGAAATACGCACCGAGCTCGACAAACTCCGCCAGGAAGAAATCCCCGCCGACGAACTCGAACTCGTGCGCAACTACATGACCGGCGTATTCCTCCGCAGCACCGACGGCCCCTTCGCCCTCGCCGACCGCCTCAAAGGGCTGCTCGGCTATAACCTCAGTTACGAGTACTACAATCGCTTCCTGCACACGGTGCAAAGCATCACTGCTGCTGAGTTGCAAGGTCTGGCACAAAAGTACCTGGCTCCGGAAAAAATGACGGAGGTGGTGGCTGGTAAACGCGCGTAAGCTCATCGATTTGTATGTGGGCATATCGCGTCGAGCGGTAAATCAGTTCTCAGGCCAGGCAGAGTACTTCGCGGGGAATGTTAGTTCTCTTGCTTTGCTGTGCTTAGCGTGGTACTTCAACTCTCATGCTTTGCTTTGTGCTTCGCATGGTGTGCCTTCTCTCATGCTTGGCGGGGTGCGCTATATCCTACACGGGGCGCGACGCCTCGCGCCCCAACGGGAATGAGCCCGCCGATTCCCGTAAGGGCGCGAGGCGTCGCGCCCCGCGACAGTGCCAGCACCCAAGCAAAGCCGCGCCCCGCGACAGTGCCAGCACCCACATAGAGCCGCGCCCCGCGACAGCATAAGCACCCAAACCAAGCACCCCCCAACGGGCGAAGCCCGTAAAAAACTCCCTGCGGGCGAAGCCCGCCTCCCCTAAATCTCTTCCCCAAAAAATCTCCCCCGCATTTAACACTCCTTAGTACTCAACCCCAAATCCCACTTGCATCCCATCCCCAAAATCATATCTTTGTATTGGCTCTCAACACATTGATAACACATCTATGATGAAAAAAGGAATAAAGCAAACCCTGCTTTTCCTGCTCTCCCTGCTGTACCTGATTCCTCAGGCCAAAGCCTCGCACCTCATGGGCGGCGAAATCACCTGGGAATGCCTCGGTACCGGGCAGTTTGTATTCCAAATGAAACTTTACCGCGATTGCAACGGTATCACCGCGCCCGCTGCGGCTGCACTCGATGTGTTTAACAATCCTTCGGTTTCTACCATCAATCTCACCCTCGTTTCGCAAGTCGATATTTCACCCCTCTGCAACGGCGCCGGACCAAACATTACCTGCGCGGGAGCTTCGGGTTCGCCCACACCAATTCCGGGGGCGGTGGAAGAATACATCTATCAGTCGGCACCGATATTTCTCAATGGCACACCTCCGCCTCAGGGTTGGGTGTTTACGTATGACGATTGTTGCAGGAACAATGCGATCATCAATTTGCAAACCCCGAGTTCGGCTGGTTTTACGCTGCGCGCCATCATGTATGCCTACAATGCGCAGAACATGAATCCGTGCTACGACAACTCGCCCAAATTTCTCGAAAGCCCCAAAACCATTATCTGCACAGGCTATCCGTTTACCTACAACCACAATGCGGTGGATGTGGAACTCGATTCGCTTTCTTATGCCTGGGCCGAGCCGCTCGATGAATTCAACACGTTTCCCCCGGCTGCCTATAACCCCGGTGTGGATCCTCCGTTTATTCCTTTTGTGGCCGGATTTAGCATGAACAGCCCGCTGCCGGGCACCAACCTCGATCCGAATAACGTACCCGCCACTCTCAATCCGGCAACCGGCGAAATATCCTACACATCCTTCACACAAGGCGCATTTGTAACCTGTATCAAAGTGCAGGCGTGGAAATGCGGACAGCTTGTGGCCGAAATTTTTCGCGAAATTCAGGTGGTGCTTTTGCCCTGCGGCACAAATACACCGCCCGATGTGGCAGCACCTTTTATTGATCCTGCCACGGGATTATATACACTTTATGCCGATACGGTTACGGCGGGGCAGTTAGTCACATTTTCGCTTACCGGCAACGACTTTGAATTCCTGCCCAACGGTTCGCCGCAAACGGTAAGCATAACTGCAACGGGCCTTCAGTTTGGGGCTGGATTTACCAACACGGCTTCCGGCTGTCTTAATCCGCCCTGCGCCACGCTTAGTCCGCCGCCGCCGGTATCCAGTGCGCTGGGTGCGCAAACCACATTTTCGTGGCAAACCGATTGCAGCCATATTTCCTATACCAACCAATGCTTTGTTCAGTCGAACACCTACAATTTTGTAGTGCGCACGGCCGACGATTTTTGTCCGGCTCCGGCGCAAAACATTGCCACTATTTCCATCACGGTGCTTAGTCTGCCCGTGGTACTGTCGCCCGAACTTCGCTGTCTGGCTGTTGATGCGGCCGGAGGTGTTACGCTTACCTGGGCGCAGCCACCCAACCCGGCCAATACATTCGACAGCTACCACATTTACAGTTCAACCAACCCCAACGGGCCGTTTACTGTGGTCGATTCTATTTTCAATTACAACCAAACCAGCTACACCCATGCCGGAGCCAATGCCAATTTTGCCCCGGTGTATTACTACGTGCAAACCCGGTCGGGCTGTTCGGTAACGTTGCCTCCGCAGGATACGCTGAGCACCATTTACCTCCAGGTGGTGAACAATAACAACCTTACCGCCACGCTCAACTGGAACAACATTGGCACACCGCCGCCACCCACGCAGTTGGGATGGTTCCGCATTTACAAGGAATATCCCACAGGCGTTTGGACACTCATCGACTCCACTCAATCGCTCACTTACACCGACAGCATTCCCTACTGCAACATAACCGTTAACTACCGCATAGAAATTGGCGATTCGCTGGGCTGTGTGTCGGTATCGAATGTGGATGGTGTGCTTGTGCAGGATGCTATTGTGCCGGTGGTGCCTTTGCTCGACAGCGTATCGGTAAATGCGGCCGGAAATGCCGTGCTGGGCTGGCAGCCTTCCACCTCCACCGATGTAACGGCTTACATCATTTTTCAGTACATCAATAATGTGTGGACAGCTATTGATACCGTGTTTGGTTACAACAATACTTCATTCACCAATCCCATTTCCAATGCCGACCAGCAGAGCGAATTGTATGCCATAGCAGCGGTTGACAGTTGCAGCAATGTAACCGTGTTCAGCAGTCAGCATAATACGTTGTTCCTGACCACCGCGCTTGATGTGTGTAATGTGGCCAGTATTCTCAACTGGAATGCCTACAACAACATGACCGGCGGCGTGGCCAATTACGAAATCTGGTTTAGCGAAAACAACGGCCCGCTTCAACTGGCAGGCACTGTGGCCGGAAACATTACTACATTTACACATACCGGCCTCACGCAGTTTTCGACCTACTGCTATTACGTGCGGGCGGTAGATGCTACCGGGTTAATCACTTCCACCTCGCAGGAGTTTTGCATTTTTGCCAATGTGCCGCAGATGCCCGCTTTCGAGTACCTGCGCGTGGCCACCGTAAATGCACCCAATACGGTGGAAATAAGGGCTTACGTGGATGTAACTGCCGATATTATTCAGTACAATGTATTCCGCTCCGAACTACAAACAGGCCCGTGGGAACTGATGGGCACCATACCCTTTTCGGCCACCGCCAGCCAGATAAGCTATATCGACAACACCGCCGAAACCAGCCTCAAAAGCTACTGGTACAAAATGGTGGCGGTTGACACCTGCGGCAACGATGCCTACACCTCCAACCTGGGCCGCACCATTCTGCTGCAGGCCACGGCAAACAACGAAATCACCAACACGCTCCTCTGGAATGAATACGAGGCCTGGGCTTCGCCGGTGCTGGGGTACAATATTTACCGTGCGGTGGATGGTGTAATGGCTCCAGCCCCCTTGGGTTTTGTGGCCAATACCGGTGCCGGTGTATATTCTTACGTGGATCAGGTGGATATGTACCTGCCGCTGCGCGGACGTTTCACCTACCTTATTGAAGCGGTGGAAACTCCCTTAAACCCGTTTGGTTTTACCGATACCAGCTACTCCAACCTGGCCGAAGTGGCACAACGCCCCATTGTGTACGTACCCAACGCATTTACACCCAACGGAAACGGCCTGAACGATCTGTTCCAGCCCTCGCTGGGATTTGTGGATATAGAGGAATACGATTTCACGGTATTTAACCGCTGGGGCGAAATTGTATATCGCACCAATGTGAAATCGGAAGGCTGGGACGGACGTTACCTTGGCGAGAGATGCCAGCCCGGGGTGTATGTGTGGACAGTCACCTTCCGCACCGCGGCGGGCGAGTTTGTGGATCAGAAAGGCATAGTGACACTGATTCGATAACCGCACCATGGAAATTACGGCCGAAAGCAAGACCGCCCTCCTCGGAAAAATTACCCGCTTTTTGCACGAAATAGGTATCGAAACCCGCGAGGGCGAAGTGCCGGAAAACACGTTTTTGTCTGCTATTTTGATCAAAAACGGCGTTATTGTCTATAATAGTGAACATTTGCAGTTTCCCGGCGACCTTTTGCACGAGGCCGGACATGTGGCCGTAAGTTTACCTGCCGAGCGCCCGCTGCTGAGCAACAATGTGCTTGAACTCGACCAAAACAAACAGGGCGAGGAAATGGCCGTGCTGCTTTGGTCGTGGCTGGCTGCAAGGCATATCGGTATTCCCGACGAGGTGTTGTTTCACGACGAAGGCTATAAAGGCGAGGCGGCCTGGCTGCGCGAACAGTTTCAGGGCGGCCACTATCTGGGCGCACCGCTTTTGCAGTGGATGGGAATTATTGAACCTTTGCAAAATGATAACATGCCCCGCGTCAAAAGCTGGCTGCGGGTTTGAGCGGTTTCACTGCGTAATTGTGAGTGGTAAACCCAAACTTCGGGTTTAAATTCATACCTTTGCACGAATTTTAACCGTAACGCTAAAATTCAACACGTTCTTATGGCTGCTGCTCCCAAATTTATCGCAGAAGGTCTCACTTACGACGATGTGCTGCTTGTGCCGGCATATTCCGAAGTGCTGCCCCGTGAAGTGGACATTCGTTCAAAATTTACCCGAAATATTACGCTTAACACCCCCATCGTATCGGCCGCCATGGACACGGTTACCGAATACGAACTGGCTATTGCCATTGCCCGCGAAGGCGGCATCGGGGTAATTCATAAAAACATGAGCATTACCGCTCAGGCCGATCATGTGCGCCGTGTAAAACGCTCGGAAAGCGGCATGATCCTCGACCCGGTAATCATGCACGAAAGTGCCACCATTGGCGATGCACTGGCGCTGATGAAGGAAAACAAAATCGGCGGCATTCCCGTAGTCAACGAAAAAGGAATACTCACCGGCATTGTCACCAACCGCGACCTGCGTTTCGAGAAAGTCATGAAACGCCCCGTGCGCGAGGTAATGACTTCCAAAAACATCATCACCACCCGCCAGGGCACCGACCTCAAAAAAGCCGAGCAGATTCTCCAGCAGTACAAAATCGAAAAGCTGCCGGTGGTTGACAAAAACAACAAGCTCGTTGGCCTTATCACCTACAAAGACATTATCAAAATAAAAGAGCGTCCCAACGCCTGCAAAGACTCGCTGGGCCGCCTGCGCGTGGCTGCCGGTGTAGGCGTTACCGCCGACACCATGGAGCGCGTAGATGCACTCGTAAAAGCCGGCGCCGATGCCATTATTATCGACACCGCCCACGGCCACTCGAAAGGCGTAATTGATATGCTGAAACGGGTGAAGAAAGCCTATCCCCACACCGACATTGTAGTGGGCAACGTAGCCACCGCCGAAGCCGGATTAGCCCTCGTAAAAGCCGGTGCCGACGCCGTAAAAGTGGGCATCGGGCCCGGATCAATCTGCACCACACGCGTAATTGCCGGTGTGGGAGTACCGCAGCTTACCGCCGTAATGATGGTGGCCGATGCACTCAAAAAATCGGGCGTACCGGTAATTGCCGATGGAGGCATCCGTTTTACCGGCGACATTCCCAAAGCCCTGGCTGCCGGCGCAAGCACCATTATGGCCGGTTCGCTGTTTGCCGGCGTGGAAGAATCGCCCGGCGAAACGATTATTTACGAAGGACGCAAGTTTAAATCATACCGCGGCATGGGCTCGCTCGAAGCCATGCAGAAAGGCTCGAAAGACCGCTACTTCCAGGATGTGGAAGACGATATTAAAAAGCTGGTGCCCGAAGGAATTTCTGGCCGTGTGCCGTACAAAGGCCAGCTTTCGGAAATTATGTACCAGCTTATTGGCGGTTTGCGTGCAGGTATGGGTTATGTGGGTGCAAAAGATATTGATGCGTTGCAGAAAGCGCAGTTTATACGCATTACTTCGGCTGGTATTAAGGAAAGTCATCCGCACGATGTGATGATTACGCGGGAGGCTCCGAATTATAGCCGATGAGCGGGGGATAAGTAGTAAAGCAGCCGGATTTTTTTTCCGGCTGTTTTTTTGTTTTTTAGGGAGGGGAAATGGGGTGATAGAATCTGATTCAGCAAGAGATGGATGTTGTTTAGGCGAATTAAGGTGATGCGTATTTTGTATATCTGTCAATCTGGATATTGGTTTTGCGAATAATGTTTTTATTAAATAGTTTAGAGATAATGTATTTATAAACAGAGATATAATTTTTTTTTACAAATAGAAGTATTATTGCGGAGCAATTGCGTATATTTAGGAGTTACCAGTAATTTTTCTGACTACAGACATGGATAAAATTAAATCAGGACCAACAGCTATTGTCCCGAAAGACCCTCAGCCTTCGGTTGACAGAATTGACGATCTAGCAAGACGAATACTTACGGGGGATATACTTTTACCTAAATTTCAGAGAGACTTTGTTTGGGAAAAACATCAAATAATAAAGCTATTGGATTCTGTTTATAAAAACTATCCTATAGGTAGCGTTCTGCTTTGGCAAAGTAGACTTGAGCTCCGTAGCGAAAATAAAATTGCGGATTTGGAAATCAATCTCCCAAAACCAGACTATCCAGTAAACTACTTACTCGATGGACAACAGCGTCTATCAACAATTTGCGGTGCAATGTTTTGGAAAGGTGACAATCCTGACAGTTACTGGAATATTATTTTCGATTTAAGAAAGCAAGAATTTTTACACGTTAATACCTTAGATGACCTTCCTCTACATCAAATACGATTGAATAAACTTGGCGACGCTTCTTCTTTTTATAAACATGTTGCAAGTCTTGATACATTAGGCGCAAAAGATGTTACGATTTTAAAATCAACAGCCGATAAGTTATTCAATAGATTTAAAGATTACAAAATAGCTTCTGTTACTTTAGGCGACATGTCAATTGATGACGTTGCGCCAATTTTTGAGAGAATAAATAGTACTGGGACAAGGCTAACTATAGTTGATCTTATGCGAGCAGCGACTTGGAGCCAAGACTTTGATTTGGTAGAAACCATTGATAATATATTAGCGGAACTTTCAATCAAAGATTACGGTGGCATAGAAAAGAAGACAGTACTAAGAAACATGTCTTCGGCTTTGGGCGGTGGATTTTCTATTGAAAACATCAACAATCTAAGAAATAAAACAATTGACGAGCTCAAAACCTCTGCAACTGATACTCTTGAAGCAAGTAAAAAAACTGTAGACTATTTAAAAGCCCAAATAAAAATTCCCAATAATAACATAATTCCTTACTCAAATCAGTTTGTTGTGTTGACTGAATTATTTAGGCAAATACCAAGGCCAAATTCTGAGCAGTACAAAGCGATAACGATTTGGTTTTGGCGGAGCTCATTATCTGGATATTTTGCAGGGTGGAATACTGGCATGATGAATACTGACTTAATTGAATTAAATGAATTTGTTGCGGGAAAAAAGATAGAATTAAGCATCTATGACGCAAAACCAAGTAATGACATTTGGATTAAGAGAACATTTAGGTCTAACAATGCTCATAGTAAACTTTATGCTATCTTTTTAGCCTATCAGCATCCCATTGATTTATTAACAGGACAGAAAATAGATACCGATAAGGCTCTTTCATGGATTAATCAAAAAGAGTTTCATCATTTCTTCCCCCAGGCCTTTCTAAAAACTAAAGGCTACAATGCTAATAAAATAAATTGCCTGGCTAATATTATATTTCTTTCTTCTTCATCAAACAAATTTATCTCAGACAAATCGCCTTCCGAATATCTACTTGAAATAGAAAAATCGGCAGGGTGTAATTTACAACATTGGCTCGACTCCAACGTAATTCCATATGACGCATTCTTAGCAGCTAAAAATGACGACTTTGAAACATTTTTAGATATGAGATCAAACGCTATAAATAAAAAAATTCTAGGACACGCAGACTGGTTATAAAAACTGCTAGTAACAAAGTATTTGCGATACGGTGAAGTGACATGTTGCTATAAATTTATATCTTAGTTCAACGCTTTGTGTCAGGGACAGGCCGCGATTTCAAAAGCTCACCACTCAGCAAACACTAATAGTTATAAGCTATTTTAGGGCCACAGAATACAATTTAAATATGCCAACATCAGAAGAATATAAAGCTAGAATTCAACGAAAACAAAGACCCGGACTTATTCGACTTTGGAATAGTATTATTGCAAACAATACACCTGGTTGGGATAGCGGCAAAGCTTTTGAATTCTTAATTCTTAGAGCATTTGAATTAGAAGGTGCATTAATTCGATGGCCTTATTCAGTTTCAATTTTCGGTGAGAATGTAGAACAAATTGACGGGGTTATTCACTTTGACGATATTAACATTTCAATCTTAACAGAGTTCAAAGATAATACGAAAAACTTGAATATCGAACCAATAGCAAAACTCAGAAATCAATTATTAAGAAGACCATCAAATGCAATTGGTTCGGTATTTAGCACAACAGGTTTTACAGACCCGGCATTAATTCTCTCTCAATTTTCTGCACCACAAACAATTTTGTTATGGGAACAAGACCATATCAACTATTGTTTGAGAAATGGCAAGTTCAAAAATGGACTATTAAAAAAATACAGACATGCAATTGAAGAAGGTTTCCCGAATTTTGACGTAACTATTTAACAAGAATAAAATGAATAAGGACATAACAATAATAACTGAGGGTGAATTTGACGCAAAGGTTCTAAATAGGCTTTTGAAAGACAAAAAATTCGCAATCAGATATGAGATACTCTCTGCTAATGGATATTCTTCAGCACTTTCTAAAGTTAAATCGCTAATGACCTTTAGAAACAAAAAAATCATTCTGCTGCTTGATACCGATACAATTGAAAAAAATGAGATTGAGCAAAAAAAGGATTTTGTAAACTCTTATGTAAACTCAAGTTTGAGCAAAGATAATTTTAAGGTCTTTTGGGCAATACCTGAATTTGAAATCATATTTCTTGATAACAAAAAATTCCTGGAAAAACTAACTCCTAAAAAATTCACGAAAGACTTGTTGGAAGTTGCGAAAGTATCACCAAAACGGACACTTGAAAGTATTTCCAACAAAAGACGTGAACAGTATATTGCTTTACTTGACAAAAAGGAAATAAGGGACGAATTTTTTAGAACAGGACTTATTATGGAAATATACGATTACCTAAAGAAATAAAAATGGCTTATAACATTGGTTTGGTGTCAGACGGGCTGAAGTATAGATATGAAGTTTTGTGCTTCAATTCAAGCTCAATGCTAGTTGACAGTTTGGTGCTCCGAAACCCACCACTTTACCAAGTGCCAAAACGTTAAGCATGACAATATGGAGAAATCAAAAACATATAATGGGATTGATCTTTTAGACAAGATTCTAGAATTCATTGCAATGAATCCAAACTGTCCGATCAAGTCTTAACTATTACAGCTTAATCAAACTTCAGTTTTTCAAATCAAGTTTTGTGGTAAAAGTCCCGCCCTTAGGGTAGCTGCTAACCGTTACCAGCAACCATAAAATCAACACTACTCCAAACCAAACTATTTCAATCGTTCCAGTTCTCTGCGCATATTCTCCCGCGCAGCCTCCTCAAACTGCCCGCTAAACAACGCAGTCCGATACAACGGTTTAGAAAGCAGCTTCTCAAGCACTTTGGCCCGGCCCGGTTTGTAAAGCATATCAGGATAAATACTGAATTCTTCGCGCACCTGAAACGCATATAACTCATACACCGCCGCCGGAGCACCCAGCACACTGAGGTCGAAATCGAGAAAGAAATTCAGGTCATTGTCGGTAACGTCGGCGTTGCCGTGTGCGGCCGTGCAGCGAATGTAGTGTGCCACTTTACTCACGGTTCGGGCATCAATGCCCAACTGCGGCAATTCAAGTTCGGCACGCAGTGCGCTTTTTTCTTCGTTATCGTTGCGCTCGGGTTTATATACGGCATCGTGATAGTAGATGGCGAAATCTACAGTTTCGGGATGCGTGAGGTGGCTGCGGTATTGTTGGGAAAGGGAAAGCAGATTTTCGAGGTGCGTGAGGTTGTGGTAGCGGCGTTGCGGCTCGTTCCAGGAGTGCAGGAGATTTTGAAGAAATTCCTTCGCTTTACTCTTATCCGCATTCGGTGGAATGGTTTGATTCCAGCGGAGAGTGATCATTTCATTCATGCCAATAAAGTTCAAGAAAATTATTCGACCAGTAGCAACAGATAATGTTGTTTTCTCAAACAGCATCAGCATGGCACAACGAAAAACACCTGCCCGAAATTTTTCAGACAGGTGTTTCAGGATGATTCAGGAAATGAAGCATTTACTCATGCACCAATCTCGCCGTATAACTATACCCGCTCCGCTCATCTTCCACTTTCAGCAAATAAACCCCGGTACCACAGCCTTCGAGTTTTGTACTGATCTGCATTCTCCCACCATCGGTTTGGCGGGTTTCCCTGTGTACAATGCGGCCGGCAATGTCGGTTACGGTGATGTGAATGGTATTGCTTTCGGGCGAAACAAAGTCGAAGATGATGTCGCCGCTGGTGGGGTTCGGGTGCAGGCCGTCCACAAACACATTGCCGGGCAGGTAATTCACCAATACAATGTTTGAGTACGACACGGCGCCGTTAAAATCAACCTGGCGCAAACGGTAATAGTTTTCACCGCGTTTGGGGAAGGCATCAATTTGCACGTAATGAATGGGCTGTGTACTGTTTCCTGCCCCGTCAATGGTGGCAATGGGGTGGAAGTAGAGCCCGTCGGTGGAGCGTTCGAGTATGAAGTAGTCGTTGTTTTGCTCGGTGGCGGTGGTCCAGCGCAGTACGTGGTGGTCGTTTTCGCTGGTGCCGGTAAATGAGATCAATTCAACGGGCAGCGGTGTTTGCGACTGCGCCACGGCAAATACCGAAAATCCGTTTAAGCCCGTGCGGCCGGTTTGTGCGGCGGTGCTGGTGGTTACACAGGTGCCTTGCAATCCCCAGGCCGATGAAATGTTTACCGCCTTCATTACCGTCCAGCCCGAAGCACCCGCCGTGTTGCTGTAGCCGGTGCTGAACAACGTTACATCATAGTTGCCCGAGGTGGCATTGGCCGAGGCGTTAATGGTCCAGTAGCCATTGTTGAGCGCAGGCAGCGCATTGTAGGTGGCATTGGGGCATTCGTTTGCCGCAGGTCCGTTGGGCAGCGGCGACCACGCATCGAAACGGGCCACAAGCTGGGGAATGGTGGTAGTGGTGGTAAACGAAATCAATGCACGCTGGTAGCCCTGCGCCACTGTGCCCACGGGCAGATTATACGCTGCTGCCGCGCCCGATAGCGAACGACGCAGGTTGCCCGCCACAAAGCTGCCGGTGTTGCCCGCTGTACATGAGGCCACGGCTGTATTGGTTACCCGTACTTCGTTGGCACCGGTTACAATGCGTCCGTTGGTGAGTGTAAGAATGCCCGATGTGCCCAGCACCATATTGGTTGAAAGCGTAACGCCAGTGCCGGTATGATTCATCAGTACGTGGTTCAGCGTAAGTGTGCTGCTGCCCTGATTGTAGGTTTGTGCGCCGGTTCCGTTAAACTCGAGTGTGCCGGTGGTGCCCACATTGGTAAACGTGGTGCTTCCGTTGCTGTTGCTGAAATTGCCCGCCACACGTATGTAGTTGCCGTTGGTGTTGAGTATGCTGGTAGTGTTGCTTATGGTGAGGTTTCCGCCCACGTCAATGGCCGCATTGAGGTTTACCTGTCCGCCGGTTTTGGTAATGGTGAGGTTGCCCATTTTATCGGCACCGATAAACGAACCGGTGATGTTTTGTAACACAGCACCATTGTTGAACACAATGTTTGAGAGCGGACTGGCCACCAGCGAACCGAAGTTGGTAAAATCGCCGCAGATATTGAGCGTGGCTCCGGCCTGCAGCGTAAGTGTGGCGCCGGGATTGATGGTAAGGTTGCGCACATTGTACGTACCCGCAGTAAGAATGGGCTGTGTAACCGACGAAGGCGAAATAACCGCATCAATGCCACAGGTAGGCGAGTTGCAGCCACCCCAGTTTCCGGTGGGAACCCAGGCACTGTTGGTGCCGCCGGTCCATGTTACAGAGTTGCCGGCAGCAGTGTAGTTGACGGGCGCAGAGGCCGAAAATGTGAGCGTAAATCCGGATGTAGAGTTGGAGAAGTTACTCACGCAAAGCAAATACACATCACCATTATTTACGGCTAATTGCTGCTCGTAGGCAGAATTGAAACCGGGGTAGGCTGCCGGGGCATTGTTTGTGGTGGTGCTGTTTAGTCCGGTTACACCCAGCCCGCTGTAATTGCAACGTACGGGCACAGCACCCGACGAAATGCCCGCGCAGTTGGTGGCTCCCGAACCGGCAATTTTCCACACGGCAAAGTCATAGTCGGTGGCGGCGGTGCTTGGTGCGCCGGCCCAGTCGTTGGGTACAATGTTGAATTCAAGCACCCCGTTTGCATTTATGGGAATGCTGTACCAGGCCGAACCCCGCTCGCCCGAAGCGAGACAAATAGAAGCTCCGGTAAAATCGCAGATATTGCCGTAAGCCTGATAACCGGGGTTACCAATGGCAATACTGGCATTGCACACCGGATTGGGTGCCGAACAATCCTGCCCCACAGCCGCCGGAAATCCTACCGACCCGTCAACCACCATAATATCAAACGTACCGGTTAGCGATGCTGTACCATCTACACGAATGAAATAAGTAGCTCCGGCGGTAAGCCCTGTGGCTGTAATTTCTGAATTGCTATACGACGAAGTTCCGCAACTCGGCGCATTGTCGTTGCAGGCCACCTGAGTAAGCGAACCACAGGTGCCGCTGTAAAGCGCAATTTGTGTGTTGGCAAGCGAACCTAAACCGGTACGTATGCGCAACTGCCCCGAAGCCGGACAAACCACCGAGTACCAAACCGAGTTTATGGTTCCGCTGGTCCAGCAGGTGGCCGCTCCCGGTTCCGAACTGCTGCCCGAGCAGGTATTGTCGCCGCTGAGGTTTACGTTGAGCGGAATGGTTTGTGCATTGCAGGGAAGATCGTTTGCCGGGCCGCTGCCGTTGTTTACCACGTTAATATCATAAGTAGCCGAACTGGGCGATGCCCAGGTATCCACCACCAGATAATACGTGCCGGCCGAAGGAACCGTAATTGACGCACTCAACGGATTGCTTCCTCCCGCCGAACCTACGCAAGAGGTGCCCGCATTACCCGGACAACCATTGTACACCTGAAAACCAATGCTGGTTGTGCTTGCATTGCTTAACGTAATACTAAGACAGGCCGATGAACTTACAGTAATGGCATACACCCGGTCTTCACCCGATTCGTAGAATGTGCCGCAGGAACCGGTGCTCGAATTGGTGTAATCATTCCCGTAACAGGCAGTGGTGTGGCCCGTGGCAGTATATGGAAGTGTAATGGCGGGTGCATTGCTGCATACCGTTCCCGATGGAGTTCCTATCGGAGCCGAAATGCTTATGTCGTAAGGATTGCAGGTGGGTGAGGCATACGAGTCGATGACGATGTAATACGTTACTCCCGACGTAACTGTAAAGCACAGCGACTTGTTTCCCGTAGAACTCTGCGCATTGGCCACACACGTAGCCGTAGATGAAATGCAGGGCGCAATATTTATCGGGCAGCCATCGTAAATCATTACTCCGGTATAGGAGCCGGAAGAAGTAAGATTTAAGGTTACCTGTCCCGACGAAGCCGCAGTAAAATAAAGCACTTCATCCTCGCCGGTGTAATACGAAGATGAGCCGCATACAGCCGATACGTTTGTACTTTTTATATCATCAATTTTTCCGCAGGTGGTGCGTCCGGTAGAAGAATAGGGAAGTGAAATATTTACCACCCCTGTTCCCAAAGCCGCAACACAGGTAGTGGCCGGTGCCGAAATGGTAAGGTCGTTGTACGAATAACACCCCGATCCGTCAACCACCACATAATAAGTAGTACCGGCAGTTACACAGGCCGAAACGCCCACATTGCTGCCATCGTCGGAAGCCACGCAGGTGCCGCCGCTGCATATTCCCGGACACCCTGCATATAAATACAGTCCGGCACTGAAAGTGGAAGCATTGAGCGCAATATTCACCAATCCGCTGCTGGAAGGAGTAAAGGCCCATACACGGTCTTCGCTGCCCATGTAAAACGAACTGCCGCAAGCCACCGCAGTGGTAGAACTAATATCGTTAACGGCACCACAGGTAGTACCTGCTCCCGACGAATAAGGCAGCGAGGCAATAGTGGTAAAGCCCGTGCCCATTAAACTGCTGCAAGCTGGCCCCGTGGCCGACGAAACCAGCGAAATATTATCCACCGCCGAAGGAGGCTGGCTTCCCAGCGATCCGTCGCAGTTGAAGCTGAATACCAGACGCTGCGTGGTTCCCGCAATGCCGCTGCATGGCAGTGAAAATGATACATTCTGCCAGGTGGACTGCATATTATACGTGCTGCCAAGCTGGCCCGTGGTAAGTTCTGTACCGGCAGAGGGAGTGGTGGTGGTGGGCACCAGAAACACTTCCATATAATCGCAGCACGATTCGCCCACACCCATCCAGCTAAAGCTGAGTGTGATGTAGGGCTGGCCTGCAGGGAAAACCACATCGCGGTAAAAATGCTGTGTGCGGCTCTGCCCGTTGTTGTACTGATGGTTGGTGCCGCCGTTGTTTGAAATATAGGCCGACCGCGTGCCACTGTTTACCACCGCAGTGCCCACAAACCACTTGTTGGCCGCACCGCCTCCGTTTTGTGCATCAAGCCAGTTGTTGGCGGCTAATGTATTTCCGCTTTCAAAACCTCCGTCGCCTGCCGGATTAATAAGTGTGGTTTGAGCGGCAGCCTCATTCATACCAGCCAGCAAAACAACCACAGTAATTGAGAGTAGTAGCTTTTTAATCATACACATCAATTATTATTGCGGTGAAGTGGTTGATTGGTTTGCAGTGCCCATACCGCACAAATCGCGCACCTGCGCAATGGTGCATGATTCTTTTACATGATACTCAAGCTCCATATTGTGCAGGAGCTGATCGAGAAAAGAATTGTCGGGCTGCCTGCTGCGATCGATAAGAAGCAGAAACATTTTCCGCTCTTCGCAATAGCCGTTTACAAACACGCCCGGACTTGCGGCAAGCGCAGTTTCCAGCAGCGAATAATTTTTTACGGTAACCTTTGGCACTTCAATTACCAGTTCGCTAAAAGCACTGGATGAAGGTGTACGAAAGGAAAGGCACAAAAAGGCAAATGAATACACAGCCAACCTGGCTGGTAATTGAAAGCAGGGGAGTTTCATTTACGTCCGGTTAATGTTTGTGTAATATCTATGTAATAAATCAAGATATAACACTCCACATTCCGTCAAAAATCAGTTAAACTTTTAATACAGCAATATGGCCGACGAAATGCCTGATTTTTTCGCCGAATACTATTAAGTAATTAAGAAGCAATTTTACTCGTGAACAATCCGGGCGGTAAACGTATAGCCTTTACGTTCGTCCGTTACCCGAAGCAGATACACACCCGCCCCGCAACCGGTAAGCGCGGTGCTTACCTGCTGGCGGCCTCCCTGTACTGTTTTCTGCTCGTCGAGCACAATTCTGCCGGCAATGTCGGTGGCCACAATGTGCAATGCCGAAGGTTCGGGCGATACAAAATCAAACAGAATTATACCGTTGGTGGGATTGGGGTGAAGATTATCAATATACACACTGCCGGGATAGTAATAGACTAATTCTATTTGGGAATAAGAATACGCACCGTTAAAATCGGTTTGTTTGAGGCGGTAATAATTCTCGCCGGTGGCGGGATAATTATCTACAAACAAATAGTTGAGTAACTGCGTGCTGTTTCCGGCACCATCAACCCGGCCTATTTCCACAAAGTTCATTCCGTCGGTAGAACGTTCAAGGGTAAAATAATCGTTGCCTTCTTCCGAAGCCGTGGCCCAGCGCAGTACGTTGTGATCGCCTTCGTTGGTGCCGCGGAAAAACAGCAGTTCAATGGGCAGCGGCGTATTGGTTTGCGCCACGGCAAACACAGAAAATCCGTTTAAGCCCGTGCGCGATGTTTGTGTGGCCGTACTTGTGGTGACACAGGTTCCCTGCAAGGCCCAGGGGCCCGAAGACACGGAGGATTTCATTACCGTCCAGCCTGCCGCACCGCCCGAGTTGCTGAAGCCGGTGCTGTAAAGCGTTACATTGTAATTGCCCGATGTGGGCGTGGCCGATGCGTTAATGGTCCAGTAACCATTGTTAAGCGCAGGCAGCACGTTGTAGTTGGCAATTAAACATTCGCTCGAAACAGGGCCGCTGGGCACAGCCGGCCACGGATCAAACCGGGCCACTAATTGTGGAATTGTAGTGGCCGTAGTGAAAGTAATGGTGGCGCGCTGGTAGCCCTGCGCGGTATGCCCCACAGGCAATTCGTAAGCACCTGCAGCGCCCGAAAGCGTGCGGCGCAGGTTGCCGGCCACATAGCTTCCCGCATTGCCTGCATTGCACGCAGTCGTGGCTCCGTTGGTTACCTGTACTTCGTGGGCAGCGGTTACAATGCGGCCATTGGTGAGTGTAAGCGTGCCCGATGTGCCAAGTACCATATTGGTTGACAGCGTTACACCGGCGCCGGTATTGTCCATCACCACATTGTTGAGCGTAAGTGTGGATGAGCCCTGGTTATAGGTTTGGGTTCCGGTTCCGTTAAACTCCAATGTGCCGGTAGTGCCTGTATTGCTGAATGTGGTGCTGCCTGCATTGTTGTTGAAGTTGCCTGCCACACGCACGTAGTAGCCATTGGTGTTGAGAATACTGTTTGCATTGGAGGTGGTAAAATTTCCGCCAATATCAATTGCCGAATTCAATATTACCGATCCGCCTGTTTTGGTGATTACCAGATTGCCCATCTTGTCGGTACCCACAAAAGAGCCGGAAATGCTTTGCACCACCGAACCGTTGTTGAAGATGATGGTGGAGTTGGGATGCGCGTTGAGTGTGCCGTTGTTCACAAAGTTGCCACAAATATTGAGTGTGGCACCGGCGTTAAGAGTAAGTGATGCTCCTGCATTGATGGTAAGATCGCGCACGTTGTAAGAGCCCGCGGTAAGCACGGGCTGCACGGCTGCGGCAGGCGAAATAATGGCATCCACCCCACAGTTGGGTGCGGCACATCCGCCCCAGTTCGATGTGGGTGTCCATGTCGTGGTGTTGTTGCCGCCTGTCCAGGTTACCGAACTGGCCACCGCATAATTTACCGGCGATGCAGTACTTATATTGAGCGTAAATCCGGAAGTAGAGTTGGAGAAGTTACTTATGACAAGCAAATACACTTCACCGGCCACCACCGGAATATTGGGTGCATAAGATGAGTTGAAACCCGGATACGAGGGTGGTGAATTACCCGTGGCATAACAGCCGGTCACACCAAGCGGATCAAAGTCGCAGGCCACCGGTGTGGCCCCTGTGGCAATGCCTGTGCAGTTTGTAGCACTGCTGCCCACTATTTTCCATACGGCAAAATCATAATCGGTAGAAGCCGTGCTGGGTGCTCCCAGCCAGTCGTTGGGTACAATATCAAATTCGAGCACACCGGTGGCGTTTATGGGAATACTGTACCATACCGAACCCCGCTCCCCGTCGCTCAGGCAAATACCTGCTCCCGAAAAATCGCATATATTCCCGAAAGCCTGATAACCGGGGTTACCAATGGGAATGGTTGAATTGCACACCGGATTGGGCAGCGAACAATCTGAACCCGCCGCAGCCGGAAAGCCCACAGCCCCATCCACAGCCATAATGTTAAATGTACCGGTGAGGGAATTATACCCGTCCACAGCAATATAATAAGTGGTTCCCGCAGTTAGTCCCAGCGCAGTAATTTCAGAATTGGTATAGGCCGAAATACCGCAGGAAGGCGCATCGTCGTTGCAGCTTACTAATGTGAGTGCGCCGCAGGTGCCGCTGTAAAGAGCTATTTGTGTATTGGTAAGTGTGCCGTTGGTAGTGCGTATGCGCAACTGTCCGGAGGCCGGTGCCACCACCGAATACCATACCGTGTTTAATGCCCCGTTTGTCCAGCATCCCGGAGCCGCCGGTTCCGATGCCGAAGCAGAGCAGGTATTGTCGCCCGCAAGGTTTACATTTAACGAAAGCGGATCGGCATTACAGGGTAAGTCGTTGGCCGGGCCTATGCCGTAGTCGGTTATGCTCAGGTTGTAGGTGGCATTGCTGGGTGCCGCCCAGGTATCTATACTGATGTAATATGTACCGGCAGCCGGCAGGGTAAACGAGCCGTTAAACGTGGTTGAACCGCCGTATGTGCCAAGGCAGGTGGTACCTGCTGTGCCCGGGCAGCCATTGTAAACAAATGCGGCAATGTTTGTAGTGCTGGCATTGGTTACTTCCACGCCAATGCAGGTTGAGCCTGTTACGGTAAGGGCATACACGCGGTCTTCGCCTGTTTCGTAAACCGAACCACAGGAGCCGGTAGAAAGCTCTGTAATATCGTTACCATAACAGGCTGTAGAATGGTTGGTGGCGGTGTAAGGCAGTGTAATGGCCGGTGCATTGCTGCAAAGCGAACCGGCAAGCGTGGTTTGCGGCGCACTTATGCTGATGTCGTAGTTGTTGCAAAGAGGCGGAAAGTCGGAATCAACCACCACAAAGTAAGTAGTGCCGGCCACCGCATTTATACAAAGGCCCTTGTTGCCCGCCGAGTTTTGCTGAAAAGCCACACAATTTGCCGTGGAGGTAATACATCCGCCCGGAAGGTTCATCGGACAGCCGTCATACACCATTACACTCGTATAGGACCCGCTTGAGGTAAGTGTAACCTGAATGATGCCGCTGGACGGAGCCGTAAAGTAAAACACTTCATCTTCGCCTTCGTAAGAAGCCGCCGAACCGCACACATTGGAAACGTTGCCTGAGCGAATATCATTCAGTCTGCCGCAGGTGGTGCGGCCGGTAGAGGTGTAGGGCAATGAAGCCACGTTTACCACACCCGTACCCAATGCAGCCACGCAGGTGGTAAATGGTGCCGAAATGGTTAAATTACTGTAAGCAAAACATCCCGGACTGCTTGTACCGTCGAGCACAAGCCAGTATGAGACACCTGCCGTGACACACGCCGTAAGCGATAAACCGCCGCCGGTGGTGGTTCCCACGCAGGTGCTGGTGCAATATACCGATCCCACCGGACACTGTGTATAAAGCGCAAGACTGCCGCCCGTGGTACTGGCATTTAAATTTATACTTACTGCGCCGCTGCTGGCCGGTGTAAATGCCCACACAAGGTCTTCACCGTCAGAGAAGGTAGTGCTCGCACACGATACCGATGTGGTGGTCGAATTCACATCGTTACCCGCGCCGCAGGTGGTGCCCGCGCCGCTGGTGTAGGGCAGTGAAGCCACATTGGTAAAAGTGCCGATTATTGAAGCACACGAAGGCGGAACCGACGAAGTGACCGATACATTATCTATGGCATGGGGCGGCTGTGTACCCGTGTTGTTGTTACAGCGAAAACTGAAAATAAGCCGCTGAGTAGTGCCGGCGTAACTACAGGGTAAATTGGCCGTAAATGTTTGCCATGCAGACTGGTTGCTGAGTGTGGCCCCGATCTGAAAAGAGGTGCTTACCTGTGTGGCCACCACCGGTGTAAACGAAGTGGGAGCCACAAACACGCGCACATAATCCTGTCCCGACTGGCCTTCGCCTTTCCAGTTAAAACTAAGTACAATATTGGTTTCACCGGCAGGTATGGTTATGTCGCGGTAAAAATGCTGTACACGTCCGTCATTAACACTGTAGGCATTGCTTACTCCGCTGTTGTTGGAAATATAGCACGAGCGTGCTCCGGCATTAAACGTGGCAGTGCCTACAAACCAACGGTTGTGTGAGCCGCCTACCGACTGAACCACAGTCCAGTTGTTGAGTGCCAGTGTGGGGCCTGATTCGAAACCACCGTCGCCGGCAGGGTTTACAATAACGGTTTGTGAAAATGCTGTTTGAGAAAAAGTAAGAATCAGAAACAGCAGCAGGGGGAGGGTCTTTTTCATGCTGATTCTTGTTTATTGGGGATTCAGTGCCGGATCGCTGTCTGAGGCGGGCATTCCGCACATGGTTCTTACCTGCTCAATGGTACAGCCTGCTTTGATGAAATACGATAACTGATACTGATCGTGCAGCACAGTTTCGAGGAACGCATTATCGGGCTGGAGGGATCGGTCAACCCGGATAAGGTAAATTTTAAGGCTTTCGCAATACCCATTTACATATACTCCCTGAACAGACGCAAAACGGGTGCGGATATCGGCCTGTGTTTTTTGGGTAGCGCCTGGAATCTGTACAATCACTTCTTCAAGCACCACCGGCGGAGGTGTAAAGGAAGAAAACAGAACTGCAAAAAGCAGAACTGCAAGGAGGGTTGCAGGGCGTATAAAATACATGGGTCAATTTTATTATCAGGGGACTTTTACGAATTAGAAGCAGATAAGTTATAACATTTTAACGACGAAATCTTAAACTGGTCAAAAAATCAGTGTTTTTAGTCAGAATATGCAAAGTCGCCGTTACCAGGAGGGTAACGGCGACCATGAAAAACGTTGAAACATTTATTTATCAGGCACTTACTGCAGCCACGCGGGGAGCTGCATTGAGCACCTCTTCTGCCACGCCCGAAGCATACTGCTCGAAATTCTTCACGAATTTGGAGGCAAGGTCAGAGGCCTGTGCATCGAAAGCGGCTTTATCGGCCCAGGTGTTGCGGGGCTCGAGAATTTCGGAGGGAACGCCGGGGCAGGCTTTGGGGAAACGGAGTTTGAAGAAAGGTGTTTCGCCAAATTCGGCACCGTCGAGTTTGCCTTCGAGGGCGGCGGTAATGAGGGCGCGGGTGTAGGCCAGCTTAATGCGGCTTCCGGTGCCGTAAGCGCCACCTGTCCAGCCGGTGTTTACCAGCCACACGTTTACGTTGGGATTGGCTTTAAGTTTTTTGCCCAGCAGTTCGGCGTATTTGCCGGGGTGCAGGGGCAGAAACGCTTTGCCAAAACAGGCCGAGAAGGTGGTTTGCGGCTCGGTAATGCCCATTTCGGTGCCAGCTACCTTGGCGGTATAGCCCGAAATGAAGTGGTACATGGCCTGCTCGGTGGTGAGTTTTGAAATGGGAGGCAGTACGCCAAACGCATCGGCGGTGAGGAAGAAAATGTTCTTCGGAGCCGCACCCATGGAAGGTTCCTTGGCGTTGTCGATGTGGTGAATCGGGTAAGCCACGCGGGTGTTCTCGGTTTTCGAGGTATTGGTGTAATCAACCGTGCGTGTGCCTTCTTTGAATTCGATATTTTCTACCAGCGCGCCAAACTTGATGGCGTTCCAGATTTCGGGCTCTTTTTCCTGTGTAAGGTCGATGCATTTTGCATAGCAGCCGCCTTCAAAGTTAAATACGCTGTTTTCGGCCCAGCCGTGCTCATCGTCGCCAATGAGTTTGCGTTTGGGATCGGCACTGAGGGTGGTTTTGCCGGTGCCCGAAAGACCGAAGAAAATAGCAGTATCGCCGTTTTCACCTTCGTTGGCCGAGCAGTGCATGCTCAGTACGCCGCGCTCGTGCGGGAGAATGTAATTGAGCAGGGTGAAAATGCCTTTCTTGATTTCGCCTGTGTAGCCGGTGCCGCCAATGAGAATGACCTTGCGGGTCATGTTCAGTATGGCAAAGTTGTGCTGGCGGGTGCCGTCAATGGCCGGATCGGCTTTGAAACCCGGGGCGCATACAATGTGCCAGTCGGGAGCAAAAGCCGCAATTTCGTCGGCCGTGGGGCGCAGGAAAAGGTTGTTGGCAAACAGGTTCGACCAGGGAAACTCTGTAACCACACGGATGTTGAGGCGGTAGGCCGGATCGGCGCAGGCGTAGGCATCGCGCACATAAACTTCTTTCCCGGCCAGATAGGCTGCCACACGGTTGTAGAGCGCATCAAATTTACCGGCGTCGAACTTAATGTTTACATCACTCCACCAAATTGAATCTTTGGTGATGTCGTCCAGCACAATAAACTTGTCTTTGGGAGAGCGGCCTGTAAACTCGCCGGTATCAATGGCAAGCGCACCGTTGTCTGTTAATACACCTTCATCACGAAGAAGTGTGTCTTCCACCAGCTCGGCGGGGGAAAGATTCCAGTAAGCTGCACCCACATTAGCCAGCCCGATAGAGGCAATAGATGCATTTTTGGCTTTGAAACCGAATTCGTTCATTTGAACAGTTTCTTTTTAACGGGCAGCGCCACCGGTGTTTCCGGCTTTACCCCCGGGTGAAGAAATGATGAAAAAATCGGCACAAAGGTACGTATTCCCCTGCAATCAGAATAAGGAACTTATGGCACTATCGCTTGCCTTTGCAGGGTACGTTTTCTTCGATAATTACTAAGTCTTTGCCCGCCAGTGCGATACGCGCATCCTGAACAAACTTATCCTGTTCCCTCGATGTTGAAAACTCATCGAGTTTTAAACAGTAGCTCTGTTCGCCCTCGCGTCCCCAGCGGGTATTTTCCCATTTTACCGGCTTGCTCTGGTTCTTCAGCCAGCTTTCAAAATCCACACGGGCTTTTTCATTTATACCGCTGCCCCTGCTTATGAAAAGTACTACCAGACGGTAATTCTGAACCGCAGGTGTGGTTTGGGTGGTGCTTCCCGTGGTGGTTTTGGTGGTGTCGGGGGTGGTAGTGGTGCCGCCGGTGCCTTTTCGTGCAGGGCCGTGTACAAAAAACGAATCGTTTTCCATATCAATGGTATCCGTATCGGGAGGAAGCGGGGCAGGTGTATTGGTGGCCACGGGTGTAGCAGGAAGCGGCGGTGCCGTGGTTACGGCAGCTTTGGGTTTGCATCCGGTAAATGCAGCAGCAACTATAAAGGCAACTGCAACAGTGTAAAAGCGTTTCATAACAAATAGTATTTACTGCAATGGTAACAAAATCATGCCAAACTCGGCACACCCCCGCAAGTTATTGCAGGATGATTCGGTTCAATATTTATTTGACAAGTGTTACATGCCCCATGTAGCTGTGTTTCTGACCAAGCACATCCAGCACATTGCATTTCCATACATATACATCCTGCATACAGATTTCGGTATGCCCTTTCACGCGGCCATCCCATCCTTGCGACATATCATCACTGAAGAAAATCATATTTCCCCAGCGGTCGAAAATGTACAGCTCAAACGTGGCAATGCCAATTCCGTAACCGGTAAAGGTTTCGTTTTCGCCATCGTCGTTGGGAGTAAAGGCATTGGGGAAATAAATGATGAACTCGGGAAGGATACATACTTCCTGAATAATGGTATCCGGACAGTTGTAAGTGTTGTTGGCAATAAGCTGCACATCATAACATCCTGCCACCTCGCTGGGGAAAGTAAAGGCCGGGTTCTGGTCGGTTGAATTTCCCAACTGCCCGAAATCCCATTCCCAGGTTGTGGCACCGGTAGAAAGGTCGGTGAAATTTACCGTAGGATTGAGCACCGTGGTACTTGACGGCGCAAAGCTGAAATCGGCAGTGGCGTTTGGGTTTGCACACACATACGAGGGCATTACGGTGGTGGCTGTGCAGCCGTTGTCGTCGGTGTAGGTAAGTGTTACGTCGAAACAGCCTGCGGTGGTGTAGGTGTGCGAGGGATTGCAGTTGGCCGAGGTAAATCCGTCGCCAAAGTCCCAGAAACAGTTGGGGTTATTGGCGGCGGTGGAAGTGTTGGTGAATGTTACCGGCAAAGGCGCACAACCATTCAGCGGGTTGCCGGTAAAGCTCACTACCGGCGGCGGGTTTACGGTAACGGTTACCGTGGCGCTGGCAGTTGGCGTGGTGCAGCCGTCGTCAATAATCACCGTGTAGGTGGTGGTTACAGCCGGATTTACCGTAGCTGTAATGGAATTTCCGCCGGTTCCGGCCGGGAGCCAGGTGTAGGTGTAAGGTCCGCCGTTTCCGCCCCCTGGCACAGCCGTAAGCGTGCTGGGCTGCCCCACGCACACCGCAGCCGGATTGGCCGAAAGCTGTGCAAGGAGCGGCGGATAAACCGTAACCGTAACCGTGGCCGGCGATGCGGCACAGCCGTTTACATCGCGCACCACCACGGTGTAGGTAGTGTTGGCGTTGGGCATATCAGTTACCACAGCCCCGCTGCCGGTAACAGCCGGCGACCAGGTAAATGTGTAAGGCCCGCCGCTGCCGCCTCCGGGTGTGGCGGTAAGTGTGGTGGTTTGTCCAATGCAAATGGTGGAAGGTGCGGCCACCAGCAGCGCGGTTACCTGCGGGGGCTCGGTAAGCTGTACGTTTTGTGTGGTGGTGCAGCCGTTGGCATCGGTTACCAGCACGGTGTAGTTTCCTGCGCAAAGAGCCGGTGCCGTATGTGTATTTAGGTTAGTGGCCGATGCCACCACCACGTTATTTACATCTGTCCACGAAAAATCGTAGGGAGCCGTGCCGCCTGCGGGCGTGGCGGTGGCCGAAGCATCGCACACCCCAAAGCACGATGCACCTGTGGGGGCCATGGCCACGTTAATATTGCCATTGTTGCCCGCCACCGGAATGTTTACGTTGGCCACACAGCCGTTTGCATCGGTTACCTGGCAACTGTAGGCTCCGGCCGCAAGGTTGCCGGCTGTATTGGCACCGTTTACGTTATTGGCAGTTTGAATGGTGGTGTTGGCGGCATCTGTCCACACAAAATCGTAAGGGCCGGTGCCGCCCTGCGGAGTTACGGTGGCGCTGCCGTCGTTCTGGTTGCAGGAGGCGGGTGTGGAGCCTACCAGCAGTTGCAGTGCCGCGGGCTGGGTAATGGTAATGGTTTGGGTGGTTACGCAGCCGTCGTTGTTGTCGGTTACCTGCACGGTGTACACGCCTGCGGGGAGGTTGTTTACCGTGCTTGGGGTCATAATGCCGTTTTGTGTGAGCAGCACGGTGTTGGCGGCATCTGTCCACACGTAATCAAACGGACCCACGCCCTGTGCGGTGGCGGTAACCGAGCCTGTGTTGTTTCCGTTGCAGTCAACCGGAGTCATTTGCATGAGCGGCTGCATACAGCACGAAAGCGAGGCATTGAACTGATACACCGGATCGCCCACACAGGCTATGTTGGTCCAGTTGCCGGTTTCGCCGTCGCCGTAGGTGTCTATGATTATGCCCAGGTTGTCGCCGGTACTTCCGGGCGGACAGTCTTTGGCGGTAATTGTCCAGCAGAACTGCCAGTTTACGGGCCCGTCGCAGTTATCGCCGAAATTGTCAACCGGATTTCCGTTTGGGCCGCCCTGCACCACATCGCCGTCGAAGAAGAAGCCGCTCATGATGCCGTTTCCGTTGGGCGTGTTTACGTTGTTAAACCATTGCCACACGCCGGGGCCGTTGTCGCAGGTGTTGGCGGGTACAAGGTTGGTGAGCGTGCTCATGTCCCAGCCGTTGCCGAAAGAAGGAATCACCGCGTGCAGCCAGTTGGTGTTTTGCTGGTCCCATTGCGTAATGGTGTAGCAAAACGTGACGGTGGTTCCGCCCAGGTAGGTGCCGTTTACGGGAGCCGGGTTTACGGTAAGGTTCGAAGCCAGCAGGCAGTCGTCGCAACTGTTGTTGTTTTGCAGGGTCATGGTAAACGAGCCCTGATCGGCCGGAGTGCCGCCGCTGATCTGAATGTAATACACATTGCCCGGCACCATCTGGTCGAAACTGGCCGAAAGCGTACCACCAGCGCCGATTGCACAGCCGCGCCCCACCAATCCTGCGCAGTTGCCCTGATATACGGCTACGTTGGGCGTGTTTATGCCGCCGTTTATGTTTATCACCAGTTCGTTGCCGGTAACCGTTACCGCATACCACACATCGGTAGCGGGCGAGGCCATGGGCGTGTTGTTGCTGGGCTGGCAGTTTATGAGGGTGGTGTAGGGTGTTTCGGTTACCGAGTTTACGTTGGTGAGGTTGTTTACCGTCATCACCGCACCAATGCCGCTGGGGCAGGGGGCAGGAGTTCCCAGCGTGCCTAAGTTTTGCGCACCGAAACAATCGTCGTTAGCCACCTGTGTGTGGGCGGTGAGACTAACTGATAAAACCAGAAGCGTAAAGAATTTTTTCATTTCACTTTGGTTTTAGTCATTATTTCCACAATTCCCCCATCGGGCGTAAGCCTGAAAACCGACCCTGTATCGAATCCCGGTTTTGCCGTGCGCACGCGCTCCAGCCGCACGCTCATGCCCTGCGCAGTCATTTCATTGGCCGAGAGCAGTTCTACCTTGAGCCCGCTTTCAAACAAAATGGTATTGCGCTCATCCACATAGCGGTAGCGATCCATATCGGCTTTCGAAAGCGCCTCGGTGTAGGGTGTAAGATCGGCCACTGCTTCGGGATTCAGGTAGCGGTAGCTGCCCGCTGGCGTGGTAAACGATAAGAGCAGCAGGCTGAAAACTCCTATTATTACAGACGAAATCAGCCTTGGGAAACTTTTCTGGTGTGTGCGCGTGAACATCAGGGGAATGGTGTTTGGTTATTGCAAGTACTGATTAGTTAACCATAAAAACACGCCCGGTTGTTTTAGAATTATCAGATTGGTTTAGATTATTGATTTTCAGGTATTTATGTGTTAACTTTTGGGCTGCACGGCGTAAGGTATTTGCCTGAGAAATTGGAAACAGGTGTAATGGATTGATTTGGGTTTGTGGAAGTAATGGATTTCGAATAATGGTGAAATTCAAACAAAAAATAACACTTGTGTACGTTTTTTTCCTAATCATTTTCCGGCCATTCTAACCGGAAATTATCCCAGAAACAGCCTTTTTTGTTAAATATTTAAATAGTATAAACAAATAACTACACCATCAACAAATTTATTGTCTGTAAATTTTGGCCATTTTTAAAAACGTTAAAATTCAGTAAACCAACAAATTATCAACTTATGAACAGGCGAATCGTATGAAAATTCCAACGAAATTTCTTCTTGACAACCGCTTTTAGAGTTCCGAACTTGCAAGGGTAAAATATGGAGTGGCTGGATAAGTACTTTAAAGTAATTGTGATAAGTATTAACCCTGTTAAAAAATTTTCGGCAAAATGTACCTACATAAGTATTTGTCTGATTGGCTGGTTTTGAATAAGCCCCGCGAACATTCATTCTAATACAGGTGTGACTTACAACGCCACTTCCGAAGCCGATGGGCAACCGGTATTGAAGAACTCAGAAACCGTCCGGTGTATGATGCCGGAGTTTATGAACGAAAACCGCACACTGAAATCGACCGATCATATCAAGTAATTGTATTTACCCATAAGCATAACTCCATGCGCCGCTACCTGTTTGCCCACGACGAAGACGACTTAAACAACCCCGGCCTGCGCCGCCGTTCCGACGACGACGAGCAACGCAAGTTTGACGAAACCATGCGGGGTTTTATTAATGTAATTACCTGGCCTATGGTGCGGAATTTTATGAAGAACGGGTATCGCATTGAGTATTCGTTGTATCGTAAAATTATGAAGTGGGGTACGGAGGAACATAAGCGGGAGGCGGAGGAGTATGTGAAAACGCAGCCAGGGGGCGGATATGGGGGCACAACAGTTCAAGGAAGCGTAGTGCAGGAAATTGTAAATAAGAAAGAAACAGAGAAAGAAACAGAGAAAGAGAAGCCGGGGACAAATACACTTACTGACGAAGAGAAATCGGTAAAGAAACAATCGGTGCCACCCGCTGCCTCACCGGTTCAGGAGGAACCCGCAATTCCCGGTGAGCGACATTACACTGTACAGCCCGGCGACATACTAATTAAAGTGGGCGAACGCAGCGGCCTTACACATACTGAGTTTTTCCGGCTCAATAAACAAGTACTGGCGCGGCCGGGCAAAGAATTATATCCGGGCGAAATACTCAGGTTTCCGCCACATTCGAAAATTGGGGTTACCGCAGAAACTGCAGAACAAAACACTTTCCCGCCCGAAATCCCCGCAGATACAATGGCCCCGGTAAATACCGGCAAACCGGACGATGATTTCGGATATGAAGTCAATCCCGATCCTCCGTATTACCTTACTTATGGAATTTACTTCGGCAAAGTGGTTCCGGCAATTGCGGTAGTTACCGCTTCGCGCAGGCAGGCGCAGGATTTTGCGGAGGAAATGGGCTACCGTTTTTACTACGATGTAGATCCGGTAACCAATAAGCGAAGCATTCTCCGCCAGAAGGGTGCCACCGAAGTGTATAACCGCGAGCACTATTCATTTTCCGTTCAGCTTATTGATGAAGTAAATGCAGTGGTGCAGGACAACGCGCTTCGCAATAAAGCAGTGAGTGAGGGAAATCTTGGTGTGGCATTTACACAACTTGTAAAACGGGCGCAGGAAATTTTGTTTGGTGCCGGTTATTATTACATCGGCATGTATGATGAGCCCACGCGCAATGCCGTAAAGCAATATATTGAATTGCAGCAGGCGCAGGCCGCACAGAGTACGGATGTGTATTCTATCGAAAATCTCAACCATACCATCAGAGAAAATGCCACGGTATCTCAACAGGTAATCATTGCAAATATTCAGGGAACAGGTAAGTTATATGAATATGCTACCCGGTATAATAATCATAACTGGGATGAGGAAATGCGGGAAAGATATTTTTACAAGGTGTTGAAATATCGTGAAGTGGAACCAGATTGGAGTATATATGAATGGAGTGAATTTCTTCGAGGGAATATATATCTTCAAAATGGAAAAACAAGAAACACTTTTCAATGTTCATCTATTGAAGAATGCAGGCAAAAAGGGCTTGATTCCGATCATAGCAAACATCTTGAGTCATGGAATTATTTTAATCTGCATTTGCATGGCGAAGGCTCTGCCAGTGATGCTCCACAACAACTTTATCTGCTTATCGAATTAGAAAGTGCCACACCTTACAGCACTCCTTACGGCGGAAGATTTACCAACTATGCCGATTTTCGCGCGGCACTTCACACATACTTGTCTCATATAAACGACGGACAAACTACCGCCTCAAACGTTACGCAGGGAGATAACCCGTCTTTCAAAGGGTTTTATGAAAACTATTTGTATAAATCTACATTTAATTTTATTGCAGAACGGGAAGCAGAAATTAATAACCAGTATTATCGTTATGTTTCTGTTGATGATAAGCCGAAGCCGGAATTGTTTGAGTTGATGGAGGAACTTGCTACACTTAAAGCGGAGATAAGCAAAATAGGAATGTTGCAACTCACTGTTTCACCCGCGTCACGTTTTGTTGGCAAAGCTGAAATAGTGGTTTATGATCGTGATGTATCATTAGAATTGGCACAAATTGACGGACTGAAACAACAGTTATATAAAAAGCTGGCTGCTATAGCCGAGAATCATGTTATTCTCAATTCTCGTGAGTTCAAATCGCATGATGAAAAAGAATATAACTATACAAGTGTATTGATACTGGCCGATCGTGCAGAGAAAAAAGATACATCTTACTTTATTACTAAATTCAAATCCATCCGCGATGACCGTCTCGAAAAAATTGAAAGTCTTAGAGAGCAACTTCGTGATGATCCCGATAAGGTATGGCTTTTCGATCAGTTGGTAGAAGCCACCACAAGTGATTTGGGTTTTGTGAATGGCACAGTATATTATCAAATTATCTCTGGCTGGCAGGAGCAGGTAAAAGAGGAGTACGAGCCAAGTGAAATCGTAATGATTATTAACCTTGTAGTGGGGTTAATAAGTTTGTTTTTCCCGCCCACCATATTATTGTCCGCTGCTCTTGCTGTTACTTCGGGCATAATGCTGGCCGAAAGCATAGAAGAATACAGTTTCAAAAGTGCGGCATCAGGAACCGGATTCGACAACAAAGACTCGCTGGCAGAAGCCCCTTCGCTGATGTGGGTAATTCTGAACAGTGTGGCATTGGTCTTCGACAAGCTTGCGCTATTGCAGGCCGTAAGTGCTTTCAGGGCGGTAGGCAAAGGGTTATCGTTGCTTATGTTCGACAAGTCGGGCCGGTTAATAACCGATGCTGAAAAGCTGGCCGCCATTGAAAAACAGGCGTATCAGCTTTTACTCAAACGCGGAGTGAATGAGGCCGAGGCTGCGCGTATTTCGAAGCAACTTACCAACCGTGAGTTTTTGCTGCGCATGGAAAAAGAGCAGGCTGCGCGCGACGCCCTGCTTACCGCCAAAAAAGGCACCCCGTTAATGCCACTGCCCAAAAGCATTCAGTCACTGCTTGCCGATCCCATGCTTGGGTCAATTTACACCGCCGGGGCCTATCGCCTGCAGGACACATTGACTGGCAATACGCATTTGCTCAGTGTATTTACACACCTGTTTGGCGAATATCAGCCCCGCATTCTTGCCCGTATTATACGCACCTGTGGCGAGGCAGAACAGGTGGCAGCCATGCTGGGCAAAATTCACGGCGGCATGGCCGGGGGCAGCAATACATTTAATTTCACTCACTTTATTCAACTCGAATTCAGCCGCCCGGCTGCCAATTTCAGTCAGTTTTTCCTTCGCCTCGATGCTGCCGGTATCGAAGCCGCCGATATTACCAAAGCCACAGAAAAAGCCCTTGCCGGCCGCACCACGCTCGAAGCCGTTTCGCTTTTCCGCGCCGCACTTTTAGAAAAAGCCGCACTGCACGAAACCTCATTGCTTCACGCACCTGCAGGCAGGCCCACGCAGAAGCCCGGTACAGTGCAGGCCTCGCACACTCAGCAGCAACTCGAAAATGCCATTGAGCAAATGAACGAGCCGCAGCTTGAGCAATTTCTCAAAGACCTGCAGGCCAACCACCACGGCATGGATCCCGCCGAATACGCCGCCCTCAAAGCCCGTGGCGAAGCCGCACTGCTTACCCAAATAGAAAGCAAAATACTCAACTCCACCGGGCAAATTGACCCCACCAAACTACGCAGCCTGCTCGACAACCTCCAAAAGCAGGGCATCAAAATCCTCACCGGCAAAGAAGCCGAAGTTATACTGCGCCAGTACAACGCCAAAGCCCTCTACATTCCGCACGATGTGCCCGGTATGCCCGGCACACTTGTTTTCTCCGATACGGGAAACCGGTTGCAGGTTATCGAGGAATTGATGCATTTGGAGCAGCATCGGATAAGCGGCTTCAGGGTGTTAACGGGTGGTGAAATTATTGAGATGGAAATTGATGCGCATGTGCGTATGCTGGAGTATGCGCGCAGGAAGGGGTGGACGAAGGAGGAGGTGGAGTTGTTGGAGGGGAATAAGTTATCGTGGGAAGCTGATAAAAAGAAATATTATGAATCAGACAGCAACAAGCTATCGAAAAACGAAGTCAGCAATAAACTAGTTTTTCAGAATAAGAATTTTGAGGAAGCACTAAGAAAATTACATATTAATAATCTTAGATATTTAGAAGGATATAAAAGAATTAAAGTTGATTCATCTTTAACACATATTGATATAGACACTAAAGAGCTAATTTTATCTGAAAAAGTCGGTGAGATTATGGGTGAAAACATTATTCATCCAAAGCAACGAAATTATTTTACAATTGATGCACTTAGTGAAACTTCAGTTACCCCCTTGAGTTATAAAAGAGTTGAGATTCCTAAAAGGAATCAAATTAGTGAACTAATCAACGAGGCTTATGTGAAAGCAAAAAGCAATAATTTTAAAGCAGAAAACAATTTGCCATGGAATAAAAGTATTAATTTCGAAAAATGGGAAAATATAACATTACATGTTGAATACCCATATTCGGATTGTAATACTCAATGGTTACAAAATTCCTTTTGGCCACAGTTTTCAAAAAACAAGCAAAGGCCATTTAAAAATGATGGTACAATTTCAAAAATTTTCATTCATTTGAATGACGGATCAATTGTTGAACTTAATGTTTCTAATTTGCCATGGTAAAATCGTTTATAGCGTCAAAATTTTTCATAAACAATATCGATTCACTAAATACAGGTGAGGAGATATTACAACTTTATATTGAATCAAATAAAAGTGTTAGTGCACTTCCCATCAATATATTTTGGGAAGAATTTCAATTGCTATTATCCCATATAAATTGGATAGGTATTCGCTCGCTAGGATTATCATTATTTGATGATTCCTGGAGAAACGACATGACCATTTCACTTTCTGATTGGATATCTTTACATACTAAAAAAACATTTACTGATGATTTTGTTCAGGATATTTGTTTTGCTGAAGGATATGTTACCATTAGACAATTAGATAATGGTACTATTCATGAAATAGATTGTGTGAGCATTTACTGTCATTTCGATGAAAATATAATTAGTTTTTCTTTAAAGATGAATCTGGATTTATTTGGAAGGTTTCCACATCAACAAAGTGAAATAACTCACTCTAAAGATACAATAGAAAATAATATAAATATAATTATACAATCAGTTAATGAATTGGAGAGGTGTCGAGATTTTTCTTTAAAGTATGTCGTTTGTGATAATTATCCTCCTTTAGCTATGTTAATTCAAGAACGAATACATCAAAATAAAAATATATCTGTTCATTCAACTACAGTTAAAGAAACTGAATTCAAGCAAAAAGTGATAGTTCAACAAACACTTTCCCCCATTCCCGAATCCGATCTCATTCATTCAACCACCGGCGACCAGGAACGCCTAATCGTAAAACTCGATCCCCAAATTGTACTCACACTCATTCGCACCCCCGAAAAAAGGAAATGGAAAATCATACGAAGCAATACATCTAAACCAATCATGGTAGAAGAAATTATCCCGCGTTTACCAGAGAAGTACAGATAATTCATACGCCGCCATCAAAGCCATTGGCAAATCCCCCCCGCAAAACTACCCGATTTTATCAACAGCCTTTCAAATTCCCCCCCAAATCCCCCCGCAAATCTTACTTTTAATTACCGCCACTAAAACCAGCCGCGCCCATACACGGCGCAGCCTCCCAGGGCCAGATTAAAAGTGCAGATTATGACCATGAAAAAAATAAATCTCACCCTCACCATAGACGAGGCCAACCTCATATTCAAAGCCCTTGGCCGCTTGCCGTTCAACGAAGTATATGAACTCATCGGCAAACTCAACGAACAGGCCAATGCCCAGCTCACCGCAAACGGCTCACAGCCCGCGGCAAACGGCATACAGGGTTTTACCACCCCACAGCAATAACTGCGGCGTATGGATGCATCGTTTATTAAACGAAAACCCGATATGTACGAAGGCATGGACTTTTTCAGCCTTCGCAATTCGGCCATTGAATATATTCAGCAGCTTGCGGGCGACGAATGGACCGACTTCAACGAGCACGATCCGGGCGTGACTATTCTCGAACAGCTTTGCTACGCCATTACCGATTTAAGCTACCGCACCGGTTTCGACATACAGGATTTGCTCGAAGGCAATGCCCGGTTTCGCGGCGAGGGCAACGATACGCTCTTTCCGCCCGATGAAGTAATGCACTGCCACCCGCTTTCGCTTACCGACTGGCGCAAAATCATTATCGGCAATGTGGAGAATGTAAACAATGCCTGGGTGGAAATACAGGAACCCCAGCCGGGCGTGGTGCCGGGGCTTTACCGCATTGGGGTGGAAGCAAACACCGAAGAAGTGAACACACCCGAACTGCGCGAAGCCATGCGCAACCGGGTAAAAGAAGTATTCCACGCCCAACGCAACCTGAGCGAAGACCTCGACCGCGTGGATGTGCTGGAACCCCGCAAAATAAGAGTAAACGCAAAAGTTGAAATAGACGATTACATCAATACCGAAGAAACACTGGCTGCCGTGTTTTTCAAACTCCAGCAACTGCTCTCGCGGCCGGTGCGCATGTACACGCTCAGGCAAATGCTCGACAAGGGCTTTACCATGGAGCAGATTTTCGACGGCCCGCGGCTGAAATTCGGGTTTATTGATGAACACGAAATGTACCCGCGCATTACTCACCTGCATTATGCACGCCTCATACGCGCCATACAGGAAGTGCCCGGCGTGAAACACGTTACACGCTTTTCCATAGAAGGCGGCGATGCGGGCGCTGGTGTGTTCCGCCTTTCGGAAAACGAATTGCCGCAGCTCGATGTTACGGCCGACGAAAAAGGCAACCTCGGTATTGAGCTTTACAAAAGCCGCATTCCGGTGCTTACCGATACCGACACCGTGCAAAGCATTTATGCCGTGCTGCTGCTCAGTCAGCCCAAACCTTATGTGCCGGGCCAGCACCAGCAGGTGCTTAACGAGTTTGCCACCAAACGCGGACGCGAACGCAATGTGGATTTTTATCGCTCGATGCAATACGATTTTCCGCCCATCTACGGCCTGGGCGCGTATGGCGTGGGCAACGATATGCCCGTGCCCGTTCACGACGGACAAATTACCGAGCGCTATGCCAACACCTCCGAACAGCGCCGTGCATTAGCCAAACAGCTTAAAGGCTACCTGCGCATTTTCGAACAGTTGCTGGCCAATCAGCTAAAACAATTGTCGGCCGTGCCCGAACTTTTTTCGCTGCATGTGGACAGTGAACGCTCTTACTTTCCCGCACTCGGATTGCCGATTCCGGGTAAGGAAGAAATTGAATACAACCCCGCCATACATGCGCGCCGCGATGCCGCAACTAATTCGCCGCTTACGCATAACAACCAGTCAGACCGCAACCTCATTGTACAGTCGGGTGCGATGCAGAATCAGGCACAGTCGCCACGCAACAGGCATTCGAAGCAAAACATGGATGCCATGAGTTTTGAAGATGCGCTCGACTTAATCATGCGGCAAAACGATCCGGTTTTCGACCGGCGAAATAAAATTTTCGATCATCTTCTTGCCCGTTTCGGTGTGGAAATTCCGGCCAGTTTGTATGAAGATGTAAACTGGTATTTTACCAACGAAGAGGAATTTAGACAACTCGTACTGCTCAGCAAAGCGGCTGCGTTAAAGGCTGTGCCTTACCTCACCGGCGGGCGCGGACAGGCGGCCAATCTGCTTCAGCCAAAATCAGTATCGCTGTTTGAGCGTATTGTGCAGTTGCGTTTCGGTATGGTAAATTCCTTAAACCGTTACCCGAGCCGCATAAGGCCGCTTTCGTGGCTGGTGTATAAATATGGAGTAATAAACCGCACACAGGGAAGCAACGATTATATAAGCCGCGACAAATTGCAGGCCATGAAATTTGCGCGGTATGATAAACCGCTCTCGCCCGATATTTATGAAAGATATAAGCGCAAAGGTTTTTTCGAAGAAATAAATAAACGCGGACTTATTCCCGACCTGAGCATGTTTCACAACGGCTACATTCCCAACAACTACAGTTTGGGAAGCGAATCGGAAAACAGCGATAAGGTTACCGTGGTATATCGCGATCCCGACTGGATTGAGCCGCACTGGAAACGAATTGGTCTTTTCGATTCCAACACCGAAGCGGTGGAGGCCATTCTCGATCTCTGCGCATTGATACGAAGACTGAACGTGGACAGCGAAGGCATGCACGTAATCGAACACGTAGCCTTGCGTCCGCCCGCCGACGATATTACCTGCGAGGTAAAACTGAAAAGTCTTTCGGGGCAGCCCATCATGTTCAGTCATTTGCCTTTCGACGATAATCACCAGGCGGCAGAACTTGGGCGTAATATGCTGGGCAGCGGCTGCTCGGCCGAAAATTACAGGGTGTATTTTGATACTTCGCGCCGCATATTCGTGTTTCAGCTTTCCGATCAGGACGGACTCATTGCCGAATCGGTTAAGCATTTTCATAGCGATGAAGAAACACACAAAGCCATTGCCGCCGCAGTAATCGAATGCAGGCGTGCAGCCGAATTTCCCGATGCGGCCGAGCGTTGCGTGGAACATGAAATCAGAAATCGGTTTGGAAAAATTCCCCCGCTTTCGTTTTTCGCATTCCGCGTTTCGGTGTTGCTGCCCGACTGGACTTCGCGTTTCGGCAACATGAATTTTCGTTCGATGATGAAAATGTTGCTCGAAAAAAACGCGCCCGCACACACTGCCATTTACGACTACTGGCTCACCGCGCAGAAAATGCGCGAAGTGGAAGACGTATTCATTGCCTGGCGCGAAGCCAAAGCCGCCTCCGCAAATGAAACAATGAACGCCCCGGGCGCACCCGCGCAGCCGCACAGCGAGAAGGAACATAAACTGGCACACCGGCTCATAAATATGCTGTACGAACTTTACGAAACGCATGAGTGAGCAGGTGTTTGCCATAGGACGTAGTGTGTTTGAGCTCGATTTCCCCGATCAGCGCGAAGCATGGACCCTGCAAACCCGCGTGAGTTACCTGTTTAACGACAAACTCAAACAAATACTCGAGCAGGAACTGCGCCGCGCCGATGTGCCCGGACTGCATTGCGTGCTCGATTCGCTCGATTTGCAGTTGGGCGATATTGCTTACGACGATATTGAAAAAGAACTTCCCGAACGTCTCGCACAGGCCCTGCGCAACGCGCTGCCCGAAGCCATAAACGAATTGCGCTCGCAACCCGGAAGCAACGGCATGGTGATGCGCAGCGAGGAAAATACCCTGAGGCAGTTTCAGCATTTTTTGCGAAACGGCGAACTCTCGTGGAGCACCGAAGCCAAAAAATCAACTCCCGATGAATGGCTGGGCGAACTCCTTGCGCACGAGCCGAAGGAATTGGTAAAACTGCTGCGCAAACACAGCAATGCCGATGTAATTAAACGCCTCGTGTATCAGTTCAGCGATGAGCAGCTTGCCGCTCTCATCGAAGTGCTCGAACCCGGCGATGCGCGTTTCATTCTCCGCTACGCCGCACACCTCGATGTACAGCACCGCCGCAAACCCGTGGTGCCCGAAAGCGAAGCCGCATTCAGGCACACCAAGTGGCAGGTAATTTTTACTTACCTGCTCGATACACGCGGATCGGTATTTAACCGGCGCATGTTTGTGAAAAGCACCATTGCACAACTGGCTGCGCATTACAACATGAGCTACGCTACACTGCTGGCACATTTCGCCACGGCGGTGCGTGAAATGATGCCGCAGGGCGGAATCATGCCCGCGCTGCCGCAACTCCTGCTCGAACTGGAAATGGAAGAGCAGGAAAAAAATGCGGAAGCATCCGGCACAGCCCCGCAGGAATCAATGCTGGTGGTGCTTTCGCGGTATCTGCTTTACGGCAGTTTGCCCGCGCAGCAAAAACTTACGCTGGCCGAGTTTGCCAAAGCCGTATCGCAGTTGCCGTTTCAGGAGCCGCGAAAATTAGCTGTCGTGTTGCGCCGCAGCGGAAGTTTCGACGGAGTTGCAGAACGTTACCTCGGCCTGGTGCGCGAGCCTGCACGCTCGCAAACCATACACGCCCTCGAACCGGCCGATGCTCCTTTCATTCTCGGATTCATCCGCACATCGGCCGATATTCAGCAGCGCGAACGTATTACCACACTTCCGCAGGCCGAATTTATGCAGCAGCAGTGGACGCTCGTATTCGGCTACCTGCTTACCGATCGCGGCTCGGTGTTCAACACACGCATGTTTGTGCGCAGCGCGATAAAGCAAATGGCTGCGCATTATAATACCGGTTACGATACGCTCATCAGTCTTTTCGGCCGTGCCGCAAAGCAGTTGCATGCGCAGTTACCTGCTTCGCTGCCGTTGGTGCTTATTGAATTGTATTCCGAAACAGAAGCAGAAGCGCAGGAAGAAATTTTACCCGAAAAAATTTCCGTATCTCCCTCAGAAGAACCCGAACAGCCGCTTTCGCTGCACTACCTCGCCGAACTTTTTCAATACATACTCATACACGGCCGCCTGCCCTGGTGGGCAAAGCAGGAAGAGCAGCACACGGTTTCGGGCGCAGGTTATTTGCTCGAACAGCTTTTGCCGCAGCCCGATTTGCTGCGGCAATCGGTTGCTGAAATTGCACGGCACGAAGCCGCTTTCGAACGACTGCTGCATATTGCCGGAGATGCAATGCCAAAGTTGTTGCACATTTTTGCCTTGCCGCAAAGCGAGGCGCTCGAACTATGGTTGGTGCAGTTGGAGAAACAATTAGCCGCAATAATTCCCTTACAGCAGCGCCGCACACAGCTTTTGCAGTTGTGGCAGGGACGTTTGCTTCAGGTAATGATTCATCAGCAAAGTGGCAATGCGGCACTCGTAAACTGGATTAACGAAGTGTGGGGCGAACTCAGCATACGCAGCCAAAGCCCAGCCGCCACTGTATTTCAGCTTTTGCTCGATGCGGCGGAGGCATTGCCTGCATCTGCACGTTTGTTACTCAGCGGATTGCTGAAACAGGTGTACGAACGCGCCGGAAACAGTGTGTACGACGATGCGCCTCACACTCCTTTGCAGCAGCAGGAAGAGGAATTGTGGAACGATACGGAATTGTTTCTCAAAGAAGAAGAAGAGAATTTTTCGGGTGAAAAGAGTGGGGAAGGAGCGGAGAAGATTTTTTCGGAGAAAGAACAGGATATAATTGAAGATGCTCAGGGAATAAAAGAGGAGGAAGATTCAGCTACGCTGATTTTTTCTGCGGAGGAAGGTGAGGAATACGAACGTTTTCTGCAACGTACCCGCGCGCTGCGCTTGCGGGCACTTCAAGGTTTGTACAATCTTCTTGCTGTTTCGGATGAAAGCACAAACCAGAAAGGCTTTTCGGCGGCTGTGCTGTTGAGTGCGCTGGCGGCAAGGTTTATGCAAATGTTTGCCTGGCTCACACCTGCACAGGCCGAAAGTCTGGCGCGGAACACATTGGCCGGAATGCCCGAAAGTCAAACCGCTGCTGCTTCGGTGGTGCATGGCGAAAGTGTGAACACCTTGCTGGAACTTTTACTCGGCCGCGATACGCCGCAGTCGTCGGAACTGGAAAATGTGCTGCACAAAATTTTCCGCACACCGCCCCAGGGCTGGCGCGAAATAATGGCGGCGCTTCTGCGTATTCCTCAATCGCGCAAACGGCTGGCGGCTTTGCTGCACGGCACTACTTTGCTGCGTGTGCTGGCCACCATTGCGCAAAGCACACAGGCCGGTATGCCTGCGCGGCAAATTACACCGGCCCTGCAGGCCGATATGCTTGAACTGGTGCGCCGCATTTTCCCTGCACAACTCACCCGCCTGCGCGAACTCATTTTGCGGCTGGCCCTGCATACTCATGCCGCCACCATGCCCGCGTCGGTGTGGCTTTCCATACTGCTCAAAGCACTGGCCCGCAATTCGTCGCTGGCCTACGACACGCTGGCACAACAACTGGCCGCCGCCGCCAACCGCTATCAGTCCGAGTGGAAAAGCGACCTGCCGCGCCTGCTCGTGCTGCTTGGTAACCCCGGTTACCTTGCCCGCAGCAGCGACAACACCCTCAAACGCCTCCGCCAGCTCCGCGAAAAAGCCGCCGCCGAAGAACGCAAACGCACCGCCGAACTCAAACAACAGCAAAAACAACTCACCACCGAAACCGACGAACCGCTTGGCGTATTCGTCACCAACGCCGGTCTGGTGCTGCTCTGGCCTTTCCTCACACGCCTGTTTACCCGCTGCGGCTGGCTAAACGGCGTTGCATTTACATCCGAACAAAACGCCTACCGCGCCGTACACCTGCTGCAATACCTCGTAAACACACAACAGCAGCAGCCCGAGTATTTGCTCGTGCTCAACAAATTACTTTGCGGACTAAGCAAGGCAAAGCCCGTTGAAAAAAACATTATCCTCACCGCCGAAGAAAAACAAATTGGCGAAGACCTTCTCGCAGCCGTCATCAAACAATGGAGCGTGCTCGGAAACACCAGCATTGCCGGCCTGCGCGAAACATTCCTCGAACGTGGCGGTCAGATTTTATTTACCGGCCAGCACGCCGTGCTCAAAGTAGAACGCAAGGCATTCGATAAACTTCTGGGACGTTTGCCCTGGTCCATAAACCTCATCCGCCTGCCGTGGATGCAGCAACCTCTTTACGTAGAATGGAAAACCTGATAATAGACATGGCCATAGCGGCCAACTCGCAGGCACTCGAACGCGAACTGAACTGGCTCATGACAGTGCTCGATTTCCGTTTCCGCCAGTATTTCCGCCAGGAACCCGGCGAACAGCCCGAAATGTTACCGGCTCCGGAAATGAGCGGGAATTCGGCTTTCGAAAATACTATCCGCGATTATCAGCTTACCGAACCCGAACGCATTGCACTGGCCATTGCGCTGGCGCCGCACCTTCGTCCGCAACTGCTCGATGTGTTTTACACGCGCAATTCCACCTACGACCGCGGTTTCAGCGAATTTGGCGGATTGAAAGGAACCAATTTCAGCGGTTTTTTGCCCACGGTGGAAACGGCGCTGTTTGTGCTGGCCGGTTCGTCGGTGGCCGGGCGGATTGCCGCAGCGGCACTGTTTAAAATCGACTCAAAGCTGGTCGAATCGGGCCTTATCCGTTTAAGCGCGCCGCCCGGCGACGAGCCTTTGCCCTCGGCCCAACTCAGCCCCGGCCGCGATTTTCTCGGATTGTTTACCACCGGCGTAAGCGAGAAGCCCGATTTCAGCAGCAACTTTCCCGCCAAGCTCATCACCACGCCGCTGGCCTGGGAAGATGTGGTGCTCGACGAACTCGTACACGATCAGGTAAACGAAATTCGCCTCTGGCTCGAGCACGGCAAAACTCTCATGACCGACTGGGGCCTGCACCGCAAAATAAAAGCCGGCTACCGAAGCCTTTTTTACGGCCCGCCCGGCACCGGCAAAACACTCACCGCCACACTGCTCGGCAAAATGACCGGCCGTGATGTATATCGCATCGACCTCTCGATGGTAGTGAGCAAATACATCGGCGAAACCGAAAAGAACCTCGCCAACGTATTCGATCAGGCCATGAACAAACACTGGATTCTCTTTTTCGACGAGGCCGATTCGCTTTTCGGAAAACGCACCAGTGCCAACAGTTCAAACGATCATTTTGCCAATCAGCAGGTAAGCTATCTCCTGCAGCGCATTGAAGATTACCCCGGTGTGGTTATTCTCGCCACCAACCTCAAGTCCAATATCGACGAAGCATTTGCCCGCCGCTTCCAAAGCATCATCCACTTCCAGATGCCCGGCCCCGAAGAACGGCTCACACTCTGGGAATCGGCCTTCTCGCATAAATCGGCGTTGGAAGAAAGCATCGACTTAACCAGCATTGCACATGAGTACGAACTCAGCGGCGGATCCATCAGCAACATTATCCGCTACTGCTCACTGAAAGCCATCGACAGGGGCGATAATATCATTCGTCGCAACGATTTACTGAATGGAATTAAAAAGGAGTTTAAGAAGGAAGGAAAGGTGAAGTAAGGCAGGAGAAATCAGGGCTTTTTAAGTACTGCAAATTTCCAGAAAAAGTTTTTCAGGTCATTGGTAGTTACATCGCTTACAAGTGTGCCGTTTGGATTGAGCATTAATAATTTGCTTTCGTTTATTGCAATTACCGCATAGGCATGATCGGCAGTAAAACCTTTTGGATTAAGAATAGTATCGCTAATTGACACTTTAGTTACAGCTATCACCACTCCTGCATCATCCAGAATTCCTTTTACTTCGCCGAGATGATCGATCATATCATCATATTCATATACCAAAGGCTGCATTCCGCTTAAAATACTCAGCATGGTTTCCGGTTGCTGATCGTCGAGACTGGTATAACTTTTTCCCAGAAGCTTGGCTGTGGCTGCTTCATATACCATTGGCCAGGTTGGTTGAGGTTTGTTATTTTTTACGTTTTCAAAAACTTTCGGATCGTTTTGCGCATAAGAGAAAATGGGCGGTAATTTAATTGAACTATCATTTTCATCAGTACCTTCCGGGAAATACGGAAATACCATTTCCACAGAAACATTTGTTTCGGCTTTTGTTTTTTTAGGCTCTATTTTACTGAACTCTTCGTCTTTTTTTCGTTTGATTGCCGGTTGCTTCTCAAAAAGTCTTACCTCTTTGGTTCCATCGGAATTATTGTCATTGAAATTATCCTGTAATGTTTTGTTATATACCGAAGAATGAGCCATTCCCGAAAGACAACTAATAAAGGTACAATCGGTTAACTCGCCCTGTCGGGGATCGTCTTTACTCGGTGCAGTGGGCATTGATTTATGATCCTTTGGAAATTGCAGCATCTTGATTTCCCGGTTCACCAATCGTTCAGGATCATTTCCTCTTACATTTTCATCCTCATCTTCTTTTTGATACAGCTTCAGGTCGTGAATCTGGTAGTAGTCCTCATCAGCTTTATCAGAGCGTGTAGTAATCCAGCCTTCTTTTTTCGAATCGCTTTCTTCTACAATCTTTGTCCTTCTTTTGGGGCGGTACTTTTGATCAACGGGTGTGTAGAGTTTGCCGGTTTCTGTTTGACCCGAAATCACATTTGAATCAACGGCTTCAAATAAATCCTCACTTTTCTTGGAGAAATAACTGCTTCCTAATTCCAGTTTGAACTGTACCGGTGCTTCAAACGCAATACCTTTTTTTCCGCTCTGCTGGTGGGCTGCGGCAAAAGATTCGTTGCAACTGGATTTATCAGCACACTGTTGTTCGTTCATGCCTGAGGTGCATTATGAACAAACCGTTGCAGGGGGAACAGTTTGGTGTAAACCGGGAAAATTTATACTTGCGAGGCCACTTTGTTTCCAATGGAATCGGCTTCGCTTTCGAGCGATTTGCTGTCGTTTACCGGCAGGCCGTTTATGGAAGTGGTGGGTTGTACACGGCCTTCGCGCTGCTGTACTACGTGGGCAAGCTCGTGACCGAGCAGTGCTTTGCCGCTTTGCGAATTGGTGTCGAATTTGCCCTGGGCAAAATGGATGTCGTTGCCTTGTGTGTAGGCGAGTGCGCCCACATCGGAGGCTTTGCTGCCTTCGTGAATATTTACGTTAGAAAAATCGGCACCCATTGCCTCGCCCATTTTGCCAATTACATCGTGGCCTTTGCGCTGGGCGGTGGCCATTTTGCCCTGCATGAGTTTTTTCTCAGGGTCTTCATCAAGTTGGGCCGGATCGGCTTTCTGCTGGCTCAGCTTTTCCTTGTCTTTGTCGGTCACAAACTGGGCACTAAGTCCGGCCGCAGGCAGCGACTGTGCCTGTGAGCCCGAATGGTTGGCGGCCGAGCGCGACTGCGACGACTTCGATAAATCTGAATGCTGTTTCATAGGCAGCTTATTGAGTAGAATAAAAGTAAATGAATCGGGCCAATGTTTGCCGTAAATCAAACCCGTATTAATACGTGATTTATCAACAGACGTTCAGAGTTGGTGATGCGGTAAGGCTGAATAACTATTTTTAGGCGTGATAAACCTTCCGGCTCGTGCGGCGATGTCGGAATAACAATGAATGGCTGTGGCTAAAATGTGTATTTGCTGCCATACATTGCACTCAGGGCTGAGTTATGGATAAAAAGAAATTGCTGACCTGGATTATAGGAGTGCTTACCAATTTGGGCGCTCTGGCCGCCATTTACCTTACCGTGCAGCCCACGCCCGATGCCGAACAGGTAAAGGCCGACAGTATAGCCGCCTCAAAAGCATCCGCGCTTAGTTTTTCAAACGCACCCGATCCGCCTCAAACAGCCGGCCTGCTCTCGCGTGTGGCTACGGATGTGCGGCAAAAACTCCTCACCGAAGAAGCCCGCCGCGCCGCCCGCGAACGTCCTTTCCTGCGCAGCGACAGTGCGCAGCAATTGGCCAAAACACCTCTGCACGCCGCACAGCAGCAATACTTCGAAGAAATTGCCGCCGACAAACGCCTCCAGCGCGAAACGCAGGCCCTGCGCGCCAAACTAAACGGCAACGTAAATGCCAAAGCCGAGCTCACTCCCGCCGACTGGGACAGCATAAACCGCATCACCACCAGCGGCCGCCTCTGGGGCGACTACACCCTGCGCCCCGATGTGCAGGTGTATGGCTGGCATCCCTACTGGATGGGCACGGCGTATAAATCATACAACTTCAGCCTGCTCACCACACTGGCCTGGTACGGTGCCGAAATTGATGCGCGAAACGGCGATATCCTCACCACACACGGCTGGGAAACTTCGTCGCTGTTCAATTACATACGCCTCGAAGATCCCACCGCTGTGGAACTCACCGTAATAAACTCCGGTGCCGACAACAACATCGAACTGCTCACCGATTCACTCGCACAGGAAAACCTCATTTTCCAGCTCACCGAAAAACTCATTGCCCGCAGCACCGATTTTTTCAATAAAAACAATTTCTATCTCGACCTCGGTGTGTGCATCGACTTCGAAGAAATACCTTCTTCGCAGCGCAACAACTTTACCCGTTTCATCACCCTGCTTCACACCGCGCTCAACGACTCCGCAGTAAAACTCACCGGCAACTACTCCATTACCATTGTACTGCCCATGAACGATTTTGCCAATGCGTTTGATGTGCAGAAACTGGCCCCGCTGGCCACTCGTTTTGTGGTTACCTGCTACGATTATTACGGCTCATTCAGCCAAACGGCCGGGCCTGTGGCGCCTTTGCACAGCGGCCTTTCGTGGCGTGCACCCAACATCGAACGTAGTATTGATAACTGGCTTGCTGCCGGTGTGCCGCCTGCACAGCTCATTTCGGCGTTTCCGCATTACGGAGCCACCTGGCAAACGGTAACCACACGCCCGCAGTCGATGGAAGTGGAGTTTGTGGGCTATCCGCTTTACCGCGAACTGCGCGAGAAATTTGCCATACAGCCCCTGCGCTACGACACAGCCAGCGCCACCGCCGTGTATGCGCCGCCCGCCACTTTGCCACGACAGTACTGGTTCGACAATGCACAAACGCTGAACGAAAAATACCGCTACGCACTCATGCACCGCAAGCTCGGCGGCGTGGGCATCTGGGCATTGGGCTACGACAACGGCTACCCCGATTTATGGCGGCTGCTGCTCAACAACTGCACCCGAAACCGCCTCGGCCAAACCGATACCAACTACGTCACCAGCTTCCCCCTTCCGCTGCAAGACACCACCCGCCTCATTCCCGACACTGAGTGGGGCATTGTGGCCGGAAACGGTCGCTACCTCATTTTCAACAATCCCTACGGCGTGCTTTGCGTGCTGCTCGGCCTTTTCGCATTACTGCTGCTGGCACAGGTAATACTGGAGCAACACCCGTGGAACGAACTTTTCAGCCGTCGTATGCTTTTGTATGTGCTCGTGTCGTTTGCCGGCACAATGGGTTTGCTGCTTATAGGCCTTGCCCTCTGGGCGCATTTGCCGCACAGCGAAATTTACCTGCTCATCGGCGCATTGGTGTCGGGTTATCTGTTGTTCAGGATTACGCAGCGTATTTCGGGAAAGAAAGAAAAGTTGCCGTAAATTATTTCCGCACTATTATCAGCCAATTGCTTTGCCGCGCAGTTTGCGTACACATCAGTCCAATGCGGGTGCATTGCGTGCGACCGGTACGTATCCAGCCCTCGTCCCAGCCGCCCATGTCTAAATACAACGCATCCTGCGCACCGGTTTTGGCCAGCGCATCGGCAAATTGTTGCAAGGTAATTTCGGAAGCACTTTCGATAATTGCCGCCGGTTTATACGCATACGTCACCAACGCCCTGCGCTGAAACAGCGACTGGTCTTTGCCGTAACGCAGTGCTTTTGCATCGCGCACCAACTGCAGTTGCTGGAAATAGCCTGCTTTTTTCTTTACAATAGTTGAATCAATCCATCCTTTGGTAAGTGCTGTCCCGTCGCGTGTGCCGGCAATAAGCGGATTGTGCGGAGGTAACAGCACACAACCACCTCCGAGCCTGTTGCTTATGGCGCCGCCGGTTTTGCCTTTTACGGCATACAAACCATCCACACCGCCATTGTCCAATCGCGTAAATGCGGCGGCCACGCAAAGCAATACAGTGGTGTCGGTTTTGGAAGGACGTTTCAGCGTAAAATCAAAATGGCTGCCCTGCGGCAAGGCGTATTCAAAATATTGCTGCGAATCAATGAGCAGTGTATCAGTCACAATACCTTTAAAACCGGGCTGTGCGCGCTGTGCGGCAGCGTTGTCGGGCCGGCAGTGCGTAAGTATTAGCGCCGCGCAGAGCAAAAGCATTGTGAACGTATTTTTCATTCTTTTGCGGCTTTAGTCTTTTCAAAAACTTCGCTTAGCATTTTTACGCTGCTTTCCCAGCTAAAATTTGCTTTCACAAATTCGTAACCGGCCTGCGCCAGTTGCTGCGATATTTCTTCATTGCCAAGCAGTTCCACAATGGCATCGGCAAAGGCTTGGGGACTGTCGGCCACAATAATCTCTGTGCCGGGCTGTGCTTTGAGCGCATTGTTTGAAAGCGTGGTGGTGAGGCAGGGAATGCGCATGGCCATTGCCTCCAGCAATTTATTCTGCAGGCCAATGCTCGATTGCATGGGAGCCACCAGCATACGGCTTTGCGCAAAACCGGTGCGCACATCGTCAACCCAGCCGGTTACGGTTACATGCCCGCTTTTGAGCGCCAGCACAGCCGCCGAGGGCGTGGCGCCGGTAATAAGCACTTTCACCCCGGGCATGCGCTTATGCACCAGCGGAAGCACTTTCTGTACGAGATATTCCGCACTTTCCACATTGGGCGGATAACTCATGTTGCCGTTAAACAATATATCGTGCGTTTTTGGAAGCTCCAGCGGCTGAAAGAAATTCATATCCACTCCGTTGCCAATTACATTGATACGCTTCGGATCGCTCACCGGCATGAGCATACGATCCTGATCGGAAATGATAATGTGTGCATCAAATGCTTCAAACACCTCGCGTTCGTAATTGAGCAGACGTTTCCATTCCATCCTGAAAACGGGGCGTTTCCACGCAGCCACCTTTTCAATGCGCCGCTCGGTGCCTTTCGAAAACACATCCATATAATCCAATACCTTCGGAATGCGTTTGTGTTTGCGTGCATATTCGCTGGTGCGGATAAGCTGGCAGTAAATCAGATCAGGTTTGTAATAGGCCACAAAACTGTCGATGAGTTTTTGTGCCTTGCGGTGCCAGAAATAGCCTGTCTGAAAAGGCAGGCGGCCAAACAGCGTGCGCAGAAGATTAAGCGCCAGCGTGGGTTTGGAGAAATGTATGTAATGAATATGAGTGCAAAACTTACGCAGTTCGGCATCGGCATCGGGATGCAGTTTGCCGTCGTTCAGGGCGCAGAGAATAATTTCATGCTCTTCTGCCAGCAGCCGCAGTTGATGATACATGCGCAGTTTGTCGCCCTTTTCGAGCGGCCAGGGAATGCGCGATGTAATTACAAACAGTTTCATTTTGCGGCGATAAGCTGGGCGTAAAAATCACACAATTTTTCGGTTGCACGATGCCGGTTGAGTTCATTTGCCGCCAGATGGCGGGCATTTTCGCCGAGGCGCTCTGCTGTTTCACTATTATCAAACAGGCGCAAAACCGCGTGGGCAAAGGCCCTTGCATCGTTTGCCAGCAGCAAATGTTCGTGTTCCTTTACCGGAATTCCTTCGGCGCCCATGGTGGTGCTCACCACGGCGCAGCCCAGGGCCAGGGCTTCGGCCAGTTTTATGCGCACACCGCTGCCTGTGCGGGCGGGGACGGCTACCACGGCGGCCTGTTGCAAAAACGCGTGGGCGTTTTCTACTTCGCCCAGCACCACAATGCCGGGGCCGCTCCAATGCGGGTCGGCTTCGCGCAGGGTGCGCCCGGCCAGGAGCAGGCGGGCTTCGGGGTTGGCTTCATACACTATTGGCCAAACTTCGCGAATGAGCCAGCGTACGCCTTCGGCAGTTGGTTCCCAGTCCATGGCCCCGATGTGGGCCAGAACAAAAGGCTGCCGGGCAATATGCGGCGAATGCTGCGGAAGATTCAGCGCAAACGGAATATAAGCCACCGGCACCCGTTCGTGTGTAAGCCGGCTGAGTATGGCAGCATCGGTTTCGGCTATGGCGGCTATGCCATCGGCCTGAGCCAGCATACGGCGTTCGTCGGTCTTTAACTGTGTGGCAATGCGGCCAAACAACATCCGTTTCAGCCACGATTTGCTTTCGGCTGCCTGCCGCTGCCAGAGCTGGTGTTCGGCATTGTGCGTACGCACCACTACCGGAGCCTTGCTGTATTGCCTTATCGTGCGCAGGTAAGGCGTCATGTACAAACTTTCGAGATGCACCACATCAAACGCTTCCTGTGCAAGCAAACTTTGAAGTTTGGCATGAAAAGCCGGCACATCAAACCGGGTAAGATTGTACGATCCGCTTCGCAGCAAACCCGCCAACAGTTTGAGTTTCCGCACCCGTGTATCGGCAAACACCGCTTCAATTCGGGTGGCCTGCTTAAAAGTGGCAGGAATTGACCCGGGCAAAAACGGATGCTTGTGTGTGCTTAGCGTAAGAATAGTTACTTCGTGCCCGGCCTCCAGCAGCCCTTCTGCAATGCCCAGCATGGCCATACAGCCGCCGTCAACGGCAGGCAGCGGGGGTTTAAGACAGAGTTGCAGGATGCGCATGTACAGGGAGGCTGGTACTCAGTTTTCGTCGGGCTGATCGTCGTGCGTAAACGGATTGGCTGGTTTGGCTTCGGGCTGCGTTTTTTTCTTACGCACCGGAATCAGTTTGCCTATCCGGCCCAAAACTTTCTGATAGTTTTCACTTTCAAACAAAGGCGCATCGGCTGTGGCCTTGCGGGTAAGCCATATTCCCAGCGGCAGAAAAACCGCACAGCCCAGCCACATGCCCCACTGCGGAGGCAGCGTACCTTCTTTCGAAAGCTTTTCGCCGGTAATGCTCAGCACCCAAAACAAAATAAAGCAAACCACCGAAATCACCACCGGCATTCCCAGTCCGCCTTTTCTGATAATGGCACCCAGCGGAGCACCAATAAAAAACATAATCAGGCAGGCCACAGACAGTGTAAACTTACGCCAGAACTCAATTCTGAAACGCGTAATGGCATTGCTCTCGCCCTTCAGTTCATTCACCTTCGATTCGCAGGCGCTTTTGCTGTTGCGGGCCGTGTTCAGCGCCACTTCATACACTTTCTGCCGCTCCTGTTTTTCAAACTCGTTTAATAAAAAACTGCCTTTTCCCGGCGCCGTTTTCAAACTATCGTGCAGTCGGAAATATTTTTTGGTGCGGCTGAGGTAGCCGTTGCTCAGGTTGGTGAAAAACTTTACACGGTCATCGTTTATCTCCATCTTCATGGTATCAATGTAGGAGAGAAGCTGCTGCCCGTTAAGCATCTGGTGGTTGTCTTTAAACAGGTCTTCATCGGTCTTCTGCATCTCAAACCCCGATAAATCGAGCCTTGCCTGTTGTGTGGTAAAATGCATCCGCATAAACGGCTTGCGGGTGGCTGCATTCTGTTGGTTCCACACATCGCGGTAAGTATTGCCGTTGTAAAGCTCAATCATCAGATACCGCTGGTCGGGACTCATGTACATTTTTCCCGTTTCGGCCAGCGTTAATTGCGTATTGCCCATCTGGTCGGTATGGTCATACACCATTACATTGCGCAGGGTTTGACCGTCTTTTCCAATTTTACTGATGCGCAGGCTGTAACCGTCAATATCATCATAAAACACCCCTTCCTTAATATTCATGGCCGGTTTCTGGTGCCTGATGTCAAACAGGGTGGAAAGCATTTTCAGGTTGGTGTAGGGCAGGAGATAGTTGGAAAAAAGAAAAGCCCCCACGGCAATGCCAGCCGTACACACAATAAGCGGACGTGAAATGCGGAAAAGCGAAATACCCGAAGCCTTGAGCGCCGCCAGTTCGTAATTCTCGGCCAGGTTGCCAAACATCATGAGCGACGAAAGCAAAACAGCCATAGGCAATGCCAGCGGAACGGTTGAAAGGGCTGCATAACAAAACAACTCAATCACCACATGCGTATCAAGCCCCTTGCCCACAAGCTCGTCAACCCACTTCCACAAAAATTGCATAAACAGCACAAACACCGATATGACAAACGTCATAAGAAACGGCGGCAGGTACGACCTTAAAATAAAGCGATGCAGTGTTTTCACAACTGCCGTAAAGATAATTATTTCAAACGAGCAGCATTTTCAATACTGTCGTTCCTGATACTCCCAAAATCTCTTAAAAACCAAGTACTTCCACCACACCCCAGAGAAATATGATAATTCCCACGGTAGTCATGCCATACATCACATAATCAATCGACTTGTCGCTATACACAAAGGCCAGCGTAATTATAAAGCCCAGCAACAGCATTACCGCTCCCGCCAGCATGAGCTTTACACCCCGGCGGCGGCGTATGGCATACCGTTCTTTACGGATTAAGTCAACCAATGCCGTAATGGTGGCTTCATCCACCCCTTTTTTGTGAAGGTGAGCAATAATGGCATCGTTATTTTCCCCCTCGCCAAGCAATTCAAGTACTTCGGGCCAGTATTGCTGTATGTGATCGGTTTGAGTCATGCCGCAGCTTTTTCCAAAAAGAAGGAAAAAAACAAATCAAGGCTATGATCCCGATCAGTTTAAGGAGCCGGGCACACTTTTCACGCAAACGAATAAGTGAAAATTCGTTTGAAAACGATGGAAAGAGAGAAGGTAATTGTTATTGCAACTTTTTCAGTATCAACCCCAGCATGACGATTTCATTTTCAGAAAGCGATTTCATGTGCGATTCAAAACCGGTATAAGCCGAATACGAATTACTTAATATTTCCTTACCCTCACTGGTTATGCTCACATCCACATTCCGGCGGTCGTCGAGGTTTATTTTCCGGTGAACAAGCCCCTTTAAACGCATTTTTTCCACTATGCGCGATACGTCCGACATTTTATCGGGCATCTGCGAGCGGATTTGTTTAATGGTAACCGGAGTGGGATAAACGTCGTTCAGAATCTTCAGGATGGCAAATTGTTGTGAAGTGATCTGATAAGGCTTGAGTGCATTGTTAAACGTGTAAATCAGTTTACTGCTGACATTCACAAGTAATTCTGCGGCCTGCCCGTATTGATTTTCGGGACTTGATTCGTTGGTTGAACTCATAAAGTGTAACTGGGACATACAAATATATGTCCCAGTTACCAGATTCAGAAAAAAACTGAATGTTTTACTTCTTTTTAATCAATTCAATATCACACATAATTTCCACCATGTTGCCAAGAATATTTCCACCACCTTCGAGCGGTGCATTCCAGGCCATGCCGTATTGTGTGCGGTCGATTTTGGTACGTACCGACCAGCCCGATTTTACGTTGCCGTAAGGATCTTTCTTTTCGCCGCCGTAAACTGCTTCGAGAGTAATTTCTTTGGTAACACCTTTCATGGTGAGGTTACCTTTCACTTCATACATGTTGTCTTTAATTTTTTTGAATGAAGTGCTTTTGAAGGTAATGGTGGGATTTTTCTCTGCATCAAAGAAATCGGCACTCTTCAAATGGCCGTCGCGCTGTTCGTTGCCGGTGTTGATGGAGCTGCTCTTGAGAGTAACTTCGAGCACCGCGTCGCTGAAATCAGCTTTGTTGGTGGTCATCTTAATTTCGTAATCGCCGAACCAGCCAATCGTTTTGGCCACAGTCATGTGCTCAATGGCAAACATTACCGAACTGTGTGCGTTATCGCAGCCCCAGTTGGTTTGTGCGCTGGCAGTATCCATTACGCCGGCTACGATAAACAATGAGAGAACAAGTTTTTTCATGATGATGATTTTTTGGTGAAACAAATATATGTCATTACAATATATGTATTGACATATTTTTTCGATATTTTTAAACAGACTTATATTTACCTGATAAATAAGAGGTTAATTCAGTGCTGATTGCAATTTTTCCAAAACCGGAGCCAGAATTACCTGTTTGTCGGCCTGGTTAATCTGTTTCAGCAGCGTATAGGCTTCCGAAAGTTGCGAGGCTTCAAACGGGCCGTGCATTTCTTCAATTACGGTGGAAATTTCAATGCATTCGGCCAGGTTGGCTTCGGGAGCAATTCGGGCAAAGTGCAGCAGATAGGCCGAAAAATCGAGGCCGGTTTCCCAGCAGGCGGTAATTAATTCGCGGCGATGGCGGATATGGGCTTTGTCTTCCACCAGCATCACCAGAAAACTGCGGGCATCGTTGCGTTTGAGTGTGGCAAGCACCTCATGCCTTATTTCGTGACCGGCCGGATCGGTGAGCAGTTTTACGGCATTGGCAATTTGTGAGGCATTGAAACCGCCTCCCGGTGTTTGCGCAAGATGATCGGGCACTTTGCCGAAATAAATGCTGCTGAAATTCTCGCTTTGATGGGCAAACCAGCCCGGCTGGTTTTCTGATGCCTCGTCGTGATGTGTATCGCCTTCGTTCATTGGTGCAAAGTTAAGCAAACCGCCCGGCACAAAAAACGAAACGGCCCTGTTTGCACAGAGCCGTTTCGCTTAATTTATCCGCGAAGCAAATTAGTCCTGCTTCACTACTTTCTGGATGAAAGTCTTGCCATCGGCCACTACACGCACGTAGTAAATTCCGTTTGCGTAGTTGGTGAGGTCAAGCTGGCGGTTTACATCGCCCTGAACGTTTGAAGCCATATCCGACCAGAGAATCTGACCCTGTACGGTGAGTACTTCAATGCTCATTTCGCTGTAATCGGCACCTTTCATGGTAAGTGTAAACATACCGTTGTTCGGGTTCGGGAACAGGGTTACCGTTGAAATGGCAGTCTGTTCTTCGATACCTACGCAGGGATCAACCACTACAAGGTCGGAAGCCTGATTGGTACAACCGTTAATGTCGGTGTAGGTGTAGGTAATGGTGTACGTACCCGGTGAAAGGGTGTTTGCGTTGAACGCACCAGCGCCTACGCCGGGACCATTCCAGATACCGCCGCTGGCCGGGCTGCCGCCAGTGAGCTGACGCGGGCCATCGGTGGTGCAGGCAGTGTCAAAGGGCAGCGAAAGCGTTACCACAGGCAGGTTGTTGATTACTACGTTGATGTTGTCTGAACCCGAGCAGCCGGTAGCGGTGTCGGTAGCCACAAGAGCGTAGTTGCCTGAAGTGGTGGCGGTAATGGTCTGTGTAGAGGCAGCCGGTGTCCAGTTGTAGCTCAGGTTGCCCGAGGGGCCGCTCAGTACAATGCTGGTGCCGCAGAAGGTGGTATCGTTGCCGAGAGCCACTACCGGGGTAGCATTTACTGTTACGCTGATTGAATCAGAAGCTGCGCAGCCGGTTACCGAGTCGGTTACCAATACCGAGTAAACCGCAGTGCTGTTTACTGAGTAAGTAACTGTGCTGGTGTTATCCTGCCACTGGTAGCTGAACGGACCAGAGGGAGCAGCCAGTACGAGCGGAGCGTTGGCACTGCAAATTGCGGTGTCGTTGCCCAGCGCAGGTGCCGGAGTGGCATTTACCGTAATCACTACTGTATCGTTGCTGAAACAGGTGGTAACGGTATCGGTTACGAGTACGCTGTAAATACCGGTTGATGAAATGCTCAGACTCTGGTTGGTGGTGGTGTCCTGCCAGAGGTAAGAATACGGACCAGACGGGCCTGAAATCACAATCGGAGCGTTCGACGAACAGATTGAGGTATCGTTACCCAATGTCTGTGCAGGCAGCGGGTTCACAAATACCGCGGCAGTGTCGCTTTCGAAGCAGCCGTTGGTGGTATCGGTTACGAGCAGTGCCACGTTGCCGGCGGTATTCACCGTTTCCACGTTGGTGGTGTTGGCACTGGTTGACCATCCGTAGGTAAAGTTTGCACTGGGCGGGCCCGAGAACGTGGCCGAGTTACCTGCGCAAAGTGTTACATCAGCACCGAGTGTAAAGGCAGGTGCAGCATTTACACCCACAAGAATGGTGTCGGTGCCGGTACAACCGTTGGTGGTATCGGTAACGAGTACATTGTAGGTGCCAAAGTTGGCCGCTACGTAAGTTTGTGTGGTGGTGCTGTCGTGCCAGAGGTAGGTGTAGTTACCGGCAGTACCATCGAGCAGCAGCGGTGTGTTTGAACAGATCACCGTATCCGGGCCAAAGTTGGGCATCGGAGTGGGGAGTACGTGTACCGATACAGTATCGGTAAGCGAACAGGTGGTGAGTGTGTCTGTAATCAACACAATGTAGCTGGTGCTGGCAAACGGTGCCGCAGTCGGGTTCTGGATGTTCGGGTTCGAAACAGTACCTCCGCTCCATACATACGAGTTGTTACCTCCACTGCGTGTGAAGATCATGTTCGGACGCTGGTTGAAGGTGCTGAAACCTGAGGATTGTGCACATACACCCGAAGCATCCTGGAACAACACAGTGGTTGAGGTGTAGCTGGTGCTTGACTGACGGAACACCCAGTTACCGGTGAACGAGGTATTGTTGAAACAGGTTTCGATAATGATGTTCGACACACCATCCCAGAACCAAAGCGGGGTAGTACTGTTATTAAAGTTCAGCGTCATGATACCGGTTGTCGGAGCAAGCGAAACGTTGGTATAGTAGCTGGTGAAGCCGCTCATCTGGAATGAAGTGGTCATTGCCGTAAGAGTTGTATTGGCAATTCTTATCTCAAAGTTATCCAGCGGGGGCGACGGAGCCGGTGTGTTTGAACCAGCAGGAAGCTGGAAACCGAGCGAACTGTAGAAGCCGGTAGTCATACCTGCAGCAGTGAGTTCGGCAGCAGTAATGAGCATCTGGTGCTTGGCACCCCAGTACCAGTTACCGAACGGAGCCGGGTAGGTGGTGGTGGTGTTAAGCACGTTCTGAGTGCCAATGGTGAACACTGCGGGCGGGAACGTTACATCAAGCTGAACGGGTGAACCGCCGCAGATGGTATCGTTGTTTACCGATGCGTTGCCTACTACAGCAGGCGAAACCACTGCCTGAATCGTGTCAAACGTTACACAACCTGAAGCCGTGTCGGTAGCCTGAACCACATAAGTGGTAGTGTTTACAGGTGTAGAAACTACGGTATCACCTGCGGCAACGTTCAGCGCTGTGGCAGGTGTCCAGGTGTAAGAATAACCCGGGTTGCTGCTGGCCACGGTAAGCGTGGTAGAGCCGGTACCGCAGATTACGTTAGACGAGGTAGAAGCAATTGTGGGAGCAGGTGTAACGGTAGCTGTAACCGGTGTACGCGGGAAGCTGGCGCAGCCTGCAGAATAGTTAATACGGCCATTCCAGTTACGTGTGGTAATGGTATAGCCAAAATAACTGCCACCATGACCTTCACGAACAATCATGTCGGCATTGGTAAAGAGCGGATTGCCTACTGCTGTTCCGTTGGTGTAGTTCAGCGTGGGGCCGGTGGTGGTTACGATAAACGAATAATCGGTACCGCCGGGAATAACCACGTTGAGTGTAATGGGCAGCGGAGTGGGTACACCCAAACCGGCAGCTACCACGTTGGAAGCAGTTCCGAGAAGTGTCCAGCCTACGTTGCTGGTGGTAGAGTTGGCCACGGTGGTATAATCGCCCGGACGACCCCAGATTTCCCATGTGGCAGTACCCGAGGTCATGTGACCATCCATACCGGTAATGGTAATCGTATTGAGGGCCGAAACACGGAACACGTTACCGCTCGAACCGTTACCAGCCGCAAGTGTGGTGGTAATGGTGGTGGGCGGTGTGCCTGAGGTATTTTCCACATAATAGGTGGTGGTGGCGCTTACTGTGGGTGTAAAGGTATTGCCCGAAGCAACCTGTGTGCCTGCGGTGGGCTGGTTGTACCAGCGAATTGAACCTGAGGCAGCAGCAGTGAGGGTTACAGGACCAGTACCGCAACGTGTAGCACCTGTTACAGTGGGCGGAGCCACAAACTGCGGGAACAGGGTATCTACAACCGAGTTGTGCTGGCCGCAGATTACTGCACGGTAGAAGGTGGTGTCGGTGGGCACAATGGTCAGTGTGGTTGCGGTAGCACCCACAATGTTGGTCCAGGTAATGTTATCGGGCGATTCCTGCCACTGAATGGTTCCGCCATTGGTGAAGCCAGAAACGTTAAGTGTACCCTGAGCACCGAGGCAGATACGTCCGCCGCCGGCAGCCAGTGCGGTACCGGCAGACACCGTAATGTTCTGCGGGCCGAAACCGTCGTTAAGGGTCAGCACTTCGGTGGCCGTTGTGGCGGTAAACGAGAAACCATAAGTACCCACAGCACCCATGTTGTAGGTGGTGGTTACAGTGGTATCGAGGAAACCGTTTGCGGGAATAATACCGCTGATGATCGGGCCGAGGGTGAAGCTCTGCGGGTTCGGACCGGTTACGCTTACGTTAACCGTTACACCATTGCCGGGCAGTGCCATGTTAAGGGCTGTGCCTGCATAGTTACGGATACGTACACGAATGGTTTGTGAAGCCGAGTAGCAACCGGGCACGGCAGGCTGCAGGAAGGCGAAACCGCCAATGTCCACTGCAAGCGGAATACCGTCAAACTCGTCGGCACCCATATCAGGGGCTGTACCACCACCGTTTACGGCTGTGGGACCCGGACGAACCTGAAGGTCGATGTCGTTGGACACATAAGCCAGCGTGGTAGCGCGCGATTCGAGCGCGGTTACGGTGGCGTTGTTGATGTGAAGGTCGGTAGCCGAAACAAAGTTCGGGTTAACGGCAATCGAGTTGCCATTACCACCGATGGCCAGAATAATGCCACTCACACCGGTTACGTTTACTGCGTTAATTACTGCAGTCTGGAAGCCGGTACCGTTACCAAAATAATCGTTGTTATCGCTGTTAAAGGTGGTTCCGTTGTTCAGGTTGAGCACAAAGTGTGTACCGGTGGAAGCACCGTTTGAACGGGTGTTTACCAGCACGTTGTTGCGCAGTTCATCAATGGCAGTGGTAGCACGGCGGTAAGCAGCGGTGTTGGCTGTACCTGCAGTTACACCTGTACCGTTGATGTTTACGGTGTTAAAGTTAACTGCTGCGGTGGCACTGGTTTCTTTGTTAATGCCGATAAAGCTGTTGGGAGCAGTAATTGCTGCGCCGGTAATGTCGGAACCGAGATTAACAAAGTTGTTGAACACGCGTGTGGGGTTGCCCACAAGGTTGATACCATACACAATCGGTGTACCCGTGTTAAGCGGTGCACCCATGCCGGCAATGTTGTTGTAAGCCACATCGGTGGTGGCAAAGGTGCCGGTTGTACCCGAAATGGTAATACCGCTTACCATTACGTTGCCGGTGGTAGAACCGTTGGCAAGCGTATTAATTGTGTTGCTGTTTACCACGTTGGTGCTGGTGCTGAAGGTATTCAGCGAAATACCCTGTACAGAAGCACTTACACCCACGCTTGCATTGGGAGCAAGTGTGGCAAGGTTGCGAACGGTATTGCCTGTAATGGTATTGATACCGCTGGTAGAGTAAATACCACGAACCACAGCACCGGTTGAAGTACCGATATACTGGCTGGTAAGGTTCATTACGGTATTGTTGGTAATGTTCACCGCGTTGAATGCAGAGCTGTTGATACCCATTACAATTGAAGCGGTAGCACTGGTTGAAGCTGCGGTTACCACACTATTGGCTAAGGTAAGGCTTCCCACGGTGTTGCCCGAAATGGTAGAGGGCGAACCACTGGAACTCTGGATACCGGTAAAGCTCGATGATACAGTGGGCAGCGAGGTGTTTACAGAGAAACCACCTACTAAGTTGTTGCTGATTACCACTGCTCCTGATGAACTGTTGGTAATACCCATTGCCAGACCACCCGAACCGGAACTGTTGGTTACAATGGCGTTGGCCGCAGTTACCGAACCAATTACGTTGGGAGTAACGGTACCTACGTTAAGGTTGTGAGTAGTACCTTGTGTTTGAATACCGCAAATAATACCCGGAGAGAAGGTAGTACTGGCGCTGGTAGTCATGTTGATATTGGTAAAGGTATTACCCTGAATGCTGGTGGGAGTGGTGTTGCCACTGCTGTTACCATTTACCGAAATACCAATTAGTCGGGTGGCCACGGTACCGGCATAAGTCCAGGCTGTTCCACCGCAGTTGGGTAATGTACCGCCTACGAAGTTGCCCGAAATGATATGCCCGCCTGAGCCGGCTGTGCTACCTGAAATCAAAATACCATAATGCAGTACGCCCGTGGTAAACGTGCGGGTTGCAGTCTGGTACATGCTGTTGTTGCTGATGGTAAAGTTGCGGATGTTACCGCCGAGGTTCATAGCAGCGTTCTGACCGGTGGCCACAAACCAGTCGCGGAACAGGTTGTTGCTGATGTTTACCGATGAAATGTATGAGTTAGCCAGCGAGTTGGAGGAGAAAATATACTGCTGCGGGTTGGTAGCACCGGGTGCAAAATCGCAGTTGGTAATGAAGTGACCGCTTGAACCGGTAGTGGTAGCGGGTGTCGTAAACTGTACGGCACCAAGAGCGGTACCTACGTTAACCGAACGTACATTGATGTAGTTAAGACCGCAGTTTGACGCATCGCCGCCAATTTGTACGGCTGCGCCGGTGGTAGCAGTATTGGCAATGGTAAGCTGAATTACCGTACCCACGCTGCCCGGACGACCATCGAACGATACGTTGCCGGCACCATTGAAGTTAATGGTTTGTGCTGCGTTGCTGGTAATAGACAGGTTAGTGGCACCAAGTTCGGGACGAACGGTAATGGTGTTTGCCGGGCTGTTGCCGAGGAACGGAATGTTAATCGGGAAAGTTTCCACGGTGCTTACATAAGCAGCCTGAAGATCAAACACGAGCGGGCAGCTTACACCGTTTGCAGCTACTGCGGCAAAAGCGGCAGTAAGTGAGGTATAGGCACCTGTGGGCCCGATGGTGAAGGTTCCGCAAAGTGTACCCGGCAAGGTAGCCTGGGAGCCAGATACGGCCAGCGAAGGTGTAACCCCCACGGCATACACACGATAGTAATAGAGTGTGGCCGAGAACAAACCGGTTTGTACCAGTGTGTAGGGTGTACCCGTGGTGGCAGTAGAAGTGGAGGGCACTGTACCGGCCGGAACGAAGGTAATATTGTCTAATGAACGCTCTATGAAGAACGAGTTTTCGTTGGTAGAGTTATCCACCCAGTTCAGCGTCATGCCCGAAGTGGTAACGGCGGTGAACGTAAGTGTGGTGGGAGCAGCCGGAGCCGGCGGAGGTGACCAGGTATAGGTCTGGCCGCTGGCAGGTACAAGGGTGGCGTTCATTTCGCAGGTGGACGAGTTAGCGAGACCTGCTATAGAAGTTGCCCAGGTTTGAATACCGTTTGAAACCTGACGGTTATTGAAGTCGGCGTTGGTGTTGCCACGCAAACCCACCTCAAACAACCCCGCAATCTGGGTGCTGCTGGTTGTACCATACACTACGTTGATTTCGTTGGTGGTTTCCGACAGACGAATCTGGAAATTGTACACATCCAGTCCTGAAAAACTCGGATAGTCATCGTAGTTGGTCCACTGTACCACAAGTGTACGGTTGGGTGCTGTGCCGATGGTGGTGAAGCGAAGATCACCTGTCACGGCATCGCCCTGAATATCTGCGGAAAGTGCAGATATCACATTGTTTGAGGAACCTGTGCTGAGAGGAAAGTAGTTAAATGTGGTAATGGCTACGTTACCTAAAGCAATATGTCCGTTTGAGTTTACACTGAAACGAGTGTAAGATTGTCCGTTATACCAAAACGTAAATCCAATCGGATTATCTGCAAAGCTAACGTCGTCATTGCCTGGAGTGCCAAGCACTGTTCCGCCGGATACGGGAGTGTAAGTGCCTGACGACTGTGCAAAAGTGTAAGTGGAAACCTGAGCCTGCGCTACAAGTCCTAAACCAATTACACCTATCAGTGCCGAACAGAAACGCTTATACGCACTTCCCGACCTGCCTAACAAGGAGTAGGTTCTCTTCATGGGGTGAAGATTTTGTTTTGAGATGGATTAATTAGTGTTGCCTGATTATTGGCGGAAAGTTAGGAAAAAAACCAACTTATTAAATACCCCCTGTTAATAACTATGTGACGTTTTAGACGCTAAATCCAGAGAATCAATACCAGATAAGGTAAGAAAAAAAATATCTAAAGCATTGTTAATTAATTCTTTGTGGTTATGAACTGAAGGTGACCGAGGAAGTGTTTTAAAGGGAGCTCAATCCGGATATTAACAATAAAAACCTCCAAAAATTACTGGTTTTAAGTTTTTAAATTAACGTTTACCAAATATTGAACTACCTATCCGTACCATGTTACTGCCCTCATTAACGGCAAGTTTCCAGTCGCCGCTCATACCCATTGAAAGTATTGTAAAATAAGGGCCTTCAAGCGATTTTAGCTCATTGAAGAGGGCAGCAGCAGTGGCAAATTCGGCCTTTACCTGTGCCTCATTATCGGTATTGGTGGCCATGGCCATAATTCCTCTCACCCGCAAGTGATTGTAACTCTGTATAATATGATCGGCGTATAAAAGTTTTGCCTCATCGGGAGTAAAGCCGAATTTGGTTTCTTCGTCGGCCACATAAATCTGAATCAGTACATCTATTGTTCTCCCGCATTTTTCGGCCTGTTTATTTATTTCCTGCAGGAGTTTAACACTGTCGGCCGAATGAATGAGCGAAACGAACGGGGCTATGTACTTTACTTTATTGGTTTGCAGATGACCGATCAGGTGCCATTCTATGTCTTTGGGCAATGCTTCGTGCTTGGGAACCAGCTCTTGTACGCGGTTTTCGCCAAATATGCGTTGGCCTGCATCATAAGCCTGTTTAATTATTTCGGGCGGATGCGTTTTGGACACAGCCACAAGTGTCACTCCTTGGGGAAGCTGCGCTTTTACCTCTGCCAGTTGTAGGGCAATAGTAGTCATGGTTACGAATGATCTTCTGTGAGGCTGTACATCACAAGCCCGCTGCGCATTTTAGGCTCTACCCAGGTGGTTTTGGGAGGCATTATGTTTCCGGTGTCGGCAATGCGTTTCAATTCCTGCATGGCCACCGGATACAGTCCGAAGGCCACTTTAAACTTCCAGTTATCCACCTGATTTTTTAATTCTTCCGGCCCTTTTATACCCGACACAAATCCCACCCGCTTATCCACTTTCAGGTCTTTAATTCCCAGAATGGGATCGAGAATGTATTTGGTAAGCAGGTACGCATCGAGCGATTCTACCGGGTTTTGATCGTTCGTGCGTCCTTCGCGCAGGTGGAGCATGTACCAGATTCCGTCGAGATACATGCTGAATGCGTGTTTGTGTTCGGGCTGCACAATTTCCTGGCCGGCTTTGCGTATTTCGAAATCGTGTGCGAGGCGGGCCAGAAATTCGTCTTCGCCAAGGCCGTTCAGGTCTTTTACCACACGGTTGAAATCGTAAATGCGCAGTTGCGATTCGGGGAAAAACACGCCGAGGTAATAGTTCCAGGCTTCCTTGCCCGAATATTTCCCCTGTTTATCGCGGCGTTCCTTGCCCAGCAGAGCCGAGGAAGCCGAGCGGTGGTGGCCGTCGGCAATGTACACGGCCGGAATTCCGGCAAAGCGTTCGCGCAGATGCTTCACCTGTTCGGGCTGATCAACTACCCAGAGTGTGTGTCTTACACGGTCTGTGGTGGTAAAGTCGAAATCGGCGCGGCGCTCGGTGGCCAGCATCATCAGTGTGTTTATCTCGGCATCATCGGGGTAGCAAAACAGTACCGGCTCGGCGTTGAAATCGCATACGTCGAGATAGTCTTTCAGTTTGTTTTCGCGCTCGGTGAGGGTTTGCTCGTGTATTTTGATGATGCCGTTGAAATAATCGTCGATGCCGGTGCAGGCAATAATTCCGGTGTATGTATTGCCCTGTTTAAACTGGCGATATACATAGTAAGCGGGGTTATTGTCCTTTTCGAAAATTCCTTCGGCATAAAACTTTTCCCAGGTGGCCTTTACTTTTTTAAGCCTTTCGGGCGAGCCGGGCTTGGTTTTCTGTCCGTCGGCAAAATCGGGATTAATCACATGCAGGAAGCTGTAAGGATTTCCGCGGAGTTTATCGTTCAAATCGCCGCGGCTGTAATTGTCAACCGAGCGTGAGGCCACCAGATGTACTTTATCGGCTGCCGGACGAATTCCGCGAAAAGGGAGAATGCTTGCCATAGTTTCCTGCGTGTATTGCTTTACGCCAGTGCGGCAATAATGTGTTCGGCCAGTTCAATGCCTATGCGTTCCTGCGCTTCGTCGGTAGAAGCACCGATGTGCGGGGTGAGCGAAATTTTGGGATGCGTCAGTATGTCTTTGCGGGGCGTGGGTTCGTTGTTAAATACGTCGAGTCCGGCAAAGCCAATTTGTCCGCTGTTCAAAGCGGCCAGCAAATCGTCTTCGTTTACCACACCGCCGCGTGCGGCATTTACAATGGCGGCACCTTTTTTCATGATGGCCATTTCGGCGGCACCAATCATTTGTCCGCCGGGCACATGCAGCGTAAGGAAATCGGCCGCAGCCAGCACATCCTGCATGGCTGTGGTGACAATGTTCACTTTTATTTCGCCGGCACCTTCAATGGTTACGGCCACATCGGCGGCTGTGAGGTAAGGATCATGCGCCGCTACTTTCATGCCGAGGCCCAGCGCAATGGAAGCCACCGCCTGGCCAATACGTCCGAAGCCAATAATGCCAATGGTTTTGCCGCGAAGCTCGGAACCGCCGGCGTAATTCTTTTTCAATGTGGCAAAGGCCGTGTCGCCCTCGGCGGGCATACGGCGGTTGGCATCGTGCAGGAAACGCACGCCGGTAAACAGGTGAGCAAACACCAATTCGGCCACCGAATGCGACGAAGCTGCGGGCGTATTGATTACCGCAAGGCCTTTCGATTTGGCGTAGTCCACATCAATATTATCCATGCCCACACCGCCGCGGGCAATTACTTTGAGTCCCGGACAGGCATCAATGAGTGCGGCGCGCACCTGTGTGGCGCTGCGCACGGTTAATGCCACGTAGCCTTCGGCGTTAATGGCATCGGCCAGTGCAGCCTGTTCCACTTTGGTGGTAATCACTTCAAAACCGGCGGCTTCGAGCAGTTGTTTGCCTTTGGCATCGATGCCGTCGTTGGCGAGGATTTTTTTCATAAACGATTACAGTACATGCGCGGCCGGGCTTTTCAAAACAGCTACGCAATCGGTGTTATTGAAACGGGGTGAATAACCGGTTACGCAAACTTAGCTTCAAACTCCTTCATTGCCTCCACCAGCACCTGCACGCTTTCGAGCGGCAGCGCATTGTAAAGCGAAGCACGGTATCCGCCCACATCGCGGTGGCCGCGTATACCGCTTATTCCGGCGGCTTTCCACATTTTGTCGAATTCGGGTTCGAGTTCGGGTTTGGTCATTACAAACGTGGCGTTCATGTGCGAGCGGTCTTCCACGGCGGTGGTGCCGGTGAATAGGCTGTTGCGGTCAATTTCGGCATACATGGCGGCGGCTTTGGCGTTGTTAATGCCTTCAATCCATTTCACCCCGCCATTGGCCTTGAGCCAGCGTAATGTAAGCATGGTTACATATATCGGAAACACGGGCGGTGTGTTGTACATCGAACCGCCTTTGATGTGTACCTGATAATCGAGCATCGACAGCATTTTGCGGCCGGTTTTGCCCAGCAGGTCTTCGCGCACGGCCACCATGGTGGAGCCTGCAGGCCCCATGTTTTTCTGTGCTCCGGCATAAATAAGACCGAAATCGTTGCCGTTTACTTCGCGGCTGAAAATATCGCTCGACATATCGCACACCACCGGCACGGGCGATGTGGGGAACGATTTCATTTGTGTGCCGTAAATGGTGTTGTTGGAGGTAATGTGCAGGTAATCGGCATCGGCCGGAATTTCGTAGCCTTTGGGCACGAAGGTAAATTTCTTGTCTTCCGACGAGGCAATGACGCGTGTATCGCCAATGAGTTTGGCTTCCTTAATGGCTTTTGAGGCCCACACGCCGGTGTTTACGTAGGCGGCAAAGCCGTCGGTACGCAGCAGGTTGTAGGGCACCATGGCAAACTGCAAACTGGCACCGCCGCCCAGGTAAAGCACCTGCCAGCCGCTTCCCAGACCGAGCAATTCTTTCACCAATTCGCGGCTTTCGTCCATAACCGCTTCAAAATTTTTGCTGCGGTGCGAGATTTCGAGGAGGGAAAGATTGAGGTTGTCGAAATTGATACAGGCTTCGGCAGCCTGCTTTAATACATCGGCCGGGAGGATTCCGGGACCGGCACTGAAATTGTGCGTTTTCACGGCATTCAGAACAGTTTGCATGATGAGTTTGAATAGTGCCCGAATTTACGAAATACCTGAACGCCGGATGTGAAGGGGCTGAAATTTGTTTTTGGGGTGATGAGGGTGCGGGGCAGAGGGTTATCCGTTAGTGCGGGGCCTGGTTTCAGACGCCAGCACACTTTTTTGTGTGCCACGAAGTAAACTTTCCGCGGCTTTGTTTGCGAGGAAATCAGGGAATAAGTTAAGCCACTGCTTTTTGGTCAGTTGACTTCCGGGTTTTGCGATTTCGCTGTTTAGCTTTCCGGATTTTTTGGGCTTTAATGAATTCGCTGATTTGCATTTCTTCCTCCTTAGTGAGTGAGCCTTGTCCACCGATAAAGTCCACATCAAGTTCTTTGGCTTTATTTTTCATTCGCAGCTTCAAAAAGTGATTAAGAGGCGTAATAGAATTTTTTACATTGTTTTTCTGTGCTCAAGCATTTTGTTGAGTTGTTCGTTTTGGTGTTTGAAATTGGTCATTATAGGAATTTAGTTTTGTGGGTATTTTCACAATTTAACATTCTAAGTGAGAACTGGATTTGGGTTTTTTATTGTGCTATCATTAGGATTTCAGATAACGGTTTGCACGTTTGTGATTGGAAGGATTTTCAGTACAAATCTCCATGTGAAGAACTTAACGTTAATTAATCATTGTTCTGTTTATGCCAGAAGTCTGTCTGAAGCCGATGTGAATGATAAAGATTATGCAGATTAGGTGGAGTAAGCCGGGGTGCGGAGGAGTAGTATTCATTATTGCGTTTGTTCTTACTCTTTAACTCGTTTCGATGGGGTTTGGTATGGGAGGATTTAAAAAAAACATTTCCCGACAAACAATCAAGCGTGTAAGCTCAAAAACCCAAGTAGTTCTCTGGTTCTTTCAGTTCCATAAAGATTTCCATCTCCATCCCAGATTATATGAATATTTCTATCAACCTCTAAATAATCAATCATCCAATTATTGTCATTTATTAATGGCTTTTCAACAACCAAAACTAAATTAGCGTGAGGCTTGTTTTCAAGATAGCGATATTCATATAACTGGCTTATACCCTTTCTTATCTGTGCTTTGACATTTTTTTCTGTTGTTGATTTCATTTCAAAAATGAAGTCCTGTTCTAATGTTGCAGCAACATCAATAAACTGATTGGACTTTGGTATTCCTCCGGCCATTCTAATTTTTTCAGCAACAAGATTTACTAATTGAGTATGTGTTTGATTTGCTCTATCAAGTTTTGCCTGATTTTTGTATATGATTATTGTTTCTTGAGCACTTTTGATTCGTCGCTCAACTACTTCATATTCCTCTAGGTTGCCTCTTCTTGGTAAAACAGGTTGTTCAATATCATTTAAATGAATTAGAGGGATATTTGGAATAATATCTTTTGAAATCCGATATTGATCATTGACATATTCAATAATCCCCAATGTTCTAATCCAAGCCAAAATTGTTGATATTCTTCTTGGGATCATTGAGGATCCAATATTTTGTTCAGATATCAATTCCAAGTAATTTATTATTTGCTGACGAGAAAGACCAGTAGGATGTAGTTCTAAGTATGGTAGAAGTTTTTGATATAGATTAAGATTAAGTACAGATTCTAGGAGAATCGGATTTGATAATGTTGGGTTATCTGCAATCAACAACCCTTTGGAAGTAATACTAGCATTGTTTCTATTGTTTGTAAGAAATCCTAAGATTTCAGCGGCTCGTCGATAATATCTACCTTGCCTACTATCTCCTTCAATACCAGGTACTTGATTGGCGATATCAATATCTGTAGTTGCTCCATTTGCAACAGCAAAAGTTGCAGCTAAGACGGACTCTATTCTGTCTGCTTGAGGGATATCATTACTTTGAATTCTCATAGTCTTAGATTCCTATAAAGAGATATTCTTTTACACGGTTATTTTTATTTCCAACTTTGTGATTTTGGTTTCCAAAGGAATAAGTATGATCAATCTCATGCACTTCAACATTTGATTTGTATTTGCTTAACATTTGAATTAATTCATTTTTACTTGGTAAGCTATTTGAGGAATAAGAAATTGCAATAATTGAACTTTGATTTTTCTTAAATAAGGTTTCAAAAGCACTGTAAGCAGTATCTTTTTTACTAAAGGGAGATTTGTAGCTTTCAAATTTTTTGACTACAGAATGTTCTTGAATTCTAATACCTTGCCAATTTCGAACTAGTCCTTCTACAAAGTGATATCTTCTAACATAGTCGTTATCTGAGTTAGTTGTAAAGTAAGGCGGGTCAAAATAAACCAAATCAGCCTTGACAGAAATATCTTCTGATCTTAAATTATAAGATTCATTTTTTTTACCGTTGTCAAAAACCGCCTGATTAAAAATGTCTATGCTTTCAATAAAATGTTCTTCAATTGTTTTCTTCATATCAGCGCGACCATCATTATAGCGTTCTCCTACAAATGTAAATATACCTCTTGCCCTTTTCTTTATACAAGCACGAACTAATGCAGACAAAGACAAAGCCACTTTATATTCATTATCAAGCTCGGATATATTTTGTCTTACCCGATCTAAAAACTCATTTTCTGTATCAGAGAAAAAAATATCTTTATATGTAGATTGAATAAATCCATTATTACTGTTTTTTTTCAATAATAATTTTAAGTCGACAGAATTAAGTTGATGCCTAGAGTTTTCAATAATTGCTTTTGAGGTTATATGACTAAATGCCATAAAATCATTAGTTATAACTTTTTTCCCTTGAGATTTTAGAAAGTATCCAACTACATTACTTCCCGCAAAACAATCAAAAACGCTTTCAAATTCGATTTTACTTAAATGATTCCAAAGATCACCAATAATCTTATTTTTACTTCCCATGTAGCGAGTTCCTGGGAAATATTGAAATTGATTAGTTAAATTTTCGATCTCTAATTGATTATTCATAGGCCTCCTAATACAATAATGTCGATTCCTGTTCTTGTTTTTGGATCACTACTTATTAATCGTTTTGTTTCAATAATTTCTATTTGAAAATCCTTATATAAATCAAGGATGAATGGATGATTTGAATTTGTGAGTATTACATAACATCCTCTATTTACAAGTTCTTTAAAATGCGCAGCGAGTTCAATTTGGTCATTCTCATAAAAAAACTCTTTAGTGTATCGTTTAAAATCCGAGAACTTACCAACTGGTTGATACGGAGGATCCAAGAAGACAAAATCTCCTTTTTGTGCAAATTTGAGTAATATTTTTTTGTAATCTGAGTGATAAATTTCTGTTTTCTGAAGGAAATTTGAGGCTCCGACTAAATTTTCTTTATTGAGAAATGCGCCACTTCTTTTACCATATGGAACATTAAATAATCCTTGTTTATTCACTCGAAAGAGCCCATTAAAACAAGTTTTATTTAAGTATATTAATCTGGCGGCTCTTTCTGCATCACTCAACTTGTTCGTGTTAAGTGCCCTAGTTTGGTAATAGCATTCTTCTGTATTGTTGTATTTCTGAAGTATGTCAATTACTTCTTGGACATTTTCTTTTACCTGTTTGTATGTTATAATTAGCTCTTCATTTAAGTCGGATATTATTGAATAAGAGTGATTTAGGTTGAAATAAACTGCACCACCGCCAATAAATGGTTCTATGTATTGATTAAAATTTGTTGGCACAAATTTCATAATGTGCGGGAGCAATTGAGTTTTTCCTCCTGCCCATTTTAAAAATGGTTTTTGATATTCAAATTCAGGGAAAATTTTTTGAGGTCTCTTGTAAGCAAGCCCCTGAGTTTCTGATTTTACGACAGATGAAGTATTTAGCATTTTTAGTTGAGATATCTTGTTGATTGTCTTGAAACTGTGACATTGCTTTCGATTCATTTGTATAAGTTATTAAACAATATTATGTTAAAACGATGAGTAGTATAATTTTGCTCATAAAGTCTACTTATAGGTTTAAATTCAAATCTAATGCTCATCGCAGAGTAAAAAATACATGTAATTTCTATTGTAAAGAAGATATATTCAATGATTTTTTCTGTCCCAAAGTTGAGTAATATTTGCTTGAAGGTTTGATTACTATTCATATTGGACAAACTCATTATAGGACATATTCAAATATACACGTGCGCACTTGCGTTAAGTAAAACAGTGATGTTAAGTTATTAACAGTATAAGCGTTCATATTCAAATGAACTTCAAAGGATTCACAAGTGAGAAAACTGTATAAGTCATTGATTGTAAAATGAATGAGAGGATTCGGGATTGAGAATTTATCTAAAAATGGTAATTTAATCTACCTACCTCGGCTTCCCCCCCAAATTCGGCTTATCCCCCTCATTCCGCTGCCTGTTCATATCCGGCTGCCCCGGCGCATTATACTTATCATCCTGCCTGCGCTTCTTATTCTTCGCCTCCACATCCTCAATCAACCGCCATTTTCCCTTCTTAAACTTAAACCCATCATAAGTAAACGTCTGCGTATAAAACTGGTACATCCCATCCGCATTCGGAATTTCGGGAGCCAGGCGGTCGAAAACAATCTGCTTATCGGCTTCCTCGTAGCGCAGGGTCATTACCAATTCGGCTTTGTATTGGAAGATGATGCGGCGCTTGGAAATCTTACCCATGTCAAACATCGAGTTTTCGCCGAACAGCGGGGCACCGTCGTTGCGGAAGGTGAGTACTTCTATGACCTTCTTCCAGATCATGTTGTTGTTGCCGTCCCAGCCGAGCAGCGTGTAGTATTTGTCTTTTTTGCTTTGCGTAACGATGATGCGGTAATACAGCGCGCCGTACCATTTGTCGGCACTGAGCGTGGATGTTTCGGGGCTGCGTATTTCGTCTGATTTGTCGGTGAGTTCGTGAATTGTGGGCTGCGACTGTTTGCCCGGGTTCATGAGTATGAAGCAGAAATACTGGTGTGTGCCGTCGTTCAGGGGCAGGTTCCAGTTGAAAATGCGGAACTGCTTATCGGGCGCGGTGAGGCGGGCCATGAATTTGAGCGAATCGAACGGATACTCGAATGCGCCGGGTTCCTGCAGCGCCTGACGCAGAAAGCCTATGAATTTTTTGTTGGCCTCGTCCTTCGCTTCATCCTTGCCCTTGAACACTTTGGGGCCTATGCGCTTTAACGAATCTTCAAGCGCGGTGAGGCGCGGCGAGGGCGGCGTATCGTCGGCAAAGGCGTGAATGCTTAGACTGAAGAAGAAAAGAAAGGCCAGGAAACGGGTCATAAGTGATAAACGGATAATGTGTAAAGTTATTGAGTTACAGCAAATCATGCCAATTGAGTGGTGTGTAAACAAAAAAAATGCCATCCGGACGATTAATTGTCCGGATGGCTTGTTTGAACTGCAATATTCGTGGGACAATTAATGTCCGGTGGGCATTTTGAGTATAAAATAAATGCTTAGAGGTGCAGCGACTCTTTCTTGGCCAGCAGTTCTTCCTTGCTTTCGCGGTGGTTTTCGTCGTCCACGCAGCAGTCAACCGGGCAAACGGCGGCGCACTGGGGCTCGTCGTGAAAGCCTACGCACTCGGTGCATTTGTCGGTTACAATGTAGTAGTAATCCATTTGCACGGGTTCCTGCGCGGTTTCGGCATCGGCGCTGATGCCTGTTTTGGAGGTGAACATGCCTTTGAGGGTGGTTCCATCGGCAAAACGCCATTCGGCACCGCCTTCATATATTGCGTTGTTGGGGCACTCGGGTTCGCAGGCTCCGCAGTTAATGCATTCGTCGGTTATTTTGATCGCCATAGGTTGGTTGCTTCTTGTTAGTTTTGCGGTGTGCAAAAATACATAATATCAACCAACGGAAAGGCCAAAAGTTCATGTTAAAAATTGAAGAACGCATGGCCGCATTTGCCGCGCTTGGCGAATCATTTTCGCGTATTGCAGGCGGGCAGGCTGTTTCGGCGGCCGAAATGGCTTTGCAGGAAATGATTCCCGGCTATCACCTTTCCAACGGCTGGTACACGCCCCATTTTATCCGCTTCCGGCTCAAAAATTTAGCCGACGGTTTGCGCCGCGAGGTGCTGGAACAATGGTTGGGCAGGTATAATTTCCCCGAATCGCTGCACGATAAAACCGTGGGAGTAATTATGGCCGGAAACCTGCCGCTGGTGGGCTTCGACGATTTTGCCGCCGTACTGCTTTCGGGGGCCACATTTGCCGGGAAGCTGTCGAGCGACGATAAACGGCTCATGCCGGCCGTGGGCGCATTGCTGGCCGAAATCGAACCCCGGTTTGAAGGGAAATTCCTGTTTACCGATTTCCGGTTTCCGAAAATTGATGCCATAATTGCCACCGGCAGCAACAATTCATCGCGGTATTTCGAATATTATTTTGGAAAATACCCCCACATTATCCGCAAAAACCGCCACAGCGTGGCGGTGCTCACCGGGAACGAAACCCGCGAGGAACTTACCGCGCTGGGCGAAGACGTGTTTCTGTATTTCGGACTTGGCTGCCGCAGCGTATCGAAACTTTTTGTGCCCGAAGGCTATTCGTTCAATACATTTTACGAATCCATCCTGCATTGGGGCGAAATACTTACCGGCCACAAAAAGTACATGAACAACTACGAGTATCACCGCACGCTTTACCTGCTGAGCCGCGAAACCCTGCTCGACAATAATTTCCTGCTGCTCAAGCAGGATGCCTCCATGAGTTCGCCGCCCGGCATGTTGTTTTGGGAAAGCTACAGCAGCCCCGAACAACTGCAAAGCCGCCTGCAAAGCCTCGAAACCGAACTTCAGTGCGTGGCCGGCTCCACCGCACTCTGGCCGCAGGCGCTGCCCTTTGGCCAAACCCAATGCCCCGGCCCGGCCGATTATGCCGACGGTGTGGACACCCTGGCCTTTTTGTGTACGATCTGAACAGTCTGTTTTTAATCTGATTGTTTAGCCGCCCGGCACACGCAATTTCTGATACGGCAACCCACACGGGTGTGTAACTACATTAATAATTCTCCGTAAAATCGCACAACGAACTCCGGAAAACCGGAGCATCCGAACCCTGCCGGAAACGTTATCAGTATCAGAACCTCTTAGAATTCGTAATCTTTTGGAGTAGTTGCATGAAAAAAATTTACCTGCTGCTTTTCGCTGTGCTGTGTAATCTGGCCGTTTCCGGACAGGTATTCTGGTCGGAAGATTTCAACAATAACTGTGCTTCCGGCTGTTCGGCTGTGGGCTACACCAGCGCAAACGGTTCGTGGACGCAAACCATTATGGGCCTCGAAGGAGCCGACCCCAACGAATGGTACGTAAGCTGCGCCGAAAACGGCTACGTGGCCGGAAACTGCGGCACGGGCTGCGTACCGGTAACCGCTACCGCCACTGGTGCCTCGCTGCATATCGGTGCTTCGCCAATTTTGTTTGGCGATATTGGTGCGGCCTATGATGCCGGCGGACTTTGCGGCCTGCTTACCTGCCCCCAAACCAACCGCCGCATCGAATCGCCCACCATTAACTGTACCGGGCAATCGACCATTACACTCAGCTTCACCTACATCAAGCAGGGCGCACCGCCCAACGACGATGCCGAAATCTGGTATTTCGACGGCGTTACCTGGACCTTCCTCTCCAACCCGCCCGCCAGCAACAACGGCCCCTGTGCCCCGCAAGGCCAGTGGACAAACTACTCCATAGCCCTGCCGGCCTCGGCCAACAACAATGCCAATGTAAAAATCGGCTTCCGCTGGGTAAACAACGACGACGGCGTGGGCACCGACCCATCAGTAGCCATCGACAACATGGAACTGAGTACGCCGCCCAATCCGCTGGCTCCCGTAGTGGCCTTTTCGGCTTCCGACAGCACTATTTGCGTGGGCGACTGCATCAGCTTCACCGACCTTACCACCAATTCGCCCACTTCGTGGAGCTGGTCGTTTACTGGGGCGGCCACGGCTACCTCGGCGGTGCAAAATCCGGCCAACATCTGCTACAACACACCGGGCACCTACGCAGTAACACTTACCGCCACCAACGCCAACGGCACCGGTACACTCACCCAAACCGCATTCATCACCGTAAACGCATTACCCACTGCCAATGCCGGAGCCGGACAAACCATCTGCACCGGGCAAACCATAAGCCTCAGCGGCAGTGGCGGCGGCACCTACCTCTGGCAGCCGGGCAACCAAACCACCGCCAGCATAAGCATTACACCCGCGGCTACCACCACGTACACGCTTACGGTAACCAACGCGGCAGGCTGCACCGATACCGCGCAGGTAACCATTACCGTAATTCCCTGCGTAGGCCCCGTAGCCGCATTCACCGCCAGCGACCTCAGCATTTGTGTAGGCGACTGCATCAGCTTCACCGACCAGAGCACCGGCCCGCCCACCTCGTGGAGCTGGACATTTACCGGAGCCGCCACCGCCACGTCTAACGTACAGAACCCGTCAAACATTTGCTACAACAGCCCCGGCACTTACGCCGTTACGCTTACGGTAACCAATGCCAACGGCTCCAACACACTTACCCAAAACAGCTACATTACCGTTAATCCCCCGCCCACAGCCAGCGCAGGCAGCAACCAAACCGTGTGCAGCGGACAGCCCGCCACACTTACCGGCAGCGGCGGAGTAAGCTATACCTGGCAGCCCGGCAACCTGAACGGAGCCACCGTAAGCGTTACCCCTGCGGCCACCACCACCTACACACTTACCGTAACCGATGCCAACGGCTGCACGGCCACAAGCACAGTTACAGTCATCGTTCAGCCCTGCGTGGCGCCGGTGGCTCAGGCCTCGTCCTCCGACCAGCTAATCTGCGAAGGCGATTGCATCAGTTTCAGCGATTTGAGCACCGGTGCGCCTTCGGCGTGGAGCTGGCAGTTTCCGGGAGGCACGCCGGCTACATCCACGCAGCAGAATCCGGGCTCGGTGTGCTATGCGGCGGCCGGGGTGTATGATGTAATTCTCATTGTCACCAACAGCTTTGGCAGCGATACCATTACGCTCAGCAATTACATCAACGTGGCCGCCCCGCCTGTGCTTACCACCGGGCAAGGAGCCACCATTGGCATTGGCAGCAGCCTCCAGCTTACAGCCACCGGCACGGGTACGTTTAACTGGTCGCCGTCAACCGGACTAAGCTGCACGGCCTGCGCATCGCCCGTGGCCAGCCCCACGGTAACTACCACCTACACGGTAACACTCACCAACGCCAACGGCTGTGTAAGCACCGACACGGTAAACATTCAGGTAATAGAAGCCTACGGCCTGTTTGTGCCTTCGGCTTTCTCGCCCAACAACGACGGAGCCAACGATGTGCTTTTTGTATATGGCCCCGGCATACGCACACTCGATTTCATGGTGTTTAACCGCAACGGCGAAGTGGTGTTCGAAACCACCACACAAACCGTGGGCTGGGACGGCACATTCCGCGATAAGCCTGTAAACACGGGTATTTACGCCTATTTCGTGAGGGTCGAGTTTTTCGATGGAAGAACCGAAACACTCAAAGGCGATATTTCACTGGTACGATAAAAGGGGAGAAGGACACATGAAAAAGCACTTACTTGCCACCGTATTTTTCAGCGTAACCGCGCTTACCATTTGGGCGCAGGATTTTCATTACTCGCTGTTTCACATGGCTCCGCTTACGGTAAATCCGGCGCTTACCGGCAATTTTACCGGCGATTTGCGGGTAATAAACAACTACCGCACGCAATGGTCGGCCGTGTCGAAACCGTTTGTCACATACTCGCTGGGCGTGGATATGCCTTTCCAGAACCGCAACAAACGCAAACAATCGCGCGACTTTTTTGCCATCGGGCTGAATGCCAATGTGGACAAGGCCGGCAGCACACAGCTTAAAAACAACAGCGTGAATGTGAGTGGTTCGTACAACAAATCGCTCGACGGAAGCAACCGTACTTTTTTCTCGTTCGGTTTGCAGGCCGGTTTCAATCAGCGCAGCATCGACCTTGCCGGTTCGAGTTGGGGAAGGCAGTTTAACGGACTCACTTACGATGCCTCGTTGCCCACAGGCGAAGCAACTGCTTTTGGCGATGCCTATTTTTACCTCGATGTGGCTTCGGGCGTGGCCATTACCACCACTTTTAATGATCGTTTCAGGATGAATGTGGGTGTGGGCGCGCACCACCTCACACGTCCGGTAATCAGCTTCCTTGGCAGCGACGATCAGCTTTACCGTAAAATTATGGCGCACTGGTCGGCTCAGGTAAAACTGGGCGAGAGTGGCAATTCGTTTTTGCTGCCGCGTATTTTGTTTGCGCGTCAGGGCCCGTCACAACTTATCAATCTCGGGCTGGGGATGAAATTCAAGCTCAGCGAGCGTTCGCGCTATACCAATTATCAGGAAGAGAAATCATTTTCTTTCGGCGGCATGTACCGCACCGGCGATGCGCTGAGTGCGTGGGTGCGCATAGATTATGGCCCGGTAGGCGCAGCGGTGAATTATGATTTCAATGTGTCGAGGCTTACAACTGCTTCGCAGGGACGGGGCGCGCTGGAGGCGATGGTAATTTATACCGGGATATTTCATAACCAGAATACGCGACTGGCTTCGCCTTCATTTTTCTGAGGAGAATTGTTTGAGCCAATCTTCGCTTCGCTCAGAAACTGCCTGGCAGGCTGAAAAGCCTTTCTCAATGCCAGCGGATAAGCGAATCGAGCCCGCGGTCGAAAATGCCGTCGAAATTGCGCATGTCGAGTATGCGCGTGTTTTCGGTACGTATTACCGTGACGTTTGAAATGCGGATATTGATACGTTCCATCACCCCTTTTTCGTCGAACATAAACGGTACCGGGTACATTTCTTCGGGCAGGGTGTTAATGCTCGAAATGATTACGGTGGTGTAGGTGCTGTCGGGCTTTAGCTGGCGTATTCTGTCGAGGGTGTTGGCCATGCAGCCTTTGCAGCCTTTGCCGGGCACCATTATATATACATGCTTTTGGGCGCGTATGGAATCGGCAAAAACATCGGCCAGGTATTTTCTGAATACCCGTGTCTGCAGGGTTTCTTTGGGTGCTTCGGGTTTGGGCTTATCTTCCGAGCAGGAACCGAGCGCCACAAGCCAGAAGCAAAAAAGCAATATTGCCTGATTACGAATCACAGACTTTCGGGCTGAAACAGAGTAAAAGTGGCTTTGGGCATGGTGAGCGATTCGTTGCGGCGCATCACCATAATTCCTTCGGGTGTGATGAGTACGGCGGGAAGGTACTGCTTGGGATCAAACTGCACATCGCCCACCACCTGAAAGTTTTCGTCGAGCATCATCAGCGACCAGTTTTTGTCTATGCTCTGGTTGAGTGTAATACTGTCGTTGCTCACATACTGCTGGGCATGGTGTACAATGCGGTAGTACATTTTACGGTACGGATCGTAATCCATGCTCAGGTAGCGCGGTTCTTCCACCGTGTAGCGGTCCATAAACGCAAAATTGCCGGTGCTGTCGTCGGGATATTCCTTGCGCGCAGTCATGTATTTGCTCTTGGCATAATGTGCGGCTACGCGTTTTCCCTGCTCATATACAAATATGGAATCGTCGGCACTGAAACCGTTTATGGTTTGCCCTTTTGCGTTTATGCAGCGCTGGGGGTAATAATCGCGGTATCCGGCTCCGTTGCGGTAGCTTTGGGGCCATAGTCCGCTGGTGTTCTGAAGCAGTTTTTCGGGCTGTTTCAGGTCGAACACAATTTCGCCGGGTGTTTTGAAATATTCTATGCGTGCTGCTTTGGTGTTTACCTGAATGGCTTTGCGGGCGCAGGTCATGTATATTTTATTGCCTGTAATGAGCGGCGCGCTGCGGGTAAGCGTAATCAGTGCAAAATCGGAAAAATTGCCGGTAAGGTTTCCCTTCACTTCCCAGCGGTTTACAATACGTCCCGACTGGTTGAGCAGAAAAATAAGTTTGGTGTGCGGTATTACCACAAAAACCGAATCAGGGCCGCGGGTAACTATGCCCCAAAGGCGACGTTCGGAAGAAATGGTATCCAAGGCATTGAGCGGAACGGTGGTATGAATTTTACCGGTTCCGGCATCAAAAAAAATAAGCATGGATGCTTCTATCGAAAAAGCGCGGATGAATTTACCGTCGGCACTCCAGTTGCGGAGCGTTACCATGGTGGTGTCTGAAAAAACCCTGTCGCCCAAAGGTTCGAGGCCAATGGCGGGTTCTTTACAGGAATTTAAAAGCAGCAGAAATAAAGCCAGAAAACCGGCAGCAGTTTTCATCAGGTTCACAACCGGATATTAGTTGTGTGTTTGAATCGCTGTGGCAGCAGGCACCATGAAGGTTCTGATAACCTGCTCCTGACGTGCGCGTTCGCCTTTGTTTACAGTGCCTTTGCGTACTACAATGTAGAACACATCGCCGGCAGAGTTGGTTTCGCGCACCAAAGTGAGGCGGCCCTGTGCAAGACCCGATTTAATTTCGGGAAGGTCGTTGAAGATGGTGAAGCGTGAAGAACTTACGCGTGAAGAAAAGGTGGCTTCGAGAGTATTGTTTTCAATCATTTCATCCAGTTCCTCCATACGCGAACTGCTGATGTTGATTGAAGCGCAGTCACCCGCAGGCTCTACGCAGAGTGCTTCCTGAGTAAGCGGATCTTTATTGGTGCTCAGGGTAAATTCTGTTTTGCTGATTCCCACTTCACCATCGCCCATTTGCTGGGTTGTGGTGCGCATATTATTGCCGGGAGTGGTTACTCCGAGACGGGTGCTTTCTTTTGCACAGGAGGCAACAAGCATGAGCGATGCGGCGGCGGCGATAAAAGGGAGACGTTTCATAACAGAATATGTTTCCCGAAAGATACGCATTATTGCCAAACCGCGCAAGCCGGGCAGTATTGTTTTACCGTTCGGGAAGGGGAGGGAATAAGTGGTCGGTTTTGGGTAATAAGTGGTTACTGCCGTTCGTAAGCTCCGGCGTCGGGCTGGGTGCTGCTCCGGGGCAGGTTGGCCAGATCGAGGGGCAGGAGCACGCCCACGGCCGGGTCGCCAATGTTTATGGCGGCTGAGCCGGGGGCAAGGGTGTAATCGCGCTCGCCGCGGTTGGTGTAGTTGGCGGGCTGGTTGAAAATGTTGGCCACAAACCGGGTGGCATTCTGCGTGTTTATATCGGTTTTGATGAGGCAGTGCGAGAATTTATATTGAAAAGGAACGTTTCCCGTCACTATCGAGTCGAGCAGCAGTTCGTTTTCCTTATCGCCATCTATTATGCAGTTCAGGAAATCGCACTGTGTCATTGGGCGGTTGTAAATGACATTGTCAGAGCCTTCATACCAGTTAACTATAGAGACAGATGATGTTGTGCGATTTGAAATATCCCAATAATTGGCAAAGGTACTATGTCTGAACTCGTAGCGGCCGCCAATATACAGTAGCAGGCAAACTTCAGCACAATTATTAATTAATAGATTATCGCCTTGCATCCAGGTTCCCTGTGCAACAATACCGTACAATGCCATATTACGAATTTCAGTATTGGTTATGCGTAATGTAGGATTGGATGATGCTCCCAGTGTATCGCAAAGTATTCCCACACTTCCGTTTTTAATCACAGCCCAGTCGATAATGTTGTTCTTGCTGCCCGCCGAGAGCCAGATGTAGCCCCACTGCCCGGGTTCTTCGGCATATTCGGGTTCGAGACGGTCGCCCTGGAAGGTGACCTTGCTGCTGGCCGTACCCAGCACTTCGAGTGTGGCGCAGGAATCGGCGGCGAGAACGGCATTTTTATGCAGGTGTACGCGGGTGCCGGCGTTTATGGTGAGTTTGCAGCAACTTGGGATGATGGCAAAACCGTAAATCACATGCGGCTTGTCGTTGGTCCAAACCTCGTTGCAGTCGAGCACTTCGTTGAAATGGAAATGCGCATCCTGCCCCACGGCGTTGAGTATTACCCGCTGCACATTGCCATTGGTGACAAACACCACCGAATCTTCGATCATGAGCGGGCTGTTGCTGTTGTTTGGGTTTACGGTTACATCCACAAACACATACATACTGTCGCCGCCACGCAGCAAAATATCGCCGGTGCTTACCACCGGCAGGCCATCTACATTAATACGAAACTGCGAAGTGGAACTCCCGGCCAGTTGAATGGACGAAATGCGCACGGCTTTGCTGCTGAAATTATACACTTTAAAGTTGCGTGTGGCCGAGCCTACCGTGGTAAATACAGTATCAAACACCACCGTATCGCGCGAAAAAACCAATGCGGCACTGGAGTCTTCGTCCAGCACATCGCGGCGGCAACTGTTTACAAACGGAAGCAGGAAAAAGAAAGGCAGCAGAAATCTCAGCAAGTGCATAAGCGCCAAAAATACGGGTTCGCGGCAGAATAACGCTTTTTAACAACGATTATTGCCGGAAACGGCCCGCAGGCCCCAAAAAGAGCTTCCGGCAGAAAATTTTATACACAGTGTTGCACATTATATATTTTTCTTTACTTTTGCAGTCCCATACGTGATATGGAATTATTGTTCAAAGCAACATGAAAAAAGGAATCCATCCCGAAAACTACCGCCTCGTTGTCTTCAAAGACATGTCAAACGAACAGGCATTCATCACCCGTTCAACCGCGGAAACCAAAGATACCATCACCTGGGAAGATGGCAATGAGTATCCCCTCATTAAACTCGAAATTTCAAACACCTCGCATCCGTTCTACACCGGCAAAATGAAGCTGGTTGACACCGCAGGTCGTATCGATAAATTCCGCAACCGTTACCAGAAAAAAGGGTAATCTGCGTGTAAATTCACTGAAAATCTCCTGGAATTTCCGGGAGATTTTTTTTTGCCCTCCTACTTTTTGCTGAAATTTGTAAGGTATGACCTTTCAACTGGCTTTTTTCGACGATGAATACCGCACGGCGTTGTTTCCGCTGGCGGCCACGCGCCCGCTGTGCGAATTCCGTTTCGGTATTTTTACCGTGCGCGAAAAGTGGGAGCGGCATCTGGCGGTTTCCTCTTCCACACTTGCCGCGCAGTCGTTGGAAGAATTATGGCCTTTTACGCCACAGGCCGGTGTGCCGCTTATCTGGGTAAATGGCCGGGTGGCTCCTTCGGCACAACTGGCGGCCGAAGTGAAAGCCCTCGGGCCGGGCGAAGCACTTATTAAAGGCGAACTCCTGGTGGCCTGCCACGCCGGAACCGATCATACCCCGCTTGTGCTGGGCGGCAGCGATCATCTCCGCGTAAACTACGAACTCCGCGAAACCTCGGCCGAGGCCATTGTCATTCGCCGCCTGCACGACCTGTTTACCCAAAACCGCCGCGCCCTGCAGCTCGATTTCGAACTCATTGCCGGCGGCACTTTCCAGTCGCCCGATGCTACGTGTACCATTATCGGCAGCCATCCGGTGCTTATGGAACCCGGGGCCAAAGCGGCAGGCTGCATTTTCAACACCACCGAAGGCCCGGTGTACATTGCGGCCGGTGCCGAAGTAATGGAAGGCAGCCTGGTGCGCGGGCCCATTGCCATTTGCAGCGGCGCACAAATAAAAATGGGCGCCAAACTTTATGCCGACAGCACCATAGGCCCCGGCTGCAAGGTGGGCGGCGAAGTCACCAACTCCGTATTCTTTGCCAACTCCAACAAATCGCACGACGGCTACCTCGGCAATTCGGTAATTGGCGAATGGTGCAATCTGGGCGCCGATACCAATACTTCCAACCTCAAAAACAACTACGGCCCGGTAAAGGTGTACAACTACGCCATTGGCGGCGAAGAAGACACCGGGCTCATTTTCCACGGCCTCATCATGGCCGATCATGCCAAGTGCGGCATTAACACCATGTTTAACACCGGCACCGTGGTGGGTGTGGCGGCCAATGTGTTTGGCAGCGGTTTTCCTCCCAAATTCATCCCCGATTTCAGTTGGGGCGGAGCCGAAGGTTTTACCGAACACAGCCTTCACAAAGCCATAGAAACCGCCGAACGTGTGCTTGCCCGCCGAAACAAAAAAGTGGAAGCCCCGCTGCGCCGCCTTTTCCAATTGGTGTTTGAGCGCACCGCTTCGCTGCGGCGGTTCTGACAGTTCTTTTTGCCATTACGGCAGCAAAATGCCGGTGGCACAGGTATTGCCAATGTACATTGCTTTCCGTCAAAGCGGCGGAAGCCTGTTTGCAGTGTGTTTAACTGACAGTTTGACCTATATTTTTCAGAATGAATCAGCAATTATTTTCACCCTTAGGTTTTGACCAGTTGTCTGACGACGATACCGAGTTTATTCCCCTGCTCAGTCCCGAAGATGAGGAGCAGATGAACAACGAATCGGTTCCCGATACCTTATCCATTCTTCCGCTGCGCAATACGGTATTGTTTCCGGGTGTGGTGATACCCATTACCGTGGGCCGCGAAAAATCCATCCGCCTCATCCGCGAAGCCAGCAAGGGCACACGCACCATTGGCGTGGTGGCGCAGAAAAACGACGACAACGAAGATCCCGGCATCGACGATTTGTATTCGGTAGGCACGGTGGCTTTCATTATCCGTATGCTGCGTATGCCCGATGGTAATACCACGGTTATCCTTCAGGGCCGCCGCCGGTTTATATTGGGCGAGGAAGTGCAGCGCGAACCTTACTTGCGCGCCACCGTTACGGCATTGCCCGAAACACGTCCTACGGCAAACGATCAGGAGTTTCCGGCCATAATTGGTTCGGTAAAAGATGTGGCGCTGCAAATTATCAATGGCAATCCGCAGTTGCCGGCCGAGGCCACCATGGCCATCCGCAATATCGAGAGTCCGGCGTTTCTTATCAATTTCATTTCCTCCAACATGAATGCAAGTGTGGTGGAAAAGCAGCAGATTATTGAAATCGCTTCGCTCAAGGAACGCGCCACCAACGTGCTGGGGCTGCTCACCAAGGAACTGCAATTGCTGGAACTGAAAAACCAGATTCAGACCAAGGTAAAGGTGGATATTGACCGGCAGCAGCGCGAGTATTTCCTGCACCAGCAAATAAAAACCATTCAGGAAGAATTGGGCGGAAATCCGTCGGAGCAGGAAATTGCCGATTTGCGCGAGCGTTCGGTCAAAAAGAACTGGCCCGATCATGCCGCCGCCGCATTCAAAAAAGAGTTTGCCAAGCTCGAACGCATGAATCCCAATGCGGCCGAATATTCGGTGCAGATGAATTACTTAGAACTTCTTCTCGATTTGCCGTGGAACGAATACACCGAAGATAAATACGACCTCAACGAAGCCGAAAAAATTCTGCACCGCGATCATTACGGTCTCGAGAAAGTGAAGGAACGCATTCTCGAACACTTAGCCGTAATTAAGCTGCGTGGCAATATGAAAGCGCCCATCATTTGCCTTTACGGCCCTCCGGGCGTGGGTAAAACTTCGCTGGGCAAATCCATTGCCGAATCGCTGGGACGTAAGTATGTGCGTATGTCGCTGGGTGGTTTGAAAGACGAATCGGAAATACGCGGACACCGCAAAACTTACATCGGGGCAATGCCCGGACGTATTTTGCAGAACATCAAAAAGTCGGGCAGTTCCAACCCGGTGTTTGTGCTCGACGAACTGGACAAGGTGGGCAACGACTGGCATGGCGATCCGTCGTCGGCCCTGCTCGAAGTGCTTGACCCGGAGCAGAACCATGCGTTTTACGACAATTTCGTGGAGCTGGATTACGATTTGTCGAATGTCATGTTCATTGCCACGGCCAACTCGCTCAGCACCATTCAGCCTGCCCTGCGCGACCGACTGGAAATTATCGAAGTATCGGGCTATACAACCGAGGAGAAGCTCGAAATTGCGCGCCGTCACTTAGTGCCCAAACAGCTTGCCGAGCATGGCGTGAAGGAAAAGCAGTTGCAGTTGAGCCCGGCTGTAATTGAAGCGATAATTGAAAACTACACCCGCGAATCGGGCGTGCGTGGTCTGGAAAAGCAGATAGCGCGCATTGTGCGCTATGCCGCCAAAAACATAGCCATGGAGCGCAAGTATGCCACAAAGCCCACGGTGGAAGACCTGAACAAAATTCTGGGCCCGGCACATGTAAAAGACCGCTACCAGGGCAACGACGTGGCCGGTGTGGTTACGGGCCTTGCCTGGACATCGGTGGGCGGCGATATACTTTTTATCGAAACCAGCCTCAGTCGCGGCAAAGGCGGCAAACTTACGCTCACCGGCAATCTGGGTGATGTAATGAAAGAATCGGCCGTAATTGCGCTCGAATACCTGCGCGCACATGCGGGCGACTTCGGCATCAACCCCGATTATTTCGACAACTGGAATGTACATATACACGTTCCCGAAGGCGCCACGCCCAAAGACGGACCTTCGGCCGGTATTGCCATACTAACTGCGCTGGCCTCGGCATTTACACAGCGCAAAGTGAAAAAGAGCCTCGCCATGACCGGCGAAATTACCCTCCGCGGCCGCGTGCTGGCCGTGGGCGGCATCCGCGAAAAAATACTGGCTGCCAAGCGCGCCGGTATTAAGGATATTATTCTTTGCAAGGAGAATAAAAAGGATGTGGACGAAATTCCGGCGCAGTATCTCAAAGGGCTGCATTTCCATTACGTGGAGCAAATGAGCGAGGTGCTGGGCTTTGCGTTGCTCAAGGAGAAGGTGAAACGGCCGTTGGATTTGAGTGCGGTGACTTCGAATGGCGAGAACGGGGAGAAGGGGAAATTAGTGAAGTTGTAATTGTTTTTTTCTGCAAGTCAGGAGGCTTGTCTGAAATGGGCAGAAAGTTTCTATCGGCTGCACCGATGTAAACTTTCTGCAGCTTATCAGCTTCGCTGATTGCGGGTTAGTTATATTTCTTCACCAGTATTTTTTGCCGAATTGCTAAAGTGTGCGGAAAGAGAAGCGGGAAACAAATTCTATATGTTTTCTGATTTTTTCCATTTCCACTGGTTCTTCAATTTTTTCGAGTTGGGTAAGCACCTTTTTTAACTCGTTGTTTTCGCGAACGGCGTTATCGTATAACGCATCGGCCGCAAACTCTTTAAATGTTTCTTTTGGCGAAACCATGAGCATTTGAAACAATGTGGCCGCCACCTGATTGCAGCCCGTAACCACCGCCAGCAACAGCATAATGGCCAGATGATCGGCGTGGGTGGCAATGGAATAGTCGGGAACTTCGCTGTGAACGCGGATGAGGCGGTAGATATTTACAAAACGTTTTATGGTGCGTGGTGTGTTGCCGAGCAGGTTGGAAATGGTTTGAATGAATGCAATTTCTTCGGGCGAAATTTCCAATTGCGGTCGTAGCTGTTCAATTTTTTCCTCTTCTTCGCTCTTTATTTGCAGGCCGGAATTGTTGGTGTTGATGATGATTTCTTCGGGCTTGCTGTCGCTTACATTGGCTTCATCGGCCACATCGGTAATTTCGATATTGGGTGTAGGAGAGATGTAGATTGTGTCTGTGTTTTCTTCTGATTGTTTTTCGCTCTGTTTCTGTTTCTCGCTCTGTTTCTGTTTCTCGCTCTGTTTCTGTTTCTCGCTCTGTTTCTGTTTCTCGCTCTGTTTCTGTTTCTCGCTCTGTAATGAGGTAACTGTCGAGGAGTTTTTTCCGGCTTTCGTCGTTCAGTGGTTTTAGTGCGAGAGGAATCTGGAATATTTTTTCGAGGTAATCGAAAGCGGTGGCGCGTTCGGTTTTCGTGTCGGTTTCATCGCGCAGCAGTTGCGAGTTTTCGTTAAGCAGCGCATATTTTACCCAGCGTGCATCCACACCCACCACCACCACAAAAAGCCTGAACGAAAGCAGCAGGTGAATGGCTTCGAGCACCTGTTTCACGCGGTCGGGCGGGCAGCGGTCGAGATCGTCGATGTAGAGGACAATGCGTTGTATGCCGGGCAGGGCGGCAAATTTTTCCTGCTCTTTCGGGTTGGGCGTATAGCTGAGATTTTGCGAAAGCAGTTCGCTGAGTTTTTGCAGGTCGTTGCGGATGAGTGAAATGAGACCGAGATGCTTGCTGTATTCGTCGGTGCCGCTGCGTGAAGTGATGAAGTTGATGAGTTGTTTGCGTGGGTTGAAATTGTCGATGGCTTTTTCGAGTTCGTCTCTGCGTTTTATCGCCTCGGCTTTTTGGGTTATGAGTACTTGCTGCTCGGTTTTGAGGCGGTCAATTTCCAACTGTACTTTTATTTCCGACTCTGCCAGTGCGCGGCGTTTTTGTTCGATGAGCGCATCGACTTTGTTTCGCGCGTTTTCAATTACATCGAGTTTCTGATTGAGTTTGCGCAATTTGGGCGTGGCCCAGCCCACAAGGCCGAGTACGATGGTGACGAAAGTGGAGATGTAGCCTTTTAAGCCATAGAGTTTATGCTTGATGTATTCGTAGGGATGATCGCCAAAGCGCAGATACCACAACACCAGCAAGGGCAGCACAATAATGAATGCCCACATGGCAAGTTGTGGCCACGGACTATTCACAAACCTGTCGAGGAGATAGCGGAAACGCCCGCGTGTTTTGCGTACTTCGCTGAGGAAATCGTTGAGACTGTTTACCGCCAGTTGTGCGCGTTCGAGGCCGAGATCGCGGGCAAGCTGGCTGAGGTCGGCCTCTATTTTGTTCCGGTCTTTTTCGTCGATCTGATTCCAGAGATCAACCGGGCGGAGTGTGGCTAACTCGTTTGCTTTTTTGTCGTTTTCAGTCTTGAGCGTATCAAGTGCGCTGGTTAGTGTGTCGATTTCTGTGTTAAGCTGTTCGAGTTGCATTTTCTGCCTCGCCACTTCGGCACCGGCTAATTGAAATTGTTCGAGCAGTTCGGCTTTTTCGTCGCGTTTATTCGTAGTAATTCTGTCGTTCAGCTTCTCGAAAATAGTTACCATGAAATTGGCCCACAAATTTGCATCAGAATAATGCCAGGCGTTAAATTCAATCTGCACAATATCCTTGCAGAAACCGTTTGGCTTTTCGGCTTTCTTTGCTGCGTTTTCGTACTCTGCAATTTTGCGGCTGAGTTGCTTCATGAAAAAACTTTTTCCCGAACCCCAGTGCCCGAAAAGGCCTATGGAAAGCGGCGGATTGAGTTTTTCGTAGGCGATGAGTGCGGCCAGGGCATCTACATCGGGAGTGATGTTGAGCTGATCGGTTTCGGTGTCGATTCCGTCGGAGTGGTAGCCGGAGAAGTAAAATGATTTGGCCGGAGCAGGCGCATCGAAATCCCAGAATACTCTGAATGCCGGGATATACATTAATTCTGTAAATAAAACACCATTGTTAAGCGGATTGACACAATGAATGTTTTGTTCATCGAGCCAGGCTAAACAATCGGCATCAAACTCTTCTTTATTGTAGGGAACTTTAAGCAGGTTGTGACTGATGTTTCTGCAGTTGTATTCACTGAAAAGAAGTGTGCTATTGACAGGATCTTGCAGATACCCGAAAAACTTCTGCCTATTCGGATCAACCGGAGTTTTACTTTCTCCAAAAGCCTTGTATTCGAGCAGAAAAAATGTCCATGTTTCGGGAGCATCAAGTCCGCCTTCGATATATAATTCGGTTTGTCCGGCGTATTTTTTGAGCAGATTTTTTTCTTCGCTAAGTTCTTTGCTGAAATTGTAGATTCGCTCATATACATCGGCTTCCTCCTTTACTGCCTCATCGGTATAATTCTTTATTGAGTTGAGGTATCGTTCAAGCGATAAATCGGCTGAGCGAAATTCGCCGAGGTATCTTTCGAAGGGCAGTGCGCGGGTGTTTATTGGTGAACTGCCTTTTGTGCGTTTACTGCGTGCAATTTGTTGCTCTACATCTTTTGTTCCGGGCAGGTACAGGAAGTTTTTGAGTGCGTTGGATGAATTTTGAAATACAAACTCTTTTTGTTCGAGTATATAGCGGAAGTATTCTTTTTGCAGGAGTTCCTGCAATACATCGGTTACGCCGGGTAATTCGGTATTTTCCTGTTTATTCATTTTAAGTGCAGGGTAAATTGAGTAAATGCAGAGGCAATTTACCTAAGAGTTTGCGATTATTGGTGGAAGGTGTTTGAAATAGTGCAGGGGGGGGAGTGTGTGTTCAGCCTTCGAGAGGTTCAGGCTTCGTCGTTTGTCACGTCTCGGCTCCGCTCGACGTGACGAGGGGGTGTTGTGTTTATTGTGTGCTCAGGCTTCGGCGGGCTCAGGCTTCGTCGTTTGTCACGTCTCGGCTCCGCTCGACGTGACGAGGATTTGTTGTGAGGGATGTGTGTTCAGCCTTCGAGAGGCTCAGGCTTCGTGGTGAAGCATTGTACTTACTCAGCCTTCGACAGGCTCAGGCTTCGTGAAGCAATCCAGTTATTAAAGTCACAAACATCAGCCGAATGAAAAAGTAATATGCCCCTGTCACCCCGAGCGGAGCCGAGGGGGGCAGGGGAAAAATAAAAGCCTTCGCAAAGCGAAGGCTTTTATTTTTCAGTGATCCCGCTGGGGCTCCCCGACAAAAAATGTCGGGGTAAACTTCTCGCCCCGGTATAATGCAAAAACACCTTCGCTTGAAAAGCGAAGGTGTTTCAGTGATCCCGCTGGGGCTCGAACCCAGGACCCCAACATTAAAAGTGTTGTGCTCTACCAGCTGAGCTACGGAATCCTTTGTGCAAAAGAGAGATATTATCCGTTTTGCGGGTGCAAATATACGGGCATTTTCGCATTCACCAAATTGAAAATGCTTTTTTTTTAACATTGACGCTTTTTCTGGTGTTGATAACTCGTTTTAGAATATGTAACGGAAACGTTTTTTGAGGAACGACGCAGGTTTTACGGAATTTGCCGTACTTTCACGGAAACGAAATTGATTACCTGATGAAAGCGTTCGACATTCGTTTGCAGGAAGGTTTTGGCGGATTGAAGTTTGGTGCTACCGTGCAGGAAGCAGAAGCATGCTTTGGTGTGCCCGATGAAACCGATTTGTTTGAAGGGCCCGATGGCTCGGAAGCAGTGGTGTGGCATTACCTTGATTATGGGTTTTCGCTGTTTTTTGATCGCGAAGAGCGTGAAGTGTTTTCTACTGTGGAGCTTGATGCACAGACCGATCCACGGCTTTGGGGCGAAAATCTTTTTTCACTCAATGAAAAAGAACTCAAGGCGCTTTTCCGCCAAAACGGCTATACAGAAATTGACGAGGAACGTCACCCGTGGGGCGAAAAACGAATTACCTTTGACGAGGCCCACATCGATTTTTATTTCGAAAACGGGCGCATGGTTTCAATAAATTTTGGAGTAATGTTAACATCCGAAGTATTGAAGCTATTTTCCAATTAATATTGCAGTCTGTACTGAATACATTATTTCTATGCGCATTTTTCTGATCGGCTACATGGGTAGCGGCAAAAGTTCAATCGGTCCTGCGGTGGCGCAGGAACTCGGTTTACGTTTCGTGGATCTCGATAAAGCAATCGAGGAGCGTTTCGGCAAAGACATTCCATCCATTTTCGAAGGTGAAGGCGAAGCCCACTTCCGCGAACTCGAACAGCAGATGCTGCACGAATGGCTCGAACAGGATGATTATGTAATGGCCACCGGCGGCGGCACACCTTGCTACGCCGATAATATGGACCGTATGTGCGATGCAGGTATTACCATTTACCTCAAGCTGAGCACCGAAACCCTCTACGACCGCCTCAAGGTGGATCTGGCCAACCGCCCCCTGCTTCAGGGCCGCGCCGATCACGAACTCTTTAACTACATACACGATACCCTGCTCGAACGCGAGCCCTATTACCTCGATTCGCAGTATCGCGTAAAAGCCAAAGACCTCAAAGCCTCCGAACTCGCCGAGTTCGTGCGCCTCTTCGAACTCAAGGCCGATGAGCCCGAAGTGTCGGAAGAAGAGAAAAGCGAGGAAAACTAATTATCCGCTTAACAAAAAGCCCGGAACAAACCAATCTTGTTCCGGGCTTTGTAGTGCGTTGTATTTTCCTGCTTAATTCAGGTAAACCGTGGCTTCGTTATTCTCATGAAAGTCCACCTGCACATGCTCGAGCAGGGTGGTGGCCAGCGAAAGGCCCACGAAATTGGTCTTTACCGGAAAGCGGTTGTGGTCGCGGTCAACCAGCACAAGTGTAAATATGTTTCGTACCGGATGTTCCAGAAACGGTTTCACCCCATACATCAGTGTGCGGCCCGAATTGGATACATCGTCCACCACAATCACCGTTTTTCCATTAAGATCCACCGACGATACGGGCAGCAAAATGGGTGCGGCCAGCGGGGCTTCCTTATTAATATGAAGCTCGATGAGCCTGATTTTTATTTCGGAGATGCTTTCGATGGTGGCTTTGAGGCGTTCGGCCAGTTTGCAGCCGTTTGAGGCAATGCCGGCCATAATGATTTCGGTTTCGCCGAAACATTGCTCGGCCACCTGCCAGGCCAGACGATTGATGCGCTGCTGCACCTGTTTGCTGTTCATGAGCAGCTTTTGGGCGGTTTCCATGCGGTAAAGTTGGGAAAAATAGGCCTTCAAAATCTCATTTATTGCGCCTTTTTTGAACACCGCAAACCCGAAAAAAACGCTACTTTTGGCTTTCCGAAAACAACCAGCGTATTTGTGAAACTCTCCAAAGAAGTAAAGGCCGGTATAGTCGTGGTGGTAGCTGTGGGGCTGCTCATTTACGGTTTTAATTTCCTCAAGGGCCGTGATATTTTCTCCACCAGCCTCGATTTATACGCCCGCTACGATCACATCGACGGCCTCACGGCCAATAATACGGTGCAGATAAACGGCTTTAAAATCGGCACTGTGCGCGATATTCAGCTCGATCCGGTCAGCAACGAACTCATCGTGCATTTTATCGTAACCGATGGCGATGTGAAAATTACCAAAGGCTCGTCGGCAAAAATTTTCAGCGATGGGCTGTTGGGCAATAAATCGCTCGCCATTACCATTAAACCCGGCGCTCCGGAAGTGGAAGACGGCGATACGCTGGTGGGCAACATCGAAGGCACGCTCAAGGATGCGGTGAATGAACAGATTCTTCCGCTCAAAGCCAAAATAGAAGAACTCGTAAGCTCGGTTGATTCGGTGGTGACCGTTTTCCAGACCGTGCTCAACAAAGAAGCCCGCGAAGATCTTATTGCCAGCTTCACCAGCATCCGCAACACGCTTCACAATTTTGAGCACACCTCAAAAACACTCGATACCATGGTCACTGCCGAACGCAAAACGTTCTCGCAAATCATGGCCAATATCCAGTCAATCACCGCCAACCTTGCTGCCAACAACGAGCCGCTTACCAAAGCCATTAACAATTTCGCCAACATAAGCGATACATTGGCCAAAGCCAACCTCAAAGGCACCATCGAAAATGCCAATGCCTCGCTCATGCGCGTGTCGGAAGTAATGGACAAAATAAATCGCGGCGAAGGCACATTGGGGCTGCTGGTAAACGACAAAAGACTTTACAATGATCTCGACCAGGCTACCAAAGACCTGGACGCGCTGGTGGTGGATCTGAAAAAATATCCCGGACGCTATCTCTCCATTTTCCGAAAGAAAGACCGTCCGCCCCGTAAATCAAATACACCCAACTAAAGCAGCCCCGTGCTGCCCGTGTGAAGCAGGAAACGAAGAGAGAAGGACATAAAACTCCCTGACGAATGGCTTACATAGACAACATTCTGTTTGCATTACTGCTTGTGGCAGGCACAGTGTTATTTGTGCGCAATGTGCGTAAAGTGCGCCGCAACATACTGCTCGGCCGCGAAGTAAACCGCAGCGACAATAAACCCGAACGCTGGCGCACCATGATACGTGTGGCGCTGGGCCAGTCGAAAATGACCACACGACCGGTGGCCGCCATTATGCACCTGTTTGTGTATGTGGGTTTCGTAATTATCAATATCGAAGTGGTGGAAATCATTATCGACGGGCTGTTTGGCACGCACCGCATACTGGGTTTCCTTGGGCCGCTGTATTCGTTTCTCATCGCCTCGTTTGAAATACTGGCGTTTCTGGTAGTACTTGGCTGCGTGGTTTTCCTCATCCGCCGCAATGTGCTCAAGCTGAAACGCTTTATGAGCAACGATCTCAACGGCTGGCCGCGCTCTGATGCCAACTACATTCTCATTGTTGAAATCCTGCTCATGTCGGCCTTCTTTATGATGAATGCGGCCGATTACCGTTTGCAGCAACTCAGTTTCGATCACTACACGGTAATGCCCGAAAGCGCATTTCCCATCAGTTCATTGCTTGCCGGATTGTATGGAAATGCCTCGCCCGATGCGCTGGTTATGGCCGAGCGTTTCTGCTGGTGGTTTCACATTATAGGTATTCTGGCTTTCCTCAATTACCTTCCTTACTCCAAGCATTTCCATATCCTTCTTGCATTCCCCAATACATTCTTCTCCAACCTCCGCGCAAAAGGAGCCTTTACCAATCCGGAGAATGTAATGGTGGAAGTGAAAGCCATTCTCGATCCCTCGTTTACCCCGCCGCCGCCGCCCGAAACGCCCATGCGCTTTGGAGCAAAAGATGTGCAGGATTTAAACTGGAAACAACTGCTCGATGCATACACCTGCACCGAGTGCGGACGATGCACCTCGGCCTGCCCCGCAAACAATACCGGCAAGTTGCTTTCGCCCCGAAAAATTATGATGGACACCCGCGACCGGCTTACCGAAGTGGGCGAAAACATTGACAAAAACAAAGGCGTATTTACCGACGACGGCAAATCGCTGCTCGGCGATTACATTACCGCCGAAGAACTCTGGGCCTGCACCTCGTGCAATGCCTGTGTGCAGGAATGCCCGGTAAACATCGATCCGCTTTCCATTATCATTGATCTGCGCCGCTATCTGGTAATGGAACAAAGCGCAGCCCCCAACGAGTTGAACATGATGTTTACCAACATCGAAAACAACGGTGCGCCCTGGCAGTTTTCGCCCGCCGACCGTTTGAACTGGGCCACTGAGGCATAATTTATTTAAACGTATTTGAAAATGGGAACAATTTATCCGCTGGTAGAAGCAGAAGAAAACGGAAAAAAAATAAGCCCCGTTCTTCCCGAAAATATCAAAAACTTTCTCATTGATATTGACGGTACCATTTGCGAAGACATCCCCAACGAAGAACCGTGGCGTATGCACGATGCGGCACTTTTTCCGGATGCCCTCGAAACAATTAATCAATGGCACGATGAAGGGCATGTAATTACCTTTTTCACTTCGCGCCTCGAAGAACATCGTGAAGCCACTGAAGAGTGGCTGCTCAAAAACGGATTCCGTTTTCACGGACTGATTATGGGCAAACCGCGCGGCGGCAACTATCATTGGATTGATAATCATATTGTGCGCGCCACACGTTACGAAGGTAAGTTTACCAATCTTACCGAACGGGAAGTAACCATTCAGGTATTCGAAAAATAAAAGAAGATGGCAAACGAAACGCTGCATGTGCCTACAATGGCCGATTTCGCGGCCCGGGGCGAAACTCCTGAGATTTTATTTTGGGTAGGCTGCGCGGGCAGCTTCGACGACCGTGCCCGCAAAATTACCAAAGCCATTGTGCGCATTCTGAACCACGTAGGAATGAAGTTTGCCGTGCTTGGCACCGAAGAATCCTGCACCGGCGATCCGGCCAAACGTGCCGGAAACGAATTCCTGTTTCAGATGCAGGCCATGAACAATATTACCGTGCTTAATGGCTACGGGGTAACCAAAATTGTAACAGGCTGCCCGCACTGTTTCAACACTATTAAAAACGAATACCCCGAACTGGGCGGCAGCTACGAGGTAATTCACCACACACAGCTTGTGCAGCAACTTATTGACAGCGGCAAACTGAAAGTGGAAGGCGGAGAATTTAAAGGCAAAAAAATTACCTTTCACGATCCCTGCTACTTAGGCCGCGCCAATGGCGAATACGAGGCTCCGCGCCGTGTAATCGAAAAACTCGATGCCGCACTGAGCGAAATGAAACGCAGCCGTGCCAACGGTTTCTGCTGCGGTGCAGGCGGGGCACAAATGTTTAAAGAAGCCGAAAAAGGAAACAAGGAAGTAAACGTGGAACGCAGCGAGGAAGCCCTCGAACTTCAGCCCGATGTAATTGCTGTGGGCTGTCCGTTTTGTATGACCATGATGACCGACGGCGTGAAGCATTTCAACAAGGAAGACAACACCAAAGTGCTCGACGTGGCCGAACTCATTGTTCAGGCCAACGATTTATAATTTACGCTGCATAACTGTTTATTCGCATGAACCATTTTAACGATATGCCGCCGCACAGCCGGGTTTGGATTTATCAGGCCGGGCGCGAATTGCGTGACGAGGAAATTGCAGCGGCGCTGGGTAAGTCGGCCGCATTTCTGGCCGACTGGACTTCGCACGGCAGCAAAATGAAAGCGGCGGTAACGGTGCTGCACAAACGTTTTGTGGTAGTGGCGGTGGATGAGCAGGCGGCGGCAGCCAGCGGCTGCGGCATCGATAAATCGGTGCGGTTTATGCAGGAGCTGGAGAAAGACCTCGGCGTGCCGCTGTTCGACCGGATGCAGGTGGCCTACCGCAATGCACAGGGCGAAATTGAGGCCGTAAAAATGACAGCGTTTGAAGCACTCGCCGCCGAAGGCCGCATAACAGCCGATACGCCGGTGTTTAACAATTTGGTGCAAACCGTGCAGGAAATGAATACGGCCTGGGAAGTGCCCGCCGGCAACAGCTGGCACGCAAGGCTGATTCCGGCAGTTTAATTTCGCCGCACCAACTTTTGCGGTTGCTGTTTGTTGTGTTTGCATTAACTTGTACTCATGCTCACACTCACACAACGCCGCGTACTTCTCGCCGTAACTTTTCTCTGGGTAATTGCCTATCTCTTTATTCCCATTCGCAACGATGCGGTGAGCAGTGTGTACGAAGGCCTCTCGCCCGAAACACTGAAACTGCGCGCGGCCGTTTCCGACAATTATTCCACACTGCTTAATTTCAACGGACATCCGGCAGGCATTGCAGGCATTATTTTCTTCCTGATGATGCCGTTTTTTATTGTGTGGGAATCGTTCAGCATCATGCGGCCGTTTGCCATTCCGGTGCGGGCGTTTTTGCAGTTGCAGGCATTGCTGCTTTTTCTGGGTGGGCCATATACGTATTACATGATTACCTACCAGCACGGCGTATTCCGCGATACCGCGCACGTAACCGGCATGGCCTGGGGCGGCTGGCTGCTGTGTGTGCAAAATGTGGCACTGGCCGTGTATCTCTTCTGGGTGCTGGCCATACCCGAAGGCAAGGCCGCACGTTTTTACAACGAGCGCCCCGAAATAGCCGAAACCACGTAACCGCAATTACTGCGCCAGTACATCCACCTGATTAATCGAAATCAGGTTCACGCCGAAGTGTTTTACAATCATATTCATGAGCGGATCGTTTTCTATTTTCTTCACGATGCGCTCGGTTTGAATTTCATCGTAGCCCATCACCATCTGATCGGTGAGGTGAAGATGTTTTACCGCGTAGAAGAAACCACAAATTACATACGGCCCGAAAGGTGTGAGCGGTAAATCGAAATTGCTGCCGGTCATGTTAAACATCATGTTGGGCATGTAGCCGCTGGTGTACAGTTCAATGCCTTTCATGCCGAGGTAAAAACGCGCCGCAGCCGTGCGCGACGACATGCGCGGGTCGGACATGCAGAGCAATCCTGCCAGCGGTTTCTGCTTCTCGGCCTGATGCAGCAGAATTTCCTTGCTCATGCGCTCGCTTCCGGCATGTTTGCGGATAAATTCCTGTACTTCGTCCCAGAACGGAACTGCCGGATCGCCGCCATCCACACGAATGAGCGAGTGAATGGCATAATCCTGAATGCCTGCGGTAATGGCAATGTCGAGCGTTTTTAAATCGGGATCGTGTTTAATGGCGCGTTCGAGTATGGTGCGCTGGTTGCGAGGATGCGTGCGCAGCAGGTCGATGCTTTTTATCCAGTCGCCCGCCAGGTAGCCGTCGTGGTTGTAAACGGTGCGCAGCAAAGTGCGTATGTCTTCGTAGGTGTTTACTTTAAAGCTTTTGCCTTTTACGGTAAACTCGGGTTTTTCTTCCAGCAGGAGTTGTTCAATTTCAATGGCCACGGCCGAAGCACCCAGCATACCGCAATTGAGCGGCGAGCCATCTTCAATGTGCAGGTGGTGAACATGGCTGATGTAGTCTTTGGAAGAATCTTCGGTAAGGTGGCCGTGGCTTTGAATGTGAACATAAAAGCGCACCGGACGGCTGGCATTTTTGCTGTGCCGGAGTTCCTGTTCGATGGTGCGTTTTATATCCATCACCACATCGGGTGTAACAAACGAGCCCGCCGCGCGGATTACGTGAAAATCAACATCAATTTGCCGGCTATGAAACCGGGCAATTACAGTATTGATGGCATCGATATGCAATTGCGAAAGATCGCGGGCATCGGCACAGCCAAGAAGGATATGAACTTCGTGTTCGCGGAGCATGGTTTGGGAGTGGTGAGTGGGTGAGGGAAAGAGTGGTGTTTTAGTGGAATGTAAAACAGCAGGGAAGCAATGAGTGGTATTCGTGATTACAATACATTACTTCCCTTTCTGTGTGTATGCTTATTCGTTGCGTCTCACGAATACTTTTTAAGTATGACGTTAAGCCGTTTGAGCATAATAAGCATAATGAGTGTGGCCAAAATGAGCAGCCCGCAGTTTACAAGGAAGAAATAGGCCTTGTTTTCGTAACTGTCCCACATGGAAGCCAGCACGCCCGAAAGTTTATTGCCCAGCGAAGTGGCCAGAAACCATCCGCCCATCATCAATGCCGTAATACGTGCCGGACTAAGTTTCGATACCAGCGAAAGCCCCATCGGACTGAGACATAATTCGCCCACAGTAACCACGCCATAAGCCATAATGAGCCACCACGGACTTACTTTTACTGCGCCGTTGCTGCCTGCGTAAACAGCGGCTACCATTACTAATGTGGACAATGCACTGATGAAAAGTCCGAGTGTAATTTTAGAAGCCGTGCTGGGCTCTTTTTTACGTTTACCCAACCACACAAAAACGGCCACCACCGGAAACGTAAGCAACACCACCCAGAACGGATTTACCGATTGAAAGATTTCGGTATTGAGCGTAGTTACCGATTGGCCGGGAGGCGGCATTTTTTCGGGCGGCATGTTTTTGAAGTAATAGTTTTGGGCCACCACCATTTTTTCTTTGGGTTTGGGTTTCGCAGTGGCATCAATCTTGCCGCTTTTATCTTTCGGATAAATCATTACCGTTTTTCCCTGTGCATCTTTTTCGTATTGCTTGCGAAACTGCGCATCGGTAAGCACAATGGTATCGGGCTCCGAACTTACTTTCTTGGCAAAGCCCAGCCAGTCGAGCGGTTTGGCTACTGCGGCGGGCATTTCGCGGTCGGTATATTTATTGGCCCAGGTGGTGAGTGCGGTGCCGTTTTGTTTAAACACTGCCCAGAAAATTACCACCACCGCAAAAATGGCCAGCATGGCACCTACGGGTTTCTTTTCGTTTTCGTTGCTGCGCACATAGGTGGTAATGTAGAAACCCACTACCGGAAGTGCGCCGATAAGAAATGCGTCGGTGGAGTCGCTGCCAAAAATATCGCCGGGAATCATCCAGCCCAGCACACCGGCAAGTATGGCGGGAAAAATGGTGGTGCCCATAATCTGCATCATGCTCAAATCGCCGGGCTGCACGGGCTTTAGTACATCGGCGTGCTTGTAATGACGGTTGCCCGCCACGAAAATGAGTACGCCAAGAAACATACCCACACCCGCACAAATAAACGCCGCACCCCAGCCAAAATGATTGCGCAGCGAGGCCGCAAAGAAATTGCAGATACACGCACCAATATTAATACCCATGTAAAAAATGCTGTAGCCCGAATCTTTCAGCGGCGCATACTTTGGCTCGTTGTATAAATTGCCAAGCAGGGTGGATATGTTGGGTTTGAAAAATCCATTACCCAGAATAACCAGCACCAGCGCAAGGTAAAATGCGGCAAACCCCTGTATGGCCAGCAAACAATAGCCGGTACCCATAAGCAATCCGCCAATGACTATTGATTTGCGGTAACCAATAACCCGGTCGGCCAGAAGTCCGCCGAGAAAAGGAGTAAGGAAAACAAGCGCAATAAAAGTTCCGTAGATATCGGCCGATTGTTTTGGATCCATACCAAAACCACCTTCTTTTTGCGGGGCTTCGAGGTAAAGAGTGAAAATTCCAATCATCAGGTAATACCCGAAACGTTCCCACATTTCGGAAAAGAACAAAAAGGGAAGTCCTGCAGGGTGTCTGAGCTTTGCTGTATTTGTCATGTGGTGAAAATAAGAAAATCGGGCGGACTTTGGCGGTTGCGGTATTTTGTTTGGCAGAATTACATATGCGGCGGGTTTTCTGCCGTGAAATCTTTAGTTTTTTGCCTGTCTGTAATCGAAAGCAGAAATACGTGGGTGTAATTTCCTGTAGAGGTGAAGCGAATTTAACACAATTCACCTGGGTGCCTGATTGTTCGCAAGGAACATACTTTGAGTTGAAGGAGGCGGAATAAAAAGGTGTTTATATTGCAACAAGAGATTATCTTTAAGTCGGATTAATCCCCCGAAACCTCTCTGAAGATGTTGCTGCTGCTGAAACTAAGTTTTTACCTGAGTCTGTGTGCATCGTTCTGGTGCATGTTTATTCTCAAAAACAGGCGTACTCTCATTAACCGGATTACTGCGGTTTGTGCGGTGTTGTTTTTGGCGGAGATGTTGTTTAGCGGAACAGAAATTATCTCCGGGTCTACGCTGTTTACCTTGTTTACCGCTATTCACCTGGTATGTATTTTTGTTTTGCAAGTATTATGGTTTAGGAAATATCGGGATAATGTAATTGTTCCGGTATCGGTATTTTTTGTGATGATATTGACTTACCTTTTCAATGCGTATGATTTTACCGATATAAGTTTTATGCAGTTTTTGCAAATGCTTTTATGGTTAATCGCCTGTTTTACAGGCGGTTTTGTGTGGTTGTTTGTGGTTGATTTTATTGGCGGTAATATGCTGATGAAAAAAAGCAGTAATGATAATTATCCGCATTCCTCGTAGCTGACTGCTCATTGAAGAACCGGAATTATATATATATTCGAATACACATGTCTTTATTACCCCGCATCCTGTTCAGAATATTTCCGGCTGTATTGCTGTTTGCAATGGTGCAGGCTTTCTGGATGCCCGGAGCGGGAGGCGGCGATGTGAAGCCACGTATTCTGAACAATACCGGCGAAAAGCAGCCCTGGCTTCAACTTATCAACGCTACCTTTCTGGGCAATGAAAAACGCAATTACTACGGCGATTCATTGCCCGATTCGCTGGGCGTAATATGGCGTTGCTGGCTGGGCAAAGGCACCACCGTGGTAAGCAGCGAAAAAGGCGAAGAAGAATGGTACGGCGCAGGATGGACAGGCCAGCCGCTTCTGGTGAGTGAAGGCGGACGTTTGAGCATACTGCAGGGCTGTTTCGATCATCAGTTGAAAAAGTTCGATGCAGCCACCGGGCAGTTGCTCTGGCAATACGCCTTCGACGATGTGATAAAAGGCACAGCCACACTCTGGCAAAATGCACAGGCCACTGACACACTACAGCAACTTGCCGTAATGCAGGGCAGCAGGGCAGGTGTGGGGCTGCATGGTGCGCGGGCATACAGTTTCAGGGCGGTGTCGTATTACACCGGTGCCGAACTTTGGCGCATGAACATTGCCCACGGCCCCAGCTACAGCCGCGATTGCGATGCCTCGCCGCTGGTGTTGGGCGATACGGCCTACCTCGGTTTGGAAAATGCCAGTTTCGTAAAATTTCTGCCTGGGCAAACCGGGGCCGATACTTTCGAAGACAATGTATATCGCACACCAGCCATCGTGCAGCAGTTGCCGCTTTCCAACGACCGCGATGCCGCCCTGCACGGCGGAAATCTGGTCACTGAAGCCTCGCCCGTACGCATTGGCGATCATCTCTACATTGCTTCCGGAGCCGGACATGTATTTGGCTACAACCTGCGCACACAATGCATCGACTGGGACTTTTACATCGGTGCCGACCTCGACGGCACACCCGCAGTTACTGCCGACAGTTGTTTGCTGGTGCCCGTAGAGAAGCAATACATTGCAGGCTGCGGAGGCGTGTTCAAACTCAATCCGCGCCGTGCTCCAGCGCAATGTGTGGACTGGTTTTTCCCCACCGGCGATGCCGTTTTCTCGGGCTGGAAAGGTGGAGTGGTAGGCAGTGTGGCCGTAAATGATACCTATCGCAATGAGAATGATCCTTATCTCGCCGCATTCACCGGCATCGACGGCAAACTTTGCGTAGTAGAGTGGAACAAAGTCCGCACCGACACCACCACCACCGGCCCCGACGGCCACACGCAGTTTCCCTGTCCGCAGCTTGTATTTCGCACACACACCGGCGCGTCTATTTCCACCCCGTTGTTTTCGCAAAACCGTTTGCTGGCAGCCGGGTATAATGGAATACGAATATTTGAATACAATCAGACAGGCATTTTTCGGCTGCTTTCGTCATTGCCCGGCATTTTCGAGGCCACACCCGTAACGCATCGTGGTAAAGTGTATGTGGCCTCGCGCGATGGATATTTGTATTGTTTGGGTGGAGGTAAGGCCAATGCGCCTGCTTCTTTGCTTGCCGGTAATGCTCCGGTTTCTCAGGATGTTTTGGCTACAGCCGGTAGTCCGGGAGTTTCTGGTGAAAAGAAGCGGGAAAATGCGGGAGGAAAAAAGATGGCATCTGCTGAAAAACCGTTGGTGAAAGCAGTAGCCCCCTCTGCTGAGAAATCAAAATCTATAGCGGTGGCACCCACGCTCACGAAACATACGGTAAAAGTATCAGCCGCATCCTCTCTGAAATCAGCAGGAACTGATAAACTCGCGGCTTCGCCGCAAATACAATCGCGCACCTCAGCGCAAAAGACAGCTCCAGCCACGCCACAGCTTATCACCGGCGTTTTCCGCTCGTCCGAAAATGCCGCGCGAAGCATCAAACTCTGGCAGGAGCGGGGATATACGGCAGCGCATCAGGAGAACAAAAACGGGATGATCTATATCGTCATCGCACAGGCTGGAGGCGAAATCTCACTCTCCAATCTCATGCGCGAGGTAAATGAGAAGTACCACGCTAACGCCTGGATCATGAACGAGTGATTATTCCTGCGAGGCCTCGCGTCCAGCCCACGCGCCCAGTCCACCAGCCTAGCCTACGCGCCAGCCCGCCAGCCTAGCCCGCCAGTATAGCCCACGAGCATAACCCACAAGCATAGCTCAGGAGCATAGCTCGTCAGTATATCGTCTGAGTGTACCACTTAGCCTCACGCATGATGCTGGCGTCCTCGCGGGGCGTCGCGCCCAGCCACGAGCATAGCCCAGGATCATATCTCGTCAGTATATCGTCTGAGTGTACCACTGAATCTCACGCATGGTGCTGGCGTCCTCGCGGGGCGCGACACCTCGCGCCCCAACGGGAATGATCCCGCCGATTCCCGTAAGGGCGCGAGGCGTCGCGCCCGGCACCAATGCTCCACACCAATGCCCCACACCAAAATCACCCCCTCAACTTCCCCATCAACAAATGAAGATGCGAAGCATCTTCCACCTCCGCCACCGGCGCTAAATCAAGCCGAAGGCGAATACCATTCAACCCTGCCGTATCCGGCAACGCACCGGCTTCAGCCGATGCAAGCCACAGCATAGCTGTTTTCAGCACATTGGCCTTGGCACGGAAAGTAAACGCCGCACCACGTCCGGGATGAAAATGTATATATCGCTCATAAGTTTCGCCCGGACGAAGCACCCATCGCGATTTATCGCTCAGCGTAAGTTCGCGGTAACCGGCCGTGCCAATCCACGCCATAAACTCCGGGCGAGTGAAACGAGAAGAGGTAAGCAGTTGCGTTTTTATTTCACCCGCAATTTCTTCGGGCGAAAATTTCCCTTCATACACATCCATTACCGATGCACCCAGCACCAGCAATTCTTGCACAGATTCATTGTCATGCTTATATGTGCTTATCCAGTTACGCTGCACCTGTACATGATGCTTGAGCGCATTGTAGCGGAATGGAACGGGAACCGGCTCGTGCATCATCAGGACAATTCGGTAAGACGGATGAAGCGCTGGTCGATCCAGCGGTCGAAATCTTTTTCGTTTTGGATGATGCGCATTACCAGCGGCTCGTCGTGGTTGGGGTATTCGAGCTGAATGGTATTGTCCATGCGCAGTTCGTAACGCATGGTGGCTATGGCCGATTTCAGGCGCTGCAGGGCATATTCATCGTTGCGGGTGAAGGCGAGGCGGTAATCGTCTTCGAGCTGATCGAGATCGTGGCGTATGGGTGTGGACATTGTGAGGCAAAGGTCGGGATTTTAGGGAGATTGGGGATGATGGTAATTGCCGAAATTTGGAGGGGTGATAATGTGTGGTATGGAATGAATAAGTAAAATCAGGTGAAATATAATTTCGGAAGTGGAAGTTCGTATCCGCAAAAAAATCCTTTTGCGGCGTCAAACTCCCAGGGGCAATGCGCGATAAATGGTTTGAAGAATTGGAAAAGTTGGGAATCGATCACGGGATGAATCAATTACCCAAAAATTTCAAACCAACAAATGGTACAGAAACACTGCCACCGATGAGGAGTAAAGGGAATTTCACCACTACATGTTTTCTCCCGATCTTTACCCACCTCATGCAATGGCCAACGATTTCCCGATAAACGATATTCTCCCCGAGGTACTCAGCGCCCTCGAAAATCACCGCACGGTAATTTTACAGGCTCCTCCCGGGGCAGGAAAAAGTACCGTGCTGCCGCTGCATTTGCTGAAAGCCAACTGGATAGGCACGCAGAAAATCCTCATGCTCGAACCGAGACGATTGGCGGCGCGGGGCGTGGCACAACGGCTGGCGGCACAGTTAAACGAAGAAGTGGGCACAAAGGTGGGCTACCGCGTGAGATTCGAAAATCAGGTATCGGCGGCCACGCAACTCGAAGTGCTTACGGAGGGAATTCTTACACGGCGCTTGCAAACCGATTCGTCGCTCGACGGTGTGGGGCTGGTGATTTTCGACGAGTTTCACGAGCGTAGCCTGCACGCCGATCTGGCTTTGGCGCTTTGCCGCGAGGTGCAGCAGATTTTGCGTGATGATTTGCGGATACTGATTATGTCGGCCACGCTGGATGCAGCTTCGCTATCATCACTGCTGGGCAATGCGCCGGTGCTTACCAGCGAAGGACGGCAATATCCGGTGGCGGTGCGTTACCGTGCGCCCGATGTGGATGCACGAATGCACGAAGCTATGGCCGAAGCAGTGCGCAATGCCGTGCGCGAATTTGAGGGCGATGTGCTGGCCTTTTTGCCCGGCAGTGCCGAAATTCATCGCACGCAGGAAATTCTCGAACGCACTTTGCCCGCATTCCGCATTCATCCGCTCTACGGCGATTTGCCTTTCCGCGAACAGCAGGAAGCACTGCTGCCCAATGCACACGGACAGCGCAAAATTGTACTGGCCACTTCCATTGCCGAAACCAGTTTAACCATAGAAGGCATTGGCATTGTGGTGGACAGCGGCTTTGCGCGTGTGCCAAAGTTCGATGTGCGCAGCGGACTTACCCGCCTCGACACAGTGCGCGTTACCGCCGATGCTGCCGACCAGCGCGCCGGACGTGCCGGACGTTTGGGCCCCGGCGTGGCTGTGAGGCTGTGGAGCGAAACCACACAGCGCGGACTTACCAAACAACGTGTGCCCGAACTGCTCGAAGCCGACCTCGCCCCGCTCATGCTCGAACTGGCGCAGTGGGGCGTAACAAACGTAAACGACCTGAGCTGGCTCACTCCGCCGCCGCCCGCCGCAGTGAAACAGGCCACCGAACTTTTGCAGCAGTTAGACGCGCTCGACGAACATAAAAAAATTACATCCCGCGGCAAAGAAATGCTGCGTATGCCCGCACATCCGCGCATTGCGCATTTGCTGCTCGAAAGCATTGCACAAAAACAACAGGCACTCGCTGCCGATGTGGCCGCTTTGCTCGAAGAACGCGACCCCTTTGCGCGTGGTAACGAAAGCCAGGCCGATCTGGTGTTGCGCGTAGAAGCCCTTCGTCGCTGGCGCAGTCATTCCTCGACTCCGCTCGGAATGACTGGGAAAATGCCGCTCGGAATGACTGGGAAAATGCTGAGTGTAATGCGGCCGCGTCTGGAACGTATCGAAAAACTCGCGGCGCAATGGCGCAGGCTGCTGCATACCAAAGCCGAAAACGAATTGCCCGCACATACTGCTGTGGGCTTGCTGCTTGCGGCTGCCTACCCCGAACGTATTGCCCGGCGCATGGAACAAAACGGACGTTACCGCTTAGCCAACGGCCGCACGGCCCGTGTGCAGCAAAACGATCCGCTGGGCGATGAAGAATGGCTGGCTGTGGCGCACTTAGACGGCGGCACCGGCAGCGAAGGAAAAATTCACCTCGCCGCACCGCTCGATCCGGCCGATGTGCTGCACACCGCAAAGCCACGCCGCAACGTAAGCTGGGACGCACAAAAAGGCGAACTCATTGCCCGCACCGAAATGCGCATCGGCGAAATGGTGGCCGCCAGCACACCGCTCAAAGACATTACCGACGAAGAACGCCTGCGCATTCTGCTCGAAGTAGTAAGCAGCGAAGGCCAGCGCCTTTTCAACTGGACCGAAGCCATTGAGCAATGGCAGGCCCGCGTAATGAGCCTGCGCACCTGGCGCAGTCACGAGCAATGGCCCGATGTAAGCACCGATGCCCTGCTGCAAACCGCGCACGAATGGCTTGCCCCGTGGCTCACACACATCCGCCGCCGCGACGATTTTAAACGCATCGGACTTTTGCCGCTGCTTCAAACCTTGCTGCCCTGGGAAATGCAGCAGCAAATGGAAAAACTTGCTCCCGAAAAAATTACCGTGCCCAGCGGCTCACAAATCGCACTCATATATGCACCCGATGGCAGCGCACCCGTGCTGGCCGTGCGCCTGCAGGAACTTTTCGGCCTGCCCGAAACACCTGTAGTTAATGAAGGCCGCAACAGGGTAATGATTCACCTGCTCTCGCCCGCATACCGGCCCGTGCAGGTTACACAGGATTTACACAGCTTCTGGCAGAATACCTATCAGGAAGTGCGTAAGGAACTTCGCATTCGTTATCCCAAACATCACTGGCCTGAAGATCCATGGACGGCAGAGGCGGTGAGAGGTGTGAAGAAGAAAAATCAGGGATAATTAGCGATTGATTTTTTTTCTGGAGAATAATTCTATCCCGGTCAATGTTACTTAATTGTACATATTAATTGATTTAGCCGTTTGAAAGCGGTTATAATCGGTTAAGTAGTTTACATGGCTTGTATTTTCAATGTAACACTAATAATAAGTGTGGTGATATATCGTTAAGTTACCCTTTTTATAAGGTATTGAACATAATGTAACAAACGGGTTGCCGGGAATTTTGATCTTGTCGGATCTCCTTGTTTTCGTGGATGATGGGTGAGGAGGCGGCAAGGGTAAGAGATGTTAAGTATTGGATTAATAAATTACTTTATTGTTACATGTAGATCCTGTTTCCATACTTATTGTTGAGATTATATTAAGGTATAATTCGGCGGGTAGGTTTGCATCGTCAGGGAATGGTCCCTGATTTCAAAAAACATCATACCCATGAAAACTACACTACAAGGCAATCGAACCGTGCAGATGATACGTGTTATTGCCGCCGGTATGCTGCTTACCGCAGCTACCACAATGAATGCCCAGCTTACCGAAAATATGGGCACAGTAACTTCCACCACCAGCATTGCCTCGCACGAAACGGCCAATGCATTTAACAACGATTTGCTTACCTATTCGGGAACCGGCGATGTGCGCAACACTTTGCCTTCTACCGGATACGCCGGTGCATCGGGTGGTGCAAACATTTTCCTGAACACCACACGCGTGTTTCAGGCGTGCGACATTAACACGGGAGGTTGCACAGGTACACCTGTTCAATTGTCGTTTGGTATTCACAAAAGCACCAATACTTCAAATGGTTCGCAGCTTATTGTAGAATACAGCACCGATGGCGGCACCACCTGGACAGGCATGGTTTATCCGGCACTGCCCACCGGCAGCGGCACTGCCACCTGGTATCGTCGTACCTCCAGCACCACCCTGCCTGCCAACTGCGATTTGTGTATCCGTTTCCGCAACTCGGCTACCGGCAGCAATGGTGTGCAGTTCCGCATCGACGACGTGAGCCTGAGCTGCGGCCGCGAAGGTGTGGCTACCGATTGCCAGGCCAGCATCACAGCCGATGGTCCGCTTTCGTTCTGCGAAGGTGGTTCGGTAACGCTTACCGCCAACACAGCCACTGAATACCTCTGGTCAAACGGCGCCACCACACAGTCTATCGTGGTAACTGAAAGCGGTACATACAACGTAACCACCACTTCCGGCGAGTGCTGCGTGGCGCTTTCAGCCAACGTGAATGTGCGTGTAATTACCAATCCTGTACTTGTGGTATCGCCCGCTTCCGACACCATCACTGCCTGCCCCGGCGATTCAGCCCGTTTGAGCGTTCGCACACTTTCGCCCGATCTCTTCATTTCACAGTATGTGGAAGGTAGCAACTTTGAGAAGTACATTGAAATTTACAACAACACCGGGGCTTCTGTAAACCTGGCCGATTATGAAATCCGTGCCTTCCACAACGGTGCCTGCGACAACAACACACCCACCTTTACCATTGCCCTCACCGGCACCCTCGCCGATCAGGCCACCTACGTGGTAGCCAACAGCAATGCCACACTTTTTGCCGGTGTAAACCAGTTCTCGGCCAACCTGCAGTTCAACGGCGATGACGCTGTAACTCTGTACAACGAAGTTTCGTCAAGCTACGCCGACATCTTCGGTTCTATCTGCAACGATCCCGGTTCATCGTGGAACGACACATTGTTTAATACCGAAAACCGCACACTTACCCGCAAAGCCTGTGTTTATACCGGCATCACCGTAAATCCGAATCTGCCCGGCGCATCAGGTTTCCCCACACTCTTCACCGAGTGGAATCAGGACACCACCAACGTGGTAAGCGGTCTCGGTTCGCACAGCGTTTCTGCACTGAGCTATAGCTGGTCGCCCGCTACTGTGCCCGCCACCGGCGCTTCAGTAGCTGCCAAGCCCGGCCTTGGAAACACCACCTACACCGTAACCGGAACTTTCTGCAACGGATGCCCCGGCACTGCCCAGGCTTTGGTAGTGGTAACTGATTGCATTGGTGGCCGTCTGGCTGCTACCGTAAGCACTTCAAACAACATGCTTACTGCATTCCCCAACCCGTTTGCTTCACAGCTCACCGTACAGCTGAACATGAGCGAAACCGCTTCCGCAGTAGTTGAACTGCTCGACATGAACGGTCGCGTGGTACGTGTACTCCACAACGGCACACTTGGCGCCGGCACCCATCAGTTTGCCATCGACGGCACCGATGCTCAGGGCCGCAGCCTTGCCAATGGTGTGTATGCAGTTCGTTCGGTTGTAAACGGACAGGCTCAGCACATCACCCTCGTAAAGAGCGGTAACTAATAGTTGCAGCTTTTTGTTTTGCCAAATGAACCCGGCGTTTCGAAAGATTCGCCGGGTTTGTTTTTGTATCGTTCTCGTATGCATACGTTATATACACATGAGAATACTGATGATACTCTTTTTGATTTCGGGCTTTTTAAAATGTGCCCAAGCCGATACAATTACACTCTATTTTGAATTTGAACTGGAAAAGAATGAGGAGTTGTATTGCAGGATAAATCAAAAATTCAGATACCAGTCGCCCGCAGGGGCGCGTTATATTTTCGACAGTATAAAAGTAGAGGTGGATTCAGGTGGTATTTTACCTCACACAGAGTTGTTTATCTACAAAAAAACATTGATCGCCGGAAAACACATTCCGGTTTCATTCTTTCTTCAAACACTAAAAGGCTATAAATACATTCTGATAAAACACCGCCCTCTTAAATGTAAACACAAACTTGCTTACGTGGTTTATCTTTCAGAGCCATTACCCAGAGGATTTACCATACATTGCGGGCTGCAAAGATTCTGGAGGATTAGAAACTTTTTCAGATGAACATATAGAGAATATTAATGAATGAACTAACAGGCTGCCGGTTTTTCCGGCAGCCTGTTTTGTACAATGAATAAACGGTTAGTTCCCACCCTCCACCGAAAACGAAAAAGGAGCTTCGGTAATAATGAGTGCAGTATTGTTGTTGAAAAGAGAATCAACCGGTGAACCGGTTTCTAACACACGTAAACTCAAACGGATATAATCTTCTCCTTTGGCTTTCATTTCAATTTGCATCTCGTTCAGGTATGGATTTTGATCGTTTCCATACACGATTTTTTTCGATTCGTTAACATCCACGGACTCTTCTACCGGAGTGCCCTGATCATCGGGATTGCTGCCAATACGTCCGGTGAGTGTGATCATCAGCTTTTCGGTTGTTTTGTTTTGAATAATTTTTGCTCCCTGTTCCATTTTTTGATTGGGTTTTGAGTTATTAATACTGATTCCTGAGCTCAAATTAACGACATGCAGTAACAGGTAATCAAGGTTATAAATGCGTAATTTGAGTTTGAGTATAAATACCTGCAACCAAAAAATCCCGGGATTTATTCCCGGGATTTTTTATTGAAAGAATTAATCTGATTTCTGGTAACCGAACTTAAAGATGCCCTTAGTTTGAACCGTCGATAAGCAAACCGGTTTTGGCCTGGGTAACAGTAATGTTTCTGTTTGTATTAAAAAGATCATCTACAAATCCGCCACGGGAAATTACGTCCCAACGGCCTTCAAGCAGGCTGGAGCCATCGGTTTTGCTGGAAACATCCAGCGTATTCATAAACGGATTCTGATCGTTTCCATACTGAACTAACTTCGAATCTCCGGCAGCCACTTCGAAAGTAACCGGAGGGCCCGACTGCCCGGGGTTAGAGCCGATACGGGGAGTAATTGAACCAACGATTGTAGAACTGGTGTTGTTGATGATGTTTTTTGATCCTGACATGGGTTTAATTTTTAAGTGATTAGAATTGTGAACAGTCAACTTACTTTATCCGGTGATATTCACTTCGCGCTGCGGATATGAATTGCTTGACGTTACAAATAGAGTAAATGAAAGATTTAAAAAACAGCGCGAAAAGACGCAATTTGTGTTTGCGTAGTTTTGCCCATCGTCTGTTAATAACCCGAATTATTGATTTTTCCCGTCTGATACCGGCAAATTCTTGGGCATAAATCCTCAAAGGTCATATTACCGTATATTTAGCTGTGACCGACTTACCAGAGTCTGAAAACATCGGAGAACAGGCCCGTTTAAGGCCCAGATCAAAATGGCACCGGCCCGCCAGGCGCTGGGCTGGAAGGCTTTTGCTCTTTGCCTTCGGATGGCTGCTGGTGAGAACCATTGCCTTTCAGGGAATGTATATACCCAGCAATTCGATGAGCGGCACCCTGAACCGGGGCGACTACATTCTGGTAAATAAACTCGGTTATGGCGCACGCGTTCCGTTTTTTCCACAGTGGCGTTTGCCGGGTTACGGCGAAATCCACCGAAACGATATTCTCGTATTTAATCTGCCAGCCGATTCGTCGGTGCCCGTGTACAGCCGCACTCCTTATATAAAACGCTGTGCAGCATTGCCCGGCGATGTGGTGCAGTTAATGGCCGGCAAGTTAATGGTAAATGAAACCACGGCCACCGAACCGGCACAACTCACCTGCCGCTTTCGCATGGAACTGAAAGGCAGTGTGGTGGCACAAAAGTTCTTTGAGAATTATAAGCTGGAAAATTTCAACTGGCTGGGTGGCAGTGCTTACAGTGTGTGCACCACACGCGAAACTGCCATGCAAATGAAACGCGATGCAGAAGTGTTTGCGCTGGAAGAGTTTCCGCTTGAGCCGCGCGAATTTCAGCAAAGGCTTTACGCCAATACCACGCAACGAAAATGGAACGGCGATTTTTACGGGCCGCTTACCGTGCCCGAAAAAGGCAAAACAATACGCCTCAATGCAGCTTCGGCAGTAGATTACCATTATGTAATTACTGCTCACGAAGGGAATAAATTGCTGGTCAGAAACGATTCGGTATTCCTGAACGGAATTTATACCGATGTATATACATTCAAATATAATTATTATTTCGTTTTGGGCGATAATCGCTACGAATCGACCGACTCGAGGAGTTGGGGATTTGTGCCCGAAAATCACATAATTGGAAAAGCCTCGTATTTGCTGTATAGCAGTAAAAACGGTTTTTCAGGCATTTCCGGATTATAGTGTTTACATTGCCAAAATGTAAAGTGTATTGTCGATAAATTAGACAATAACAAAGATTAAAATATTTTTTCTGTCGATTAAATCCGGGTTGGGTTTTTCCGCGTAAGTAGAATCATCAAACCTGATCTGAAAACTGGGCAACAGCAAACTGAAGGAAGTTTATCCCAACACAAATGAAAAAAAGTACCAAGACACTCATGAAGGTGTCTGTTGTAGCGGTTGCAGCCGCTGCACTGGGCTTGTGGGACTCGCGCGAGCATCCGGCCGAAGCATCGAGCCACCGCGAAGCTCCGCTGATTGCAAACGATCCGTTGGCCGACAACACGGATTTGTATGCATTCCGCAGCCCCGACGACACCAACACGGTAACCATCATTGCGAACTATGTGCCGGCACAACTGCCTCAGGGCGGGCCAAACTATGCTTCGTTTGGTGAAAACATCCGCTACGAAATTCACGTCGAAAACGACGGAACAATGGGCGATGACATTACTTACCGTTTTACGTTTACCAAAGTAAACGAAGATCCCACCACGTTTTTCAACATCCGCCTCGGCCAGCAGAACCTGAAAACGAGTTATGTGGCCGAAAAGAGCATAAACGGCGGCCCGTTCAGCACTATTGTAAGCAATGGTGTGGTGCCTCCGCCAAACATCGGCCCGCGTTCTATCAGCGACCCCACAGTGGGTTTGGGCGCAGCTAACTACGATGCGCTCATGAACGCTGCCATTACCACAGCCACCGGCGGCGGCGGCGAAATGGTGTACTGCGGCCCTGCCGACGATCCGTTCTACGTAGATCTCGGCGGTGTATTCGATCTGGGGCAAACCCGTGCCAACAACGGCGCACGCGATGGCCTCGGACATAAAAACGTACACAGCATTGCGCTCAAAATTCCAATCGCCACGTTGCAGAAAAATGGCCAGCCTGTAAGCGCAGCCGTAAACATTCTCGACAGCGATTACATCATTGGCGTTTGGGCTTCGGCCAGCCGTCCTGCTACTCGCACACTGAGCACCTCCGGTGGCAATCCCACCGACAACGGTGCCTGGGTGCAGGTTTCGCGCCTCGGTATGCCGCTTACCAACGAAGCGGTAATTCCGCTGGGCAGCAAAGACCGCTGGAACTCACTCACGCCTTACAGCGAAGACCCGGCCATGGAAGATTTCTTCTGCAACCCGGAACTTGGCCTGTACATGGACAATTCGCTGTTTGGCCCTGCGGTTCCTGCGTTTTCGGCACTGCGCATACAGCGCAACTCGCTGCAGAGTTTCGACTTTGGCAACACGCAAGACGGTCTCTGGCCGATACGCGCCACCAACGGCGGTGCAGGCACGGCGCTCGACACCAACCTGTTTGGCAATTACCTGCTCCGTCAGGGCAAGCCGCGCTCAGTTGATCTTCTGCCCATTTTCCACACCGGCGTTCCCAATTTGCCGCCTTACCAGCTGGCCACCGGCAAAAACGGCAACCCGCTTGCAGTGGGCAAACCGTTCATCAACAACTTCCTGCCCATTTTCGGCGATATGCTTCGCCTGAACATGGCTGTGCCGGTAACACCGCGCAACCATCCTGATTTCAGCAGCCTCGGCATTGTGCAGGCCGCCGTACTCGGACTCACCAACTCTACCTACAACGCCAACGCCAACCTGCAGTGGATTCCCAACATGGACGGTTTCCCCAACGGTCGCCGTTTGGAAGACGATGTAACACGCATCGAGTTGCAGGCCGTGAGCGGCGTGGCACTTGCGGCCATTGGTTTGTGGTACGACGATTATGTGGGTGGTCCCAATCCGGTTACGCCCAATTTGCTTGGCGTGCTGGGTTACACCACCGGCGTGGAAGTAAACGATACCACTTTCCGCCCTGCATTTCCTTATGTGCAGGCACCGTGGGAAGGTTATGCCAACCAAAGCGGTCAATAACAGAAACCAGAAACAAACATGAACATGAAAAAGATATTTATCCGAATCATGGCGGGCGTTTCCGGTGTGTTAGCTGCCGGCGCAGTTTTCTATACACTGGACACAGCCACCTCGCCCGTGCAGGCTTCGAGCCACCGCGAGGCTCCGCTGATTGCCAACGATCCGCTTACCGACAATACCGACCTCTACGCTTTTCGCAGCCCTGATGATACCAACACGGTAACCATTATTGCGAATTACGTTCCGCTTCAGCTTCCGCAGGGCGGCCCCAACTATGCTTCGTTTGGCGAAAACATCCGCTACGAAATTCACGTTGAAAACGACGGAACCTCCGGCGACGATCTTACCTATCGTTTCACCTTCACGAAAGTGAACCAGGATCCCACCACGTTCTTCAACATCCGTCTCGGACAGCAGAACCTGAAAACCACCTACACCGCCGAGAAAAGCATAAACGGCGGCCCGTTCAGCACCATTGTAAGCAACGGCATTGTGCCTCCGCCCAACATTGGACCGCGTTCGATAAGCGATCCCACAGTAGGTTTGGGTGCTGCAAACTATGATGCGCTCATGACTTCTGCCATTACCAACGCCACCGGCGGCGGCGGCGAAGTGGTGTATTGCGGCCCGGCCGACGATCCTTTCTTTGTGGATCTTGGCGGTATTTTCGATCTCGGTCAAACACGCGCCGGTGGTACCGGTGTGAATGCGCCCGAAGATGGTGTGGCCTGCAAAAACATTCACAGCATTGCACTCAAAATTCCCATTGCCACGTTGCAGAAAAATGGTCAGCCGGTAAGTGCCGCTGTAAACATTCTCGACAGCGATTACATTATTGGTGTATGGGCATCGGCCAGCCGCCAGCAAATCCGCACACTCAATGCCAACGGTACCGAATCGTACAGCGGCCAGTGGGTGCAGGTTTCGCGCCTCGGTATGCCGCTTACCAACGAAGCAGTAATTCCCATCGGATCAAAAGACCGCTGGAATTCGCTTACTCCTTACAACGAAGACCCGGCCATGGAAGATTTCTTCTGCAACCCGGAGCTTGGTTTGTACATGGATGCTTCGTTGTTTGGCAATGCTGTTCCGGCACTTTCGGCACTGCGCATTCAGCGCAACTCGCTGCAGAGTTTCGACTTTGGCAACACGCACGATGGTCTCTGGCCGATACGCGCCACCAATGGCGGTGCAGGCACTGCGCTTGATACCAACCTGTTTGGCAATTACCTGCTCCGTCAGGGCAAGCCGCGCTCGGTGGATCTTCTGCCCATTTTCTACACCGGTGTGCCCAACCTGCCGCCGTATCAGCTGGCCACGGGCAAAAACGGAAACCCGCTCGCAGTGGGCAAACCGTTCATCAACAACTTCCTGCCCACCTTTGGCGATATGCTGCGTTTGAACATGGCTGTGCCCGTAACACCGCGCAACCATCCTGATTTCAGCAGCCTCGGCATTGTACAGGCCGCCGTGCTCGGGTTAACCAATCCGACCTACAACGCCAACGCCAACCTGCAGTGGATTCCCAACATGGATGGTTTCCCCAACGGTCGCCGATTGGAAGACGATGTAACACGCATTGAGTTGCAGGCCGTGAGCGGCGTGGCACTTGCTGCCATCGGTTTGTGGTACGACGATTACACCGGCGGCCCCAACCCGGTAACGCAGGATTTGCTCGACGTGCTTACATACACCACCGGCGTGGAAACCAACGACACCACGTTTAAAGTCACCTTCCCGTATGTACAGGCTCCGTGGAGCGGATTTGGCCGCTGCGGCGGACCTTCGCCGCTGCCCACCGGCACACACGGCTACGGATTAAACGTAGGCGCACCCGGAGCAGGATTGTTGCAAAACTATCCGAACCCGGTGGTTGATGTAACCACCTTCCGCTACTACATTGCCGCCAATTCCCGCGTACGTTTGGAAGTGCGCGACCTGAGCGGAAAATTGGTGGAGGTGATTATCAACGATCAGCCCATGCAGGACGGAACCTACGAACAACGCTGGAATGCAAACGGTCTTGCGGCCGGTGTGTATATTGCGGCGTTGTATAATAATGGAAGTCTTGTGCAATCAGTAAAAGTGAATGTTGCGAAGTAAGTTTAGTTGAAGTCATAACCGGCCGGGTGTTAAAGCATCCGGCCGGTTAAATAAAAAAAACGCAGCCACATGAAATTTACACGTACACATTTATACACCGGATTGGTAGCGGTAACCGGCGTAATGCTGGCACTTATCTTTTTATTCTCGGGCAAAGCCGAGGCGGTGCCCAAATACAAAGAGCCGCGCGGCAAGTATGCACTCTCAGCCGAGTGGCTGAATACGAAAGCGGCCATTGACGGGCTGCTGGCGCAGTTGGAAGAAAACCCCGACGATTACAAAGTAATGCTGCAGCTTGTGCAGGCATACATACAGGAAGCGCGCAACACCGGCGAACACGCCTACTACGACAAAGCCGCACTGGAGCTTTGCGACCGCATCCTGAAAAAAGATCCTCAGAATTTCGAAACACTTTGCTGCAAAGCCACCGTGCTTCTTTCGCAGCACCATTTTACAGAAGCCCTTCAAACCGCAAAAACCGCACAGGCCATTAATGCCGACAATGCGTTTATATACGGCCTGCTCTGCGATGCTTACGTGGAACTTGGCAATTACCCGGAAGCAGTGAAAGCCTGCGATAAAATGATTTCCATTCGCCCCGATATTCGTTCGTACTCGCGCGTATCGTACCTGCGCGAAATTCACGGCGATTTGCGCGGAGCCATTGAAGCCATGAAACTGGCCGTGGCTGCCGGTTATCCCGGACTGGAGCAAACGGCGTGGACACGCACCATGCTGGGGCATTTGTATGAAATGGCCGGTCAGCCCGACAGTGCCATACTGTGCTATGAAATTACACTGAACGAACGTGCCGATTATCCCTTTGCGCTGGCCGGACTTGGCCATGTGGCAAAAGGGCAGGGGCGATATGCCGATGCCGTGAAGCATTACGAAAAAGCAGCGCAGGGCATGAACGAATTTTCTTTCTCCGAAGAACTTATTGAAGTGTATGCCCTTAACGGACAAAAAGACAAAGCCGATGCGGCACTCGAAAATACACTTGAGCTTTTGGGCAGCGGCTCGGGCAACGAAGAAGACGAAGGCCACGGCCACTATGCCGACAAGGAGTTGGCCTACGTGTATCTGAAAGCCGGAAACAATGCCAAGGCCCTGGAGCACGCACAGCTTGAGTTTGCGCGCCGTCCTGCCAATATTGATGTATTGGAAATGATGGGCTGGGTGCATTACAAATCGGGCCGCTTTGCGGAGGCTGATAAGATGTTAATTGCGGCACTGAAAACCAATTCGTGCAACCCGGTATTGCTTTGCCGCGCCGGACTTGCTGCCGCCCGCAACGGGCGCGGCGAAGCGGGTACTCTGCTTATGCGCAGGGCGCTTCAAAGCAATCCGCTGCTCGATCCTGTGTTGCGTAAAGAAGTAGCCCAATATGTGGACGTGCAGTAAATGTTTGCCAATATTGCTGCGCAGCAATGCCCGCTATCTGTTTCTGGTGGCGGCATTGTTGTTTCCGTTCCTGCTTTCGGCGCATCCGGCCGATGAGGCGCTGGCCAATATGCCGCGCTCGGCCATAGCTGCGATGTATCTGAAATTGGGCTTTACGCATATTCTTCCGCTGGGGCTCGATCATATTTTGTTTGTGGTGTGCCTGTTTCTGCTCAACCCCAAACTCAAACCCGTGCTCTGGCAGGCCACTGCGTTTACGGTGGCGCATTCCATTACGCTGGCTTTGTCGATGTACGGTGTGATTTCGCCGCCTGCGTCTATTGTGGAACCGGTAATTGCCCTGTCGATATTTTTTGTGGCGGCCGAAAATATCATTACCGATAAGTTAAAGCCCACGCGCATCATTCTGGTATTTGCGTTCGGACTAATTCACGGCCTCGGCTTTGCCGGTGTGCTGAGTGAGCTGGGCCTGCCGCAGGGCGAATTTGTAACCGCACTTATTCTGTTTAACGTGGGTGTGGAACTGGGGCAGATTGCGGTAATTGTGGCACTCTGGCTGCTTATCGGGTTGTGGTTTTCGGAAAAGAAATGGTACCGGAAAGGTATTGTTACTCCGCTCTCGGTGCTCATTGCCATTATTGCCATTTACTGGACCATTGAACGAACTTTTTTTTCCTGAAATAAAATCCGGGGAAAGAATTTCCCCGTAAATCAATTCACATTAACCAATCATCAAGAATAAAAAATTAAGCATACCCATTACCCGATAATTAATTGCCATACCAAACATTACTCACTTGAAAAAACAACTGGCCATATTACTGCTGCTCTGCTACACCATGGTGTGGCTGCGTCCGCTGGTGCCGGTGGTGAGCGACTGGCTGGCGCATACTTTCTGGCTGAGTGAGCACGTAGCTACCGTGCATTACGAAAACGGCCATTATCACGTTCATTACGAATTAAAAGAAATAGCGAAAGACACCGAAAATTCAGCCCCGCAGAATACTTCTGATAAAACGGCCGATGAAACTGTAATTCCGGTGCATCTTCTTTCCGATTCGGGCGAATTTATTTTATTTCAAAATACCACTTCCGCATTTATTCCCCGCTTACACGGAATAATCCAACATACATTCCGTACCGTTCCCACCCCTCCGCCGTGGTGTTAAATCTCTCTGGTTTTTTGAAATGATTGGCTGCACGATGCCGCACAATCACTCTTTCATCAGTTGGTTTAATATCCATATTCATGTACACATTTACACATCGCCGTATATTCGGCTTACTTGTCCTTGCGTGGTTTTTAGCCATTCAGGCAAAGGCTTCAAACATTTCGGGCACCGTGCGCGATTCGCTTACACGGCAGCCGATTACCGATGTGATTATTTCTGTAGAGGGAACCGCTTCGGTGGCATTTACCAATGTGTTGGGACATTATCAGCTTTCCGGTCTGCAAGCCGGGAAAGCCGTGTTGCGTGTTTCCCATCTCGGATATATGCTGCGCCGTTTTACTATCGACGTAAAAGACGGGCAGACCATACAAATGGATATTGCATTAACCGGCGGAGCCATCCGCCTGAACGAAATTTCAATTACACAGACCCGCGATATCAGTCGTTCCCTGTCGGCCATTAATCAGGTCGACAGGGAACTTCGTCCCGTAAATTCGGCGCAGGATTTATTGCGCTTAGTGCCAGGACTTTTTATTGCCCAACATGCCGGCGGCGGCAAGGCCGAGCAGCTTTTTCTGCGCGGTTTCGACATTGACCACGGCACCGATTTTTCCATTGCCATAGACGGAATGCCGGTAAACATGGTATCTCACGCGCACGGACAGGGCTATTCCGATTTTCATTTCGTGATTCCCGAAACGGTAGATAAGCTTTCGGTAAGCAAAGGCACTTACACGGCGCGGCAAGGCAATTTCGCCACTTCAGGTTCGGGCGATTTTACCACAAAGAATGCCGTGAATACTTCGTTGCGTGTGGAATATGGCCGTTTCGATACACGACGTGCGCTGGCGCTGGTTAATCTCGGCGATTTGCGCAGTATGTTTCCGCGCCACAAGGCCAATGCGTATATCGCTGCCGAATATTTTTTCACCGATTCATATTTCGAAGCTCCGCAGGCGCTGAACCGTTTCAATGTGTTTGGCAAATACACGTTGCAGGCGGGCAGCCGTAATTTTCTTGCGGTGTCGGCCTCGGCGTTTCAATCGTCGTGGGATGCTTCGGGGCAGATTCCCGAGCGCGCCGTGCGTGAAGGATTGATTACGCGTTTTGGCAGCATCGATCCTACCGAGGGTGGAAACACTTCGCGCTACAATGCCAACGTGCAACTTACCACGGTAATAAACGAAAGTACGGTGCTGCGCAATCAGGTGTATTACAGCTACTACACGTTCGATCTCACTTCCAATTTTACGTTCTTCCTTAACGACAGCATAAACGGCGACGGTATCCGCCAGATAGAACACGGCCGCAATATGTTGGGTGCAAACTCCACGCTTGAGCACGAAGGCAAACTGGCTGGCAAAAAACTGCAAACCACCATTGGCGCAGGCACACGCTACGACAACGGACAAATTTCGCTTTACAGAGCCGTAAAACGCAACATTACCGGCACCATTGCCGACGGCCGAATAAACGAGCAGCAGGTATTTGCGTGGATCGACGAAACACTGCAGCTCAGCGAAAAATGGAGCATGAATGCCGCGCTGCGCTACGATGCATTTTTCTTCGGCTATGATAATTACCTCGCCGATTCGGCACAGGGCACACGCACACGCGCCAGGGTGAGTCCCAAGCTGAATGTGTTTTACACGCCTACGCAAAACGTGCAGTTGTATGTAAAAAGCGGTTTCGGTTTTCACTCCAACGATTCGCGTTCGGTGGTATCGGGTGTGGCGGGCGAGAGTTTGCCGCGCGCGCTGGGCTACGAAACAGGCAGCACGTTTAAGCTCGGCCCGCATCTGCTCATGAACGTTTCGCTCTGGGGCCTCGAACTCGAAAACGAGCTTGTGTTTGTAGGCGACGAAGGCATTGTGGAAATAAGCGGAGCCACCCGCCGCCTCGGTGCCGATGCCGCCCTGCGCTGGGAACTCACCCCACAGCTTTTTGCCGATGCCGATTTGAATTACAGCCACGGCCGCTTCCTGGATTTACCCGCCGGCGAAAATTTCATCCCGCTCGCCCCGCGCCTCACCAGCACCGGCGGCCTTAGCTGGCGCGGCGAGAATGGTTTAAATGCCGCGCTTCGCTACCGGGCTATTGATACACGTCCGGCCAATGAGGCAAACACCGTTCAGGCCCAGGGCTATTTTCTGCTCGATGTGGTAGCCAACTATACGTACAAACATTTTATATGCGGCTTCACCATCGAAAACCTGCTTAACAGCGAGTGGAACGAGGCGCAGTTTGATACCGAGAGCCGTTTGCGTGGCGAGGCAATGCCGGTGAGTGAGTTGCATTATACGCCCGGCACACCGTTTTTTGTGAAGGGGAATGTGGGGTGGAGGTTTTGAGTGTGAAGTAAACCGAGTCTTTGAAAGCAATTTATTTCTTCAGCTTTCCACCGAAACATTTGCTATAATAAAAATATGCAAGGAGGCTGTCTCATCAGAACGAGACAGCCTCCTTGTTCTTATTTCTGATACAGCCTTGAATCTGCAACAGCTAATAAGATAATTCGGAAAAATAATATTTCTGGAGGGTAATATGAGCCATAGCAAAGCCGGAGAACTGAATTAGAATAAGATTTGAAGTGTTTTTCGAATTATAAATGCTCACTGTATTTTATATTTCTATATTTATTCATTCAGAAAGTACGCTGTATGAACAAATCAGTCAAGGGCATTTTCATTATCATCCTTTCGGCAATAGGCGGTTATCTTGGTGCGGCATTGCTGCTCAAATTAACCACTGTGCAATACACTTCGTTTCCAGAAAGGCTTACGGTAATTGTGAACGATGAGCGTACAGGGAAAGACGTTACGCTCACATTCCCCATTCGTTCAGGTTTTCCGGCCGATTCTTTGCAGGAGACTTTAAAAGGAAAAACGTTTCAGGGTCAGTCGCTGGTCACCCGCGAGCTGCTCATTCATCAGATACCTTCCTTTTTGTGGTGGGCCATACTTATTTGCCTGATGTGTGGTTTTGCGGGAGGAGCTTTTCCTTACCTGATTTTTGTGACACAGGATATTAAGCGCAGATTTGAATTGAACCGCAATGAAAAAAGGCTCAGTATTCTGTTTGCAATTTTTATAGCCGGTATGCTTGCCATTGCCAACAATATGCTCGAAGGTATGTGGCGGCCGCAGGATGTGGTAGATAGTTTGAAAATAATGCTGGAGAGCGGTTACGTACTTACGCTCATTGTGGGGTGTACTGCACTGCTCTTTTTTCCGGGTTTTATTCTGGTCATGCACATTATTCAGGCCGGTAATAAAATTGATAGTAAAACGTATGATAAGGCTAAGGCACTGCAGGCGTTTAAACACCTTCACGGCACACTTTTAACTGTTTTGCAGGTAATGGCCATATTGGTTATTTTCTCGGTACTTACTTCTACCGCACTTGGCCAAACGCTCAGGGATATGGTTGTTATTGAAGGATATCCGGTGTATCCGCCCGAAGTATCGTATGTATATGGACTTTTCTTTACTTTCTTTTTATGCATACTGTATATTCCGGCACACCTCTGGATCAAAAATCGTTATCATCAGTATTTACACAATGAAGTGAATGCGGATGCGGAGAAGGAGGAGAAGAGTTTATTTGATGAAACTATTGTGAATCAGATCAAAGTGGCGTTGACTGTGCTTTCTCCGTTAATTACAAGTTTTTTGCCTGAGCATTTTCATTTTTAGGGCTGCTATTTCATTACTTCTGCTTGATTTCCGGCCCAAACCCGAAACAGATGATGAAAATGCATATCGATAATCATCATTTCTGAGGATATGTCGTTTGTTTTATTTCTCAATTTTCGTGTAGTCAATACATGAAAAGACATGGGTAAAAAAATATTTATCAGTTACGCCACCGAAGATATACGTTTTGTGAGAGAGCTGGAATCTAAATTGCTGGAAGCAAAACATGAGCCCTGGAACTATAAGAGCAAAATGATAGGAGGGCAGCGATGGAAAGAAATGGAACAACTTAACCTTGATCTTTGCGATAAAGTAATAGTAGTGATCTCTGAAAGTGTGGTAAATGATGTAAACCGGTCGAGAGAAGTTTGGAACGAAATACGTTTTTCCATCAAAGAGGCTGAAAAACTTCCAGCCAGTCACAGTTTTATTATTCCGGTGATTATTAGTAAAGTAAATCTTCCCGAAGAACTCAGCGAATATCATGCAATTAATTATCTCGAATACGGTTTTGCAGCGATACTTAAAGCCATTGAACCAGAAGGCAGGAATATATCAACTAACAGAATTATAAGAAATTGTATATATATATTTCTGGCTGCTCTTTCCCTATATGGAGCATACTACCTGCTCAATAAAGAAAATATTAATTCTCCTGAACAGATAAAACCATCGCTGTCTTTCACTTTCATTGATAAGCACAATAAGAAAATAAGCAATGTGTCAGGTTTTTTGGTGGATAAGAATTCAGATACAATTCCTTTGGAAAATACATCTGCTTTGCCTGGAATTTACAGGTGTAAGTTAGATTCATTTCAGCGCCCATTTTCGCTTTTATTTTCGCACCTAGATTACTCGGTTGTTAAATTATCTGATACTGTCATTGGCCTTACCAATACAATAAAGCTGGAAAATATTCCCGCCTCTTCAAAGTCTGTTGTACGACATGAGAGTATAACTCAAAACAAGCGTACATTTTCGATAATCGGCTTCGAATTATCCGATGTCCAGAAGAAAGAAATAGCTTCAAAATGCGGCTTCATTTATACACCCAAAGGAGAAATCGTTATCAGTTATGAGTATAACCGGTCAAGAATACTTTGTATGGATGGCGGATGCCGTTTTTTGGGCGACAGGCCTGTACTTTCGGGAAACGGATTTAGCCTGAGTATTGGCGATTCTATACCCCAATCGCCCGATAAACCGCTTTCAAGGAATGAAATTGACAGGATGATTGAAAATTCTCTTTATGCAATTAGGATGAAATATAAAAATCAGCTTTTCGAAGGGGTAATGGAATTGCTTTGCAGTAATGGGGAATAAATGTGCCCCCAACTGTTGAGAATTATAAAAATCATTATTTCTGACGAACCGAATACACTATTTTAAGGGAGTTATTTGCCATTGGTTTGTAAGAGTTTTGGCAAAAACAAAATCATGAAAACAAATTGCACCCCCACCGGTTTTTCTGCGAAAAAAGATTATTTCAGTGATGGTAAATTCACAAAATCAGAACTGGTATTATACCTTTTTTTCGCCTTCTTTGTATTACTGTTTCTATTCGCTTCCTGTGCATCGGTGCCACCGGTTTACAAGGTCGAAAATCAAAGCGACTTGAAAGGAATTTACTATTGCCTTCCCAAAAACAAGATTCAGATACAGGTTACTGTTACCAACACCACTTATCAGGGTGGCGCGCTTTATCAAAATTATATTTACCTGATACCCGAAGTGATTGATACAACCTTTAAGTATAAAATTGCCGGAATTAAAATAAACAATCTTAGTGTGGCCGATCAGTCGCAGTGGTATTGTGCCGTTTTTGATAAAAATTTCGGGAAGGATGTGACTATATCTTTTGAACGAACTCCGGATGGTTGTTTGAAAAATGTAAACACACAAGCCGAAGATAATACTGTGGAGAAAACCGCTGCCGGTTTTTCTATTATTGCCAATGTGGGTAACAATGTAGGGGCTGACACTTCCCGTTATCAGGCTGGTAAGCAGGCGGCGGAAGCAGAAAATCTCGATATGCTTCAATTTAACTTTAATGAAAAAAATCTATACAATATCTCTGCAGATAAGAAAGGTGCTGAAAACGTTAACAACAAAAAGCAGACGCTTACAAAAACGTTTAAACCATCGCCCGAACAGGCGCAGGAATTGGTAAGAGAATACGAAAGAATACGGGCAGAAAAGCTCAAATTAATCACCGGGCAGCAATCAAATATTACGGACCTTCAGTTGTATAACGAGATTATTTTTCAATTGGAGCAACGGCAAAATGAAATAATTGAATCTTTTTATGGAAAAGCAATCACCACAAAGAAAATTGTTTCTTTTGAAACAGACACCTGCAATGTAGATACCGTGCTATTTTATTATCACCCCGACAAAGGGCTTTTATTTCCAAACAAAGATAAGCCCGCATTTAAAATCTGCACTATTGATTCGACTTATGTTCCATTCAGAGTTAAAATCAGGAAGAACAATTTTGACCTGAAAATCAAGTACAGCAATGATGATAAAACGCCTAAGAACAGGGGCAGTTTTTATTACAGGGTTCCGGGCGAAATAAAAACCACAGTCAGTATGGGAGAAGCCACGCTAAGGGATACTACTTTATTAATGGCCCAGGCCGGTACTATTGCCCGTTTGCCTATTCGCGCCGGGTTTCTGAGAACGAGATACGATATTGTTTTTGATCCTGTAACAGGTGCCATGACAAAGCTATCGGTTAACGAAACTGCTCTTGACAAAATACGAACAGAAGGATTTTAGTGATTGAGATTCATAGTTTTAAAGCAGCCCAAAATCAGAAAATGATTTTGGGCTGCTTTGTTATTTACTGTTTCACGCATTCAAGCTATTTCCACAATACGGACAAAACTTATACAACCGCTGCAACTGACTGTTGCACGAAGGACAAAGTTTTACCTGCTCCACCGGCGGACGATGGATATATGTAATACGTTCGGCAAACTCTTTGGGTATTTCTTTCAGGAACGACGATTCGTTGCCTTTTTCGGTGAGCAGGAACAGTTGGTCTTTGGCGCGGGTGAGGGCCACGTAAAACAGGCGGCGCTCTTCTTCCATAAGCAGGTCGAACTGCGAGGGTTTTATCATCTGGAAAATGCGGTCGTCGAGCCAGATGTCGGGGAAGCCGCCGCCGCCTTCGGTGAGACCGATGATGAATACCACTTTGGCTTCGAGCCCTTTGGCGGCGTGTATGGTTTTGGCATTGATGCGAATGCCGGCCCGTTTAAACGCATAGCTGTATGGCGTCATCATTTTGGTGCGGCGATAGAGAAAGAGTATTTCTTCTTCTTCTATGCCTTCGGCCAGCAGCAATTTCACCTGCTGCACGGCAAAAGCAGTATTGGCTTCGGTGTGATCGCCCACAAAAATATTCAGCTTGCGGTCGGAGGGTTTCGACGATTTTACTGTTTTGGCCAACTGAAATTTGTTGTGCTTAATTACTTCGTTGCTGGCATCCACAATAGGCGCCGTGCTGCGGTAATTCAAATCGAGCCTGATGATTTCGGCATTGGCAAAATGCTTTTCAAACATCACAATATAGCTTACATTCGAGCCACGAAACCCGTAAATACTTTGCCAGTCGTCGCCCACGCAAAACAGTTGTGTGTCGGGTTCGAGCAACAGCATGAGCATTTCAATCTGCAAATTGTTTACGTCCTGAAACTCGTCCACCAGCACATACCTGAATTGTTTGCGGTAGCGTGCCACAATTTCGGGGCGTTTTTTGAATAGCTGAATGGTGAGTAAAATGAGGTCGTTAAAATCTAAGTACGATTTATTTACGCAATATGCTTTATACTTTTCGAGCAGGGGCAGGGTAAGCGCATAAAATTCGCGCACCCGTTCGTGCTGATCGGCTTCGGCGCGGGCTTTTACGGTGGCCACATCGGTATTATCCACTTTCAGCATGTCCATTACGCGTATGCCCATGCGCAGAAATTCGGCCACATAATCCTGTATGCCTTTAAATTCTTCTTCGTAGGAAAGTATTTCAATGCGCTTGCGGTTTTGCGGCAAACGGTTTTTTACAATGCGGTCGAGCTCTCGGTTAAACAGGGCACTGTCGCTGGTCATGCTTTCGTGTGTGCGGAAACAAAGCCTGCCGGCATCCTTAAACTCGCGTTCTTTGTTTTCGAACGGAAAACTTTTATCACTGATGTGCTCGATAAACAAATTGGCATCGGGTATGTAAAAATCGGGTTTAAAGGCAAAGTTTACAAAATGCACTTTGGGCTCGTACTCATAACGTATGCTGTGGCGGTAGAGCCAGTCGGCAATGTATTGTTCCGATTTCGAGCGCACCTTGTCGCCTTTTAGCGTGGTGTACCAGCGGTTGTCGGTAAAACCGGGTACGCTTGTTGCTGTTTGCTGCAAGAGGCGATCGACGAAATAATCGATAATGTATCTTTTGAGCCGCAGCATAAATTCCCGGTTTTCGCAGGCTTCAATGAGCAGGCGGTGCATCACTTCGAAATTGGTTTCGGTGGCCTGCCCGGCATTGGCATCGTCAATTTCGGCTTTGGTTTCGCCAATGAGTTTGAACCGATTGTCGAACTCCTGCACGCCATGATTGCGCAGCACCGTGTAGCAGAAACTGTGAAACGTGCGTATGGTAAAACGCTGTATCCACGGGTATTTCTGGCGAAACCGGTAACGTTCCTGGTTGCGCTGCAAAAACGTAAGCTGTTTATTATTGAGCACCTTTTCATACTCGCCGGTGGTATCGGCCGAGACAATGAGCCGGTCTATCATTTCGTTGGTGGCATTTTTGGTAAACGTAATGGCCAGCACCGACGAGGCCTGCACGCCTTCCTCTTCGGTAAGGTAAATGAGTTTCTGAATGAGCGTTTTTGTTTTCCCCGAACCGGCTCCGGCCAGTACCAGCAGGCGTTTGGCAGTGCTGGTGGCAGCCTGCTGCTGGAGAGGGTTCAGGGTCGAAAGGTGCGACATAATTTCCTGTATTGGGTTATCGGCAAAGTTTAAATGTAAGTGTTTTCAATTAGTTCTCCCGGTTCATTTTATTTCGGGCTGATTAGCTGTTTATTAAAGCCTTGCTTTACTTGCGTTGTCTGTTTGTGTTAATTCATTCGCCCGGCCTATATTTTTTCCTGCCAATGTCTTATTTTCCCAATAAATACGATCTTTAACACCATAATTTTTTATTACCCTTACCCGATTTCTATGACCAATTCCGGTTTCCGCGAAAAAGCCAATTTTATCTGGAGTGTGGCCGACCTGCTCCGGGGCGATTACAAACAGGCCGATTACGGCAAAGTCATTCTCCCCTTCACCGTGCTGCGCCGCCTCGATTCGGTGCTGGCTGCCACCAAAAAGAAAGTGCTGGAGCAGGCACCAAAAGTAAAAACACAGTCGGACGAATTGCTCGACCTGGCGCTGAACAAGATTTCGGGATACCGGTTTCACAACCGCTCGCCTTACGACTTTCAGAAGCTCACCAACGAACCCGCGCAACTGGCCGATAACCTGCGCAGCTACCTCAACAGCTATTCGAAAAGCGTGCGCGATATTGTGGAGCATTTCAATTTTGATGCACAGATTGAACGCCTCGATAAGGCCGAACTGCTTTACCCGGTGGTAAAACGTTTTGCCGAAATTGACCTCGCGCAGACTTCTGGCCTCGAAATGGGCTACATTTTCGAAGAACTCATCCGCAAATTTGCCGAAGTATCGAACGAAACGGCCGGCGAGCATTTCACCCCGCGCGAAGTAATTGAGCTGATGGTAAAACTGCTCTTCGTGCCCGACAATGCCGCCCTGCATAAAAAAGACATCATCCGCACACTTTACGACCCCACCTGCGGCACGGGAGGCATGCTTTCGGAAGGCGAACGCTTTATCAGACAGTTTAACACACACGCCACGCTCGGGCTTTTCGGGCAGGAACTCAACCCCGAATCGTATGCCATTTGCATGGCCGATATGCTCATAAAAGGGCAAACCACCGACAATATCAAATTCGGAAACACGCTTTCGGCCGACGGGCTGGGCGGGCACAGTTTTGATTACATGCTGGCCAATCCGCCTTTTGGGGTGGAGTGGAAGAAGGTGCAGAAACAAATTGAAGACGAGCATAAAAAGCTGGGTTTTGCCGGACGTTTCGGGCCGGGGCTGCCGCGTATAAACGACGGGTCGCTGCTGTTTTTGCTGCACATGATACATAAAATGAAACCCGTATCGGAAGGCGGCTCGCGCATTGGTATTGTGTTTAACGGCTCGCCCCTGTTTACCGGCGGCGCGGGCAGCGGCGAAAGCGAAATACGCAAATACATCATCGAACACGATTTGCTCGAAGCCATTGTGGCCCTGCCCGACCAGTTGTTTTACAACACCGGCATTAGCACCTACGTGTGGATTTTGAGCAACCACAAGGAGAAAAAACGCAAAGGCAAAATACAACTCATTAATGCCGCTTCGTTTTTTGTGAAAATGAGCAAAAGCCTCGGCAGCAAACGAAACGAAATAAGCCCCACACAGATCGACGAAATTGTGCGCATTTACGGCGAGTGCAAACCGGGCGATTACGTGAAAATTTTCGACAAGGAATTTTTCGGCTACAGCCGCATTACCGTGGAACGCCCCGAACGCGACGCGAAAGGCCGTGTGGTAACCGATAAAAAAGGCGAACCCAAACCCGATGCCGCCCTGCGCGATTTCGAAAACGTGCCCCTTACCGACGATATACACGAATACTTTGCCCGCGAAGTATTGCCCCACGTACCCGATGCCTGGATTGACGAAAAGAAAACCAAAACCGGCTACGAAATTAATTTTACCAAATACTTCTACACCTACAAACCCCTGCGCCCGCTGGCCGATATACGCGCCGATATTCTGGCTCTGGAAAAAGAAACCGAAGGTTTAATGCTGAAAGCCCTTGAACTATGAAGCGGTATAAGAAGTATAAACACTCGGGGGTGGAGTGGATTGGGGAAATTCCGGAGCATTGGGAGATGAAGCGGTTGGGGCATTTAGTCAGGATGAAGAATGGTTATTCATTTAAACCCGAAGATTATGTTGAAACAGGAATTCCGGTGATAAGAATAGGAGATATTCAGGAGGAAATAGATTTTAATCAATGTAAATTTATTTCCAAAGAATCAGTTAAGGAGTATGAAGACTTTATTATAAATAAAAAAAGTGTTCTGCTTGCTTTAACCGGTGCGACAATTGGGAAGTCTTGTATCTATAATTATTCACAAGAGTCGCTTCTTAATCAACGAGTTGGATTGTTTGAAGACAATGAAAAAATTCATATTGATTATCTTTACTTATGGTTTAATTCAAACTATTTCAGAGAATATATTTATATTGAGTGCGATGGAGGTGCTCAGGAAAATATAGGTAAAGAACAACTTAATTCTCATAAAATAGCTTTACCACCTTATGCAGAACAATTACAAATACTTACATGGTTGAATGAAGAAAAGTCCAAGCTAACAGCCCTCATCACCCAAAAACAAAAACTCATTACCCTGCTGCGCGAAGAGCGCACCGCCCTCATTAACCAGGCGGTAACCCGTGGCATAAACCCCAAAGCCAAACGCAAAGACTCGGGTGTGGAATGGTTGGGCGAAATTCCGGCGCATTGGGAGGTGAAGAAAATTTCACATTCATTCGGATTAATTGGTAGTGGAACAACTCCTAAAAGCGATGATCCTTCATTCTATGAAAATGGTGATATTAACTGGCTGCAAACAGGAGACCTTACAGATGGTGAAATCGTTTCTACATCCAAAAAAATTAATAAAATAGCAATAGAAACATATTCCACATTAAAAATTTATCCTGAAAATAGTTTGGTGATCGCAATGTATGGAGCAACTATAGGAAAAGCAGGAATACTAAAAATACAAGCGTCAACAAATCAAGCTTGTTGTGTTCTATCATCGAGTGATATATTTTGTGTTGAATTTGTATTTTATTGGTTTATTTCGAATAAAGATATTGTTGTTAATCTGGCCTCCGGAGGAGGCCAGCCAAATATTAGCCAAGAAATTATCAGATCACTTAGATTACCTGCCCCTGATATGAGTGAACAAAAAGAAATCGTTTCATACATCCAAACCAAAACCACCCAAATCGACCAAACCATTACCCGCATTGAACGCGAAATAGAATTACTTCAGGAATACCGCACCGCCCTAATCAGCGAAGTGGTAACCGGTAAAATCTGTGTGGTATAAACTCCCATAAATCGCTTATGAGTAAGCCTGTTCATTTTCCCTTGTCCTTTCAAGAAACAGTTGAAGATGCCATCCAGCAACTAAGCCGTTCAGCTACGGCATTTAGCTACGATTACTTCGAACTGGATTGTGGAGAACTACCTGCTCCGATCTGGCAGAAAGGAAACGATGAGCCAGACAAACTGAGAACTTTAATCGACTGGGCCGCCAGACCTGTAAAAGCAAATCCATGTGTGTATCGTATAGTCTGGAGAAATAATTTATCGCAGGATGATATATTAAAAGAATTCATTAATTACAAGAATCGCAAAGAACGTAAAACCTCAGCGGTAAAAAAGAATCCGCAAGCATTTGAGCAGACATTATATGTGGGCAAAGTGGAGAAAGATGTATGCGGACGCATAATGACACACCTGGGTTATTATTACAATTCTGAAACGGCGGGTTTGCAACTTGTTGGGTGGGCAAAAGGAATCAATCTTCAGATTGCCTTTCACATCTGGTCATTTGAGCAAGGCATGAAAGATTATGTGGGGCTTTTCGAACGATCGTTGGACAAAGCCTATCCATCACTTATTGGTAAAAAACATTAATTTACTGTATAAAAATTCCCCTGCACACATGAGCATCCTTACCGAAAAAGCATTTGAAGAAGCCATCGAGCAATGGCTGCTTGCCGAAGGCGGCTGGGAAACCCTGCCCGAAGCGGGTTACGATAAAAAACTGGCACTTTTTCCCGATACGCTTTTTGAATTTCTCGAAGCCACGCAGCCCAAAGCATTGGCAAAATTGGCCAAAATACACGGCACACAATTAAGGCCGCGCCTGCTTAACCGCCTGCACGAAGTGGCCTCGCGCGAGGGTATATTGAGCGTGCTGCGCCAGGGTTTCAGCGAATACGGTATTGGTTTTAAAGTAGCCTGGTTTGCCCCCGAAACCGATCTCAACCCCGATACGGCCGCGCTGTATGCGGCAAACCGTTTGGGGCTTACACGCCAGTTGCATTACAGCGAAGCCAACCGCAATTCCATTGATCTGGTGTTTAGTCTCAACGGCATTCCGCTGGCCACGGCCGAACTTAAAAACCTGTTTACCGGTCAGGGCGCGGCCGATGCGCAAAAGCAATACATGAGCCAGCGCGATCCTGCCGAGCCGCTGCTGCGTTTTGGCTGCCGCACCCTGGTGCATTTTGCAGTTGATCCCGAGCAGGTGTTTATGACCACGCGCCTCAACCGCGAGCACACCGTGTATCTGCCCTTTAACCGCGGCCACGAAAACGGGGCCGGCAACCCGCCCGTGGAAGGCGATTACCGCACGGCTTACCTCTGGAAAGAAGTGCTGGAGCGGCACAGCTTTATGGATATTGCGGGCCGTTTTCTGATGCAGAAACGCAGCACCCGCAAGCAGCGCCATGCGCAGGCCGCGAATGAAGGCGATATTCTTTTTCCGCGCTATCACCAGCTCGATGTGGTGCGCCGCCTTGCCGCGCATGTGCGCACACACGGAGCCGGGCAGCAGTACCTGATACAGCACTCGGCCGGTTCGGGTAAAAGCAATTCCATTGCCTGGCTGGCCTATCGCCTCAGCACCATTCACCACGCCGACAGCCGCAAATGTTTCGACACCGTGGTGGTAATTACCGACCGCAACGTGCTCGACCAGCAACTGCAGGACACCATTGAAAGCTTCGACCACACCAAAGGCACGCTGCAAACCATTTTCAAAGACAGCAGCCGGCTTGCCGATGCGCTTGTGAATAAGGCCAAAATAATTGTCACCACACTGCAAAAATTTCCGCACGTACTCGACAAAGTGGGCGAACTGGGCGACAGCCGTTTTGCGGTAATAATAGACGAAGCACACAGCAGCCAGGGCGGCGAGGCCACCAAAAAAATGAAACGTGTGCTGGGCGAAACCCCGGTATTTGGCGACGATGATCCCGAAGAAGAGGATGTGCAGGACGAACTACTGCGCACCATGCAGGCGCGCGGCAGGCAGGCCAACATGAGCCTGTTTGCCTTTACAGCCACGCCCAAGGCGCGCACGCTCGAAGTATTCGGCACCACAGATTACACACCCGCCGAAACCGACGAAAACGGACGTGTAAAGCCGCATCCATTTCATCTCTACTCCATGCGGCAGGCCATTGAAGAGCGGTTTATACTCGATGTGCTGGCCAATTATACCACGTACAGCACGTTTTACCGGTTAGCCAAAAAAATTGAGGACGATCCGCAGCTCAATCCGCGCAAGGCACAGTCGGCCATACTCAATTACGTATCGCTGCATCCGCACAACATACAGCAGAAAACCGAAATTATTATTGAGCATTTTCGCTCGTCGGTGAAACACCTTATTGGCGGCAAAGCCAAGGCCATGCTGGTTACACAAAGCCGCGAACATGCGTACCGGTATTTCCTGGCCTTTACAGATATGCTGATGCAGAAAGGAATTACCGATATGAATGTGCTGGTGGCTTTTTCGGGCAAATTGGCCGTGCATGAATTTCCATACGGCGTGAGTGAATCAGAACTCAACGGTTTCAGCGAAAAACAACTGCCCGAAGAATTTGCCGGCGATAAATATCAGCTGCTCATTGTGGCCGATAAGTATCAGACCGGTTTCGACCAGCCGCTGCTGCACACCATGTATGTGGATAAACCGCTGAGCGGGGTAAAAGCCGTGCAGACACTCTCGCGTCTCAACCGCACGCACAGCGGCAAGGAGAATACGTTTGTGCTCGACTTCCGCAACCAGCGCGAAGATATTCTGACCGCATTTCAGCCTTACTACGAACTTACCACGGTAGAAGAACTCACCGATCCGAATCAGTTGTTCGACCTCAAACAGCGGCTCGACAGCAGTGCCGTGTATCGGCAGGAAGAAGTGGAAGCCTTTGCCGCCCTGTTTTTTTCCACGGGCCAGAGCACCCGCGATCAGGCCAAACTCTACGCCTTTCTGCAACCCGCCACCGACCGCCACGCCCAATTGCCCGACGATGAAAAGGAGGCATTTAAGCGTATGCTTCGTCAGTGGACAAGGCTGTATGCGTTTCTGGCGCAGATCATTCCGTTTAACCAGCCCGCGCTCGAACGTTTTTATGTGTATGCGCACTACCTGCACAGCGTATTACCCGGCCGCAGCAGCGAAAACGTGCGCGTGGCCGATAAAATAGCCCTGCACTACTTCCGCATCCGCAAACAAAGCGAAGGTGCCATAGCCCTCGAAAAAGGCAGCACCGGCGAGCTTCGCGCCCAAACCGGAGCCGGCACCGCGTCCATAAACGAAACCCGCGCAGCCCTCTCCGAAATCATCCAAACGGTAAATGCCCGCTTCGGCGTAAACCTCAGCGAAAACGACAGCCTCTTCCTCGAACAAAACCAAAACACCCTTCGCCTCGACGAAGAACTTCAGCAACAGGCCCTGGGCAATACCGAAGCCAATTTTGGGATTAGTTTTAATGAGAAGTTTCGTCAGTCGCTGGCGGGAGGTATTGAATCCAATCAGCAGTTTGTGAATTTGTTGTTTGAGAAGAAGGAGGTGATGGATATGATTATGATGGTGATGATGAAGGAGACGTATGCTTATTTTAGGGGGAGGGGGTAGAACGAATTCTCTGCTTTGAAAATAAAAGAAAGGTATTCATTTACCCCGCATTCCGGTTAAGTAATTATACCTCCACGGGAAGCAGGTGAAAAGAACATGGCGTGAGGGTATTTTTCACGGGTGTATTTCTTGTATGTATTGATAATCAGTTTTCTAAGTTTGTAAGGGGAACACTTTGTTTTTCGGGTTTTAGGCAATATTACCTTGCAGGCATAACCAAAAAATCCTGCACATGAAAAATCTTTTTTCACTTTTTCTTTTACTGTATTGCGGTAATCTTTCTGCTCAAAAACAGCAAGATTTACAACCGCTTATCAGTTATGTGGATTCATTGAGGGTTGATAACCAGCGGATCATAAATGGTAACAAGCAAATATTATCTGATCCTGCGTGGGACTTATTTATGAAAAGACGTATTGCATATTGCCTTACCGCAGATGGAAATGTAAGTTTATTTCATAACTATGTTTTTGCTGATATATCGGATGCACGTTTCTCGTTTGGACGAAATATTGGTTATTCTGCAAAAAATAACAAAAAATTACATTCTATTCTTTCGCTTGGCATAAGTGCAGATGCAGATGATGATAAAAATTTTTCAGCAATTTACACGAATGGCAAATTCAACGGAAGTATTTCTGCGGATATAAAATTCACACATTTTTTTGGGAGATCAGTTTATTTTGGTAAAACTAATAAGCAAAAAGGCATTGTGAAACGGAGTAATTTCACAGGCTTTCTATTTTCTGGTGTTACAAAAAGCGGATATCAGAAATCCGTTATGGACTCTGTAAGGTCACAGTGTTATAATACAATAAATAAAAAATTATCTGAAGATACCGCACGATTTAACAAACAAGTAGCAGGAGTGCCACATAATGATTCAGTTTATCAAAGATTGCTGGGGAAATTTATTGAAACAAAAATGGAAGAATACCATGATCTACGTGCAGAAACAGAAGCCGATGCCTTAGAGAAGGGTGAATTGTATAATGCAAACAGAGCCTGTTGGTGGAGTTTATCGGCACAAATTCCTATTACCGGAAGCCGGTTTAATGTAGCTGATACTTATTCTGCCTATGCCTTTAAACGCGAAACCTGGAAATGGAATATTTCCGCACAGATAAATATTCTATACGAAAGAGTGAAAGGTCAGCAATATTATTTCTACCTCGGTGGGGCAATTTTTAATCAAAACTCTGCCGAATCAGGTGACTTGGAATTGCTCAATATTGACAAGTATAAAGGTAATGGTGGTATTAATACTAATGTAATTAACTCAGGGCAATCATTGTATGTAGGTAATTTTAATGTGTTTGAAGATGGAAACCTATATTTAAAATTCGTCCTTCTATCACCGTTTCGCCGTATAGACTGGGCAGGATTAAGTTTTTTTGCTGAACAACGATTTCGCAAAAATCAACAGGTTACAAATTTGTATTTAGGCATACCTTTAACTTTAGAAGGGGAAAATGACCAACGTATAAATTTAGAACTGCAATGTATATGGGGCAACGTGTTAAATGCAATGTCTGCGGAAAAGAATGCCCAGGATAAATTCACTCTTGGATTTAAGGTAGGTATTCCCTTTGGCCAGTCAACGTTATAAGATATTTAAATATCTATAAAAACAGCCATCGTATAAATGACGATGGCTGTTTTTTTCTATTTCTTTTTAAGCGATTTCTTTTTAGCAATAGCTTTCTTCATCGATAAGGCCGCAAGAGAATCTCTGTCAACAGACACATCTCCGGCCGGTGGCGAAAGCGTGCCGAAATCTTCACCATAATCATTATCTCCGGCATCTGTTTCAATCGTAATTCTATTTTTATTTCTTAATACAGACGAAACTCTGGAGGTAACGAGTATATGTGTGTGATCTCCTTCATCGTTTATTCCATTGTATATGCGGACATGGGTAGGGAATTTTAGAAAATTCCGTCCGAATAGGCTTAGTACATCATTGATAGTAAATTCGCTGTATATAATTTTTGTTTTCGGTGCTTCGTTGCGCCATCGTTTTACAAAGCGTATTGCCTCTGTTTTTCCGATAGGTGAAAGTTTTTTCAGGTCGTAGCCATAGCCGGTTTTCTTCATTATTTGCTTTTTCATGGTAGAGGTATTTGGGTGATTACTTTCAATTATAGCCCTTTTTTAAGCTTCAATCAATTGTTCCACACGCATTATTCTTATTACTACAAAATATCCCCAAATCTGCGGATACCCATTCACACCGCCTTCCTCACCTTTACAGAGAAAATATACCCCCCCAATGTACCTCAGGAAAAAGCGCATTTTTATCAGTTATGCCCGCGAAGATAAAGAGGCTGCCGATCGAATTACCGATTTTCTCATCGCTAACGGGCACGTACCGTTTCAGGATCTGCGCAATATTGACCCCGGCGAAAAATGGCAGATACGCACCACACAGGAAATGAACACCGCCGATGTAATTGTGGTTCTGCTTTCCGAAACCTCGCTCATCAAAAACGGACGCATCCGGTTTGAGTTTGAACAGGCGCTGGAACTACACCGCAAGAAAAACAAACACATCATTCCGGTGCGCATCGACCGTAGTATCGGCAGCGGTGGCTTTGATCATTTCAACATTATCGACTGGTCGCCGCATAATCAGGTTAGGTTACTCAATGCGCTTTGGCGTATTAACCGGCGCTTTAAACTAATTTTGTTTGCGGCAATATTCCTTTTGCTGCTGTGTATTGCTTTGCTGCTGCTGCGCAATCTGGCAAACCCGTTTCACACTTTACGCTTTACCTACCACGCACTCGTGGTAAGCCACCACAGCGGAAAACCATTGACTGGTATTACAGCAATACTGGTTGACGAAGAAAACAATACACTTGCCCGTTCGGCTCCCTCGCGAAGGGATGGACACATTCAGCTATCGGTGCGGATGCCGGAAACGAATACCGTGTTTGTGCGTTTTGTGGGCAGTGGTGTGCTGGAACGCCGTGAACAGTATTCGCTTGTAAAGAAGCTGGGAAAGCTCAGTACCGCAGAGAAAATGTACCGCGTGTCACTGCTCAGTTCGTCACGCAGGGTATTTCAAACCTCCGGAAATTTCAGCCTGCTTCCGGCCGAGCGCAAACGTATTGAATCGGAAACAGGTTACACACTTGGTTATGATGCGCCAATTGTATTGACCATAAGTATTGATTCTACGGCCATTGAATCTTACGGATATGGCGATGAATATGTATTTACTGAAAGTGCGTTGATGATTTATGTGAACGGGCAGCCTCATGCCACCGATATTTCACTGCCCGCACTTAACAGCCGGTATTCAAAGCGAAATCTGAACGAACTGTTAATGCGCAAACAAGCCGAAGTGATTGCTTCGCAACGGCAAGAACTGGTGGATGAAATTATTGAATTGCTTCCCCGGTAGTATTACCAGCACTTACACTAATACGTACCATGTCAACAGTTACTGCACCTCAGGTATTCATCAGCTACGATCGCCGCGACCAGCTTGCGGCAAGGGAAATCTGCGAATTTATTCGCGACTGTAGTTGTGAGCCGTTTATTGATTATGCCGATATTTTGCCCGGCGACCGTTGGCGGAAAAAGAGCATGAAGCAACTACAACTGTCGCAGGTTGTTGTGCTCATCATTTCTCCGCATTCGGTTAATAGCCGCAGCACGGTGTATGAAGAATTTCAACAGGCACTTCAATTGGCCGACGAGGGGCTGCTGGAAGTTATTCCCATTTGCATAATGCCGGTGCAGCTCCCGGCCGAAATTGCAGGATACCATACTGAATACTGGGATGGTAAAGGCAAATCTTCGCTTCGCATTAAACTGAAAAAGATTTCAGAAAATCTGGATGCCGGATTAATTGTGGGCGGATTAACACTGGCTTCGCTTGTAGCCGGCGGGCTTTACTGGTGGAAAAAATCGCAGAAAAAGAAAAACACTCCTCCGCGGCGAAATTATCGTCCACCCGGTAAAGGATATTTCTGAAAAATAGTTTCCTGCAACGTAGCTTCAATTACGCTCCCATGCCTATGCTGTTTAAACCATACACCATCTTCCTCAGCTATTCCCGCCTCGATGAAGAGCTGGCCAAAACCATCTACAAAAAACTCACCTCCTGGGGCTACCGTGTATGGATGGATCAGTACGAAATAATGCCCGGCGATCATTGGCCGGTAAAAACCATGCGCGATCTTGATCGTTCCAATGCGGTGCTTATTCTTACCACGCCCAATTTCATTCTTGCACAAGGGTATGTGAAAGAAGAACTTCACCGCGCACTCACACAATCGAAGAAAAGCAAGCTGCGAATAATTCCGGTGTTGTACCAATTGGTTAAGCCACCCGATGAGCTTTCGGAATATCACTATGTACTTTGGAAAGATGCTGCCGAACGCGAAAAACTGCGTAATGCCATTGCTCATTTTAAGAAACAGGACAGACAAAGGAAACTGCGGCCGGTGTGGCTTGTGATGTTATTACTTGCCGCAGGGCTTGCGTACTTCTATTTCTCCGGCAATCATTTGTCGAAATCTGAAGCGGCGAGACTACAGGAAGAATACAACAAAAATTCGCAGAGCAATAATGCGGTTTCCTCCCGCGCAGCTACTGCCCCGCGCGCCCGGTTTGATGCTATTGTGGTGGACGCTTCTACCGGCTCACCGTTGCAGGGTGCGGTGGCTACTGTGTGGTACAATGAAGCCGAAATGATGAAATCGTCGCTCTTGTCGGGAGCAAACGGGCATGTACGGGTGGATCTTGATACTACGCCTGGTGTGCGGTTGAGAATTATAATTTCTTGCGACGGATATACAAAACATATTGGCCGGTTTGAATGTAAGGAAGATTATTACCCAAGAAATATTGCTCTTGTAAAGTCAAATTGAGGATTTAAATTAACCTCAGATACATTTATTTTACACTGCTGAATTCTGATTATCGAATTTCTACTCAGGTACTATTACCTGCCAACCCCGTATTTCTTCCTGCGTAATAATACCCGAATATTTTAAATAATGAACAGACGCTTGCAAGAGTGAGGGACTGAAACATAGTTTAGCAAAAAAAGCATTGTTTTTTGTGTGGTATAATTATTAAAGTATTGAGTTATATCATTCCAAAAACCTCTTTTCGCACACTCTCAATTCTTCACCCGAATGAAAAACCGGAATTACCTCCTCGCATTTCCTTTACTCGCAGCAATCGTTTGGTGGTTCACCATGCCGCAGTCTGAACAAACGCTTTCAGCTACTGCAAATGGTACTGCGGCGTTTACTCCCGGTGCATATTCGGGTGTTACCGCATCGTCGTTTGATGTAAACAGCAATGGTATGGCGCTTTACTCCATACCCATTGATGTGCCGCCCGGAACTGCCCAAATGATGCCTTCTTTAACGCTTGCCTACCAGTCGCTGGTGCAGAACGGTTATACTGGCACCGGCTGGCAATTGATGGGGCTGGGTATGATTTCGCGTACCGGAAATACCATGGCCAACGACGGCTTTTTTTCGGGCATCACCATGACCTCTGCCGATCAGTACGAGCTCGACGGGCAGCGGCTTATACGGGTAAGCGGAACCGCCACTTCCGACAGTGCAGTGTTTCGTACCAATATCGAAAGCTGGTCGCAGGTTACGGCTTACAACGGCTGCGGTAGTGGCTACTGCCGATTTAAAGTGCAAATGCGAAACGGCCTTGTACGTGAGTTTTCGCGCGGTATTCCCATTAGAGGAAGCAATACCAAACGCGGATGGGCACTTACGAAAATTACCGATTTGAATGGCAACGCCATGCAAATTGACTATACAGCCGATTCGCTTAACAGCAACCTTTATCCTTTGCAGATAAGCTATACCATTAACAATGGACTCAACACCCTGCGTTATGTACGCTTCTCCTACGAATCGCGCCCCGACACCACTTCGCAGTACGTGGGCGGTGTGCGTACATCGTGGCTAAACAGGCTTTCGCTCATTTCCACTTACGTGGGAACACAATTCGTAAATCAGTACAAATTAACTTACTCGCAGAGTGCGGCTACCGGCAAAAGCATACTCGAAAGAGTAATGCAATGCGATGCCGCCGGCCGATGCCTGCCTCCCATAAGTTGTGCGTGGCAGGCCAATACTTCGGGCGGTCTCTGGCAGGCAATGCAACAGGTTTCGGTGCAGACTGTGCCTCAAACTGCACAAAACCTGCCTATGGATGTAAACGGCGACGGATATACCGATGTGGTGCAGGCCTGGCAGGGCAGCGGAAGCAGCCAGCAAAACAAACTGATGCTTGCTATTTACCTTTCAAACGGATCTACGCTGGGGACGGCTTCCATTCAGAATACACAGTTGAACCAGTACAGCAGCCCCTCCGGACTTCGCTCGATGGATGTGAATGGCGATGGAATGATTGATCTTGTATTGTTTTCCAATGCAAGCAACTCGAAATTAGCTTATACCGTGCTGCTTTCAAACGGCACCAATTTTAGCGCGCAAACCACAACTACCACTTCAATAAGTTGCTACAGCACACCTTCGGGAATAGTGCCATTGGACATAAACGGAGATGGACGCTCGGATGCCGTTTACCCTTCGCAGGCCACCGGAAATAAGCTGCAATATTCGGTATTGCTTTCCACCGGGACCACATTTTCGGCACAGCCCACGGTGGCCACACGTATAGTCAGTTATTCGTCAACACCCGTACTCATTCCGGCGCAAGTGAATAACGATCCGATGAATGATCTGGTGTATGCCTATCCCAATTCGCAAACACAGCGAATGGTGTTGCGTCCGCTTATTTCAAAGGGAACATCGCTCGATACTACTGCCGCAGCAATCAACACCACATCCTCATCCAACCTGGCCCGTGTGTTGCCCGGCGATTTTAACGGCGATCATCTTACCGATATTGCCCTTACTTCGGTGAGCGACAGTGTGCGCATTTTGCTTTACAACAGCACCGGACTAAACTATGTGGCCGGCGGAAGGGGCCCGGCATATTCCAAATCGCAGATGGGCACATTAATGCCCGGCGATGTGAACGGCGATGGCCGCACTGATATGGTGTATTCGTATGCCGACAGTCAGCAGAAACAGCGCGTAGTGTCGCTGGTCTCTTCGGGGTACTCGTTGCAGCAACAGGCGCAGTTGCCGCTGGCCAATGCCAACTGGCTGCAGTTTGGCATTATCACTGCCGACCTTAACGGCGATGCAAAAACCGATGTGGTAAACTTTGCTCCTTCGGGAAACAGCCAGCAGCAGCCCTACACACTTTTGGCCAATGGCATTTTTCCCGATCTGGCCAATTTCTTCAACAATGGCATTGGCGGAAATGTTCAGGTTACTTACCTGCCGCTTACCAATCCTTCGGTGTACAGCAAAACGATTAACAATAATATGCAGGTGAGTGTAAACCGGCTGGTGAATCAGTCGGGCGGAGGAGCCACTCCTGCAGGAAGCAGCAGCAGCAGCGGAAATGGAGTATATGGAGCTTCTTTTCCCGTGGTGCAGGAAGTGCTTCCCATGCACGTAGTATCGGGCTATACGCAAAGCGATGGTTATGGAGGCTCTTATCCCTTTTCATTCAAATATGCTTCGGCGCTCTACGATTTTTCGGGCTACGGCTGGCTTGGGCCTGCGCAGCGTATTACTACAGATAAAAGCACCGGGGCATATTCAACCACACATTACCTGCAACAATTTCCGTTTACGGGTAAAAACGATACTACCCGCATTTATGACCTGGCATCGAATGCACTCATTTCAATGCTTACCAGCGAATACTACAGCGTATCCACCGTTTCCAATGCCACACAGGTAAAGCAGGTACTCATGCGTAAAACGCGTTCTGTAAGCTATGCAGCCAACAAGCCTGCAACCACATTTGGTAACGATTATCAGTATGATACTTATGGTAATGTTTCGTGGATGAAAGAAACCGGAACGAAAATTACTTACACCAAGCAGCAATTTCAGAACAACGCACAGAAATGGATTTTCGGGTTGCCCGTGCTTCAGGTGGTATCGTCTGATTCGGGTTCGACACAGATGATTACACAAAACAAGTATGCCTATTTCCCCCAGAACAACGAGCTCAAATCGGAAAGCAGGTGGGTACAAAGCAATGACTGGGTAACCCAACGCTACTCGTACGACAGGTATGGCAACCGGACAGCCGTAAAAATTTTCGGCGACAGTACGGTAATGATGTATGACGATACATTCAAAACGTTTGTAAAAACCATTATTCAGCCCGCCAATGTAAGCGGCCGCCGCCTTACCTCGTCGTTTACCTACGATATGCGCAACGGGCAGCAAACCAGTATTACCAATGCAAACGGAAAAGTTACACGGATGCAGTACGACGCATTCGGCCGCAACATTTTCACATTCGGGCCCGACTCCACCGGTGCAATGGATACACTTTCCAAAACCACTTATACCACCAACGGAAACATAGGATACATCACAAACACACAGGTACTCATTACGTGGAAAGGGCTTTGGAAAACCGTTTCAAACTATCAGGATGGTTTGGGAAGGCTGGTAAGAGTGGCATCGGGCGGAACCGGTTCGGGGCTTTTCACCAACACCGAGATGGTACTCGACAGCAAGGGCCGTACAATAAAAGAATCAACACCCTACTTTAGCGGAAGCTCCACCACTAAGCCCCGCTGGACAACCCGTGTATATAATTCGGCCGATCAGTTAACAAGATTGGTTGTGCCCGCAGGCAACACCGACAGCTCGGTTACACTTTACACCTACAACGGCATACTTCATACCGAAGTATTGCAGGCCGCAGGCACACGCGATTCGTCGAGGGTGAAAATGGATTATGCCTGGATACAAAACCAGCCACTCATTTCCTCCTATACCGATGCCACCAGACACGTTACCACATACAGTTACGACGTAACCGGAAGAGTTACAGGAAGCAGTGATCCACTCTCGCAGCAATCGGTTATTACCTACAACGGACTTGGTCAGCGTCTTACTTACAAAGATCCAACGCTGGGCACTACCACATACACCTACAACGATTCGCTGCGTACCATTATGCAGCAATACAGCAACGGAAAAACACTTACCAATAAACTCGATGCGCTGGGCCGACGCATACAATCTTCCACTTCCGATGGAAATGTGGTAAGCTATACTTACGATGATGCTTCGGTACCCAACGGCTTATCGAACCTTACAAAGGTGACCATGAACAATGGGTTTACCTATAATTATGCTTATGATAATTATAACAACGTAAACTATATTCAGCTAAAGGACAACAATACCACTTACACTTCGCTGCAAACCTATACACCCAACCATCAGCCCTCGGTATTTACCTATCCCGACGGCTCAACGATTACCTACGGCTACAACAGCAACGGCGATATGCAGAAAATTGTGCTGTACGATGCGGTTTCGGCCACCACATCCACCGCGGCAAGTTACTCGGGTTATAATCCGTTTGGCAAGCCGGGTACTTATTCCTTTGGCAATGGAACTTCCGAAAAATATTCATGGTCTTCGAGCGGTTTCCTGCAGCGTCATATAGTAAATGCCGCCAATGGATCGGTATTGCTCAACGATTCGCTTACCTGGACCAAAACCTTCAATGTATCGCAAATAATTGGCCAGCAAACGACCCAGAGCCGCAGCTTCGGCTATGATGCCGCCGGGCGTGTACTGAGCGCAAACGTGGGCGGATCGTCAACCAGCTTTACGTATGATGGCGGTGGAAATATGCTCACCGGAAATCAGTTGCGCTATATCAATTCGGGCAATAAGATGATGTATGGCTTAAACGGCACCGATACCGTGCTGAAGATGACTTACGATGCCGTTGGAAATATGATAAAGCGCAAAAACGGAAGCGTGGAGCAGGAATACACTTATCAGTACGGAAATTACCTCACCGAAATAAAACAAAACGGCACCCAGCAACTTCAGTTTAAGTATGATGCCAACGGAAACCGCCTCTCACAAACCAATGTTCAGACAGGTGCATACACATTATATGTAAGTCCGAATTATACCATTTACTACACCAACAGCTCGCGTACCAGCGGTTTGGTGAGTAAAACAATAAGCGGCCCCAACGGAATTGTATGCACCGTTTCGCAGGACATTTCTGCTGCGGCTCCCAAACAAAAGGCTCACGAGAAACGAATGCAAAGCTGGATGCACCTTCAGCAAAACAATACCGGGCTGAATAATTTCCTGTATTACTGCGGTGAAATTTGGGAAAATGCAACTGTGCGAAGCAGTGTGGCCTGGGCTTTATTACTGCTGGTTAATTTGTGGTTTATAATACACTTTATCCGCAGCACACGCCGCCGCCGCAAAAGCGGAGAAGCATATTCGTTTTTCTCGGTGCAATATGTCAGCCATTTGCTCCGGCCTTTGGCACCGGCATTGTTTTTTGCGTTTTCGTTTTATGCCTCGTCGTTTGCTCAGGATAAGAGCAGTGTGTTTGCACAGGTGTTTTCGGGGCCAACCATAGCCAGTGTGGCCTCGCCGGGGTCGTTGTTTTTTCATCAGGACCAGGTTACCAGCACCAGCATTACTACGGGTGGAACCGGAGCACTTTCTGCGCAGGTTACATATTCGGCTTTCGGGCAGGTAATGCTAATCAGTGGACAGGATAATTTCACCAATAAATTCACCGGCAGACAATACGATTACAATTCGGGGCTATACTATTATAACGCCCGGTATTACGATCCGTTGCTGTGCCGCTTTATTACACCCGATTCGCAGTTGGGCAGCGAACTTACATCGGCCGATGTAATGAACAGATATGCCTATCTGGCCAACAATCCGCAAAACAGTATCGACCCAACCGGGCACAGCTTTTTCTCGTGGTTTACTTCGCTGGTAATTGATGTGCTGGAAATTGCCGCGGGCATTGCCATAGGCATTTTATCGGATGGTGCTTTGTCTATGGTGAGCGAAACGTTGATAGGTGCAGGTATAAACGGGCTCATTTATACGGCCACGCATTACGACGATTTCAGTTGGAAAGATTTCGGCATACAGCAGGCGGTGGGCGCTGCAATGGGTTTTGCCACAGCCGGGGCAGGCGCACTGTTTGAGGCAGGCTCCGCCGCAATAAGGGCCGAAGCCGAAGCCGCCGAAGTAATAGGAGAGGAGGCCGGCGAATCGTCGGCGGCACGGCTGTGCATGCGCGAAACCGGCGAAAACGAAGCCATGGAAATTGCCGAATTTGAAGGCGAAGGCATAAGCGCACAACAGGCCCAGTGTTTTGCAGCCGGTACAACGGTGGCCACGCCCACAGGCACGCAGAAAATAGAACTGCTGCGCTCCGGCGATATGGTTTTGTCAACCGCCGAAGACGGAACCGTGCAGCAGCAGCGCGTTACACGCACGTTTACACGCGAGCAGGTGCAGGAAGTAATTGTGGTTACCACTTCCGGCCAGTTGCACACCACCGGCGAGCATCCTTTCTGGACAGCCCGCGCAGGATGGTGTACCGCCAGCGCATTACGCCCCGGCGATGTGTTGCGCACAAATACTTCGCAAACCGTATTGGTAAGCTATGTATATACAACCGGCCGCACACACACCGTATATAACATAGAAGTGGAAAACGGCCACACTTATTTTGTGGGAGCCGATGGCGTACTCGTTCACAACGTATGCTATACACCCAGTGGTAATGCTTACGATGTGGAAGTAAAAATTTCAAGGTCGCGCTGGCCCGAATCGGCCGATCATATTGAGGACGCACAAAATGCAGGCCACCCCGAAGTACTCACTATCGACCGAAGCGGCGCACGCATGAATCGCCGTCAGTCGCTGGCCGGCTGGAAAACCATCTCCGGATTTGACCGCGACGAATACCCGCCCGCCATGTTCTGGGAAGGTGGCTCGGGAGCCAGCATACGCTACATTGCCCAGTGGGATAACCGCGGCAGCGGATCATACTTTGGCTCGTTTCTCAGATACTCCAACAATGGTGGAATCTGGCCCGACGGGTCAAGGGTATGGTTCAATGTGGTGCCTTAATTCACTCTTTTATTCAATCAGTTCAAACATAAAAACAATCTGAAAATGAAAATTCTGTATATCAATTCGTCGTCTGACGATGTTTCCAACATGCTGAAACAATTCGGACATGTGACAGTGTCAACCAGCGATAGCGGGTTGTCTGATTACCAGATGGTAGCCGTAAATGGTACCAATTTCAACGGAAATTTTGATGATTTGGTTGCCAAAGCACTGAATGCAAAATTTTCGCTTGGTGTAACTTCCATGACTGCCGCCCAGCAACAAAGTCTGATTACTGCCACCGGAATTACACCGGTTTCCGCTTCCATTGGTGCATTACTGAACATGACCACACTTTCGGGCGGCCTGCTTGTTCCCCAGCTTCGCTATATGCCCGATTATTCGCCTATGAGCGATCAGATAACTGCCGGAGGATTAACAGTAGAACAGGTAGAACTGAGCATGATGCAGCAGGGCATTGCCGCTCAGATTTCTGACGAAACGCTTCAGTCGTCCAACTCTTCAAAGAAAAAAAGCACACGCAGTGCCGATCCGCCGGTAACCAATTTACTCATTCCCACATTTTCAGAATCTCCTTACGGAATCATTACCGTTCCACCCAAAAACTTTTCAATCGTTGCTTCCAATCTGAAAAACTCGCCTACCATTTCTTTTACCGTACAACCTACCATTTACGTATATTATTCAGGCGTGGGGCCGCAACCCGTGCAGGGAAGCCCCGGACGTTTCTGGTTTATTATTGTCACAAGTTATACCAACATGCAGCCCGCCCAGCAGTTGTATTTTAGCGACTTTAACGTGCCCAGTTGCGGTTCCTGCTCGTTTTCTTATGTATGGCAGCAATGGTTTAACTTTCAGGTATCTTCAAATATTCTCAACAATTCGGGCCAGAACGTGCAGGGATTAAGCGTTTTTTCTTCCTCACCGGCCAATGCCTCTGCCGGACAAACCACCATTACCGACAGTGTGCCTTCCGGCACCGTGTTTCAGATGTATGTAAACAATGGCGGGAATATGCAGGTAGTAAATTTCAACCCGGTGTATTCACGCCAGTTCAACAGCTCCACCAATCCCAATATCAGTTCGTTTGCCATCAGTAATCTCGATAATCCTTCCAATGGAACTATGGGCATTAGTTTTGCGCAGCCCCAAAACAACAACCGCAATAGTAACCCCGCATTATCCGCCACACTCGAATCGGTAAATATTTGCTCTATCGATGCCACACCCGCCATAGGCGGCAGTTATCCGGTAAATATCAGGTTCAATATTAATTTTGGCGGTAATCAGCAGTATTGCGACACAACAGTTTGCAGCAACCCTTACGGGCCGAGTTATCCTGTTACGAATTGCAGCAACAGCAGCAATACACAACAACCCACAATGAGTTCCGGCTTAGTGGATCTGGTGCAGCTTACAGCCATGAAAGGCCCTGTTACTCCTCCCAATCAGTAATACTTCAATCACCGAAACCGTTTGTAATTCGTCAAACGGTTTCGGTTTTTTACCGGCTAAAAAATGGCACACAAAAAGATAGGAGTAACCGGAAAACCCGATGCGTATTTCGCACAGCTACTGAACAGGCTGGGCAGTGTGGAATACTGCAACGACAATGCCCCGATTGATGCTTACGACTGGTTCTGTTGCTGTAATCCGCAAACCACGCCGGCCCGGATAAGCCAATGGATAACACAGGCAGCCGCCACGCACCAGTCGCTCGGTATTATGAATGCAACCGAAGCACAACTCCGCGCCGTGGCCGAAACTACCGGCATATCCAGCTTAGTAAGTTCAGTGGGAGCCATGATAAGCGGCTGGCAGGTAAACGGGCAAAACGTGTACAAAGTAGTTTACTTCCGCCAGATGCCCGAAAGTCCACTGCTTCCCGCCAACCGCGCCGACGCACTGAAACTGCTTATTCTGCGCAATGCCATACAGCTTCATCATCAGGCACTCGACACTCCCGCGCAATTAATTCCGGGAATAAACCTGCTCAGTGAGTTTGCATTTCGTGCCATGCCTGTGCAGAAAAGGCCCTATACATTTCAGCTCACCGGCGCACCGTTGCTTCATCAGTTGCAGATCACACACAGTGGTTCGGCAATTATTTTTTCCGATGAAAATACACACTATGCGCTTTGCCGGATTTTGCTCGAAACCGATGCGCCTTTGTTCGCGGTAAAGCAGGAACTTATTCCGCATCACGATATTGTGCAGCTTACGGTGATAAAACACGAACAACAGTTGCAAATTCAGGCACAGTTTCACCCGCGTGTAATTGGAAACGGCAGTGTAACCAATACCACCACAATCACGCAATCACACAATTTGCCTGCACACTGGCCCGAAGCACTTAAAACAAGCATTCAGCAGATACACCAGCCCAACGAAGCCCAACAATTTCAACACAAAGAATACAGCGATTTCACTTCGGCAACTTTTACCTCGCAGGGCACAACCCCTCAAACATATTGCTGGATGGCCGTACACGAGCTTGAAGTATCAACAGATTTCAGTCTTTGCTGGGAAACCGAAGTAACAGTGTCCGGCACATACTCGCAAAGCCAACAACGCATCAGCCCCGGAACAAACGAATTGCCCTTGTGGCAGAACTCCCAGGTAAAAAGCCGTAAACAACTTATCATGAGCGACGCACTCGCATGTAGCCAGGAAGTGCAGATGCCCATATACACCGTATAGCGTTAATGATTAATTTGGCAGAGTGAAAAGTGCAATAGCTAAATTGGTTTCAATAGGTTCGGCAGAATTGTCGGATACCCCGCTGCCCGGCAATTTGCCGCCGGGCATTACACAGTTGCTCAACCACCGCAACGGCTGGATGAATTTTTACAATGCCCTGCATATTTTCCCTTACAGCGATGTGGGATTCAGTCTTACTCATTACAACGCAAACGAACATTGGAAACAAACCTGGAAAGGCCTGCTGCCCGAAGGAATAGTTTTTTTTGCACACGACATTTTCGGCTTTCCCTTTGCCGAACTCGATAACCGTATTTTCACTATGGATGCCGAAACGGGGCAATTAGAATTTATAGCCCACAGCATGGAACAATGGGCCACACTAATTCTGGCCGATGATAAAGTACTTACCGGCTGGCCGCTGGCCGAAGCCTGGCAAAAAAAACACGGCCCATTGCCCGCCGGAAAAAGACTGGCACCCAAAATTCCGTTTGTAGCCGGCGGTGCGTTTGAACTTAACAACCTTTATGCAGCCGATACAATTGAACTCATGAAATTCAGGGGCGAACTGGCACAGCAAATTAAAAATTTGCCCGATGGGGCAAAGATTAAATTTAATATAACGGATTAAGGGCGTAAAGTCCGTTGTCAATTTCCGCAGTATGGACTACCTGTGTTTATCGTTTTAAAGAATCAGTTCGTATTCATAATTCTCATTAGATATTAGTAAATAAAGTTTTATGCCTTTCACATAAATCATCTGTGGTTCCGTTTTTACCGGAAAACTGCTTACTACTTTTCCGTTATTATTATCCAGTATATAGATAAAATCAGGCTCTGAGCTGAAACCGTAGCCGCAAATCAGATAATTCTTATAAATAGCAAATATTGGCGAGTTATTGATTAATGCATTGGATCTCCATTTCACAGTATGCGTCCGAATGTCAATTGCAGTGATATAGGCATTTTGCTGTGCAGTGCTATGTGAGTAGGTATTGTGGTAATTCGTCATATACAACACCGAATCATAAAGAAGCGCAAACCGTATCGACTGTTTAATATATGGCTCATCGGCTTTTATGTATTGGGGACTAATAAGGTAAGCACCAAAATCGTAAGCGCATATTACCTCGCCTGAAGCCGAGTCGGCCACAAACAGCAATGAATCGCTGTACACATAATATACGATGCCTTTGTTGTGCCAGGCACTGGTAACAACGTTGTTATTGAAATATAAGGGAAATGTGGCGGGAATTGTATTGTGTTGTTGCCGTGAATCGTTTGGTAAAGACCAGAAATAATCAGGGAGATTATTTTCCTTCATCCATTCTTTTGGATCGTTATATTGGTTTCGGTTGACAAAAATATGTTTTAAAGCAACAGCTCCGGAAGCTAATTTGGGTGCGGGGCCTTGCCATACAGGTGCGGCCATCCTTACCGGTTTTACACGGTTCCATTCGTGCTGTGCGTGCAGCAGGGTAGGGAAGAGTATGAAAAAGAGAATGAGAGTTCGCATGATGTAAATGTAAGACAGGTTGGTGATTGTGTAATAAATACTAAAGACTAAAAAATAAAGCCTGTTTTAGCTTTTAATACCGAGATGTTTCTCAATGGCCGCAATGGCGTTTTGGGTGCGTTCGCTTCCACTTCCGCCAATGCGTTCAAACTTACGCTGCCGGTGTATCAGTTCCTGTTCAAGCCGGTTAAAATGCCATTGCCTGAGAGCGGGAAACTCGCGTGTACCGTCGTTTACCCAAGGTATATCTATATCCATAAGCAAATGCAAACTATATTGCTGTTCAATGGAAGTTTGCAGCAGCTTTTCGGGAATTTCACGCAGGTATATTTCACTCCATACGGCGGTTACCATCGGGTCGGTATCACAAATCAATATTTTATTTGCCCGCAGGGCTGCCTCATTTTCAAGCTCAATTTGCTTTTGGGCGATATGAAAAAAATCGCCCGCATCGAGTTTCCCGTTTTTCTCCAGAAAATACTCGCGCCCGTATTCGCGCACCCAAACGGTGTGGAAATGCGCAGCTAGCTCCTCACATAAACTTGTTTTACCGGTCGATTCGGGGCCGGTAAGAACAATTTTCTGTACATAATGCGGGCGCACGGGAGGAGGAATAAATTCCCAAAACTTTACCGGATTATTGCGCACCTCAGTGGCCGAAACCGGTACGTGGTTTCTCTCAGGATCCACACAACAGTGCGCAATGGAAAGCCACGAAGCAATGTCATTGCCGTACTCTTCTGAGGTAAATACCACTTCAGTGGCGGCATCAATATATCGTTTCAGCAGAGCTGTCCATATCGCTGCAAAATCAGGATGCTCATGCGGGTAGGAGGGAACCTCGTCGGTAACGTGTATTACTTTTACGCGTGGCCGGTTGCTCATACACTCGCGCATCCAGTGGTAGCGCAGTTCGCCGTTAATGGGCTCGCGCCGGGTGGTACACACAAGTACGGTGAGCAATTCTGCTTTTTCCAAAGCCTTTTCTATCAGGTAAAGATGCCCGTTGTGAAGGGGCATAAATTTACCTAGGAGGAAGCCTTTTCGGTAAGTGAATTTTTCCATGAAAACAGCGCCACCGTGGCCATAATGAGAAAAACAAAATAGGTAAATGCCGAAAGGTACATTTCGTTGTACACAAATATACCAATGTAAATAAGGTCGGCCATTATCCAAAGCACCCAGTTTTCTATTTTGCGCCTGGCTAATAAAAGATTCGCAAAAATACTCAGCGTGGAAGCCGCCGAATCGGCCCAGGGAATATTGGGTTTGGTGTACATGATTAACAACAGTGCCGTGATGATCCACACACCCACAATTAATATCGAAAAAAGCACACGCAGGTTTTTCGACATTACTTCCGGCTTTATCTCTTTTTCCTTGTCTAAGTTTTCCCCCCAGTTATTCCAGCCATAAATTGCCTGAATAAAGAATATTACCTGAAGCAACGTATCGGCATAGAGTCTTTGATAATAAAAGAGAATGAAATAAGCAATTACACCGGCTATACCCGTGGGCCAGGTTAATACATTCCGGTTTACCGAAAACCAGACGCTGAGCAGACTGAATACTACAGCCGTTATTTCAAGATAAAGCATTGTTCAGAAAGTGAGGGTTAGTGTGGTAAAGAAATTTCTTCCGGCCATGGCATACAGTCCCCGCTCATTGCCTATGGCATATCCCGAAGTAGAATAACGCGTATTCAATATATTATTTACCATTACAGCGGCTTTGAAATTTCGGGTAACTTGAAAATTTGCGGCTGTACCTGCAATTATAAAAGCAGGAGTAATCAGATTTTGTTTGTTGCTATTGGTGAGATAAGATTTTGTTTGTCCCTGCGCATTGAGTTCTATAGCAATGTTTTTTCGCCACTGATAGCTAATCCGGCTATAACCCAGCATGGCCGGGGTTAAAAGAGGAACCACATTCCGGTATTGGGTGGAGTCAAAATCGGTAAATAACTCAATCCGGTTCTGAGAAACATTCATGCTGCACATAAACTCCCACTTCGGAAATGGTGTGGCACGAAGTTCAAGTTCAAATCCTCTTCTGAAACTCGAACTTACATTTTCGCGCAACTGTAAGCCAATATTGCTGAGCTGGCCAATTGCAGCAATTTCATTGTTGAACTGCATCCAGTAAAAATTTACCGTTGCCCTTACTTTCTTCTTTATTACCCTCACTCCGGCCTCAAAATCAAGTACCGATTCGGGATAAACCACTGTCCGGCTGTTTAACAGATTAATTCGCGAGGTATCGGGATTATCGGCCCCTGCAAATAAATCGTTTCGCGTTGGTTCTCTTGATACAAAACCGATAAAGGCATAGGCAATTAATTTCTCTCGCCATTTCCGCTCGGCACCAATTTTCGGATTAAGAAATACCCACGAAAGCGGATTAAGGTTGCCACCATACTGCGGATCGGCAATGTAGCTGAACTGCACCGTACGCAGTTGTACATCGGTATAGGTAAGCCATTTGGCGGTTTCACGCTCGGCACGTACAAATGCAGTTAACTCTGATTTTATGCCGCGATTTTTGTAGAACACTCTTGATATGTCAGGTATATCGCGCAGAAAATGATCCCTGAAATAATAACTGGCATGAAGCCCGCCCCGCAGCATATATTTACCCAGTTGCAGGTTGTAATTAACAAACGAGCCAAACATAGACGAGGCCACATTGAACTCATAAAAATCGCTGCCAAACGGAACCGAATAACCTCCTTCAATACGGTTGTAATAAGCAGTGGCAAAAACTACTCCCCTTACTTTAAGCATCCGCGTGTATTGAACCATTGCAAGCTGCTGGTTAAACGCATCAGCTTCGGCTATTGAGTTTATATTGGTGGTTACAGAATTATTAATAGCCGATTGCGGAACAGCCAGCCAGCTCATCTGACTGCGCATACGGCCCGCAAATCCGGTTATTTTTAGCACCCCACGTTGGTGAGCATACCTGCTGCTCAGAAAAAACGAACCACCATTGTTGCCCGAATGATCTCTGAAACCCTCCGTGGTGGAAGCCGAAAAACGCCCGTACAACGACAAACCGTTTCTTTGCACACCCGACGAAAACTCCGAACTCATTCGCCCGCTCAGCCACGAACCTCCGCTTGCCTGCAAACTGGTATATGCCGAATCGGTTAATGAAGCCGATTCAAAATTTACCGAACCGCCCAAAGAAGCCATGCCATTGCCGCTTATTCCTACACCCCGCTGTACAGATATACTGTTCACACTGTTTAAGAAATCGGGATAGTTGCTGAAATACACTCCCTGATCTTCCGGCTCATTGAGCGGAACTCCGTCGAGCATAAAATTTATCCTTGTCTGGTCAATACCACGTATGCGCATATACGTATAACCCGTGCTATGGCCTCCGTCGCTGTACCAGTTTATGCCCGGTGTTTGCGAAAGAAGTGCTGCCGGTTCCTGGCCGGTATAATTTTGTTCAATATCTTTCAGCGAAAGAATACTCGAATTACTTAATCCCGAATTTTGTCCGCGATAGGTGAGAATTACCACTTCGTCCAGTTTTTTATCACGTATAAGTGTATCGCCTTGCAAATGTAGACTGTCGGGTTCCACACCCTGTTGTGCCTGTGCAACAACGGTGAATGCCAGACAGCTAACAAATAAAATGGAGCGTTTCATTAGAGGTTAATATTGGTTGGATGGCTCAAAAATAGAAAAAAAATTAATTAGTGTAAAAAATACACTAAAAATTTTGTCGGCTCAGAAATTGTACTTTCCTTTGTCATCAAATAATCCACCCGGTTATGTGTGCAGCCTCGCATACCTATCAATTTCCCCGCCCTGCAATAGCTGTGGACTGTGTCGTATTCGGCTACTCGCCCGAGGGATTGCATGTATTGCTGCTTAAGCGTGGCGTGGAGCCTTTTGCCGGAAAATGGGTATTGCCCGGCGGCTTTCTGCATCAGGGCGAATCGGGCGATGAGGCGTTGAAACGCCTGCTGCTCGAAAAAGCCGGCATACAAAAAATCTGGGCCGAACAGCTTTACACTTTCACCAATCCCGCCCGCGACCCGCGCGAACAGATTATTTCCATTGCCTACTTTGCCCTCGTGAAAAGCATGGATATTGAACCCGTGGCCGGACGCGATACCGTTGAAGCTCAATGGAAACTGGTACAATCCAGAATCGCACTCGGCTTCGATCATGCCGAAATTCTGCAAACGGCTTTGGACCGTCTCGCTGCAAAACTCCGCTGGCAGCCCGTGGGCTTTGAACTTCTGCCGCCCAAATTCACACTCAGCGAATTGCAGCACCTCTACGAAACCATTCTCCGCAAAAGCATCGACAAACGAAATTTCCGCAAAAAAATTCTCGCCATGAACCTGCTCGATGCCTGCGACGAACAAGTTACGGCCGGAAGCGGACGACCCGCACAACTCTACCGTTTCAACGCAAAAAAATACAAAGAACTTTCTCGCCAGGGATTTCACTTCGAACTCTGAAATTATGGAAACCTCCTCACACGACATCGGCGTTCTCGTTGGCCGCTTTCAGGTAAATGAGCTTCACGATGGACACATTCGCCTCATCGAAAGCGTTACAGCCATTCACAAACGCATTGTGATTTTCCTCGGCGTTTCGCCCGCACTGGTTACACGCAACAACCCGCTCGACTTTGTGGCACGCAAAGCCATGCTGCTCGAACGTTTCCCGCAAGCATCGGTGCTCTCCATCCCCGATATGTCGTCCGATCACGAATGGAGTCTCGAACTCGACAAACGCATCCGCGAAGCATGCCCCGTAGGAAGCGTACTGCTTTATGGCGGACGCGATAACTTTATACGCTATTACTGCGGCCACTTCCAAACCGCCGACCTGGGCCAGTTTGGCGCATTCTCCGGCACCGAACTTCGCAAAGAAGTAAGCCGCGAAGTACGCACCACAGCCGACTTCCGCGCCGGTGTAATTTATGCGGCCTACAACCAATACCCCAAGGTATTTCCCACGGTGGATGTGGCCATTGTAAAAGGCAATGAAGTCCTGCTCGGCCGTAAACCTCATCAGCAGAAATTCCGCTTCATAGGCGGCTTCAGCGATCCTGCCGATGAAAATTACGAAACAGCCGCACTGCGCGAAGCCGAAGAAGAAACCGGATTGAAACTCGGCAATCCCGTTTACCTCGGTTCAGCACGCATCGACGACTGGCGATACCGCAGCGAACAGGATAAAATAATTACACTCTTCTTCAAAGCCGATTATACCGGAGGCGAACCCCATGCACAGGACGATATCGCCGAACTGCGCTGGTTTTCCGTGAATGAACTCCGCGCCGATGAACTGGTAAACGAACATCACGTACTGCTTCACATTCTCCAAAAACAATTTTAACCCTGAAACCAACTGATATGATACGCCACAACATTTTACTGCTTACCGACAGCTACAAAGTAAGCCACGCCAAACAATATCCCGCCGGAACAACCTCTATTTACAGCTACTTCGAATCGCGCGGCGGTGCTTTTCCCGAGGTCACTTTTTTCGGATTACAATATTACCTGCAGGAATATCTTGCCGGTGAAGTGGTAACCCGCGAAAAACTTGAAGAAGCGGCTGCACTTTATAATGCGCATTTCGGTCAACCGGTATTTTACCGCGAAGGCTGGGAATACATTCTCGAAAAACACAATGGCCGTTTACCCGTGCGCATAAAAGCAGTGGCCGAAGGCACTGTGGTGCCTGTGCATAATGTAATGATGACGGTAGAAAATACCGATCCTGCCTGTTTCTGGCTTACCAATTTTCTCGAAACACTGCTCGTGCAGGTGTGGTACGGCTGCACGGTGGCCACGCTTTCGCGCGCCATACGCAACCGCATACTCGATTACCTCGAACAAACCGGCGATCCTTCACTCATCGATTTCAAACTCCACGATTTTGGCTTCCGCGGTGTATCGTCGGTCGAATCGGCTTCAGTAGGTGGTGCGGCGCATCTCATCAATTTCAAAGGCACCGATACCATTGCGGCGCTTACCTGCATTCAGGATCATTATCAGCCCGAACTGGTGGCCGGTTTTTCAATTCCTGCGGCCGAACACAGCACTATTACTTCGTGGGGAAAAGCAAACGAGGCCGAAGCCTACAGAAATATGCTTACACAGTATGCCGAAGGTTTGGTGGCCGTGGTGAGCGATTCGTATGATATTTATAATGCCTGCGAAAATATCTGGGGCGGCACGCTGCGCGAAGATGTACTGAAACGAAAAGGCACGCTGGTGGTTCGCCCCGATTCGGGCGAGCCTAAAGAGGTGGTGCTGCGTGTGGTGGAAATTCTGGGCCAAAAATTTGGCTTCACGGTCAATGCAAAAGGCTACAAGGTGCTGCATCCCAATGTGCGCGTCATTCAGGGCGACGGCGTGGAATATGATTCTATTGGCGATATTCTCGAAAACCTCAAAACGCATGGCTGGTCGGCCGATAATGTGGCCTTTGGCATGGGTGGCGGGCTTTTGCAAAAACTCAACCGCGATACGCAGAAGTTTGCATTCAAATGCAGCAGTGCCATTGTAAACGGCGAAGCACGCGACGTATTTAAAGATCCCGTAACCGACAGCGGAAAACGCTCGAAACGGGGCCGACTTAAATTAGTGCGCGAAAACGACACACTCACCACACGCGCAGCACACGAAACCGGCAGCGACGAATTGGTAACTGTATTTGAAAACGGCGAAGTGAAAGCAGCTTACACATTCGACCAGGTAAGAAACAATTCACTCCGCACCACACACTGAGCCATGAAGCCCATACTCTTTCACAGCAGCAGCTTCGCATATCTCGCACAGAATCTGCTTGGCACCGGCACACTCGAAGCGGGCGAATGCGAGCAGAAAACTTTCCCCGACGGTGAACGTTACCACCGCATACTTTCGCCGGTTGATGACCGTGATGTGGTAATTTGCGGCGGCACCACAGACGACCGCGAAACACTCGAAATATTCGACATGGCCTGTGCCATTGTGCAGTTGGGCGCACGGTCGCTAACGTTGGCGCTGCCTTATTTTGGCTATTCCACCATGGAACGCGCCGTAAAGCCGGGCGAAATTGTGAAAGCCAAAACGCGTGCATTGTTGTTTTCGTCGGTGCCGCGCACTGCACGCGGCAACCGCATTTTGCTGGTCGATTTACACACCGAGGGCCTGCCTTATTATTTCGAATCGGGCATACGCGCTGTGCATCTTTACGCAAAGCCACTAATCATGCAGGCCGCACGCGATCTTGGCGGAAATGATTTCGTGCTTGCCAGCACCGATGCCGGACGCGCCAAGTGGATTGAGTCGCTTGCCCTCGACCTGCACGTACCCGCCGCATTCGTGTATAAACGCCGCGTGAGCGGAAACGAAACACAGGTAACCGGCGTAAATGCCGAAGTAAACGGCCGCCACGTAATCATTTACGACGATATGATACGCACCGGAGGCTCCATTATTGAAGCCGCCAAAGCCTACCGCGCCGCCGGTGCCGTGAAAGTAAGCGTAATTACCACACACGGCCTGTTTACCGGAAACGGCCTCGAACGCCTGCGCCAGAGCGGGGTAGTGGATAAAATTATTGCTACCGATACACACCCCAACGCTCCCGCACTGGCCGGCGATTTTCTGGAAGTGAGAAGTGTGGGTGAGTTGCTGGCGGAGAAACTGATGAGCCGGTGATTAATTGATTTAAAATAAATAAAATGAGTTTAAAAGATCCCCAATTCAGAATAAAGATTGCCGAAGAAACAGTAAAAATTTCGGAAATCGGACAATACCATAATACCGAAGGTATTGAAATTGATTTTCGAAAAGCAATGAGCAACTGTATTGAAAATACAGTACTGCTTGAACCTGATTTTTTGCAGCAACTTCTGCTGAAGAATTACGCAGGCCGCTCGGCTTCCACAAAAATTACCCTCACCGGTGAAACAACCCTCGAAGCCGCAAAGCGGCTTGCGGTGAATGGCCGTAAAGTACTTGCACTGAATTTTGCTTCGGCGCGAAATGTCGGAGGCGGTTTTTTGAAAGGAAGTCTGGCTCAGGAAGAAAGTATTGCCCGGTCATCGGGACTCTATCTCTCGCTGCTCAAAGCACCCGATTATTACGAGCGACACCGAAAAAATTCAAGCCTTCTTTATTCCGATACCATGATTTATTCGCCCGAAGTTCCTGTATTCCGAACGGATGAAGGGACTTTGCTTCACGAACCATATCTGCTGTCGGTACTCACAAGTCCGGCAGCAAATAAAGGAGCCATACTTCAAAATAATGCTCCCGGTATCGAAAAAATTGAAGAGGTAATGGATATCCGCACAGCAAAGGTGCTTGCCTTTGCAGCCGAAAAAAATTACAGGGTGCTTGTGCTTGGGGCATGGGGCTGCGGAGTTTTCGGAAACGATCCGCTGCTTATTGCTTCACTCTTTAAAAAGCATATTTGCGATAATCCTGCTTTGGCCAATGCGTTCGAAGAAATTGTATTTGCAGTATATGATACCAGCAAAACACAGGAGGTACGCACGGCATTCGAAAATGTATTTCACAACGTAAGTTGCTGAGCAAATTTGCATTTTAAAAAATTGCTTTTACCTTTGCCCCATGTTCATCCGACCGCAATATCTGCACATTAACCTAAACTCATGCACCGAAAGCAAACCGGTACTACGGGCTTATTGCAGCTATTGATGAACCAACGCATTCACTAAACTGTAAATCCAGCCCGGGCCAATAGGTTCGGGTTTTTTATTAACCCTATGTTTCTCTCCATCACTACCACACGCAGGCCTGCCACCGATCTCGGTTACCTCCTGCACAAACATCCCGCAAAACTGCAAACTGCCGAACTTCCCTTTGGCAAGGCGCATATCTTTTACCCGCAGGCCAACGAAGACCGCTGCACCGCCGTGCTGTTGCTTGATATTGATCCGGTAGCACTTGTGCGCAAAGACCGTGGCGAAGGTTTTACACTCGATCAGTATGTAAACGACAGGCCGTATTCGGTTACGTCGTTTCTCAGTTCGGCAATTGCCAAGGTGTATTCATCGGCACTCAACGGAAATTGTAAAGACAAACCCGAACTGGTAAACGTACCCATGCCGTTTACCATAGCCATGCCCGCATTGTCTGCCACCGGCGGCGAAAGCATGATACGCCGTTTGTTTGAACCGCTTGGCTATTCGGTAAACGCCACCGCACTACCGCTCGATACGCAGTTTCCCGAATGGGGCATGAGCCGCTATTCGTCGGTCGAACTTTCGCACGATGCAGTAACGCTGAAAGAGTTGCTCACACACCTCTATGTGCTTATTCCGGTAATGAGCAACAACAAGCATTACTTCATGAATAAGGACGAAGTGGATAAACTTCTTGCCAAAGGCGGCGAGTGGCTGGCTGCACATCCCGAGCAGAAGTTTATTACGCGCCGCTACCTCGGCAACAACCGCCACATGATTAACGATGCACTTCTGCGCCTGGCCGAAACTGAAACCGTACAGGACGACGACGACGACACACAACCGTTGCAGCCCGAACAGATAGAGCAGATCGAACGCAAAAAACGCCTGCACGATCAGCGTCTCGAAATGGCGGCCGAAGTGCTTGTAAACAGCGGTGCCGAAACAGTGGCCGATTTGGGCTGCGGCGAAGGACGGTTAATTAAACTCCTGCTGCCGCACAAGCAGTTTAAGAAAATAATCGGTGTCGATGTGTCGCAACGCGAACTGCAGCGCGCAGCCCGCAAGCTCCGCCTGCGCGAACTTGCACCCGCACAGGCCGAACGTTTGCAACTGTTTCAAAGCTCGGTGCTTTACCGCGATCAGCGTCTCGAAACTGCGCAGGCTGTGGCCGTGGTGGAAGTAATTGAACACCTCGAACCCGAAAGACTCAGCACGTTTGCACAGGTGCTTTTCGGTTGTATTCGTCCGCAAACGGCTGTAATCACCACGCCAAACGCCGAGTACAACGTGAAGTACGAAACACTTACGGCCGGCGATTTCCGTCACGACGATCATCGTTTCGAGTGGACAAGAGCCGAGTTTGCACAATGGGCAAACGCAGTGGCCGAAAAATATGGTTATACCGTGAAGTACGTGCCCGTAGGCGAAACAGACGAACAGGCCGGAGCACCTTCACAAGCAGCAATATTTACCAATGGAAATTAAAGTACCCCGTTTTTCGTTAATACTCATGGTGGGAATTTCCGGCTCCGGAAAATCAACCTTCGCCAGGCGTTGGTTTAAGCCCACCGAAATTGTATCGTCTGATGCCTGCCGCGGCTTCGTATCCGACGATGAAAACAACCAGAAAGCATCAACCGATGCGTTTGAACTTTTGCATTTCTGGGTCGACAAACGCCTCAAACGCGGACTGCTTACCGTGGTGGATGCCACCAACGTGCAGCCCGACGCACGGAAGAGCCTCATAAAAATTGCGCGCGAAAACAACTGTCAGGTTGCCGTAATTGTGCTCAACCTGTCGGAACGTTTGTGTGGTGAGCGTAACCTTACCCGCAGCGACAGGCATTTCGGGGCGCATGTACTCAGGCAGCAGCGTTCCATGTTGCGCAACTCGTTTGCCACTTTCCGCAAGGAAGGCATCCGATTTGTGCATGAACTGCGCACGCCCGAAGAAGCGGAAGCCGTTACCGGAATTGTGCGCACACCGCTTAACAACGACCGCCGCCACGAAAATGGCCCGTTTGATATTATCGGCGATGTGCATGGTTGCTTTGAGGAGTTGAATGCGTTGCTCGATAAACTTGGCTACACAGTAGAACGTGTGCCCGAAGAGCCCGGTAATTTCGGCTTCCGCGTTACGCCGCCTGTCACACGCAAAGCCGTGTTTGTGGGCGACCTTGTAGATCGTGGCCCCGATTCGCCCGGTGTGTTGCGTTTGGTGATGAGCATGGTAAATGCCGGAACTGCCCTGTGCGTGCCCGGCAACCACGACGATAAACTGAAACGCAAACTCGATGGTGCAGCCGTGCAGTTGAAACACGGCCTCGAAAAAACAATGGAGCAGTTGGGCAACGAATCCGAAGAATTTCACGAACAGGTGAAAAACTTCATCGATGGTTTGCCCAGCCATTTTGTATTGCACGAGGGCAAATTAGTGGTGGCGCACGCCGGACTGAAAGAAGAAATGCAGGGACGCAGCTCGGGACGTGTACGCAGTTTTGCGCTGTTTGGCGAAACTACCGGCGAAACAGACGAGTTTGGTTTGCCCGTGCGTTTTAACTGGGCTTCGGAATACCGTGGCGAGGCCACTGTGGTGTACGGACACACGCCCGTGCCCGTGGCGCAATGGCTCAATAATACGATAGACATTGACACCGGCTGCGTATTTGGCGGTAAACTCACCGCGCTTCGTTACCCCGAACGCGAACTCGTGTCGGTGCCTGCACAGCAGGTTTGGTGCGAGCCCAAACGTCCGCTGCATCCGGTGCAAAACGAGCAAACTGCCCAGCAGGAAAACGACAATCTGCTCGACATTGCCGATGTAACCGGCAAGCGTTTCATACATACCCGTTTGCGCCACACCATAACCGTGCGCGAAGAAAACTCCATTGCGGCACTCGAAGTAATGAGCCGTTTTGCAGTGAATCCGAAATGGCTCATTTACCTGCCGCCCACCATGTCGCCAAGCGAAACCAGCGAGGCCGAGGAGTTTCTGGAGCATCCTTACGAAGGATTCGGCTACTTCGGCAGCAGAGGTGTGGAGAAAGTGATTTGTCAGGAAAAACACATGGGCTCGCGCGCAGTAGTGGTTATTTGCCGCGACGAAGAAGCCGCGCTGAAACGTTTTGGCGTTTCGGGCGAAGGCATCGGCGTGTGCATTACACGTACAGGCCGCCGTTTTTTCAACGAGCAGCAGCGCGAGCTTGAAATGCAGTTTATGCAGCGCCTGCACGCCGCGCTTACTACTTCGGGTGCGTGGGAAAAGCATCGCACCTCGTGGTTCTGCCTCGATTGCGAACTGATGCCGTGGTCGGCAAAGGCGCAGGGGCTGTTGCAGAAACAGTATGCTGCGGTGGGAGCTTCGTCGCTGGCCGGTTTTCCGGCGGCTCTTGAATTGCTGAAACAGGCACAGCAACGCGAAGTTCCCGGCGCCGAAACCATGTGGCAGCAAATGAGCGAACGGCACAAAGCCGCCGGACTTTTTGTAGAAGCCTACCGCAATTACTGCTGGCCGGTAAATTCCATTGACGATTACCGTCTTGCCCCGTTTCATCTTCTCGCCACAGAAGGCGCGGTGCATACCGATAAAGATCATCTCTGGCACATGGATGCACTGCACGAAATATGCGCGGCCGATCCGCAGTTTTTGCTGGCCACACAGTATAAAATAACCGATCTCAATAACCGCGAAAGCGTGGACGAAACGGTAAACTGGTGGCTGCAGCTCACTGAGAAAGGCGGCGAGGGCATGGTGGTTAAACCTTTGCAGTTTATCACACTGCATCAGGACGAACCCATACAGCCTGCCGTAAAATGCCGTGGCCGCGAGTACCTGCGCATCATTTACGGGCCCGAGTACACCCTGCCCGCCAACATGCAGCGTTTGCGCAAACGAAACGTAAACAGCAAACGCTCGCTGGCCATGCGCGAATTTGCGCTGGGCATCGAAGCACTCGAACGCTTTGTGCAAAACGAACCGCTGAGGCGTGTGCATGAATGCGTGTTTGGTGTGCTGGCATTGGAAAGCGAAGAAATTGATCCGCGTCTTTAATTATTACCTTACCGGAAACAAAATTCAATTTTGTTTCCGGTAATTTACACACTTCACACATGAACACTGTTACCCTTTTCCGCCCTGTTGGCATAAAAGAATTACTTCTGATAAAAGAGTTACAGATGAACGCTTTTCCGCCCAGGTTAAGCTGGCAGCCGATATTTTATCCTGTGCTCAACCAGCCTTATGCCGAACAGATTGCGCGTGAATGGAATACGAAAGATGAATTTTCCGGCTTCGCCGGATTTGTAACGGCTTTTGAAATACCGGTTGATTATTTCAATTCTTTTGAAGTGAAAACGGTGGGAGGAGAAATTCATCAGGAACTCTGGGTGCCTTCGGAAGAATTGGAGGTGTTTAATGGAAAAATTGTAAACGGAATACGGGTCGTGAGTGCTTTTTACGGTCCAGGTTATCGTACCGATGAGCAGGTTACGGCTGTGCTTCGTCAATTTTCCATACATTAACTTTTAATTATGAATGATATTATTCTGCATAAACTGGCCGAAATAGAGCAAACCCGCAACGTGCGTATTCTGCTCGCGGCCGAGTCGGGAAGCAGGGCCTGGGGTTTTGCTTCGCCCGACAGTGATTATGATGTACGTTTTATTTACGCACATCCCGAAGACTGGTATTTTGCCATTACCGAACCGCGCGATGTAATTGAACTTCCCGTGAATGAAGTACTGGATATAAACGGCTGGGATGTGCGTAAATCGTTGCGTCTGCTCAATAAATCAAATCCTGTGCTGTTGGAGTGGATGCAGTCGCCGGTGTTGTACTGTGCCGATGAAAATTTTCTTCAACGCTTCAAAGATGTGGCTGAGCAGCAGTTTTCGCCCATAGCTGTGGCGTTTCACTACCTGAGTATGGCGAAGAACAAGTTTTCGGAATGCCGTGAGTCGGAAACGGTGAAACTGAAACACTATCTGTACAGCATCCGTTCCACCCTGGCGTTGAAATGGGTGGTGCAGCGGCAAACCATTCCGCCCATGCAACTAAGCCATTTGCTGGCCGAACTGAACGATGAGTTTCTCACCGCCCGCGTCAGCGAACTCGTGTCACTGAAAGCCGAAGCCGCCGAAAGCTACCGGCACACACACGAAACCGGGCTCGAAAACTGGCTGGCCGATACATTGGCCTATTGCGAACAAGCCGCACCCAAACTGCCCGGCAGCAAAGCCAATACAGAAATGCTCAACGAATTTTTTCGCCACACCGTTCGCCGCACATGAACTATACGCATCCCGATCATATACGCCCGCATTTGCTGTTTGAATGTATCAGCGGCAGCCAGGCTTACGGCACACAGATCAGTACTTCCGATATTGATCTGAAAGGCGTGTATGTGCTTCCGCCTCAGGCATTCTACAGCCTCGAATTTGCAGAACAGGTAAACAGTGCCGACAATAACTGCATGTATTACGAGCTGCGCAAGTTTACCGAACTCCTGGCCAAAAACAACCCAAACATGCTTGAGTTGCTGGCTACTCCCGAAGATTGTGTGCGTTTCAGACACCCGCTGCTTACGGCCTACAAACCCGTACTCTTTCTTTCGAAACTGGCCAAAGACAGTTTTGCCGGCTATGCCATGACACAGATACGCAAGGCACGCGGACTGAACAAAAAAATACTCAACCCCGTTCCCGAACAACGAAAATCCATTCTCGATTTCTGCTACATACTCAGCGGACAGGGAACAATTACACTTCAGTCTTTCCTTTCCGCACGCGGGTACACACAAAATGAATGCGGACTTTCGGCCCTGCCCCATGCCCGCGAAATGTATGCACTGTATCACGATACCGAATGCAGTTTCAAAGGCATTGTAAACAGCGAAGCCTCGCTCGATGTGGCGTTAAGTTCCATTCCCGAAGGGCTGGAGCCGGTTGCTTATCTTTCGTTTAACAAAGACGGATATTCGAAGTATTGCAAAGATTATAAGTCATATCGCCAGTGGGAAGAAAACCGCAACGAAGCCCGCTACGAAAACACCATTGGACACGGCAAAAACTACGATGCCAAAAATATGATGCACACATTCAGGCTGCTCGATATGGCCATTGAAATTGGCCGCAGCGGACAAATTGTAGTGCGTCGCCCCAACCGCGATTTTCTGCTCGATATCCGGGCTGGCAAGTTTGAGTACAATGAGTTGCTTGATATGGCAGAACAAAAACTGGTGGAAGTAGAACAGGTGTTTCAAACTTCGTCGCTGCCTGATGAACCTGATTTGGGGAAGGTTAATGAATTGTTGATTGGTGTAAGAACTCAATATTATTCGAGTTAAAATGACAAGCATCTCTCAATTTGCTCTATCAGTACATCTTCCAATTTTGACTCAATATCGCTGTTAAATCCTTTTATCACCCAACGTACTACCCCTTCACGATCAATTACCGCAATTACCGGCACACTGGTTATTCTGAATTGCCGGGTGAGATTGCCTATGCTGTCGTGCCAGATTGGAGAAGTCATTACACGAATCTGGCTGGGTGTGGCCCTGATACTGTCGTGGTCGATATTTACTGCTACAAAAACTACGTCGGTATTATTTTGGAAACGATTGTGAACCGATTTAATTATTGGTTGTTGCTTGTAGCATGGTCCGCAACCGGTATTCCAGAAATCAAGTATTACCACTTTTCCTGGCGTTGAAATAGTCTCTCTTTTCGATTCAATATAAAATGATTTGGGAAGATTAACCCGCACAGCTACTTCCGACGAACGCGTGTAGAGTATAACAGAAGGAATTACAGTAAATGTAATGAGTAAAAGAGTAGCAAGTGAAAGAATAAATGCAACTGTTTTTGCAATTGTTCCGCTAACCATTTTCACTATATACCCGGCAGTAAAGCCTAATATCCATGCAATAATTATTTCCGGGATTAGCAGAAAGATATGTACTTGATTGAGATAATATACCAGTATGAGAAAACAAACCGGAATAGCCCAGAACCAGTATAGATGGGTTGTAGAATAACTCTTTCCTGATTTGTAAAAATAGCCTGTAATAAATGCAAGAATAAATGGGACGCAAAAACTGATTTTACTGCTCTGTGACGGGAAAGTAAAAAGTGTCCCCACAGAAACTAATAATCCAAGAAATAGCCAAAGTAATTTTATTCGCATGGTTTATTACTTAATCAACAACCTGACTTTAATGGTAATATCCATTAAAATTATACGATGACATTTTGATAATTAAGTGTCTGTTGATAAATCAGAATTCACAGTTTCCTCTGCAACTATACACCCAAAAGGTACCGCAGCCGTGAGCATTCACAGTGCAGTTGGTACGTTTGCACTCAAAATTTACCGGGCACCAGTCTGATCGTAAACTGCAATCACATTCGCTGTTTGGATCTGCAAACGGGCCGGCGGTCACATCTTCCAGTGTGTTCACTATGGATGCCAGTTGCATGTAATCGAAGGCCGATTTTGCCTGAGTAACCCAGTTGTCGTGAAAATTGTTCTGGAATGCCTCTTCAATGGCTGAGTTCTCTAACCACAAGTCGGGCGAAAGCTGGCTTTTCAGGCTCAATAGCAAATTAAGCTGGGTGGAATTCAGTGGAACAGTAAGAAGAACCGTATTAATTTTGTCTTCCCACATGGCTTCTTTTATTTCATTGCTTTTTTGATTGAACACCTGTCTTTGCTGATCGCTCGACAGGACAATCAAAGCCATCCGTTCGGCATGGCCGTCGATATTTTCACTACTGTTATTTACAGGTTCAGGTGTAGCTGATGAATCAACCTGTTCGTTTTTGCTGCATCCTGTCCAGAATAATGACAACAGAAAGAGAGTAATGCCAGGTAAAATCAAATATGTTTTCATGAGAGTATGATTTTATGTTTACTCTCATGAAATTATATAATTTTATTTTAAAACAAGATAATTTATATGTTTAATAATTAAAAAAAATATTACATATCCGTTTTTAAATATTTGTAAACGATTGTTCCATTACCCGACAATCATTCCTGTAATAATTCACTTCGCAAACCGCCAGTATTTCAACCCTCCCGCAGCCACCTGCTTCAGCATACGCCCTTCCGGCTTATGAGCATGAAAAATTACACTGTGAATGTCGTTCAGCAGCGGCAACGTGGCGGCGAAATAACCATGACCGAGAAAATCGGTGCGCACGTCGGAGGCATCAATCGTATCTACTTTGGCGATGATGCAGATGTTTGAGCCTGCCTGTCCGGCGCGGGGATAATCGGAACGGAGTTTTTGCGAGGCCTGCAGGGCAAGGTCGTTGTCGGAGGCGTAGAGGGTAATTTGCTGAAGCTGGGCAAACGCCGGGCTTATCTGTTCGCGGAACACGGCAGCATCCATATCGGGTGCGGCGAAAATGAGCTGACTGATGCGATGACCGAAAGATATGCCGGTGTCGTGCATTTTTTCCAATGCGCGGCTCACCACGCGGCTGCCCATGCTGTGTGCAATGATATAGACCTTGCCTGTGGAATTGCCCGAAAGCAGGGTTTGCAAAAACTCCATAAAATGCGGACGCGAATATTCGGCGGCGGCCTCGTCGGCAAAATAGCCTTCGATACTTCCCTGCGAAGGCCATGAATAGGCCAGGGCAGGGCCTTCGAAATTGAGATCCCAAGCCAGTTGTGCGGCCCGTAAAATGGCCTCTTCAAACTCCACGTTGTAGCCGTGTACAAAAAGCAGCATATCGTTGGCTGTGCTGCCGGCGGGGTGCAACTGCGCAAGAAACTGGTCGCGGTCGAGCAATTCCGATTCGAGTATGGTAAGGTGCTTGGAAGGCGTGGGCTTTACACCAATAATTTTTTGCCACCACGAAGGACGTTCGGTATCGCCGGTAAGGTGTGTTTCGGGAATACTTACCGTGCAGCGGCCCAATAAATTGCGTTCGTTGCGTTTGGGCGAAAACTGAAGCGTTTCGGTATCGCTGTAGTATCTGCGGTTGGTGCCAAAAAATACTTCGCGTTCCACATAGCCGGTGTTTGCCGGTTTGGGCACGACAATGTTTTCATTGCTGCCCGCTGTTTGAGGCGGTGCGCCGGTTTCGGGGATATAGCTTTTAATTTCAAATTTTGTTTCAAACTGCCGCGTCTGATCCTGTAAATCGAAATGCCCGGGAAAAAGCAAATCGGTATCGCCAAGCCGGTTTATTTTAAGGCTGTATGGCGTTTGGCCCGAATCGCCGGCACGGAGCAGATCGCCCACGGTTTCGAAAACGGTTTTCACCCATTTTTCAAACACTTCCTCGCCGGCGGCTTTGCTTTCGGGAATTTCGAGCCACAAGCCACCGCCAAGTTTTAATTGCCAGAAATAATGACGGTATTTGGGTTTAAGTTCCTGCCGCGAAATTTCGCCCGAAGTAAGCTGAATAAATACCGACGCATTTTTTGTTTTTGCTTCGGCATGATGCACAGTGAGCAGGCAGGCCGCGTTTTTTAGCTGTAGCTCGTATAGGCTGTATCGGGTCATTGACGTAAGGGTTTGGTAACCCTAAATTAATGTGCCACGGCGATATGAAGTGTGGTAACTTTTTAACAGATTTAGTTTACAGGTTTGGAGCCACCTGGGGTAGTTTTCTTTCCGTATGAATATCTTTTCTGAAAACCGATTCGAATACAAAGTTCCGGTTGGTTTTTCTATCGGAGTAAATCTCCCGCAATTATTCCCCCGAAAAATATTTCCCCGCCCCGCCCGTTACTTTAACCATACCGGCATCTTATGGGTTTGGTCTGCATTTTGCTAATCCATCAGACAAGACCATCGAAACCGGTTTCTTCGTAAATTTGTATCCAGATGAAAACTTCCCTCACCGCCCGCTTAGTTCTTCTGCTGATATTCTGTATATCAGCCGTTTCTGCTATTGCCCAGCCTCCCGCTGCCGACGGTTATCCGAACACAACCGACGATAAGGGCCGCAAACAGGGCGCCTGGCGCAAAACCGACGAGAAAGGCAATGTGGTGTATGTGGGCCAGTTTAAAGACGATCAGCCCACCGGCAAGTTTACCTATTACGATCCCGAAGGCCGCATACTGCGCGAAATGAATTTCCGCGATGCCAAAACCACCTACGTAATTCTGTACTGGGTAAACGGCAAAAAACAGGCCGAGGGCAAATACCTGAACCAGCTTAAAGACAGCCTCTGGCGCTTTTACGACGGCCAGGAAATGCTGCTGAGCGAAGAAAATTACAAAGCCGGTAAAAAAGAAGGCGCATCCATTACTTACTACGCCGGAACCACCAAGGTATTTGAAAAGAAAAACTTTAAAAACGACCTGCAGGATGGCGCCTGGCAGGAGTTTTACATGGAAGGGCAGAAAAAAGCCGAAGGCACTTTTTTAATGGGCAATCCCGAAGGCCGCGCCGTTTGGTACTTTGAAGACGGCAGGGTAAGCATAATGGGCAATTACAAAAAAGGCCTTAAAGACGGAATCTGGGTGTTTTACCTGCGCGATGGCAAGGAACGTGCCCGCCAAACCTGGAAAAATGGCGATATGCAGGGCGAAGAAACTCTCATTACGCCCGAAGAATTGCTGAAAATGCAGCAGGAAGTTCAACAAAACGGAGGTGGCGAACCAAAACCACCCGGAGGACAATAAAGTGAGCAAAAAAGGAAAAGTACTTGTAGCCATGAGCGGCGGCATCGACAGTTCGGTGACGGCGCTCATGCTGCATGAAGAGGGGTACGAGGTTATCGGCATTACCATGAAAACATGGGACTATGCCTCATCGGGCGGATCGCGCAAGGAAACCGGCTGCTGTAGCCTCGATTCCATAAACGATGCCCGCACACTGGCGGTAAACCTGGGCTTTCCCCATTATATACTCGACATTCGCGGCGAGTTTGGCAACCATATCATCGACAATTTTGTAGATGAATACCTGGCCGGACGCACGCCCAACCCTTGTGTGCTGTGCAACACACACATTAAATGGGAAGCCCTGCTCAAACGCGCCGATCAGCTCGACTGCGAATTCATAGCCACCGGCCACTACGCCAAAGTGCGTGCAGAAAACGGCCGCCATGTAATTTCGCGCGGACTCGATGCCAACAAAGACCAGTCGTATGTGCTCTGGGGCCTTACACAGGACAGCCTGCGCCGCACCATTTTCCCGCTGGGCCAGTACCACAAAGCCGAAATCCGCCAAATGGCTTTCGATGCCGGCTATGCCGAACTGGCCAACAAAAGCGAGAGCTACGAAATATGCTTCGTACCCGATAACGACTACCGCGCATTCCTGCGCCGCCGTGTGCCCGGCCTCGAAGAACAGGTAGATGGCGGAGATTTTGTACTGGCCGACGGAACCGTGGTAGGCAAACACAAAGGCTATCCGTTTTATACCATCGGTCAGCGCAAGGGATTGGAAATTGCCCTCGGCGAACCCATGTTCGTCACCCAGATTGTGCCCGAAACCAACACCGTAATGCTGGGCACCAAACTCGAACTCGAACGCCAGCACATGTGGGTGCGCGATTACAACCTGGTAAAATACGCCAGCTTGCCCGAAGGCTTTGAAGGCCTTACCAAAATCCGCTACAAGGATGCCGGCACTCTGGCTACACTGCGCGAAGAAAACGGCCGCGTAAGCGCCATGTTTCACCAGCCCGTAAGCGGCGTGGCCCCGGGCCAGTCGGCCGTGTTTTACGAAGGCGATGACCTGGTGGGCGGCGGTTTCATAGATCGCTCGCTGCCCGGCGAAGCATTGCCGAATTTGCAGTAACTTAGTGAGGTGAAGAAGCTACCCCAAATCGTGTTTGCCCTCGTCCTGCTGGCCGCCTGCAAGCCCGATGAACAGCCTGTGCCCGATACCGGTCTCGACTATGTGCGTATAAGGCCCGGCGACTACATCATTTACGAAGTGGACTCTATCGTGTACGACGATTTCGACGGCGATACCACCCACTACCGCTACCAGTTGAAAGAAGTCATCGAGTCGGTATTTGCCGATAACGAAGGCCGCCCTGCACAACGCCTCGAACGCTATGTGCGCTACTACAACGACACCGTGCCTTACAGCAACCTGCCCTGGACACTGGCCCGCGTATGGAGCGCGGCACGCACCGCCACCACCTACGAGCGTGTGGAGGAAAACGTGCGTTACGTGCGGCTCAATTTCCCCCTGCGCAGCGGCAACCGTTGGGATGGAAACAGCTTTAACACCATTGGCGAATGGCAGTACAAATGCACCGCCGCCGATGAACCTTACCAGATCAACTCGCTGAATTTCGATTCCACCGCATTTATTGTGCAGAAAGCCGATACCAACCGCCTGTACTATAAACTCTACACCGAACGCTACGCCCGCCACACCGGTTTAATTGAAAAACAGGTGGTGGATGTGTTTGATACCACGCTGGCCCCAAGCTCGGTGCTCACGCGCATTGCGGGCGGATTGGTTTACCGGGCAAAGGTGGTGGAGTGGGGACATCAGTAAAACTGCCATCCGCAAAGAGGAAATTACCGGTTGTAAAAACGCCCTTGCGATACCGGAAAGTGAAGTGCATATTTGGTAAACAGCCCATTGGGGGTAAATGAATAAAAAATGCTCATGAAGAAATTTTTACTCGCCGTAATTCTTCTTTCTGCCGCCGCCGAAGCCGGTGCGCAAACCCGCCACTGGGTGCAGTTTACCGACAAAGGCAATTCGCCCTACATGCTGTCCAATCCTTCGGCCTATCTCTCGGCCCGCGCGCTTAACCGGCGCACGGTGCAAAACATAGCCATCGACTCGCTCGATATGCCGGTTACACCCGCCTACGTAAATGCCGTGGCGGCAACCGGCGTAACCGTGCGTGCCCGCTCGAAATGGCTGAACGGTGTAGTAATTCTCACCAGCGATACCAATGCGCTGAATGCCATTGCCGCGCTGCCGTTTGTGCAGGGCACCATTCAGATTGCCCAGCGCAATGCAGAGCCCGATGCGTTTGATAAATGGGCCGAAGAAACCATGTCGCCCGCCGCACCTTCGCCGCAGCGCAATGTGAGTGTGAGTCCGACGATGCTCAATTACGGCGGCTCGTTTAACCAGATTGATATGATTGGCGGTGTATGCCTGCACAACTCCGGTTACCGCGGTGCGGGAATGGTAATTGCCGTAATTGATGCCGGTTTCAACAATGTAAACAACATGACGGCGTTCGACTCGTTGCGTGCGCACAACCGCATTCTCGGCACCTGGGATTTTGTGATGGGCGACACATCGGTGTACGAAGACAACACACACGGCACCTACGTACTTTCGTGCATGGGAGCCAACCTTCCCGGCGAACTTGTGGGCACCGCGCCCGAAGCCTCGTACTGGCTGCTGCGCAGCGAAGATGCACCCACCGAAAACATTGTGGAAGAATACTTCTGGGCCTCGGCCGCCGAATATGCCGACAGCGTGGGCGCCGATGTAATTAACTCCTCGCTCGGCTACACCACATTCGACGATCCCGCCCAAAACCACACCTACGCCGACATGGATGGCAACACCGCCCCCAGCAGCCGCGCCGCCGACTTTGCCGCCTCGCGTGGCATGGTGGTGTGCAACAGCGCAGGCAACTCGGGCTCCAGCTCCTGGTTCTACATTGGCGCACCGGCTGATGCCGACAGCATCCTTGCCGTAGGCGCAGTAGATCCGGCAGGCAATTACGCCAGCTTCAGCTCACGCGGCCCCAGTGCCGACAACGACGTAAAACCCGACGTGGCCGCACAGGGCCAGAACACCGTGGTGGCCGGCACCAGCGGAGGCACATTTACCGGAAACGGCACTTCGTTTGCCTCGCCCGTACTTTGCGGATTGGTGGCCTGTTTGTGGCAGGCACATCCCACTATGAGCAACGTACAGCTCATGGACGTGATCAAACAAAGCGCCAATCAGTACACCACCCCCGACACATACCTCGGCTACGGCAAACCCGATTTCTGCGCCGCCAACCTCACCCTCAGCGGCAACCCGCAAAACTTGGGCAGCAGCGACCAGCTTATCATGAGCGGCCCCAATCCGTTTGGCAGCGAAATGAGTTTCAGCTTTTATTCGGTAAACAACCAGTGGCTGCAAATCACCATTACCGATGCCACCGGCCGCGTGGTGGAAGACCGCCAGCTTTTTGCTGCGGGCGGAACCACTAATGTATTTAACCTGAGTGCAGCCAATTATGTGGCCGAAGGAGTGTATATTTTGCAGGTGCGTGCGCAGGGGGGGAATTTTGAGCGGAAGCTGGTGAAGGGGGGGCAGTAGGATTTTCGGAATAAGTCCGTAATTGGGAAAGTGTATGCCTGTTTATGTGTAATTATTTCATCTAAGAAAATAACCTGCCAGCCTAATTCAATAGGTACAAGCCGATTATAATTATCCCTGAGAAATTAGGATAATATCAAGTGACGAAAAGTTAACTGCAGTAAATAAAGCATATTGAAGTAAGTTATTGAAGAGAAGATCGTGATAAGAATTGCCCTGTTTTCTGATATTCACGGAAAAATATTATTGCCGTTTAAGCTGGTTGATCTTTATCAGAAAGAAACAGGCAATAAAATTGATTTCATCTTGCAATGTGGCGATATCGGAGCTTTTTCAGGAATGGAGAATCTCGATAAGGCCACCATCAAACACGCCAGATACGACAGGGATGAATTAGGGTTCATTGATGATTTTATGAAAGTCAATGAATCAATAAAATCATTTTTAGATCAATTAAATATTAGCATGATTTGTGTTCGCGGAAATCACGAAGACCATAATTTTCTGGATAGTATAGAAAATGAGCATCCACACGATACCCTGTTTCCAATTGATGTGTATAAAAGAGTTTTTGTTTGTAAATCAGGACTGAAACAGGAACTGCGTAAAGGCAATGATGTACTGTCATTTATTGGAATTGGCAGAATTGGAGATCGGAAAGGAAGAAGTGAAAAGCAATTCATTCAGGAGTATGAAAGGCAGGCAATAAGAAAGTTATTCAAAACGAAAGATGTGTTTGATGTGTTGATTTCTCACGATAAAGACGATACCATTCAGAGGGGCTATGGCATGAAAGAAATCAGGGAGGTGCTCGACAATGTGGTTATTCAGTACCATTTTTATGGTCATACCGGTGAGCCATTTAAACAGGAAACAGATGAGAATGGTATTACAAAGTCGGTAAAAATTAAAGAACTGGAGTTTAACAAAAGCGGTGTATTGGAATATGGTTCTATGATTGTTTTGAAAAAAGAAAACGAAGCAATTGAGTTTGAAGTTGTTCCCCAAAGCATGACAAACAAATTAACCAGATACAATTGGAAAATGTGATATATTTTCCCGGTTATCATATTTCCATTAGAATTGTATATCATGAACCGTCAAACAGCCTACGAATCCTGTCGCCACACCCTGCAGCAACGCGAAGCCGCATTACTCAGCTCTATCGCCGAACTCAGCGCCGGAGCCGAAGGCAAAAGCACCGCCGGCGACAAACACGAAACCGCACAGGCCATGGCGCAGTTGGAGCAGGAAAAGCTGGCGCAGCAACTCACACTAATACGTAATCAACTCATACAGCTTGAACGCTTTCACGCTACTGCTAGCGGCGATGCAGTGACCGCGGGGCATTTGATTGATACAAACAAAGGCTTTATTTACTTAACAGTGCCGCTGGGCAAGGTAAAGGCAGAAGGGCAGGAGGTGATGGTGATTTCGCCGCAATCGCCGCTGGGTGTGAAGTTGCTGGGGCAAAAGGCCGGTGCGAAAGTGGGGATGAATGGGATGGAGTTTGAAATACGGAAATTACTTTAGTGTCCCGCCCCCCCTCGACTCCGCTCGGGGTGACGGGCATTGTTGTGCTCGGGGTGACGGGCATTGTTGTGCTCGGGGTGACGGGCATTGTTGTGCTCGGGGTGACGGGCATAGTTCCGCTCGGGGTGACGGGCATAGTTCTGCTCGGGGCGACGGGAACTAAATCAGTTCCCTGTCAGCCCAAGTGAAATGTTGAATACCCCAGTCAGCCCGAGTGAAATGTTGAATACCCCAGTCAGCCCGAGTGAAATGTTGAATACCCCAGTCAGCCCGAGTGAAATGATGAATACCCCTGTCACCCCGAGCGAAATGAAGAATGCCCCTGTCACCCCGAGCGGAGCCGAGGGGGGGCAGGGCTACTTCACCTGAAAAGTCCTCTCATAAGGCACACGATTAACAATCGAACGCCCAAGCGTCACTTCATCGGCATACTCCAACTCATCGCCAATGGCAATGCCGCGGGCAATGGTGCTCACAGGAATGTTAAAGTCTTTGAGCCGGCGATAGATGTAAAAGTTTGTCGTATCGCCTTCCATCGTAGTGCTGAGAGCCATTACAATTTCGTGTACCTCGCCGCTTTGCACGCGTTCTACCAGCGAGTCGATATGCAGGTCGTTGGGGCCGATGCCGTCCATGGGCGATATGATGCCGCCGAGTACGTGATACACACCAGTAAACTGTTGTGTGTTTTCAATGGCCATTACATCGCGCACATCTTCCACCACGCAGATAAGGCCATGATCGCGCTTGCTATTGGCGCAAATGCTGCATTGCTCGGTATCGCTTATGTTGTGACAGGTGCGGCAGTATTTAAGTTCTTCGCGAAGGCGGATAAACGTGTTGCCGAATTTGCGCACATTTTCGGTGTCCTGTCGCAGCAGGTGCAACACATACCGCAAGGCCGTTTTGCGACCCACGCCCGGCAACGAGGCCAATGCCTCCACCGCTTCTTCCACCAGCTTCGACGGGTAGTTAATCATGATCTGTAAAGATAGGATTTTGCAGGCGGCTGTGGTGATGGGAATAAAAATTCCCGCAGGCGCGTGCCTGCGGGAATTTCTGCTCTATAATCAATACGAAGCAGCGAAAATTACGTCCTCGCCAATTAAATATGAATTCCACCCGACACCTCAATCCGCTGTCCGTTTACCCATTTCGCATCGTCTGAACAAAGGAACGCCACCACACCGCCAATATCATCGGGCAGGCCCACGCGGCCCAGCGGAGTCATGGAGGCAATCTGCTGGTTGAGTTCTTTGTTATCGCGCACCACGCCGCCGCCGAAATCGGTTTCAATGGCACCGGGGGCAACCACGTTTACGCGAATTTTACGGCTGCCCAACGCCACGGCCTGATAGCGGCTAAGTGTTTCCACGCCGCCTTTCATAATGGCGTAAGCCTCGTAGCCGGGGTACGAAAAACGCGCCAGTCCGGAAGAAATATTTACCACCGAAGCACCATCGGCAAGCAACGGAAGCATGGTTTGTGTGACGAAAAACGGAGCTTTAAGGTGTATGCGCATCATGGTGTCGAACTGTTCTTCGGTAACCTGCGCATACATGGCATACATTCCGGCTCCGGCATTGTTTACCAGCGCATCCAACTGTTCGCTGCCGAAATGAGTGTGTAAAAGGCTTTTCAGATCGGCGACAAACTGCGCGAAACTGTTGCTCTGCGCCACATCCAACTGAAGTGCGGCGGCTTTGTGAACGGCGCTTTCAATTTCGGCCACTACCTGCTCTGCATCCTCGCGGCGGTTCTGATAGGTAATAATTACGTCGAATCCTTTGGCCGCAAGCTGAAGGGCCATATTTTTTCCAAGTCCGCGGCTGCCGCCGGTGACCAATGCAATTTTGTTTTTCATATGCAGTGTTGTTTATCAATGAACAGCACAAAATTGCAGCATCGTGGCCGTGGCACAGTTGCGAGAATCAAACCGGTATTTGCAAAATTCAAATCATGCCGCACGGAATGCCACCGGCGACACACTGGTTTGTTTCTTGAAGAAATTCGAGAAATGCGCCACTTCTTCAAACCCAAGCGCATAGGCAATTTCCGACACATTCCAGTTGGTTTGAAGCAGCAGTATCTTTGCCTCCTGCGCAATGCGTCCGGCAATGATTTCGGTGGTGGTTTTGCCGGTAGTTTCCTTCAGCACTTTATTCAAATGATTGGTGTGTACGCCAAGCACATCGGCAAAATCTTTGGCCGATTGCAGGCGCATCATTTGTCCGGGCTGTTCAACCGGAAACTGCCTTTCGAGAAGTTCAATAAACAATGCCGAAATGCGTGTGCCCGCATTGGCCGTATTTTCCACACCGGCAATGGGGCTTAGCTTTTGACCGAAATGAATAATTTCCAACGTATAGTTGCGCAGCAGGTCGTATTTAAAAGCATAATCCGACGCTATTTCCTGGTGCATTTTAAGGAAAATCTGTTCGGCCTGTTTGTATTGTGCTGCCGAAATTTCGTAGATAAAACCACTGTTACTGCCAAACACCGGCAACTGATCAGGCCACACCCCGGCGTTCGATTTGGTGATGAACTCTTTGGTAAACACACAAAAATGCCCGGCCTGCAACGGCGTTAACGGATTGTAGCGGTAGGGAATTTTGGGGGTGGAAAAAAGCAGTGCGTGCTTTTTTATTTCAATCGTTTTATCGGCATAATCAACCCGGCTTCGGCCATTGATAAGGCTTATTTTGTAATAAGTACGCCTGTTGTAAGGCATTTCAACCTTAGCCGGATTATTCCCAAACAACTTTGCTGTATCAAACACATTGAAATGGCCGATGTTTTTATTGTTGCTGCCGCCCAGAAAGTAATCAAGATCGGCCGGGTAGGTGCCGAAAAGTTCTTTGTAGAAGTCGGTAATGGAAATAACCTGCATGGGAGTGAGTTGTAAAAATCAAATATCAGTAAAAACAAAGTTATATTATCTTACCTGATAAAATGGGCTCTCACCCAAAAATGCTTTCGGGATACTTCCGGTGAGATTCTTGCTTTGGGTTCATTACTTCACAACCTTCAACCTGTTTCAACACCTGCAGACCCAGCCGGGTTGGTGTGAGGTGTGCTACGGATTTTCAAGGAAATCAAAGAATTGGATTCGAATAAAATGGTTACATCTCAATTCAATTTTGTTAATACAATTATCGTACTAACCAAACTAGTTATGCAATCTGCCAGCGCATAAAAAATCAATGCAATTCCCAAGTAACCCAATATGAGACCCGTTTTTATGATTCGTGGTTCCTCTTCGGGATTATTCTGGATTCCCAGATAACTTCTCAGACTAAAGGGCTGTTGTAATAGTTTGCCAATGAAATAGATAATTGCATCTTTAGCAATGCTTACGACTAAGCTCAATAAGATGGTGACTGTCATATATTTTTTAGTTGGTGAATTATTTTTTCTGTGACTTCTTTAATAACCTTTTCTTTTAATTCTTCTTCGGTTGTATCACCCCAAATAGCACATTGATATTCTATCTTCATAGAGCTATTTATTGATATAAAGCTACTCATTGGTATGGCTGAATATGAGGCGGTGACGAAGTGAAGATTGTTTGATGTGGTAATTACAGATTTTCCAGATACAGTAATTTCTATGGTTGGGATATCAGGAACCGGGGCTTGAGTATAACTTTCATTTTCGTCGGTAAAGTAAATTGCTACAGTAAATTGATTTGGGTAAAGTCCAACATAATTGATATTTTTTATAACAGAATTTTTTGATTGAGTAAGACTAATGGTAGGCTTTTGTGATGTAAGCAATACTATAGCTGGAATGATAACGAACAAAAATAGAAACGGAAATTTTTTCATGCGTATGGGGTTTCCGGCTAAAATAATAAATGTTCAATTTCTTTTCCTGACTCAGTAATTAAAATTAATTCTATCGAATACCTTGCAAGTTGATATTAAGATTCAAAAAGCGGTCGGGGAAGTATATCATTTGAGTATAAATAATATTTTTCGGTAAATAGATTTTTGATGATTGGGGCAGTGAGTGAATTGTGATTTCATATCGTTTTTTCATTCTGAGACAAAATCTGGTATAAGATCAACCGGCTTTTCCATTTCCCTCCAAATCGTATATTTACCCCGTTAAAAACACAACCACAAATCAAGTTTATGGCCAACAATCTGCTTAAAGGAAAACGCGGCATCATTTCGGGTGCGCTCGATCATAACTCCATTGCGTGGAAAGTAGCTGAACGCGCCCATTCAGAGGGTGCCCAGTTTACGCTTACCAATGCTCCCATTGCCATGCGCATGGGCGAAATAAACAAACTGGCCGAGGCCACCGGCTCCAAAATTATTCCGGCCGATGCCACCAATGTGGACGAACTTAAAGCACTCTTCGAACAGTCGCAGGAGGCTTTGGGGGGTAAAATTGATTTTGTGCTGCATTCCATCGGCATGTCGCCCAATATCCGCAAAGGCAAGCCTTACAACGATCTCAGCTACGATTTCTTTCAGAAAAGCCTCGATGTGAGCGCACTTTCGCTGCATAAAATGCTGCACGTAGCCTATCAAACCGATGCCATTGCCGAATGGGGCTCGGTGGTTGCGCTTTCATACATTGCCGCACAACGCACATTTCCGTTTTATACCGATATGGCTGATGCCAAAGCCCTGCTGGAGTCTATCACCCGCAGTTTTGGCTACCACTATGGCAAATACCGCAAAGTGCGTGTAAACACCATTTCGCAATCGCCCACCAAAACTACGGCTGGTGGCGGTATTGCCGGTTTCGAAGACTTCTTCGGCTTTGCCGATCAGATGTCGCCCCTGGGCAACGCCAGCGCCGATGCCTGCGCCGATTACTGCGTGACACTTTTCTCCGACTTCACCCGCATGGTAACCATGCAAAACCTCTTCCACGATGGCGGCTACTCGATGACCGGCATCAGCAGCGAGGTAATGGATATGTTTGGCAAAAAAGCATAACTGCAAAGCGGTGTAAAGTTTACTTCCACAAAGCCGAAATGAACTTTACACATATTTGAATGAAGGCTGTGACTTCATTCAAATGCACACTGCACGCCGGTCGCAGACCGGCCACAAAAAAGCGGCGAGTCGGGAGACTCGCCGCAGCTTTTTGGCTTTTTTTGTAGTGAAATGAATCGCTAAGGCGATTGTTTGACCAACTTAATATCCTTCCGCTGCTCGCTCATTGCGCCAATATCAAACACAATTATCGTTTCAATAAGTTGTTTGCATCCCGGCGCATCTACGGTCATTACATATTTCCCGGGCGGCAGTGCAAGCACAAAACGTCCGGTGCGGGCATTGGGTTTGTAATCGCCCACCACTTCCTGCGTTTTGGTGTTGGTCACACTCATTACCACACCCGAAAAGTCGAATGCCGAGTCGGGCGGTAAAATTGTGCCCACCACGGCGGTAAAGCTTTCCTGCTGCACATCGTTAAACACCACGCGCCAGATGTCGAGGTCGCCCATGCCGCCTTCGCGCACGGCAGAGATGTAGGCCACGCGGTTGTTTTCGGTGAAACAGATGGTGCGGTTGTCTTCGGGTGTGTTTAGCGGGTAGCCCACATTTTGCGGCGTGCTCCAGGTGTTGTCTTCCTCGTTCCACACACTCATAAACAGGTCGAAACCGCCCATGCTGTTATGCCCTTCGGAGGCAAAGTAGAGTGTATGCCCGTCGGGCGACATAAACGGAAAATCTTCGCGGTAGGGCGTGTTGAGTACGCTCAGGTTTTGTGCTTTGCCCCACTCGCCGTTAGGGAGTTTGCGGCAAATCCAGATGTCGGTTTCGCCTTCGCCACCTTCGCGGCGGCTGGCAAAATAAATCTGGTTGCCATCGGGCGAAAGGCTGGCGGCTGTTTCGAAGCCCTCGTTAATATTGTCGCCCATTTTCACCGGCTTGGCAGGCGATTTTCCGCAGGCCGAGAGATATACATCGCCCGCAGTGGCAATATTGTCGATATACACCGTCATCCAGCTTCCGTCGGCCGAGAGACCTGTGGTTTGTTCGTCGTACGTGCCGTTTACCTGTCCGCCGGCATTTTTGGCTTTCTGAAACAACCCGTTTTGCGAACGCGCAATCCAGATATCGGATGCGTAGTAGCCGTCCATTTCCACCGATCCCGCGCCCAGATTGCCTTTGCGGCGCGAGGTATAAACCAGCATCGACTCGTCGGAAGTCACAAACGGATAGTAATCGGGAAATTCGGAATTCACTTCCTTGCCTGCATTTTCAAAGCTCACATCGAGCGGACGTTTCACCAGCAATTTGGCATTCTGACATTGCGAAATGCCAAGCTGTGCCTTTGCCTTTTCTTTTTGCGAAGTGGCTTTGCCGCTGTAAGTCTGGTAGGCTTTTATGGCCTCATCAAATTTATAATCGAAATGATAGGCCTGGCCGAGATAGAACCAGTTTTCGATATCGGTGCCGGGTTGTTTGGTAAGGTATTCGAAAAACGGGATGGCTTCTTTTTTTGCAATGTTGGTGCGCAGGTAGCAGATGCCGGCCCGCTGGTTGTACTCTGCATTCTTGTATTCCTTTTTGGCCAGCGCCACATACAGCGGTAAAGCCATCACGAAATTGCCGTGCGAGAAATGCTCGGCGGCAAGTTCGGGATCAACAGCCGTTTTCGGTTGCGCAGTAAGTCTGATTGCGCAGCCGAGCAGCAATATGGCAAATACAGCACGAAGCAGAATCGCTCTCACGGGGTAAATGGCTGTGTGTTGGTTTGGTGTCAGAAAAGCATGTTTTGCGTTCGTTTTGCAAAAGCCATACCGTTCTGTTCAAAGATAAAAAAACGAACTCAGCGAAGTTCGTTTTTTATAACTGCAAAAGAATTTTGATGCCGAAATTACAGCACTGTCAGCCGCTGCGTGCCCTGGCCGGTGGCCGTGCTTATGCGAATATGGTAGGTGCCCGTCGGCAGGGTTTCGATATTCATCGAAAGCAAAGTGGTGCCCGGCGAAATTTGCTGAGTAAGGCATACCCGTCCGCCGAGGTCGAAAATTTCGATAATTCCGTTTTCGATTACTGCCGGGGTTTGTACAAAGACCGCATCACTTGCCGGATTGGGGTACAAACTAAATGGTATTGACTGTATATTTTCTTCTACGCCAACTGCCGTATTGACCCAGATAAACCGCAGGCCCGATATCGGCTTTATGGTTGACGTCATTGTACAGGTATTGGTGTTTTGTACCGATGCGGTGGTTTGCTGCCAGTTTGTGGTTGTGGTGCGCGAATTGAAATCGTTGGTGGGCATACCGCGCAATCCTACCTGAAACAGACTGTTGGATAGCGACATTGCCAGTATGTCGTATGCGATTTCCACATTGTTGCTGGTTTCGTGCAAAATAATTTGAAAGTTAAAACAGTACTGATTGTTCTGACTGGCAAACCGCCCTGTGTTGCGCCATTGTATTACACATTTACGGTTTGGAGCATTGCCAATGGTTTCTGTGCGAATTTCACCGAGGCAGGTAAACCAGGCTGAGGTTGAAGTTGATGTGGCGTTCTGGCTCAGCGTAAGTACATTGCCGCTTATGCCCGTAACCTGAGTACCGGCCGGAATGCCGGGACCGGTTATGGTAGCTCCTACATACATGCCGGGGAGAAGGGAGTCAGATGTCAACTGATTCGATCCGCTTGTTATAGACGCCCTGAATGTATAACCCAATTGTAAATCGTTACCAAGCGCAGAAATTAGAATACTTGTTGATGCCGATGAAATGGGGGTATAACTGCTCGAAACAAAACTGCTGAAAGTAACATATCCATTTACATTTACAGCAAACTGAGTATAGTTTAAACCATTGTAGTTAAACGTAAATCCAATATTGTTTGCAGTAAAGGAAGCATCGTCTGCCGTACTCAAACTAATTACTGTTCCTCCGGTGATATAGCTAAAAGGAACTGTATCCTGAGTAAATTGATAATTGGTTGCCACCTGTGCATTAAGGTGCAGGCAAAAACCAAGTGTAATTGCGAAGACGGAAATATGTTTCATTGTTCAGGGTCTTGGAGTGAAGTATAAATCTACGCCATTATCAAATACAGGTCAACACCATTAACCGAATTAATCAACACACATTTCCGTGTTCCTGTATTTAAAATCAATACGCCTGCATCATTGCAATGCAGGCGTATCAGATTTATTTCGGGTTGATGAATGCTAATATCCGCGTATTCTTACATACTGGTATTTCTCATACGTTTCGCGGTTTTTCTCAAAGTCGGAGCGGTAAGTGGGGCCAAGTACGTAGGCATTTACCTTCACCCATTTCACTTTGGTCATGTCCACACCTCTTGCTTCGAGGGCGTTGTTTATTACACGCTGCGCCTGTGCGGCGCGGTCTTCGGAAAGGGCTTTGTTGCTGGGGAACCTGCGTGTGGGCACCTGCGAGGCCGCGGCAGTTACACGGAAACGTATGCTGCCATATTTATTGATATGCGATACACAACTGTCGATGAATTTTTTGAAGTCCTGGTCCTGCGGATCAATGGTTGAAATGTTGTATTTGAAATACATTTCAAAACTCAGGTTCTTTGTGGTGGTGAGTTCGGCCCTCACATCTCGCACATTGCGTTTGGGGCGTGCTGCCACCGGGTTAAGCGTATCGCCGGGAATGTTTATGCCGGGATTGGAAATACGGGCGGTATCGAGCGGCAGGTCGGGGCGGATATTTCCCAGTACCAGATCACGCAAATCCACAGCCCGGTCAATTACTTCAAACTCCGAGCCCATCGGTACATCAATAATTTCGTTGGTGTATTCTTTGCCATCTACAAAATAACTTACCAAATAAGTAGAACCTGGCGGCAGAATAACCATAAACGAACCGGTGCGCATATTGGGGCGGTAAATGCCTTCGAGTTCGCTGGTTTGGGTGTTGGTTACATTAATCTCGATAAACTGCGTAAGCGGTTCGCCGTTCATGTTGTAAATACGCCCTTTGAGCAGGGTGAGCGGCTGTGATTTGGGCTGTTCGAGATTTACGATAAAAATGTCTTTTTCACCTTTTCCGCCCGCGCGTGAGGTGGAAAAATAACCGCGTTTACCATCTACCGAGGTAATGAAAAACACATCATCATCGGCTGTGTTTATCGGATAACCGGCGTTGGTGGGCTCGGCCCAAACGCCTTCGTCGTCTTTGGTGGTAAAGAAAATATCAAAACCACCCATCGACGAATGACCTTCGGAAGCGAAGAACAACGTCACCTGATCGGGGTGAATGAACGGCGAATCCTCGTTGAAAGGCGTATTTACTTTCGGGCCAAGATTGAGTGCCTTGCTCCAGCGGCCGTTGGGCAGTTTTACACAACGGTAAATGTCGCGTCCGCCAAATCCGCCGGGGCGGTCGCTAACGAAATAAAGCGTTTGTCCGTCGGCCGAAAGACAGGCGTGCGGCTCCCAGTATTTGGTATTGATGTCGGAACCCAGCGGAATGGGTTGCGACCAGTCTTTCCCGTCGCTGGTGCTGGCGTAAATATCGCCGCCGTTGTCGTCTTTGTAAATAAACAGCGTTTGCCCGTCGGCCGAAAGCGATATGGTGGCTTCGTTGGTGGGTGTCTGAATGTAGGGTATGGTGCGCGGGGTGCTCCAGGTGCTGTCGGGTTTGCGTTCGCTTACGTAAATGTCTTCGTAGTAATCGCCATCCATGGCGCGCGCGCCCTCGCGGCGCGAGGTGAAATAAATGGTGTTTTCGTCGAGCGAAAATACAGGACTGTATTCGGGGCCTTCGGAATTAATACTGTCGGGAAGTGAAGATAATTTTACCGGAAGGGGAGAAGATACAAGCAACCGGGCCTGATTACACCAACGGATACGGTTGTCAATTTCGGCAGCAAGCTGCGGATTGCGAGTGCCGATAATGCTTTTGTATCTGTTCAGGTAAAACTCGGCCGAGTCGAACTGATAATTGAGGTGATAGGCCTGCCCCAGAAAAAAGTAACACATTTCTGGCGCTTTTTTCTGGCGGTAATCGTACTCGTCGTAATTGCGTGTTACATCCTGTGCGGCACGTTTCAGGTAGGGCAACGACGTTTTTTTATCGTTTGAGGCTTTTAAAATGCAGAGGCCCACTTTCCAGTTGATATTGGCACCCGACGAATCGGTGCGGTATGCCTCTTCAAAAAAACGAAGTGCCGAAGGGTAGTTTTCTTCTCCGATGAGCAGATTACCCTGATTGAAATTCTGGCGAAAATCGCCAGGAAGAGGATCCTGAGCGAGCGCCGGAATTGAAAGTGCAAACAGGAAAAGTAAGAAACAGAAGCGTGGTATCTTCATAATCTGGTTCAGGGATAATTCTGTCATCCGGGGTATGATGCTTAAAAACAAAAATAATGAATCTGGCTAAACTTTACCGCCTTATTGAAACGAAAACACCTCCGGATTTACCGAAGGTGTGTCCGATTAAGGGTTAACCCTTATTTTTTTCCTTTATCCTTCAGGTTTTCCGGTACCTGTATGGGAATTATCACATCCTGAAGTTTCCCGTCGGTACTGAGAATAATAAACTCGAAGCGGCGGTTGAGTGCCATGCCCGGACGGTTGGGCGTTCCGTTTGGGTTGTAGTTGATGGCAATGGGCGCTTTTTCTCCCAATCCTTTTGTGCGCAGGCGGCTGCGTTCAATGCCGTTTTCCACTAAATAATTGGCCACGCTTTCGGCGCGCTGTTCGGAGAGGCGCTGGTTGAGTTCGTCGCTGCCGCTGGCATCGGTGTGGCCGTCAATCTCAATAATGAGCTGCGGGTAACGCTTCATGAGTTTAACTAACTTATCCAGTTCTGCTTTCGATTCGGGCTTGAGTACTGATTTGCCCGAGTCGAAGAAAATGTTGCGCACCACAATTTTCTGGCCCACCTGCAGGGGCGCCAGTTCTACCGGACGTTCAATTTGCTGGTAGGCCATTGAATCGGTAATGTTGATATTGTCTGACTGGAAGAGGAAATCTTCGGCCTCGTAGGTTACTGCGTAGTTTTTACCGGGAGGGAGAATAATTACGTAGCGGCCGGTGGCGCTGTTTGGTTTGTAGGTGCCAATAAGTTCACCGGTTTCCACATCGGTTACGGTAATTACTGCGCCGGGAGCCGCACCGCCGAATATGCTGGTAATTTCGCCCGAAAGTACAGTGAGCGGTGTTTGCTCTTTATCAGGGAAGGTGAGGAAACAAATGTCTTTTTCGCCGTTGCCATCGGGGCCGGTGGCGGTAGAATAGTAAGCGTGGGTATTATCGGCGGTGGGAATGAAAAACAGGTCATCGTCGCTTGAGTTTACCGGATAACCAATGTTTACCGGCTCTGTCCATCCACTTTCCTCGTTCCAGGTCGAAAACAGAATATCAAAGCCGCCCATCGAGCGCGGGCCGTTGGAGGCAAAGTACAGCGTAATACCATCGGCCTGAATGGAAGGCGCATCTTCATCGAAAGGCGAATTGATTTCGGGGCCGAGGTTGGTGGGTTTCGACCATTCGCCATTGGGCAGTTTTACCGAGCGCCAGATGTCGCGCCCGCCAAAGCCTCCTTCGCGGTTGCTTACGAAGTAAAGCGTATTGCCATCGGGCGAAAGTGAGGCGCTGGGCTCCCAGCTTTTCGAGTTTACATTGTCTGAGAGTTTTACCGGCTGTGCCCATTCACTGCCATTAAGCATACTGGTAAAAATGTTGCCGTCGCCGTTCAGGTCTTTGTAAATGAAAAGCTGCTGACCATCGCTGCTGATGCCAATGGTAGCCTCGTGGCCGGGCGTGTTGAGTATGGCCAGCGGGCGGGCTTCCGACCAGCCATCGCCGCTTTTCTCGCTCATGTAAATGTCTTCAAAATACATACCATCGCGCGGGTCGATGGTGTTGTTGAAACCGGGGCGGCGCGTGGTGAAAATGAGCACTTTTTCGTCGGCCGAAAGCACGGGCGAATATTCGGGGTACTGCGAGTTTACGTTGCTGCCGAGGTTGGAAACGGTAATGTTTACAGGCGATGCCACCAGCATTTTGCCGGTCTGGCATTGCGCCAGAAAAAGGTTAATGTCGCGCTGCTGGAGCTGGTTTGTGGTGTCGGAATAATTCTTCTGGTAAAGGCGGTAATAATGTGCGGCCGAGTCGAAATGCAGGTTGTACTGCAATGCCTGTGCGTAGGCGTAGTAGGAATTCACCGGAGCGCGGCGTTCTTTTAAGCGGCCTTCTTTGGCTTTGGGCGATGCAGTGGTTATGGCATTGCGCAGGTATTGCTCGGCACTTTTCTTCTGGCCCTGTACGTTGAGGCACGAAAAGCCCAGACGATAAGCCACATTGCCGTTTGTGCTGTCCTGCAGATACAGTTGGGTATAAAGCGGCAACGCCTTTTCGTACTCTTCGCTGATAAAAAATGCGTCGGCCTGAGCCTGCATTTTTTTGTAGGCATTGCGCTTGGGCAATTTTACAGCAAACGAACAAAGCAGCAGGGTTGCAAACGATACTGTAAGCAGTATTTTGGAGTGTCTGAGGTAGTTCACGGTGTAAATATAGTAGTTCGGTGCAGGGCGTAAAAGCCAAAAGTTTACAGAAAATCAGTTGTCAAAAGCCACAAACAGCGACCCATTGGCCGCTGTTTGGAGTGATTTTTCAGTGTTTCGCTCAGATTTCACGGTTGGCGTCAAACTGTTCGAGATAGTCGGCAATGCGGCGCAGGAAGCTGCCTCCGAGCATTCCGTCCACCACGCGGTGATCGTAGGAAAGCGAGAGGAACATCATGTGGCGGATGGCAATTACGTCGCCCTGGGGCGTTTCGAGCACGGCCGGGCGTTTGCGTATGGCACCCACGGCCAGAATGGCTACCTGGGGCTGGTTGATAATGGGTGTGCCCATTACGTTGCCAAAACTGCCCACATTGGTAATGGTAAATGTGCCGCCCTGTATTTCGTCGGGCTGGAGTTTGTTGCCACGGGCGCGGTTGGCCAGGTCGTTTACCGATTTGGTGAGGCCCACCAGGTTCATGCGGTCGGCATTTTTAATTACCGGCACAATGAGGTTGCCCGTGGGCAATGCCGCCGCCATACCGATGTTGATGTTTTTGCGCATGATGATCTTCTGCCCGTCAACCGATACGTTTACGCCGGGGAAGTCTTTAATGGCGCGCACCACGGCTTCAATAAATACGGGTGTGAAGGTAATTTTCTCGCCTTCGCGCTTTTCGAAATCTTTCTTGATGCGGTCGCGCCACTGCACGAGGTTGGTTACGTCGGCTTCCACGTAAGAAGTAACGTGGGGCGAGGTTTGCTTGCTCATTACCATGTGGTCGGCAATGAGTTTGCGCATGCGGTCCATTTCCACAATTTCGTCGCCGGGCATGAGCGGAATGGCCGGTTTAGCAGCCGGGGCCTGGGTTTGAGCCGGGGCAGCAACTGTGGTGCTGCCGTTTCCATTGGCCGAAACGGCGGTGGCGGCCACCTGCTCCTGCACCTGTGTGTGGAGTTTGCCTTTGTGGGGCAGATAGCCCAGAATATCGTTTTTGGTTACTCGCCCGTGCATGCCGCTTCCGGCAATGGTTTCGAGCTCGGCCATGGTGATGCCTTCTTCTTTGGCAATGTTGCGCACTAAGGGCGAGTAGAAACGCCCGCTGTCACCGGTTTTGCCAAGTTCGGCCGCGGGGGCCGAAGAAACTGCCGCCACAGCGGCCGTAGCTGTTTGTGTGGCAGTGGCGGTGGCGGGAGCGGCCGGAGTTTGCGGGGCAGCGGGAGCAGCAGCCACGGCCTCGGTGCTGATGAGCGCCACGGCTTTGCCTACCTGCACCACATCGCCTTCATTGAACAGTTTTTTGGCCAGAAAGCCTTCAAACGGTGAGGGAATTTCGGAATCCACTTTATCGGTGGCAATTTCTAAAACCGGCTCGTCGAGCGCAATTTTGTCCCCTTCGTTTTTCAGCCATTTGATGATGGTTGCCTCGGCAACACTCTCACCCATTTTCGGCATAATCAGTTCAACCTGTGCCATATTGCGTGTTGGAAAAGTTCTTTAGCCGCAAAAGTAGCATTTTTTTGAGTGTGAAAGTTGCCGTTGAAAGGGGGCAACGGGTTAAAATGAACATTGTTTCAGGCTACCGGGCTGAATACAAACACACTGCCCGTAATTGCCCGCAACGCTTATTGCACCGAATATCCAAACCGGCACACTACCGGATAATGGTCCGACATATTTTTCGTGCGCAGGGTACGAAACCCAAACGACTGCAGTACCGGGCTGTGCAGAATGTAATCGATACGCGGAAAAGGCGTGCGGTTTTCATACGTTTTCCCGAAACCGCTGCCCGAAACCATAAACGCATCTTTCAAATTATTGCTCAGTGTTTCGTAGGTGTACGACACCGGCGTATCGTTAAAATCGCCGCACACAATTACGGCGTGGCGGCAGTTGGCAATATGTTCGGCAATGGCATCGGCCTGGCCGGCGCGCTTGGTGTAGGCACGTTTTAAACGGCGAAGGATATTGCGCGAGGCTTTCATTTCGTTACCCGCATCTTCGCCCGATTGTACTTTCTCGATAAACTCATAATCATCGTACCCGAAATGGATCGATTGCAGGTGCATGTTGTACACCCGCACCGTATCGCGGCGTATGAGCAGGTCGGTGTAAATGCAGATGTTGTTGCTGCGGTTGTTAAACACAATACGGCCCTGATTGAGCACCGGAAAGCGGCTGAATGTGGCTACTCCCCAATGATCGTCGCGGCGGCGCGTATAGGTGTATTCCACATGCACATACGGCATTTTCAGCAGTCGTTTCACCGAATCGAGGTTGCGGAAATTGCCGTTGTCTTCGTTAAAAAACTCCTGCAGGCAAAGCACATCGGGCTGCTCGTAATGCAGCAGTTCGAGCATACGGTTGCGGGTTTCGTTGTTTTTCGACCAGTTGTAGAGGTCGAAAAGCTTGGTGTTCCAGCTCAGGAATTTGAAGGTATTTCGCGGTTCGGCCAGGTTTTCGCTGCGTAGCTGCAACTCGCGCCCGTTGAGCGGCCAGCCCAGCAAAAGTGCCGCTGCCGGATAAATAAACTGCCGCCTGCGCAGCAAAGCCCAGCCCAGCAGAAAAACCAAATTTACCGCAATAAGTGCCGGGTGAATGAGCCCGAGAAAAGCCAGCGGCCAGAATATGGCCGGACTCACATACGGCGCCAGGTAACTGGCCAGCAGCACAAATATGGCCACCCAGTTCAGAAACAGCAGCACACGCACAAACCAGCCCCGCTTCTTTACCGGAGGCGCAGACGATTCTGCCGGGGTTGTGGCTGTGGTTTCCAACCGGAATCAGGTTTTATCGTGGTTGTTTTGTAAAAATTCGCGCTCTTCGCGGCTCAGACTGTCATAACCCGAACGCGAAATCTTATCAAGTATTTCATCAATGCGGCGGCGGATGAGTGCTTTGCTCTGGTTGTACTGTTCATCGCTCACTCCGCGCGGGCGCTGTACGTGTTCAACCCGCAGTTTGCTGCGGCTGCGGCGTTCGCGGCGCGGGGCAAACCAGTTCATGAAACTTTCCAGCGGACGTTTGCCCAGCCTGAGTTGCGAACCGTACCAGAAACCCAGCAACGCCCCGCCAATGTGCGAAACCTTACCCCCGGTGTTGGCCGAAAGCTCCAGCAGCGAACTCAAGAGAAAGGAAATCAGCGCAAACCATTTCAGTTTTACCGGAATGCCAAATGGATACACCATCGACTCAGGAGTAAATGCCGCAATGCCCACCACCACCGCCGTAGTGGCTGCCGACGCGCCAAAGAGCACAAAACTATCGCCGCCCTGCATAAACATAGAAACCCCGATAAACAAAATTCCGCCCGCAATACCGCCCAGCAAATAAGTGCCCCAAAGCCGCGCCCCGCCCAGATGATCGGAAAACAAACGACCCAGAAACCAGAACAGCAGCATATTGCCCAATATGTGCCAGAAATCAATGTGCATGAACGAATACGTGATAAACGTCCACACAAACATCACCGCCTTCAGCGGATCGCCCGATAAACCAATGGCGCGGATAACGCCTTCCGACAAATCATCGCGCCCGTTGAGCAAAAGCAGATTCACGGTAATATTTACCGTCAGAAACACCAGCACATTGATGAGCAGAATACGGTTTACCGTACTATACACTCCGCTCAGCCCGCGCTTTATGTCGGAAACAATGCTCATATCAATTAATAAAAATTATTTTTTTGTCTTTTGTAAATCTGAAGCATAATAAATCCAAAAATCAGGCCGCCTACGTGAGCCACATGCGCCACGCGGTCGTAAGGCGAATCGCGTACAATCATCAGCAATTCATACGAACCGTAAAGTATGGCCAGCCAGCCAAGCCGCATGGGAATAATTCCGTAAATCAAAAACTGCGTATTGGGAAAAAGCATGGCCGCCCCGATAAGCAGACCAAACACCGCGCCCGATGCGCCCACGCAGGGGGCAAAGTCGGCACCGTATTGCACCATTTCCAAACTGCTGCCTCCCTGCGAGAATTTGTAAACCGACCAAAGCAGATACACAACCGAAGCACCTATACCGCTTACGAAATAGTAAATTAAAAAACGTTTGGTGCCCCACACCTGTTCCAGCATTCGCCCGAAAAAATATACCCCGAGCATGTTAAACAAAAGGTGCATCAAATCGGCATGTAAAAACATACTGGTAAACGGCTGCCAGAAACGGAAATTATCGTTTTGCGAATCCCACGGATTCCAGAGCGCATAGTATTGCGAAATATCAACCTGCCTGCTTCTGAGAATGAGTTCACCTCCCAGATAAACAATCACATTGATAATTATCAGATTGATTACCGCTTTTCCGGAGCGTGTATTATGTGGGTTAGAAAAGTAATTCATCAGCGTTTAAATCGTTTATCCAATTCATCCAAACCAAAGGTAATCAAGGCAGGTTTACCATCGGGTGCGTGAGCGGGGAGGGAAGTGGCAAAAAGTTCGTCGGTGAGGGTTTGCATTTCGGCAATACTCAGGCTGCGGCCGGGGCGTATGGCTGTTTGGCGGGCCAGTGCGCGGGCCAGTTGTGCGTGTGTGTCGAGCTGTACGTCGTGCCCGGTTTGCTGATAATCGGCCAGCATGCCGGTGAGCAAATGCTGTGCATCCTGCTCTTCGGTGCCGGCCGGAATGCCGTGTATTACAAAGCTGCGCGGGCCAAACGGACGAATATCAAAGCCCAGGGCATTTACTGAGTCGAGCAGTTGGGTAAGCAGGGCGGCATCGCGCACGGGCAATTCTACTGTTTCGGGGAAAAGAATCTGCTGGCACGAGGCGGCGTGCTGTTCGAGCGAACGCAGGTAGCGTTCGTACAAAATGCGTTCGTGTGCGCGCTGCTGGTCGATCACAATTACGCCCGATTTAATGGTGCTTACAATGTAGCGGTCGTGAATTTGCCACACCTGTATGCCTTTGGTTTGTTCGGGTTCTTCGTCAAATGCGCTGTGCTGTTGTATGCTGGTTTCTGGCTCCGGGGCAAAACTGGGTTCTGCGTTTTTTGTTCCGGTATGTAAGTCGTACAACTCCTGCCAGTTGGCGAGGTTGTTTTTATCGCGGGTCGAAAGTCCGCTGCCGTTGTAGCTGGTTTTGCCGCCCTGCGTGGTTGAGGGCGAAGACTCGGTGGCAAACGGATTGTAGTTTGGATTTACATGAATGCCCGGAGCCGAAACGGGAGCCGTAGCCGGTTTGTAGGGCAGTTCGATGCTCATTTCCTGCTCAAAATCGAGGCTGGGCGAAATGCTGTACTGGCCCAGCGCCCTTTTCACGGCCGAGCGCAGAATGGCATACACCGAGCGGTCGTCTTCAAACTTCACCTCGGTTTTGGTGGGGTGAATATTTACGTCGATGGTTTTTGGATCGACTTCGAGGAAGAGGAAATAACCGGGATGAGTATCGGGCGCGAGAAGCTGTTCGAAAGCCCCCTGCACGGCGTGATGCAGGTAACTGTTTTTGATAAAGCGGGTGTTGAGGAAGAAGTATTGCTCGCCGCGCGATTTCCGGGCGTATTCGGGCTTCACCACAAAGCCGGTGATGCGCACAATGTCGGTGGTTTCGTCAACCGGTACCAGACGCTGGTTGTAAGGATTTCCGCAAAGTCCGGTAATACGCTGGCGCAGGTTGCCGGGCGTAAGGTTGAACATTTCGGTGCCGTTGTGGTGCAGGGTAAAGGCAATGTGCGGATGCGCCAGCGCCACGCGCTCAAACTCGTCGAGAATGTGGCGGAATTCGGCCGCGTCTGATTTGAGGAAGTTGCGCCGGGCCGGTACGTTGAAGTACAGGTTTTTTACGCTGAACGAAGCGCCGGCCGGACAGTTTACGGGTTCCTGGCTCAGAATTTTGCTGCCTTCGGTGCGTATGCAGGTGCCAATTTCGTCCTCAGGCCGCCGGGTACGCAATTCCACATGCGCCACCGCCGCAATGGAGGCCAGAGCCTCGCCCCGAAAACCCATCGTGCGCAGGTTGAAAAGGTCATCGGCCGAGGAAATTTTAGACGTGGCATGACGCTCGAAACAAAGCCGGGCATCGGTATCTGTCATGCCCTTGCCGTTGTCAATCACCTGAATTAGCGTGCGCCCCGCATCCTGCACAATAAGCTGTATGCGTGTGGCCCCAGCATCCACTGCATTTTCGAGCAGCTCTTTAACCGCCGAAGCCGGGCGCTGAATGACCTCGCCCGCAGCAATCTGGTTGGCAACAGCATCGGGGAGCAGGCGGATAATGTCTGACATACAGGCGAAAAAGCAGTGGTTTATTGTACTGCAAATTTACGCAGGAAAATCGGGTAATTCAGCCTTACGGCTTATTCAACTGCTTTCGGTCTCAGGCTCACCCGGTTTGCCCATAAACCAGGTGGTTACGAAAGCCGCAAAAGTGCCAAACAGTCCTACGCCCACGGTCATAAGCACTACGGCAATGAAACGACCTTCGGTAGTTACCGGATAATGATCGCCGTAGCCCACGGTAGTAATGGTCGAAAATGCCCACCACAAGGCATCTTCGCCTGTTTTTATGTTCGAATCGGGCGAGGTTTCCACCTGCAGAATGGCAATTGACGCAAAAATGAGCATCAGAACTGCTACAAGTCCGGCCGCAGCAAAAGTGCCTTCCTTGCGTTTGCGCATAATATGCCGTATCAGTTGCCGTGTTGACTGAAACGCCCGCAAAATGCGCAAAAGCCTGAAAAGCCGTAATGCCCGCCCATAGCGAAACACATCAAAAGAGGGTATGCTCGAAAGCAAATCAATCCAACCCCATTTCATAAACTTCCACTTGCTTTCCGCCCTCCTGAACCGCATCAAAAACTCAATCAGAAACACGATACAAATCCCGTCATCCACAATAGCCAGCACATGCGACACATTTTCGGGAAGCCGAAAAAAAGTATCTGCAATCATGGCCAGCAAAATGTATATCGAAAGTATGATAATGACAATACTTAATGCCGATACGGGTTCCTGAGGTTTTGCTTCATTGCTCATGGCGCAAAAGTGCGCAGGCTCCCCGTTTCCGATGTCGTTTGAAACAACGATTTGCGAGTCCACAAAAAAGAGGAATTTCTTTCAACAGCCCTTCGGTTTTTCAGGCGGCAATATGTATTTATGCACCAATGGCAAAAGACAGAGCACGCCTAAATTCGCTTCGGCTTTCGGAATGGGACTATTCCGGCAAAGGCCTGTATTTTATCACGATGGTCACCGAAAACCGAAACCCGTTTTTCGGGCAGATAATGGAGGGAGAAATGATACTTTCGCCGATGGGCGAAATCGCGCTTCACGAGTGGTTCCGTTCACCGGAGCTTCGCCCCGATATGAATCTCCATCTCTTCGAGTTCGTGGTAATGCCCGATCATGTACATGCCCTCATAGGAATAGGAGCCAACACCATACACAAAGACCGGGAGCCGGAAAAGAACCTCAGTACTTTCGGCCCCCAGCGTAATAACCTGGCCTCGGTAATACGCGGCTATAAATCGGCCGTAACCACACAGTCACGAAAACTCGGAGCCCCCTTCGGGTGGCAAAGGGGCTATCACGACATGATCATCCGCGATAAAAGGCATCTCCTCAACGTGGCCCGGTACATAAGGAAAAACCCGGAAAACTACATATAAAGGCCTCCTGCACGGGTGCGATGCCTCGCACCCCAACGGGAATCTCCCGGTACGCTCCAAGATTCCCGTAAGGGTGCGAGGCATCGCACCCGGGCAGGCTGCTGCGCAGCAGCCCGGGTACTCCAGCCACCAGCACAGTCCGCCGCACCGACGACCGAGGATCTCAGGCCAGAGCACCTCACGCCCAGTACAGTCCGTCGCACCGTCATCCGAGGATCTCATGCCCAGTACCGCCGTCCGAGGACCGTCATGCTCAGCACGGCCCAACACACCGCCGTCACGCCCAGCAGAGCCAGCCTCACTGCCGTCCGAGCGTCACATTCCCAGCACCGCCCGCCGCACCGCCGTACGAGCATCTCATGCCAGCACCGCCCACCACATCGCCGACTGAGGATCTCACGCCCAGCACAACCCGCCGCACCGCCGTACGAGCACCTCACGCCCAGCACCGCCCGCCACACCGACGACCGAGCATCTCACGCCCAGCAAAGTTCGCCGCAACACCGTCCGAGAACCTCACGTCCAGCACCGCCCGCAGCACCGCCCTACGAGCATCTCATGCCAGCACCGCCCACCACACCGCCGACTGAGGATCTCACGCCCAGCACCACCCGCCGCACTGCCGCCCGAGCATCTCATGCCAGCACCGCCCACCACACCGCCCTCCGAGCACCGTCACGCTCAGCACCTCCCACCACACTGCCGTCTGAGCACCGTAACGCCCAGCACCTCCCACCACACCGCCGTCTGAGCACCGTAACGCCCAGCACCTCCCACCACACCGCCGTCTGAGCACCGTAACGCCCAGCACCTCCCACCACACCGCCGTCTGAGCATCTCACGCCCAGCACAACCCGCCGCACCGCAGTCCGAGCACCGTCATGCTCAGCACCGCCCACCACACCGCCGTCCGAGCACCACCCGCTCTCAGCACTGGATGCGACGCCTCGCACCCCAACGGGAATCTCCCCGTCGGCCCAAAGATTCCCGTAAGGGTGCGAGGCATCGCACCCGTGCAGGCTGCTGCGCAGCAGCCTGAGTACTCCCACCACCCGTGCAGGCTGCTGCGCAGCAGCCCGAGTACTCCTGCCCGCCAGCACAGTCCGAAGCGGAGCCGCCTGAGTACCACCCACCGCCAGCAAATGCAGCCGCGCAGCGGCTCCCCCAATCAAATCCATCACCACCATCCCTCAAAACACTCACCACCCGTCCAACCAGAAAAACCTCATCAACAGCGTAGCTGTTGAAAAGTCTCCCTCATCCCGGTAATACCTCCCACTCATCCCGGTACATTTATTGTCTCAATCCAAACACTTATCCATTCCTGCAAAACAGCAGGGAATACCGTGTTTATCTTTATACATCGCTGTCAATACACATGCATATCCTACGTACCGCCGCCTTCATTTTCCCGCTGCTGCTGCTCTCTCCCGCAGTATCCCATATATCGCTCAATGAATCACCCACCGAAATTGCCGCAGCAAACGAAGAAACTCCCCAGCCGCCGCCGTTTCTGCAAATGAGCAATACCCGCTGGGCCGATTCGGTAATGAAAACCCTCACCCCCGATCAACGCATCACACAACTGTTTATGGTGGCGGCCTGGTCCAATAAAAATGCCACGCACGTAAAGGAAATCACCACGCTGGTGAGCAAATACCGTATCGGCGGACTCATCTTCATGCAGGGCGGGCCGGTGAGGCAGGCGCAGCTTACCAACAAATACCAGAAACTTTCTAAAGTGCCGCTCATGATTGCCATGGATGCCGAGTGGGGCCTTTCCATGCGCATTGACAGTACCATTGTGTTTCCCCGACAAATGACTCTGGGGGCCATGCAAAACGATTCGCTCATCTATTTCATGGGGCGCGATATGGCGCGGCAATGCAAGCGTCTGGGCGTACAAATAAGCTTTTCGCCGGTGGCAGATGTGAATAACAATGCGGCAAATCCCGTAATCGGCACCCGTTCGTTTGGCGAAGATAAATTTGCCGTGACGCGTAAAGCATTGTTGTATATGAATGGTTTGCAGCAGGGCGGTGTGCTGGCCTGCGGAAAGCATTTTCCCGGGCATGGCGATACCGACAGCGACTCGCACAAAACCCTGCCCGTAATTTCGCACAGCAAAGAACGGCTCGATTCGCTCGAATTGTTTCCGTTTAAAGGTCTTATCAATGGCGGTCTGGGCAGTATGATGGTGGCCCACCTTTCCATTCCGGCCTACGATACTGCGGCCAATACACCCACCACGTTGTCGAAAAAAGTGGTTACCGGCTTGCTGCGCGAGCAGCTTGGTTTTCGCGGATTGGTGTTTACCGATGCCCTCAACATGAAAGGCGTAAGCAGCTATTTCCCCGAAGGCGAAGTGGATGTAAAAGCACTGCTGGCCGGAAACGATGTGCTGCTTTTCTCGGGCGACGTGCCCAAAGCATTAGCTGCCATAAAAGCAGCCATTGCCCGCAAGGAAATTACACAGGCCGAAATAGACGAACGCTGCCGCCGCGTGCTGCTTACCAAACAATGGCTGGGCCTCACCACAAAGCCGATAGTAAAACTCAATAACCTGGTAAAAGACCTTAACACACCGGCCTCCGACTGGCTCAACCACCAGATGGCCGAAAGCGCAGTAACTCTGCTGCGCAACGAACAACAGCTTTTGCCCCTGCGCCGGCCCGATACATTGAGCATGGCCTCGGTAACGCTGGGCAGCAGCAAACCCGGACTGTTTCACGAACGTTTGGCATTGTATGCAAGCGTAACACCATTTGCACTGAGCAACGATGCAAAGCAAAGCGAGTATGATACGCTGATTAACAAACTCGATACGTTTGACCTTGTAGTGGTGAGTTTGAGTGCAGTGAGCCAGCGCACGGCAAATAACTTTAACATTCATCCGCAAACCTCGCTGCTGCTGTCCACACTCAAGTCGAAGGGAAAAGCGGTGGTGGCTGCGGTGTTTGGCTCGGCATACTCTACTGATGTGCTGCCCGAAATTGCGCGCAGCAATGCGGTGATAATGGCTTACGAGAGTTTGCCCGCCCTGCAGGATGTGGCCGCACAGCTTGTGTTTGGCGGCGTGAGCGCAAAAGGTAAACTGCCGGTTACACTCAAAGGCTGGGCATTGGGCACCGGACTCGCTACTCCGGCTCCCGAACGTTTTGCCTACGTGCCCGCCGAAGCCGTGGGTTTCAGCCGCGATGCGCTTAAACGCATCGACTCCATTATGGCCGATGCCATTGAGAAAAAAGCATTTCCCGGCGGACAACTCCTCGCCGCCAAAAACGGAAAAGTATTTCTGCACAAATCGTATGGCCATTTCACTTACGCGCAAAAGCATAAAGTGAATAACATGGATTTGTACGACGTTGCTTCCGTTACCAAAATTATGGCTACCACGCCCGCCATAATGCGGCAGCAGGAACAGGCCAAACTAAACGTGGACAGCACACTCAGCGTTTATCTTCCCGAACTGAAAAACACCAGCAAAGGCCGTATCGTGATACGCAATATGATGGCGCATCAGGCCGGACTGGAAGCGTGGATTCCGTTCTGGACAAAAACAGTGGACAAAAACGGTGTGCGTAAAAAATCCATTTACCGCAATGTATATTCCGATTCGTTTCCGATTTATGTGGCGCCCGGCATTTTCATGAAATACAGCTACCTCGATACCATGTATCAGCAGGTGGTAAATTCGGGAATGAGTGCGGGCGTGGGTTACAAATACAGCGACCTCTGCTTTTTCTTTCTCAAGCGCATTATCGAAAAGCAGGAACAAATGCTGCTTACCGATTATGTGAACGCCAATTTTTACCGCCCGCTGGGGCTGCCCACAATGGGCTATCAGCCCGGATTGCGTTTTCCCGCCAGCCGTTGTGCGCCCACCGAAAACGATTTGAAATTCCGCGGCCAGTTAATTCAGGGCGATGTACACGACCCGGCGGCGGCCATGCAGGGCGGCATTGGTGGTCATGCAGGAGTTTTCAGTAATGCGAACGATGTGGGGGTGATGATGCAGCTTTACCTCAACGGCGGCTCCTACGGCTGGCAGCAATATTTCGATCCGGGCACGGTGGCCATGTACACGCGCACACAATTTAGCGGCAACCGGCGCGGATTGGGTTTCGACAAGCCCGATCCCGAAACCTTTGTGCCTGCCTGCGAGGGCATTTCGCTGCAAAGCTACGGCCACCAGGGCTTTACAGGCACACAGGCATGGGCCGATCCGGAAACGGGAATTGTATTTGTGTTTCTCTCCAACCGCGTGTATCCCGATGCCGACGACAATAAATTGGCCCGAATGGGTGTGCGCGGAAAAGTGCTGAAAGAATTGCTGAACGGATTTAAGAAGTAGTGCCTACTTCACAAACAAATCGGCCACCGACATGGGCTGCTCTTTTTCGCGCCACTTAAAGTCTTTGAGCAATGCCTGACGCGGCGGTAAATCGAGCGGGGGAAAAAGCGAAGCCTCGGGTTTTTCGTAAAAGCTGATTCCTGTTACCTGACTGTCTTTTACTTCTATGCGCAAACGGCTGCAATCGGCCCGGTTTACGCCCACCAGCAGGCCCTGATCGCGGGCGTAGTAAAGCGTTTGTCCGTTGCCGCGCACATCAATTCGCACCAATTCATTATCCTGAAAATAGCCGGTCATGTGCTTGCCGCGTATCTGGTTGAAACGCGCACTGTCATCGCGAGAGGCAATGAAGGCCAGATTTTCGAGCTCCAGCCGTTTCACTTCGCCTTTTACCGTGATAATGTACACACGCTCGGCCGTGAGCTGGTTGCCGCCCGACCAAAGCACCGGATCGCCGAAAAGACGCATCGTACTGTCGGCCGAGGTCCACGAAAGCGAGTCGCAGCGGCCCTGCAAATCGGTTTTGAAAAAACGCACACCGCGATAGGCGTAAACCTTGCGCTCTTTTTCAGAAATGGTATCGTCTTTGGGCGGATCAACGGTAATTGTTTTCAGCGTATCGGCATGAAGGAAGAGCGAGTCTTTGTCGAAGATCTGAATGAACAACGCTTCCTTCGTTACCACCGAAGTATTGGTGCGTTCGTTGTGTGTGGCGAGGCCGCCGGTAATGACAATGTTTTGCGTGGTATCGGTAAGTTTTACGTGGCCAATGGCTTTGCCCAAACCGTTGCGGCGGTCGTACCACAAGCTGTCGCCGCGCAGTTCCTGCGATTCAGTAATGATGTAGGCGTTTTGCCGGAACTGGCATACGTCTCTTTTCGTGTCGTAGAAACCGTTTTCGCAGTAAATAAAATCGGTGCTGCCTTTTGATTTTATGGTGGTGGGCCCGAGGAAATAAGCCACTTTCGTATCGGGCTGATAGCGCAGCGTGTCGCAGTTCATTACGTAGCGCGGATTGTTGAGCACCACGTTTTTTTTGAAGGTGAGGGTTTTGGTTTCGGTAGAGTAGGTGCCGATCTGGCTGTTGAGGGTGTTTTCGCGGCTCACAATTTTTGCACCGCTTACGTAGCGGGCAATTTTGCTGTTCATATCGTAGGCGGCCGAGTCGGTGGTGAGCACCATGTCGCGGTCGGTGAGGCGCACATTGCGGCGCATGTTGGCAATGCGGCTGTTGCCGTCGTACTTGAGCAGGTCGCCGTAAATGTGTACCGAATCGCCCTGCTGTATGTGTACATGGCCGTATGCTTCGAGCGTGTTGCCCTGACTGCGCAGGTGGGCACTGTCGCAATACATAAGTGTGCCCTGGTGTTCGAACTGCACATTGCCCAGCAGGCGCTGGTAGCCCAGGCGCTGATCGCCGATGAGGCTTTCGGCATTGCGCACGGCTATTTGTTTGCTGTTGGAGGTGGCAATGGGTTGCGCCTGTGCCAGCACACCGCAAAGCAGAAAAGCAAAAAGCAGCAGCGTTTTCATGCCGCTGCTTTGAGCAATTACAATGCCGTGGTGCGTGTAGCGCATCGGGTTTAGCATTTGTTGTGATAATTCAGACTCAACGGCCGCAGTTTTATGCCCATACTGCGCTGCGCATGAGTGTTTGCACACGGTCGGGGCCTACGGATACCACATGCACGGGCACGCCGGTTTCGCGCTCCACAAAGCCTATGTATTCGATCAGTTCGTGCGGCATGTCTTCGGGCTGGGTGAGTCCGGTGAGGTCGCAGTTCCAGCCTTTCAGGTCGGTGTACACGGGTTCAATGGTTACGCCGTTTATGTCGTAGGGCAAACGGTCGGTGAGTTGTCCGTTTACACGGTAGTGTGTACACACGCGGATGGTGTCGAAAATGCTGAGCACGTCGGCCTTCATCATCATGAGTTCGGTCACGCCGTTTATGGTAATGGCGTAGCGCAGGGCGGGCAAATCGAGCCATCCGCAGCGGCGGGGGCGGCCGGTGGTGGAGCCAAATTCGCGGCCTTCCTCGCGCATACGTTCGCCGGTTTCGTCGAGCAGTTCGGTGGGGAAGGGGCCGCTGCCCACGCGGGTGCAGTAGGCTTTGAAAATGCCAATTACATTGCCAATGCGCGAGGGTGCAATGCCAAGTCCGGTGCAGGCTCCGGCAGCCATGGTGTTCGACGAAGTGACAAACGGGTAGGTGCCGAAATCAATGTCGAGCATGGAGCCCTGTGCTCCTTCGGCCAGCACGGTTTTGCCGTTGCGGAGCATATCGTTTACAAAATGCTCGCTGTCAATGCGGGTAAGTTCGCGCAGGGTTTCGATGCCTTCAAACCAGGCGGCTTCAAACTCGGCCGGGTCGGTGTCGGCGTTGAGGAAGCGGAGCAGATCGCGGTGCTTGGCCACGAGTTTGTTGTATTTCTCGCGGAAATCGGGCAGGTCAATATCGCCCACGCGCAGGCCGTTGCGGCCGGTTTTGTCCATGTAGGTAGGGCCAATGCCCTTGAGCGTGGAACCTATTTTCTCCTTGCCCTTGGCCGCTTCCGAAGCCTTGTCGAGCAGGCAGTGTGTGGGCAGAATAAGATGTGCGCGGCGCGAAACGAGCAAACGTTTTTTCACATCCACGCCCAGCTTGCGAAGGGCATCAATTTCGCGTTTCAGAATAACGGGGTCAATTACCACACCGTTTCCGATAACGTTTACCGTAGTATCGTGAAAAATGCCTGAGGGAATAGTATGCAGCACATGCTTTATGCCGTTGAACTCAAGTGTATGTCCGGCGTTCGGGCCGCCCTGAAAGCGGGCAATCACATCGTACTTGGGTGTGAGCACGTCAACAATTTTACCTTTTCCTTCGTCGCCCCATTGGAGGCCCAGGAGTATATCAGCTTTCATAGAAAAGGGTGGTTGAAATTAGGTCTATATGGAATAAGTGTTAGTGTTTGAGGTGAGCGCGGGCCTCGTCGAGGGTTTCATACACATGAAACACGGCGTTAAGCCGGGTAAGCAGCAGAAGTTCGCGCACTTTGTTGGGTATGCAGGCCACCACTACTTCGCCACCGGCACGGCGGGCGTGGGTGAGGGCCTGGATAAGTACATTGAGACCGGTACTGTTCATGAGTTTCATTTCGGTAAGGTCGAAAATGAAATTGGCGTGGCCGTCGGCAGCCAAACGGTCCACATCGTCGAGCAGTTGCTGGGCAGTGTCTTTGTTGAGCAGGTTGCCCTGCATGGCAATTACTGCTACCGGATCGGTTTGCGAAATGACGTAGGAGAAGTTCATACCGGCTGTTTTCCGTTTGTGTCCTTGTGGGGACAGGTTCCGTGTGTGGCCAGTTTGTTGCAGCGGCCAAAGAAATTGAGCGAATGATTCACGATTTCGAATTCGAGAATATCGCCGGTGGTTTTTTTGATTTGCTGTATGCGCGGGTCGCAGAATTCAAGCACACGGCCGCAGTCCTGGCAAATCAGATGATCGTGTTGTTTGTAGGCGTAGGCTCTTTCAAACTGTGCCTGATTGCGACCAAACTGATGGCGGGTAACCAGCCCGCATTCCAGTAAAAGCTCTATGGTATTGTACAGCGTGGCGCGGCTTACCCGGTATTTCTGATTCTTCATGTGAATGTACAGCGATTCAATGTCGAAATGACCGCCTCTCACATAAATCTCATCCAGGATCGCAAACCGTTCAGGTGTTTTGCGGTGTCCGTGCTTCCCCAGGTGCGCAGCGAATATGTTTTTCACAGTTTCCCGGGTTTCTGTATCTGCCATGTTGGTATGCGTAATGTAAAGGGAGGTAAAGATACTGATTTTTGTCGGGCCGGGTGACAATTCCTGTTCTACTCTATGTGCCTCATTTCAAGAGGATTTCCGTGTTTTTTTCGAGGGATGCATTTTTGCATGGATTATCCGGTAAACCGTAACCGAATTTTTGGAAGTTATTCCGTATATCAACAAACATTGAAACCGGCCTATTTTAAGCTGACGCAGGGAATTTTTTTGAATTCTTTGTGCAAAAGGATAAATCTTGAGATGATTAATAGCCGCATCAAAATCATCCAGATACTGCTCACCCAATTTGGGACTTTCAGCATGATACCAAAGAAAGTACTGTTCGAGATGCCTCAGCGCAATTTGGGTAATGCTAACCTTAAACACAGGCCAATCAAATTATAGATATTTCTTCCGTAAGGCCTGTATGGCTTCTGTGGCATCTACAAGCGATTCTTCACCGCTGGCCAATTTGCGTTTTGTTTCTTCTATTATTTCTATATCCTCGTCTGAAATGAAAAGCGATTGATCGGCAGCGTTTGCCTGATTTTCCAGAATATACCGTACTTGCAGAAGAGTGTCTTTATCCTCCACCAGATCGATATACTGCCTGATTTCGTTTTTTATTGATTCGTTTTTTATTGATTCGTTTTTCATTTGACACTAATTTACAAATTAATTCCCCGGATTAATCCGCGATACATCCTGCACCCCGTTTACCTTGCGCAGCTTATTAATGAGGCTGGTAAGGTGGTTGGTATCGTGTACAAAGAGCATGATTGTTCCTTCAAAAGTACCGTCGGCCGTATCGAAGCTGATGGAGCGCATGTTTACGTGGAGTTCGCTGGAGATGATGCGGGTGATGTTGTTTACAATGCCCACTTCGTCAATGCCTGCCACGCGTATGCCGGCGAGGAACGAAATTTTTTCCTGCCCCTGCCAGCGCGCCTTTACAATGCGGTAGGCGTAATTGGCCATTAACTGCAAAGCATTCGGGCAGCTTACGCGGTGAATTTTTATGCCTTCGCCCACGGTGATGAAACCAAATACATCGTCGCCGGCAATGGGGGTGCAGCAGTTGGCCAATTTGTATTCGATACGCGTCATATTGTCGCCAATAATGAGCATATCTTCTGCGCCTTTGTGGCCGCGTACTTCTTTCACCACCTGCTCCAGCGTGGGTTCGGTTTTTACCGAGCGGTTGGGGTTGTCTTTATCGCGTATCCAGTTTTTGAGTTCGCGCAGTGTGACCACGTTTTTGGCCACGCGGTAAAAGAGTTCCTGTGCGCTGGGCAGGCGCAGGTACATCTGAAAATCGTTGATATTCTTTACCGTGAAATCAATTTTCTGGTGATTGAATTTCCGTTCCAGAATTTCGCGGCCATCTTCGGCCACACGGCGTTTTTCTTCTTTCAGCGCGCTCTTGATCTTCGATTTGGCGCGGGCTGTAACCACGTAACTCAGCCAGTCTTCCTTGGGCTGTTGCTTGGAGGAAGTAAGAATTTCCACCTGATCGCCGCTGATGAGTTCGTGGCTGAGCGGCACCAATTTGTGGTTTACTTTGGCCCCGATACATTGCTCGCCCACTTTGGTGTGTATGTCGAATGCAAAGTCGAGGGCGGTGGCGCCTACGGGCATGGTGCGCATTTCGCCCTTAGGCGTAAACACAAATATTTCTTCGGCAAAAAGATTGAGCTTGAAATCGTCGATAAAATCGAGCGCGTTTTCTTCGGGACTTTCAAGCAGCTCACGAATTTTTCGCAGCCATTCTTCCAGCTGGTTTTCGCGGTTGTTGTCAACCCCGGCCACTTCGTCTTTATACTTCCAGTGCGCGGCATAGCCTTTTTCGGCCAGTTCGTCCATGCGCTCGGTGCGTATCTGCACTTCCACCCATTTGCCCTCGGGGCCCATTACCGTGGTGTGCAGCGATTCGTAGCCGTTGGCCTTGGGAGTCGAAATCCAGTCGCGCAGGCGTTCAGGACTGGGATGATATTCGTCCGTCACAAACGAATACACGCGCCAGCAATCGGTTTTTTCGTTTTCGTAAGGTGTGTCAATAATTACGCGGATGGCAAACAGGTCGAAAATTTCTTCGAACGGCACACCTTTGAAGCGTATTTTATTTTGTATGCTGAAAATGGATTTCGGCCGGCCGTAAATGCGGGCTTTGATGCCGTTTTTTTGCAGCGTTTCTTTAAGCGGCGCAATAAATTTGGCGATAAATCTTTTGCGTTCGGGTTCGGTGTCTTTCAGTTTCTGCGCAATATCGTTGTACACTTCCGGCTCGGTAAATTTCAGCCCCAAATCTTCGAGTTCCGATTTTATGGCGTTGAGTCCGAGGCGGTGCGCCAGCGGGGCGTAGAGGTAAAGTGTTTCGGAGGCAATTTTCAACTGCTTGTCGCGCTTCATCGAATCGAGCGTGCGCATGTTGTGCATACGGTCGGCAAGTTTGATGAGGATTACGCGGATATCATCGCTCAGCGTAAGCAGCATTTTACGGAAGTTCTCGGCCTGCAACGAATTGGTTTGCTGGTCGAACACGCCCGAAATTTTGGTGAGCCCGTCAATAATTTTCGACACTTTCTCGCCAAACATGCCTTTCACATCGGCCAGCGTAATGTCGGTATCTTCCACCGTATCGTGAAGCAGGGCGCACACTACCGAAGTGGTGCCGAGGCCAATTTCTTCGGCACAAATCTGCGCCACGGCCAGCGGATGATAAATGTAAGGCTCGCCCGATTTGCGGCGCATGTCTTTATGCGCATCCAGAGCCACATCGAACGCTTTGCGGATAAGCTGTTTATCGCCCTTTTCGAGCCGGCGTTTGCAGGCCCGAAGCAGGCTCCGGTAGCGTTTCAGGATTTCCTTACGCTCCTGTTCAAGATCAATAACGGGAGTTGTTTTGTGTGTATCGGCCATAAAACTTCAAATGCCGCAGAGCATCATTCTGCAAATCTGCATTGAAGTTACAACTTTTCGCAATAAAACCCCTAACGGGCTGCAATACGCAAACCAATACCAATGGCTCCTTCAAAATGGCCGCCGGTAAACGGGCTGTTCAGATTAATATTTTCGGTGAAAGGAATATAAAACGGATGCGATACATCCACCCGCACACAAAACAAATCCTGTTTCATCGGAAACCACACATAGCCTGCCTTCAACGCAATGCCCAGCGTGTAAAACTTATTTTCTCCACTGGCCGTCCAGGTTTCGCTGCGCCGCGAATCGATGCGGTAGGTAAGCGTCTGGTGCTCGAAAGTTTGCATACCAATAAAATCCACACCGGTATAAAGTCCCGAAAGCCTCAGCGCACTGTTACGTGCCTGAAAGTAATGCGATACGCCCACGCGTATGTAAGCCCCGCGGTATTTGGTCACCGAACTTTCAAGATAGGTTTCTGTGGTATATACGTCGGGAAATTTGTCGAGGGTTTTGCTTTCGTAAAGCTCTAAGCGTTTCAGCATATCCCTCGAATCGGCGGGCGATACATACTGAATATCAGAACCCATGTTAGAGTTGCCGCCTATGCCTACAATGACTGATGTTTTGCCAAACGAACGTTCGAGCGACGATTCGTAAAACTGGCGGTCGCGGCCGAAATGCCACGAAAACTGAAAAAGTTGTTTGTCCTGACGGTTATACTGTGCACTCAGACCTGAAGCAAATAACACAAATAACAAAAACAGCAATGGGGATGCGACTTGTTGGGATTTCATATGGGCTTAAACAGTGTTGGCACTGCAAAAGTTGTCAATATCTGACTAATTAATCCTGCAAATCGACAAGCGGGCTGTTTAGTCCGTTAAGTGGCTGCCCGCATTACTTCAATTTCTGAAAGCTGTCGGCCATTTCGTCAAGCACAGCCTGATAATCGAGCATATTACCCGGCTTTGAATTATCGGCAATACCATTAAAAACGTACACATCGCTGCCCGAAACGAGTATGGTGGTGATGAAGCCAATGCGCAGTTCGCCCAACGAATAGGTGCCGTAGCGTCTGAATCCGTTGTTATTACCAATCTGAATTTTTTGCTCATCCACCACATCTAAACGATCCACGTTATCGTGCATCATTTTCAACTGGTCGGCGGCAATCTTGTCCAGCGTTTCGCCTTTGCCGAGCTGGCCTTTCACCACATTCATGGCGGGTCGCTGCAGGCTGGTATCGTTTAGTTGTTTTTCAAAAGCGGCCATGAGCGAGGGGTTTGGCGAGGGAATTTCCACCCAGTTTCGCGGCACGTTCATGCGGATATTCATTTCGCGGTTTTCAAACGTGCGCATGTCGAAATCGGCCGGGGCAAGGGTGCGTATGCCGTTTACGGTAAACTGTTTTACGGCCACCAGATTGCCGTTTGGGCCGTATTCTTTCCAGATGCCCACTTTTTTGCCGTTTTGGTAGCGGCCTTCGCCCACCATTTTGCCGGCGCTGTTGTAGAGCATGGCTTTGCCGTTTTTTTCGCCGTTTACCACGGGTACTTCAAGCCGGCCGCTGTCGGTGGTAAACACTTCGGCTTTGGGCTGCGGCGGGGCGGCGCTGTCGGTTTTTGCGGGCGAATCGGATTGCTGTTTTTCGGCGCAGGCAGCCAGCGCACACAGGGTAAAAAGCAGGAAGTACCTGAGCATGGGTGTGAATTAAAATGTATTAAACAGCAGGTAAAGCCTTCGAGGCACATTCGCCAAAGCCAATGCGCACGCCGTTTTTGGTGGCAAAGCCGCGAATAATTACCGTATCGCCGTCGTTTATGAATTTGCGTTCGCTGCCGTCGGCCATTGGCACGGGTTTGGTGCCGCGCCAGGTAATTTCCATCATCGAGCCAAACGAGCCTTCGTGGGGGCCGCTTATGGTGCCTGAGGCCAGCATATCGCCCACGTTCATGTTGCAGCCGTTTACGGTGTGGTGGGCCAGTTGCTGCTCCATGGTCCAGTACATGTATTTGTAGTTGGAGCGGCACACCACGGTTTCGGCGGCGTTTTCGGGTTTTATGGCCACTTCCAGGGCAATGTCAATGTTTTTATCGCCCGTGTATTCGAGGTAGGGAAGCACGGCGGGCTCCTGTGTGTAGCCGGGCACGCGGAAAGGCTCCAGCGCGTCGAGTGTGACAATCCACGGCGAAACCACCGAGCAGAAGTTCTTGGCCAGAAACGGCCCCAGCGGCACATATTCCCAGGCCTGTATGTCGCGCGCGCTCCAGTCGTTAAACAGCACCATGCCGAAAATGTGTTCGTCGGCCGCGGCGGTGCTTATGCTTTCGCCCAATTGTGTGGGTTTGCCCACAATGAAGGCCGTTTCGAGCTCAAAATCGAGCAGGCGTGTGGGGTTGAAGGTGGGCACTTCGGCATCGGGTGCTTTGGTCTGGCCTTTGGGGCGGCGAAACGGGGTGCCGCTCACCACAATAGACGAAGCCCGGCCGTGATAGCCTACCGGAATATGTTTCCAGTTGGGCAGCAGCGCATTTTCGGGGTCGCGAAACATTTTGCCCATGTTGGTGGCATGGTCAATGCTGGAGTAGAAGTCGGTATAATCGCCAATGCGCACGGGCAGGTGCAGGGTGGCTTCGCTCATGGGCACCAGGCATTGTTCGCGGGCTTCGGGCTGGCTTTGCAGGGCCTGTGTTTTCTCGTCCAGCAGTTCCGACACCCGGCTGCGCACCGCCCGCCATGCCTTTTGGCCCAGCGCAATAAAATCGTTCAGCACCGGCTGGCTGAATACTTTTTTGTCGAGCTGCAGCACATCAAAGTAGCCCATTTCAGCCAGCGCATTCAGGTCGAGGATGTATTCGCCAATGGCTATACCCGCGCGCGGGCTGCGGCGCGGGGTGCTGAAAATGCCGAAGGGGAGGTTTTGTATGGGGAAATCGCTGTTTGCCGGAACCTGTACCCAGGAGCGGAGGGTGGGGGAATTGGTATCGCGTGTGGTCATGTGTGTGTTGGCTCGGAATTTCGGGGGCAAAAGTACGGGTTTGGGGTGAAGATTGGCAGAATTTGGCGGTAATATTGCGTGAATGATATTGAATAAGTTATTGTCTCTGTCAAATTTACTAAATTGAAGGTTTGATTAGATTAAAGACATTGTCCAATGAATGACACATAACCACTGATTCTGTCTATCAAGAACAATTATTGTTGAGGTGTGTAAAAGTGGAAAAAACCCACAGCTGTCCAAAATAAATTTTCAGAATAACCTTACCTGAGCCAAATCAGCCTTTTCGGGGGGTCTGAAGAAGGGATCATCCAACCAACCCCACAGAT
>JALONL010000025.1 GCA_025454955.1 Bacteroidia bacterium | reverse complement strand
AGGTAGTAAGGTTACGGGTATTTTCAAGGGTTAATCATTTCTGATAATACGCCCGGCATCCGTAAATTCATTATTTACAAACACCCGGTACATATACACGCCCTGCGCGTAGCCGGATAAATCGAGCGGAGCAAGGTTAGTACCGGTATTGAGCGGCACATTGAACAAGCGTTGTCCGGTAAGGCTCAGAACCTCCACAAAACCGGTTTGCCCTTCGCCAAGCGTGATTTCCAACACCGCTTCGCCGGTGGTGGGGTTCGGATAAACCTTGCTTTCTTGAACCGGTGTTTCTACCACTTCGGTGGCAATTCGAGCCTGGCCGTTGTCGAAATCCACCACATCCAGATCGAGCATTACCCGTGCATCATATACTGCCGTTCCGCCTGTTTTTACGTGCTGGAGCGCAATGCTATACAGCATTGCCGAAGTTATTGCCCTGCGAAGATTCGTAGGCGGCAATGGAAAGTTGGCCAGTAGCACTGCTATACAGGCTGTCGTAATAGACTTGCAGAATAGCATCGTAACCCGTGCCCATGAAGAGCAAAGAACTATCTTGCATGATCTCGTAAAACGCCTGTTCGTCATACATCCGCAATTCATCCTCGTACATCTGATCGAAAGGCTGATTTCTCAACGCCAGATCGGCCAGTTTTGCCTGACGGGTCGTGGATTGATTACCGTCATTGTTTGATGCACAAGTTTGGGGGGAATTAGGGAAAGCACCAACCATTATCATTGCACTTGTTGGTTGCATTGATAAAATAATTGGGTTAGAAGTTGGCATTATAGTGTTTAATGTTGTTCTTGAATACCAGTTTGCCACAGGGGAATTGGTAGAATAGAACGTTCTATGTGTATTTGGCGACAAAATAAACGTCCACTGGTTATCATGCACCACCCCATTACCAATGGGCGAACCCTGATCGCCAATAAACGAGTTAGTAAACCTTGCCCCCGCCATATTCCACGTCATGGTATTACAACTCATGGTAGCCGGGAAATTCCCCGCCCACGCAAACTCAATACCCGTACCCAGACGCATAACCCCGTTGTTGCTTACCACCGAGTTCAGACAGCCCGTCTGCATCGAAATCCCATACAGGTTATCGCGCAGCACCACATCGCTGTTCGGGTTCTGGCCCGAACGTACAACCGCATTCCCATCTACGGTAGTATTGCGGCTATTTTGTACCCGGATGCCATACTCCGGCGTGGCCGGTGTGGCCGAGCCAAACCAGATCGAGTTAGATTCATTCACAAACGCATCCTTGTACGAAGTAAGCCAAACCCCCGTTTTGCAGCGGTAAATGAAATTGCCATACACCTGCGTACTGTCGGTGCTGCTGGTGGCTACGGCAGTTTGTAAACGGATGGCGTTGGTGCCAAAGTTGGCGTTATTGGCCATATTAAACCGGTTGTGGCCGATTTTGATGCCGCATTTATTCTGCTGAATCACGCGCACCCCGTTTACAAACTTATCGAAGTCGTTTTCACGAATCAAAATCGTGCAATGGTTAGTAAGTTGCATTACAAAGCCCTGCACCACATTATTTACAATGTTTGAATCGAGAATGATAGTGCCCAGCGTATCACGCAGCACCCATACCCCGGCAGAGGGAATGGAATTGATGTTGCTGTTAGTGAGATTTTTGAATTCATTACCTGACAAGTGCATATTGGCCGAGTTTTCTGCTTTCACACCAATATTCACATTATCAAATACTACCGCTTCGAAAGGATATCCATTTTTGTTACGCATCCAAAGATTGCCTCCTTCTTGATGAATAGCCGTTCCGATCGGAGGAGGATTACAGATGGCAGGATTGGTGCAGTTGTTGAGTGAACAGCATACCGGTACAGCAGAAGGAGCCGTAGAACGCCGAATGTTTTGCAAGATCATGTTCATATTTTTGACCCGACTTCTTACTAAGTGCATCCCCACCTGAACATCAAAAATTGAATTTGCGTTGTTTATTGTTGATATGAAACCGGGAGCACCAAACACAATGCTGTCCACATCGGTTACTTCAATGCCGTACAGTGTACGTATGCCCAGATGAGGAGTAAGGGTGAGTATTCCTCCTGTAATGTGATTAGCATAAAACACACCGGGATGAGAACCCGCGTATGGCTCTACAATTAGATTGCGGTAATTTGAAAGCAGGTTAGATTTAATAATGTTGTATTGCGCCCCGCCTTGAATAGTAACAGCCTCAATGGCATCGCGTATTACCGAACTATTAATTACCGTAATGGTGGCAAGCGGCTCCACCACTATTCCCTGCCACATACCTGCCCCACAGGCACGAAGCATTGAAGTATCTATTGTAAGACTTGCGCCGTTTTGTACCACAATAGTGGCATTGGGCGCAAGCTGCACCGCGTTGGTTGCGTTGTAGTTTACAATACTGAAATTATTGTTTACGTAAAAAGTGCCATTAATACGCACCGGAACCGGCGAAGCGGCAAAACTGCTGCCGTAGCTGCTGCTCTGCTGCTGGTCGATGGTATTGATGCCGTTTGATACCGGCGCACAACAATCTATTACGGTAAACACGGCTGTATCAGACGATGTGCAACCCACGCTGTCAATAAACACATAGCTGAGCGTATAGCTGCCTGTACCGCCCGCCGCTACCGGATCAAACGAGCCTGCACTTACACCTGGACCCGAAAAGCCTCCACCCACAGGCGATGCGAAGGGCGCAAGCGTGATTGCTGCAGGTGAGTTACAAATACCCGCCAGGGCGGTAAACGTAACCACCGGAAGCGGTGCAAGCGTAACTGCAACCGAATCGGCCGCCACGCAGCCGTTGGCATCGGTTACAGTAATTGCAACTACCTGAGACGCGACAGGCGTGCTGGTTGGATTAGCCGCACTGGCGTTGCTTACTGCACTTGCGGGTGCCCAACTGTAAGTGTATGGCGCGGTACCACCCGACGCAGCAGGGTTACCACCCAACACCAGCGAAGCACCGGTACAAATTAATGTATCGTTTCCGGCAAAGGCCGAGGGAAGCGCAAACGGATTAAACACCAGCGTATCGGTTTGCACACAAATACTGTCGTTGCCGGCCGTGCAGGTTAAGGTAAACGAACCGGAAGCCAGCACATTTACATTCGAGGTATTGGTGGCTCCAGATATGGATGCACTGCCTGAAACCTGCCAGTTGTAAATTGCGTATCCGCCAGGCTCCGAATAAGCCAGTGTTTGCGGGGTATATAGGCAAGCTCCCGTGGCTCCCGAAATTGAAACTGCCGGAGGCGAGACAATAACGGTAAGCGTATCGGTAAAATCGAGCATTGGCCCCAGAAATACCGAAACCACTACCGTATATGTACCTGCCGAAGCATAACTGTGCTGCGGATTGGCCACCGTATCGGTTTGCGAATCGCCAAAGTCCCAGACAATACTCAGATTGGCAAGGCAGCCGTTAAGTGCAAATGAAAAGGTATTGCAGTTTACCTGTGATGTGCTTGCCGAATATGCAGGCCCCGGTGTGGGGTGCGCATCCATGAGATTGGGAAAACCGTTTGCCGTGCCCACATTGGGATGGTTCAGGCTGTCGAACACCACCGCATATTCGGTATATCCTGCCGAATACGGGTTATTGGGGTTGGAAATGCGGCCAATGAAATGAATATCGTTTGTACGCATGATGTACACCATACTGTCGGGGCCGAGTTGAACTCCGTTTATCCACGGCAAATAGGTTTGCGGCTGGGCCACTGTGAACGACGATAACACAGTTGGGTTATTGCGCAGATCAACCGCCATTATCCGACCCGAATAGGCATAGTAAAAGTCGCTGGACTCTGCATAATAGAGCGTCTTGCTGTCGGGCGAGAATGAAAGTCCGTAAATAGCGGCCACATTCAATGCGCGTTGATTGGAACAAAGGCCGGTGCTGTTATCAAAATCCAGCAGGTAAATATTAAATATCCCGGTTATTGCAAGCGTTTTTCCATCGGGCGAGGCCTTCATTACACAGGCGGCATTGATGAATTGTCCCGTTCCAAAAGAATACAAGGCCGGAAGCGGCGAGTTGCCATCGGGCGAAGTAATACCGAGTGGCGAAATGCGCCAGATCATAAGGCTGTTATTCAACGTGGTATTGGCCTGCGGAAAATTGTTGCCTGTGGTAAGCAGCCAGAAATCGCGCCCGTTGCAATGCGGAACAAGAGTTATTTTTTCGCTTACTGTAGGAATACCGGCCGGAAGCGGAAGTGTCAGATTCTGGGCAATCGGATATATCGTGCCGTTGGAATCAGAGAGGATGGAATAATACAATGGGGCAGGATAATCTTCACTGGCCGGGCCATGAAAGAGATAATGCCAGTTGGGATGTCCGGGAACGGGAGTGCCTATGATTTGTGTACGGCTCTGGCTGTTGGTGCCGAATAAATTGGTAGCAACAGGCTGGTGATTGCGATCCCAGATCGAGTCACCATTTGTGTAATACAAAAGATTGCCGGAAGAATCGCTGTAACAGAATGCCGCTTCTGTTGAAATATGTGTCTGATTAATATCGGCCGCATAATCCTGCTGTGCAGTACCCGAAGAGAAATCAAGCCCCATGTAATTGCCAAAATACCAATGCCCCTGTGTGCCGGCAATGGGCTGGCAGGGACGAACAAAAATGTAGAAGGTGTCGGTTGCCTGATTGTTGGCCGCATCTCGGGTGGTGAGAATGACCTGCTGCTGTCCGGAGGAGGTAAACACCACTGTAGCGGTATCGTTGGTTACCAATGCAGGTGTGGCATTGGTGCATTGCCACGACCATTGTGTGGCTATATTTCCGGGTGCAGGAACAGTGGTAAATGTTACCGGCGCATTTACACAGGGAGAGTTATCACCGGCAAAAATATCTGCCCTGAGCATTCCCGGGCCGCAACCCACAGGAGAAAATACACCGGTGAGCAACAAATTGAGTGTATCGGTAAGTACGGGGCGATACATAGTGAGGTATGCACGCATTATCAGCGTTTGTTCCAGTGTAAAGGTGTTGAAGCAATCATCGTCCGAATAATCCATGAAGTTCTCAATCATATCGGGACGGTCGCCCCAAGGCAGGATGGATTCAATGCAGGAGTTGTCGGGATTGCAGGCGAATACATCAGCAATGGTGTCGGGAGGTGTATCGCAAATATAATCGCCACTGTTTGCGCAGGATGCGTTTGTATTTCCGAGGCAGATTATCTCGAACGTATGTTTCATGTACAGATAATGCCCTACTTCATGTGTACAGATTGTACCGGCTGCGAAATTCGGGTCAAGGAAATAACCGTTGCTGTAGACCGCATCTTCTCCGAAACAATCGGAACGTATCAGGATTCCGTCAAGCGGAAAATTCAGGTAGGCCGGATGCGGAACAAAGGCATTTACAGACCATGATCCAAAAAGTACTCTGGGCGATACCCAAATGTTCAACACGCGCTGGAATGGGAAGTAGTTGGGCGCAGGGTGTGTTAATCCCACCAATGCCGTCATATCAGGCAATGAAGCCGTGTTGGGTTGCAGTAATGTAGCGTTTGATGCTAATGGATACCGCATTACACCTGGCTCCTGACTGCTTGACCACTGTGCCGGCCCCATCGGCGTTTGTGCAAGGCAAAACCGTATTCCTGCATCGGTTGCATACGGGCCGGAATTGGGAATGAGTGCGGCGAAACTCTCGTTTAGGCGGTTAATCTGAGATTGAATTTGGGCATAACTAATGTTATTCGCCTGCCCCACTGACTCGGTATTGTAATGCATCACATGCACAACCACAGGAATGGTAAGTGTGGGTGTACTTTGTGTGGATGGATTTGCAATGCGGGCAGCCAGTGTACTGTCAGCATATTGATGCAGCCTGGCAAAGGTAGCCTGCATACGCGGTATGAGTGTGGGGTCTTGCACACTCAGCGAGTCGAACATCTGATCGTGAGGATCATACTGTTGAGCTGATACGCTTGAGGTTGCAAAAAAAATGCAGAGGAAGAGTAATACAATTCGGTAAAGACGTTTCATTGTGTAGGGTTTAAATGTATTAACGTTTATTCTTTTGAACTGATGTGTAGTGAGTATTTAAGGTCATGGTTTAACTTTTTCGCATTGCAAATTATGGGAGTGAAGCAACCATGTATCACAATGCGCACTTGGGCAAATTAAAACAGAATCAACTAACTGAAGGAGGAAGTGTGTGGTTATAGCATAGGCATTTTTATGTAGGGTGAATAAATATACGTTCGCAAAATGCCCAAAGTCAAATTTATTTTCAATTATGTTCGAGCATGTAGATACACATAGGAGCGTGTCGCAAAAAGACCGTGCAGGGCAACAGCAACTGGGTTTAAGAACAGTTGCCGTTTCCTACACGGCTCCCCTCCTGCGTAATGCCCCTGCAAGTACCGGAGGTAATGTCTGATAATGACCGGGATTGATAATCCTCAGATGTATGGATATATTGTTCGCTACATAACTAAACGGCATTCGTTGAACACACCATTTGGCTCTTGCACAGTTATATAGATTATTAACGTTTAATAATAAAACGCAGGGCAAGCTCAGATCGAAGGCGATCACGGCGAACCCAGTATGGATTTTCATACGGAGCCTGCGCCCAGTAGTGCCCAAAGAGTGTACTGCCCACATCAAATCGTATGGGGGCATAGCCAACAGAAAATGTTAGATCAAGTCGTTTAGCCAATTGAACAGATATCCTGCTGCCTACGTCAACAGTAGTTGCATCGCCGTATGCATTCTCAACTACCGGCCCGACGGGCGTTCCTCCCCAATTGCGCTGTATTCCATTTGCGCCGATGGCATTGACGAGCGATGGACTTTTGAACCGAACAAATTCCGCTCGAAGTCCGAGATACGGAATGATGCGGAAACGCTTGGAGAGTGCAACTTCCTGTGCTATTCCACCCGCTAACGACATCACCCTACTATCTGATGGGTATGTAATGTTGTTGAAGATAAAATTAGGATTAGAGAAGGTTACGGATTTCCCGCCAAGCTCAAGATAAAAGAGCGTAGAGGTAGTATTGAAATACCGTTCAGCAAGTTGGATATCAAGCCTGGCATTTGCACCGTGCTTGCCATATCCGAAATACAAGGAACGTGTTGGATAGCCATTGGGTAGTGAGGTCTTGCTACTATCGCTGTTTTGAGAATACACAATCTGAATAATTATCAGACAGATCAGTGCTAAGAATGTGCTTTTTTTCATACGATGTGTGTTGTTCATGGGAAAAAGGTTTAACATAACAAATATATAAAAAATCTATATATAGAGGGCCTATATATAGAGTTACTAAAAATAGTCGTATTAAAGACATTTACTCCGATGAAATCGGAGATAAAAGAAATTGAGAAGAAATACCTTTCCCTGCTGATTGACCGAATTGTTCACTTGCGTAAGGCGAAAGGACTGAGTCAGGAGAAGCTGGCTATTCAAAGCGAGATAGCCCGCTCACTGATGCGCGGCTATGAGCGGAAAGAACGCAATATCTCCTTTGCCAATCTAATTCGGATTATTCACTTTGGATTGGAAATGAGCGTTGAAGCATTTTTTGCAGAGGGGTTCGATACTGACGGCAAAAAGAGAAAGCAATAGAATAGTACGGATCGTTCAGTACAATTGAGTCTTCTGTTCTTCAGATTTCTTTATTCAACATAAAAAAGACCCCCGTCGTTCAAAACGGAGGCCTCGGGAATATACTATTTCAACCTTAACAAGCAGATAGAAAGGTCAAAACTGCGAAAAGCATATCATAGTTATTAATACATAACAATGTCCAATGTGTTGATAACTAACGAATTAAAAACGGTGCGCGTAAAGGAACTTGGGTACAAGTACAAAAAATGAGAAGTATCCACTTCCCTGTTTTCATTCCTAACATCCCACTAAAAAAGCTGAACCATTCCGTGACTACCTTCGGAGCGATTAGTTCCGTTTGGTGAGCAAAGCCGTCCCGGAAAGGAATGGCGGATAAACCACCCAAGCGAATTAAACCAGACTGCGTGAAGGCGCAGCGCAAGATTGCAAGTTGCCGGTAAACTTTCGTATACTCGGCAACTTGCAATCTTGTCGAGGGGCGCTGCCCCTCGAGCACCCCGAGCGAATGGTGAGAGAAGAAAATCACAAGCCCGGCAAACTGCGAGGTCGTATGCCGGTAGAAGAGTGTTATTGGAATTTATTGAAAATAAGAGGTTAAAGTAAAAGAATGTTTTTCCAGGTATTGTATTGCATAATATTCTACTCCAATATAAAATGGCGATAGAAAAATCTAATACCCGTAAAGCGGGATCCCGATAAAAAATTGAAAAAGTAAATCACTTAACCTAACGAGAAATGGAACATACCAAAACTCAGCCAACTGTTACATTCACAAAAATTGATGACAGTAATGCAAAAGTTACAGTGATTCGAGATGGTCAAGAATACTCTGTCGAATTACTTGTGTTCACTGAGGAAGAAGTAGCTATTATGAGAGAATTAGAGTACGATCGCGAACCGTTAAAAAAACAGAAAACGTTAATATGAATTAAAAGCTATCCATTACATTGGATAGCTTTCTTCATTTAAATTTATTGAAGAGTAAGTGTTATTTCACAGCATCAAAAAATGCGTTCAATAATTCTTTTAACCGATTACCATCACGAGTTATAAAAGCCTTTGGCAATTCTTGCAAAGGTATATGATTGTCTGTTGTTAGTCGTGTGATACGATTCTGATAATCATAAACTGCCATCGAAATAGGAGTACTTGCTTTCCCATTAAACAAGTATTCAACACGCCCTTCGGGATCAGATTTAGTTGTTGGTCCGCGCAAATCGACAATTGGCTTAACGGTCATTCTTTCGATGGCATCATCAATGCCTTTTATTTTGGACAGCCGAAGTTGTGCCATCATGTAATACCAAATCAGGTATCTGTTCACGCGGCGAACTTGCGGTCTGGACATATCCGCATTGGTATCAAATGCCCAAAATGTTTCAATGGCAAGTTCGATCAACGAGGAGAAGAAATTGGATGAATCCAATACCTGAGCTGTGCCGGAATGAAACCGGGTAAATCCATATTCATTGATCATTGCCCACACATCTGCGTAAAAATCTGCTTCTTCTAATACACGCGGGAATCGTCCAATGCCTTGAGCCTGGTAAGAACTTAAGCCAAGTTGAAAGTGTAGTGACTCGTGAAAGATGAAAAGTCTGAAAGCCTGCTTGATTTTTTCGATTTCAACAAGACGCTTTTTGAGCGCATGAAGGAAATAATCATCTAAGAGCCATGCCCGGCGCGGATCATCGTAAAACTGTTCTCCCGAATTCGTTACCGTTTTATCGATAAATGAATCAAGAATTGGGGTGTCTGAAATTGCAGGCATATATCCCCAACGGCCTTCAGTTAACTTTGAAGGGATTTTACCCTTTTCAAAAATTGTTGTGGCCCATGAGGTGTCATCATTATCTCTGTTTTTACCAACCCATTCTGTATAGGTTTTGATACGCTCATATTCACCAATCAAGAGCTCCCGTAGCTCATCGACTGCATTTTTCTCATCGCCTGTAAGTTGTTCCGGGTCGTTACTCTGGTTCTGCAATGCAAGAGCAGGTTCATAAGAACCATTCTTGATTTTGCTGAACTGGTAGGTTTGGACTCTTGGATGAACATTGGGGTTTATCTTTGCCCCAATCAAAAAAGCAAGTCCGACTGGAATTGCGGCAAATAAATGTATGGTATCTGTTTTGGGGAGGAAAGTTGCTATTGAATCCAGAGCATTGCAATAATCGTTTGCAAAACGTTCAATCTGAGCCTCGGACTCAAAGAAATCTTTAGACAATTCTTTTGCCTGAATGTCGATTTCTCTGGAATGCTCTTTCACCAACTCGGTTGTAATTTCCGGACTAATATCAAAGGATGTTTTGACACGCAGGATAACATCACTAGGCATCTCGAAAAGCTCCTTGGGCTCGCGGCATTTTAAAGCAATGCCTTTGTCCTCATTGCCCGAATTAGGCCATTTCCAGCTTTTGGTTTCGTGGTGGCGCTGGAAAACTTTCGTTTTACGAAATGGACCTACCAAATACCCCAAGTGTGCAGCAAGAGGGATTGGAGCAAGTCCAAAGTAGGCCACAATAGCGTCAGGGTTTGAGTCCAGAATCGGTTTGATTTCCTGTTCAAACTGCTGTTTTTGATGCCTTGCAGCAGTAGGCCAATGAATATCCCCACTTTCGTCTAAGCTTACTTTCACTGGTACGACTTCCACAAAAATACGCTCACTTTGAAAAAGTTCTTCAGACAAGGCAGCTTCCACTTCCTCATTACTGATTGAGTTGTGGATTGTGTGTTTTATGATTACAATTTTGTTGCTCATGGCTCTGAAATAAAAGTTGGGGATGGTTTAAGCTGTTTGAGTTTTTCAATAAAAACTTCAGGCCCAAATGCACGGTCTTCGTGGACAGAATCAACGAAAGCTTGAACGAATGCTCGTCTTCGTATATCCGAAAAGTTGAACAAGGGCTGCTTTGATTTACATACATCAACCAGTTCTTGAATCTGTTCATCAGAAACTGAGGTGCCGGTTAAGAGTGACTTAAAGAAAGGCGCAAGCGATTCCGGGTCTGGTCTATCAAACTGAAGGTGAAGGCTAGCCCTTCTGATAACAGCAGGATCGAGTGCAGAAAGCCGGTTTGTAATCAGGATAACTGCAATGTCAATTCCCTCTTTGGCAAATCGCTCCAATTCCTTTATCAGAACGTTCACACCTGCACGATCTTCATGGTGAGCCTGATTTTGTTCACGACTCGTCGCAAGATCATCTCCTTCATCAATGATCATAATGCCATACTCGCCTTTCGGAATATTTGCTCTGGCCTGATCGAAAGCTGCTGTAATACGAGTTGAAAGCTCACCCACGTGCCCTCCTCCTCGGATATCGGAAGGTGTTTCATAGCAATGAATCGTTTTTCCACCCATTTTATGGGCAAGTGGGGTAGCAATGGATTGAGCCAATTCTGTTTTCCCACATCCAACGTCTCCTGAAAAAATAACTAACGGCGAAATAACCAGACTCTTGTCGGCAAACAGAGTTGAGCCTTTATGATGCTTTTCTTTCCATCGCTTATAGGCATCCTTGTCCAGAATTAGCCGAAGCATAGCCATCAGCTGTTGCTTGTGGCTGTCCAATCCGAAAATCTGTTCGTAAAGGCGCGCATAATCTTTGTGCGGATGCGATGTATAGTGAAGTGCTAATGCTTTTGTCATTTCTTGATAATGTTATTGATTGTACCGTAGCCATCTTTTGAATACGCACCGTTGCTTGTTACGGTTCCAGTTAGAAAATAGCCGCCATCGCCCCAGCCTCTTTTTTCCAGATATTCATTTGCTTCTGAATTTGAGCGGTCGTAATTGACAACAATTGAAACCGAAGCGCTATCTGGGTAATCATACAGGTCTTTCCCACCAGATTTACTGTCTGTTTGAATAGAATTGTCTGATTTGAGAATATACTCCCATGCCTCTTCATTACCCCCAGGAAGGGAAAATTTTACCTGAAAATGGCGCAATGCTTTTTTATCCATAAGATAAAGTAGATCGTCACGCCATTTACGAATTTCATCACGTCCGGGATAGTTGAAGCCTCGTGTAATCAAGTGAGTAAAATCGTCATAAATTTTACCCATTACATATCTCGCACGAGCTTCGGTATAGGTATCAGTAACTGAATGGGTAGAAGTGTAGCTCATTTTTCTTCACAGTTTTGTTTGAATGCATTTCCGAAAATTTCTATCAGGTTTTCAAGACTGCCTGTGTCTTCTTTGTCCTCATCTCGTGCGATGGCACGTACCATCGAGTCTCTGGCCTCCTCCAACCACTTCGCCAACTCAGTAATATGATATGGTTGCCAGTTTTTGACAATGTTATTAGTAGGGTCAACAGGATCTGCAACAAACCAGGCGGCAGTTGTATCAATCTGAGGGCTTTTGACGTAGTCGGTAAAATAGATCGGCTTGCGGTTTTTGACAATGTTCGCCATATAACCAAACCAGTCAGCGAGTGTGTGTGCCCACGTTGTCTGCACTTTACGATCATCGAAAGCCTTTGCGCAAAGCAAGTCAAGCAAAAAGCTGGGAACTTTTTTGTCATTTTCGTCATTTCCGAAAACACCAGAATCCTGTTGACGGAAGTAGCGCCACCATTTCATCAGGCGAAGGCAATCGTTGAATTTTACGATGCCTTTCATTTCGTTGCTTGCATTAGTGCGCTTCTTCACGAACTCGACGTGCTTGACAATAGAAGTTTTTCTCCGTTCACCTGAGTCACGGCGAATCAGCTCCTGTCGATCAGCAACGTTTGTTTCGAGCAATGGAACGAGGTCGTAATTCAACTTTGTGGCTGAAAAGTCCATCTCAACAGAGCTTTTTGTTGTGGTGACCGTGGTAAGTGGGTACGATTTTTTGGCGTAGCCCTCAAACCGGTAGATAAGCTCTTTGACTTCATTACCATTCTTATCGTTCCGCTTTACGATAAACGCAATATCGACATCCTGTCCCTCCACTTCAGAATCCCCTTTCAGGTGTCGACGAATGCCTGTATTCTTGGCCTTTGAGCCTGAATCAGGCATAGAAACGATGATAAGGCCATCGTCCTTTGCTTTTCCGCTAATCCGATCCCGGATTTCATCTGCTTGTTTTTTGATTGCATCGCTCGTTTCAGGTTCCGGTGCAACCCATTTTACAAAACAACTTAATCGCTTGTGAATTGTCGATTTTGTTGAAAATTCTGTCATGATAATTAATTTTGTTGATCGTTAATTTCTAATATTGATTACGTACTACAGTAAACCCGGGACGGGTTAAATATGATCAGGAGATGGTTGTGTTTGGTCAATAGAATCCCATCGGATGAAATAGTCTCCCGAGTACTTCCGACAGGGCGGTCGTAGAAGAATTACTTCTTCTCCTTTACCGTTGTGGCAGGATGCGTCTTCGCATAACTAGGCGTGACATACTGTCCAGTCTTAGCGCTACGATACTTGCTCCCACCTGAGGAGGTAGATTTCTTACCCATATGTAAATTGGATATAGCTTTTCCCACAAAGAAGTAGGTGTGTGGAATTTCCTACCGTGATTTGGAGTTATCGTTTGGGTAGCTATATTTGCGCTCTCGAATTCGCAAACAACCCGGTTCACTTGGTCAAATCACTCACCAGTGCAACTGGGTTGTCAATCAAAAGTTATTCCATCCATTTTTCTGTGTCATTTTGTCTGATTTGAATGTCTGAAGTTTGGTGTGCTGCAAATCTGTCAGATTTGATTGTTCCTTAAGTTCTATTTACACTTCATAGGCTTACATTGCGTCCGGCACTTCGGGGCCTTACAACGCTTGGCAAATCCGACATAGTTTTCGCCGAAATGCCTTTTGTACAATTCCTTGGTTTCGTCAAAAGCATCAACAAGGTTTTGAGCATCCTGTTTCCCGTTCATTCCGAAATACGGGAAATGGTGAAGAAAGTAGCCAAACAGTTCCTGGCAGTCTTCAGCATACTTCATCGTATCCAAAATATGCTGGTGCCAGAATTTATCTACGACACCATTTGGAACAATATCCTTTTCAGGATAGTGTCGCTTCAAGGCAAGAAAGCGTTTATATTCTACTTCAGCACTTTCGCACATTTCGGAAGTCCATCCCTGGCCTTCTTCCTTGTCCTGTAGCTTTAATTTGATCATCTTCAGGTCAAGCTGAAAAATGTCATTCATGAAAAAAGATTCATGGGTAACTGTGTTGTTTTGTAACTGTGTTATCATATTGAATTGATTTTAGATACAATTGATTTGTACTTGATTTACTTACGATTCGGGAGAATTTGCGCTGCCTATTGCGCCGCCAATGATGGCACCAAAAAGGATTCCAACGGGGTCGAATATTGCTCCAACTGATCCTCCGACAATAGCCCCGGCAGTTGAGTTATTTCGTTTAATACTCTGTTTCACTTCTCGACTATATGGTGCGCGTGTATGTCGATACTCCGAACGGACTGTTTTGGTGGACTTGTCTTTTTTTGAGCGATTGCAGGTTATATGAGCCGGAAATAGATTTTTAAGGTTATCAGTGCCTCCTTTGGATTTAGGGACTGAATGCTCTACCTCCCAACCGCTACTTGAGTTCTTGCCGTATTGAGTAAATGAGATTTTGCCATGACACAGATGGCAGTGACCATCGGTTTTGTCAAAGATTTGTTCCAGTCGTTCAGTCGTATAGCCCATACTGTCTGTATTGTTTCGTCCTGATTTATTGAATTTCAGTTATTGGTGAGTTACTAAGAATGACGTACATTAGTGTATTGCCACTGTGTTTCATTCGTAGCACAATCGTTTCGTCAAATGTACAGTAATTGGATTCATATTTCCAAGAAAATGTCGCATTTGTGAAAAAAATGTACTTTTGATGCAACAAAACCAACCATGAGCTCCACACTCGATACCTTCAAACTCGCTAACATGCTCAAAGCAAAGCGAGGAAATAAAGGGCTACGTGCTATTGCTGAAGAAATTGGAGGCGTAAGCGCATCAACATTATCCAGAATTGAGCAAGGCAACGTACCTGATATTGATACATTTTTATTGCTCTGTAAGTGGCTCGATGTACCAGCAAATTTTTTTACAAAAGGCGTGAATGAAGAAACCCAAACGACTCAACAAAAAATTATCGCTCATTTGAGGGCTGACAGGACACTGCCTCCGGATACAGCTTCGGCTTTGGCGCAGATGATTACATTAGCTTACGAATCTGTCACTAATGCCTCAAGGAAAAAGAAATAAAATCCAACTAAGGCGCGGATTTAAAACAGAGGCTGAAAAAAAATCAATTGAATTTAGAAAACAAATGTCCCTAAATTCTTTTGATCGCCTCTCAGCTACGCAATTAGCTGAATATTTCGGTATTCCTATTTATACACCACAAGAAATTGAGGGGCTTTCTACACAACATTTAAATACTCTTTTGGTTACCGGCCACGATTGTTGGTCTGCTGCAGTAATTCCTTTGCCAGACAAGAAGCATATAATTATTCATAACCCGAAACATTCGAGTGTACGCCAAGAAAGTAACTTAATGCATGAATTGGCTCATGTTATCTGTGAGCACAATTGTGAAGAGGAGGATAATTACATCGGTTTGCCCAACATATTTAGGAAGTATAACGAAGTACAAGAGGACGAAGCAAATTGGATGGCAGGATGCTTGCATATTCCACGAGAAGGAATTGTTTGGGCACTTAAGAAAGGCATGACAGAAGCTGAAATAGGCGAACACTTTCATGCCAGTATGGACATGGTTAAGTACAGAATAAATATTACAGGGGTTCGTGCTCAAATGAATAATGCAAGAAAGTTCCGATACAATAAATAATAATTACGGCAAAATTGCTTTCATGAAACCGATTGTCAAAAGTGATGTTTTGTCTATACAAGCATTGAACTATTTTTCAACTTCCCTACCTCTCGATTATTTCCTTTTTTGTGATCTTTCTTTCCTAACAACCTCATATATCCTCCCACTCCGCGCATACGTATCCATTCACTATAACGGAATAACCACTTTCAGATGCAGGAATTATTCGACCACTAGTGCAATGTGAATTACTATTTTTTTGATATTTGAAAATCATAGCCAAAATAGTGTCAAAAACAGATTTTTCAGACCAGGACGAAGCAACATTAATTACTCTGTATCAAAGCACCAGTAAGTTGCTGCGAAACAGAGCTATATTCATGGGGACATTATTTATTATCATGGTTGGACTTTTCCGTACAGTCGAATCTAATACTCAAAAGAGATGGGCTTATTATCATGTGAAATATGATATGAGGTGTATTGTAGAGTCTGATAGTATGTTAGCGACTTTTGATAGTGTATTGTATGGCTCATTAATGAACGAACACTATTACAATTCAGGCTTTTCAAGTGAGCGATTTAATCTATTGCGATATGAACTTTCTAAAAGTAACTTCAAAGACCCAGCACCTATCTATGCCGTGATACGTGAATTGGATACGTTAGAGGATGCTATAGGGGATAAATTGGAAAATTATCAAATAAGCGTTTTGGGTTTTACTACTTCAATAGCCTACTGGATTTACCTTTCTCCGATTATCCTTCTGCTGCTGTACCATGATTTCACGATGAAAATATTTTATCGGAGAGGGTTACGAGAAAAATTGAAAAAACTGAATGTGGCAGGGTGGAAACTTGGTGCCGAACTCTTTGGCTTTGAGTTCGACAGTGGAGATACACCAGTCAATCGCTTTATTAAAATCATAACCTCTGTTTTTGTTTCTACACTTTTACTTTTACCACTCATCCCTGCACTTTACGGTGTGTATTTTTATATGAACGAAACAAGTGCTGAAGATTTCTCTCCAGCATTAATCTTTATTCTATGGCTTTGCCCACTGATAATTTCGATTGATATTATTTTGGTTTACTATGTTGAAAATTTATTGGCAGTACGGCATGTAACGGCATTCTTTGCAAAGATACTGGGCGCACGAGCAACTATCACTGCAGCAGTACTGAGCGGCATATATTCGTTTTCCATTTTTGCACTACTAACTTTCGTAAGTCATTTTGAGTACGAATATGGTTTTATTGATTATGGACTGGCTGTAACACTTCTCATCACACTATCCATATTGCCTTTTTCTATATATCATTTAGCAAAAAAATGGCCGAATAAATGGTTTCGAGCGGGACGCATTGTTGGCAGAGTCTTGAACGCATATTGGACATTTATATGTATTAGTTTCTTTGGAGATAGTACATTGGGGTTTGACAATTACCGCAGTGATGTTTGGATTGGGGGTGCTTGGATAGTATTTTTTTCGATGCTTTTCATTTCATTAATTTATGTTTGGGTGTTTTCAGCAAAAGAGCACCCTGTTGCTGAAAACCACGAATCAAAAGATGAAAGCAGGGATTAAAGTCACCGATACTTTTTTTTATCAATTCCCCTCTTCAGCGATTGTGTATTGATTACGTTTGTTTCAATCCCAAGATTTGTAAATCGATACCTCCTTCCGGAATATATTACCCCATACACCTTCCCACCCCGCACATACGTCTCTATTCCCTTTACTTTGAGCAGCGCATAAAATTCATCTTGCGTGCCTGCCCTACGCTTGCATTCTTGTACCACTTCCCGCACCTCATACCGCTTGCTCAACTTCCCCGTCCGTCGCATATACTGCACCTCCTTGTCACTTGTCACACCATCAGCTTTTCTGCCATGCCTGACCACCGAACGCGACAGTTCAGGAAACTCCTTCTGCTGAAAGTCCTGAATGTTCTTCTTCAAGAGAGCGAACTCCCCTCGACTCATCCGCATACTTTCCCCCGTGCGATACTGCACAGCAGAAGAACAAATATGCACATGAACATGAAAGCGGTCAAAATGCGGCACAGCCACATAACAGCCGTTTGGGTTGCGTAACTGTATGTATTCGCGCACGAGTGATTCTAATTTCGGAAGTGTGAGCGCATCGCTGTCATCCCGATGAAACGAAATAATCTCATGATTGAGATAGACGGAATTCTTCCTTGTGCGCAAGCGATGCTGTTCATTCTCCCTGAATGATCGTGCCCAATCGCCAATGCCCTTACCGCGCACATTGTGCAGTATGGTAAATGATTTCCCGGACGCATCAAAGAGCCGATCCTGTGATTCACACATATACCGGAGCAAGTACTCAAACTTGGGTTTCTTGTATGTCTTGATTTTCACGATGGGCATTGGCAAGAATGATGGTAAGCCGTTGGCAGGTATGTGGATTTCTGGCAGCGTCTGCTACTGCGTTTTCAAGCAGTGCAGGATAGTAGAATAGATCACGGATGTGATCTTGTAACATACCGATACGCCTCTCGATGGCTTCGTACTTTTCTTCAAGTACAAATGATGTGTGCTTTGTTTTTGTAGTACTGATCGCACGAACATCATTCAAACACCCTTCAAGCAATAGGGCGAGTTTGCCCACTACGATTCTGTCGGGGATAAGATAGGAGCGATCCAGGTAGGCGAGTGTTGCATTTTTCAGAAAAGCAGAAATGCTTAGGTGATGTTTCTTTGCGGCTTTGGCTATCCGGGAGTAGTGTTCTTTTTCGGAAAACTGTACTAAGAATTCTGGTTTTTCTTTTCGCTGCTTTTGTTTGTATGCTTTGAGATATGCTTTGCGGTAGTGACGTTTAGCAGCAGCAATTTGGTCAGCGTTCCCATTTTCAAGAACGCCTGAATGTTCTAAAAAATTCCACAAACCTGTATCTCGCCGCTGCTGTGCCATCTTAAAAGCGGTTCAGTTGCAAAAGCGGAACTGTTGCAGGAACCTCTCCTGTAAGTACCGCAGGCGGCAATTTCAGGCAAGAAGCATAGAGCCGTGATGAGTATGCCGGATGCATCTTCGCTAAAATTGGCGGGTGCATTCCGGCAATGATCAGTGCACGATTGGGCTTGAGCATTCTGATCTCATCGCTTGTGAGCAATGGCCGTGTTTCAGAACGGCCATCTGCTGTTGTATAGGAACACAGGCCGAGTGTTTGCTCCAGCTTCTTGGTTTCATCAACTGGAGCACCTCCAAAGAACACTTTGGCAAAACAATTCGACTGAATAGCACCTGCATCGTTTTTGCCGTATGCCGATTCCAATTGCGAAGTGCTTTGCACAACGGCCATGATCGCAGCGTTGTGCTTGCGCACGTTGGCAAAGGCTCCTGGCATGACAGGTATTCTTCCGAGTGCTGAAAATTCATCGAGTAAGAGATGAATATCCATTTCCCCATCCTTTGGAAATCGAGACAAAATATATCCAACAAGCGACTCAAAGAAGATGGCAGAAATGGTAGAAAAATACTGCTGATCGGCGACCGAGTTTTGAATAAAAATAGCCGTCTTGCGTTTTCGTACATCAGCAAAATCAATCGTGTTTTCTGACGTTACCCGGGCAACGGCTGCATCATTGAATATCGATAAGGCGGATTTTGCCGATGCAACGATACTGGTGAGCAGCTTGTCATCGTATGCCAAAAATGTTTTGTATTCGCTGTAGAGCTCCTCAGATGCATAGCGGGTAAAAAGAAGATCAACAGAGTTGCTTTTCCCTTCGTGTGTTTTTTCTGTCATGCGATTGATCAAGAGCAGCACATTGCGTATATGCTGATATTCTCTTGATTGTGTTTTTAGAATACCAATGAACACAGCAATCAGACTGGCCGATTGTGATTCCCAGAAAGGGTCTGCCTTTGCTCCGCCCTGTGCCGTGCGTGCAAGCATACTGGCAAGCTTGTGTATCTGTGACGATGTGTCCGCTAATTGCACCGGATTGAAACCAGCGGAGATTTCTGGATTTGAAAAATGGAGTACTTTAACATCATAGCCACGCGCACGTAATGCGCCGGACGTTTTCGCACACAATTCTCCTGAAACATCATTGACTACAATCGAGGCATTGGTGGTGAGGATATCCGGGATGAGAACCGATTGACTTTTTCCCGAACCTGTGCCGCCAACGATGAGCGCATTTTTAAAACTGTCTATACGCGTGAGTTTTCTATACCCGGTCAAGCAAAATCCTTTATTCCAACGTGAGAGTAGTGATGTCTCTTTTGCAAATTGAGCCTTGTATCCCTTCGTGTGCTTGGAACCGCCAAAGAGCAGTGTGAGCAGTTTAGAGAGAATGCTGAAACATCCGGAAAAGACAGATGTGAGAATATCGAACATGTAGTGATGAATGGTGTTCTGTTAGTGAGTAGAAGTAATCTTTGTTTTTAGGAATGTAGCAATGGCGGTACTTATATGAGCGAGTAATTCGAAAAACACCCATAGTGCAAAGAGCAGCAGTTTTCCGAGTAACCGGAACACCCATGTGCACAGTGCCCACAGTAATTTGAGTAGCCATGTGCCAATCAGTCTGAATAGTGCCTTTGCGTTCATCTGGTATGGCGTTTCTGTGGTTCTTGCACGATGCTGTTTACTGAACAGTTACGTTGGCCGATACATATACGTGTGCTCCTTTGCGTTCAAAGAGCGACGTATAAAATCCGGAAATGATCCGATAGGCAGCATCGTCTGCCGCATCACGCGGCTGATAGAGCAAATGAATTTCTATACCAGAGAGATCGCCGAGTGAATGCTCCGCAGACAGCATACCTTCCGCGTGTGCGGAATCGTTGTGCAACAGCGTAAGTGTCTGCGGGGTATAAAAATTCATGACGGCGGAATTTTCCCGCAAGTCGGAATACACCAATAGAATCCTGCGATCTGCGGTTGATTCCGTTGCAAGCCGGTTCAGGCTTTTAGCAATGGGAACATAGAGCGACGAATGCGACCGTCCAATCGTATCCATAGCACGCGAATCGAGAAATGCATGGATTGATTGTTCAAACGTTTCGATTTCGCGCGTGCGATCAAAGGGATTGGTAGTTATCGCATTTCCGGCGGCAGGAAGAATGAACACCGTTTCATGATTGAAACTCACATCGCTTGCAAATGCGAATCGCAGTATCGCACCGTGTGCTGCATCTTTTGAAAGTGCAAACAGTGGCAGAACTTCTTTTGCCGACGGAATGGGTGTATGCTGTTCCGTTACATCCCAGATGATATCCACTTCCGTAGTGTGATGTGTGGTTTCATTGCAGGAAGCAATAAGCACGATTGCAAGGAGCGAACATCCAAGAGCGCTATACAAGAGTCCTTTTGCACCATGTCGAATGCTTGAGATGGGTTGTTTCATGACTTGTTGTTTTTGGTAGTGTTAAGTGGTGGAATTGTGTGGAGGAAACACACGGGTGTGCCGAGGTCTGAGCGGGTGATGAGATTTTCGGTTTTGAAAAGCTCGACCGTTTCGCGGTACTGCGCATCGATCTGCTCATATACTGTTTTTGCAAGCGAGATCACATACAGGTATGTTTTCTCTTCTTGGTCAAATGCCTTTTTCAGACTCTCTTTTTCGCTTAGCAGTTGTTTGATTTCCGCTGTGCGTTCTTCGATGATGCGATGCTGTTCTTCTGTTGCAGATGCTGTATCCGTATCAGTTGTGGAGGGAAAGAAAAACTTAGAGAAGACTATTGACCCGGCTAAAAAGGCGATGTTTACCAGAAAGAAAATCCACGTTGGTGTGTGGGTCTGCAAACCATCACCCATTCGCGCACGAAGCGTTGACATAGCGATCACGATACCCAGGTTGATAAGGATGAAAACGACCGTTTGTAGGTATCGTGAGCGATCCCCTTCTTCAATGCGTACAAGATTCTTTCCGGCAGCGAATGCGAGAATGCCTTCAATTAGTGTCACCGATGCGCCGATTAAGTATGCCCCGATGGGATTGCCGCCGAGGTATGCGAAGGCAAGTGAATTGTAATAGAGTTCGCCGATATAGATGATGCCGAGCACAATGGCAAAAATCGGATTGTGCTTTTTAGCGTGTGGTTTTGGCTTGCCATCAAGTGCACGCAGGTCAAGTTGATTTTCGTGCTCAAGCGTTTCAATACGCGCATCAATCTGTGATTCTCTCTTCACCATATCTTCCTTAAATCGGGTGAATGTTGACTGCTGCATATCGGATTTGATCTCGCCTTGTTCTTTGGCAAGGATTTCTTCAAAGGCAGTAGCGTATCGTCCGATATAGGGCACAAGCGACGCTTCGGTGAGCGTGGGGCGATTCTTCTTTGCGAAGAATACGCCATCTTTTCGTGCCTGCTGTTTAATGGCATCTGCTTTGGACGCAAGTCGCTTATTCTGCTCAGGGTCAGATAGACCGTAATGGATTGTGTCTTTTGACATGGTGATGGTTTTTAACGAGTGTGCGTATTCACTGCTGCTTTACGCGTGCGGGTAGTGGCAAGCTCATTGGCTTTGGGTTCTTGGGAAACGTCAGGTGCTACTTCCTGTTTCGAAGAATGCTCCTTGATAAGCAGGGCTTTGGTGAGCCGTGCTTCATGCTCGCGGAACTGTTTTTTGAGTTGATACAGATTGCCCGAACGTTCGCACCATTCGTTACCGTCAAGATCGGTAGCGGCGAGAATGGGCTTTTTATTCTCGTCGTAGTCGATGAGCGTAATGTAACCGATGGGGCGTTTGGTTTCTCCTGATAATCCGCCTACCACGGTGATAATGCGTTCACCTTTTGCCCACTGCCCTTTCTCGTGATATTCGATTTCGGTGGGAATACGTTGCGTTGATTTTGGTTTTTCGTTGTGTGTCTCCATTGTGTTTGTTTTTAATGAGTGAATAATCATGTGTTACCGGCCAGCCTTGCCGTATGCGAGTCCCCTATCCCGGTAGTAGTTGAGAATCTTTTCCTGTTCTTTTTTGGGAAGAGAGAACCTGCGTCTGTCGAGCTTCGATTCTTGCGGGAGTCTGCAACTCGAATTGTGCGGTTCGGGATTTTTTCTTGTACTCGTTTGCTTCTTTCGTGACATGTCGCTGATTGTTAGAGGTGACTATCGTGTTCTTGAATGTGCTTGTGATTTCTGCAAGCGGAGCGTGGTGAGTTCCTTGAAGCGTGTGCGCTCTACTTCGGCCATATCGTGCGTGAGTGCCTGTTCCTTGATTGATTCTTGCTCATGAAAAAAATCTTCTTTGCGTACCAGTTCTTTTTTCATGTGCGAAAGGCTGTAATTGGCTGCGATGATTTCTTTGTCTTCGGTATCGAATGCACGGTATGTTTTCTGCTTCGCATTCGCATCGTACCCTGCACGGATGTATGCAACGATTGCTTTTCGTCCGCCGGGGCGTTCCAGTAGTACCGCTGCGATATCTTCCGTGATCGGGTCGTTATACTCGGCGAAGGAAATCGCGCTTTGTTGGTATTCGGTTTCCATCGTCGTGTTTTTAGCGTTCTGTCCGTTGGTTGTTCTCATTCCCTTTGCTGCGCTCTTTCATCACCTCGCGCAACCGTTCTATTTCCTGTTCATCGATCTGTGGCAATACAATCCGGTGATTCTGATTAATTGCGTTGGAGAGCCAGATATCGAGAAAGTCATTCAATTGTTTTTTCAATGTGACGTTGACGTAGTGCTTGCCTTCTGCTTCTTCATACACCTGCTGATACAGATATATGTTTTGAAACGTCAAGGCTTCGGCAGTTTTCAGTTCAGTATTGATGCGCACCTGCATATCCGGATCGGGTACGCGATCTCCGTTCATTTCGTGATACTGTGCAAGAGCAATCTGATATGCTCCGGTTGTGTCTTTGCCGAGATTATCGAAGTGCAAGTCCATAAAGCCGGCTGTTGTTGACGTGCCGCTTTCCGTTCCTTTCGCCAGATGCTCTTCCAAATTTGGAATGAGCCGCGTGAGCTTTTTGTATAGTCGTGTGTAGATTTCCATTGTGTTTTGCTTCTTTTAGTTTCGACCAGAATGAACAGGCGCCTGTTATGGTGGACTGGTTTTCTGTGTAGTGCGTCTGTGCATTGGACTGACAGTCATACCTCGGAGTGAACATGATTGCAAGTCCATATTCTCATCGTTCGATGGGATGTTCTGTTTCATTCAATTTTTTGGTTCGTATTTCCGTGAGATCATGCGTACCAAATACTGAGAAGTCTTTGAGTTTTTCAGACAAGGCAAGTTGTTTTTCGGAGATGTAATGCTTGAGGATATCTGTCCCCGTGTGACCGGAAACGGCAGTCACATCTTTTCCCATGTACATCGCCAAGCGTGTCAGGTATGTCTTTCGCAGGACTGCGAAACTGAGCATGTGTTCGGCATCCGGATGCGCCACTTTGAAAAAATGTGAGAACCCGCGCAGGATCGTTTTGTGCATCGTGGCAATGCGGTTGTGCTTGATTTCAGGAGCGAGGATGTAGTCATTGCGTGGGTGTGTTCCATATCCTTGTGATTGCAAAAAGGATATGATCTCATCGTTTGCCGGCGTGAATACTTTTCGCTCCGCGCCTTTATCTGTACGCATGATTCTTGAAACTTTGTGGTCGGTGAATTGTATATACCGGACTCTGCCCTCGTCGTCTGTGAAGACATCATTCCATGTGCACGTCAAAAGTTCCTCTAAGCGTCTTCCGGTTATTGCAGCAAAGCGGAATGCAGGCACGCAATAGTCCCGAAATACATTGCGCCGCTTTTTATCTTTACCAACAATCTGCCAACCGTTCTCATAGGTAGTTGCAGCAATTGTTTTTTCAAATTGTTGTGCCGTGATGATTTCAGGCGTGGGGATGACAGCTTTGCGCGGGACTTTATCGAAATACTGTTTGACGTTTGTATATCCTTCGTCTGCAGCGTATTTGGCAAATGTTGCAAGCACGCTGAAGAAGCGGTTGTATGTGACATTACCGTATCCTTTGGCAACGATGTATTCATGAAAATGCCCCACCATCTCATCTGAAATCTCACTCAGTCGGAATCGTGTTGCATCAATCCCCGCTTTTTTGAGCGCAAGACAGAAATGCTTCCCGCAGTTTTTGGAATCATTGATATGGCCTTTTGATCTGACCACGCGCAAATGCGGCGCGACTCCCTCTCCGGCAAGCGAACTCAGATACAAACCAAAAACATCGATGAACCGCTCGGGCTTTTCGGTGAGCGGCTGTGGTGACAGTATTGCAGGAGTATGTACTTTTTCAGATACCGGTTGAATACTGCCAGCCGCAATTTGTTCTTTGAGCAGCGCGACCTGTTTCATCGCTTCGGTAAAGCTCATCGTATCAAGTATGCGTACCACACGCTTGCGGGGCTTCTCTCCAGGGATATGGCAGACGATGCGGTAGCGTAGTTTGTTGATGTGCGCACAAGATTTGAGCGGGCTGTTGTTTTGCTTACAAGCCGTTACTTGCGTCTTACAGTGCATACACCATGTATGCAGACACGGCACTTTCGATCCGTTCGGCAATTCAATATGTGTGCGCTGTTTCATGTGAGCATGGATGATTACTTAGTTTTCTTTTGAAAGCAAGTCATGTAATTCTGTTGCAAATGCAATGGCTGTTTTTTCTTTGGGGATGTATGTTTTGGAGCGTTGTTGCACCCTGTATCGCTTTTCCATCTGAGCCTCAAATACCGCTTTATCTACCGCATTGTTGCGTCCGATCCTGAGTACTGGTACGCGCAGTTCACCCAAGAATGTCTTTACTGATCTGTTGTCGGTGTATCCGGTGAGAGTTTTGATGTCGGAGAAGAAAAGCAGTTGCATGATTATTTCGTTTTGCGTGGAGGCTTTGCTTTTTTCTTCGATGTGCCGCTTTGATCTGCAGAATAATATTCCTTGAGTAGTGCATTGATATCTAGATGGCGGGCTTTGCTGACGCGGAGTAACTTCTGAGTCGGGTCTTCTTGCTCGTCCTGGGCGTGTCTAAGGGTTTTCTTTTTCATGGCGCGATGTTTTGATGGGGTAAAATTATTTTCACGCCGAATCTTCTCTAAGCGATTTGTCTCCTGTCGTGTCTCCGAGATTGGAGACACTGAAATGTGCTTACGGGAAAATCGCTTCCAGTTTCGCTTTCAGAAATGGATCAAGTGGATACTCCTTTTTTCGTGATCCGATATACTTCTGAATTGTCTTTATGCTAATCCCCGTCCCCGCATTTGACAGAAAGTGCTGCGGAAGTATTTCCTGAAGATTTCCAATGATGACAAACCTGTCGGACAGGAAATTGAATATGTGTATGAGCGTTGCGCTCGGGACATTACTCTCTAATTGTTTTAAAGAGATGAACTGGGGTTTGGAAGAAAACCTCGGATGAAGGGCTTCGATTGCTGAACGGGGCGAGGACAGGTTTTTTATGATTCGCTCGTAATAGATAAACTGGATGAACCGGGAGAGCTGTTCATCGGTGAACTTGTGCGGATGGCGGAGAATACATGCGACGGGGGCGGGTGCAACAGAAAGGTCGCCCGCGCTGAAATGATACTTCGAAAGTATCTTCTCGCGCAGTTCGCTCAATTCTCTCCACAGAGGATAAATGGAATTGAGCAGGCGCAGATCATCCGGATCAATGGAAAGGCCTCTATACAGCCCATCAGACGACAATTCCCCGGTGAAGGAGGTCGTTTCCTGATGTCCGTATGTCGTTTTTTCTTCCATTGTGAGGTATCGTTTGAAATACCTCACGTAGAGCCTTAGTGTAAACAGTTGACAAATAGCTGACAATCATGCTATTATGCCCCTATCTATCACGTAGTTCGTTACGTGAGCGATGCGCAGGGTTTCCCTGCGCGACCCGGCTGTTGCAACCAGCCGGGTTATTTTTTTACGTCAATTTTGGATGTGGTAGCTGAAGAATTCTTTAGACTTCTTAAGAATTCTCAGAAAAGAGGTGTTTTTAGTAAAGAATCCTTTAGAATTCTTTATTTTGCAACATGGCAGGCAGATCAGACGAGGATGCTGAAAGAAGCAAGGCGTATGTGCGGTACGTATTGGCCTACCTTTCCGACAATCCGGAAATACTTAAAAAGCTCGGTATTGATTCGATTGAAGACTTGCGTAAGGAGAAAACGCTTAAATCTTTACCAATAACAAAAGACAAAAGTGAGAAAAATGGTAAAGTCACCGCAAAGGCAATGTCAAACGCCTTTAAGTGCCTAACTGGCCCCCAACCTGAAACCTTAGAAGCGATTTATGAGCAATTCAGTATCGAGTTATCCTTCCAGAAATTCAAGCAAAAACTAAAAGAAGAAGATGCGGCCTTCCTTGCATACTACAAAGACATCATTCCAGAAAGCAGCTTCGCACAGAATGTAGAAAATAGTTCAAAAAAAGCTCCTCAACAACCCAGTATAACGAAACCGGATGTAGGTATCGGAAAAACACTTGGACTTTCATGGCTGTATAAGAGAAATTGGATCGTTATAGCTACGGTTTTGGTAGCTGTCATTATTGTCACACAGACCAAACTTTTTGTTGGTGATACTCGCGTAGCTAAAACCCCAGTAAACCCAATACCATTAAACCCAATTCCCGCCTTTAGTAAGCAAGATTCCAGTTTCAAAATACTTCTTTTACCTTTCCAGTCAGATGCTGAGTGTGGAATCCAAGATAATTATTACGAACATAAGCTCATTGAACGATTTGAGGATATGCGGACAAAAGAACATATCAATATAAAAATACATTTAGATACACTTCATGTTTCTTCTAACGATTCACAAGCGATAGCACTCGGAAAGTATAACAATGCAGATATTGTAATCTGGGGGCATTACGAAGAAATATGCAATCCTAGTACATCAAATGTAAGAATTCAATATTATCTACTGAACACAACATTATCTATAGAAGATATTTGGCGGTCAGGAGATACGGATTTTAAAGTATTGCACCATCTTGATGATTTAAGAAAGGGGTATCTGCAAGATACTATTGATCTAGTGGTTAATTTCATCAATGCAGAATCCGAATTTGCTAAAGGCAATTACGCACAAGCACTTGCTATTTATAAAAGAATTGACAATATGCATTTGGTCCTTGATATGCATATGGAATTCAATAAGATGATATCTTATATATTTGTGTCAGAATATAATAGTGCGTTAGCACGAGTTGATTTTATGGTTAAAAACGATTCTCGAATTAAGCCTTTTCGTCATTATTATAGAGGAGTCATTTTTTCTGCAGCAGGTGAATTTGATAAATCATTATATGAATATAGTCTTATGCCATCCAATCTCGAAGGGGATACCTTAATTCATTACAAACTCAGGGCAGATGAATACTTGGGAAAAATGGATACGCTAAATTGCTTAAATAATATTAATGTTTATCTGCAGTTTTATCCAAAGAGCAAGCATGCATTGGTGATCAGACTGGTATGCTATTTTGAAATGCATCGATATACTGATGCCATCGCCGACTGCAATACAATTTTATCCTTCTCACCAAATGATAAAGACGTGCTTAATTGGAAAGCGAAACTTGAGTCACTTGATGGAGGGCATTAAAAAGCTATCGAAATGGAAAACCATTTTATGATCCGAAAGACATGGCAGTCTGTTATGCATACAATTTTAGTCGACTTTTATTGTCACTTCGAAAATAAGAATAGGAGAGAAATGTACGTCTATGAATATTAAAAAAGCCGTCCATAGTGGACAGCTTTTGAATGAGCGTATGCAGTATTACCCCTTAACCAACCTCTTCAGTACTTCCATAATCTCCTTTACATGATCCATTGAAGTAATCACAAGCCCTGTACTTGGGCCATTCCAAAAAGACTGGACACTCATCGGCAAACGTTTGACTTCTGCCGTTTTCACCAGCTTCTGTACGTCTTTCTCTGCAAGCATTACCACGAGGTAGATACTTGATTTGCGAAAGTGAAAGAATGCAAGATTTCTGCTGCCTTCACGCCGGAGCGAGATATAGTGCTTTCCTTTGGGATTCACCACAAGCGATGTGTCGAGTTTCAAAGCTTCAGCTTTGAGTTTGAGGTAGATCGATTTTGAAAGCTCTGAGGCGTTGGCAAGGTGATCTTCTTCCGTGTACATCACCTTTTCCTTCTGTGGCTTGGGTGCTTCTGCTTTCAGGTCATCGAAAGACGGGATCATAGAAAGTACGGTTTGCTTCGCTACTTTGTACAGACGCAGGAAGATCACATCAATGTGTCCCCCATGCGCACCCATGTACGACGTTACGATTTCCGCATCCTTCTGATCGTCCGTGTTAAAGATACACAACCCGCGCAATCCCTTACGGACGGCCTGTTCAAGCAGTACTTCGAGTGTACGCTCATCTGTCAGATACGCACCGATGGCTTTCGCAAAGCGTTTGTCCTTGCCCGATCTCACAGTGAGTTCGGCACGCAATGCATCCCTGTTTGCTTTATTGGCAAGATAGCTGTTAATGGCTATCAGGGAAAGCATCATGGGCGTGAGCTCAGTGGAAATAGCAAGCAGATAGAGCCGTGGTTTCTCCGGAATGCAAAGATCAAACATGAGCGCATCGAAGGGATAAGTGTTGTCTTTTCCCTGTACCAGAAAGCCAATGGTGTGTTCTCCAAATAGGATTGCACGGTTGGCAAAGACGATGGCACTTGCGGCTTCTTTTGAAAGATGCGGCTTCGGATAATACGCAACATCATCCCGAAGTTCTGTTTCCGGAGTGAGCGTGGTGTCATTCACGACGAAGGTTCTGCCGAACGGCTTCACATCCGTTGCACGAACGGATGCGGGTGGCGGTGATTGTTTTGATACGGTACTTCTTTTTTTTGTCATGACAGTCGGTTTTATGTTCCGGCTGCATGATTACTCAGGTGGCTGTGGAAGTCAATACGTTTCGGATGGTAAAACTGGAAATGAGTTGACCGTCAAACAAGCACTCAAAAACTCAGATAAAACTTTTCCGTTGGAATAGCGTGATTATTGAAATGAAACCAAAATGTAATATGTAAGCAATTCCCGGGGCACTTCTTCGTGAAATCCTTCAATTGCAATTGAAAACGCAGAGGTTTGTTTGCTTCAAACACCATCGGATCAGGAAAGTTGATTTTATTTACTGGCTTTTCAAAATCAACCTCATATTCAATCGCACCGATTGATTTCAAGAGATATGGAGCGGGAATCCCTTTGATTCGATTGGCAATATCTTCGATATGTATTTCTATGTATTGAAGCAAAAAAATCTCATGTGTGCTGTTTATAAAACAGAAATCAAATATTGGATCAGAGGTAAGTTTTTTTCTACTGTGAGTGTAGTTTTGATAATAGTCGGTTTTGGGCCGATCATCATACTGATACCAATTACATCTATCAAGATCAATGATAGCTGAAGCTAATTTAAATTTACCGGCACCAAAGGGGAATAGTTCTGGGAAATAATACATGCCGAGATGATCATGTTTGAGGGCTAATTCGGTAATTTTAGAGTGCCCCCAATGGGTAAGTTTAAAATCAATGATAATGCAAGAACCATTAAATCTTATTGAGAATCCACCTTCATGTTTTTTTCGTAATCTATCGAACCACTCCTGCTCTGTTTTTTGCCAATCTTCAGGAGTAACCAGTATATATTCCCGCATACCGATATTACATTCTCTGGCGGCTTCAATATTCTTTACTATCTCATGTTTTTGTTGTGGTGTTAGTTTGTCGGGGTAAAATTTAAACTGGAATCCAGTTAAAACTTCTATATCAAATCTCATGTCATGCAAAATGTAAGCGTCTAATTTTTTGAAATCCCCAGATGCGTCCGATTCGGCGGATAGTCGCTCCCCTCTTGCTGCACAATCTGCGTTCAAAAGCAGCTTAATGAACCGTGCAAATTCATTCCCGCCCTCGCTACCTTTTGCGATGCGCTGGTATAATGTTGAAATATTGGGTATAGGCATATTAAACTGTTAACTCAAATCTACTAAATCAGTTACAATAGTGCTCCTGAGTGCTCAGATAATAGTGCTCAGTGCACCATTTTGCAGGTTTTTACACAAGCCAGACCCCGCTAAAACACACACACACAAAGGAGTAAGGCAAGGTCTGTTAATCATGGGGTCCCTGGTTCGAGCCCAGGAGGGGGAGCTGAAATCGCCACACGATAGTGTGGCGATTTTTTATTTATCTCTGGGCGAGAAGTTTACCCCGACCGTAGCGAAGCGAAGTGTCGGGGAGCCCAGGAGGGGGAGCAAAAGGTTGGCGAAAGCCAACCTTTTTTTGTTTTTATTTCTGGGCGAGAAGTTTACCCGGACGACGAGTCCGGGAGTCCAGAAGGGGGTTTTGAGTCTGTCTCAAAAGTAAAATCTAAGCCTTGAGAATCGCATAAACGATTTTGACCCCATCAGAGGGTATCATAATAAAAATAGGCTGTCTCAAAAGTTCGAGACAGCCTATATTATCATCCATAGAAATTAATTCCCGTTTACAATTACTTTCTGCGTGTAGGCAAAATCGCCGTTTGTCACTCTAAGCATATAAATGCCTGCTCCCAATGTGCTCAGATCAACAGATGTGCTAATCATCTCCGAGCCAAAAAGAGTTTGCGAGTGTACCTGTTTCCCGGTAAGGTCAAATACCTGAATTACGCACGTTTCCTGTGTTTGAGCAGGTGTAATATTTACCGCAAAAACACCATTATTGGGATTGGGCACTACCTGTACATCGCCGGCGGCATCAATGGTTTCTTCATTGGTCATGTTGGCAACCCTTGCAAATGAAGAACAACTGCTGCTGCACCAACCCAGGCAATTGCCCTGTGCTAAACGTTGCGGCACGAGGTTTAGAGGAACAGTTTGGTTGTTGCCGTTTACACACATGCGTACTTTGTTGGGGTTGTTGGTGGTAACGTCAACTACGTTTATTGTCACCGATGTTGTATCGATACAACCCGAAATAGCATCTGTTGCCGTAAGTGTATAGGTATAGGAGGAGCAAGAACCCACAGGCAGAACAGGAGGGGTAAATGTGGTACTGGGAGAATATGGATCTGAAAGATAACTCTGTGGTGACCAACTAGTTTCATAAATAAACCCGGACTCATAAAAAGGATTCAAAAATACTGTCGGGGAACCATTTCCATAACCAATAATAATATGTGCATTTTGTCCAAAAGCACACGTTGTGTATGGTAATTCAGTGATGTCAGTGGTCATATCAAAAGAATATGAAGCATGAACAGTAAATGACTTGGTTGTACTGTTGCCGGAATTGTCAATGGCGGTATAAGTTACTGTTGTATTACCCGGAGAAAAACGATGTCCTGGGCCCGGATTAAAAATAATAGTATCAATACCACAGTTGTCTGTTGCATTTGCATTCCATGAAAAATAGTCGTTGTCATAACATGTATAAAGATTTTCATCAGGCCGTTGTTCCAAATAGGGTGGTACTGTTTCTAATAAATTTACATTACCGCATGAAGCAAAAGTCAAACCGCTATTATTGCCATTATCAATACTTCCTGCACCCACATTAAATGTAGCACCTCCGGAAGCATTTATGTCTGTTATTGTGCAATAATCCATGCAAACAGTACCCGACGGTACAATAATATTTGATTGTGTTCCACTGCTGCTGCTGTATATGTTTGGTCCCAATGCAGAACATGTACTGGCCACTAATGTATTGGCATTTATAGTCAAACCTGCCGGCAGCGATGTGTTGCTTCCCGGATTGTTGAAGTAAAGAGTATCAAAAGAGAAATCTGCCCCTATATCTACATTGCTCTGAAATTCGGCATAATCAACAGTAAATTTCAGTGGCAGCGTTACTGTAGTCTTACAAATTAATCTATCTACATCAAGCGTATCAAAAGATGATAGATTAACAACAGATTCACAGATTAATGTATTGAAATGATTTGATGAAAAGTAGGCAAAAGAATATGCTGAATTAAGGAAACCTCCACTTAGAATAAGTTTATCAAAATCGATACCGTAATTAGTAATATTCATGCATGATGCAGTAGCATTGTTGGCCTCAATTTTAACGAGTGGGTCTTGAATAGGGTTTACAACTAAGTCCCCTCCCGGAAGGAAAATTTCAGATTGCCCCAGAATTACTGTGTCGCCAAGTATTTCCATTCTTGGATATGACTGAAAAGTACTTCCAATGAAATTACTATTTGAAACTAAAGTACCTCTGTAAATAATACACTGACGGCTGAATAGAAGAGAGTCTGTTAGCAACCATTCGGCTCCTTCCTGATTAAAATCTAATTCATAAAATATAAAACCGCCAGGATTTATGGTCAATCCGCGTTCACCGCCAACAAAAGACACCTTGCCATCAAACTTCCATTTTGCAGGAGAAAGAACATTGATACTTCCTGAAATCAGAATAATACTTGAGGAGTTAAACAGCAGGCGGTCTTCAAGAGGGTTGCCGAAGAAAACAGGATTTGAATTTTGCGCATTCACAGTAATATTATGGCACCTTACACCGCTTGATGGTAAAAATACTGTATCTGTTGTCAACCCTGAATTTGAATCAAAAAAAACATTGTCTTGTAATCCGGGCAAACATAATGAGGGTGGTCCGCCACTTGTAAGTGACCAATGTGCAGGGTCTAGCCACGACCCACCACCGCCAATCCAGTATAAATTTTGTTGTTGTTGTGTGGAAATCAAATTCCAGCCATTGCAGAGCCCTATTAGTAGAGCATTTGTGGCATTGAACACCGCAGATCCGGTTGCCGAAATTCCGCGAAGAGTTATACCCGATACATTAATAACTGATGATTGAGAATTTATATAAGCAGTATTAGGAGTGGAGATATAAGACGTGTAATTGTAAAAATATGGCCGGGCAACAGTTTGTATAATCAAAGGTGATGAACATGTACCTTGAGCAATAATATCTTTTACTGTTAGTGTAAGACCGTTTTGTATTTGAGTGATCCCCGAAGAGTTGTTTAATAAAAGAGTGTCTATTGTAAAATTGGTGTTGATATTAAAAATGCTCCGGACATCAACTTTGCCAATTTTTGCGCCTGACACATAGGTTTCCTGTATTGTAAGAGTACTTAGGGATAAAATGTGATTGAATGTAGTTAGCCCAAGACTCATAATGGTTTCTTTGTTTACAACAAGCTCATTTACTATTGCATTCGAAAGATCAAAATATACTACCGATCCCTGTGTATGATTGTTATTTTTAAAAGTATACACATGGTTGATCGTCGAAATACTTGAAAAATTAGCAGTAAAAAATTGTGCAATACCTAAAGTGCAACTATCTCCATCAAAATATAATCCTCTGCTGAATATATACACACTTTCAACTTCAATATGTGAACTTTTCATATTCACCCGGGGGCGGGTATTTTCTCCCGCAATGTTGAAGTAATTCTCCACTCGCATAAAATTTACATCAAGATTCAAGGATCCCCGGTCCAATTGAACAGAGTGTAGCCTTAGAGTATCATCGGTCCAATTAACGTTTGCGGGGGTGTTTATGTAAACCTCTCCCCAGGTATTTCTCCCAATAGCCATATTAACAGTACCACCTGTAGCAACAATATTGATTTTTAAAAACAAGTACACGCCAGTGCGCATTTGCGATGAGTTTTGGAAATCACCATAACAGTTTAATACAAATGGAAACAAATAGTTGGACAGATCCAGCGTCACCGTATCGTCAATATTTATTGACGAAAAACTTTTTATAGAAAGAGATGGTTGGTCAATCCACACTGTTTGCAGGTTGCTGTCAAACGAATTCGCATCAAAAACCACATCATCCGCCGCTCCCGGCATCTGTGTGTGAAATACAGTACCACCCGAGCTCGTTGCCCAGTGATTGCTGTAGTCCGACCATACACCTGTGCCGCCAACCCAATAATAAGTTGCCGCACGAAGCGGGGAAAGCCCAAGCGTAAGCATAGACATAATTATGGCTGTCGCCAGAGAAAATCTGTTTTTCATGTGGGTAATAGGGTTAAGTTAACGTAGGATTATTAGAACAGTACAAATATATATCACCAACATATCATTTCGACTGAGGTGAAAAAAATAATTGTAATAAAATCGTTAGGTCAGGCGCAAAACTACCTCACCCCCTCCACATCCATCTGCACACTCGTAAACACATCTTTCCCCGTACTCCGCAGCAGCCGCCCGCTCACACGTACCGGCGTGTTCAGCCATTTCTTTAAATCAATGGTTTTGCTGCGCAGTTGTATGCGCTTAACACCCATTTCGGCGGGCGGATTGTTGTGCGGGCCTGCTACGGTGGTTACAGGCTGTTTCGGAATGAGTACGTAATACACCATGCGCCCGTCGCTTTTGGGGTCGCTGCCGGGGTTTGCGGTGTTCCACGCACTGTTCTCTTCTATTGTGCCTTCAATCTCCACCAAGGCCGGACTGTAGCCCAGAATGTAATTTTCGGCGGCGCCTTTCAGGTCGGTTATGTCGTCGGTTTCTTCCACTATTTTCCAGCCGTTGCGCTTCCAGGCAAATACTATCGACGCGGGGTAACTGGCCGTGTCTCTGGCCGATGTAACCTGTTTCGTAAAATGGATGTACCACGATCCGTCGGGGCGGCGTTCCTGTTTGTCTATTTCCACTATGCTCAGTTCGTAGCCGCGGTGTGTGTGTATGTAATCGGCCTGGAGGGCAAATACTTTTTCGGCGGGGAGTGTGGCGCCGTAGTATTTTATCGTATCGGCGTAGAGCGATGTTTGTACCGCCAGGTCGCTGTCGTTCATTACCTCGGCCCAGGTGTTTAGCAGGGCAGGGAAGTTCGGCGGCTCGTTGGTAGGGTTTGATGCCGTGGATGCGCTGTCGGTGTTGGGTTTGCCGCTGTTTTGGTGGCAGGCGGCGGCAAGTATAAGGGTAAAAAGCAATGCTGTAATGGGTCGCATGGGGCAAATGTAATCATCCGAATAAATTGATTTTGAGCACCAAGAGCCACAATATTCACAACCGGCTTTTAATCACGGCATTCCTCCGCCCGCAATTCGGAATACAGCCGTATTTTGCGTAAACTTGTTGCATTCAACCACCATGCTTTCAAACAAAGCCCAGTACGCCCTTCATGCCCTTACTTACCTGGCCGAACACAGCGAAGACGGCTTTGTACCCATTCAGCAAATAGCCGCGGCCCGCAAAATCCCCGGCAAGTTTCTCGAAGCCATCCTGCTCGAACTCCGCCGCGCCTCCATTCTGGGCAGCCGCGCCGGCAAAGGCGGTGGCTATTATCTCCTGCGCAAACCCAACCAGATTACCCTCGTAGAAGTAATCCGCGCCACCGACGGACCCGTGGCCCTGCTGCCCTGCGTAAGCAAAAAATTCTACGAACCCTGCCGCATCTGCCCCTACGAAGAAGGCTCCTGCGAACTCCGCCACCTCTTCTTCGAAGTGCGCGACGCCACACTCAAAGTGCTCGAAGGCAAAACCATTGCCGATATTGCCGCACTCTCCAAACCCGCTGCCAAAGCGGGCTCCAAAAAGAAAAAATAATTCCCTGCAAAAATAATGAAGAGCGAACCTTCCGGTATTTCAACTAACCGGCAGCTCGCGCTTTCCGCTCCAACCCGGCGGCGGCAATATTACACCAGATACATCCTGCTGCTTGCCGCCGCCGGGTTTCCACTACAATCGCGGCTAGAGATTCATTCCACCTGCATTCCAAAAAAACGCCACAAAACTCTACTACACAAATAGGATTTGTAGGAATAAATCAAATTTCCCATCTTTGCCCCGCAAAACAACCCTGCATGAATTCGTACACCACCTCGCAGCTTGCGGCGCTCAACGCACAGCTTGGGCCGCTTCCGGTTCCCGAAAGGCTGCGTTTGCTGCTTGCTCACACGCAGGGCGAAGCCCGTTTCTCCACTTCCCTCGGACTCGAAGACCAGGTGCTTACCCACCTCATCGCCACCGAAAATATTCCCGTACGCATTTTTACCATCGACACCGGCCGCCTTTTTCAGGAAACGTACGATGTGCTTGAAATTACCCGCACACGCTATAAAATTGCCGTAGAAATATTCTTCCCGCAGGCGCAGCAGGTGCAGGAATTTGTAAATGCACACGGACCAAACAGTTTTTACAATTCGGTGGAGCAGCGCAAAGCCTGTTGCCACATCCGCAAAGTAGAACCGCTGCAGCGCGCACTGCACGGGGCTTCGGTGTGGATTACCGGTTTGCGGGCAGCGCAAAGCAATGCACGCGGCGCATTGCAGTTTGTGGCGTGGGACGAAAACCATCAGTTGCTAAAATTCAATCCGCTGCTCGACTGGACACTCGAACAAACCGAAACTTTTGCCCGCCAGCATCGTGTGCCGCTCAATGCGCTTCACGCCAAAGGCTTTCCCAGCATAGGCTGCGCGCCCTGCACACGCGCCGTGCAACCCGGCGAAGATATCCGCGCAGGCCGCTGGTGGTGGGAAAACTCGCACAAAGAATGTGGCCTGCATTCTCATTAACTTTACTGCGCTCAATTTCACAACCGCATGTCGCTCATTCCCTCATTTCCCGATCAGCTCGAAGACGAAAGCATTTACATCATGCGCGAAGTGGCCGCGCAGTTCGAACGGCCCGCACTGCTTTTCAGTGGCGGCAAAGACTCCATCACACTCGTACGCCTCGCACAAAAAGCTTTCTGGCCCGCCCGCATTCCCTTTCCGCTGCTGCATGTGGATACCGGCCACAACTTCCCCGAAACCATCGAATTCCGCGACTGGCTCGTGCGCGAAACCGGTGCCGAACTCATTGTACGCTACGTGCAGGACAGCATTAACAAAGGCCGCGTAAAAGAAGAAACCGGAAAATACGCCAGCCGCAATGTGCTGCAAACCGTAACCCTGCTCGATGCCATCGAAGAATTCAAATTCGATGCCTGCATTGGCGGTGCCCGCCGCGACGAAGAAAAAGCCCGCGCCAAAGAACGCATCTTCTCAGTACGAAACGATTTTGGGCAGTGGGAACCCAAAAAGCAACGCCCCGAATTGTTCGACATGCTCAACGGAATTATCGACGTGGGCGAAAACGTGCGCGTATTCCCCATCAGCAACTGGACCGAGCTTGATGTGTGGACATACATACAAAAAGAAAACCTCGCCATACCCTCCATCTACTTTTCGCACCAGCGCAATGTTATTGAGCGCGACGGGCTGATATGGCCGCACAGCGAATATCTCAACCTACAGCCCGACGAAATTCCGTTCAACGCCACCGTGCGTTTCCGCACCGTGGGCGATATGACCTGCACTGCCGCCGTCACTTCCGAAGCAGCCACCATCGAAAGCATCATCGTGGAAATTCTCGCGGCAAAAATTTCCGAACGCGGCGCACGCATCGACGATAAGCGCAGCGAGGCGGCCATGGAACAACGCAAAAAAGAAGGCTATTTCTGATGCACGCCACCAGCCACAGCGTTTCGTTTGCAGCCGGGCAGTCGGTTTTTGTACTGCCCGACAATAAACGCGTGTTGCTGGTAAGCGACGGAGCCCGTGGCGTATCGCTTGCCGCGCAGCTTCTCACACAATCGCCCGATGCAGAGATTACCCTGCTGGCACCGTTTTTCAGTCAGTCCTTCAAACAACTTGCTGCTGCATATCCGCAGCTTACATTGGTGCAGAAAACCTACCACGAAAGCGATCTTATCGACGTGCAGCTTGTAATTGCAGCCACCTCGTACAGCGATCTCGTAGAACAACTGCGCCACGATTGCGCCGCACACCGCCTGCTTTTTACCATCGCCACCGAGCACGAAGAGCCACTGCCCGCCGCCATTCATGCTGCAGAGCCACAGCCCGTGGTGCAGGGCAGCGAGCGGAATTGGAAACGCATAGCCACACTGCTCATCATTGCATTTGGACTTATGCTGGTGGGGCACGTTGCGCTTTCGTACCTGCCGCTGCCGCCCGTGCGCGAACTTATTTCGTCGGTGGCCGAATTGCTGGGCGGCTCGTTTGGCATTTTTGTGCTCACCGGTTTTTTTGCACAGCTTGTTGATGGTGCGCTGGGCATGGGCTACGGCCTTGTATCGGCCACGAGTTTGCTTACGGCGGGTGTAAATCCGGTAAGCATCAGCGCCGCCATTCATACATCAGAAGTGTTTACCTCGGGCATTTCGGGTTATCATCATTACCGCTTTGGTAATGTAAACCGCAAGTTGTTCCGGCATCTTGTTTTTCCCGGTGTGCTGGGCGCTGTGGCGGGTGCTGTGTGCTTAGTGCTGCTCGGTAAACAGGGCGGAAGCTGGCTCATGCCCCTGCTGGCGGCTTATGCGTTTTTTCTGGGCATACGCATTTTGCTGCGCGCGTTTCAACAAGGCAAACCGCAGCGCAAGGTAAAACGCATTGGCTGGCTGGCTGCGGCCGGTGGCTTTTTCGATTCGTTTGGCGGCGGAGGCTGGGGGCCGTTAGTTACAAGTACTTTGCTTGCCGGCGGACGAAACCCGCGATACACCATAGGTTCGGTAAGTCTTACCGAGTTTTTTGTGACGCTCACCAGCGCACTCACTTTTTTCACACTCGCCGGAACCACGCACTGGCCGGTCATTGCCGGGTTGCTGCTGGGCGGTGCGCTGGCTTCGCCCATTGCGGTGCGGCTGGCAGGCAAACTGCCCCGGCGCACAATGCTCATTGCGGTGGGCATTTTGGTAATGATCTGGAGTGTGCGTGTATTCATCAAAGCATTTTTATAATCATGGATATATTACGAATTGCCACCGCAGGAAGTGTCGACGACGGAAAGAGCACACTCATAGGCCGTATGCTGTACGAAACCAGCAGCGTTACGCAAGACAAGCTCGACGCCATTGAACAGGCCAGCCGCCGCCGTGGAATCGATTACCCCGATCTTTCGCTGCTCACCGACGGGCTGGTGGCCGAACGCGAACAGGGCATTACCATTGATGTGGCGCATATTTATTTCAGCACACCGCGCCGCAAATACATTGTGGCCGATACGCCCGGCCATTTCGAATACACACGCAACATGATTACCGGTGCCAGCACGGCGCAGGTGGCCATTATACTTGTGGATGCCCGAAACGGCATTGCCGAACAAACGCGACGGCACTATTACATTACACAAATCCTGCGCATACCATATCTGGTGGTGTGTGTAAACAAAATGGATCTTGCCGCATACAGCGAAGACACTTTTACCACGCTTTGCCACGATTTTAAAGCACTTGCCGCATCGGCCACCTATCCCGAACAGCAACTCACGTTTATTCCCGTGGCCGCGCTCTGGGGCGAAAACATTGCGCGAAAATCAGACGCCATGCCCTGGTACACCGGCCCGCATTTGCTGGCTTACCTCGAAAGCATAGACTATACCAGCATTGCGGCCAGCCTTCCGGCGCGGTTTCCGGTGCAGCAGGTTATACGTCCCAAGTCTGAGCAGTATCACGATTTTCGCGGCTTTGCAGGGCGTGTCACCGCAGGTGTGTTGCGTATAGGCGACAGGGTGGTGGCTTTGCCCTCGCAGCAAAAATCGGTGGTGGAAGCCGTGTTTGCAGGCATGAACCAAACCGATGCCGCCGTGGCCGGACAAAGCGTTGTGCTTACACTGGCCGACGAAATTGACCTCAGCCGTGGTGGAATGCTGGTGCCGGAAAACGACGCGCCGCAACCGGTAAAAGAAATTACCGCACAAGTATGCTGGCTCGACAGCACTCCGCTTGTGCCCGGAAAAACCTACACGCTGCAGCACGGCGTAAACCGCGTGAAATCGAAAATCACCGAAATCATTTCGCGCATCAGTGTGGAAACGCTGGTGGCAGAGCAGGGTGTTGGCGAACTTCGCCTCAACGAAATCGGTATTATCTCACTGCGTCTTGCACAGCCTGTTTTTGCCGAGAGTTATGCCGCCAACAAATACAACGGCGCGTTCATCCTCATCGACGAACAAACGCATACCACATCGGGCGTGGCTTTTGTAATGTAGCTGTAAACAGTGCAATTACCACTGGCCCGTTTCCCTGAAACGGCGTATGTCTTCTGTCATTTGCCGGTGTATGCGTTCGCGCAGCGCGGGAATATCCTCAACGGTTAATCCGGTGGTGGCAATGGGTTCGCTCCAGCGGGCATAAAGTGTGCCGGGCGACATTTCAAACGGACGATTCGGATGCAGTTTATCGGCCGTGTTAAACACCGTGAGCACAGCCAGTGGCCGCTGCGCCAGTATGGCCAGCCTGAAAGCACCATCGCGAAAGTCCGATACAATCGGGTCTTCCTTGCGGTTGCGCGTGCCTTCGGGGCAAATGAAAACCGAAACGCCATCGTCGAGCGAGTGTTTCATTTTTTCAATGCTCCGGTTGCGGTCGGCCACGTCTTTGCGGTTTACGGTGATGTATAGTTTTTTAATCACGTAACCCATCAGCGGCACTTTGGCAAGTTCGGCCTTGGCCAGAAAGCGGAATGTATTTTTGCACGCCACCGCAAACAGCGGAATATCCAACTGCGAACGGTGATTGGCAATGAACACGTATGCTGCATCGGGGTCGAGCACTTCGCGGTTTTTTACACGTATCGGCTGAAAGAAAAAGAAATGCAGGTAATGCGCCCACACGCGCGAAATAATACGGTGCGCAATGTGCGGTGCTTTTGTATCGCTGAACAGCAGAAACACCAGCGCATACAGCAAAGGAAACACCAGCAGCGAGGCCAGAAAAATGAGTATGGCGTAGATGCCGAAAAGGACGCGGAGTATGCGGAGGAAGATCATTAATGTCCCGAGTAAAATTTCATGCTTAAATACAATCGGGTAAGGCGATCATTAAATATATATTCTCCCTGCTCAGAACCAGATCGAACGACAGCAAGTTTTTTTAGCTTTTGCATAAAGTTATTGAATTTACTATTCTCGTTTGGTGTGAGCAGAGGCAAAATTTCTTTTTTATTTATCTCCATCTCGTTCATTGATGTGTTTTTAACAATTTTCTTTAAAATGCTTTTATAGTTGGCACTTTCAATAGTTTTTAGTACCTGACTATCAATAAATTTAGAACCAATTTCATTAGCTGCTGCAATTACTCCATAAAGGGCAACCTCATAATCAATATCCGCAGTTTCTGCTTTCCAAAAAACATTATCTCCAATCAGGTTCATTGCTCTTGGATATCCCTGAGAATAAAAATACATCAGGTTTAAAGCCCGGTCATTAATCGTATAACCTGCCTTTGAAAAGGTTTTGGTAAAAAACAGATTAACTTCTTCTTCTGACATTGCCTGAACATCAATAATGTCAAATATTCTGTCAACAGGTTTATGATGTGCAATCATTTCCTCCCTTCTTTCTTTTACGCCACACAATAACAGCAGAAGCGGCAGCGGATCAGAACTTAACGCATTGCCATCAACAAGTGTTTTGATAAAATGCGCAAAATCCGGATTCTTGGTTATGCCATTAACTTCATCAAGAATTAAATAAACACCCTTTGCTCCGTCTCCTTTAACGCGTTTGTATATCTCTTTAAGAAAAGGAAGGAACCCTTTTGACAGAGTTGGGGCATCTGCTTTAAGCTGATCGAAATTTATATTAATACCCAATACAGATTGTTGCCCAATGTATTTCGACAACATATCCCTCATTTTCTCGGTATTTTTCGGTTTATATGCTTCATTAGACAAAGCATATTCAAGAGTTCGTTCGGAAAGATCATCAAGTGTTTTTGCTCCACCCAACATTACATGAATTCCGATCAAATCATATTTTGATTCTGCAATATAACGTGTTGCGTGGGCTAAAGAAGATTTGCCAATTCCAAACTCTCCGGTTAAAAAAATAGCCTGCTGTTTACCAGCAGAAACTTGCTTTAAAGCGCGTTCTATTGAACGAATTTGTTCCTCCCTTCCTGTAAATAATTCATGAGGAAGTGGACGACCAGTATAAAAAGGGCTGCTATCCTTGATTAATGCCATATTCAAAGATATAAAAGAAAAAAGCCTTTGATTTACTGCAAATTTATTGGATAAGAGACAGAATTTGCGGCCCTACACGACATTCACTCACTAAACACTAGTGCCTTCTTCACTCCCGGTGTGCGATGATTTTCATACAACAAATGAATCAACCCGTCGGCCATGCCAATTTGTGGTACATAAATATCCTCAATGCCGGCCGCTTTCATTACCGTTAAGAAAATTCTGCCGGCAGGTACAATTACGTCGGCGCGGTCGGGGTTGAGGCCGAGTACTTCGATGCGTTCCTTGAGGCTGAACGACTCCACAAATTCGTGCTGCTCCTTGAGCTTTTCGTACGAAAGCGGGCGGTTCTGTTTCTTGCGGCTCATCTTGAAAATTTTGTTGATGTTGCCGCCCGAACCAATGGCCGAAAGCGGATGATAGTCGGCAGTGGTTTGTTTTACCCAGTCGCGGAACTCGTTCCATTGCTCCTTGCTCACTAAGTTGTTGAGCAAGCGAATGGTGCCCACATTGAACGAACGCGAGGCCACGATACGGTTTTTGGAAAACAGCGTAAGCTCGGTACTTCCGCCGCCCACGTCGATGTAGAGGTAATCCTGCCCGGGCGCGAGGTGTTCGGCGATGTGGTTGGCGTAAATGATTTCGGCTTCGGTGCGTCCGTCAATTACTTCAATGTGCAGGCCGGTTTCGCGCTGTATGAGTTTTACTACCTGGTCGGCATTGCGTGCTTCGCGCATGGCCGATGTGGCGCAGGCTTTCCAGGCAGTTACTTCGTAAAAGTCGATGAGGTGGCGGAAAGCTTTCATGGCCAGCAGGAGCTTTTCGGTTTTTTCGGCCGAAATTTCCTTGTGCAAAAATGCGTCGTCGCCCAGTCGGATGGGAATACGAACCAGATCGGCTTTTTTAAAAACGGGGCCTTCGGCACGCTCATATACATTACCAATGAGCAAACGGACGGCGTTAGAACCTATATCAATTGCGGCGAATTTCAACTCGTTTCTTTACTGATGGCTTGGGAGCCCTGGTCTTTTTCCCGAGATAATCGCGAATCGCTTCCTGTGCATTTATCGGTTTGTCTGAGGCGGGAGCATCAATGTAGGTGTTCTCCCGCAAGCCGCCAATAAGCCTTGCCTTGCGATTGTCGCGGAGCTGAAGTTCGAGAATTTCCTTGAGCTCTTTCTGGCTGTCGGCGTCGTAAATGGGCACCGCCACTTCCGAGCGGTGATCCAGATTTCGCGTCATCCAGTCGGCCGAAGATATGAAATACTTTTCATCGCCGCCGTGATGAAAAATGAACACCCGTGTATGCTCCAGATACCGGCCTACAATGCTTATGGCCTTTATGTTTTCGCTCACACCTTTTACGCCCGGAATAAGCGAGCAGGTGCCGCGGATAATGAGTGTAATCTGCACACCGGCCCGGCTGGCTTCGTACAGGCTGTTAATCATATCAAGATCAACCAGGTTGTTCATTTTCAGCAGCATCGATGCCTTGCGGCCTTTCTTTGCCTCGTCTGTTTCAAACTGTATGAGGGCTTCGAGCTTGCGGCGCATGGTAAAGGGCGATACCAGCAAATGCTTGTACTGACCCGGCTTGAGGTTGTTGTGGTAAAACTCAAACACTTTCACCAGCTCGTCGGTAATACGCTTGTCGGCCGTGATGAGCGATTTGTCGGTGTAAATCTTTGCTGTTGATTCATTCATATTGCCCGTGCCGATGTGGGCATAATTTATCAGCTTACCTTCTTCGCGGCGCGTGATGAGGAACAGTTTTGAATGCACCTTAATTCCCGGCACACCAAATATTACCCTTGCGCCTTCTTCCTGAAGCTTGTTGGCCCAGTAAATATTGTTTTCCTCGTCAAAACGCGCCTGCAATTCCATTACGGCCACCACTTCCTTGCCGTTTTTCACGGCATTAATAAGCGCGTTTACAATATTGGAATTGGAAGCCACACGGTACACCGTGATCTGGATTTTCTTCACCTTGGGATCAATCGAAGCCTCGCGCAGCAGATCTATTACATGATCGAATGTTTGGTAGGGATAGTGAAGAATAAGGTCTTTTTCGCGTATCACATCAAACATACTCTCGCCGCGTATCAGTCGCGGATGGCGAAGCGGTTCGTGTACGGGCCATATCAGTTCGGGGTGGCCGAGGTCGGGGAAGCGGATAAAGTCTTTGAAATTGTGGTAGCGCGAGCCGGGAATGATATTGTCGGTGCGGATAACCTTTAGCTGACGCAGCAGGAATTTGAGCATATCGGCTGGCATTTGCTTGTCATATACAAAGCGCACCGGAATACCTTTCTTGCGTTTCTTCAATCCGCCCGACATTTTTTCGAGGAAACTTTTCGATACGTCGGTATCGAGGTCGAGTTCTGCGTCGCGCGTGAGTTTAATGGTGTAGGCCGAAATGCGTTTGGGGTCGTAGCCGGGAAACACTTCCGAGAGGCAAAAGCGTATTACATCGTCGAGCAGCATTACATATTGCTCGATTCCGCCCTGGGGCAAAACCACAAAACGCGAAATGGCATCGGCCGGTACTTCAATTAATGCGTACTTGGGTTTGGCTTCGAGTCCGGCCGCAATCATGCGTACCACTAAGTACGTGGAGCGATCGCGGAGGTAGGGAAACTGCGGCGCATTATCGAGCATAATCGGAAAGAGCGAGGGCATAACCTTGTTCCGGAAGAAGTTGGTTACAAATTCGCCCTGCGCTTTGGTGAGTTCCGTTTCGTCGATAATGTGAATGTGGTGCTTTTCGAGTTCGGCCAGAATTTTATTGTAGATGCGGTCGAAACGATGTGAAGCAGCCACCACGCGTTTCTGAATTTGTGACAGGAGCATATCGGGCGGCGCACCCAGCACCGACTCGGCTTTGCGGCCAAGTTTGCCCATGCGTTTGAGTGTGGCCACACGCACGCGGAAAAATTCGTCGCGGTTGTTGGAGTAAATGCCCAGAAACCTCAGCCGTTCGATAAGCGGATTGGCATCATCTTCGGCTTCCTGTAGCACACGTTCGTTAAACGAAAGCCAGCTGATATCGCGGTTGATAAACGGTAATTTTTTTCTGAGCATCGGGAGGGTACTTTGCTGTTGGATGTGGGCAAAAATAGCCGGAAATACTATGCTGATGTCGAATTAACGATTGTTTAACGCGCTGTGCAGGGCTCAGGCATCGCGGTGCGAGATTTCTTCACCGTTTTTTTTCGGGAAATCAAAGCTGAGTAAACGCGCAGGTGCTTTGCCCAATTCGGCCCAGTGGGCGTGGCTGTGCTCAATGCACACAATGCCGCAGGTGGGTACGTTTTCTATGCCTGCACGGCAAAGTGTGTTGGCGAGTTCGGTAATTACCGGGTTGTGGCCAAAGAGCATTACGTGGTTGTGTGTGGAGGCTGTATTGCGCAGCACGGCAAGATATTCGTTCACGCCCGACTCGTAAAGCTGCGGGGCAAGTGTAAACTGATCTGACGGAAAACGAAGATGCCGGGCAAAGATGAGTGCCGTAGTGTAGGTGCGCACAGCAGGGCTTACCAGCATACAGGTGGGTTTGGCAAAGCCAGTGAGCACACGCGCAGGCATTTCGTGTGCATCGCGGTAGCCGCGGTCGTTGAGCGGACGTTCGTTGTCGGGCAGCATATTCAATTGCCACGACGATTTTGCATGACGAACAAGCCAGAGTGTTTTCATGGCAGGAGCAGGTTGATGGATGCTTTAAGGTAGGAAGAATGTGGCAGATATGAACGAACAATTAATCAACAATTCTGCCATGCTGTTTAGGCGCGGGATTATTAGTATTTTGCCATTCTTCCAGCCTGCACGTATGCATTATTTGTTTGGCGTAAGCCTTTCGCTTTTTCTCTGTCTTATTCTTCTCAGCAAATCAGGAAAAACCATTGCCGATAAGGTGTTGGTGGTATGGCTGCTGTTTATTGCCCTGCATATTTTTCTCTACTACATTTCGCGCGATGGCAACTGGGTAAACTACGAACACCTGCTGGGCATTGCGGCTCCGTTTCCGCTTTTGCACGGGCCATTGCTGTATGAATATACTGCGGCACTTATTGGCAGGCTGCCTGCAAAAAAGTGGACACTTCTGTTGCATCTCCTTCCGGCAATAACCGCCTACGTGGCGTTGATTCCGTTTTTTATGCTGCCCGCAGCAAAAAAGCTGGATATGGAAACGTACTTAACCGAACCAATGTTTACCCTGAACACTGTGTTGCGGATAATGATTTCCGTTTCAGGAGTGGTATATGTGGTGTGGTCGCTTTGGTTGCTGAAACAGCACAGGAAGAAAATTGTGCAGGAGTTTTCCTATACCGATAAAATAAATTTACGCTGGCTGCAATACCTTATTTACGGAGTGGGGTTTGTATGGGTGGCTGTAATTATCGGAAACAATACCCTCATTTATTCGCTGGGTGTGCTTCTGGTGGTGTTTATTGGTTACTACGGAATAAAGCAGGTGGGCATATTTACTCAACAGCAGCCAATTATCCAGACCGCCACAAATATCTCCGCCGCAAGTTCCGGGATTTTTCCGGCGCAGGGCGATGAAATATCTGAAACAGAAGAATCTCCGGGAGAAGAAAAAGAACCGCATCAGAAAAAATACCGCAAATCAGGCGTTTCGGAAGCCGATGAAAGGGATATTCACCACCGGCTGATCTGGCTGATGGAAGAAAAGGCGGTGTACCGCGATCCGGAAATTACACTTGCACAACTGGCGGCCATGTTAAACGTGCATCCCAACAGTTTATCGCAGGTCATCAATTCGCAGGAGCAGAAAACGTTTTACGATTACATCAATGAGTTGCGCATCAATGATTTTAAGTATCGCATACAGCAGCCCGAAAACAGCCGGTTTACGCTTCTTGCCCTTGCGCTCGAATGCGGGTTCAATTCGAAAACCACCTTCAACCGGAATTTTAAAAAGGTAACCGGAATCTCGCCCAGCGAATATCTTCAAACCATACGGCCCACACCCAACAGCTAAAATGTACAATGACTTTGTGACCGGTATTTGGAGTTTAGTTTAGGCTGCTCATAATCAGCAAAATAGTATTCCTAAAAAGTAGTGCCAACTTGTAGGATGGAGCGCACGGCAGTTGTTTAGGAGGCAATTTTGTGCCTCATCAACCACTCATTTATGTTTTCAATCCGGTTTCTCGTAGTAGTACTTGCCATACTCTCTGGCATGGCAGGCGGCAGGGCGCAAACGCCACAACTTATAAACCCCAAATACGGCACACATAAAGCGGGCGGCCTTACCTACAAAACCACGAAGGCTTACATTGATGTGCCCGAAAACCGTTCTGATTCTGCTTCGCGGCTTATCCGGCTGCCGGTATTTATCATTCATTCACCTGCCCCGCAACCGGCCGAACCGGTGTTTTATTTCCGTGGCGGCCCCGGAGCATCCAACATTGTTACTACCGACAATACGCTGCTTCTTGCAAAACACGATTTTGTATGCGTGGGCTACCGCGGTGCCGATGGCCCGGTACTCAAGTCGAAAAAAGTGGGGCGGGCCGTGCGCGGCAAAAAGCATCAGCTTCTGAGCAATGAATCGCTCGATAATTCGGCAGAAGTGATGACCAGATACTGTGAGAAACTCGAACAACAGGGAGTACATATTGCCAGCTATACCGTAATGGATGTAATAGAAGATGTGGAATATGCCCGCAAGGCTTTGGGGTATGGCCGCATACACGCACTCAGTTCGAGTTACGGCACACGCGTGGCTTTGCTTTACAGCTATAAATATCCCGATGTAATTTTTCGTTCGGTAATGATCGGAGCCAATCCGCCCGGCAATTTTTTCTGGGATCCTGCCGAAACAGACCGCATTCTCGACCGGTACGACAGCATCTACCATGCACAACACCCCGACAGTGTGCCCGGCATAATTAAAGCCAATATGAAAAAAGCATTTGCCAAAATGCCCAAACGCTGGCGTGGTCTCCGGCTCGATGCCGATAAAATTAAGGTAGGCACGTTTATGCTTCTCTTCTCCACCCAAAGCGCATCAATGGCGTTTGAGGCTTTTTTCAATGCGGCCTATAAGGATGATTACAGCGGCCTGTATGCCATGCAAATGTTGTATGATGTGTTTGTGCCGCGTACATACTGGGGCGATATGATGCTCAAAGGATTCTCGGCCGATTTTGAGCCTGACAGTAATTACCGGCAGGCACTGGGCAAATACGGACAACTTGTGCTCGGGCCACATTATACGATGGTGCTTTGGGGGCCGGGCGCGCGGATAAACATAAAACCAATTCCGGCCGAATACCGCACCCCACGCGTATCACAAACGCCCACACTCATCATAAGCGGCACACTCGATGTATCCACGCCCGCAGTAAATGCTGTCACACAGCTCATGCCTTATTTGCCAAACGGACATCACCTTTTGCTGCCCAATGCATCGCATCAGGATCTTAAAGCACAGAAGCAAAGCTATGAAAAGTATGTGGCCGGTTTTTTTGATACCGGAGTGGCCGACGATTCGCTGTTTACATTACAGGAAGTTAATTTCAAACCGGCAAAGAGTCTTGGTAAAATTGCCCGGCGTTTTTATCCGGTTATACTGGTTATGAGGCTGTTTATGTAATGGCGGGGGTAGTGGGTGGTTATGTGGTGATAAAATGCTTCCGGTGTGGGTGTGTCCGGTAGTGAATATTCAAATCGGGTCTATGGCGTTTGTGGGGTTACGTGGAATCGGGCGATAATTGTTTGCCGGATCGAAACAATTTACGGCTGTGCCAGGGAAGCCGTTTGGGCTTGTATCAAGTAAAGCGGCCAGCACTTCTGGTTCGTTTATAAATTGGTTATACCAGATGCTCCAGAAGCCTGTTTTAGCTGACTCAATTACAAGTTTTATGGCCAACACAGGATCACTCTTCTTTAATTTCAGATAGGAATCATAAACAACTTTTGACTTTTGATATGTTTCAAACCTGTAATGCCACCGCATGTCAGTTATTCTATCATCTCTATCCACATTGTCAAGACCAAAAAGATTTGTAATTGTAGTCTGTGCTTTAATTGTTTGAGTTTTATTTAACCCGACGGAAGGAACAACAATGGCATAGTCGGTGCCAACAGTAACATCAAATGTGAAGTGTGTATTATTAGTAGTCGGAAAATAGTGTCGGTTGCTATCAATAATTTGGTTCAATTTTTTTAAATTACAAGGACCACAAGCTAATAACACATGGCAACGATATACTAATTTACACCAAATGAATTTGGATTAGTGTAGATTACTACTTATCTTTGCTGTATCAAATTAGATATAGCAATGACACCGGAAATTACAGAATTTAGCTCAATCATTGAACTTGTAACCACATTTTCAACTGAACAAAAATGTATAGACCATTTAGAGGCTATCCGATGGGGTGGCTTTGTGGTATCTCCGTATGATGCAAGTTCTAAAGTTTACAAGTGTGCAGGAAATAAATACAAGTGCAAAAACACCGGTAAATACTTCAACGTAAAGACTGATACTATTTTTGATGATACCCGCATTCCTTTGATTAAATGGTTTATGGCAATCTATCTCATTGCTAACCACAAAAAGGGTATCAGTAGCCACCAACTTGCAAAGGACATTAAAGTAACACAGAAAACCGCGTGGTTTCTTTTGCATCGCGTTCGCTACGCATTTAATCACCCGAACTTTCAGGCTGTGTTAGAAAACACTGTTGAAGCAGATGAAACCTATGTAGGTGGCAAAGAGAAAAACAAACACAACAACAAAAAGAGCGGCGGCACACAAGGACGTAGCACAAAAGACAAAACACCCGTTGTTGGTGTTTTAGAACGCGGCGGCGATGTTCGGGCTTTTAAAGTAGAAGATACCAAAGCCAAAACCCTGCACCCGGTTATTTTAAACAATGTTGCCCCCGGCAGCAAGTTAATGACAGATGAATGGTTCGGGTATCGCGGCCTGTCTGCTGTTTACAATCATGCTATTGTACGTCACGCATACGGAGAATATGTTTCGGGCGATTGCCACACAAACACATTAGAGGGCTTTTGGTCACTGTTCAAACGCGGTGTTATCGGTATTTACCATAGTGTAAGCAAAAAGCACATTCAGCAGTATTTGTATGAGTTTGCGTACCGTTACAATACGCGCAAAGTTGCAGATTCGAAACGTTTTAATTCATATCTTTATCAGACAACATACAGGAAATTAACTTATACACAATTAATTGCAAATGGATATTGAGATAAAGAACCAACAGTCTGATTTCTTATTCTACCGCTCATCTGACGGGAAAATAACAGTCCGTGTTATCGCTGGAGATGAAACCGTTTGGATGACCCAAAGAAGTATGGGTGAATTATTTGCCGTTGATATCCGAACTATTAGCGAGCATATACAAAACATTCTAAAAACAAACGAGTTACAAGAGAATTCAGTTATCCGGAAAATCCGGATAACTGCTGATGACGGTAAGGATTATTTAACTAACTTCTATAGCTTAGACATGATTATAGCCGTCGGGTATAGGGTTAATAGCTATAACGCTACTCAGTTCAGGATTTGGGCGACCAAAATACTTAAAGAGTATTTAATCAAGGGGTTTGCTATGGACGACGAACGTTTAAAGCAAAGCAAGATACTATTTGGGAAAGATTATTTTGATGAATTATTAGAGCGCATTCGTGAGATACGCGCAAGCGAAAGGCGTTTTTATCAAAAAATAACCGACATATATGCAACGAGCGTTGATTATGACTCTAAAGCCCCAATTACACAGACTTTTTTTAGCACGGTTCAAAACAAATTAGAATATGCAATTACTCACATGACTGCCGGTGAGATAATACGATCACGGGCGAATTCGGAAAAGCCACACATGGGGCTAACTACTTGGAGCAATCAAAAGGATGGCGGGAAAATATTAAAAACCGATGTTCGAGTTGCTAAAAACTACTTTACTGAAAAAGAAATAAGAGAGTTGAATAGGGTGGTTAATATGTACCTTGAATATGCCGAACTACAAGCAGAAAGACAGCGCGCAATGAGTATGTCCGACTGGGTTAAAAAACTTGATGCCTTTCTTTCTTTTAATGATTATGATATATTGAAAAACGCAGGCACAATACGGAAAACTGTAGCTGATGCTTTTGCGGAGGAACAATATCAAAAATTCAGACTAATTCAAGACAAAGAGTATAAATCTGATTTTGATAAGATGGTTGAGGGTGCTAAAAACAAACAACTCCCTAAAGAAGGCGATGTAATATACGCTCAAAAAGTTAAAACTGAACCAGCGTCAAATTTCAATACAGCATTAAAAGGTATGCTATCCGTCCCGCCGATGAAAAAAGAGGATGAAACAAACGAAGGTGCTGAATAAGCACCTTTTTTATTACTTTGCAGTATGAATGGAAACAATGACCTTTTGAAGATATACGGGCAACTGCAAGAAATGAAGCAGACACCCGAAGTAAAGCAGATCAAAAAACAGATTGAAGAAACGCTTTACCAAAACCTGCGTACCTACTCACTTGAACTTTCAAGCATCGGTGACGTAATCGGATATGACAGACTGAAAACACAATTAGAAAACGCGCTGAAATTGGTTGAACTTACAGAAACCGGAAGTAAGAAAAAGAGGAAGTAATTTTTTCAGGTGTAAATTAGTATATCGTTACCATTTTTTATTGTCTCTAATGTAATCTCTTGGGGGTTCTCATTTTTGTTTAAAATCTTTTTTGCAATAGAATATTTTGATTGGTTTTCCTCAGAAAACTCACTTTCTACCCCCATCACCTTTGTGGCAATTATTTGCACTGGGAGATCTTTATATGATATATCTGAAACTATATCCAAATTAATCAACTCGTCCGAATTAAGCGACTGCACAATAAACGGTGAATGTGTAGTTACCACAAACTGAATTTTCGGGAAAGCCGATTTCAAATCACTTACAATTTGTCGTTGCCAGTTTGGATGCAGGTGCATATCTAATTCATCAATCATTACAATACCTTCCGATTCAACTACTGCATTCTTTCCCTTAAATCCGTTTAGCGTTACACACCGGTAAGCAATATCAGCTACAATACCAAGTATTCGCTTTACCCCATCGCTCATGTGCTGGTGAATCAATCGTCTTTCTGGCTGCCCTTCAATACACACATCGGCTTCAAACTGAAAGTAATACCGGTTAAAATCCAGATTCTTCAAATAGGGTATAGCTTTCTCAATGGCTTCATACATCGCTTCTCGGGTTCCTGAAAATTCAGCTCCCGCCCCCAGAGAATTATCATAATTATAAAGCCATTCTGTGAATGCTGATTCGTCAGACTTTTGACCAAGAGCATTATAGTATCCGTCTCGAATTAGAATGCGTTTTGATTTTGATCGTTTTCGGCGTGCTACTTTTGACCCCATCTGTTGTACCCCGAAGAAGGCAATGACAGGAAGCATCGGACGATTATCTTTATTTATATCACGCGCATATTTTTCTGCCAGAGATTTGATATTTCCTACATCGGCTTTTTTACTGGATGTGTTTTTACCATATTCAGGAATTGTCCTTCTCCATATCATTTTTCCACTACCATTTATTTCTCCTTCTACCTCTACAAAAGTGGGAGTCTGATGTTCATATTGTTTTGAAGAAGAATTAAATGTAATCCGGATTTCATCATCGGAAATATGTCTTCGATATACATGAGGAAGTCCGAGAAAATAAGCACCTGTGGCTACCTGAAGCGCATGCAGTAATGTTGATTTACCAGTGCCATTATCACCAATAGCGGCTGTAAAAGAGGGATTGAGCCTGAAAACCTGATTTTCAAACCCTCTGAAATTTTTCAGCGTAAGTTGGTGAATGCGCATATCGCGTAATTTCTACGAAAGTTAAAAATATTATGGTTTGATTAATTACCCTTTCCGCGCAATCCACCCCTCCGGATCCATTTTCCCCACACCACTCTTCCACACCTCAAAATGCAACACCGCCTGCCCTTCATCATTTTCACCCACCGTACCTATAGCCTGTTTGGTTTTTACCTTATCACCGGTTTTTACCGATACGCTGCTCAGGTTGGCATACACCGAAAGATACTCGCCGTGACGTACTATGACTAACCAGCCTGCGCCGGGAATATTGGTAATGCCGGTTACCTCGCCATCGAAAACCGAACGGGCCTGTGCGCCGCGTGTGGTGGCTATGTCCACGCCGTTGTTGTTTACCATTACTTTGGCCAGCACCGGGTGCGGGTGCGTGCCGAAGCGTTCGACAATGGTGCCTTGCGCCACGGGCCAGGGAAGTGTGCCTCTGTTGTTGAGGAAACTGTTGCCCACAATTTTTTCTTCGGGGCTGATTTCAATTTTGGCGGGTTCTGATTTGGGGGGCGAAGTTTCGTTGGCGGGTTTGCTGTTGCCTGTATTGTTGCCTGTATTGTTGCCGGTGTTGTTTGTTTTCGGATCGTTTTTAACTACCGGGTCGTTTTTCTTCTGTGTTTTCTTTTCGGCCTCTTTTCGGGCTTTTTCGGCGGCGCGGGCGGCTTCGGCGGCAATCAGGTTTTGAATGGCGGCATCGGTTTTTGCGGCCTGTTTTTTCTTTTTATCGAGATCGTCTTTGAGTTGCTTTTCTTTTTCCTGCAAACTCAAAAACGTTTTTTGTTTTTCTTCTTTTTCTCCGGCAAGCTGTTCTTTCTCCTTGCTTTCATTGTCGAGCAAACTTTTTTTCTCGCCACGTTCATTATCCAGCGTGACCACTTCTTCGTTCAATGCTTCGCGGTTGCCGGCAATTTCTTCCGATTTGGCTTTGCGGCGCAGGTTTAGCTGGCGCAGGTAAATCATGCGTTTGTAGGCCTGATTGAAACTTCCGGCGGTAAACAGAAACATCATACGCTGGTTGGCATTGCGGTTGCGCCAGGCAAACTGTATCATTTGTTTGTATTCTTCGCGCAGTATAGAATCGGTTTTGGTAAGCTGGCGAATGTTGTTTTGCCGCTCGCCAATTTCTTTGTCTATCTCCGAAAGTTCGCTGCTTATGGTATTGATTAGCCCTTCGCGCGCTTCAATCTTCTGGTTGAGGGCGGCAAGCTGGCTGAGCGAAAGTTTTTTGTTTTGCCGGGTTTCTGTAAGCAGCTTGTTGGTGAAGTCAATGTCTGACTGCAGTTTCTGTTTTTTCTGCTGCAGGGTCGATTTGTTTGACGTTTCCTTTTTGGGAGCGGCTTTCTTTTTGCTGCTCTTCTTTTGGGCATACACCACAGGAGCCGCTACCAGCGCAAGTGTAAGCAGCAGCAATACGGCAAACAGCAGCTTACTGTTTGCCAGTCGGAGTAACTTGAATTGGCGTGCAGTCATCGGGCAGGTTGAATGGAAATTGTTGTGGTTCGTTGAGTGTAATTTTCCGGTAGCTGGCATTCAGTTCGGCGCTTTTCTGCACGCCTTTTGCAAAAAACGTGGCTTTGTGCGGAAAAAGTATGCCGCCTTCATCGGAAAATTCAGAATAATCGGCCTTGAAGGTGCGCAGTTGTGCGTCAATGAAAAACACATTCAATATCTTAAACGTTTGCGGATCGAGGGTGAGCGTCTGAAGCGGCTCTTCGGGCATTGCCCTTCCTTCTTCCACTTTTCGCAGGCGGCGTTTGCGCACGGTGCTCAGTATGTAATGGCAGTTTTGCTTGTCGGCCTGGGCTTTCAGTTTTTCATCGTCGTTGTAGAAAGCCACACTGTTGCCCACCAGCAGCGATTGCATCATATCGAAATCCACTTCGGTTTGCAGTAACTGGCTGAGGTAGGCAAAATCGCCGCGAAAGCAGGAGTTGTTGAGGAAGTTTACAAACTTCACCGAGTCGGTGGTAATGAGCACGCGCGCCACACGAATGCCGAGGGTTGGATCGGTAATGTTGAGCCAGATCACACTGTCGCGGCGCATACGCACATTTACATCAAACGCCACGCGCGAACTGTCGGTTTTGGCTTCGCAGTCGAGTTTGGCGCTGAGCCATTCGAACTTCATTTCGTGGCTGCCCATTTCGGCGGCCAAAACTTTCGGCAGTTTATAATCTATTTTGCAGCCGCTTACCGGCTGTGTGGCTGTGGTATCGGCAGTCACCACATTTTTTTTACCACGGCAGGCACTGGTTCCCGACGAGAGGGCGGCAAGAATAATTATCAGCAGGGCAGAGGTAATCCGCATCGGGTTGTGCATTGGTTATTAATCGGGCTGTGCGCCACGGGTGCTTATTTTCTGGTCGAGTTTGGGCGAGGTACTGCCTTTTGCTTTGGCCATTTTCCAGTATTTCACCGCTTCGTCTTTGTTGCCTAAGGCCAGTTGCAGATCGCCCATGCGTTCGTGTGCGAGTGCGTCGTTCGGGTTCAGTTTCAATGCCTGCTGTAAATGCTGTTGGGCCTTGTCGTACTCGGCAAGCTGCATATCAATAAAGCCCAGCAGCGAAAGATACTCGGCATTGGAGGGGTTGGCGGCTGCCAGTGTGGCCATGCGCTCCTGCGACGTTGCCAGTTCGATGCGCTGCCGCGAATAGCTCCAGCAAAGTTCGTACACGAGCGATGCGTTGTCGGGAAAGCGTTTGAGCAGGCGTTTGCAAATGGTCACCACTTCCTTGTCGTCGCCGGTTTGTCGCCAGCATTCGATAATGAGCAGGCGGAATTCAAGTTCCATTGCATCGTTGTCGAATATGTATGAAGCACCGGTTTCGAGCGGGTCAACGGCTTCGCTGTATTTCTTCTGCTTCATAAGCTGGCGGCCATAGTAAAGCCAGGTGGCAGGCTGCTGCGGGAAAAGCTCGGTGGCTTCGCGGCTGTCTTTGAGTTGTGCGGTATTGTCGCCAAGCTGTTCGTTGAGTTCGAGCAGCATTTTCCACGGCTGCCACGGGCTTTTGTCTAAGGCAATGGCTTTGCGGCAGGCATCGCGGGCTTCGGTGTATTTGTTGCGTTGCTTCCACACATTGGCCGAGGCTGTCCACGTACCCGAAAAATCGGGATGGTAGCGGCGCATGAGCAGGCAAAGCGAATCGGCTTTGGTCAAATCTTCGGCACCCAGTTTTACTGAATCGCCGCCGGGGTACCAGTTGCGCAGCAAATCGGCCTTGCGTTCGGGCTCGGCCGGAATGCCAAAGGCGGTGGTGGCGTTGCGCCAGGCTTCGGCGTTTTTGCCGGCTTTGCGCTGGGCTTCGGCCAGGTCGAGGTAAGCGGCTGCGCTTTGCGGGAAAGCGGCTGCGCGGCGTTCGTACGTGCGCAGTGCGGCGGGTGCGTTTTCCTGCCGCTCGTGTTCGCGCGCCAAGGCAACGTATGCGCGTTCGTTGCGCGGGGCTGAAGCAATCTGCGATTCGAGCACGGCCACTATGGCGGCATTGTTGCCCGCGGCGCGGTGTGCGGCAATGCGGCGCACCGCCAGCGTATCAGACTGGCCTTCGAGTTTTTCGATGCGGTCGTAAGTGTTCAGCGCGGCTTTGGTATCGCCGGCGCGCACCTGTGCGGCGGCATATTCGTATTGCCAGTAGGCTTTGTCGGGATGCCGCTCGGCCAGTTGCTTCATCAGCTTCATGGCTTTTTCGTGCTGGCCAAGTTCGCTCAGCACCTGTGCGTGGCGCAGTTTGTACCAGTCGTTTTCGGGATGCAGCGAGTCGGCCCGCATGGCATATTTCAGTGCGCGGTCGGGCTGTTTCTGTTCGCGGTAAATGCCGGCCATTTCGTAGTTGGCTGCGGCGTTTTTCGGATCCAGTTCGAGCACTTCGCGAAAGGCCATAATGGCTTTTTGCGGATTGCCGATGAGCCTTTCGGTGCAGCCGTCAATAAACAGCGCCTCGGTTTTGGCCTGCTTCATGGTTTTGCGAATGGCCACACTGTCGTCTTTGGGCGCACCGCGTTTCGGGCCGCGCGCATCCACGGCATTGCCGCCCGCACTTTGCGAAGGCTTGCAGGCCGAGGCTGCCAGCACAGCCAGTATCATCACACATAAAAACAGACGCATTCGCATTCTTACTGATATACGTTATAGTCGCCCACACTCAGATCAAGTGCGTGGCCATTTACTGTGGCATAACTTCCTACCATTGAATTTTGCACCACCACATTGCGCAGTGTCGAAAACTGCTGCACAATGCTGTTTCGCACCACCGCATCTTCCACCACCGAGCCGGCGCCCAGCGATACGTGCGGCCCCACCACGGCATTGCGAAGCACCACATTTTCGCCAATAAAACAGGGCTGGATAATTACACTGTTTTCCTGCGTAAGCTTGGCGGGCATGAGGCGCGCATCGTGGCGGTCGAACTCCAGCACGCGCTGGTTGGTGTACACCGTGGCATCCTTGTTTCCGCAGTCGAGCCATTCGGTGACTTTGCCGGGAGTAAATTTCACGCCCTGGCGTTTCATGTTTTCGAGCGCGTTGGTGAGCTGAAACTCGCCCTTCTCGCGGATGTTGTTATCGAGCAGGTATTTCAGTTCGCGTTTCAGGTAAGCACCGTCTTTGAAATAATAAATACCTATAATGGCCAGGTCGGAAACAAACTCGGCGGGCTTTTCCACGAAATCGGTAATTACACCGTCGGCATCGAGTTTCACCACACCAAAGGCGCGCGGGTCTTCTATTTTCTGCACCCAGATAATTCCTTCCTGTGCAGTGTCCATTTTAAAATCGGCTTTGAAAAGTGTGTCGGCAAAGGCCACCACCACTTTTCCGTCGAGCACGGGTTCGGCACACATAATGGCGTGCGCGGTGCCGTGTGCTTCATCCTGATACCATATACTTCCTTTGGCACCCAGCGACTGCGCCACGCCGGTAAGCATGTTTTCCACTTCCTTGCCGAATGTGGGGCCAATAATAAAGGCCACTTCTTCGAGCGGTTCGTTGCATACTTTGGCAATGTCTTCTACAAGCCGCTGCACAATGGGTTTTCCGGCCACCTGCACAAGCGGTTTGGGAACTGTAAGTGTGTGCGGGCGCATCCGTTTGCCCATGCCCGCCATAGGAACTATTATTTTCATATTACTGTTTGGTCAGTGGTGTGGCTGATGTATTGATTATGATTTACCGGTGTGACCGAACCCGCCTTCTCCGCGTTCGGTGGTGTTTAATGCTTCGGCCTGCTGCCAGTTTACCCGTTCGTGGCGGGCAACCACAAGCTGTGCAATGCGTTCGCCGTTTTGTATGGTGAATGACTGGTTGGAAAGGTTTACCAGAATTACATTGATTTCGCCGCGATAATCGGCATCAATGGTGCCGGGGCTGTTGAGTACCGTAATGCCGTGTTTGGCGGCTAATCCGCTGCGTGGGCGTACCTGTGCTTCGAATCCGGCAGGCAGTTCAATGGAAAGCCCGGTGGGCACCATGGCGCGTGAAAGCGGTTCGAGTGTAACGGCTTCGGAAAGGTTGGCGCGCAGGTCGAGCCCGGCCGATTGTTCGGTGGCGTATTCGGGCAGCGGGTGCAACGAGCGGTTGATTATTTTAACGTTCAGCATGGTTTACGAAGGTAGCGGTTTTTCAGGTTGTGCGGGCTGCCGGGCAAACCACTGCCGGGGCTTTTCGAGCACCCACACCACGGCCACAAACGGCAGCAGCAGGGCGTTTTTAAGCAACAGCGCAATTACCTGCGATTCACTTTCAATAAACGTGCCCGCCAGATAAAGCAGCAGGGCCATACCAATATACCCCAGCCCGCGCCAAACCTGATACGGCACCGGATAATACTTCTGTCCGGTGTAATACGAAAGCACCATCATGGTACCATAACAAAGCAACGTGGCCCATGCCGAGCCCATGTAGCCGCCAAAATAGCCCGACGAAGGAATCCAGATGAAATTGAGCGAAAGCGTAATCACCGCTCCCGCCATCGTAATCCACATTCCCGAGCGGGTGCGGCCGGTGAGTTTGTACCAGATACTGAGGTTGAAATACACCCCCAGAAACAAATTGGCCAGCAGCAACACCGGCACCACCGCCAGCCCCGAACGGAAAGGCGGCCCGATGAAATACTGAATCCACGAAAGATTAAGCGTGGTACCGAGGAAAATAAGCGAACAGGCAATGATAAATATGTTCATCACCTTGGCATACAGCTCGCGGGCATTGCCTTCGTTGCGCTGCGAAAAGAAAAAAGGCTCGGCCGCATACTGAAATGCCTGCCTGAAAATGGCCATGAGTATGGAAATTTTGTAGCACGCGCCGTAAATGCCCACTGCCGTTTCGCCCATGCCCAGAGGCAGCATGTATTTAAGCAGTATGCGGTCGAGTGTTTCGTTTACCATGCCGGCAAGGCCCACCACCAGCAGCGGCATGGCATAGCGTATCATCCTTTGCCAGAGGGCCGTGTCGAAACCCGCGTCTATGCGGCGCAGTTCGGGAAGCAGGAGTATGAGCACCACCAAATTGGCCACCAGATTGGCCACAAAGGCATAGCCAATGCCAATATCGTCGTTGTACAGCGAGCCGAAAAAGCTATCGGGGTCTTTGCTCCAGGCCCATTTGCAAAGACCGATGAAGAAGAAGTTGATGATAAGGTTAATACCAATGTTGAGCAGCTTGAGTTTGGCAAAGCGACCCGGACGGCCTTCGAGGCGGAGTTTGGCAAAGGGAATGGCCGTGAGCGCGTCGGTAACCACAATGCCCACCGCCATCCACACAAAACCGGCATGGCCCGGGTAGCGCATCAGTTCGGCCAGCGGCTCGGCAAACACCAGCAGCGGCAAAGCCAGAAACATGGTCGATACCAGCACCGAACGCATGGCCGTGGTGTACACCTTATTGCGGTTGGGTTCGGTGCTCGAAAAATTAAACAGCGCCGTTTCCATGCCATACGTAAACACAATGTTCAGAAACGAGATGTAGGCATAAAACTCGTTGTTGAGGCCGTAAACGGCCGGCACATCAAAAATGTAGGTGTAAAACGGAACCAGCGCATAATTGAGCATCCGGCCGAGAATGGTACTCAGCCCGTAAATGGCAGTTTGCCCGGCAAGACGTTTGAGTGAACTCAAATCAACACACTATATCCTGCGAAATTCAGCTAAAACAGCGGGTGTCTGGTAAGCGTAATCCGTTTTTTTACAGGTTTTTGTGTTAATAACATCAAAAAAACAAAACCTGGCCGTCACTTTTACCGCCACAGCATCTTATTCGGGCTGATAAACGGGACGAAACCTCTACGCAAAATAATAGGTACAAGTACCCATTCCTCAATTAATTCACCGCCGCAAATTTTCCAAACTATGCACCAAACAGATTGAAAACCACCAGAAATGCCCAAAATTCAGAGTCGATTTAGCAATTGGCCTGGAATTTGTAAAAAACTACGGCATTTGCCGTACTCCGGCATAAACCAAATTCACTTATATTCGTAACCAACAAAACAACACCTAAACCGCATGAAAGCATTCAAATTTATTGCACTGGTTGGGGCACTCAGCCTCACCTTTATGGGCTGCCCCTACGAGTCGAAAGTACCGGTTGATGACGCATCAAACGCAAAAACAAGTAAAGCTCTTGAAGGAGTTTATGAAGAGCGTTCTTCTGAAGATTACACCTATGTAATTAAAGCAGACGGAAATCAGTACCGCATTACCAAGAAAAAGAAATCGGGCGAAGATGAACCTACGGTTTATATCGGATTCGTTTCCAAAGTAGGTTCCGGCGAGTACCTGAACATTCGTGAAGAAGGTTCGTCGTCAGACACCAAGTATTACATCTACAAGGTGGACACAAAATCAGAAGGCCGCATCAAACTCAAAGGTGTTACAGACAACATCACCGAAGAGTTTGCCACCTCGGCAGAGCTTCGTGCTTTCATTCAGAAGTACGAAAACCTCAGCTTCTTCTTCGACAAAGACGAAGACAAAACCTTCTACAAGGAAGATTAATCGCTCTGAACCAGTCAATATACACACAGCCGCAGGTAGCACCCTGCGGCTGTGTGTTTTTAAAAAGGTTCATTGCTTCTCACAAGTTGTTTGTAGGCGGCCGATGCTTTGGCTAGAGCCTGCGCCCAGCTTATGGCTTGGGCACCTTTAAGCAGCCAGGCCATAAAAAACAGGTTGTTGCTTCCAAACTGCCAGTCGCGCTGTGTGCTGTATCGTTCGGCAATTCCGGCGTAAAGCTCGCGCATGAGTGCGGGGTGGTTTTTGGCCGGGGTTTTTTGCCAGCGTTCAAAAAACGGGGCAATAAGTCCTTCGGCAAATCCTGTGCATTTTTGCCGGGTTATCATTTGTTTGAGTTGCCGGGCAAGATATTCCACCACCTCGTCGTGCTGCTGGTCGCAGTGAATCATGAGTTGCAGCAGCAGACTGCGCAGTAAAATCCGGTAGCGTTGTGAAGAGAGTTTGAGCGCACTTATGTTTTCGCGCAATAATTCGTGCGCCTGTTTGTAACGGCCTGCAGTGTAGTAGGCAATGGCGGCGTAAAAGCGCATACTTTGGGCATACACTGCGCTGTAGCTGTGATCGGTTTTGAGAAGCTGGCGGAAACGCGTCAGTTCTTTTACCATGCTTTCTGTATCGCCGCTGGTCATGCTCAGGCGCATGGTTAGTTCAGAGTGATTGAATTTGTAGCGCAGCAAACTGGTTTCGTCGAGCGCATGTGCATACTCGCTGCAAAGCCTGTTCCAGCGTTGCAACTGTTCCTGAAACTGTGCTGTGGTACCCACCTGCTGAAGCACAATCACCGTGTTGAATACCATGGTGATATAGTAGTTGATTTCCGATGCCGTCATGCGCTTGTCGGCATCAAACAGGGCCATGTGTTCGAGTGTGGCTTTCAGGTTTCCGGCCGGATCCTGTGCGGTACGTGTAAAATGCAGGCGCGAATGCAGCAGGAAATAACTTGCCGAAATGCTTTTTGCGGCGGCGGTGTTTTGAAGCAGTTCGTGCCGGGCATACTGTTTCATGGTGCGGCGCTGCGTGGCTGTGCGGGCATAATCAATTTCGGCACCAATAGACAGTATATCGTAGGAAAACAGCTGGCATTTGTACATGTTTTCAATTACCGGCAGCATCTTCAGCTTCTCGGCCGAAGTGTGGCGCAGGCCTGCCACCTGCACGTAAGTAAACGCGTTTGACTCATACACCTCCAGCGCATCGAGCTGTTGCAGGTGGCGGTTGTTTTTTGCGGCCAGTTCGCGCGCTTTCTTTAGCACACGCTCTGCCTGTTCGCGCAATCCGCGGCTGTATAATGCTTCGGCCTGATTAAGCAACTGCCTTATTCCCGCCGTATTGGTAGGGCGCGAACAGCTTCGGCCGAGAAACTCGCTGAGCTTTTCGGTAAGGTAATTTTTTTGCACCGCCAGCCTGTTGGGCGTGAGTTTCAGTTTGCGCATTACCTCCGTATCGGGCTTTGCCGCAGTTTTTTGCCGCGAATACCAGCGAAACAGATCAATGTAACCACCGCTGCGTTTTCCTGCCAGACCTTCAATTACAAACTGCCTTTTTTCGGCTTTGGTGAGCGCATGTACCAATTGGAAGAGCGAATCGGGATTCATTGGAAAGCTAATTTTTAATAAACAAAAATACCATAAACAGAGAGGTTTAACGAATAAAAATAGTTTTAGAACTCTAATTGATACACCAAACAGTATTGCCCCATTTTTAGAGAATACAGAAAATTGTACCGGCAACAAACTAATTATCACATGAAACTCATCTTTACACTCGCCATCGTTGGTCTATTTGCCGGAAGGCTCAATGCCCAATGCACCATTACACCCACCATTACACCGGTTTCGCCCATTCTTTGCCCAAACAGCAGCGATACACTTCGCACCACACAGCCCTATCAAACCTATCAGTGGTACAAAAACAACGTAATCATTCCCGGTGCAACCGCAGCCGTTTTGCCGGTTGATTATTTCAATGATGCCGGCAATAATTTTTCTGTATTCGTTACACAGGATACATGCAGCGGCACATCGGCACAAAACCTTGTCGATGGCTGGGTTTTTCTGCTGCCCACGGTAATGAGCTCGGGCAATCAGACCTTTTGCCCCGGCGATACCGAATACCTTGTGCTTATGCCGCCTTACGAGGTGAACATACAATGGACAAACAACAATGTGCCCATACCCGGAGCCAACGACGATACACTTATTGTGACCCAAACCGGCAATTACAGCGTTTCGGGAGCGCCGCAAATTTGTCCGCAGTTTATGCAGCAACTGGGTGTAACCATTTCGGTTAATTTCTCCGGGCCACAAACACCGGTGGTGAGCTACAACAACGGTACGCTTTCTACGGTAAACTTTTCGGGTTACACCTATCAGTGGAACGATGCTTCGGGCCCGGTGGCGGGAGCCACCACGTTTTCGTTTACACCCACGCAGAGCGGCGTATATACCGTAACCGTTACCGACGGAAACGGGTGCAGTGCCACATCGCTGCCCTATAGCTGGGTAGTGGGAATTGCAGATGCCGCCACGTCAGAAATCAGGTTGTTGCAAAGCAGCAATTATACATTTACTGCCGGCATACAGGCTTCGGGGCAGCAGCGTGAGTTACGGGTAACAGACATTACCGGCCGCCAACTGTTTACAATTCCTGTTCCTGCCGGAACTACTCAGGTGGTGGTTGATCTTTCGCCGGAGGCACAAGGTATCTATATGTTCAGCTTGCAGGGGGCAAATGGTTCGACCGGCATACTTAAGGTGTGTCGTTGAGCAGAACCGGAACATATAGTAAACGGGCAATTCACTCTTTGGAATTGCCCGTTTTTTTATGTGTTTTTATGAGTCTCCAGCCTTTTCCGAAACTCAGTGTTCCACACCAGCAATGCTTCGTCGAAACCAATTTGCCGGGCATGCTGAATAAGCCAGGCCATAAAAAAGCGGTTGTTGATACCAAACTGCCAGTCTTTCTGTTCGGCGAAAGCCGCAGTAATTTTTTCGATGGTTTTTCTGAAAAGCGCCTGCCGTTTGGTGTCGGGTGTTTCAACCCAATTCATAAAAAATTCGGGGAAGAGATTTTCGGGAAACAACCTGCAGTTTTCGCGATCAATAAAACGCTGCAAATTGCGGGTTAATTCTTCCACCGTGTCTTCGTGTTTTTGCTCGCAATGTATCACCAGTTGCAAAAGCATGGCGCGAAGCACAAACCTGTATCGGCGGTTGCCCGACGAGGTTTCGCTGAGTTCGTCGATAAGAATGCGCAGCGAGCCTTTGTAGTCGCCGGCAAGGTATTTCCCGAGCGCAATAAAAAAACGCATATTGGTTTCGAACGCCGGGTAATACTGAAGGTCGTTTTTCAGTTGTTTTGTTTTGCGCAGCAGGGCAGGAAGTATTTGTACACTGCGGCCTTCAATGAGCATGAGCCTTATCTGAAGTTCGTGCGTAAATACGCGGTACTGCGCCAGGTGACGTTCGCCGAAACAGGTTTTGTACTGCACCGGCAGTTTTGCCCAGCGGCTCAGTATATCGGTCACTTCGGCTTGTGAGCCGAGTTGCATTACGTTGTTCAGAATGCTGTAGGTCATGCCCAGAAAGAAATCGGGATCTTTATGTGCGGCTGCCGGTTTGTTTTCGAAATACGAGAAATGATCGCGGCTCATTTTCAGCATTCCGTTTACATCAAGGGCCATGGTGTAATAATGCAGGCGGCCGTGCATGAGGTGATGAAACGCAGAGGTGCTAAGCGGAAGATGATCGCTCATCATCATTGGATCGTTGGCAAAGCGGGCAAGCTTTTGGCGTTCTTCTGGCAGGCGGGCATAGTTAAGATCGGTGCCCAATGCCACTATGCGTTGAGAAAATTCGAGGCAGTCGTATTCGTTGCCGATTATTTTAAGCAGTTCTTTTTTTCGGGCAAACGACTTATGCACTTCCTCTACTTCGCTGTGGCTGCCCGCATGAGTTTCTTCGAGGGCGTAAATGGCCAGTTGCAGCGGAAAAAGCTCGTTTGTTTCGGCCACCTGAAGCGCGCGCCGCGTTATTTTGCGGGCCTGGCTGTGAAGCCCACGGGTGAAAAGCACTTCAGCCTGGGCAAGCAGGTTCTGCACATACAGAGTGGTGGATTTGCTGCCCGCATTGCGCACCAGCAAATCGAGAATTTTGGTGGAAAGGTAGTTTTTGAGCACAGCCAGACTGGCCGGTGTGAGTTTTAAACTGCGTATAGTTTTTTCGTCGGGCGATTGCGGAACGGTTTGGCGGGCATACCAGGCATACAGTTTCATGTAAGTGGAAGAACCCCGGCTCACGCTGTTTTCAAGCACAAACTGCCGCTTCTCGCTTTGCGAAAGAGAATGAATAAGCTGACTGAGCGAATCGGTTTTCATTGGTTTACGTCAAACACATAATCCCGCTCAAAGGTAAGCTATTGCGGAATCGTATGGTTTGCCGTGTGCTGCGAATAAAATTGCCGGTTGCAATGAAGCAGTGCTTTGCCAAACGAAATATCGCCGGCTTTGGTGTGCATCCACGCCATGCAAAAACGGTAATTAATGGCAAACTGCCAGTCGCGCTGCTCGCTGTAACAGTTTTCTATTTTTTTTATGGTTGATGCGTGAAGCGATTTGCGTTGTGTGGCAGTTAAACCGGGCCATTTTTTGAAAAATGCAGCCATAATACCATCCGAAAAATTCTGGCATTGATGGCGGCGAATGAAACGGTCAAGCTGTTTGGCCAGCTCTTCCACCACATCGTCATGCTCCTCGTCGCAATGAATCATAAGCCGCAGCAACATACTGCGCATTACCAGCCGGTATCGGCGGTTCATAATCGATTCGTCCTGCAACTCATCAATAAGATACCGCAGTGCATCTTTTCGCTTTCCGGCAAAATACGCGGCCAATGCTTCATAAAAGCGAATGCTATTTATATATACCTGCTGATACTGATGTTCGGAAGATTTTAGCTTCTGTACCCGCGGCATTTCGCGTATCAGCAACTCGGGTTTTCCTTCGAGCAATACTTTGCGGAATGCCAGTTCGGAACTGAAAAACTGGTGCTGCTGAAGAAAAAAATCAGTCATGGCAGGTTTGTACTCCACAGGCAGCCGTTCCCAGCGATTTATCACATCTTTTACCTGATGAGGATGTCCAAGCTGAATGAGATTAACCACCATGTTAAAACTCATGCTTACAAAATAGGCGATATCGCGCCCGGCCAGTTCCGGATTTTTATCGAAGAACTGAAAATGCTCAAGGCATAATTTTACCATGCGCACACTATCCTGTGTCATGTTGTAAAAATGTATGCGTGCATGAGTGAGGTGATAGCGGGAGCGCAGGCTGGGCATGGCTTCTTCGCCAAGCATGAGCGGATGTGCGGCTGTTTCCTTTATTCGTTTTTTCTCGGCCGGAGTGCGGGCAAAATCCATTCCGGTGCCCAGCGCAATTACATCTGCCGAAAGCCGGTGGCAGGCAATTTCGGTTTCGAGAATGCGCATAATGGCCAGCTTCTTCCGGTCAAAATCAATCAGCTCCTGAAAATCGCTGTTGTGCAAGGCATAATTTTCCAGCAGTTCATACAGGGCCAACTGATAAATAAACAACTCCGCATATTCGGCAAGCTGAAACGCCCTGCGCACAATTTTTTTGGCATGATCGCGCAAGCCGCGCTGAAACAGGGCTTCGGCCTGCGAAATAAGCTGGCGAATCTGCAGCGTGTCGGTATTGTCGCTTACAGCCCGCGCCAGAAAATCGGTGAGTTTTCCGTTCAGGTAATTTTTTTGCACGGCCAGCGTGGCTGGTGTGAGTTTGAGTTTCTTCAGCACAGCCGCATCGGGCGACGAAGGTTCATCCTGTTTGGTGTACCAGTGATATAAAGCCATAAACCCGGAAGTAGGTTTCTGCTCGCTGTTTTCGAGCACAAACTGTCGCTTCTCACTCTGCGTAAGTGCGTGAACAAGGTGCCAGAGCGGATCGTTTTTCATGGCTTGAAGGCTAATTATTATTTACTTCAAATATCAATAAAATCAAGGGTTTTGGCTAAAAGCTAAACTTTAGGAGCCTTATTTTTTTTAAAACTTACATTGCAAAACGATTACACCCGGTGCATTTTTGTTTCAGCAAACAAACAGCGGCTGGTTTCACACAGCCCACACAGTATAAAATATAAGATTGAAACATAATATTTCAGCACAGCAATTCTGAAACAGGCAAAACTATGTGCTCTGTGTGCAAGGGGGAAAACGACTGGTTTTTATTTTTCTGGTATAAGTAAAAATCAGTTGCAACGGGTACATAGCGAAACGGACTTTCTCAAGGCGAGGAAGTCCGTTTCATATTTCTATCAATGCGATGATTTATTTTCCGGTGAAAACAGCTTTTCGTTTTTCGAGGAAAGCACCTGCGCCTTCGCGGAAATCGGCCGTGTCGCAGCAGCGGCCGAAGGCTTCCTGCTCGTAGCGGAAACCGTCAATGCCGCTGGTGTAGTATGCGTTTACGCAGTTTACAATTTCGGCAATGGCCAGCGGGGCCTTGGTGAAAATTTTCTGCAAAATTTCAGCCGCTTTCGTCAGCAGCTGATCGGCCGGAACCACATAGTTGGCCAGGCCCAGGCGGTGTGCTTCATGGGCATCAATCATGTCGGCAGTCATGAGCAGTTCCAGGGCTTTGCCTTTGCCAATAAGCTGCACCAGACGCTGTGTGCCGGCATAGCCGGGAATAAGGCCGAGATTTACTTCGGGCTGGCCAAACTTCGCATTTTCAGCCGCCACGCGCATGTGGCAGGCCATGGCCAGTTCGCAGCCGCCGCCCAGCGCAAAGCCGTTTACGGCAGCAATTACGGGCTTGGGGCAAAGTTCAATTTCCTTGTAAATGGCATGACCGGCCGCCGCAAATATGGTTCCCGAGGGCGCATCAAGTCCGGCAAACTCCGAAATATCGGCACCGGCCACAAAAGCCTTAGGGCCCGCGCCGGTAATGATTATGCCTTTCACCGATGCATCGGCCTTGGCAATATTAACCGCGCTTTGCAATTCGCCAAGCGTGGCCTGGTTAAGCGCGTTCAGCTTGTCGGGGCGGTTAATGGTAATCGTAAAAATACCATCGGCCGAGGTGGTAAGAATGTTCTGAAAATCCATGCAAACAAAGTTGAGTCGCCGCGAAGTTAGCATTTTGCCCGTGCCCGCCTCCGTTTTTACGACCAGTTTGCCTCTCCGCCCGATTAAAATGCCCAATCAGCGCCCGTAATCGTCGTAATTTTCCTCCGCATATTTCTCGTAGCGGTAAATCAGCGAAATATTCCTCACCTCCGTATCCGTTAGCTGATGGCGGATATCCACACCCATCGGGATATACCATTCCAGCGCATCAAACACATTGCGCATGGCCTTGTCCCTGAACGAATACCCGTGGCGCGCATAAATCTCGTTGCGCATCACCCGCAGTTCATCAGACCCCAGATTTTCCACGTCTTCATACGAAAGCTCGCGCGCCGATGCCTGCGGGTATGTGCCCACATCGGTTTTGTTGGTAAACAGTTTTTTGGTGAGCGAATACTCGCGGTTGGCCACCACACCCGTTTTAAAAGGCCGCCACGTTCCCGAAAGCAAAGGCTCATTTCCGCCCAGACTAATGGCAAACTCAAAATGTCCGTCGTATTTATTATCGCCCGGCTCATCCATACTCAGCAAAAAACGGTTTTCGCCATCGGCTTTCACTGTGCCTTTTATGGGGCGGAAATTGCCGGCGCACACCGTAAAACCCACAGCCTCGGTGGCATTGCGCTGTGTAATGGAGATGTTTATTTTGTTTTCGCCAAACATGCCCACCCAGCAACCCAGCAGCGGATCGGTGCCGGCAGCCATTGCATTGAGCGCCTGTTCAATGAGTGCCTGTTCGGTGGCTTTGCTTCCGCCAATTTTGCGCACATCGCCGCGCAGGGCTTCGTTCACGGTGAGGTTTTCGTTTTTCTCATTATTGTCGGAGGTGGCCTTTTGCGGATTGTTCTGGCACGAGAAAATCAGCAGTATGGTAAACAGGAAGCCGGGTAAACGCATGGATATTTGTTTTGGTTAAGCGAATATAGAAAATGCGGTTTTATTTCTGTTTTCGGGGTTGTTTATTGTGCGGGGGAAGTGAATAAGTGTGGGTTTGGGTGTATAAGTGTGATTCAGATTTTCCCAAGAAAATAATCGAATCCTTTCACAGTTTTGTATTCTGCCGGAATCCTGCGAATATATTGCTCGTGGTATAACCCCTTTCTGTAGTTTATATACCTGTATCGGGAATAATGCCCTGTGGGATTCATTTCATTGTCCAATACCGGAACGATCATTTCTACAGTATCCAGCGAAAATTTATTCCATACACAAGTGGCTATTTCAGTTTCTCCGGGCTGTCCGTAACCAATTCCTCTCACTTTTTTTCTTTCGGATAAAAAGTGGCATTTAATAATTCAATATTATCAATAAATCGCTCTTTCGCCTCATCATACAGGAAAACAAAAAAGTGATCTTTCAAACAGCATCCACAGCTTCCATAGAAGTTTATCAGTAAATCCGGAACCTTGTCGCCATTAATATCTGTAATAGAATCTTTTGGTGATTCGATACCCAGAATATCTGTATAAATCATCGGCTTTGTCTCTTTATTTGCCAGAGAATAAACCATGAAATAACCCCACCCTCTAAAAGTAGATTTTACTAATAAATGCCTTGATTTCGGGCTGAATAAATTCCCCCATGTCAACTTAATTTGAATTTCCTTTTCGTTTTCTGTGTAATAGATAAATGAATCAACGCCATTCTTTTCCCATGTAATTTTTGCCAGCGAATCGACGGTTCTTGCAACTACTGACAAAACGAAAACACTGTCGGGGTAAATTTTCTTATGAAAATGCGTAATGTGTAGTCTCATTAATTGATTTGTTCTCAGACTGTCGCCATAGCCTGTGTTTTTATCCTTCTCCACCCAGGAATTGCAGGCAGAAAAGGCAAACACAAGCCATAACAAAACAATATAACGCACCATTACTGATGAAGATTTTTTGCGATGATAAAATTATGAGTACACCCGGTAATGGCAATGCAAAAGGTACAGTTGTTTCAGTTTTCTGAATAACTGTTTTATTGCGGGTATAATCAAAACATCGACAGTTAAAAGATATTCCCCACATCTGCTTTTTATATGTGGTAAAAAGTACGGGTTATGTATTTTTGACAAGACACTTTGGTAATGCGTTCCACAGCAATCAAGATTTTCCTTTATCTCCTTCTTGCATTCTTCACCATACTCATGGTGCGCATTACGCTGCCGCATTTCACCTTAAATCCCGAAGAAGGTTTTTTGCAAATCAAACAACACGTTATGCACATTGGTGTGTGGCGCGTGGCGTTTTATGCGCATGTGCTTACCAGTCTGGTGCTTGTGTTTGCGGGGTTTACACAGTTTCTTCCTGCGGGGCGGTTTCGCAAACTGCACAGAGGTATGGGCAAAGCATACATTATTGTACTGCTGTGCATTTCAGGGCCGGCGGGGTTGATAATGGGTGTGTATGCCAATGGCGGAATTACTTCGCAAATTGCTTTTGTGCTGCTGGCGTTGTTGTGGATGTTTACTACCTGGCGGGCATATACGGCCATACGCAGCGGCAATGTGAAGTTGCATCGAGAGTTTATGGTGCGGAGTTTTGCGCTTACACTTTCAGCACTTACGCTGCGGGCGTGGAAGTTTTTAATTGTGTTTGCGTTTGCACCGCCGCCCATGGATGTGTATCGTGTTGTGGCATGGCTGGGCTGGGTGCCGAATTTGCTGGTGGCGGAATGGATTATCAGTTCTCAGAGTGAGAAACAGAGCGAGAGCGAAGAATTTTGAGAGCGATGAAATCCCGTAGGGGCGCGATTTCTATGACAAAACCAATGGCGGTTGATAATTTTTTTCGAGTTTTATCACCGCACAGACCCGGTGAATAATTTTATTTCTCA
>JALONL010000007.1:5000-179531 GCA_025454955.1 Bacteroidia bacterium | reverse complement strand
AGGTCTTGAGCCTTGGTCTTCAAATGATTCACCCTGTTTCTTGCGGAAATTTTATGGAGTTAAGGTAGAGTTTTAGTGAAATACAAACTAAAGGGTCTTCAAAGACCTCCGAGGGGTTTACGAGTTTTTATTTTTCTGCCTGTGTGCTGCGCAAATGCAGTTGCGTCAGAAGCTTTAATGTCTGAGACAAAATCGGGTCATAGCAAACCTCAAAAGCTATTTTTAAGTGGTAAATTATATTATGCAGAATGTTGCGAATTGCCAACCTGTTTATAGTTTCTCCCTGCGATTTCCAGATGTAAACCCTTACCTTTGCCCCGCAGTTTAAACTGCATAGCCAAAGCAAAGCCGTAAAACTCCGTTTCAATCCGAAACGGAGCAAACGTGCTTTTGGCCCGTGCTGTTTTACCACCACGAAATACAGAACTACGTGACATTACACGAACTACAACAGACATATTCAGCCGATACACAGGTGCGCGAACTGGCTGCCACGTTTGGCGAAACACAACCCGCACGCGTGCATTTGCGCGGACTGGCGGGCTCACTACCGGCGGTGATTGCAGCGGCTGTGATGCGCGAAACACCGCTCTCGCACCTGTTTGTACTGCCCGATAAGGAAGCAGCGGCGTATTTCCTCAACGACCTCGAAACACTGCTTACCATTGTGAACGAAGCAGGCGAGGAGAAAACAGAAATTCCGCTGGTGTTTTTCCCGGCCTCTTACCGCCGTCCTTACCAGATTGAAGAAACAGACAATGCCAACGTACTGCTGCGCGCCGAAGTGCTCGACCGCATCAGGCGCGACGGACGCGCGGCTGTGGTGACTTACCCGCAGGCATTGTCGGAAAAAGTGGTGACGCGGCAGCTTCTGGCCAAAAACACACTCGAACTCAAACGCGGCGAAAAAGTGTCGCCTGCATTTGTGACTGATTTGCTTTTCGAGTACGGCTTTGAGCATGTGGATTATGTGTATGAAGCCGGTCAGTATGCCTTGCGTGGTGGCATTATCGACGTATTTTCGTTTGCCAACGAGCATCCGTATCGCATCGAGTTTTTTGGCGATGAAGTGGATTCCATACGCACATTCGATCCGCTTACACAGCTTTCGGTAAAAAACCTCGACCGCCTCACCATCATTCCCAACGTGCAGGGCAAACTCCTGGCCGAAAGCCGCGAATCTTTTTTCGATTACTTCCTCAGTGCCGCCAACGACAAATTCCATCAGGCCGTATGGTTTATGGATGTGGAACAGGCCGAAGGACTTATCCAGAAAGAATTTGAACAGGCGCAGAAAATTTTCAGCACAGAAATTGAAGGAAGCACCGTGCGCCGCCTCGCACCCGAAGAACAATACATCGGTGCCGAAGATTTCCGCCGCTCGCTCGAAAAGTTTGCGACGGTGGAGTTTGGAAATCGTTTCGCGCTCAAAGCCACACACAGCCTTACGTTTACTGTGGTGCCGCAACCGGCGTTCAACAAAAATTTCGACCTGCTTACCCAAACACTTTCCAAACACACCACCAACGGCTACCGCAACCTCATTTTTGCCGACAATGCCAAACAGGCCGAACGCATCCGATCCATTTTCGACGACATCGGCCGCCGCATAGATTATACGCCGCTCGTGGCTTCCATTCACGAAGGCTTCATCGACCACAAACTCAAAATAGCCTGTTTCACCGATCACCAGATCTTTGAACGCTACCACCGCTTCCGCCTGCGCGACGGCTACCAGCGCAAGAAAGAAGCCATGACGCTGAAAGAACTGCGCGGCCTCCAGCCCGGCGATTATGTAACTCACATCGACCACGGCGTAGGACGTTTTGCCGGTCTCGAAAAAATGGAGGTGAACGGAAAAATTCAGGAAGCCATTCGCCTTATGTACCGCGATAACGATGTGTTGTATGTGAGCATACATTCGCTGCACCGCATTGCAAAATATGCAGGCAAAGAAGGCGAAGTGCCGCGCATCGACAAAATCGGTTCGGCTTCGTGGCAAAACCTGAAGCAGAAAACAAAAACGAAGGTCAAGGAAATTGCCTTCGATCTTATTAAACTCTACGCATCACGCAAAGCGCAGGTGGGCCACGCGTTCCAGCAGGATAATTATTTGCAGAACGAACTCGAAGCCTCGTTCATTTACGAAGACACGCCCGACCAGCTCAAAGCCACGCAGGATGTAAAGCGCGACATGGAAAGCGATGCGCCCATGGACAGGCTCATTTGCGGTGATGTGGGTTTCGGCAAAACCGAAGTGGCCATTCGCGCTGCATTTAAAGCCGTGTGCGACAGCAAGCAGGTAGCAGTGCTGGTGCCCACTACCATTTTGGCGTTGCAGCATTTCAAAACATTCCGCGACAGGCTGAAAGATTTTCCGGCCAAGGTTGATTATCTGAATCGCTTCCGCACGGCGAAGGAAAAGAAAGAAGTACTGGCACAACTGGCCGAAGGAAAGATTGACATTCTCATCGGCACGCACACACTCACCAGCAAAGACATAAAATTCAAAGACCTCGGCCTGCTGGTGATTGACGAAGAGCAAAAGTTTGGCGTGGCTGTGAAAGACAAACTAAAAACACTGAAAACAAACGTCGATACGCTCACGCTTACTGCCACGCCAATTCCGCGCACGCTGCAATTTTCGCTCATGAGTGCGCGCGACCTGAGTGTAATAAACACGCCGCCGCCCAACCGCTTTCCGGTACAAACCGAACTGCATACGTTTAACGAAGAAGTAATACGCGATGCCGTGTCGTATGAACTGCAGCGGGGCGGACAGGTGTTTGTGGTACACAATCGCGTGCAAACATTGCCTGAAGTGGCAGGAATGGTATCGAGGCTTTGTCCCGATGCGCGTGTGGTAATGGCGCACGGACAATTGGAAGCCGGAAAGCTGGAGCAGGCAATGATCGATTTTATTGAAGGCGAATACGATGTGCTGGTGGCCACCACCATCATCGAATCGGGGCTTGATGTGACCAATGCCAACACCATCATCATTACCGATGCGCACATGTTTGGCCTGAGCGATTTGCACCAGATGCGCGGTCGTGTGGGCCGTTCAAACCGCAAGGCGTTTTGCTACCTGTTTACACCGCCGCCGTTTATGCTCACCGGCGAGGCACAGCGCAGGCTCAAAGCCATCGAAGAATTTTCCGACCTCGGCAGCGGCTTCCACATTGCCCTGCGCGATCTCGACATACGCGGTGCCGGAAACCTGCTGGGCGGCGAACAAAGCGGTTTCATTTCCGATATCGGCTTTGATATGTACCAGAAAATTCTCGACGAAGCCATACAGGAATTAAAGGAAACCGAATTCAAAGACCTTTTCCGTGAAGAAGAGCAGCAACGCAAAACCCGCCGCCGCAACGATCCCAACGCACGCCACATTGGCGTGTATGTGAAAGACACACAGATCGACACCGACCTCGGCATTCACATCCCCGACGGCTATGTGCAAACCATCACCGAACGCCTCGCACTCTACCGCCAGCTCGACGACAGCCAGACCGACAACGACCTCATGCGCTTCGAAAGCATGCTCCGCGACCGTTTCGGCCCCGTTCCCGAATCGGTAACCGAGCTTATCGACGCGGTTCGCTTGCGCTGGATGGCAATGGACATTGGCATCGAAAAAATACTGCTCAAAAACGGCAAGATGATTTGCTACTTCATCAGCAACCAGCAATCGCCCTACTATTCGTCCGACGCATTTACATCCGTGCTAAGCTTCGTGCAAGCCAATCCGCGCGCCGCCAAAATGAAGGAGGCCAACAACAAACTCACACTTACGTTTGAAAGTGTGGCATCCATTGCGTCGGCGCTGGTGGCGTTAAAACCCATGATTGCTCATCAGGAAGCAGTAGTATGAAAAAAAGATTCAGAAACAAGAAACTCATTCGTCTTGTTTCTGAATCTTCATTCAGGTTAATTATACGCTTAGTGTGATACAATCATTTTTTTCTCGGCAAGCACATTTCCGTCTGAGACAATCGCATAAATATACATACCCGGGTTAAGCCCTTCGGCCGAAATTTCGATTGAGCCCGATTGTGCGGTAATGCTGTATGCACGGATTTCTTTGCCCTGCATGTCAAAGATTTTCAGCGACGCATTATTTATATGCTCCGGCAGTGAGTATTTGATTAAAGTGCTGCCATTAAACGGATTCGGCACATTGGGCATAAGCTCTGCACCGGAAGCCGGAGTGGTTTGGGCAGATGAAATTTGTTGTTTAAGCACTTCAATTTGTTGCTGCTGTTCCTGTATCGCATTAATGAGCACAGGAATAATATCGCTGTAAAATACCCCGAGCGTTTGCATCGAATCGTCGCCGGTTTTCACCACTTCATTCAGTATGGGCTGTACTTCCTGTGCAATTAACCCGATTTTAGCCCCGTCTTCCGGGCGATCGGTCCAGGTAAAAGTAACAGGGCGGAGTTTCATCACTTCATTCAGACCATATTTCAACGCTTTAATATTGCTTTTTTGCCGCTGATCGGAAGTGTTAATTACGCCGTTTGTCGCAAATACAGTATTCCATCGCAATCCTGAACGACCTAAGTTGCTAACATTATTGACAACAGGCGTGATAGTGCCGTTAACCATAAGTTTTTCTGTGGGAGAACTAGTACCTATACCTACATTGGTAAAGCTGTTTCCAAGTACAATACTGAACGAACGGTTTACGATTGCGCCCGATCCTATTGCTGTTGCATAAGTTAAACTGTCTGCACATGTAGTGTTGTAGCCAATCAGACAATTATTATCGCCATGTGTTCTAAGATGTGCACTTTGGTAACCTATATATGTATTATAACTGCCATTGTTATTGCTGGCTCCGGCATAATAACCAAGAAATGTGTTTCCTGTTCCATTCACATTATTTTGTCCTGAATTTGCACCTATAAATGTGTTTGCCGGGCCATTATTTTTATACCCGCTTCTCGCACCAAAAAAAGAACAGCTATAGCCATTAATAAACGCAGCATTACCTGCAGCTTCATGTCCGATACAGGTATTTTCTGCAGTCTGATAACTAACGCTTCCCGCATTTTCCCCAATAAAAATACAGTCATCCACGGTATTCATATCTTTCCCTGCATTGTAGCCCATTAAAATGCAGTTGCTTGAAAACTGCGAATTTTTCCCGGATCCATGTCCGATAAAAGTATTGTAATCTCCTGTGGTTAACCCATAACCTGAAAAATATCCAAGATAGGTGTTGAAACTTCCGGTAGTAACGGATTGCCCTGAATTACTTCCCATAAATGTATTTTGTATTCCAGTTATATTATTTCGTCCTGAATAATTTCCTACGAATGTATTGTACATTCCGGAGGTGTTATTTCGTCCGCAATTACTGCCAATAAAGGTATTCCCGGGTCCGGTATTCATGTATCCGGCCCGAATACCAAAAAGTGAACAATCATTACCATTGTTAAAATCGCCAACAGCTCCGGCTTCAAACCCCACACTTGTAATACCGTAAGTTGCCGAACAATTTGATCCGGAGTTATTCCCTATAAAAATGCAACTGAAATTATTAACAGCAGCATAGCCAGCAGATGCACCTATATAAATACAATTATTCGGATTGATGGAATTAACTCCGGCTGAACTACCTAAAAAAGTACTTCTTGAAGCAGATGCGACATTTTGACCTGCGTTTTGCCCGATGTAGGTGTTATTTATTGAAGTTGTTGAATTACTTGCGCCTGCATTTATCCCAAACATCGAGCAGCCGGTTCCTGTGCCCGCACCCGTGCCAAAACTGGTTTGTGCATTTAATGAGAATGGGGTTGAGAAGAATACCGCAACGAGGGCGAATAGGTGTGCGTTTGTTTTCATGAGTAGTTTGTGTTTTTTAGTACGCGCAAACATACTCTCCGGAGAATTTTAAGTATTGTAAAAAACCGCCAATTTAATAGCCCCGCCAACCGCTGTGCTTTTGAAAATCTCTTTTTACGTTTTCAAATACACTCCGGGTTTTGCTTGCCGGTCTTGCCACGCATCTTTATAATTCTTCCATATTCATAATCCTGTCTATTATATGCGGGTTGTGCAAATAGCTAATAGGAGTTTCACCCGAAAAATTTCTGAAGGAGTGAATAAAATGTGCCTGATCAGAATAACCAAGCTCGTTTGCAATTTGCGCCCAGGAACCTTTTTTTTCTGATGCCATTCGTATTGCCCTGTTGAATCGGAGAACCTGAATGAATTGTTTGGGGGTAATTCCAATATCCTGTGTAAACTTCCTTTCTAAAGTACGTTCAGACAAATGAAATTCCCTGCAAATGTCTTTCAATCTTACTGATGAATGCTGCGTGTAAAGGAAATCAACTATATCTGCAGATAGTGTTGGCCGGATTTTGGTTTGACTCAGCCTTTTCAGCAGGTAATTTTCAATTAACTCAATTTTCCGGGAAAGATCCTTTTCCTGTATTTCTTCATGCAAAAAATTAAAATCCCTGCAGAGTAAATTCATGTCAATTGTATCACTCATGCAAACCGAACGAATATCAAATCCGAAATCTGTTTGTATTTTCCCGGTGCGCAATGCCGCAAAAATAACCGCCGAGCGGCCTGTGATTACTGGATAAACAGCCTTTAGTAAATGTCCGGTGAGTGTGGGATTCGGATGGCACAATGCATATTCGCCAAAATGAAAAGATATGCCTGCGTGTATTTTTGGGGTTAACAATACGGTAAGTTCAACTCCTTCGGGCAGGCAAAATTCTGCCGCATAAAAGTAACGTACCCACGGTTTCAGCTTTTCGGAAGGCTGTATGATCTGCTGGGTTGTCCATGGAGGATTCATGAACGGATTCGTTGCTTCTTGTTTTGCCATGATATGTTTGCAATAGAGTGCTAAAATATAGTGGCGGTTTTTATCTGTCTGCTCAAAAGACAGGTATTTATAGTTTTTATGTGATGAAAACCGGGTGTTATTTCTGTCTTAACAAGCGAAAGCTATTGCACACCTGCTGCACTTATTCCCAATCCCGAAATACAAACAGAAACAGCGCAAACCTGAACCCGCGAAACAGCAAAGCTGTGAAGCTGTGGAAAGTTTACTTCGGCAAAGCCGAAAAAACTTTCCACCAAAATGAGGCAAGTTTGCAACTTGCCGCCACAATGCCCGTGTAAAAAAAGATTTTCAGCGAAGCTGAAAGAAAAAATCATCCCCGTTAATCAGAAAAAATCGCCTCAAAAAGTCCCGAAAAATCAATCCTGAGAAAAATCAACGCAACCCCAGATAAATCACCACCATCAACACCGGCACCACCTTACTCAAAAAAATCCAACTCGCAATCACATAGTTTTTCTTTCCCGAATACTTCGTGTCCTGCTGCTCACGCGGAGCCAGCTTCCCCAGTTCATCAGCCAGATTTTTTTCTTCCACCGTAAGCACTTTCCCATCTGTTTCCCGCGAAAGTTTTTTCATTTTAGAATCCGTGGCACTTCCCGCAAGTTGAATCACCGAAAATTTTACTCCCTGATAATACGCCGCATCTTCAATTTGCCGCGAATTGCGTTTATCATACACAAACCCCCTGTTGGTAATTAATACCGCATGGTTATTCCCATCGCGCAAATACTTTTTGAGAAACGCTTCATAACCCAATTTCGGAGAATAGTCTTTCGTTACAGATTCATTGGGCCTGATCTGACTCAATGCCGCACTCAGCAAACCCAACGAATCAGCCGGGCAATTTTCAAGAAGCACCATTCCGGCATTCCCGCTCCGAACCACAATCGAAATCATATCGCGGTGATTAATGGTTTGCGCCAGCTCATGCACCGCAGTTTGCAACGAAATCACCGCCGATTCGTCTTTTACAAGATCAACAATAAGCAACAGATTATTCCTCGCCACCGTATCACGACCTACGGCACACACCGGCGCCTCATCCGGCACTTCCGTTACACTCACATCATCAATGTAGTAATACGAAAACTTGTCCATCGGGCTCCAGCGTATTCCCCCGCGCATTTTTTTATTGATTTTGCGGATGTGTTTGGGCCGGTAAAAATCAAAATTGCCCAGCGTGAGAAATTCTTCACCGCCACGGGCAATAAACGTATCACAAATCATAACCCAGCCCATGTTGGAGGTAATGTAGCGGTTGCTGTCGTTCATTACCTGCGGCTGTTGCTGCCAGATTTGCCGGCTGTATTCAGGCATCAGTATACTGTCGCGGGTGAGCAATGCACCCAGACGTGCGGCGGCAAAATTCGATTTCCGGTCGTGTGCCACATAATAGCGTACACAATAGGTTTTGCCCGCTTCGAGCGGTTGCGTGAGGCGTGTGGACACATATTCGGAATAACCGTTCTGGTAAATGAGCCACGAGGCAAGGCTATTGTGGCACACTCCGGCAATTATTCCTATACGCCCTTTGCCGGTGCGCGCATTTTTGGTGGAAAAGCCAACGTGGCTCGATTTATACGAATTATAATAATCGGTGGTGCCTTGGGTGGGTTGATACCAATGCTGGGTAAGCACAATTTTGGGATTGGCTGCCTCGCTGGCATGGTCAGACATCCAGTACCTGTAACGGCGCCAGTTTAGCTCGTCGATGGGCGGGGCAATGGTATCGAACTCAAACGAAGGATTGCGTACAAGATTTTGCTGAGCCCGGCTTAGCGCGGGAAACAGGAAAAATACACAGAAAATGAGTAAATGAAAATTCATGAATGTTGCTCCGGGCAAAAATTGTGCCTCAGAAGCAAAAAATTTCCTTTGGCACATAGTTTGTTTATCTTTAAGCCAAACTTAACCAATCAAACCAATGAAACGTATTCTTGCCCTTGCGCTTTTGATCGTGGGTTTTGCTGTTACAGCTTCGGCTCAGAAACCCGATGCAAGCAAACCTAAGAAAACACCTGAAGAACGCGCAGCCAATTACGCCAACAAAATGGAAAAAGACCTCGGTCTCAACGCCGAGCAGAAAAAGAAAGTTCACGATCTGGCTCTTGCCCGCGCCACCAAAATGAAGGAACTGCGCGAGAAGTACAAAGATCAGGACAAAAAAGTGTGGAAAGAAGAGCGCAAAAAAGCACGCGATGAATTCCATAACGGCATGAAAGCCACCCTCAGCCCCGAGCAATATGCCAAGTGGGTAGAAATGCAGAAGAAGAAAGCCGAGCAAATGAAAGGCAAAGGAAAAGGCAAGGGTAAGGCAAAAGGCAAAGGAAAGGGTAAAGGAAAACCCGCTGAAACCGGCTCTGGCTCTACAACCGGTGCCGAAGAAGTGGAAACCGACGAAGATCCCGAACTTGACGGCGACTAATATTGAAATACCTTCCAGAAAAAATCCCGGTGCAGTTGCGCCGGGATTTTTTATTGTCAGATGATGATTGTTATTGCTTCACAATACGAATGGTTTCATTGCGCCCACGCACGAAATATACACCTGTGGCCAGTTGGCTGATGTCGATTTCATTACGGCCCGGTTGCAGCGAAACGTTAAGCAGCATGCGTCCGCTCAGATCGATGAGTTGTGCGGTTTGTGCAGTTCCGTTATTGAGAAGAGTAAGCACAGCGCCTGTTACCGGATTAGGAAACACATCGAGCGTATGTGTGAGTTCCGCAGTGGCTGAATGGCCTGTGCTGAGCTGTGCCACCTGCATACCGTTTCCAAAACTGGTTACCCACATTTCGCCGGGAATGTATGGGTTGAAGAACACCCGCTCGGGCTGGCGGAAGTGATACGAAAGCACCGGTGTAAAAACGGGCGTTGTCGTATTCACATTGGCGCAGTACCAGAGTCCGTCCTGCTCGCTGGTCATGTACAGGGCATTGGCATTGCCGGGGACAAAAGTGCAGGAGGTTACACGGTCGGTATTGTTTATGCGTGTCCAGCTTTGTCCGCGGTTGGTGGTTTTGTAAAGGCCGCCCAATCCGTTTGGCGGGCCGCCCCAGCCGCTGAACACGCCTGCATACCACGTATTTTGTGCGGCATCGTTCGGGTCAATTATAATGTCTTTGGTCCAGTAATACATGCCCGGATCCGATACATCACTCCACGCATTCGACGAAGGATTGTAGGTAAACACACCCGAACTGTTTGTAAACGCACCGGCGCTGTTTCTGCGTCCTGAGTAGGAGGCCACCAATGTACCGTCGTTCAGCACTTCGAGCGATGCAGGATGTTTTTGTGTGCGCGGCGGATCGGGCAGGAGTGTCCAGGTGGATGCCGCCAGATTTTGCAGGTTGTTGCATTGATACACACCGCCCACGCCATTGCCGCCGTTGTAATGAATTACACTAGCATAAGCGCGGTTAGCATTTTGCGGATCGAGAGTAATCCAGAATACCGGATGGTTGAATGTGTGCAGCACCTGCCAGGTTTGGCCATTGTTGGTCGAGTAAATCAACCGTCCCTGCGCATCGTTCGCATCCAGCAGGGCATCGCCGAGGCGTGTGCTCTGGTACATATCATGCACACCCGAAGTGGCGGCAATGAGTGTGCCATTGGCCATTTTTACGCAGCGGTACATGGTGTTTGCCGTGTAGCCGCTGTAGTTAAACGACCAGGTGGCGCCGCCATCGGTGCTGCGTGTGCCGCGTATGTCGGAGTAGGCGGCAAACATGTTTTGCGCATCGCTCCAGCATATCTGCCAGCAGCTTGTGTTTTCGAGTCCCACGCTGTGATAGCTGCTGCCCGGCGGTGTGTTGCTGCCGGCAGGATGTGCATCGGCTTGTGCCACGTAGGTTTGCTGCCAGTTTGCACCGCCGTCGCTGCTGGCGTGTACAAAACCAAAATCGCTGAGCGCAATCCGGTTTGCATCGAGCGGCGAAACGGCCACGCCAAACGCACACTCGGCATAGCCCCAGCCACGGTCGCCGCCCTGTCCGCACCAGCCGGTAGATATGTTGGTGTTGCCCGCCGCAAGAAATACGCTTTGCCAGTTTTGCCCGGCGTTGGTGGTTTTGAGCACAAGCGGATAACCCTGCGCATTGCTGCCCGCCAGATATGCCGTGCTGATGTCGTTCTGCGCCATAGCCACAAACATCGGATAGTCGGTAGTGGCAATGCCCGTCATGCGTGGTGTCCACGCTCCGCTGCCCAGATCGGAGGTATAAACGCCGCGCACAAAGCCCCAGTAGTCAGACCCCGGCAGCCCCACATAAATATCATTTACATCGCCCGTAAGGCAATAGAAGCGAATGATATTTCCACTCCTTGCTGCCGCAAACGAAAAAATGCGCTCCGATGCCGGAAGCCCGCCCAAAGTAAGCGTGCTCCACGAAACGCCGTCGTTGTAAGTAGTCAGCACCCCGTCGTTGGTGCCGATAAAAATAGTGTCGCCGTTAAACAACACACCGCCCACCACATTACCTGCGCCGCTGTTCAGCGCATTGTGCACCAGCGAAAATGTATTGCCGCCATTGTTTGAATAATAAATGGCATTGTAATAGGAAATGATTACGCGGCTGTCGTCATAAATATCCGCATGAATAGAATAGGTGTCCTCATACGCATCCGGATTGCCCGGCAATACATTCCATGTGGCTCCGTTGTCGGTTGATTTTACGGGACGCGCCACATCATCATCGTAATTTACGCAATACAATACACCGGGAGTAGACGTGTAGCAGATTTTTGAAGCATGTCCGCCCTGCAACTGCCTGAAATCGGTGAGTGCGAAACTTTGTCCGTAATCGGTGCTGCGAAACAATTCCGACATATCGCACGCCACACTGAACTCGTTGCCGTTAAACGGATTGATTGACGGCGCAAACAAGGCTCCGCCACCTCCCGGGCCGCGTGGCTGCCAGGTAAGTGTTTGCGCATTTAATAAAAAGGGGATTAATAAAGGGGCTAACCACAATGCAACGCATTTTTTCATAGATGTTGGTTTGAGTTGTTGATTAGCAGGGAAAGAACGTATTACGGAATGAGCAGTTCCGATTTGTCTAAGGTATAGTTTTTTGTGAATGCGCTGTTTTTTTCTGCAGGTGTTTCAAACACAGTTTGGAAAAAATAACACCATTTAAGATTCTGATTTACAGGTTATAATATATTTCCGGGGATTATCACTGTGGTAAGTTTTTGCCTCACTTTGCCAATCGATCCACTTTGTAAGCCTGCTTATCACAAGGTTATTTTCGTGAAAAAAAGATCAGCACATGAAAAAGACAATTACGATGTGGTTGGGCATTCTCTCGTTTGCCGCCATTCAGGCTCAAAACTATCATCGTGTATATCCTTCGGGTCATAGCGGGTACGATGTGTTTTATTATCACATCAATGCAGTAGAAAGTTTTCCCGGCGTGCCCAACGGATATATTACTTCGGGCGAAACACGGCATGTTTCAGGCACAGCCTATCGTTTTCCGGTGGTGTTGCGCAGCGATAGAAACGGATTGCTCACGCAGCCTGTAAATTTCAAGAAAACATATTGGGTGTATGATGCCGCCATGAATTACCGTCCGGCTTATTCCATCGGTTCGTTTCCGTATCCTTCCGGACAAACCGTATCGGTAGGAAATTATTTCAGCGAAAACATGGGCGACATCAAAGGCGTTTACCGCCAACTTCTGGGTACCGACGGAACACCTATAAACACAAGGTTTTATGCGTTTCAGTATTTGGGCGAAGCCAGCCGCGTAATTAAATCGGAAGCATATCCGGGTTATTTGTTTGTGTGCGGAAAATCGTTTGATGTGAGTGCTTGGGCATTCAGGGCATCGGTAATGTGTATTGATGCTTCCGGAAATTTGTTGTGGAGCAACATGTACAACATAGGTTCAAACAGCAACAGCAACGATGATGTGGCAAATACCATCTGCGAAATTGCAGTGGGTGCTTCGGGCGGGCCTGAAATTGTAATTGCGGGCTCGGCTGCGGTGGCGGATCCGGTGAGTGGTACGGTGCCGCGTTTGTTTATTCAGCGCATTTCGCCGCTTACGGGGGCTGTCATTTCTACTCCTGTGTTGATTAATCCTTCGTCGTCGCAATCTTATGAAGTAAGCGACATGATTTATACAAACAGCAGCGTGTATGGCGGCAGCCTTTTGCTTACCGGAGCCATGAATACGTATTACGGCGGAGGCGGAATGGCAACCGATGCCTGGGCTATGATGGTGAGTGCAAACGCCGGCACTGTACACTGGACGCGCCAGTTGTATCCCTCCACCGGCACCGGTTTTGAGCGCAATGTAAAAGCGGTGCAGCTTACCGATGCTTCGGGAAATGCCACCTACGCGCTTGCCGGACAAAGTATCACAACCGGCGGCGGCTGGAACGGTCACATCGTAAACCTCGACAGGTTTGGAGTGCCTTTGCCCGGACAGTGGATAAATTACGGCGGAGCCTGGGACGAAGCCGTGTCATTTGCCACCCGCGCCGCAGGCAGCAATACTGCGGTGGCCATGGCCGGTGTATCATGGATTGGCGCAAACAACGGCTGGATTGCGCACACCAATTCGGCACTCACCATAGTTTGCTCATACACCAGCGACAACTGCATCTGGCTCGTGCCCGATAACAGCATTACCACTGCAACCGTACTCACCGGCTCCGATGCCGTACAGCAAAATGCAGTATCGATGCCGCTCGAATGGCTTGTGCCCACCACAATTTGCGCGAGTTCGGTTTCGCGCATGGATGGGGAAGAAGAAGAAGCGCCGGTAACTGAAACAGAAACCGAATTGAGTGTATGGCCCAATCCAGCCACCGATCATATCACCCTGAAAATTCCGGCACTCAAAGAAAATTCCACACTCGAAATTACCGATGTATCGGGTCGTGTAATTTTCTCGCAGCAACTAATTGCCGCAGAAGCAGTGCAGCAAACAGAAATCGATATAAGCAATTTATGCGCAAAAGGTGTGTATGCGGTAACGCTTACGGGCAGCCGTAAACGATTTACAAAAACGTTGGTAGTTCAATAAATGATGATGAAAAAAAACGAGGCACTTTCCTGCAAGTGCCTCGTTTTTTTATGCTCCGCAAGGACGGCGTAAATCAATTACGGCCGGATGCCATTTGCCGTTTTCTTTGATGAAATAATAAACGAAACCGTTGGTGTCTACCACGGTATAATCAATAAGCGCGGCTAATTTTTCGAGTGCATTGCGTTGTTCGAGAGGAAGTCCGGCTGATGTCCATATTTTATGCTGTGCAAAGGTGTTTACCTGTTGTGCAAAACAACCTTCTTTGTTAAACAACGAAGGTTTGTCGCAATCTCTCAGTGGCAACGTGTCGATGATTACTTCCGAAAATTTTGTGAGTAGCGGAAACAAGCTGCTGCCGTTGCCCAGCGGAATAGTATGCAGTTGGGTGTAATGTGTAAATGTGGGCATGGCTCCTCCGGCTTCCACCACCCAGATGCCGTGCGTGCCCGATACGAATGCATCGAGCGCAGTGGTATTGCCGGGCTGATGAGCCTGCGTGTAAAAATCGCTGAAGAAAGCGGCAAACTGCGCAGGCTCTGCTTGAGCAGCCGATGAAGTTTCGGACGATGCCGAATCGGTATTGCTGTGAGTTGGCTTACTGTCTGAGCAGGCCACCCACAAAACAGTGAGCACGAGAAAGAAAAACGCGTTTTTCATTTTGCAGTTTTTATGACTTCGATGCCGAATGCCTGATGCGCGAGAAATGCAAACCACTTATGCACAAAAGCGCCGCCACTGCCGCCGGCCAGAATACAAAAGCGGCCCCGGCCTGGCTCCAGATAATTCCTGCCGCGGTGCTGGCCACCAGCAGGGCCAGACTGTTTAGCCCCGCCTGCAAACCCAGCGCACTGGCTTTTTCGTTTTTGCCGCAGAGTGTGCTTGTCCATGCCTTGCTCACACCGTCGGTGCAGGCCGTGTAAAAGCCGTAGATGAGAAACAATATCGGAAGCCATACCAGCGGCGCATTGTGGAGCGTACTCAGCCAGCCCATGCCTGCGTAGGTAAGCGCAAAACTGCACAGCCCGAGGTACAGCATGAAGCGCGGATGAAACCGGTCGCTGAGCCAGCCCGCAGGATAAGCCATAAGCGAATACACTAAGTTGTAAAAAATGTAAAGCCCCACCACGCAAAAATCGGCCGCAAACAAATGGCCCATCACGTTTACCTGATCGGGCAATACCTCGTGCGCCAGCAGCAGCAGAAACATATCGGAGCTGTTGAACAGCGCAAAGAATACAAGCCACGTCGTAAGCTTTTTGTAATCGGCTCCGGCCTGTTTCCAGTAGCTGAATGCGGCCAGCAACGACGGCGGTTTTGTACTTATCGCCTCCGTTTTTTTCTCGCGCAGAAAAAGCAGCAGCAGCACACTCAGCAAACCCGGAATCAACGCCAGCATAAAAAGCGTGGTGTACGCTTCGCCCGGATGCAGCCACAACCACCACAGGGCCAGCAGCGGACCAATTACTGCCCCCAGCGTATCCATCGACCGGTGAAACCCGAACACACGTCCGCGCTCTTCGGGTGTGGCCTGCTGTGCCAGCAACGCATCGCGCGCACCCGAGCGAAGTCCCTTGCCCAAACGGTCGGTGCTGCGCATAAACACCACCCACGGCGCTGCCGAAATAAGCGGAAGCAAAGGTTTCGACAATGCACTGAGCAAATAACCCAAACGCACAAACGGCAAACGTTCGCCCCGCCTGTCGGACCACTGCCCGAACCAGCCCTTGGTTAAACCGGCCACCGCTTCGGCAATGCCCTCGGCAATGCCAATCCACAAAAGGCCATAGCCTGCCTGCTTCATCCACAGCGGCAGCACGGGGAAAAGCAATTCGCTCGCCGCATCGTTCAGCAAACTCACGAGCGAGAGAATTAACACCGTTTTGGTAAGCCAGCCACGCATAAAAAATGCAGTTTGTAACCGTGAGAAAAAAGTTTGGCACCGGAATTGGAATACCAATGTCAGTAAAAAATACAGAACATGAAAAAGTCAATGTTTCTCCTCGGTTTTGCGCTGCTGTTTTCGGCCGCTATGTTTGCACAGGATCCGCCCAAACACAAAGGCAACACCTGTCCCAATCCTCAGTACCAGACCGGTGCCCAGGCCAAAACCGTACAAAAAGCTCCTGCCGGATTTAAAGCCAAAGCCGGAGTGGTACGTCAGGTAAAAGTAAAACCGGCCCAGCCGTCGCGCCCGGTTACACTGGCCACACCAAAGAAGTAAAGTTCAGTTTAACATGCAATAAAATTCGCTAAGTACACGGTGGCTGTTTCGTTTTTACGCAGCAGCCACCTGTGCAACCCGGTAAGCTGCCAGGCCGGGAGCGAAAGACCGTCCGGAAGTGCTGTGTACGCACACTTCGGGACGGTCTTTATTTTTTGCCGAAATCGTTTAGCGTTTGGTGGCTTCAAGATCCATTTCGCATACCGGACATTTTCCCGGTTTTTCATACACCTTGCCGTTTTCACAATCCATAGGGCAGGCGTACACCGTTTTTTTGTCGGCCGAAGAGCAGGAGGCAAGCAGCAGGAGTAAGGTGGCTGCGGTGAGGAGTTTTTTCATGAGGGTGTGTATCTCCTGCAAATGTACAATTTGTGAATTATATGATTTTGCACAAAAGTCCTTTCCCGCTGTTATATTCGTACGTAATAACAATTATGGATTTCGGCCGTCTTCCCGATATATCGCAGGTAGATTTTACCTTGCCGCCCGATCCGGCGCACAATACCGTTTTGCTCCACAGTATCAGCAAATTTTCCCCGCTTCAGCTCTGGCTCGGTTGCCCGGTGTGGGGCGAAAAAAACTGGGCGGGATTAATTTACCCGGCCAATGCAAAGGAAAAAGATTTTCTGCGGCATTACGGTACACAGTTTAACTGCATCGAACTCAACAGCACTTACTACCGCATTCCCACACCCCAAACCGTACAAAACTGGGCCGCCGCCGTGCCCGAAAAATTCAGGTTCTGTCCCAAAATTCCGCAGGAAATAAGCCACACCCGCCAGTTGCTGGCCAGCGAAGCACTTACCGAAGCATTTTGCCTGGCCATTATGGAATTTGGTACAAAATTGGGTACTGCATTTTTACAACTGCCTCCGCATTTCGGGCCGCAGCGTTTTTCAATTCTCCGCAATTACCTCGAAGCATTCCCGCGCGAAATTCCGCTTGCCGTGGAATTTCGTGAGGAAAACTGGTTCACCGGAAATGCACTCGAAGAAGCCTGCGCCATGCTCGAAGAACTGCACATTGCCACCGTAATTACCGACACCGCCGGCCGCCGCGATGTGCTGCACCAGCGTTTAACCACCACCACTGCATTCATCCGTTTCACCGCAAACGACCTTCATCCCACCGATTTCCCGCGCACACAGCACTGGGCCACACAAATTGCACACTGGCAAACGCAGGGACTCGAAACGCTGTACTTCTTTGTGCACAGCCCGTCGCACGCTCTCATGCCCAAATTAACGCGCTACGCCGCCGAAGTGTTTAACCAACTGCCCGGCATACAACTCACACCCTGCCGCTTCCTCGACGAGCAACAGCCTACGCTTTTTTAATAAAGATTTTTTGTGCTTGATTTTTATTTTTTCTGAGCCACCACAATCATCTCTTCCCCAACATTGATAAACGAAAGGAAGTTGTAAATTATATTATGAATGCCAACCATTATTTTTAGCATCCATTTGGGTCGGTTGGTTGTTTTGTTGAAGTACTCCTGCCGCTGCGATGAAGAAATAGTGGAATTAGAAGCGTTTTTGTTTCTCATTTTTTTAATCCACGGCAGTATGGTGTACATAAGAAGCAACTTGAGTTCTATCGAAGATTTTATCTTTTTTACTTCGTAGCCGTTGTTATTCAGAATACGTGTAATTGTTTTTTTTGAGAAGTAATTTACATGATCGAGCCCCATCATTTTCCAATTTTCTTTCATCCTCTTTGCAATGAAAGAGTCAATCTGTGGCACCTGTAAAACAATGTATCCACCGGGGTTGGTCATTTCGGCACATTTTTTTACAAATGTATCTGCCTGGTCAATATGCTCTAATACATCCCAAAGAGTAATTACATCAAACTTCTGTGGAGGCATTTCAAAGAAGTCGATATGATCTACTGGTAATTTCAGATCTTCCTTGGCATAGATATATGGATATTTAGAGATTTCAATCCCATAAACATCATATCCCAGTTGCTTGCCGGCAAGAAGGAAATGCCCCCATCCTGCACCAAGATCAAAAAGTTTTCCTGATTTAATATATTTCCTTATTAGTTTAAATCTGAGTAAATGGCGTTGAACCTTCAGCCAGTCGTTGCCCTTTCTGATCTGATTCAATACGTCTTCACCCTTATAATTTTCGTAGCTGATACTTTTTCTATAATACCAGGGGATGAAAATAAATTCACAATTGTTACATTGTAAAATGATTAGATTTTTTTGATGAAATTTTTCAGAGAATTGAGACTTGTCTTTGTTGCCACAACATTGACACACAATATCATCCTCAAGATATGGTTTCATTAAGCAATTTTTTTGGCGAATTTAATTGAATTAATTTGTTGTGGGTAAATATATCACAACAAAAAGGCTGTCCGGGTATTTTTCGCAATAGTCCGGCTAAGCTCAGCATTACCTCAAAATGAGTATTAGTCGTTGTCGTTGCTGTACAGCTTCTCAATTTTATCCTCGTTGGCTTTGAGAATAATTTTGCGACGAAGACTTAGTTTGGGTGTAAGTTCGCCACCGGCCACGCTCCAATCGGTGGGCAGGAGGATGATGCGTTTGATGCGTTCGTACTGCGCCAGTTCTTTGTTGATTGCATCCACTTCGGCTTCAATACGGCTGCGTATTTCGGGTATTTCAATGAGGGCCGCATTTTCGGCGGGGAGCGTCATGTTTTTGCGTGAGGCCCAGTCGCGGATGAAGGCAAAGGCAGGCACCACCAGCGCCGCGGCATACTTGCGGTTTTCGCCAATTACCATCGACTGCTCAATAAACCGCGAAGTTTTTAACCTGTTTTCGAGCGCCTGCGGGGCAATGTATTTTCCGCCCGAGGTTTTGAAAATTTCTTTCTTGCGGTCGGTAATTTTCAGAAAGCGGCCTTCTTCCAGAATACCTATATCGCCGGTGTGGAACCAGCCTTCGCTGTCCATTACTTCGGCGGTGGCTTCGGGGCGGTTATAGTAGCCTTTCATTACGTTGGGGCCTTTGCAGAGAATTTCGCCGTCTTCGGCAATTTTCACTTCCACGCCTTTAATTACCGGCCCCACTGTTCCGAAGCGCACACTGTTAGGATCGAAATTATTAACCGCGATTACGGGCGATGTTTCGGTTAACCCGTAACCTTCGAGCACCGGAATTCCGGCCGCCCAGAAAATACGTGCCAGCCGCGGATTAAGCGCCGCCCCGCCCGATACCGCCGCGCGTACATTGCCGCCCAGCGCTTCGCGCCATTTGCTGAAAATAAGTTTCGAGGCAAGGGCAAGCTGCCGGTTGTAGAACCAGCCGTTTACTCCCGGACGGTTATCAAATTTCTCGCCCAAAGAAAGTGCCCAGAAAAACAGTTTGTGCTTGATGCCTTTCAGCTCGGCGCCTTTGTTTACAATGCGGTCGTAAACTTTTTCCAGCAAACGCGGCACGCAGGTAAAAATATGCGGCTTTATTTCGCGCATATTGTCGCCAATGGTTTCCAGACTCTCGGCGTAATAAATGGAAACACCGTTGTAGAGATAAATATAAACCATCAACCGCTCGTAGGAGTGGTTGAGCGGCAGGAAACTCAATGCGCGACAGCTTGTATCAACCGGAGGAAGTTTGCAAAGCGAAGTGAAATTGCTTACCAGATTGCCATGCGTAAGCATTACGCCTTTCGGTGTGCCGGTGGTGCCCGATGTATAGAGTAAGGTAAGTAAATCGTCGGGCTTCGTGTTCTTTTTGTTGAGGTCGATGGAGGCGGTATGCGGATTTTTTGCGCCTGCCTGTGTAAGCTCCGACCAATGTTTCATGCCTGGCACTTCATCAAAACTGTAAATGCCTTTCAGGTTCTTTAGTTCTGACGTAGCTCCTTTTACTTTGTCGGCCAGATCGGCCGAGGAGAGAAGTACCAGCGAAAGGTCGGCATCTTCGGAAATAAATTTCAGGTCGCTGTCGGAAATGGTAGGATACACAGGCACCAGCACAGCGCCCGCCAGTTGTGAACCGAAATCGGCAATGTTCCACTCGGGCCTGTTGTTGGCAATAAGTCCTATCCGGTCGCCGCGTTTGATACCGATTTCAATAAAGCCTGCCGCCAGTTCGTGCGAGAGCCTGATAAAATCTTTGAGACTGTATTTTATCCATTCGCCTTTTACCTTGCCGGCCAGTGCATCGGGCTTGTCGCTAATCAATGTCTGATAGCGGTCGAAAAGTTCAAAAACACGCGTTACTTCCATAATCAGAATTTCATGGACTTATTGAAAGAAGAAGCCCTGTTGATTTATTGAATGTTAAGATAGCATTTAGCGGGTGAAATCCCAGCGGAAAATTCATATTTAATCCGGGCTCAATATTTTCCAGAAAGCCAGCCTGTAACCTGAACCCCGAAAATGAGCTGTGGAAGATCTGGATAATTCCGGTCGGCACCGTCGATAATGAGTTCGTTGAGTCTCCATTGGCCGAAGAATGCGGCATTGTCGCTGCCTATGCGAAACACCAATCCGTAGTTGAGCGGCTCAATATAATTCAGTTGCGAAAGTTTAGTCTTAATCCGCTCGCGTCCTGCCGGGCCGTTCGAGTCGAAGAACTGATCGAGATATACATTGGTGGCGCGGAAAGCCCAGTCGGCATACACTCCGGCATCAATATAACGTCCCTGCACATTGCCGTGTTTGCCTAAACTAATGCGGTTGCAAAATGCCAGCGAAAGATTGCTCACCGAAATTCGTTCGCGCTGATGCGCGAGCGGATCAACCGGGAGTCGTTTCGGTTTTTTCTGGTTAATGCTGTAACGGTCGTAACGATAACCCAGATCGAGCACAATCGATTCCCACGACCAGAGTTTGAGTTTTCCTCTTGCCGAGAACGACACCGAACTCGACCACCAGTTTATTGCTGCCCCGTTTTGCTCGGGCCCGGCAATAAATCCTGCACCCATGCACAGGTCGTAATGAAACAACCGGTTGGGCCCCATGCGCGGAATGCGCTGTGTGGTATCCACCGTTTCGTGAATGTTTTGTGCCGTGCCTGCGGCACCGCACAAAAGCAACAGAAGTAAAAACCTAAAACGCATAGCTCGCATAATATCCTTCGTAATAAACGTGAATACGTCCGCCCGCACTGCGTTTCGAGCCGGGGAGAATAACCGGTGTGGCGCTGCCGGGACGAATTACATGGTATTCGTAAATACGTCCTTTTGCATCTTCGAGGCTGTAAAAAAGCGGCGAGGCAGTAGCGCCGAAAGCGGGCACGGCTTCGGGTTTAAGTTTTACGAGCAGCGAATCGCCGGTGCGTTCAAAGCTGAGGTTGTTTGCCGCGGGCGGTTTTGGTGTACCAAAAAAGTACGAGGCCTGCGGAATTCCGTATCCGTGCATGTAGTCGTAATACGGATAGCGGTTGCACGATTTGCGCAGCGAGTCGGCCACGCCCATTACGGTAATGGCGGGGTATTTCTGCATCAGGCAGGCGGCCATGCCGGCTACAATGGGGCAGGAGAATGAGGTGCCTTCGGCCATGATGTATTTTCCACGGCCGTCGGCCACGGGGGCATCGCCGGGGGCGCATACATCGGGTTTGCGGCGGAAGTCCCAGGTGGGGCCGGTGGCGCTGTAGTCGGCGTGCAGGCCGATGTTGTTTATGGCGGCCACGGTAAGCACGCTGTCGGCATCGGAAGGCGGGAGCAGGAATGCGCGTTCGTATTCGCCGTTGTTTCCGGCGGCGGCCACCACCAATATTCCTTTTCGTGCGGCCATGTTTCCGGCGCGGGTAATGATGGCTGTTTTTCCGTCAATCTGTTCGCGGAAATAAGCCTCTTCGTTTGGCCCGCCCGAGGTGTTGATGATGTTTGCGCCCTGCTGGTCGGCCCATTCCATGGCGGCCACCCAGCGTTCTTCGCCGCGGTACTGGTTGCCGAAATTGCGCGAGATGCGGGCCAGCAGGTAAGTGGCTTCGGGGGCCATGCCCAACTGGTATTTGCCAAAGTAGCCGGCCAGACAGGTAAGCACCATGGTGCCGTGGTCTTCGCGGTTTTCATACACATTCCAGTCGTTTTCCACGAAATCGAATGTGGCTTTTACGCGGTTGTTGAAATAGAGTTGTGTAAATGCCTCGTGTTTATCGGCACCGTGAAAGCCCACATCGAGTATGGCTATTACGATGCCTTTGGCTTTGTAGCCGCTGTCGGCAAAGTACTGCGCCTGCAGGGGTTGCAAATGGTCGTAGGGTTTGGCCTCTTTGAAAGGCCATTCGTTTACCGTGTCGGCGGTGGCGGCTGTCCAGTTCCAGGTGCTTTGCGGTTCCACGCTGCGCACAAACGGAAGTGTGCGCAGTTGTGCGGCCTGCTCGGCGGTGGCTTCCACGCCCAAGGCATTAAACCAGCGCGAGGCATGGCCGGTTTGGGCGACCATCGTTTGCACCTGTGCAATGTAGGCCGGCGAAACCGGGTAATCGGTAGAATCGCACACCGGCAGCCCCTGTGCTTTGCGCCGTGCAATGGCTTCGGGAGCAAAATAGCTGTACGGGTCGAAAGTACAGTCTTTCTTATCGGTAAAATATACCCACCAGTTTTGCTGTGCAGCACTTAACAGCGGCTGCAGGGCAAGCAGGCAGAAGAGAATGAGTTTTGGCATTTTTACAGGGCAGTCGGAACTTAGGTGTGTCGCTGAATTACAAATATGCAAAATTCCCTCATGCCGCGCCGAAATCGTACTTTCGCGGCTATGATTATTGATTTGCGCAGCGATACCGTTACCCGTCCCACGCCGGGTATGCTCGAAGCCATGTTCAGTGCCCCGGTGGGCGACGATGTATTTGGCGAAGACCCCACCGTAAATGCGCTGGAAGCCAAAACTGCCGCGCTTTTCGGACATGAGGCCGGGCTGTTTTGTCCTTCGGGCACCATGACCAACCAGATTGCCATAAACGTACACACCCGCCCCGGCGATGAGGTAATCTGCGAACAGAATTCGCATATCTACCATTACGAAGGCGGAGGCATAAGCCGCAATTCGGGGGTGCAGGCAAGGCTGGTGGAAGGCAACCGCGGACGCATGACCGCTGCGCAGGTAACAGCCTGCGTAAATGCCAATTTCGACTGGCTGGCACGCACGAGTTTGGTGTCGGTTGAAAATACAGCCAACAGGGCCGGTGGCAGCTACTACGACAGCGAAACATTGGTGCAGATTTACCAGGCCGCACAGCAGCACAAATTAGCCTGCCACCTCGATGGCGCACGTATTTTCAATGCGCTGGCCGCCTCCGGGCAAACCACGCTGCAAACCGGAGCCTGTTTCGATTCCATTTCGGTGTGCCTTTCCAAAGGACTTGGCGCACCGGCCGGTTCGGTGTTGCTGGGCAGCCGCAGTTTTATTGCTCAGGCCCGGCGTGTACGCAAAGTGTTTGGCGGTGGCATGAGACAGGCCGGTTACATGGCAGCGGCGGGCATTTATGCGCTCGACCATCACATAAACCGTCTTACCGACGATCATAAACGCGCCACGGTACTTGCCGAAACTGTGGCCGCGCTGCCCTACATAAAAAGCCAGTTGCCCACCGAAACCAACATCGTCATTTTTACACTCGATGAGCGCATACCCGTTGAGGCATTCCTGCAAAAATTAGCCGGTGAGGGCATCAAAGCTGTACAGTTTGGCCCGCAAACCGTGCGGCTCGTGACGCACCTCGATTTCACCGACAACATGCTCGACAAAACCGTGAGCGTACTCAAAGCTGTTGCCGTATGAGTAAAATAGAATTTGAAGCCACCGTTACACCCGAAGCGCACCGTAAAATGTGGCTCGCCTACGCCGATTTCAGGCTAAAGGCTACACGACTCGATATACGCAAAATGCTCTGGCGGCTCATTGCCATTCTTGTGCTCAATGCCGCGCTTTTTGCCGTAACGCGAAGCTTAATTTTTGTGTGGCTCATTTTGCTTGCTTTCCCGCTGTTTGCCATTTTCATGCGGTTAAGCTACCGCCGTGCGCGTAAGGCAAAATACGGTATCGAAAAATGGCTGGAGGAAGAAAAGTTCGAAACACATAAGCTGAAACTCAGTGCCGATGAGGAAAAAATTAGCTGGAAAAAAAATACGGAATCCACTTCCTTTAAATGGTCGGAATGTGTTTTTTCTCACGAAGAGGAAGATGTATTGATGGTGTTTGACGGGAAATCGAAACTTTTGTTTCTGGTATCCCGGGCTGTTTGCGGTGTGTCTTACAATGAACTGAAAGAACTGATACGTAAGCAAACGAAAGAACTCATGAGCCGCAGTGTGATTTAACAGCCTTCAGTATTGGGTTGTGTGCAGGTGCAGCAACGAAAAAATATTCAACACCAGAACTACGATGAAAACACGAGGTATTTTTCTTTTCATTTTCTTTTCGGTAAAACTCGTTGCGCAAACCAATACTCCGGCACCTCCACGGCCATTTACAATGGGCGTAATTCATCAGCTTTGGTCGGCCGGGCTGGGCGAGATGCGCACGCTCAATATTTATCTGCCTATGGAGTATGAGGCCGATTCTTCGCGTACTTTTCCTGTAATCTATCTGCTCGACGGGGCGGCCGACGAAGATTTTCCGCACATTGCCGGACTCACGCAGTTTATGACCATGTACGAACTCATGAATCCTTCTATTGTGGTAGGAATTGCCAATACAGACCGTAAACGCGACTTTACTTTTCCCACCACTATTGCCAAAGACAAGCAGGATTTTCCCACTTCCGGAGGTTCGGCCAAATTTATTTCGTTCATCGAAAAAGAGCTTCAACCCTATATCGGTTCCCACTTCAGAATAAACGGAAACCGTACACTTATCGGTCAGTCGCTGGGAGGATTGCTGGCAACGGAAGTACTTCTCAAAAAGCCCGATTTGTTTGAAACGTACATTATTGTAAGCCCCAGTTTGTGGTGGGATAATGAGTCATTGCTCAAACAGGCTCCGGCGCTGATGAAAGAAAACAGTCCCGGGGCAAAGCGCATTTATGTTTCAGTAGGCCACGAACACCGCATCATGCGCAGAGATGCCCGCGCACTGAGCCGGACGCTTAAACGCGGTGCAGGTAATGCGTTTGTGTATTTCGATTATCTTCCTCACGAAACACACGCCACTATTTTGCACCGCAGCGTATATAATGCACTGGAATTATTGCATAAAAAGAAATAGCACCCGGTTGAGTTTCGCCGGCCGGAAAGCCTGTTAAACTGCGGCAGAATGCAGAATATGCGGCAATGAATGCCTGAGCACAGAAGATTGGCTGCAGCCGCTTATCTTTGCCGCATGTTTCCAAATTATCAGCTTGGTGTACTTGGCGGCGGTCAGCTTGGCCGTATGCTTATTCAGGACGCAATCAGTCTCAATATTCCGGTTCATACGCTCGACCCCGATGCCGATGCGCCCTGTAAGTCGATCAGTCATTCATTCACAAACGGAAGCCTGCACGATTTTGATACCGTGTATGCATTTGGCAAAAAAGCCGATCTGCTTACCATCGAAATCGAGCATGTGAATGTGGATGCCCTCGAAAAACTCGAACAGGAAGGTGTGCCTGTATATCCGCAGCCCGCTGTGCTTCGCATTATTCAGGACAAAGGTTTGCAAAAGGAATTTTACCGCGCCAATGGCATTCCCACCGCACCGTTTGAACTGGTAAACAACAAAAGCGAAATTGCGCAGCACGCGGCTTCTTTCCCGTTCATGCAAAAACTCCGCAAAGGCGGCTACGACGGAAAAGGTGTAACACCACTAACCGATCCGGCAAACCTCGACAAAGCATTCGACGCACCCAGCGTGCTCGAAAAGTTTGTGGACTTTGAAAAAGAACTGGCCGTAATTGTAGCCCGCAGCACCCGCGGCGAAATAAAAAGCTTTCCTGTGGTGGATATGGAGTTTAACCCCGAAGCCAACTTAGTGGAGTTTTTATTTTCGCCCGCACAAATTGCCCCCGAAATCGAACACGAAGCCAAACGCATTGCCGAATTAGTGGCCGAAAAATTAGGCATCGTGGGCCTGCTGGCGGTTGAACTTTTCCTCACCCGCGATGGCAAAGTGCTGGTAAATGAAATTGCGCCCCGTCCGCACAACAGCGGCCACCAAACCATCGAAGGCAACATCACTTCGCAATACGAACAGCATCTGCGCGCCATTTTCGGTCTGCCGCTGGGTGATACCGCTCTCATTCAGCCCAGTGTAATGGTAAATCTGCTCGGCGAGAAAGGATTTGAAGGCACAGCCGTGTATCAGGGCATCGAACAGATTATGGCCGAGCCGGGTGTGTATGTGCATCTTTACGGAAAGCGTTTTACCAAGCCTTTCCGCAAAATGGGACACATCACCATAACCGCCGCCACACTCGAAGAAGCAAGGCAAAAAGCGCATTTCGTGAAGAACACGCTTAAAGTGATTGCCTGATTAAAGCGGCGTTAAAGCCGGGTTAAAGCTCCGGCATTTTAATTTCGCGTGGGCCTTTTAGGGCTACATTTGTTTCATGGCTGCATTAGTTGCTGATTTCTCGTTGCTCGAAGGGCGTTTTACTGCCCAGGAAGCTAAAAAAGTGCTTCACTTACTTACCGATGCCAAACTCCGTTATCACACCGAGCGCATCATTACTTCCTCCAACGATGAGGAGATTCTTCAGTCGAAAAGCCGCATTCAGGCCCTGAAAATGCTCCAGCAGCGTATCAACGACTTTATTGATTCCGAAACCCGCGATGGGCGTTATATTACGCTTCATTCGGTAATTCAGATGGAAGTGCTGGAGAGTGAAGGTGCGGCGGTGTATAGCTGATCTTATGCTGTAGTTGCGGGTTCTTTATGCTTCTTTAGCTAAATTTTTCTCACGCATTTTCTTTATTTATTCGCTGACTATTGCAGAGGCTTTAGTTTCCAATGCTTTTTTAAACATCATCTTACTGAGATGATTCCATCCGGATTGAGATAATCAGCCGGTTCAATAGAAAAATCGGGAATTCCGATTTTTTCATACCCTCCGTTATCAAACTCACCTCTTTATTCAAAGAATAAAATATTCTCAGCAATGGCAATGAATGCTTTTGTAAGTATTCTGCCATTAAGCTTGTATAATGATTAAAAATTAGATTAGTACTACTGGATTTATTTTCTTGGTATTACCACCTTAAAGCGTCCTATTTTCTGCTTGTCAATTTTATTTTTTTGGGAAAGCATAAGTGCTTCGGGATTTGTTCGAATCTGTTTTAGTAAATTAAATTTTCTCAGGTAAGTCACTTCTTTGTCATAAGTATCTCTGTCATTGGTATTCATAGCAGAGTAAATGTCAGCAGGTGATAATTCTTTATCATTCATCCCTGCAATAAGTATTCGTTTTTGAATCGCACTTAATTCAAAATCTGAAAATAAACGCAGAAATTCCTCTTGTATCGGGGAGAAAACAGATTTATTAAACAGAGTTACAGTAAACCAAACTGTATTTGAATATAATTTAGGTTTTTGAAGTTCATTTTGCTGCATTAACATAAAAATGCGTTTCATGCCTTCCCCCATTTCCCTCATCAATTTGCTAACCTTCAAGGTATAAGCAATTTTGGCATTTCTCGATTCGTGTCTGTTATCAAGAGCCTCCAAATCCTGAATAGTTAAAGTAGAGAGTAAAGCTCCGGGACTTTTAATTTCCATCCGGTCGTTGAAAATATGTACTTCAATACCGTTGCTGTTAGAATAATCTCTATGAGCAATAGCATTCAGAATAGCTTCTTTGCAAGCATCTTCCGGATAAATGAATTTCTGCTCAAATTGAGCGTTTGCCCCAAATTCAGTCCTAAAGGCTAAATAAGGGCGCATTGATTCCCATGACTTGAATATTAATTCATGGATATTGCCTTGCACAAACTCATCACTTATCACATTATATTTTTCGCCGGATAGTAATTCTGTTCCTGCTATTTTGATAAATCTTACCTGACAGCGGGGATGCCACCGTTGAATATCTTTTGCAAACAACAATACTGCTGCTCGTGTGAGTCGTAATCCGTTGGCTGCATATTGTGCTAAGCCTAAATGTTGCAAATACCTTTCAACCGTATAACCTTTCAAATAACTGTCAGCTAAAGATTGAAGTAATGAAATATCTAAATCAGCTACTATTGCACCATCAACAAACTGCCTGTCATATTCTCTTGATTTAATCTCCTGCTGGTCAAATTGAAGTTTTTTAACATTTGCAGGCACGGTCTGGCGTTTTTCATTTCTACGCATTACCCTGCCATCACGAAGCTGATATATTTCTGAACTTCCCTTATCCACCTGAAAAAATAACACAATTTTTCCCTCAATTACAGCTTTCAATTTATATACCATTGGTAATTCCTGCCCTTCGTAAACATGAGTTTTGGGGGAATTAAGCATCATCTCAATATCTTCATCATTATGTGGAACTCCTGTTATTGTTGTATCATCTTCCACACCAATAATTATTTCTCCACCATCTGTATTGGCAAAAGCAACTAAAGCCTCAGCTATGTCGTCGCATATTTTCTTGGCCAGACGAGGTTTTTTACTATCTGGTCTTCCTTCTAAAGCAGATTTAAACTCTCTGAAATCACTTTCTCCAACAAGAATGGAATTTTTTATCCTTTCTTGCAGAATTAAAATGTCCGTCATTTTTCGTTTCGTTGGTTGTTCAAAACTTCTGTCACCCCGTAAATATAAGTAAATTCACATAGTCAGATTTATAACTTCTGTAAGCACAAGATCCCCCCAATTCCCCCCAAACCTGTACTTTTGTCCCCATGCAACCATTAGCCGGTATAATCATGGGCAGTGCTTCCGATCTTCCTGTAATGAAGGAAGCCGCCGCAATTCTCGAACAGTTTCAGGTTCCGTTTGAAATTACCGTAGTGTCGGCACACCGCACGCCCGAGCGTATGGTGGATTATGCCCGTTCGGCGGCCGGGCGCGGGTTGAAGGTAATTATTGCCGGAGCCGGAGGTGCGGCACATCTTCCGGGTATGGTGGCTTCGCTTACGCCGCTGCCGGTGGTAGGCGTGCCGGTAAAATCGTCCAATTCCATCGACGGCTGGGACTCCATCCTTTCCATTCTTCAAATGCCCAACGGTGTGCCGGTGGCCACTGTGGCGCTCAATGCGGCGCAAAATGCGGGTATTCTTGCCGCACAAATTATTGCGGCTGCCGATCCGGCTTTGCTGGAGCGCGTGGCGGCTTTTAAAGAAGGGCTCAAAAACAAAGTGCTCGGCACACTCGACGAAACCGAAAAGACCGAATTTACCTTTCAGGTAAAACGCCACGAGGTATAAATAAGCTAAAGCCTGGGTTACGGCTTATTTATTTTTTTGCGGGGTGCTTGCACATACGCATTGTTCCGGTTACTTTTAAGCAGCTTACTTTCCCGTAAACCGTTCAGCCCGGAACCCTCATGATTCGTTTTTTACTTTTCAGTATTACCCTATTTTCCACGTCGCTGCTTTTTGCGGGCGATAATCCGCCGCTGGGTGCGCGCACGCAGGGCCTTGCCGGTTGCGGGGTGGCGCTTTCGGGCGATCTCTGGGGTGTGCAGAATAATCCGGCCTCGCTGGGTTTTATTCAGAAATTTCAGGCGGGGGCGTTTTACGAAAGCCGTTTTCTGGTTCCCGGGCTGGGACAAAGTGCCGTAGCCGCCGCATTGCCTGTGAAAGCGGGTGTGTTTGGCCTCAACATGAGTTCGCTGAGTTTGCAGAACCTTTACATGGCCAATAAAGTAGGGCTGGGCTTTGCCAAAACCTTCGGGCCCAAAATTTCGGCGGCGGTGCAGTTGAACTGGGTTTATACCCGTTTCGGAAACAACTACGGAGCAGCTTCCTCGGCCGTGGCCGATGTGGGCTTTATTTCCGAACCGGTTAAAAACCTCACCTTCGGCATTCACATCTTCAACATTACCCGCAGCAAATTGGGCGGCGACAGCGACGAAAATATCCCCACCGTAATGCGTGTGGGCGGCGCATACAAGTTTTCAGAAAAACTGCTCGTTACCCTCGAGGCCGAAAAAGACATTGATTTCAAACCCGTCATTCGCGGCGGTATCGAATATCGTCCGGCCGATGTGCTTTACCTGCGCGCCGGTGTGGCTTCCAATCCGGGGCTTTCGGCATTTGGGTTCGGACTTATGCTGCAAAAAATGCGTTTGGATGTGGCTACCACGTTTCATCCGCAGCTTGGCTTTTCTCCTTCTGTTGGTCTTCAATACATGCTCTGATGACCGGTCTCCGCATACTGCTGTTTGTGCTGCTCACGGGCATGGCCGCCAGACTTGGTGCGCAGGTCGATTCGTCGGGCAGCGAGCAGCTCAATCAGCAAATTGAAAACCTCTCGGAAACCATCGAATCGGAAGATGCCGATTTTACCAATCTTATTGATAACCTTGCTTACTATGCCGGGCATCCGCTCAATCTGAATACCGCCACACGCGAAGATCTTGAGGATTTGGGCCTGCTGAGTGATGTGCAGATTTCGAACCTGCTTACGCACATTGCCCGCTTCGGAAATCTTATTTCTATTTATGAATTGCAGGCGGTTGACGGATTTGACCTGGCCACCATTTACCGCATATTACCTTACGTAAAAGTAGCTGAGCGTTTGGATGCCGGGTATTTCAGCTTTTCGGAAATGATGCGCGAAGGACGGCACGAGTTTGTGGTGCGCGGGCAACGCATTCTCGAAGAGCAACTCGGCTACACACCCATAGACAGTGCCGAACTGGCCGAACGTCCCAATGCCCGCTACCTCGGCTCGCCCTACCGTGTTTTTACACGTTACCGTTTTACCTACTCGCGTTTTGTGAGTGTGGGTTTTATTGCGGAGAAAGATGCCGGCGAAGAATTTTTCAGAGGCACTCAAACACAGGGATTCGATTTTTATGCCGGACATATCTGCATCCGCAATATCGGTCGCATAAAAACGGCGGTGGCGGGCGATTATCAGGTGAGTTTCGGGCAGGGACTTACGGCGTGGACAGGTTTTGCATTTGGCAAAACGCCCGATGCGCTCAACGTCCGCCGCGCGGCTTTGGGCATTCGTCCCTACATCTCGGCCGACGAAAACCGCTTTCTGCGCGGCTCGGCGGTTACGCTGGAATTTGGCAAACTTGAAGTAACGGCCTTTGGTTCAATAAAACGCCGCGATGCCAACGTGAGCCGTGTGGATACCGTGGATACGAATTTCGAAATTGTGGAAGTAACCAGCCTTCAAACATTCGGACTGCACAGCACACCCGGCGAAGTGGCCGATAAAGATGCCCTGCGCGAAGACATTGGTGGCGGTAACATTACCTTCCGCTCACGGAAATTCAAAGTAGGCGTTACCGGCCTGGCCACACGTTACAGTGCCACACTCAACAGGTCGCTCAACCTCTACAATCAGTTCGAATTTTCGGCGCGTACAAACAGCGTTATCGGTGCCGATTACGATTTTCTGTTCCGCAACTTCCACTTTTTCGGCGAAGCCGCCCGCAGCGAAAACGGGGCAATGGCATTTGTAAACGGCGTAACCGCCAGCCTCGATCCGAAATTTGCCGTGAGCCTGCACACCCGCTGGTTCGGGCAGAAATTCCAGAACATTTACGGAAACGTGTTTGCCGAAGGCACCACCATTGCCAACGAACGCGGCGTGTTTCTGGGTGTGCAGTACAAACCCTCGCGCCGCGTGGCCGTGAGCGCATACATGGACCGGTTTATGTTTCCCTGGCTGCGTTTTAATATTGATGCGCCTTCCACGGGCAGCGATTTCTTCGCGCAAATCAATTTCACTCCCGATAAAAAAACCGATATCTATTTCCGCTACCGCCGCCGCGATCGTTCTCTTTCTGTGTCCGATGATGATGCGGTGATTGATTACATCGGCCCCACCATGCTGGAGAATTATCGTTTCAATATTCAGTATCCGGTAGGTAATTCGTTTAAATTCCGCAATCGTCTGGAGTTCCTGCGTTCGCGCATAAACAATGGCGAATTTCAGAACGGATTTATTGTGTGGCAGGATATTACCTACAAGCAGTTGGGTAAACGCATTTCATTTACCGCCCGCTACGCGCTGTTTCAAACCGATAGTTATTTTACCCGCGTGTATGCGTATGAGTCGGATATGATTTATGCGTTTTCGATTCCCGCATTTTTTGGACGCGGCTCACGGGTATATGCGCTCATCAACTGGGATGTATCGCGCAATTTCGAAATCTGGGTGCGTGCGGCACAAACGTTTTTCCGCGATCAGAACGTAATCAGCGAAGGTTCGCTCAACGAAATTCAGGGCAACACCCGCACCGAAATAAAAGTGCAGGCGCGTTTTAAGTTCTAATCCTCCACAAATTCGTGTTTCCCGAATTCCGACCAGCCCAATGCTGCGGCGCCAATAATGGCTGCATTTTCGGGAAGGAGCGAAACGCCAAGTTCTATACGTCCGCGATGATGTTTGAGCATACGCTGTTTGAAATGATATTTTAACGGCACCATCAGCACATCGCCTGCGCGTGCCAGTCCGCCGTAAAGAAAAATGTGCGAGGGACTGAGCAGGGCAGTCATGTTTACCAATGCCTCGGCCAGATAAATCGCGGTTTGGTCAATGGCTGCACAGGCTGTGTCATCGCCGTAGCGGGCGGCTTCGAAAATGTCGGGGCAGGTTAATTGTGCGGGATTTATTTTTTTCAGTGCCGAATTTTCTGCCTCCGGTTTTTCGAGGAGTTCCTGCGCAGTGCGTATCAGTCCGCTTGCCGAGGCGTAGGCTTCCACGCAACCTTTTCTGCCGCAGCCGCAGAGGCGGCCTTCGTTTACCACAGTCATGTGTCCGAATTCGCCGGCCATTCCGTCGGCACCGTAAAACATTTTTCCGTTTACAATAAATCCTCCGCCAACACCTGTGCCGAGTGTAATAACGGCAAAGTTATCGAGACCCTTTGCGCCGCCGTAGTATTGTTCGCCAATGGCGGCGGCGTTGGCATCGTTGGTAATTACCGCTTCATCAATACCGCTGGCCGATTTGAATTCTTCGGCAAGAGGCACAATGCCTTTCCATTCGAGATTGGGCGCATATTCAATATTGCCGGTGTAATAATTTCCGTTGGGTGCGCCAATGCCTGCGGTAACAATTTCAAGCCTTTCGCGCATTGCAGTTTCTTTAAGCCACTGGCTGGCAGCCTTTGCAAATGCCTTTGCATCGGGAAACATGGCAGTAGGCATTACCGTGGATGCGAGCACTGTTCCTTCAATGCTGCAAATGCCGATGTGGCAATTGGTGCCGCCAATATCTATTCCTGCGCAAACCTGTTTGAGTTTCATTCAATGTCCTGGTTTTGTGTGTGTGACGGAGGTATCGGCCCATTTCATGCGGCCTGTAAACCATCCGTAAAATGCGATATAGAGATAGCAGGGAATTACAATGAGCAAACATTTCTGAAGTCCGAAAGAACCATCGGCAAGCCCTCCGGCCAGCAGCGGCCACAAGGCTCCGCCAATAATCATCATCACCAGCAGCGAACTTCCCTGACTGGTTGACGGCCCGAGGTCTCTGATGCCGAGCGTAAAAATATTCGACCACATGACCGAGTTAAACAAACCCGCAGCCAGCAAAGCCCAAAGCGCAATGTTGCCAGCACCCAGCGAAGCCACCGCAATAAGCACAGCCGCAATAAGTGCAAACAACAAAAGCAGCCGCGAAGCATTGCCACGCCCGGCAATAAATCCGAGCATATTAATAAGCAGCAAAATAAAATACGGCCAGGCTTCTTGTACGTTCTTACCCGTAAGCAGCAGCAGAAAAGCAGTGAGCAAAATAGCCGTGCCAAGCATGGCCAGCACACGATTTATTGCCGATGAAAACTGCGAAAGCGCCAGCGTACCCAGAAAACGGCCCGTCATGGCGCCACCCCAGTAGTACACCAGAAATGCATCGGCTTCGTGTTTGGGAAGTCCTGCCACTTCGGGCAAACCCATAAAGCGAATGGCGAAACTGCCAATGGTTACTTCGGCGCCCACGTATGCAAAAATGGCAATCATGCCTAAGCGCAGTTGCGGGTATCTGAATGCATCGCGGCTCATGCTGCCGCTTTGCACTTCGGGCAGTTTCATAATGCCCAGTATGGTTGCCGCTGCAATAAACGAAAGCGCCAGCAGCAGGTACGGAAGTTTGAGCACATCTACTTCCACCTTGCCCGTGCCAAACACAATTGCACCGCCCAGCAGCGGAGCCAGCGCCGTACCCAGCGAATTAAATCCCTGCGAAAGATTAAGCCTTCCCGATGCCCCTTCGGGTTTACCCAGCAGGGCCACATACGGATTGGCCGTAATCTGCAAAAGCGTAATGCCCGAAGCCAGCACAAAAAGCGCCGCCAGAAACCAGCCATACGTTTCCATCTCGGCTGCCGCATAAAACAGCACACAACCCATGCTGCAAATACCCAGCGCGATTACCATTCCCGGACGGTAACCAATTTTCGAAATCGGATCGCCGTAGGTTACCGACCATAAATAGTAAATGAGCGACACCACGCCGTAAGCAATAAAAAAAGCAAACTGCACCAGCGCCGATTCTGTATTGCTCAGCTTAAACGCATCTTTCAGGTGCGGCATGAGAATGTCGTTCATTACGGTCACAAAGCCCCAGAGAAAAAACAGGGCTGTCATCACCGCAAATGCGAAGACGTAGGAGGTGCCTTTATTTTGCCTGGCTGTAATAAGCGGCATCGATTAGTCGGTGTGAGTTGTGTTGATGAAGGGCATAGTTAAAACCTTTGTGCAGGCCAAACGCGCCATGCTCGCCGGTTTTGGTAATTACCAGTATGCCCACCTGAAAATCTTTAAAGTTGCTGTGCTTTTTTACAATGCGGTGTATGGCTTCTTCGGCGGCTTCCTGCGCCGTGGCTCCGTGTCGCATGAGTTCTACGGCGGTGTGCGAGGCTAATGTGCGCAGCACGGTTTCGCCAAGCCCGGTGCAGGTGGCGGCGCCCACTTCTTCGTCGCAAAACAAACCGGCACCGATAATGGGCGAGTCGCCCACGCGGCCGTGCATTTTAAACGCCAGTCCGCTCGTGGTGCAGCAACCGGCCAGTTTGCCGTTTTGGTCGAGTGCAAGCAAACCAATGGTGTCGTGGTTTTCGATATTGATTATTGGTTTGTATTGCTTCTCTTTAAGCCAGTTTTCCCAGGCCTTGCGCGATACTTCGGTGAGTGTATTGGGGTGTTTCACCATGCCCAGACTTTGTGCAAACATTTCGGCACCGCGTCCGGTAAGCATTACGTGCGGCGTATCTTCCATTACTTTGCGTGCAAGCGTAATGGGATGATCGATGCCCTGCACAAAGCTCACCGAGCCGCAACGTCCGCTGCCTTCCATTATCGAAGCATCGAGTGTTACAATGCCTTCGCGGTCGGGAAAGCCGCCGAGGCCCACGCTGGTGTTTGTTTTGTCAGCTTCGGTTACCCGCACACCCGCCTCAGCCGCGTCCAATGCCGATTTGCCTTCTTGCATCACCCGCATGGCTTCGGCAGTGGCTTCCATGCCGTGCTTCCAGGTGGCAATGCTCATGGGGCCGCCTGCGCGGCTTTCAGGATTTTGCTTTTTCTTCCGCCTCTTGCCCGCTGCCGAAACCGGCGTGGCTGCTCCGGCAAACAATGCAGCCAGTGCTGCACGGGTAATGAATTTTTTGCGGTTCATGGCGTGGTTATTTTGAAGGAGTAATTACTATTTCGTCGGCAAACATCCAGGCCCGGTTTCCTTTGCCCAAATGCCATTCGGGGCAAATGCCCAAACCGCGGGCAATTATTTTCAGATGCGTAATGTCTTTGTTTATGACGGCTGTGTAAGGCATAATTTTAGGATCGCCGGTATGATCGTCGAAATTCTTTTTATCGACAGATACTGAGGTGAAATTTTTTCCGTCGGAAGAAATCAAAAACTCCACTTCGCGCGGCAGGAAAATCCACGAACGCTGATCGTGCAAAAAATCAACCGCCACATTTTGCACATTGGTTTTTCCGTCGAGATCAATAATCCATTCCACTTCCTTCTCGGCAAATCCCTGCCAGTCGCCGGTGCGGAAATCGGAAGTGCCGTTTATCCCGTCTATCAATGCCCGCGGGCCCGATGCGGCATATTGCGGCGCATAATCTTTATTGCAGTTTATGCCTTTCCAGGCCGGTGGCCGCACAAAATTCATGCTCAGCGTATCGCTGTGGGCCGCGCCGGGGCGCGTGGCAAATACTAAGTAATTTCCGTAACCTGAATTGAGGGTGGATGAATATTTCTTCCATTCGGTTTCTTCTTTTTTCTTCCAGAAAATTTCGGCGCCTTCCTGCGGAGTGAAAAAAGTAAGCTGAAGACTTTTCCCAAAATCTTCTTTCAGCGAAACGATGCGTGGTGATAATGTAAGCGAACCGGTTTCAGCAGGCGTGGGCGGACGCATTTCAGGGGCTGCGCCCCATTTTTTATCAGGTGTTTCGGAAAGCGTGAAATTTAGTTCGCCACCGTTTATTATGCTTTCGTGGCTTATCCACACTTTATTGTAATCCTGGTTATTAAACCGGGCCGATGAAATGTAATTGCCTTTTCCGCCGGTGGAAATGGTAAATGTTTTCTGATTATCGAGATGGAAGATTATTTTTTCAAATTGAGGCGCACCAATTACATACAGCGGCTGTCCGGGTGTAACCGGATAAAAACCGGCCATGCTCATTACCGCCCAGGCCGAAAGCTGTCCGCAGTCGTCGTTGCCGCAAAGTCCGTCGGGTTTGTCGGTGTAAAGTGTTTCGCAAATTTCGCGTACACGTTGCTGCGTTTTCCAGTGGTGGCCGGTCCAGGCGTAGAGGTAAGCCGTGTGGTGGCTGGGTTCGTTGCCGTGTGCATACTGGCCTATGCGTCCGGTAATATCGGCCTGTTCGCGGCCCGATGTTTCGGATTGTGAGGTAAAGAGTTTGTCGATGAATGCGGTAAGCTGTTCGTCGCCGCCGTGCAGTGTTTTCAGTTCGTTTATGCTTTGCGGCACATACAGGCTGTAGTGCCAGGCATTGGCTTCGGTGTAGTGTATGTTTACTTCTTCGGGGATAAATGGTTCGGTGAACTGATTGCGGCGGCGGGCGCGGAAAAACTTTGTTTGCGGGTCGAAAAGGTTTTTCCAGTACTGGGCGCGCAGACCAAAGTTTTCGGCTTCCTTTTTGTTTCCGGCGCGGGCGGCTATTTTTGCAATGCACCAGTCGTCGTAGGCATATTCCAGTGTTTGCGAAACCGACTCGGCCTCTTCGCCGGGCACAAAACCGTTTTCGCGGAAAGCGGGCTGCACCCTGTAATTTCCGTTGCCGGTTTCGAGCATGGCCTGCAGTGCGGCAAGTGTGTCGTAATTACGAATGCCTTTCGTCCACGCATCGGCAATTACCGAAACGCCGTGGTAGCCAATCATGCAGTTGGTTTCGTTGGCCGAAAGTTCCCACATGGGCAGGCGTTTGCTTTGCCGGTGAAAATCGGTGAAGGTGTGTATGAAATCGGCCGTGCGTGCGGGTTCGAGAATGGTAAACAGCGGATGCAGCGTGCGGTAAGTGTCCCAAAGCGAAAACACGGTGTAATGCTCGCGTGTGGTATCGCGGTGAACATTTCCATCGGGGCCGCGGTATTCGCCGTTTACATCGCTATAAACGTTTGGCGAAATGTAGCAGTGGTAAAGTGCCGAGTAAAAAATGCGCTGTTGTGTTTCCGAATTGCTTTTCACTTCTATTTTGCCAAGCACGCTGTTCCAATGATCGGTGGCTTTAGCGCGCACTGCGTCGAAGTTCATGCCGGCTGTTTCGGCCTGGCGGTTTTGTGCGGCGTTTGATGTGCTCACCGGCGAGAGTGCAAGTTTTACTTCGAGCGGTTTGCTGAGGCGGCCAAATTTCAGAATGGCTTTCAGTGCCTTGCCGCTCAATTCGCTGCCGGTTTTCGCACTGTCGTTGCCGAACATTTCGGCTGTAAACGGTGCCGAGAATGTGGCCGAAAACCAGAGTTTCTGATCGCGCGCCCAGGCTTCGGAGTGCCGCCAGCCGCTTATGGTACTGTCGTTTTCAATACGCAGTCCCGATGAAGTAACTGCATCGCGGTGTACCAGATCCACCAGCAAATGTGCCTCTGCTCCCTGCGGAAAAGTGTAACGATGCACACCCGTGCGCGGCGATGCCGTGAGCTCGCAGAAAATTCCGTTATCGCCCTTCACCGAATAATATCCGGCTTCGGCATGTTCGTTTTTGTGCGCAAATGAAAACCGGTAACCGGCTTTTCCGTTTGCCCCGTTGTAGAGCGGCGGACGGGCCGCGGCGGGTGTAAGAAGTATATCGCCATAATCGCTGCAACCCGTGCCGCTGAGGTGGGTGTGCGAAAAGCCGTAAATAAACGTATCGGAATAATGATAACCCGAACAACCGTCCCAGCCATCGAGCCGCGTATCGGGACTAAGCTGCACCATGCCAAACGGAACCGTGGCACCGGGAAAAGTATGTCCGTGTGCATCGGTGCCAATCATCGGGTCGGCAAATTTCTGCGGCTTAAATTGCCCGGGTGGTGTAAAGTTCCACCCGAACAAATGTTTCGGCGTTTGAGGTTGTGAAGTGCAACCGCAAAGAAACAGTAGCCCGCATAAACCGGTCTGCCTGAGAAGGTGTGAAAACTGTGTGGGCATTCAGGCTGTAAAGTAAGAAAGATTTATTAATTACTAAATCGTTACAGGATGTTTGAAGAGGATTTAATCACGTCGTTTTACTTGTTTAAACAAACATCAGTTTCATCCTTGCACCTGTAAACCGTTAGTCAAAAGTAAGTATGGTGATAAAACGAGAAATGATTGCACCCTTGTGGCAAAAAACATAGTTGAAAACATGGGGCTTTGGTATGCCTGTTTGTTTTTAATGTACTGGTAATCATTTATTTGAGGTGTATATTTAAAACGATTCAGCGTAGTTTTTATGCGAATAAGTTTTGAGCAAAAAAAACAAACCTGCTACACTTGTGCCCGGATTTCAATTACAGAAATCCATCTGTATTCGGAAAAACGGAACCGGTTTTAAACGACTACAGTATCGGGCGGTTTTAACACCGAACTGTGGATGCGGCAGAGAGATTTACGCAGGGGATCAGGGTGCAGTTTGAAGGAACTTCACCCCGTTACTCTCTCCGCATCCACAGTTCGGTTTTTTTAGCCCTCTCCCTCATCCGCTTTTTTCTTAATCCAGCGTTCAAACACGAATCGTGTGCGTTCGTCGTGTTCGGGCTTGCCCAGGCGTTGTGTGGTGAGTTCGTGGTAGAGCTGACGGAAAATTAATTTTTGCTCAGGCTGTTGTCCGCGGTGGTGCATGAGTTCGGTCCAGCCCACGTAGCAGGCCGTTTCGTAGGCATTGGTGCCGGTGAGCTGTTCTTTGGGATCGAGTTTGTTTTGTTTGCGGCGCAGGCTGGCAATGAGGCTTTCCATGCGGTCTTCGTCGTTCAGGTCGTAGCTTATGGCCAGTTCCAGTTGCCTGAGTTCTTCGGCAAAAGGGCGTTTGCGGCCCGAGTCATCCTGCAGTGCGCGGGAAATAATGCGCGAGGCAATTTTGGGCTGATTGTCGAGCAGGTAGGCACCCGAAAGCAGAATGAAAAACTGCTGCCTGCGCCAGTTGGTAGCCGCCGACCACAATACGGCACTTTCAATGGCAATAAACTGGGCCTGCAATTCTATGACTTCGGTAAAACGGTCGAGGGCAAACAAAATACGTGCGCGCGAAAGCAGGTAGAGAACGTAAAGCGGGTTGTATTTTTCGCGGAAGCCCATGCTGCCCAGCAGTTGCAGCAGTTTTTCGAATTCGGTAAGGTAGGGCAGGGCATCGGCGGGGCGTTTGAGCAGGTGCAGGGCTACAATTACATTGGCCAGGTTGTTGGCGTAGCGCAGGTAATGCTCGGTGGTGGCTTTTTCTGAATGGCGCAGCCGCTCGAACAACTTTTCGGCTTCGCGCACAAAGCCTTCGTAGTCGTTAACGGCGAGGTAATAAAATGCGCGCATGGAAAGCACGCTTATGCGGGCACGTTCGGAATTGAAGGCGGCAAAGGGTTTCTGGAAAGTGGGGTTGGAAGTAATTCTGCCAAGCCGTTCCCTGTATTCGATTTCGGAATACCTGAACTCGTTGTTGGTTTCGGTGGCCAGCAGGAAGGAGATGTCGCCTATTTCGTGCAGTTCGTGTATGTTGTTCAGGCTCTCGCTAAGCTGAAGATTGAGTTTTTGTATCTGCTCATAAATTTCGTCGGGCGAGAGTTCGATGGGTATGCTTGCTTTTTCGCGCCAGATGAGTTCGGGCATCATTTCCCAGGCTTCGGCATCTTCTACAAGCTGGCGGGCGCGTTTAAGCACATCGCGCAGGGGCGTGCGGAGTTGTTTGAGTAAAAGAACTTCGGCCTGTTTAAGAAGTTCGTGAATTTCCACACGCGGCACGTTGCGGGTGTGATAATCAGACAGCGATTCAATAACGCGGTGATACAAATAGGCTTTTATGCGGGCATACTGGCCGGTGTTGCCTGTTTTGCGTTTGTATTCGCTTTGTATCTGTTTTTCGCTTGCTTCGGGCAGGCTTTCAATGATGTTGAAGAGAATAAGGTATTTGTTGTCGCCGCCTTTGGAAACCGAGCGATGAAAATGATTTTTTTCGCCGGTAGTAAGTGAGCGGATGAGCAACAGCAGCGGGTCGGTAGCTGATTCGGCCATAGTGCCCGAAAGTACGCAATAGCGGCCGTAGTTTGGCCAGCTTTGCAGAATTTATGACCTTTGAAAAATGATACGTTTTTCGGTGGCAGTGCTTCTGCTGTGGGTGTTTTCGGGCTGCAGGGAGGCGGCTCAGGTGTCGGATGTTTCTGATTCGGTGGCGGCTGTGGCGGTAAAGCCTGCGGTGAACCGTGGCACCATTCAGGCCTGGAATGCGGGCGATGGCAGCCGGTTTCAGTTGTACATTCCGCCCACGGCCGACAGTGCAAAGCCTGCGGGGGTAATTCTTTTTCTCGATCCACATGCGAGCGGGAGTTTGCCGCTGCAATTGTATAAATCGCTGGCCGACTCGCTGGGGTTTGTGTTTGTGGGGTCAGACGTGGCGGGCAATGGGGTAGGAGTGTCGGTCATGGAATCGCATTTGCAGGCGGTGAAACAGTCATTGCCGCAGTTGTTTCGCATGGATACGGCTAAGTATTTTATCTGCGGCTTTTCGGGAGGTGCGCGCGCAGCGGCTTCGCTGGCCGAAGTGCAGCAGGCGGCGGGCGTGGTGCTTTGTTCGGCCGCTCCGCAAGAGGCTTTGCCCGCGCATATTGCCGTGTGCGGTGTGGCTGGCCTGGGCGATATGAATTACCTCGAAATGCGAAACTGGTTTGCCTCCAGCCCCGGCGCCGGACTTTACCTCTTTGCCGGCGAACATGCCTGGCCACCGGCCCACACACTGGCGCTGGCTTTTGATGCCGTGCTGCTGCAAAGCAAACAGGCCGGCGAAAATACCGCCACACATTTTGCCAATGCTGCCGCGGCCCGCATCGACTCGCTCGGCCAGTCGGACTGCGACCTCGCCGCCGCGCTTTTTATCGATGCCAAAAACTGCCTGCAAAATCATCCCGCACAATTACAACAACTCAGCACCCCAAAGCGCAGCAGCATTGCCACAAGTGCCTGCATGAAACAGCACAGCGCCGCCCGCAAAGCCGCCGAGGAAAAAGAAAAACAACTTCAAACCGAAATTCAGGAATCGGTTTTTGCCAAAGACCCGGCCTGGTGGCAGGCCAACACCGCCCGCCTGTTTGAAGCACCCAAAGGCAGCCCCGAGGAAATGATGCGCAAAAGAGTGCGCGGCTATGCCAGCCTGCTCTGCTACTCATACAGCAACCGCGCTCTCAAAAGCAACAACCCCAACGGCGCCGACAAACTCATAACCACCTATTCCCTCATTGACCCCACCAACAGCGAGTGGGCCTACATGCGCGCCTGCCTCGACTCGCGCCTCGGTATGCCCGATCTTGCCTTTCAGGCACTCACCCAAGCCGCCGGTCTCGGCTTCAAAGACCAAAACCGCGCCACCACCGAGGCCGATCTCGCCCCGCTGCGAAACGACCCGCGCTGGCAGTTGTTCATCGCTTCAATCAATAAATAAATGCAGCGTTTCATTCAGTTTTTTGTGGAGGGTGTTTTCTGGATGCAGCTTTTCCTGTTTCCGCTTTTCCTGGCATCCATTCCCGCCGTAATTATTTTTAATTCCTCCACCGAAAACTGGGTGGTGCCCACCGTTATTGCCATTCTGGCCGTAGGTGCCGCCACAGGTATCTGGCTGGCCCAACGTACACGCAGGAAATACGGCAGCTGCGCACGTTTTTTCGGGCGGTTTATGGGCGATGAGTAACAAGTGTATTGCAACCGTAGATATACAAAGGCGCAATTATTTTTCTGATTCGGTTTTGGCCGCAACACTTTTGCGCGGTGATAACCAAAGCACCAGCAAAGGGAAAAGCAATAAATCGGTAAGCACGGCTACAAACAATGTAATGCTCACCAGCAGCCCGAAATAAAATGTGCTTTCAAACCCCGATCCGATAAGTGTAAAGAATCCCGCACATAAAATAAGTGAGGTTACAATTACCGCTTTTCCTGTAGAAAGGAACGTGCGTTTTACCGCCAGCGGAAACGATTTCCCTTTTATTCTTTCCAGCCGCAGCCGCGCCAGAAAATGTATGGTATCGTCGGTGGCAATGCCGAAGGCAATGGAGAAAATGATGGACGTTGACGATTTCAGTTCTATGCCGCACCAGCCCATCAATCCGCCAATAAACACAATGGGTAGAAGGTTGGGAATTACCGCAATAATAACCATGCGCCACGAGCGGTGAATGAGCGCAATAATAAGCGCCACCACCAGAATGGAAAGTGCCAGCCCCTGCAGGGTATTCACCACCAGATATTCGTTGTTTTTATCGAGCATGGTGGCGCCGCCGGTAATGGTAATAGTAATGTTTTTCATTACCGGAGTCGATTGCAGGAAGTGCTGGAGGCTGTCGTTGAGTTTAAATACTTCGCGGCTGCCTATGTCATTCATCTTTCCGGTTACACGTCCGGTTAATCCGTCGGTGGTGAGCAGGATTTTGTATTCTTTTCGTTTGCGAAACGGGGCGGCAATGTCCACGGCTTCGGCAATGGCGCTGTCGGTGGGCGGGAGTTTGAAATAGTCGGGGTTGCCGTTGTGCAGGGCTTTGTTTACGGCTTTTACCACCGTGGCAGGCGAAAGCAGGAAGCCCACGCCGTAGCGGGTTTTGAGGAAATGTTCGAGTGTGTCTATGGCGCGGAGTTCGTCGCTGCCCAACAGTGTGCGCCCGGGTTTTGCGGGTGTGAGCTGAAGTTCAAACGGCCTTACGCCGGAATATTGCTTTTCGAAGAAATCGAAATCCTTGCGCAGGTCATCGTTGCGCGTTAAGCCTTCGATGAGGTAATTGTTGCGCTCTATTTTAAATATTCCCACAATGCATAAAAATACCAGCACCACGGTGCAAACGGCAATGGTTTTGCTGTTTCGCAAAATCCAGCGCAACAACCTGTGCAAACGTTTGTCCCAGAACAGCGACGAGCGGCTTTCGAGTTTCAGTTTGGGTTCGGGCAGCACGTTAAGAACCACCGGCATAATGGAGTAGGCCAGCACAAACGCCACAAACACACCCACCGAAGTATAAATACCAAAATCGCGGATGGGTTTGATGTGCGAGTTGAGCAGCGAAAGAAAGCCCAACGCCGTGGTAATGAGAGTGATAAACGTGGCAAACCCCGCTTCCTTAATGGTTTTTATCAATGCCTCGAAACGGTTGGACGTGCCGCTCTGCATCCTTATATCGCGAAGTTCTTCGAGGTATTTTGTGACAATATGCACCACGTCCGACATGCCCACCACAAACATCATGGTGGGCAGCAGTACGGTCATAATATCGAGTGCTTTGCCGGTTAAAGTCATTAACGCCAGTGTCCACAAAATAGCCAGTACCACAATTACCACCGGCACCCACACGCCCCAGAACGAGCGGAACGAAATGGCCAGAAAGAGAACCACCAGACAAAACGAAGCAATGAAAAACACCACAAACTCGCTCTGCAGTTTTTCGAGATATACTTTTTGTCCGTTCATTTTGCCCGCCATGTGTACTTTATCGAACTTGTACTGATCGAGTAAAGCATTCATGCGTTGCAGCAGTGAATCGGATTTTTGTTTGGAAATGCCTTCGGTGGTTTTTATGAAAATGCAGAGCGAACGGGCATCTTTCGAAAAGAATGTACTGCGCAGTTCTTCCGAACGGTAAATCAGCGCCGAATCTTCGGCATACCGTTCAGGTTCGGAAATATGCAGGTAGGGCACACGCATGGCGCCCAGATCGGAGATGATGGTGTTTTCAATATCTGCCGGCGAAGTGATGCGCGTAATATCGGGAAGTTCGCGGAGCGAATCGGAAAAACTGCTGACGCGGGAAAGGAAGGTGGAATCGAAAACGCCTTTTTTGTTTTCTATGGCCAGCAGCACATATTCATTATCGTATTCGAAGGTGTTGCGGAACTTGAGATATACTTCAAGATCGGGGTCATCGGTAGGGAAGAAACTCTCGAAATCATAATCGAACGAAATGCGGCGCAGCGTAAATACAGAGAATACCGTAAATGCCAGCACCAACACGAGTGAGACAATACTGAGAGCCCGGAAATGTTTTCGAATGAAATTGAACATAAACTGCCTGAGTAAACAAGCGAATGCGAATTGGGTTTAGATTAAATGCAAAGATGAGAATAAAAAATGCTCCGCTTTGTGTGGAAAGCGGAGCATGAAGCCGTGGGAGAATGGTGTATCAGATTTTCTTTACGTTAATCGCATTGTCGCCTTTTCGGCCTGTTGAGATTTCGAATGATACTTTATCACCCTGGTTGATAGGTTGATCGATGAGACCGGTAACGTGAACGAAAACTTCTCTTCCGGTTTCGTCATCTTTAATAAATCCGTAGCCTTTGGTGGCGTTAAAGAATTTGATTACTCCTGTTTTCATTGGAGGAATGGATAATGAATTTTGAATTAATTGAATTGCCTCTAATATACATAATCCGACAATTAAGGCAACTTTGAACGGTTTTTTTCGTCAATTTTAACGCATGAATTTAACTTCACCATCCGGGCAACCAACCGGAGACAAAGACCCCAAACCCCAATACCAGGTTCCTCCCGAAGGTTCGCTGGGATTGCTGGCGCTTGGCTGGCAGGGATTAAAAGCCTGGAGGGAGGCCCGCAGGGCTGCCGGGCAAAACATTACGGGCAATGAGCAGAAAAGCTAAACGGGTTATCCTGCTCGGCTGGGATGCGGCCGACTGGAAAATGATTCATCCCCTGCTCGATGCCGGTTATATGCCCGCCCTGCAGCAGTTGATAGATAATGGCGTGATTGGCAATATTGCCACGCTCGATCCGCCGCTTTCGCCCATGCTCTGGACTTCCATTGCCACGGGCAAAACGGCCGACAAACACGGTATTCTGGGCTTTGTGGAGCCCGATCCGAATACGGGAAACATAAGGCCGAGCACGGTTACCTCGCGTAAGGTGAAGGCATTGTGGAACATCCTTCAGCAAAACAATATTAAATCGCATGTGGTGGGCTGGTGGCCGAGCCATCCGGCCGAGCCCATTGACGGGGTGGCGGTGTCGAACCAGTTTTCGCGCAGCAAGGGCCGGGTGGATGAGCCGTGGCCGGTGGCCGAAAACTCGGTGCATCCGCCCGAACTGGCCGAAACGCTGGCCCAATGCCGCGTACATCCGGCCGAGCTTACCTGGGCGCACCTCATGCCCTTTGTGCCCGACCTGAAAAAAATTGACCAGGAAAAAGACACCCGCCTGGCCTCCATTGCCGTGCTGCTGGCGCAGAGTTCGACCTATCATGCCGCCGCCACATGGATTATGGAAAACCGCGAATGGGAATTTCTGGCGCTGTACATGAACGAAATTGACCAGTTCGGGCATTTGTTCATGAAGTATCATCCGCCCATGCTTCCCGATACCAACGTGGAAGATTTCGAGCTATTCAAGGGCGTGATGAATGCGGCTTACCGCTTTCACGACATGATGCTGGCGCGGCTTATGGAACTGGCAGGCGAGGATACGGTATTTGTGCTGCTCTCCGACCACGGCTTCCATTCCGACCATCTTCGTCCGCGCCAACTGCCCAACGACCCGGCGGCACCCGCGCACGAACATGCGCCCTACGGCGTGCTGTGCATCAGCGGCCCGGGCATACGCAAAGACGACCGCATTTACGGCGCCACCCTGCTCGATATTGCACCCACGGTGCTTACGCTGTTTGGCATTCCGGCCGGTGAAGATATGGACGGGCGCGTGCTTGCACAGGCCTTTGAGCAGACCGAAATTCCGCCCCGCATTCCAAGCTGGGAAAATGTGGAAGGCCGCAGCGGCCAGCATCCCGGCGAGTTTCGCGAAGATCCCTGGGCGGCGCAGGAAGCGTTGAAACAGCTTGTGGAACTGGGCTACATTGAAGCGCCCGGCGAGGATGCCGAAAAAACGGTGAAAGCCGTTACGCTCGAAAGCCGTTTTTACCTGGCCCGCGTTTTCCTCAACACCCGCCGCCCGGCCGAGGCGCTGCCCATTCTCGAAGAACTTCACGCGCAGGCACCTTTCATTATGCGCTACACGCTGCGCCTCATTGGCTGCTACCTCCAGCTTGGCCGCACGGCCGATGCCCGCAATGTGGTAGATCGCATACGCAGTGCCAATGAGCGCCACACCGATTTGCCTGCGCTCGATGTGCTCGAAGGCAACCTGCTCTTTGCCGAAGGCCGCCCCCGCAAAGCCCTGCTGGCCCTGCAACGTGCCGAAAAATCGGCCTCGCACAATCCGGGTGTACACCAGCTTATCGGCCAGTCGTACATAGCCACCCGCAACTGGCGCGATGCCGAACGCGCATTCATACGCGCCCTCGCCATCGACCCCGACAATGCCCTGGCGCACCACGGGCTGGCAGTGGCCCTGCTCAGGCAGGATAAAATTGAGCAGGCCATAGACGAAGCCCTTAACGCCGTGGGGCTGCTGCATCATTTCCCCTCGGCTCACTACCACCTGGGCGAAGCACTCATGAAAGCCGGTATGCACGACCGCGCCGCCGAAGCGTTTTCGCTTACCGTTCACCTGCAGCCCGGAAACAGCCGCGCACATCACTGGCTCGTGAAACTCTACGAAGGCCCGCTGGCCAATCACGAAAAAGCCGAGTATCACCGAAACTTCATCATGAATCACATCAGCCGCACCATTTATATCGTTTCGGGTATGCCCCGCTCGGGCACATCCATGCTCATGCAAATGCTGCGTGCCGGCGGACTGCAAACCGTAACCGACGATAAACGCCTGAGCGACGATCACAACCCGCAGGGCTACCTCGAAGACGACCGCGTAAAACGCCTCCATATCGACAATACCTGGCTGGCCGAGGCCGACGGAAAAGCCGTAAAAGTGGTAGCCCCGCTGCTGCAGTTTTTGCCGCCCGGTTTTTCGTACAAAATCATTTACATGCACCGCGACCTGCACGAAGTATTGCAGTCGCAACTGAAAATGACCGGCCGCGCCACCGATGGCAAAACCTTCCCCGCCGGGCTGGCCGATGCCATGGCCAAACAGGCCGAAAAAGCACAGGCCTGGATGAAAGCCCAGCCCCATGTGGCAACCCTCGAACTTCATTACCGTCATGTAGTGGAAGACCCCGCCGATGCAGCCGACAGAATTGCCGCTTTCGTTGGCGAAAACCTCGATACTGATGCCATGGCGGCCGCGGTTAATGCATCTTTATACAGAAACAAAACAGTGGTTTAAATAACCTTCTTATGAACGAAAACCTACAAAAGAAACTTAAAGCATACTCACTCGCGGCCGGCTCGTTAACCGCCGCCACAGTGGCTCACGGACAAATTATTTATACCGACATTTCGCCGGATATAAACATGACCACTCCCTCCAATTACAACCTGGATATGGATAACAACGGGCAGCCCGAAACGCAGTTTATTTTTTATTCCTATGCCGACTCCATCTATTCGTTAAATGGGTTTTATCAGTATGTGTTTAATTATACGGCTACACTTGGCAGTGTTTATCCTCCACTCGGGGCATTCCCCTTTGCCATGAACAACGGCGACAGCATCCGCCCTTCGTCGCCAAACTGGCGCGATACTTCTATTGCAGGAGGCCTACAGTATCTGGGTGTGGTAGAAACTTATTACACTACAACCTATACGTATGGTAATTGGCCCGGAGCCACAGATAAATACCTTGGAATACGTTTCAGCATCAACAATCAGTTGCATTACGGCTGGGTGCGTCTGTCGATAGACAGTGCAGTGAGTCAGATCATCATAAAAGATTATGCCTACCGCGCCGCGCCGGGCATTGGTCTTACCGCCGGGCAAACCAATGCCATTGGCATGGAAGAAAACACGGCGGGCATTCCCCGGATTCATGTATATGACCGTACAATTTTTGTAAACCTTCCTGCCGAAACAGTTCCCGACGGAATACTTGAAGTATATAACGCCACCGGACAGTTGGTGCGCACCGAAACCATCACCCAACAGTCGATGCGGGTGGGCGCGGGCGATCTTGCTTCGGGTGTATATTTTGTACAATTGGTGCTTGCCAACTGGGAGAAAATAAGCCGCAAGGTGTATTTTTAAAGTGTTTAAATAAACCGCGTTTCCCTGACCGGCAGAGGATTTTGCAGCATATTTCATGTCAAACCCGCTTCAAATGAACAATACACTTACCAAAAAATTAAAAGCCTACTCAATCACAGCCGGGTCGCTTACGGCTGCGGCGGCTGCTCACGGGCAGATTATTTATACCGACATTTCACCGGATATAAACATTACCACCCCCTCCAATTACAACCTGGATATGGATAATAACGGGCAGCCCGAAATGGATATGCTGTTGTTTTCGTATGCCGACTCCATTTATTCGTTAACTACGTTTTATCTGTTAGCTTATAATAATACAGCCACCCTCGGCGATCTTTATCAGGTATTTGTTCCCTTCCCCTTTGCTTTGAACAGCGGCGACAGTATCAGCCCATCATCGCCCAACTGGCGCGATACTTCTGCTTTAGGAGGTCGTCAGTATATGGCTGTGGTGACTACTTATTACAGTACAACCAATACGTATGGCTACTGGCTCGGCACAACCGATAAATACCTTGGAGTACGTTTCAGCATAAACAATCAGTTGCATTACGGCTGGGTGCGCCTGTCGATAGACAGTGCAGTGAGTCAGATCGTCATAAAAGATTATGCATACCAGGCAGCGCCGGGCATTGGCCTTACCGCCGGGCAAACCAATGCCATTGGCATGGAAGAAAACACGGCGGGCATTCCCCGGATTCATGTATATGACCGTACAATTTTTGTAAACCTGCCGGCCGAAACAGTTCCCGACGGAATACTTGAAGTGTATAACGCCACCGGACAGTTGGTGCGCACCGAAACCATTACCCAACAGTCGATGCGGGTGGGCGCGGGCGATCTTGCTTCGGGGGTATATTTTGTGCAATTGGTACTTGCCAACGGGGAGAAAATAAGCCGCAAGGTGTATTTTTAAAGTGTTAAAAGAACCGGATTCTCCAAACAGGCAGGGGATTTCGCAGTATATTTACTACTAAATCCCGCTTCAAATGGATAATACACTTACCAAAAAATTAAAAGCATATTCTATTACAGCCGGTTCGCTTACGGCTGCAGCTGCGGCTCACGGGCAGATTGTTTATACCGACATTTTGCCGGATATAAACATCACCACTCCCTCCAATTACAACCTGGACATGGATAATGACGGGCTGCCCGAAATGCAGATGTTGTTGTACTCCTATGCCGATTCAAATTCTTCCGTAAATGCGTTTTATCAGTTAGTTTTCAATAATACGGCCACCCTCGGCGCCCTTTATCAGTCAATGGTTCCGTTCCCCTATGCATTGAACAGCGGCGACAGCATCAGTCCGTCGTCGACCGACTGGCGCGATACCTCTTTTGCTTCCGGGTATCAGTACCTCGCAACGGTAGCTTCTCTTAACAGTGTAACCAGTGCGTATGGTTACTGGCCCGGTGCAACGGATAAATACCTGGGTGTACGTTTCAGCATTAACAATCAGTTGCACTACGGCTGGGTGCGCCTGTCGATAGACAGTGCAGCGAGTCTGATTACCATAAAAGATTATGCCTACCGCTCCGCGTCCGGTATTGGTCTTACCGCCGGGCAAACCAATTCCATTGGCGTGGAAGAAAACACGGCAGGCATTCCTCAGATTCATGTGTATGACCGCACAATTTTTGTAAATCTTCCTGCCGAAACCGTACCCGACGGAATACTTGAAGTGTATAACGCCACCGGACAGTTGGTGCACACCGAAACCATCACCCAACAGTCGATGCGTGTGGGAGCGGGCGATCTTGCTTCGGGCGTATATTTTATACAATTAGTGTTGGCCGACGGGCAGAAAGTTAGCAGGAAGGTGTATTTTTAATAATATCCCAAGCTAATCAACGGGTTGCAACTGTAATTAATAATTACCTCTTGTAGTCCTAAACTCTGTTAGAATGGATAAAACACTTACCCAAAAATTAAAGGCTTACTCCATTACAGCCGGTTCGCTTACGGCTGCAGCTGCTGTACACGGGCAAATTGTGCATACTGATCTTATGCCTGATGTGGTTCTTGACTCGAACGCGTTGTACGCACTCGATTTGGATGGAAACAGCGCTGTGGAATTGGATCTTTACGCAATATTCTACACTGATTCAGCCTCAGGGGGTACTTATGCCTATGCTGTTGTGGAAGTAAATGCACCAAACACCAATGCCGTTCTTGGTAATTTGTTTATGAATGCATACCCCGTACCCACGGCACTTAATGCAGGCGACAGTATTCGCCCCTCTGCCCCCGACTGGCAAAATGCAACTATAAACAACGGCACACAGTACCTTGCCGCAGTTGCACCTCAGCCCGGCCCTGCTTTCGGAAACTGGATAGGGGTCAGTGATAAATACATCGGCATTCGTTTTGCCGCCGGAGCACAAACACATTATGGCTGGGCCCGCCTTTCGGTAAGCGCAAACGGTCAGCAGATAACCATAAAGGAATATGCCTACAACTCGGTGGCCGGGCAGGGTTTAACTGCCGGTCAAACCACCGCTGTTGGCCTGGCCGAACAGCCCGCCGGTACGCCCGCAGTGCATGTGTATGACCGCACCCTCTTTGTAAACCTCACCCCGGAAATGCCACTTGGCGGAACCTTGCAGGTGTTTAACACCACCGGTCAGGCAGTTTATACCGAGAGCATCAACGAAGCCTCCATGCGCGTGTCGCTGGGCGAACTGGCTTCGGGTGTGTATCTCGTACAAATCATTCAGCCCAACGGCGAAATGGTTACACGTAAAGTGTATCTCTAAGCTAAAAGTAATTTTCTTCTTGCCGCGCCCGGAATTTTCCGGGTGCGGATTTTTTTTAATACGAAAATCTACTTATTTGATAGGGGAATAGGTTATTGTTGTATATTGCCTGTAAAACAGGCAAATATGAACACAAATCTACAACACAAACTCAAAAAGTATTCGGCCGCCGTAGGCGGCATGACCCTTGCTTCGGGTGCCGGTGCACAGATTGTTTATACCGACATCAATCCCGATACCCTGATTATCGGTGGAACGTACAGCATTAACATGGACAATGCCGGTAACCCGGAAATGATTGTTAACTGTTATTCCAGTTCAACCAATGGCAATGGTTACTCATCGCTCAGCATACAGCCTCCTGGGGCCAATGCAGTAAGGGCTTTTCAGGTTTACGCCTATGCCACGCCCGAAATAATTGCGCTCAATGCAGGTGATACCATTGGTGCTCAGAATACCGACTGGATTCAGCAAAGTGCGCAAAACGGGAATTTGTATCTCGGGTACGTGAATGTGTCGGGTAACTATACTATCGGACAATGGCCGGGGCTTTCGGATAAATTCATGGGCGTGAGGTTTACTGTAAACAATCAGCCTCATTATGGCTGGGTAAGGCTTTCCCTGTCAATCGGATCCGATTCGCTGCTGATTAAAGACTACGCCTATAATTCGCAACCCAATCAATACATTATTGCCGGACAAACTGTGATTACTTCTGAAACAGAAACAGAAGTACAGCAGCCGTATATGCATGTATATGACCGTGCGCTGTTTGTAAATTTGCCCGAAGTGACTTCCGGCGCTTCAATTCATGTATATAACACAATGGGGCAGACAGTGCTTACCTATCCGGTTACTGAAAGGGTGGAAAGGATTGAACTTGGAGAGTTGCCCGCAGGCGTTTATCTGGTTCAATTGACCGAAGCCGACGGCACCGTTACATCGCGCAAAATTTATCTTTAGAGCCGGAAGAACTTACCTCAAAATTATATTATAGTAACCGGGGATAAGATTATCAGTCATTACTGCCGCCACAATACCGGCCTGCGGTAAAAGCGATTTGACATTTTTACTGTTCACAAATCCCGGCAACATCACGTTGTCGGGATTTGTGCTTTGCGGCTAAAGGCAGAATACGTACATTTAGTTCGCAAAACTCATACTAAGCATGACTACAGCTACACGAAAAGATAAGCTCAAAGCCTATTCGGCACTGGCAGGAGCAGTAACCGCCACAGCCGGCGGGTTAAATGCACAAATTGTATATCGCGATATTTCGCCCGATTTTTTGGTGGCGGATACGGCACAGTATCGGCTGGATATGGATTTGAACGGTACTATTGATTTTACCTTTCAAACCCTGGATACCACCATTACCCAATATGCAGTTCCGGCACAGCTTGCGCTCATTAATGTAGAAACACCTCCTGCAGCGGGTACGGCCGGTTTCACCTATCAGACTTATCCGTTTACCGATACGCTTACATTGGGCGATATGATTGATGTGGGCTCTACATGGAATCCGCAGTATGCCAATAATGGTGCACATATTCTTGGAGCCATTGCCCCGTCGCTCGGTGCGTTTGGCGAATGGATTGGGGCCACAGATAAATACGTGGGTGTTCGCTTTGTGGCCAGCACACAAATTTATTACGGCTGGGTGCGTCTCAGCGTTAGTGCGGGCGCCGATACCATTATTGTAAAAGACCTGGCCTACAACCAAAACCCCACACTGGGCATTGGTGCCGGATTAACAGTGGGCCTGAATGAAGTTTCGGCCGATGCGGCAAACATACATACCTTCGACGGAGTGCTGTTTGTGACATTCCCGCAAACACCCGAAGCCGCCCGCGTAAGCGTATATAACAGCATGGGACAGGAAGTGCTCGTGCGCGAACTTAACGATGCCACTTCGCGCATTGAATTGAATACATTATCCACCGGATGTTATTTCGTGCGGGTAGAAACAAACGGAACTGTTTCTACAAGAAAAATATATTTACACTGATAAGAGTACACAAATAAAAAAAGCGGCTATCGGCCGCTTTTTTTATTGCCTTTCAGGATTGAACCCGGGCAGGAAATTTATCTGTTATTTAAAACGCCTCACCAATGGTCAGGTAAAAACCTGAACTGTTGTATGTGCCGCGCCCATAATCGAGCCGTATGTTGATGTGTTCTTTTTTATCGAGTGTAAAGCGCAAACCGAGTCCGTAAGTAAAACGCGTATCGGCAATGCGCAGGTGGTTTAACTTATCGGCCACAATGCCGGTGCCGCCGAAAGCCACGGCTCCGAAACGTTTCCAGATGTGCTGCCGCCACTCGGTTTGAAGCAGTACGAGGTTGTTGTCGCGGAAACGACCTTCGTAAAAACCGCGCATACGTTTGGTGCCGCCCATGAGTGCCATGAGGTAAAACGGCGGTGCGCCTGTGTTGAAGTCGGCAATGGCATTTACTGCCACCACGGCCGATTTTAAAGGTTTTACGTACACGGCAGCATCAAGAAGCGTGCGGGTAAAGGTAAATTCGCTTCCTGTGTTTTTGCTGAAACTCTGAAAAGCAGCTTCAATGAGCACACCTTTTTCGGGAAAGAAAATATTGTTTCTCGTATCGTAATTCATAACTACTCCAAGACCGCTTACACGTCCTCCACAGCTCCCTGGAATGGTTTTCTGAACTAATTGTCCGTTGGGATCTAATTCAGAAAGCGACCAGTCTTCGTACCAAAGCCTCACTCCGGCATACAGTCCGGGACGAAACCTGCGCAGGGCATTTACACGGAGGCGTGGAAAATCTACGGCATAGCGTTCCCTAAAATCGGGAGCCTGTTCATTGCCCACGCCAAAGAAGAAGAAATTGTATCGGTACCAACCTGCTTCACCATAAATGTTAAACTTGCCGTTTTGTGGGAATAGCTGATAGGGTAAGTACAATAATAGCTGACGGTTTTGAGTAACGGCAAATCCTATATTAACCCGCGAAGGCCGGGCATTGTTGCTGTCGTTTTTAAACCGGAAAGAATAAATGCCCGCCCCTCCGATTCCGAAACGGGTTTCGGGCAAATAAAAAAACACCGGAAAGCCATAAAACCTGTTGCGCTTTACTTTTTTTACCGGTTCTGCGGGTACAGAATCTTTTTCCTGTGCATGAATAATATAGGGGGAAAGGATGGATAATAGTATGATAATGAGTTTCTTGCGGAAAGGGACGGTGTTGTAATTCACGATCTTCAATTAGTGTTATCTCAGATAAACGAAATTCGCCCCCGGTTGGTTTTGCTAAATCCGTTTTTAAGAGAACTGCGTATATTACACATCATTACTTAACCATCACCGCAAATGAAAACCTACTACAATCCCGAGGATCTCAAGAAGTTTGGAAACATAGCCGATTTTGAGCCGAATCTGGCCAAAAAGTTTTTCGATTATTATGGCGATGTGTTTAAAGAAGGCGCGTTAACCGCCCGCGAAAAATCGCTTATAGCACTGGCTGTGGCCCATGCCGTGCAGTGCCCTTATTGCATAGATGCTTATACTTCCGACGCACTCGAAAAAGGCTGCGACGAAGCACAGATGATGGAAGCGGTGCATGTAACTGCGGCTATCCGCGGCGGTGCTTCGCTCGTGCATGGCGTGCAGATGATGAATAAGTACAAAGAGCTTTCTATGTAAACGGAACTCCGTCAATGACAAAATCACTTCTGGCGCGGCACAGCGCCTTATCCGATACGCAAAGGCAGCTTCAGATTCTCAGTCAGGCCATACCGTTTGGCAACGAGCCTCATGCCTTTACCACCAAGCTCCGCGAAAGCAGCCTGTTTCCGCTTACGCCCACGCAGATCGAAATTTTTCAGGTAAACGTGGGCAAAATGTGCAATCAGGTATGCAAGCACTGCCATGTGGATGCCGGGCCCGACCGGAAAGAAATTATGACCCGCCAAACCATGCAGCAATGCATTGACGCGGCCAACCGGAGCGGCGCACACACGGTGGATATTACCGGAGGCGCTCCCGAAATGAATCCCGACTTCCGCTGGTTTGTGGAAGAACTCTCGGCTTCGGGCAAAAAAATATTGGTGCGCTGCAACCTCACCATCATTGTATCGAACCCGAAATACCACGACCTGCCTGAGTTTTTTAAAGCGCATAATGTGGAGGTGGTTTCATCGCTTCCGTATTTTTCGGCGGCACGCACCGACTCACAACGCGGTGAAGGTGTGTTTGAACGTTCCATACGCGCACTTAAAATGCTGAATGCCGTGGGCTATGGTATGCCGGGAACAGGGCTTACACTTAATCTGGTGTACAATCCTTCCGGCGCATTTCTTCCTGCCGATCAGGCCGGGCTTGAGCATGAGTTTAAACAGAAACTCCGCAAAGGCTGGGAAATTGAATTCAACAACCTGTTTGCCATTACCAATTTGCCGGTAAGCCGCTTTCTCGATTACCTGATTGAAAGCGGCAATTACGAAGGCTACATGGACAAACTCATTGGAGCCTACAACCCGGCGGCCGCAGCCAATGTGATGTGCAGGAATACGGTTTCGGTAAGCTGGGACGGTTACCTGTACGACTGCGATTTCAACCAGATGCTCGACCTGAAAGTGGATGCACCCGGATCGCAGCATGTATCGGAATGGAATACCGAAACACTTTCGCAGCGCAGCATTGTGGTTAACCAGCATTGCTTTGGATGCACGGCCGGTGCAGGTTCGAGCTGCGGCGGCTCGGTGGCCTGAGCAGAAACCACTATCTTTCGCGCATTGTCACGCAGTTCAGGTTATGACGCAGAAACAGGCTTTACTCGTGTTTCAGAAAAATGCCGTGCACGGCAAGGTGAAAACACGCCTTGCCCGCACCACCGGGCCCAATGAAGCCCTGCGCATTTACCGTCTGCTTACTGCGCATACACACAATGCTGCACAACAAATTACAGCTTCAAAATGGCTGTTTTACAGCGATTATTACGAAGCAGAATTTGAAAGCCGCACCGATTACGTAATACGCGTACAGCGCGGCGACGATCTCGGGCAGCGTATGTGCAATGCCTTTGCCGATGTATTTGCTGCCGGCTGCGATGCGGCTGTAATTGTGGGCACCGATTGCCCCGCAATTTCTGCGTCCATTTTAAAAGAAGCCTTTTCGGCACTCGAACTTTACGACCTTGTGGCCGGCCCCGCTGCCGATGGCGGCTACTACCTGCTGGGCATGAAACGCCTTTATGCCACACTTTTCAGCGGAAAAAACTGGAGCACCGATACCGTGCTTTCCGACACCCTGCGCGATGCACAGCAACTCGGCCTGATGACCTACCAACTGCCCGTGCTGAGCGATGTGGATACGGAAGACGACTGGAATACACACCATCATTTCATTACCGGCCCATGAAACTGAGTGTTGTAATTCCCACGCTGAACGAAGAAAAATACATCGGCCGCCTGCTCACTCATTTAGCAAAGAACGCCGATGAAAACCTCTGCGAAATAATTGTAGCCGACGGCGGCAGCACCGACCGTACCTGCGAAATAGCCTTGCAACACAAGGCCACACTTGTGCAGGCACAGCAAGCCTGCCGCGCCGTACAACTCAATGCCGGTGCCGCCAAAGCCCGGGGCGATGTGCTTTATTTCGTTCATGCCGATGTATTGCCTCCTGCATCCTATCTCGCATCAATAAAAAAAGCCGTGCAGCAGGGACATCACATTGGCGCGTGCAGGCAGAAGTTTGAAAGCAGCAGCCTGCTGCTGCGGGTGAACGCGTGGTTTACGCGCTTTAACAGCCTCTACCTGCGCGGCGGCGATCAAACCATTTTCGTTACCCGCGAGGCATTCGGAAAACTGCACGGGTTTAACGAAAAGTTTGTGATAATGGAAGAGTACGACCTCATGCAGCGTGCGCGGAAAATTTTTTCATTTGCCGTGTTGCCCTGCGCCACACTCACTTCGGCCCGTAAATACGAAAAAAACAACTGGCTGCGGGTGCAGCTTGCCAATTTGCGCGCCGTACGTCAGTTTAAAAACGGGGTTGATCCCGAGATCATCCGCGATAATTATAAAAACTCTCTTCATTAGTAAATCAATATTACACCACATGACAGTAGCAAAAACTTATCTCGAAACCACAAAGAATGTATATCGTGATGCTGCGCTGAAACCCGATGTGGGTCTGTGCTGCACCACCACGCCTGTATGGCAGTTGCCCGATTTGAATATGCCGAAGAAAATGCTGGAAATGAATTACGGCTGCGGCAGCACGGTTAATCCGCGCGATCTGGTAAACAATCCTTCCATACTTTATGTGGGTGTGGGCGGAGGAATGGAAGTGTTTCAGTTTTCGTATTTCAGTCGCCGCCCGGCTGGTGTAATTGGTGTGGATGTGGTGGATGAAATGATGGATGCCTGCCGAGAAAACCTGAAAGAGGCTGAGCGTACCAACGACTGGTTTAAAAACGATTTTGTGGATATACGCAAAGGCGATGCGCTGTCGCTGCCGGTGGCAGATAATTCCATTGATGTGGCTGCGCAAAATTGTTTGTTCAATATTTTCGATACCGAAGATTTGAAAAAAGCCCTGCGCGAAATGTACCGCGTACTCAAGCCACATGGCCGTTTGGTGCTTTCCGATCCGACCTGCGAAACCGCCATGCCCGACGCACTTAAAAACGACGAACGCCTTCGCGCACTTTGCCTCAGCGGTGCTTTACCGCTGAGCGAATACATAAAAATGATTACCGATACCGGCTTTGGCACGGTGGAAATACGCGCCAAACGTCCCTACCGCATTCTCGCTCCCGGCCACTACGATACCGATCAGCTCATTTACATTGAAAGCGTGGAAGTGTGCGCCATAAAAGATCCGATGCCGGCCGACGGCCCCTGCGTGTTTACCGGAAAAACAGCCATATTTTTCGGCAGCGAAGAATATTTCGACGATAAAAAAGGGCATACGCTTTTGCAGAACCAGCCGCTGGCCGTGTGCGACAAAACGGCCAATGCGCTGGCCTCGCTCAATCGCAGCGATATTTTTATTTCACCCTCCACATTCTTTTACGACGGCGGCGGTTGCTGCTGAAAAACGTTACACATGAACTATCAGCAACAGGTTAATGCAGCCGTCGATTACCTGCGCAGCCGGGGCATTCAGGCTCCCGAAGCAGGCATTATTCTCGGCACAGGGTTAGGCAATCTGGCTACCGAAATTGTGCCCGAAATTGAAGTGCTGTACAGCGATATTCCGCACTTCCCCGAAGCCACGGTCGAATTTCATGCGGGTAAACTTATTTACGGCACACTGGCCGGACGAAAAGTACTTGCACTCAAAGGCCGCTTTCATTTTTACGAAGGCTACACCATGCAGCAAATTACATTGCCTGTGCGCGTAATGAAACTGCTTGGCGTAAAATGGCTCTTCATCTCCAATGCCGCAGGTGGCATGAACACCGCTCTCAAAAAAGGCGACCTCATGCTCATCGACGATCATATCAATCTCCAGCCGGGCAATCCGCTTATTGGTGCCAATGTGAACGAGTGGGGCCCGCGCTTTCCGGATATGAGCCGTCCGTATTCGCCGGTGCTTAATGCGCTGCTCAAACAGGCCGCCGCCGAACAGCAGATTGCGTTGCGCGAAGGCGTGTATGTATCGGTTCCCGGCCCCAACCTCGAAACCCGCGCCGAGTACCGTTTCCTGCACCGCATTGGTGCTGATGCGGTGGGCATGAGCACCGTGCCCGAAGTAATTGCCGCCAATCACGGCAGTTTGCCCTGCGCCGCCATTTCGGTTATTACCGATGAATGCGACCCCGATAATTTAAAGCCGGTAGATATTGCCGAAATTATTGAAGTGGCAGGCAAGGCCGAACTTAAACTTACTGCGGTGTTTAAACGGGCCATTGAATTGCTGCCGGCGTAATTCGTGCGCTGAAAAGCATTTATTCCCCCTTCAACTCTTCAATCCGGTTAAGCCACATATTCAACTGTGGACGCTTTACCGGTTTGTGCATAAATCCCATTGCCCCAAAATCCTGCTGCTCGATAAACGATTTGAATTCTTTGGTTGACGACATGAGCAGCAAAGGAATTTTACGGTTGCTGAACTGTTGCAGCAAAGCACTTAATACGAGCCCCGAAATCTGAGGCAGAATAATGTCGCAGATAATCAGGTCGTAATTTCCGAGTTCTGTCATCTTTAGTCCGTCATACGCATCGGCTGCGGCTTCCACATGATGTCCGGCGCGGCTGATTTCGAAAAACAATGCACGTCGTGTTAACGGATCATCATCAATAATTAAAATATTAAGCATACGCACCTCCTTCTTCAGTCAATTATACGATGAAGAAAAAGAAAGCGCGATTATTTTCGGTGAAGGGGTAAAATATGGCGGTGCTCAGGGTGTTTTCCGGGGGTCAAGCTGAACGAGCAGATCGAGCAGTTGTTCTTCGGTGTAAGGTTTGGCAAGATATGCGTTCATGCCTGCATCCATGCACCGCTGTTTTTCTTCGGGCAATGCGTTGCCGGTAACAGCCACCACAATACTGTTTTCGATGCCGGGTGTTTGCCTGATCTGCTGCACGGTATCTATTCCGCTTTGTCCGGGCATCTGCACATCCATAAGCACGATATGTATTTCATGTTGGCCGAGTGCGTCAATGGCTTCGTTTCCGTTTGCGGCTTCCGACACTTCAATACCGTAATGTTCGAGCAGTTGCTGTGCCACAATGCGGTTTAGTTCTTCGTCGTCGCACACGAGCACTTTAAGGCCATTGAGCGTGCTGTATTCTTTGGGCGCCTCGGTTTGTGCGATCTGATCTTTTGCCAAAGCCATGCCCGGAATGGAAACGGTAAATACCGATCCTTTTCCCTGTTCGCTGCTTACACTGAGTGTGCCGTTCATGCGCTCAGTGAGCAGGCGCGAAATGGTGAGGCCCAGTCCGGTGCCGCCAAAACGTCGTGTAATGCTGCTGTCGGCCTGGCTGAAGGCTTCGAAAATGCTGTTCAGTTTTTCGGGCGGAATGCCAATGCCGGTGTCGGCTACTTCAATTACCACATCTACGGCCGTATCGTTTACGGGTGTGGCTTTGGCGGTAATGCTTACTTCGCCGGTGGCGGTAAACTTAATGGCATTGGCCACCAGGTTAAACAGTATTTGCCGCAGGCGCATGGGATCGCCGGTGAGGAATGCGGGTACGGAGCTGTCGGCCACACAGCGCAGACCAATGCCGCGGTTTTGTGCCTCGCCTTCGAATGCCGATTGTATATCGCTGAACAACTCGGCCGTGCTGAAGGGGAAATTGTCGAGCTCCAGTTTGCCCGCATTCATTTTCGAATAGTCGAGCGTATCGTTAATGAGGGCAATGAGGTACTGCGAGGCGCGGTTTACCGACTGTACCTGTTTAAGCTGTTCGCTGTTGAGGGGCGAGCGCATGAGTGCGCCGGTAAATCCGCTTATTACGTTGAGCGGCGTGCGTACTTCGTGGCTCATGTTGGCCACAAACTGTTCGCGGGCCTGTGCAAGTTCTTCGGCATTGTCGCGGGCGCGTTCGGTTTGCATGCGTAAACGTATCGAGCGGCGGCTGTCGCGGTGAATGAGCAGGGTAAAAAACAAAATGAGTATGAATCCCGCCACCGCCAGCGCCTGTGCAATGCGCTGTGCGCGTTTTTCGGCAAAGGCCGTGGCCGACTGGATAAGCAACGCACTTTGCCGGAGCTCGTGTGCTTCGAAGTTTTCGGAAAGGTCGGCCATGCGTTGTTCTACTTCCTGATTTTGCAGGAGCAGTTCGAGGCGGCCTTCGTTGCGTATTTTTTCGGCAAATTTTTCGCGCCAGCGCAGGCGGTTAAGCGAGCTGTAAATTTCGGCATCGCGCTGCGCCTGCGGGGTGTAGGTGATTTTGGTGATGGACTGTGTAACGGGAGCTTCAACCGAGTCGGTGGTTTCGGGCAATGCCACCGATTCGTTGCGGCGGCGTTTTTTTGCTGGTTTTGTCTGGGCAGCGGCGCTGTCTTTCTTTTGCCAGGTGTTAAGCTGCGGTTTAATATTGATGCGCGTAACGGTGGTTTCGGCCATCAGGCGGCTGTCCTGCTGTATGCGGTTGAGTTCGGTTACGGCTTCGTCGAGCACGCTGCCTTCGGCCTCGGCTTCGGGTGCGCTCGAGAGGAGCGAAAGAATCTGCAGGCGTTCACCGGCCAGCACTTCGAGCGTGTCGGTGTAGTGGCGGAGCGAGTCGGGCAGTTGCTGCCGCAGCGAATCGATGTGGAGCGGAAGATCAATGCGCAGGTCTTCGAACCGGTCGAGTTCTTCTTCGTTTCCGCTGAGTGCGTAGCGGCGCACCATGTCGGCGGCCTCGTTTACTTTGGCCCGCAGGGCTTTCCACTGGGCCAGTTTGCGGTTTGGCTCGTTAATAATGGCCACTTCGCCCGAAAGCTGTTGCAGCGAGCGAAAAACCAGGTAAACGCCAAAACCGAAAATAGCGGCCATGAGCAGAAAGCCCAGCACTGCTTTTCCTGTAATGAAAAAATTACGCTGCTGCATACTCCGGCGCGGTTCAGGCGTTGTAGCCCTCAAGCGCCGCACGGGTATCGGTAACAACCAGCGTCGCCTGGTGGCTTAGTGAGGTGATGGATTCGAGAAGTTCATCACGCCCGCTGCTGTATGCCCTGTGCTCCAGGTTTTCGAGTTGTGTACTGATGTCGGCCCGGCCCAGGTAATGAAAAGCCGGACGCAAACGGTGAGCCGCCAGCTTTACCTCTTCGCGGTTGTTGCTGCCAAGTCCCTGCTGCATGATTTCCATTTGTTCGGGAATGGATTTCAGGCAGGTTTGGAGCATACGCACCACAAACGACCGGTTTCCGCGCGACATATTCTCCAACTCGCCCAGATGTATATGGCTGAAATTGCTCATAGCGTGATGGAACGAAGTTACGCGGATCATGGGAATTGGCGTTTATCGTTTTTGCTTTAATGAATTAAAAAAAACACCCACCCTTTTGGGGCGGGTGTACGAGGTATAATGGTTCGGACGGAGGCGGACCCGGGCAAACATTATACCTCTTTCAAAGAGTGTATCATTGGCAGCTCCCCCTGCCGCAGATACGCGGGTCCGTAGTCTTTTACCATGCAGCCCTGAGCGTGTGTGGAACCCGGCTGCTGTGGTTGAATCTGTATGCAAGATGCAACAGGAAATGATAATTGTTTGAGTTTTTCGGTGGTTGGGGGCGATTTGTCGGTGGTTGGTTGGGTTTTTGGAGATGGTTTGTTTGAGGGAATTTGAAAGAAGTTGGAAACTTCTTTCAAGGGGGCGGAAAGTTTACCGGGTTCGCCGGTAGAAACTTTCCGCAGCTTACAGCTAACACCTTCGGCGTTAATGAAAACAGTTGCGTCCGGTTTTCTTTCGTCTTTCGACGGAGAAAACCGGACGCTTCTTTAATTTTCTTTATAATGAAACCAACTACAACACTTTCAACCTCTCCATAAGCGGTTTCATCTTGGAGCGGCTTACCGGAATGGCTTTTCCATCCACAATAAGCGCATTATCATCAATTCGCGAAATACTGTCCAACCGCACCAGAAACGAATTGTGGACCCTGAAAAATTCGTGGGCAGGCAACGACTGTTCCAGGTTTTTCATGGTGCTGTGTACTACTAATTTTCGTCCGGCGGCATGTATCTGAATGTAATCCGACATGGCTTCGATATAGGTAATGTCGCTGAAACTTACTTTTTCCAGCAGCCCGTTTACCTTCACAAACACATGGTCGGATGCGGGTGAAGATGCGGGAGCCGCGGTGGTTTCGGCGCTTTTTTGAAGGCGCATCAGTGAACGCATAAAACGCTCGTCGCTGAACGGTTTTACCAGAAAATCGTTGACTTCATACTCGAATGCTTCTGCTGCATACTCTTTGTTGGAAGTCATCATGATGATTTTCGGGCGGCGCTGGTCGAGTGTACGCAGAAATTCCAGTCCGTTCATTTTGGGCAGCTGAACGTCGAGGAAAATCACATCAACCGGTTCGCGCATAAGCACAGCCGCCGCTTCGGTGGCCGAACCGCAGGAGGCCACCAATGTAAAACCCGGCAACTGACTCAATCGGTTTTCAATATCGATTCTGATCAGTTCGTCATCATCAACAATGAGGCATCGCATAGACGAAATATTTTTTGAGTGTAACGTAAAGGTAAGAGAAAGAATTGTATCTGATGTGCGACCAATTACCGGCGATTTTGTGCAGAGGATCGAAAGCATCCGGTTATTGCCTTTCTACGCACGTAAACTTGTACAGTTACACACACACACAGGGGGAACTTATCATGAATAATTTAATGCGCAAACAGGTTTACGCAGGATTAATTCTGCTGTTCTTATTTCTGCTGCAAGTTAAATGGTGTACAGCACAACAGGAGGCTGTAGGGTTCAGATTCGGTTCTGATATCGGATTAACATTGCGTGGAAATCTTGGCAAAGGTGCCATTGAAGGAATTATAGGCTCGGGCTACCGGCCTTTGCAGTTTACCGTGCTTTACGAGCGTTTTCAGGAGCTTGGCAGTGTGCGGGGCCTGCAACTCTATTACGGCGGAGGCGGATACATCGGTGTGCTGGGCGGGCGACGCTGGTACTACGGCAACCGCCACAACAACTGGAAATACCGCGAATACGATTATTACTACCGCGAACCCTGTTTCGGACTGGCGGGAATAATCGGATTGGAATACCGCTTTAAAGGAACTCCGATCGCTGCCGGTGTGGATGTAAAGCCGTTTCTGAATGTGTACCCCTGGTTCGACGGGGCTTTCGATGCGGCATTGAATCTGCGGATTCTATTTTAACCCACAGAAAAACGTATTTGTTTAATCACATTTTAATTTCAGGTCACATGCGAAATCACAATTTCATTCGGACCATATTCTTTGCAGCACTGCTGGTGTTTTTCTCCTGCAGAAAAGGTAACGATACAGGGCATTTTCAGACCCGGCTTATGGATGCACCGTTTACAGGCAATGTGCAACAGGTAAACGTGGAAATAACGGGAGCCGAAGCGCATATCGACGGGGCAGGATGGGTAAGCCTTCCGGTGCAAAGCGGGGTGTATAATCTGCTCGACTTTGTAAATGGTATTGATACACTGTTTATCAATACCGATATACCTGCCGGAAAGCTTTCGCAGTTTCGGTTGCTGCTCGGTACACAGAACAGTATTATGGTGGATAGTATGCAGCATCCGCTGCAAATTCCATCGGGCAGCCAGTCGGGGTTAAAGATTAATGTGAATGAGCAGATTAATGATGCCGCCACCACCGTACTGTTTCTCGATTTCGATGCGGGCCGCTCCATTAAACAAAATGGTAACGGAGATTATGAACTACGTCCTGTAATGCGCGGCTTCAATGCCACACAAACAGGCGCCATTACCGGAAATTATACAGCCGCCGGAAAAGGTGTGATGATTGAAGCGCAATGCGGAAACCAGTTTTACACTACTTACGCCCACAGGCAAACCGGACATTTCATGCTGCGCGGACTTCCTGCCGGAAGCTACACCGTGCGCATTTATCTGGCCGATGTGGCTGCACCGGTTTCGGTGAGTGTGGTGAATGTGGCAGTGAATACGCTGGTTGATCTGGGCGCGTTGTAAAACACTTTTTCCTGCACGGATAATTGCTTCGTGCTACGGATGAATTTTACCAATTGCCGCAGCCAGCCTGTCCATTTCTTCGAATGTATTGAATACGTTGGGCGTAATGCGGCAGCCCTGCACGCCATTGTTATCAATGGCTACGGTGTAAATCTTAAATTCATCAAACAGTCTTTGCGCCATTAGCGAAGGTGCCATGCCGGGGATGCCGATGTTGATGATTGCGCAATGACGTGAGAGATCGGCAGGAGTATTTATTTTGGCGTGATTAATCATTTCTACCTGCGAACGGAGCCGCCCGTGCAATGCGCGAAGTCGGTTTTCTTTTCTTTCGGCACCCATCTGTTTGTAATAATCCAGCGCATCGGCAATGGCCAGATCGGTATGCGGCGGATGTGTGCCGGTGTGATTGAGCCGGGCAATATTGTCGGGTGCAATTCCTTCTTCACCAAACAGGGGCCAGATTTTGGGAATGTGTTCTTTGCGCATCCAGAGGAAGCCGGCGCCAAGCGGGGTACTCAGCCATTTGTGGAGGCTGCACGCATAGTAATCGCAGTTGAGATCGGCAACTGAAAAGCGGAAATGTGCAAAGGCATGTGCTCCGTCAACCATTACCTGCACACCGCGGCTGCGGGCCATGTCGGCTATTTTGCGCACAGGTAGAATTTGACCGGTAATGTTAATCATGTGCGAAACCATGAGCAGCTTTGTGCGCTTTGTAATGGCACGCGCATACACGTCCACAATTTCCTCATCAGTTTTCGGGTGAAGCGGCACAGTGACCATGCGGTTAACAATGCCGTGTCTCCGCGCCACCTGCTTAAACATGTCGAGCATGGCCCCGTAGTCATGCACAGCCATTACGGCTTCGTCGCCTTTGCGCCAGGGAAAACCGGCAATTACCATATCGAGCGCCTCGGTGGTGTTGCGCGTGATAATCAACTCATCGGCAGGAACACCGGCAGCGGCGGCAAGTTTGGCAGCCACGGCTTTTTTGTTTTCAAACTGAACCGTGCGCATATAGCGTGCGCCCAGCCGGTTTACTTCGCGTATATGCTGCTCGTATTTTTCTCTGATGTAGCGTGGCTGCACACAGTAGTAGCCGTTTTCGAGATTTACAAAATCGTCGGGCAAATCGTAACCATTGCGTATTTCCTGCCAGAAATCGGGACTGTCCGGATCGCCCGGCAATTTGCCCCGGCCGGTTTTTCCCGAAAGTGGAATCTGGCTTAATCCGGCCAGACCAAGCAATCCTGCTTTTTTCAAAAACTCACGTTTGTTCATTGCCGCCTGTGTTTGCATACTAACTTACACAAAGCACCGCGAAAACCGGCAAAGCGACAGAAATAAAAAGAGGCTGTCCCGATGATCTGAGACAGCCCCTTATCAGAACAAAAAAACAAACTAATCGCGAATCAGTTTTTCCTGCGATAAGATATTGCCTTCATCATCGGTCAGGCGGAAAACATACATTCCGCTGCTCAGCACCATATCGGGCAAAGTGTTTGAGCCGGCCTGTGCGCGGCCTTCCAGTACGGTGCGGCCGGTGGCATCCACAATGGTCCAGCGTGCAGGCACCTGCGACTTAAAGCTGAGCACCGAACCATTTGCAGAAGGATTGGGGTAGAGGTTCGATACCGAATTTTCAACCGGTTCAGTTACACCCGTGGGTACACACAAAAATGATACATCAAGATTTATCGGGAATGTGCTGAGCACACTTCCGGTCACTTCTATACCATCGGAATCCGTCCATACGGTGTTCATAATCGACGACATAGAAGGAACGGACAAAGAATTTAACGTTATGGTAAAAGGAGTAGTATTGCAGCTTGTTTCAAAGCTGCCTCCTATTTTCGAAAGTGTAACCGGTGATCCCGGAAAGTAACTTTCGCACTGGGCCACAAAGAGTTCATCGGTCTGATTTACCATAGAACGCCCTTCAATTCCCATACCCAAAACAGAAACTACGGAGTTGTGCTGAACCGCTGAAATCAGATTACCGTTTGAATCCATTTTAAGCATAAAATCTCCTGAGTTTTCACCCATATTATCGTTGGTGCCGCAAGCAAGGAAGTTGCCGTTTGATAAGGGATGAATACGATACACACACATATAATTAAATGAATTGACCATAAAATGTTTAATCCAGCTTATGTTTCCGGCAATGTCCACCTTCATCAGAAAAGCATATTGGTTAATGAAACCGCCCGCTATCAGGCTGCCATCGCTTAACTGGCAAATATCTTTGGTATGGCAGTAGCCTGCTGCCAGTGGGTCGAAAGAAAATCCCCAATCTACACCACCGGTAAGATTTATCTTTACCAAACTAAGGCTGTTGCCTTCCTTGCCTGTCATTACAAACCCACCGTCGTAAGTAGGAACACCGGCAAAACCAGGATGCTTGTATTCGTTCGAGTCGGTCTTAAACACCTCTCCCCACATGAGATTGCCGTCGGCATCTGTTCTAAGTAATTGTAAGTGCGAGGAAACTGAGAGGTTAATCATATAACCATCGTCGTACATTTTATGGCAACTGGGGTTTGCATAACCAATCTCGTCGAAGGAGTAGTAAAATTTAGTCCAGTTAACAGCACCAGCCTGGCTTAATTCAGTCAGGAAATATTGCCGGGTAAAAGTGGCAGTGGAGTGTGTGCCGAACACCCATATTGTACCGTCGGTGTTTTCGCCTACCGAATTAATGAAGTGTGAGGTTTGTGCATTTGCATCGCCCAGGCTCATGCTCCATACAGGATATCCTGTGGCATCAATACGTGATATTGTGCCATAGCCCTGCGAAGTTTCATTCCAGCAAAGAAGCAAGTTTCCATTGCTGCATTGCGCCAAAGCCGCCGGGGCATTGGTGGCGTTGGGCGCACCCGTTTGCCCATAGGTTCGTACATACGAACTCTGCGCATCGGCCGGCATAATGATGCCGCCCAGCATCAGTGCCGTACAGGAGATAAGTGATAGCGTAAATTTCTTCATGGCGATTGAGTTTTGATTATGGGAGTCAATACAACATTATAACAAAAAAAGCTGTCAGTCAATACTTTCTCCTGCTAATGAGGTTAATAACTGCTTTAGGTTCCGGTATTTCAAAACTGTGTCGGGTCTTAATTAGTGCTAAATTCCCTCGTTATAACCCTTGCTAATTCTGCAAAAAATCAGCCCGGTGAACGAAGTCACCGGGCGGAAACCAGACAATATTCAAAGAATTTAATTTGGAACAATTCCGAAATGTGATAGCGAGATTTGAATTTTAAAATCTCTGCAGATTTTAAAGAATAACTCTATTGCCAGATCAGCTTTTGACGCATTATTGTTTCGCCGGTGTTGTTTTTCATAGCCAGAATATAGACTCCCTTGCTGAAAGGAGCAAGGGAAATAGTATTCCCGCCTCCAACAGCCATGCCTTCTGCCACACAGCGTCCGTAAGTATCAAAAATCATCCATGTACCCTGATTATTGGTGTTCAACCGAAATTCTCCGTCAGGTGATATTGGATTGGGATAAATACTGATTTCCTCTTTTTCGGATTCGATTGATCCGGTAGGCAAACATTCAACTAAAACATCATTTGTAATTGAATAGGCATTAATTATCGGCCCAGTCACTTCAATTCCATCTGTACCGGGCCAAACCGCAGTAAGAATTGTGGAAAGAAGCGGCGGTGTGATATTGGTAACAATAATGTTCAGCGGAGTGAGATTACATCCCGATTCGAATGTGTTGCCAACTTTGGTGAGTTCACACGGTGATATAAAGTTCGGGTCGGAATTTAAAAGATAAAGCTCATTATTATTGCCGAGCATTGTGGCCTCCTGCGTATAGTTTGTAGAAAGTGAAGTGGTGTACTTAACTGAATTTATCACATTCCCATTTGCGTCAATGCGTAATACACAATTATTGCCAGTGCTTGTGTACATTGAAGGGACTATTGCAAAAAAGGAACCGTCGGTAGCAGGATGTACATGCATGAAGGATGAGAATGAAATGATGGAGTCGTTGTATATTTTGAACCAGAGTACATCTCCATTCAGGTGATTTACTTTTGCGAGAAAAGCACCTCCCGTAGTTGCACCGCCAACAATAACATGGCCGTCAGCCAGTTCGCAGACTGTTCGTGCAGTTGAAGAAAGAGTTGGATTGAAACGTGTTCCCCATTGAACAGTTCCGGCCGTATTTACTTTTACCAGAACAATATTGCTGGTTTCAATGCCGGCAATGACAAAGCCACCGTCATAAGTAGGAGTTCCTGAAATTCCCGGGTGCTTGATAACAGTAACATCGGTTTGAAAAGTACCTGTCCAGAGTAAATTTCCCGCAGAATCTGTTCGTAATATCTGTAGATGAGAAGGAACACATAAGTTAATCATATAGCCGCCATCATACATTTTATAACAGGATGGGCCATAATACATTGAAGGATCAGTAATCTGGTAAAACCGGGCCCAGTTTACTGAACCTGAAGCACTGAGTTCTGAAAGAAAATATTGCCGCTGATAATTTGTATCAACGTGAGTACCCATAATCCAGATTGATCCGTCACTATTCTCGCCAATTGAATATACTCTGTGATCAGAAATGTTAATTGAATCATGCAGTGTATTACTCCATACAACGTTTCCGGCAGCATCAATGCGGGAAAGTACAGAATAGCCATTCAAGTCATACCATGATATCAACAGGTTACCATTACTGCATTGGGTCAAGGCAGAAGCCAGAATTGCCATTGTGGAACCTCCGGTTTGTTCATAGGTTCTTACGTATGAACTTTGACCACTGACTGGCAGATTTAAGAGCAGAGCCAATGCAGTTATCACACAAAATAATGAGGTGCTTTTCATGGCAAATACCGGGTTTGAGAATTTGTATCAGCAATTTAATATAAAATCCAGTGCTGTTTTACCAATATGGCCGGCAACTGCTTTAAACTTCCGGGAATTCAAAATTGTGTGTAGTCTTAAATCCTTCAGAAGTCATTCACTCTTTCCTTATTGACTCAAAAAAATCCGCCCGGTGAACGAAGTCACCGGGCGGAAACCAGGCAATATTCAACGAATTAAATACGGCTCAATTTAATTACCGATACACTGTCGTTAAAATAAATACGGGTCAAATAAACGCCTGCAGGCAACATCTCAGTATTTAACTCTACTGCATTTCTCCAAACCGGTTCGCTCTGGAGCAGTTTGCCGTTGAGGTCGAAAATTTCCACACGCTCAATCTGCTTTCCGGCCTGAATGGTAATTCTGTCGCTGAACGGGTTGGGATATAGGCTTACGTCGTTTATAACCACATTGTAATTATCGGTACACACATCTACAAACACAGTCAGTGTGTCGGTTCCTTCGCAGCCGTTGGCATCGGTGTAGGCATACACTACGGGGTGTGTGCCGGACTGGGCCAGTGCGGGATCAAACAGCGAGCCGTTTACTCCGTTGCCGCTGAATACGCCGCCTGCCGGTGTGCCGGTAAGCTGGGCCGGGGCACTGTTAATGCACAGCGTATCGGTGCTGATAACCGCGCTTACCGAAGGAATGTTGTTTACCACAATGGTAATGTTTGTACTGTCGCTGCAACCATTGGCGGAAACACCGGTAAGTGTAAATGTGGTGGTGGCGTTTTGCACTTGTGTAAACGAACTGCTGCTTATGTTGCCGGGCATCCAGGTATACGTGGCAGCGCCCGATGCGGTGAACGTTACACTGTCGGCTCCGCAGAGTGCGGTTTGCGATGCAGTGGCATTTACAACCGGCGAAGCATTTACCGTGATGGCCACAGTGGCCGTGTTGTTGCAACCGTTAGAACCCACACCGGTTACCGTGTAAGTTACCGACGATGCAGGAGCCGGAGTTACCACCGGACCGGTAAGCAAACCGGGCAGCCAGGTGTAGGTATTGCCGCCCGTGGCAGTCATTGTAACCTGATTGCCGGAACAGATGGTGCTGTTGTTTGCACTGGCTGTAATGGCGGGACGGGGCAGGGCAGTTACCGTAATGGTACTGGTGCTGCTGCAACCCGCGGCGTTGGTGCCGGTCATGGTGTAGGTAGTGGTGGTGGAAGGATTCACCGTTACCGAAGCACCGCTGAGGTTGCCCGGCTGCCAGTTGTAGGTGGTGGCTCCCGAACCGTTAAGCGTGGTATTGCTTCCTGCGCAAATGGTGGTGCCCGGCGAAGTAATGCTCACCGTAGGAGTGGCACTTACGTTAATGGTAAGCGTGGCAGTGTTGCTGCAACCTGTTACGGTGTTCGTGCCTGTCACTGAGTATGTGGTGGTGGCCGAAGGATTCACCGAAACTGATGCACCGCTTACGTTGCCGGGCATCCAGTTGTAAGTGTTGCCGCCCGCAACGGTAAGTGTTACAGGGTTTCCGTTACATACTGCTGAGTTTGATGCAGTGGCTGTAATTGACGGAAGTGCATTTACTGTTACGCTTACCGTGGCAGTGTTGGTGCAACCTGTAACTGTGTTGGTTCCGGTAACGGAGTAAGTGGTGGTGGATGAAGGCGTAACCGAAAGCGAAGCACCGCTGAGGTTACCCGGCTGCCAGTTGTAACTGTCGGCTCCGCTGCTGCTGATGGTGGTTACAGCACCCGCGCAGATTGATGCGTTGGCGGCAGAAGCAGTTACGGTGGGCAATCCGTTTACAGTTATAGTTACTGTTGAGGTATTGCTGCAACCGGTTAGGGTATTGGTTCCTGTAACCGAATAAGTGGTGGTTGTAGCAGGAGTAACCGAAAGCGAAGCACCACTCAGGTTACCGGGTTGCCAGGTATAAGTATTGGCACCGCTTCCGCTGATGGTGGTAGATGCACCGGCGCAGATTGAAGGATTGGCGGTAGTGGCAGTTACAGTGGGCAATCCATTTACAGTTACAGAAACGGTTGCGGTGTTGCTGCAACCGGTAACGGTATTTGTACCTGTAACACTATATGTAGTGGTTGTGGCAGGCGTAACCGAAATGCTGGTTCCGCTCAGGTTGCCGGGTTGCCAGGTGTATGTGTTGGCACCGCTTCCGTTGAGTGTGGTGGATGCACCCACGCATATTGATGCGTTGGCCGCAGAAGCGGTTACGGTGGGCAATCCATTTACAGTTATAGTTACTGTGGAGGTGTTGCTGCAACCGGTAACGGTGTTTGTTCCGGTAACTGAGTAGGTAGTAGTTGTTGAAGGAGTAACCGAAAGCGAAGCCCCACTAAGGTTGCCGGGCTGCCAGGTGTAAGTGTTGGCACCGCTGCCGCTGATGGTGGTTGATGCGCCCGCGCAGATTGACGGGTTGGCCGTAGTGGCAGTTACAGTGGGCAATCCATTTACAGTTACAGTTACGGTGGCGGTGTTGCTGCAACCGGTTACGGTATTTGTTCCGGTAACCGAGTATGTAGTGGTTGTTGAAGGCGTAACCGAAAGCGAAGCACCGCTGAGGTTACCCGGCATCCAGTTGTAGCTGTCGGCACCTGTGCCGTTGAGTGTGGTTGATGCACCCACGCATATTGATGCATTGGCCGCAGAGGCCGTTACAACGGGCAATCCATTCACAGTTACAGTTACCGTGGCGGTGTTGGTGCAACCGGTTACTGTGTTTGTTCCGGTAACGGAGTAAGTGGTGGTTGTGGCAGGTGTAACCGAAAGCGAAGGGCCGCTCAGATTACCCGGCATCCAGTTGTAGCTGTCGGCACCTGTGCTGCTGAGTGTGGTAGAAGCACCCGCGCAAATGGTGGCGTTAGAGGTGGAAGCAGTAACCACGGGCAGCGGATTCACCACAAAATTTACAGCCGGAGTTTTTCCGCTGCACGCATTAGTGGTATTGGTAATAAACAACTGGTAGCTTCCCGAAGCATTTGCGGTATAGCTGTTGTTGGTTTCGCCTGCAATGTTGCCTCCGTTAAGCTGCCACTGGTAGGTGGTGTTGGCCACGTTGGTGCCGGTGAGCACCTGTGTATTGCCCTGACAAACCGGAGCAGGCGATGCGGGTGTAATGGCCACGCCCGCACGCTGCGCACAGGTGGTAACCTGAAAAATAGTAAGCGTGCTTGATGTTTCGTTGGCCAGAATCACCAGCGGTTGTCCGTTTGGTGATTGAGCAGCGGAGATGAAAATAATTCCTTCCGAACCACGGTCGGGACCGTTGGTGGCCACGCTGCGGTTGTTGTAGTAACCTACGTAAACCGGAGCAGCGGGATTGGTGACGTTGTACATCATTACACCGCCAATACGTTCGAGTGCAATAAAGGCATAAGTTTCGCCATTGATTACGGCTGTGGCGGTGCCTTCGGGTTCGGGGCCTTTGTCGTCGCTGCGGTTTTTGGCGGTGGCACTGGTGCTGTTGCTGGCGTTAAACATGGCACCAAACACGGGATGTGTGGAAGTAATGCGCTCCAATTGATCGCCGCTGTCGAATACCTGTGCGCCGGTGGTGGCGTTCCAGATCGAGAATGAACGCGAACCATATACGTGAATTTCGTCAATGTCGCCGTCGTTGTCGGTATCGCCCATACGGTTGGTGGCATTTAAACGACCCATGAATACATTCGATTTCATGATTGCGCCCTGCGGAAATGCAGTGGGATCGAGTGTAAGAGCAGAAACGCGCGATTCTTCATTCAGTCCGCTGTATGCGCGGGCATCGCCTTCGTTGGCAGATACAAGATAATCCTGGTTACCAATTTTGAAACGCGAAATGGCATCGGGCTGATACATGCCTTTTACGGGGAACAACGAAAGGTTAATTCCGGCGCTCTGGTCGGAAATGTCCATACCGTTGCCTAAGGTGTTGTGGTTTTTATAGCCCAGCGGCAAAAGTTGTGTAACGGTGTTGGTTTGAAGATTGAGTACCGCCACTGCGTTGTTTTCCTGCAGGGTTACCCAGGCAGTCTGGTCGTTTTCCGAAATGGTAATGTACTCGGGTTCGAAATCCTGTGCGGCGGTGGCACCGGGGCCGTAAATACGAATGCCCTGTGCGCGGAGTGCGGCTTCCTGTCCGTTGAAGGAGGTGAAAGTGATATGCGTTACAGCCGACTGTGTAATGGCTGCAAGGTTTCCGGTAACATCAACAATGGCCACGGCACCTTCGGGATCGATGGTGTAAGCGTTGTTGGGTTCGCCTTCGCAGGCGGCGAGTACGCGGGTGCCGGCATGGTTAAATGTAATCATGTCGGGCATGGCGGCAGTTTTTACCTGCGATATAAATACACCGTTGTAATCGAGAAATACAATGCGGCCGCTGTCTTGCGGGTTGGTGCTGTTTTCGATGGCCAATGCCACCACGCTGTCGTTTACGGCCACGCTGTTTATATTGCCGTAGGTTGTAACCGGAATAGAACTGATGAGCACCGGAGCAGCCGGGTTGCTGAAGTTGATGATATCGAGTTTGGCGCCAATGCTGTTGGCAATATAAAGACGCTGTGTGAGCGGATCGTGTACTACAATTTCGGCCGAGTTGGTGGCGTTGCTGCCGTTGGAGAAGCTGCCCAGCAAATCGAGGAAAAGTTCGTTGCTGGCAGTGGGGGCAGGCGTATCGTTGTCTCTGATATAAAGGAAATGAGCCGCAGTGGCCGAAGCCGTGGCGTTGTAAAGCTGGGTAAAGGTAAGTGCAATGTATTCGTCGCTTTCGCTCACCGCATCATTGGTAATGGTAATGGTAACGGTTTGCGTGATACTGGTATTGGCAGGCACTACAATGGGTTGAGCCGACAAAGTATAATCGGTACCCGCAGTGGCATTCGAAAAAGCAGCAGCGCCCACCGAGAATACAATCTGTGCATTGTTGGGGTTGGTAATGGTTACGTTTATAGTGGCAGTGCCCGCACTTTCGGTTACGGTCTGGTTGGTGGCCGAAAATGCCAGCGTGGCGGCGCCGGGTGTGGTGGCCAGTGTAACGCTGGTGGTAAGATCGCTGAATGCACCTGTTGCCCACGAACGGGTCGTGGTGAAACTTCCGCTCACCGGGTTAAACACACCGGTTGCAGTAAGCGTTTGCGCCGAAGCCGGATCAGGAGCAAGAAAACTGCTGCTCTGCAGTTTGCCTCCCGCATACAAATCGCTTACCGGAAGCTGGTAACCATCGGCACCCGCGTTTACAACGGCTGTGCCAGTGGAAGTGCCAAAGAAAAGCGCGTCAACCGGCACAGTGGCCGCAGTAAGTGAAGCAACGGGTTGACTAAAAACAGCAATACCATCGGCATTTGCACCGCCATTGCCAAACACACCGCCCGAAGCAGCCGTGCCAAAGCCATCGCCCGCAGTGGAGCCTGTATTTATGGAGCGCAAAATGGTTCCGGTAGCCGCCATTGATGATCCGCCTACATACACCACATCGCCTGCGTTTACAGTGCCGGTGCTTATTTCAAATGCATAACTCAATGTGCCACCTGCCACCCAGCCCTGGGCATTGGCAGCGCCGTTGTTGCACACTACCACAGTATAAGGTGTTACCGCGAAGTTAATGGTGCGTGTAGCCAACAGTTCCACAAATTCAAAGGGAGAATCAGTTCCGGCAGGGTTCGGAAGTGCTTCGGAAATAATCAGGCCGGGCCCGTTTTGTGCGGTAGTTACTGCACAAATACATAGAGTGGCCAGTGAGGTCAGTAGTTTTTTCATGTACATAATTTTGTACCACAAAATTCTGTTCCTCGCAGTTACCGGTGTTTATGTAAGTATTATGCGTGAATCACGTTTCGCCGGGCGATAATGCAAAAGCATTGTTTCGGTGAGGTTGTTTTTACAAAGGCTTTACTTCTGCTTAATTATTTCGCACATTCCCTGCTTGTCGGTGGGAACTTCAATTTTATGCTCAGTTGGCAGAATGTAGGCACTTGATAAGTTGTAGTCTATCAATGTTTTACGAGGATTTTGTGCCGCTTTTCAACGGCGTTTAGGTGAAATGTTCATAACCTTTTCGTTGCAATCGAAAAAAGGTGTATATTTGCACTCGCTTTTAAGAAAGCGCTACGGTGCGGGGTGGAGCAGTTGGTAGCTCGTCGGGCTCATAACCCGAAGGTCGTCAGTTCGAGTCTGGCCCCCGCTACTACTAAAATCAAGCCTTTCAGGAGAAATCTTGAAAGGCTTTTTTCATTTGGTACAACAATGGTACAACAAATCGCTTTTTTCTTTTTGTTTTATTGACCCACTTGCATTTTTCGCTACCATATAATCATCGGCTTATTGGTATAGAGGTGTACCCATGATTCAGCTTGAAAACATTAATCGAACATTACTTAACCTTGCCACAGAGGCCGATCACATGCTGAAAATGCGTCAAAGCATTCAAGAGATGGAGAATGGCAAGGTGCATGACTTCGCAGATGTAGCAGAGAAACTTTTCAAGAAACATTTTCCTGCCAAAACAGGCAAAGGGCGCAAATCGTGAAACTGGTTATCACGGAACGCGCCAAGAATGATATAGTTTACTATGCGCAATACGTCGAGCGCGATATTTTTTAATCGCTGATTTTATCAACAGCCTTTCGTTTTCTTGTCTGTTTATTTTACGTTCGTGATTGATAGATTATTCATTCACGCACAATATCCTCAAATCTATGGAGGTGATTTGTCTGCACGATGCAGCATTTTATGCTTTGATCGACAAGGTGGTTGCTCGTATCAGGGATGAACTGCAAAAGGAGGACGACCAATGGGTATCGGACGATGAGGCGATGCGTTTACTCGGTATCAAGTCGAAAACCACCTTGCAGAAATTCCGTGATGAAGGCCGCATCAGGTTTTCGCAGCCTGAAAAGAGAATTATTCTTTATGATCGACACTCTATTGACAAATTTCTAAACAAACACGCCCGTGACACATTCTGAAACTGAAACTGCTGTGCTGTATAAGCGCGGCTTTAATGATGGCTATTTGCTTGCCAAACACGCACCAGAATTATCAGCGCAACTTGCAGAGATCGAAAGCACTTCCCCGCGTATCGAAGGCATGAAGGATGGGCGTGAAGAATACATCATTGAACAAAACAAAATAAAGGAGCACGACAATATCATTGAAGATCGTGACCGTGGTTTAGAAATTGAACGTGATTAAATTATTAGCCCAATGAATAGAGAATATTTAGAAACATCACTTTTCCCTTTGCCACCGCAAGATGATGGATTGCAGCATAGCTGGAAGGTACGCAATGCCGTCGAAGGTGTACAAATCTTTGGCGGTATTGGTTCAGGTAAAACATCTGGTTCTGGCCGTACTCTCGCACTCAAATACCTGAAAGCAGGATTTGGCGGCTTGGTGTTGACCGTCAAGCCCGATGAAGTCGATTTGTGGCGGGAATATTGTCAACTTACTGGCCGCAGTGATGATTTGGTCGTGATTGAGCCAGGTGGTCAAGAGCGATTCAATTTCCTTGAATATGAGAGTGCGATCAGCACTTCTGCTGTGACGCAAAATGTTCATCAGCTATTAAAAACAGTCATTAATGCGGGAAAAGACAAGGCAGGTGGCAGTAACAACGATCCATTCTGGGAGGATGCTTTAGATTTGGTTTTGCTGCATTTGATAGAGTTGTGTTTGTTGGCGCATGAGAGAGTGACGATTTCTGATCTGAATGATATAGCGCAGCATCTGCCGCAAAAACAGGTTGGACAGGTCACATCGCAATTAGACAAGTTGAACAAAGCAAAGCCATTGAATGACTATGACCGTGCTTTAGATGCCATCATGGCAAAGGCGGAAAAAGAAGAACAGTACCAACGTGCTGTTAAGATGGTTAAAGAATTTTTTGAGAGTAAGTATAGTGTATTAGCAGACCGAACGCGTTCGATTATTGATTTTACTTTTTTGTCCTTTATGTCTCGGCTCATGCGAGAGCCTGTGTTTAGTTTGTTCTGCACGGGGAACTCAACAATTACACCCGATGATTGCCGCAAAGGAAAAATCATTCTATTAAATCTGCCTGTAAAGCAATACGATAAAGTCGGGCGCGATTGCCAAATCATGTTCAAATACATCTGGCAGCGGGCGATGGAACGCACGCTGGCGAATAACGAGCATAGCCGTGTGGTGTTCTTGTGGGCGGATGAAGCACAGAATTTTATTCACGAGCACGATGCCGATTTTCAGGCAACCGCGCGGAGCAGTCAGGTGGCTACTGTTTACTTGACGCAAAATCTGCCGAACTACTACGCCAACATGGGTGGGGCAAAGTATCGTTATAAGACGCAAAGTTTCCTTGGCACGCTGGCGACAAAGTTTTTTCATGCCAATGCCGATACAGAAACCAATGAATACGCCTCCAAATTGATTGGCAAGACCGATAGAGTGAAAAAATCACAAGGATTTACGGATAGCATGGGAGACGATTCGGAGAACACAACTATTAGCGTTGAACGCGATGAATTGGTACGTCCTGAACAATTTACGCGCTTGGAAAACGGCGGTGCGGCAAATAATAAAATGGTTGAAGCCTATATTCATTTCCAAGGCAATGTTTTAGGCGGTCAGGTTAGTCATACCCTTCTCACATTTAATCAAGACTTTTTACCATGAGCACGAACAAAAACAACTCTGGGAGTGCAACACGTCAATGGTTACAACGCCCAGGTCAGAAGATACTTTATCCTTTCACACGATTTGGCTTTGGGGAAAGGTTTTTTAGTTTCCGTGCAGGATTGTTTACTTTGGTAATATTGCACTTTTTCGCTTGGGGAATAACCAAGGCTGTCTTCGGGCCACAAGAAATGATTTACGGTTTTTTGGAGCCAGATACAAAAGAACAGACAAAGCAAAAAGAGCAAGATGAGTCACAAGAAATTGATCCTGCTGTAAAGGAACTCATAGAACAATTAAATGAGGATGCTGAAAATGCCGAACAACAGCAGCAAATGAATCCTCTTGCACCGCAGCCAGAAGAAATGGAGCAAGCAAAGGAACGCAAAAAGCCTTTAACCCCGCTGCAAAAGTTAAACAAAGAAAAAGCAAAATTCCGCCAACGCTTTTTAACGCTTTATATTTTCACGGGAATTTATTTTGCGTTTCTTCTTTGGCATCGTTCTAAATACAAAGCACGTCTTGCCCCCGATAGCTATGATTATAGCCGCGAAAGTTTTTTTGACGGTTATTCATGGTCTTTTATGTGGTGGCTGGCCAAATACACACGCCGATATTTATTGTATGCGAAGTATAGCGTAAAAAAGACCGTGCTGTATGTTTTTAGATTGTGCGAATATCTCGGTTACCACGTTAATCAAAAAATGCAGCGCAAAAAGGATGCACCACCACAGCATTTGGCATTAGCTGAACAAAACACGGCAAAACAGCCAGAACAAGAGAACGATAAAAGTGTTGAGGTGTATAAGGCGATACCTCAATTTAATTTTTCTCTCATCGAAATGTACAGTTACGCCGAACGGGCGCATCTGAGTGAATATCAGGTGTTAGAATGTATTGTTGAGCCTCTCATGTTGCTCATTCTGGGCTGGGTGCAAATACAATTCGGTCAATGGCTGGGATATTATTTTGTCTTTGCGGGCAGCTTCTTGGCCTTCTTCACATACCTGACCTATGTGGCGGCGCGTAATTATACATTGGATAAGATTGATGAATTGTTTAGACTTTTCAGGGAAAAACGCTACCTGCGCTATCGTAAAAATGCGCTGGCGCAGCATGGCTATCGCTTCCGTGCGCCGATGCCGAATGATGCAGAAATCCTTGAAAATCTCGCACCGCATGTGGGCAAAAAGAAAGAGCGTTTTGTCGTCACCTAACCTGACTTTCACCCCCTAAGCTGTGCTTAGGGAAGATGTCTGATGGACTTTTTAATGAAACGGGTACGAAGCGGGGCAAGCATCGGCGTGGCGATGCGAAGCTGTGTCAATGTGATGCGCGTGACGATTTTTTTCACGGGGCGATGTTCAACGGTTAAACTGCTGCCATGATTCGCATGATTCAGAGCCGTGCGCCCGAACAGGCGAAAGCCTATTTCTCGGATGCGCTGGTCAAGTCCGATTACTACGTCAGCGATCAGGAACTCGCGGGTTCGTAGGAAGGGCGTTTGGCGGCGCGGCTTGGCCTTGCGGGGGTGGCGGGCAGGGATGCGTTTTTTGCCCTTTGTGAAAACACGCACCCGCACACGGGGGCAAGCCTCACCCCGCGTCAGCGTGAAGATCGCACGACGGGCTATGACATCAACTTTCATGCGCCGAAATCGGTATCGGTGCTGCACAGTTTTGCGGGCGACGATCATATCCTGCAGGCTTTTCGCGCCAGTGTGCAGGAGACGATGCAAGCGATAGAGGCCGATAGTCAAACACGGGTACGAAAAGGGGGGAAGATGTTAGATCGCGCAACGGGAGAACTGATCTGGGCGCATTTTGTGCACCAAACGGCGCGGCCAGTTGAAGGCGCGTTGCCCGATCCGCATTTACATGCGCATTGCTTTGTGTTCAACGCGACGTGGGATGCAAACGAAAATCGTATCAAGGCAGCGCAGTTCCGCGACATTAAACGCGATATGCCTTATTACCAAGCGATGTTTCACAAGCTGCTGGCGGATCGACTGATCGCGGCGGGCTATGCGATACAGCGCAGCGAAAAATCATTCGAGGTCGTGGGCGTACCGCAAAAGGTGATCGGCTTATTCTCCAAACGCACCGATGAAATCGGCCGCATTGCCAAAGAACAAGGCATTACCGATGCGAAGGAGAAAAGCGAACTTGGCGCACGCACCCGCGCGAAAAAACAAAAAGGCCATAGTATGGATGAACTGCGGGCAGCATGGCACGAGCAAATCGCGGCTCTGGGTGATGAGGGTAAAGGCGATGCGATTGTGCGCTATGCGCCCGACCGTGATATGCAGAAGGTGACGGCCAAAGATTGCATCACTCATGCCGTCAAGCACGGGTTTGAACGCGCCTCGGTGTTGGATGAACGGCGGTTGCTGGCACAGGCGATGCGTTTTGCGCTGGGGCGGCGCGGTGCGACGATAAAAAACATTGCAGCAGAACTCGCCAGTGATGCGCATATTCTGCGTCTCAAAGAACGGGGGCGCACGATGTGTACAACGAAATCCGTGCTTGCCGAAGAACAGCACATGGTGGCTCTGGCGCGGGCGGGGATGGGCGTGATGCGTCCGCTCTATGCCGCGTCGCCAGCAACGGTTCTCAAAGACCAACAGGCCGCGGCGGTGGTGCATGTGCTCACCACATCGCACCGCGTGTCGATTATTCGCGGCGCGGCGGGGACTGGTAAAACAACGCTGATGCAGGAAGCGGTCAAGCATATCGCGGCGGCGGGTAAAACCGTCACGGTTGTTGCGCCAACGGCACAAGCTGCGCGTGGGGTTTTGCGCGACGAAGGTTTTGCCCATGCCGAGACCGTTGCAAAACTCCTGACCGATCAGGCGATGCAACAGAAACTTAAAGGGCAAGTGCTCTGGGTGGATGAGGCGGGCTTGCTCGGCACCAAAGACATGACCGCGCTGCTGAAAATTGCAACCGAACAGAACGCGCGATTAATCCTCGGCGGCGATACGCGGCAACATGCGAGTGTGGTGCGCGGCGATGCGCTGCGGATATTAAACACCGTGGCTGGCATTACCTCGGCGGAAGTATCTAAAATCTATCGGCAGAAGAAAAAAGATTATAAGGAAGCCGTTGAATCACTCGCCAAAGGCAATGTGCAGGATGGTTTTGCCAAACTGGATGCAGCGGGTTTTATCACGGAAATCGATGCCGTGTACGGGCGGGCAAAAATGGTGGCCGACTATGTGGCAGCGATGAAGGACGGCAAATCGGTCTTGATGATTTCACCAACTCATGCGCAAGGCGAGGACGCGACGGCAACAATCCGCCAGCAATTACGCGAGGCAAAGCTGCTCGGCAAAAAAGAAATTACGGCGCAAAAATTAGTCAACCTCAACCTGACCGAAGCCGAACGCAGCGATCAACGCCAGTATCAACAAGGACAGATTGTGCAGTTTGAGCAAAATGCCAAAGGCTTTCCGCGCGGCAGTCGCTGGCGCGTCTCAGCTATCACGCAAAATGTCGTGACCGTCAAAAACGCGGCAGGCGATGAACAGGCATTGCCTTTGCATCAGGCAAAATCTTTTGCTGTGTATGAAGCGCAAAAACTACCGCTGGCCAAAGGCGATAAAGTGATGGTGACGCACAACGGTTTTGATGCGTATAAAAAGCGACTGAACAACGGGCAAATGCTCGATGTGATCGGTGTCACGAAAAAAGGGCAGATCAAGCTTGCCGCGCCCGATGGCAAAACGCATTACACGCTGCCGCACGACTACGGCCACCTCAAACACGCCTATTGCATCACGTCTCATGCCAGCCAGGGCAAGACGGTCGATGCAGTGTTTATCTATCAACCCGCCGCAGCGTTTCCCGCGACGGATGCAAAACAATTTTACGTTTCCGTCTCGCGTGGCCGTGACCACGCCCGCATTTACACCGACAACAAAACTGAACTGCTCACCCACGCCAGCGACCTCGGCGACCGCACATCAGCCATTGAGTTGGTTGAAAAAAGAAACAGGCATTTAGAACATATCCAGCAGCGGCAAAGGGAGGAGCAAAACCGTCGCAGAAACAAAAACCACAATAGAAACGACTATGAGTATGAATGATGATTTAGGGGCAGCATTCAATCGCAGCAATAACCCGCAAGAAAACAATGCGGTAGCAAATGTATCGTGCTTTGAACTTTATGATAGCCCGCAAATACAACAACCACCGCGTAGTATTGAATTGGTGCAAGGCAACGGGAAAAGCAGTTTTGATTATTACAGTTACTTGGTGGGTGGCACTTACGACCCGCAGGACAGCAAAATCACATTAACATTCACGACAAAAAATGTGGTTATCACTGGCGCAAACCTGCAACCGATCTACGAGGCTATCATGCTTCATCAGGTGCGGACATTACGCACCGCAAACCCGCGCTATGCTGCTTTGCAGGATGATGGGTTGCCTATGGTTGTGGGGATTGAGATATTTGTTAATATCTAACTTCTGAATTGTTTATAGTTCTGCTTCAAAAGTTCTAAACTTTTGTCAATCTCATGACTATTAGTTTGCATAGCTTTTAGCTTATCATGAAAAGAAATTACATCTATAGAATTTAAATCCTTGTCATATATGGCATAATTGCCATCCTTTGAGCGCTCTTTGCTAATAAAGATACCTTGATATTCTAAAACATCGCCATGATCGATTATATTGTTTTCTTCTGTCTTGTGCTGTGACTTTTCTTGTCTACTTAATAAAATATTAAATTTTAGCGTTAGTTGATCTAAGTTATGAGATAAAAGGGAATTTTCTTTTTTTATATTATCTAATTCTGCAATTAGACTGCTGTTTTTGTTTTCTAAATCCTTTATTTTTGTTTCAAATGTGCTTTTGTTCACGAAACTCTCCTTAATGTAAATAACTTTATCTGTAGTTTTTTGTGCCTTTGACTCAAGTTGCTTTTCATACATTGATCGTTTCATCTGCTGCAATTCGGCAGGATTCGGTTTCATTATATTCTTTTTCGATTTGGCCATCAAGTTTAATTTTTACGTTAGTGATTCATGTCAATTAAAAATGAATAGTCTTTTGCTAGTTTTTTAACTATGCTTATAATAATAGCCTGATTTTTTGGGTTAGATATAAATTGTTGATCTGTTATTCTTTTAGATTCGAAATTCAAAACTCCAACTAAATCATGGCTTTGCTTGTTATGCTTATTATTGTAAATAATTATTGGAACGGAAATAGCTAATTTTATATCGACTTTGTCATTTATTTGGGAGTCATTGTATTTAAAAATTTCTTTATTTAGATGGTCTATATCTGTATGATTAATAATATCAAAAATGCAAGGGGAACCAGATTGATAGGCAATCCCACAAACTCCTTGGTTTGAAAGTAAACTCATTTTGTTAAATCTTTGCTCATATGAATTAACTCCCCATATTTGTATAAATATACGTTTTTTTTTAATGAATAGGTTACTTAATTTTTTGCTGAAACACACTTTTGACTTAGTTTTGACTAGGTTGAAAGAGCATTCATGGATACCAACACTTTCTAATTCTTTACTGATCCTTTCAGCCTGAACATTAAGTTTAGGCCAAACAGCGCTCTTTATTCTTTTTAATTGATCGATCGGAAGTTTTTTATTAACAATAAATTCATAAATTGATACAAATGCTAGCGTTATTGCAATCCAGTTCGGTGCATTTTCATACGGGAAAATAATAATAAATTTTTCTTTCACTTCAGGTATTCTTATTACAATTGAAATACCAGCAAGAATAAAAGCAATCCAATATAGAAATTTAGGGAGCATATTATATTTAATAATTGATTTTAAGCTAAGTTATTCTTCAGAACAGTTAATCGATATATATATCAATAAATATCCTCAAATCTGAGGATATTTAATCCGCGGTTTTTGGGGTTATTTGTTGCTGTACCCTAAAAAATATAAACATTTGGAGTCTATTTAACTGCAATCTGAGATGATATTTTTTGGATACAAACAAACTGGTCTTTTACTACCTAGCTAGCACAGCAACATGAGAGTGCTCTTGGTAGGTAGTCAATTGAGTAATATTTATTGTTTAGGTTCGCAATCGACCTGTCGTGTTTGCGATTGATTCGAAATGGTATAGCTACCATTCAAATCTCTCGTCCTCTTCACGATAGAGATCTTCCTCTTCTTCTTCTAATATCGGAATCCTTCGTTGCAAATTTTCATGCGTTTCTTTAGCCCACTCAGAAATTTTTGCATTTTCATGATTGAAAAGCTGAGGGAATAGTTTCAGCCTTCCCTTCATAATTCGACTTAGCGAACCACTCCAAGCAGTCGGTCTAAGATTTTCACCAATGGCATTTAGGATTACATCAATATCTGGAGCATATTTGAATATGAGTAAAGTAATTGGTCGCCATTGTCCATCCTCATGGGATTCAGAAGGATCATCGAAGGCTTTAATTGCACGTACAATAAAAGAATAACGCTCTTCAGGATTCTCATGACACCAAGATATAATCTCTTCATCAGGTATTTGATCTAATGGGTTTTTGTCCAAGTCAAAGCCTCGAGAGAACGCTCTATGGGTGTTCAGTTTTTTCTTGTCATAGCCTCCCCAAAATACGTCTAGAAAAATTCTAGGATAAGTCTCTGCAATAGTATTTGTGAGTAGGGGAAAGTCACTATGATAGACACTATAATTACTCAAACTTACAAGGAGATTTTGCAACAGTGTGGTGGCTGTTGACGCTCCATCTTCTCCATCGAAGCATTTTTTAGCAATTTCAACCATCGTATAATCTGAGACTCCTCGGTCTCTTGAGAAAGAATGTTCAGAGAGTATCTTTCGCGCCACGTTAAGAAGATTCTGGCTGTGATCCGTATTCGCATCAGAAAAACGCATACATAGAATCTCTAGAGCAATGCTTTGCCCATTTTCCTTTGATGCAATTTTATTAAGCAGCTGTGAAAGGTCATCATCTGAAACTGTCTCACGAGTTCTGCTATAGACAAGGTCATGATATAATTCGATGGGCGCTATATCTTGGTCTAGAGCTTGATGTAGGCGTTCCAATCCTCTCGCATCAAAACCAAAGGCGAATTGAATATGCGGAAACCAAGACTTCAAAGTTGTATCATGCAAAGCCTCATCAAGCCAAGTATTGCAAAGCGTAGGGGGGGCATTTTCTGCTCTTGAAATCATGCCTAGTAGTACCTGCACGTTCCGTTCATTTTCTTTTGTCCTAGAAAGCTGCTCTTTTAGAAGTGACCATGTCTTCTCTTTGTCAACACTGCCTTGTGCCAATCCTCTACCAAATGTAAACAGGTTGGTTGGTCGGGGATGAATTTTTACAAGTTCGGGTAGTAAAGTTTCAAAGGCTGAAGTATTTTGAGCTACCTGGACACCGAGTTCGAAGGTAACTTGATCAATACGCTGCCGACGCCTTTCGGGTCTTCCTGCACTTGCATCTTCTTCATCAAGAGAATCCAAAGCTCTATCATATCTATTTGAAAGAGCATAAACACGACTTTTTTCAATCAAGTCCGAAGGAGATAATAGGCGTTCAATTTTTTCAAGACGCTCAATTATTTCTCTGTCCATGTTCTTTTTGGCAAAACTAATAGTCTTTCTAACAGCCATCCATCCTTCATTCCAAGCTCGAATTTGATGCAGATGAGTTGCAACGCTTTCTAATTCGTCAAACATATGAGCTTGTGTCCACAATCCACGAAAGCGTGATGCTAGAATTTGTCGTGTTTTACTGCTTAAATCACTTTGAGAATTAGCCAGTTTTTCAGCCGCTTTAATGAATATTGTGTACCAACGTCTTATTTCTTCCCCTTGTGGATAATAGCCGTAATCTCTCTTTCTGCCACCGAAAGAGAAGGTATTTACTGCTGTAAAGTGCTGCGCGTTTAAAGTAATATCCAATAAGGCTATACCTAGGCTCTGTTTCTCTTTGTTGTCTGATACAAGAAGCCCTTCAATAACCTGTAGTCTTTCAGTTTCTTTAGCGTGTGTTCCAGATAGATAAGCATAGAATAAAGACTTTAATACAGCCCTGATAGAGTTATAATTTTGCCCTTCTTTTTCTGATAGCGCAAAATCACAAATTAGATTTGTACATCTCTTAAAAAGATTTTTGTCGTAGGCTATTGAGCGAAGCATACATACATACTCATAAAAATGATCGTTCTCTCTTGATAGGAATAGTGAAGTCGGATCACTTTTGGCGGCGCGTTCTATAGTTTCTAATGCTTTTTCTGGTGATGCAGGTGCAAGGTTAGAAAAGACATTCATGCCAAATTTATTAAGGTTCCGAACATCTCCTAACCACCCTCCTTCAGCAAGTAGGTCATTTACTATAGCAACTGCTACAGGAGAGTCGTGCAAATAACCTAAACGACGAGATAAAGAAAGTATAAGTCGTTCTGTACCCTGTTCTAAGAAAGTTGTTAAAATAATATCTTTCGGGATGCATTCAAGAGCGTGCTTTGCAAGCATATTTGCAATTGCATGAGGGAGAACAGCTCTCCAAATGCTTCTGCTTTGGACAAGATCTCTGTTCTTAAGCTCGGCTACATCTTTGTAAAATTCCAACACAGGCTTTTCAATTAATGATGCCAGTGTCTTTAATTCTGATCTGTCAGATGTGTTGTCTCCATCAAAAGAATACACAAGAGATAGAACTCCCGCGTTCAGCATTAGTCTATCGCTTGATCCTTGCTGCTGCTCGAAAAGTCTCTTGAATAACTGCATATCGGTGAGACCTGCTAGATTTTCGCCTTTTCTGACTGTATTGGCAATCGCAATACCTATACGATAATTGCCCCCAGATGCTTTTGAGATTGTGTCTGCGTCAATTTCATTGATATGAGGAAATCTCTTTCTTAAAACCCGTGTAATCAGTTCCTCGCTAGACGGCTCTAAATGAAAAACATTCGTTTCGTCAGAGAGCGTTTCATTCCTAACGTCATACTCGACTGTTAGGAGACTAAGGCGACTCGCTGGGCTTATGCACAGTTCCGCAAGCCTTTGATGTAGATCAGGTGGGCAATTATCGATGACAAGAGTTCCCTTTGCATTTTCAGCAATTAATTGCTCGACTAACTGTTGAGGCGTTGGATGAGGGCTATCTGATATATCTGTATAGAAAACTGTTTTTTGATCTAAAGGGCCTTCTCCTATCCGAGCATCAAATAACGCCTGTACTAATCTGGTTTTCCCTACACCTGACAAGCCAACTAACCTAACAACTGATCTAGGCATTGCGAGTTTTTGGCGTATTCTATCTAAACCTTCTTGGATAGATATTCTTGGATTTTGGCTCTGATCTTGCGTGTCATCCCTCAAACGTAAGCCTTCATCAATCAAATACTCTTCTTCTATGCCTTCGGGTGATTTAGCCCAATTACAATACGGACGCCAACCTGGAAGTGCTCGGCCAATTTGATCACGCACCCATAAAACTAAAGATGGGTACATACGAACCCATGTGGCAATACGAGTGCGGTCATAAAAATCTATATGTAGCGATGCCTCAGTATCTTGCTCACTAACCGCTTCTTTCATTGCTCTCAAGCGCTCTTCCAATGAAGAAGCGGTTGTTGAATCTTTTGAACTAATAATTATATAAGCACCTCTATTCTTAATTAGCGCTTGAATGGCTGACCTTAACACGCCTTTAGGTTTCATTTCATCTGAAATTTCACTTGGTCGCATCGCCTGCGTCTTAACTTGAAAAGCAGTATGGCTGCGTAGTATGGCTACATTGTGAGGGAAGGGATGCGGCGTTTTGACTTCTACGTCTATGCCACCATCTGGTGCATCCTGATGTCCTCCATACGTCACATGGGTTGCGCTCAATCCTGCCGTCCGACAATCGGCTTCACAAAGAAGGCCGATTAAATTACGTAGAGCTGCATCATCGAGCAAAGCGATATCGTCGCCTGTAATTTCAAATCGATTGTTTAAAACCTGAGTATTCATGTTAATCTATATTTATATTTTTATACCTATAAAAACGATGACTGTTCTAAATGAACGTATTAATGCTTAGTGTATAATTGGTTTTGGCATGATAAGCTATAATAAAACGATTTTTAGGAGAAAGATGGATATTGTTAATTTTCGCTATAAAATTAAAATTTATATGGAACTACTTAGATGGTGTTTTTTTTGAGTTTGAACGACTGTTAATAAAAAAGCCAGCAAAAATGCTGGCCTTATCCACAGATTTGAGGATAAAAGTTACTTCCCCAACACCTTATCGAGGATAGATTTCAGGTGTGCGTTTTCTTCGCGTAGCTGGGTGATAAGTTCTTCGTAGAGTTTTTTCATTTCATCGGTCATGTGATTAATAACAAGTCCGTTGCCAGTCTGGTTGTGCTGGACGTTAAACACCATGCGCTCGTTGAATGTCACAATATCCTCTGGCTTCACATCGAGGGCGCTGGCGATGAGTTCGAGTTTCTTGAAGGTCACATCGCTTTCACCAGTTTCGATTTTGCTATACGCACTCTGGCTCATTTCAAGCTGAGCGGCCATGAAGTCCTGCGTCAAGTTTTTTAACTCGCGCAGTTTTTTGATTTTCTGACCGATCTGGATATGTCCGATGTCCATAGAGATAAGTTTGGTTAGTGGTAAAAATACGCATTATAAAATAGTTCCCACAGGAATAAATTATTCCTGTCGTATGGGGGTAAAGTCTCTTTGTTTTTGTGCCTTTGTATCAACCCTGCGTGATGATTTATACCCTATCAAAACACAGTTTTATCCACAAACCCATGAAAAAGCAATTTCGCTTAACAGCCATTTTTTGCGCAGGAATAGTGTTATTCCTTGCAGGAGGGTGTCGCAAAGATGATCCTCAAAATACTGTTGCACCGCCACCGCCGCCACAACAGTACTTCACTCGCTTTAAGATCGATGGCGTTGAAAAGCAATATACCAATGCGAACAACACCTGCCGATTTAACGATTTTGTTGCGGCGAATAATCAGTACAACACAGGCATTTCCTGTTATCTGGACAGCGATGATTTAAGTCGTAATGGTATCGGCATAAGCCTGAACGATGCGAATGCCTTTGTGCTCAACCGTACCTACGTGAATTTTCCGACGACCAACGCTGCCGAATATCAAGTTGCTCTTGGGATGCTCACTTATACTGATGAGAACGGCATCATGACCAGTGACATGAGCGTGGTGACGTCGCCCAATCTGCGCGTGACCTTGACCGAACAGACCGCGACGTATTTAAAAGGCCGCTTTTCTGCAACGCTTTATTCATCCGCTAACGTCGCTGTTCATCAGTTGACCGACGGCGAGTTTTATTTGCCCATCTTCCAATAAACCACACTCATGAACACAGCATTCTCTTTCGCCCGTATCGGGCTGGCATTTCTCTGCTTTTTTCTTTCACAGCAAACCTGCGCGCAATCCATTTATCAGCAGGATAATCAGGTGCTGGGCATCGGGATAGGGCTTGGCGGGGCTTATCAAGATGTGACTGATGGCAGTTATTCAACGCCGATGTTCAATGTGAATTTTGAACGCGCGATCTGGCCGCTCAGCGGTGACAAAGTCAAAGGCATTATCAGCCTCGGCGGCCTGGTTGGCTACAAGCAGTTTGGCGTTACAAATCAGACTTTCTATTACAACTATACTTACAGCTTGAGATGGCGATATACGCTGATCGCGGCGCGGGCGGCGTGGCATTTGCAGTCACTCAAAGGCAAGGATTTGAAGAAGTGGGATTTATATTCTGGCCTGATGCTCGGTGCAAATTACATGCGCCGCACCTATGAGGATAACGACCCGAACTTTAACTATGGGTCGAGTGCGCGCAGTGTTTTATTTTCCTTCGGGGGCTACTTCGGCGCACGATATTTTATCAATACAAACTGGGCTGTATCAGTTGAAACAGGTTTTGGCTATTCCGCGTTCAACTTCGGCGCGGCCTATAAGTTCTGATTGAGGGGAAGGATGGTGGTAAGGAGAAACCCCAGCGGCTTTGTGCTGCTGGGGTTTTTGTTTGGGTTGAGAACTAAATCTGTTGATAATTTGATTTTTTTTCATTGACATACCATCAGATCTGATGATTTTTTAAAACGTTATATTAAATACTATTGTAATAAAACTAAAAGGATTTTGACTTCCCAAACACAATAGTTGCAACATAAAAATCTTACTCGTTATGCATTTCCTTCGACAGTTCGTGTTTTACAGTGCGACATTTCTTCTTCTAACGTCTGTTGCATCCTGCAAACGCGAGACCCTTCCCGAACAACCACAACCAACAGAGCCAACACTGCCCGTCGAATATTCGGTCACGTTTAAACTTGATGGCGTGGAGCAGACTTACATCATGCCCAATAAGACGGTATTCATAACACCGTTCGACCCAACAACAACAAGTAGCTCCTTCTCATTCGTAGCGATGCGAGATACAGCCTTGATCGGACAAAATCATATCTATCTGACGCTCAATGATACAGTTCCGCTGACAACGAATCTCACCTATACAAACTACACCACTACACAACTCAACGAACGAGGTTTACTCAATTTTGATTTTCGTTTTATTTATTATACAGCAGATGGAGAAATGACTTTTACCATTGATGAAGCGTTGCAGACCAGTGGCATTGTCTCCGATGCGCGGCTGATACTCACCGAAGTCACGCCTGAGTATGTGCGTGGGCGTTTTTCTGGGACTGTTTACGGCATCCCCAACAACTTACCCATGCATATCATTACTGATGGCGTATTCACAATGGGGCGAATTTATTAAATATTAATATTTATATAACAAGGGAAAAATTCTAAGATTGAGATCGTTAAACCTCATATAAATATCTTGAATGATGTAGCAAATTTTGTGTTTTTAATTGCGGCAATAATTAGTCGAAGTCAACGAATCAAAAGGTAATAGTGAGATCATAACAACTAATTTTTTCTATTATGAATGAAGATAAAAAACAAAATTCTGGACTATTGTGGAAAATGATCACGACTCCGTTAGGAAGAATTATCGAAGTATTTCTTCTTATTCTTGTCACATGGGGTATAGAGTATTTTTTTAAAGAGAAGACAGGACAGTTTTATAGTTTTTCGCTATTCTTGGCTTTAATTGTCTTTATATGGCTGGCAGTATCACATATTCTTTCAATGAAGCGCAATGAAGATGAGACAAAGCGGCATAATCTGACATATGAAGAACAAATAAAGAGTCTTCGTGTAGCCTTTCAAAACACCCGACATGGTTTCATTCCGCTTGATCAAAAAGAAAGAATTACACGAATTATTGCTGCTCTATCAGGAAACAATCCCTGCAAAAAAATTTCAGTGATTGGCAAAACATTGGATTATCTGGAAGAAAAAGAACTGAAATCTTATCTTGATTCCTATGTAGAGCGGATGGAAAAAAATCAGCCGTTTGAATATCGTCGAATAACCAGTCGTCAGATCAGTAAAGATGGATACCTATACAAACATTATATTGACTTATTGGATAGGAATTCAAACGACAAAGAATTCAGCATCTTATTGATGAATGAATTTACCATTGCTAACACATATATCATCATTGACGATCAGGAACTCATCGTCTCCCTCCATATCACCAAAGAAAATAATAACAATGCAAAGAATGTTTCTTTGCCAGGTGAAATAATGGAAATGAAGGCCAGTTTCCTTTGCTTAGACAAAACCATTATTGCAGATTATCAAGCACACTTTGATATTATTTATAATTCAGATAAAAATAAAGACAATGTCTGCAGGACGAAGAACGAATTTATAGAACAGATAGCTGCAAATGCGAACAAGGATAAATTGCGTGAGATCAATAAAAACATGAAGGGCATTATCTCAGGTTCGCTGGAAGAAGTTTATTTTTCAATTAGGTTACATGAACTTGAACAGCAGTTTCTTTCAATTCAACAGAAACATAAACTAACCATTGACCATACCAATTCTAATGGCTCTATCATTAAAGCCTTTTGTGTCTGCTTGGATAATCTTCGTCAAGGGGATGAGTATTTTACAGTTTCACATTCTGGTTTCTGGCAGAGTGTACTCCAACCTAATCGCATGGTACGCACTATTGACTTCGTTCAATCTACTCTCAATGCCCTTGAAAAAGGTGCTTCAATGCAAAGGCTTTTTTTGCTACAGCCATCTAAAATTGAATCTTGGCTTAAGTATATTAAAGAACCAAATAACGTTATTCAACAAGATCGAGTTGCTGATTTTAATGAATACAATCAATTCATTAACATTGTTAGCCAGAATATGAAGTTTTATAGGATCGCTCATTCAAAGAATACATTTCGTTTTGGCATACTTTTTAGAGAAGATAGTGGCTCTGGAGATTTTTCTACATTTAACCATGCACTCATTCTTCGTCAAAATCCCAATGAATATGTTGCTTTTTTACCAGATAAGGAAATCCAAAATAAAAATGATAGTTCATACAGTATCTATCGTACATCTGTTCTTTTTCTCAATAGAAAGGTAAAAGAGCAGGAAATGCAGGAAACCTTTAATGGAAAAATTGCTCAAATGAATAAGCTTATCCAAGAGTATAATTTTCAGCGTAGCAATAGAACGCAGGATGAAAAGGATTTTTTCTACGAGTTACAGAATTATTTCATCTCTCAAGGGAAATATATCGAACTATTTGAGCAGAAAAAACTAGATGAATGGGTATTGCAGACTGAACTGCTACCTCATCCCCCTCTGGAAAACTTTTAGAACATTCTATATGCAGGGGGGATAGTAAGATTTTTTTATGGTGTCATGTTGCAGTACAAAACCCCGCCCATTCATTCATCATCTCGCGGCGTTTATCGAACAGATCACCGCGACGGTAGGCGGCTTCGACCTTGTTGCTGATCGTGTGCGCCAGTGCCATTTCCGCGACGTGGTTAGGATAGTTGGTGTGTTCAGCCACCCAATCGCGAAACGTTGAACGAAATCCATGCGGTACGGCATCGACATTTAGGCGGCGCATGAATACAGTCAAGGCCATGTCTGAAAGCTGCCCGCCGCGTGGTGCAACAAAAATGTATTTTTCTCTTGCATGACGTGGAACGGATTTGAGCAACGCAATAGCTTGTGACGCAAGCGGTATGCGATGTTCCTTCGCGGCTTTCATGCGCTCGGCGGGAATTGTCCAGATTTTTTTTTCAAAGTCGATCTCATCCCACGTCGCGCCGCGGACTTCGTTTGATCGTGTGGCGGTGAGAATAAGAAATTGCAGGGCTTTACTGCTCATGCTTGTATTGCTTTGTAGTTGCGCAAAGAATGCCGCTACTGCTGCAACGGGAATGGCTTTGTGATGCACTGGTTTGGCGATAGCTTTAGGGCTTGGCAGCACCTTATCAAGATAGCCTTTCCAGCGGGCGGGATTGTCCTTGTTACGATACTCCCGCACAATCGCCCAATCTAATACTGTTTCAATACGTCCGCGCAAACGTGATGCGGTTTCCGTCTTGGTCGTCCAGATCGGTTCGAGAATTTTGATGATGTGAGGCAGCGTGATTTCACTGACGACAATCTTGCCGATAACAGGATAGGCATAGGTTTTTAAAGTGGCCTCCCATTGACTTTTATGTTTGGCGTTCTTCCATTTTTGTTTGTGCGTCGTTAGAAATTCGGCACAGGCTTTTTCAAAAGTGATTGCCGATGCTTCCTGCAATATTGCCGCATGGCGTTTCTTTTTACGTTCCTCAATCGGGTTTGTGCCGCTGGCAATTTGCTGTCTGATATTTCGCGCCTTATCCCTCGCTGCCGACAGAGACAGGTCGGCAAAGCTGCCTAAACCCATATCGCGCCTAACGCCATTGACGTTCATGCGCAACACCCAGGACTTTGCCTCATTATCGCCAATCAGCAAATACAGCCCCGCCACACCGCCTACGGCATGACGGCCAATTTTGGTCAGTTTCTTGATGGCAAGTTGGGTTAACTCTTGTGCTTTCTTCGGCATGAATGCTCCTGTTGCGCGGGGATATTGGGATTTATTTTACCCCATCTTTTACCCCATTGCAACTGCAAATCACCTCTATTGCGTCTTTCTCGTTAATACATATAAGATGGAAAAAATCAAATAAATCAATGTATTTAGATGGTTCTTGACCGCGCTTAATACCCATAAATGGCGGAAGGGGTGGGATTACAGTATTCAATCTTATCAATGGTTTAGATTGAATTTATTTTTATTTTACCACATCATTTACCTCAAGGTCAATCCGACGTTATGACTGAAGACGATTTTAGCCTTTTGATACTGCCTTTGATCGCATAAAAAATCAACCCAATCTGTTGATCGACGAAAATATAAACCGCTCAAAATTATAGATAAGAATTTTTATCTTTAGTAGTGAGAATTGAAAACGATTTTTCTATGTCAGAGATAAATTCTACTGAAGCAGATTTGCAAGATGACGACTGTTATCAGCTGCACGAAAATATAGTGCCATCTAAAACCATTACATTTCAGTTTAAAGATAAGTCTGTATTAGTTCACCAATATCACTACTTACATAGCGGGGAGTGTTCAACTGATCAGAAACTATTTGCACTCAAATTTGCGCGGCAATCAGTATTGGTTAGAGGTGAAAACTTACTCCCACTATTTGAAGGTATCATGCAGCATCTTGTAAGTCGGGTAATAGAAAAACAGACGAACGTTCAAAGCGTCGATAATAAGATCGCTGTGACCAGTATTGAAATGGATATTTAGGCGCGTTTTTTAACAAGATAGCACTGTATGCCTTCTCTATCAAAGAAAGGCAGAGGGGATTTATCAGCGGCCTCCCATCCTCCTTCTAAAAACGCCTCTCGGTATTTTAGTTTTATACATGAGGATTTCAGCATAAATTCGCGTAAACTTGACGTGTCGATGTCGATTCTCTGTTCTTTATATTGTTCCTCTTGTTCAAAAAATATTCTCATGCTGAGTTCTGCTTGCATCGATATTTTGAGTGGGGGTTCGTAGCCTAATTTTTGGCAAACGAGCGCTCTGGCTGCTTCACTATCTTGTGGACGATATTGTTCATAGCAGTCAAGTGTATGCTGTGAGAATTCTTCGCATAGATAGCTTGCAATGCTACTATTGCGTCTCATATATGAGTTGCGCTGTTCTAAGGCAATTTTATACATTGCATCAAGAGCATCTTGTTCAGATAGTGTGCCGTTCCGAAAAGCTAACAACATCTCTGCTGTTGCAACATATGGTTCAAACTTGCTGGGGCATTCGTTGGTCGCTTTATTCGGAAGTAAAGCGCCACTTTCATCAAATTCATCGCTTGTGTCGTTAAGCCCAATTGTTGCAGCGTATAATATATCCCACACTTTAGATTTAAACTTTGAATCGTTTATCAATAGATGCTTTGCTTGTTCGTGATAATTTGTAAAAGTCATTTCTTTAGCTCCTTTGTTTATTTTTTTCATTATATTAGATTTATGCACTAAATGCAATTATTATGGCGCAAGAAACACCACTACAAACTATCAATAGGATATTAACAACCGCTCAAATTATTATCGATACTAATCTATCGAACTTAGATGGGCGTCCTTTGCCTGATGGTTCATATCTTCCACCCACATTAACGCCTAAGCCCAACACATGGCGTAAAGATTTGGTTGATATGAATAAAAATTTGAAAGAGGCTACCAAGAAGGATATAGAGAAAATTTTAGAAAACGAAAGTTTTACAAGCGCACAACGCAATGTTATTCAAAAAGGCATAGATCATATTTTCTCAGATAAGTCACACGAAAGCATATACAACCAAGTCCAACAGTTTATAAAAGACCAGCCGCAACGGTCAATTCTGAGTGATAAATTTAATGAGAAGGCAGAGCGTCAATGGGCAGAAGAAAAGCAAAATGAGAGACCCGCCAATAAAGATGATTTATCAGTCACGTTCAATCAAAATTCGCAACCACCCCCAGGTAAAGATGGCCTGAACAGAGATAACGTATAGGCGTATATAGAGTTAATAGGGGGCTGTTTCGTGTGTGCGAAACAGCCCCTTGTTGTTTTCAATTATTTGCTCTGCTGGCAATCCAGTTTTCAATTTCATCACTGCGCCAGCGGGTGCAGCGTTCGGATATTTTGTAGGGCTGCGGGAAGTTTTTTTCTCGCGCCCATCGCCAGACGGTATCGCGGCTCACGCCTAAAATTGCGGCGATTTGTTTATCACTGTAATAGACGATCATGGTTCATGCTCCTGTCATGGTGAGGGTTGGGGTTGGTTTGGTGGTGGTCGTTGGTTGAGTTTCTGTCTGCAGGGCGTGGAGATATTCAACCGCTCGGCTGGCGTGGGCGGCAGCGGAGAAGATGAAGCGTTTTTCGTTCTTGAGCACTTTCAGCCATGATTGAATGTAGGCGGCGTGTTGTTCATCAGGCAGTGGCGACAGGCCCAGATCGGCATTGAGAAAACATGCGCCGAGTTCGGCCACGAGTTCTTCTTTGGCGTAGCCTTCATCGCCCCATGCTTTGCGGTTGAAGTTACGATTAAGGCGGCTTGGATGGCTTGTCCAATGCGTGACCTCGTGCGCGAGTGTGGCGTAGTAAGCGGGCGCGTCTATAAAGCAATCGAATGGCGGCATTTCGATGATGTCGCGTAGCAGGAAATACGTGGCCTGCACACCGTCTTGCACCGTGGCTTTGGTGTTGGCAAAGAAACTATCCAGCGATGGGATGCGTTCGTGCTTTGGTGCGGGTTTGGATTCAGGTTGTGCGTAATAGGCAGGTGGTAAACCTTCGATCTGGTTTGCATTGAATACGGTATAGGCTTTCAGGTAGGGAATGGTGACTTGAACGTCCTTGCCAGTTTCGTCTTGTTCTGTTCTCACCATCTTGTCGGCATAGACGATGTTTGTGCCTTTCTCACCTTTCTTGACATTGGCTTTCATGTTGATGGCTTGTTTGAATGTCATCCAATAGGGTGATTGGTAGCCCTGTTCCATTGCGGCCATCCACAGGATGATCGTATTGATGCCTGTGTAGGGAATGTCGTTGTGCCGCAAAGGGCGTATCACGCGACTGCTGAGCGTGTCGCTGTGCCACGGTTTGCGCCAAGCTAATATCCCCTTTTCAAGATCGGCGATGATTTTATTGGTGATGGTATCGTAGATGTTTTGTGCATCGGACATTGATTTACACTCCTGTTTGTAAGAGAGATTTACATTCTGTTTTTTGGCGTTGGATTGCGGTAGTCACGGATGATTTCTGCGGTTTCATTCGGTTCAACCCGAACGGGCTTTTGTTGCACGTCATAGACAAGAAGGAATGATTGCGCACTTTTTCTGAGTGATGGCTCGATATAACTGGCTGCTTCTTCGTCGAACGCAAGATATTCGAGATATGAGCGCATGTGCTTTGCAAGATCAGGACGCTCACAATTCAAGTGCATGAGATCGTAGCGACCTTCATAGATATATCCGTCCATGTACTCGACTTTAAAATCGTGCTTATCGTAGCCGCCGTGCTCTGGTGCAGTTGCTGAGTTGGCAATTAAAATTGCATCTGCTGCGGCAAATGATTGACACACCTGTTTGATACCACATAGATCAGTGCGTCCTTCGGCGCGAATAATCGTGATACTTCTCGGTGCGATAAGCTGGCGGTACACAATTCCGTCATTTCCGATATAGGCTTGCATGATGATTTCCTTTCTGCGTTGGATGGATGCGAAAAGAGGGGGCGCTTACGCGCCCGCCTCCTTGGTTGCGGTGGCTTTGGGTGTGCTCGGAAAAGCGATGTAGCGTTGCTTGCCGATCACGATGTTGAAGCCCTTGCCTTTGCTGTGCGTGAATGTTGCACCGATGCGTTTGAGCGTGCCGTCTTGCTCTTGCGCGTAGATGATGAAGGCTGGTTTTTGTGATGATGTGGTCATGGTGTTTTCCTTTTCGTTTGTGGTTACCCTTGCGGGCGATGGCTCCCGACCGCCATGCCCAGCACGCCTGTCCACCTGAAAATTGGGGGAGACATTTAGGGGGAACCGATTTTCTGGTTGACAGGAAAAGTGCGGGGCATGGCAGGGATTGCCCGATGCTCGGAAGGGTGAACAGCAACGGCATAAACACCGCCGCCCTCATCACACACCTGCCGAACAAGCGCAGCGATGAGCGACTAACGCGCCTTGCGGTGCATCAGGAAATCATTCACGTCCTTATGCGGCTTATAGATCGTGCGCATATCGCGGAAGGCGATTTTTTCCTGCGCGGCCATCGCTTGCAAAGCGAGTGTGGCCGTATCGCCCGCCTGATCGTTATCCAGCCAGGCGCATAATCGCGTGTAGCCATAGCTGCTGATATACGGTAGGGCTTGACGCAAACACGACAGGGAATTCAGTACTATCGTGTCATGTTCGGGCGTTTGCCGACGGGCTAACACCAGCGTGGAGAGAAAATCTACACTGCCCTCGAAGATGTGAATTTGTGCGGATGGTGATGTTGCGCCACGAATAAAGCTGATGCGTTTCGGCGCGATGCAGCCTTTGAAAAAAGCATTGCGCAGTTCATGCCCGCCGTCCTCGTTGGCAAAGCTGATGGCGGTAAAGGTTTTGCTGGTATTGGTATTGAACACTTGCGCCTGTTTGTAGTATCGCCGTGCCAGATTGCGATCAATGCCGCGCGTATCGAGATAGTTATACAACTGCGGCAAGGCAAGTTTGGTGAGGCTTTTTAATTCCAGTGCAGGGGCGGTTGCTGTCGGAGCGTGGAACGTGCGCGGTATAAAAGAAACCACGCCGTGCATGGTGCGTAGCCAGTGCAGGGAATCAGCAATGCTGACTTTATCGCGGCCAATGCGCAGATATTCCTGCGCGAAGGACACCGTATCACCGCCTTTGTCGCTGCCGAAATCGTACCACACATTGCGCGTGGTGTTGATGTGAAAGCTGGCGGTTTTCTCATCGCGCAACGGCGAGAGATACCAAAGGTCACAACCGCGTTCGCGCACGGGCTGGTGACCGAGTTTGAGCAAAAGTTCAGGCAAGGCAATAGCTTTGGCTTGATCGATGTTCATCGAAAACCTCATGTATGTGATGATGTGGAGAGGGAGAGTATAGAACGCGTGCGTGAATTACGGACGCAGTTGTTCTTCCATGTAGGCATTCAGTACCGACAGGCGATAACGCACACGCCCGCCAATTTTGAAAGGCTTTAAGTCGGGGCGTTTAAACTGCGCCCACGTTCCGAGCGTGTGCGGCGAAACGTTGAGCAGACGCGCGGCTTCTTTTTTGCTGAGCATCTGATCACCGTTCAAAGGTGAATGTGGTGATGCGGGTGGTTGTGGTGGCTGGTCAGTAAACAAATTTTCCTCCTGTGGTTTGTGTTGGTGGTGATTCACGATGGCCGTGAGGAGGCGGACTATACGCAAGTGCGCCGCACAGGTGGAAACAATTTGGAGTTGAGTTACATTTCGCAATTTCCACTCACGTTCGCCCCGATTTGCTATAACATTATTATGTTAAAAGAACGATTTACGACAATAAATTACCCACCTGTATGCACCCCTGCATACAAAAAAACGAACAAAATCAGGCGAATCGAGGGCGAATCGGGCGCGAATCGGATTAGCGATGCGGAGAATAGCCCCTGCTAATCTCCGCAAATTTGCGGAGATTAAATGTGCTTTTGCGGAGATTAGATTTCTCTAAATCCCCGCCAGCAATTCGGATGCGGTGGTGTTGAGGGCTTTGGCGATTTTGATGAGCGTTACCACGGTCATGTTCTTGCCTGTTTCGTGGCGGGCATAGGTCGCGGGTTCGAGGCCATGCTCGAAGGCAAATTTCAATCCGCTCGAAAAGCCCAAAGCAAGGCGGCGTTCACGAATACGTGCGCCGATAATTTTCAGCTTATCGGCATCGCTGGTGGTGATGCGTTTGCTGGCGGCGGGAGTTGCTTTTGCCTTGGTCGGTTTCTTAGCCATTGCGCGTGTTTAGAACACAAAGCAAAGGAACACACGCGCCTGATGCAATGCGTTATATAAGAGTGTTTATATAAATGTGTATATTTACACTTGCATATAAGCACAGTGCAAAAATCTTGTTTCACTCTTAAATACCCACTGCGTATGAATTTTCATTCAATCGACCTTGTTGCGACATTCGCACAAGATGCTGATGCTGAATATTTTGCCTTACAGCACAAGAAGCTGCCGCGTTTTATTTTTCTGCTGCTGCGGCTCTTTTCTTTTGGTTATGCCGATTGGATGCAACAGCCAGGTTGCCCGCTGCCAGAATTTGCAAAAAATACTGTGCGACGATTAGATGATACCGTGTTTTGCGCAGAAAACGCCCCGATGGTGACGGCGACAGCACGGGCGTTATTTGCGCATTATCCTGTCTATCAACGCTGGCTCACGGCTCTGCCGCCATCGCATCCGCTGGCACTGAAAAACGAATACGCGAAGTATCGGTTTTTATCCATGCCGATTGATCGTGTCAAAGGCTTGTGCAAAACCAGCAAGGCCAACCTTCGCCGGCACGGTGTGCCATCATTGCATTATATGCTGCTGGCCTATACGTATCAGGAGATACGCCTGAATGGCTTTTGCACGGCAACGGAAGCGGCGCGACTTCTGCCGCAGATCACGGCGTTTAAAATCAACTTCGCCGTTGATCGGATGGATTTACTTCTGCCTGCCGATGAGGCATTGGAGTTTACGTACGACCTCATCGACTGAGCATGAAACGTTACAAAAAGCATTTTAAGAGGGTAGGAGAGGAGCCGCCATGCCCGTGCTCCCATGCTAAGCGCAAGGATAAGAAACCCTTGCCCGCATTGCGTCCGCGTGAATGTGATGGTTGTTATTGCCTGTTCTGCCTCACACGGCGCGCCGTGTTGGTTGTACCATTACGTAGTAGTGTTTCACATGAAAAATACAAACAGGATGGCGATGAAACGTGGGCCGAAGATCAAGACGATTGATGCCGAGATGCAAAACGATCTGCGCCAGATCGGCGCGGTGTTGCGTCGTTTGCGCAAGGAAGCGGGTTATAGCAGTCACGAAGTTTTTGCCTATGACCACGGCATTGCACGGCGCAGTATCTGGCATACGAACACGGACGCAATATGCAGCTCTCAACTCTTATCACCATCCTCCGCTGCCATGATCTGACGCTGACAGAGTTTTTTGCGATCGTGGATGGAATGCAACGCCCTATCGCGTAACAATCATTTTGCCGTGTTGCAATACAGTATTACCATTGCTCACCGACCAGAAATAAATGCCAGTTGCAATATGATCGGGCAGGTAATAGGCGCGTTGAATATCGCCCGCTTGTAAATTGTCGGTATAAACACTGCGGCCAGTGCCATCATAGATCGTAAACACCCCGCCTTCTGGCAGATCATAGGTGAGCGTATAAGTGGTGATGATCGGATTGGGCGATAACCTGATGCCCGTATAATCTGCGGGAATGACAGGCGCAACAGGCCGCGGCGGCACGTTGGTCGTATCGCAATCAAGGCAGATTAGTTTGAAATTATCAACGAAGTAATACGCGCCACCGCTGGGCTCGAAACGACATAGAGTGAGGTTACTTGTGTCTGGCGTTCCAATCGTCATAAATTTTTCACCTCCTTCTGCAATGAAAGTATCACGCACTGTCATCCAGTTTGTTGTATCTAATAGGCATTGTCCTGTTTGTCCACCTGCATCGTAAGTACTTAGTACGAATTGGAATGGGTCGTTAATGTTAAAATTCACAAGTCGATCTTGGGTGAAAGCTGCACCAATATGATCAAAGCCAAGATGTGACCAGTTAGAGAGCAATAAGTGATATTCAAAAGCATAGGTCTTGCCAGCTTGCAAGGTATCAAGCAGTTCTGTTGCAATATATTCCACGCCTACATCAACACCCATACCCATGTAAGATGTACCATGATGCGCAGCACGGTCACCATCATTCATGATGTTTGTATAGTTGTAGTTGCCCCAACGGTTAAATACAGTATTGGCTGTTGTCCATGATAAGGGATATTGGACGAATCCGTTCATGCTTGTAAAACTGCTATCTACGTAGTCGGGGCTGCCTGTTGAATTTGGCGAATACCAATGTTTAGGCACACAGGCTAAAGGCGATGTGGCAAGCGTATCTTTTTCCTCAAGGCTGGGGTTGGGGATAAGATTAGTTTGTGCAAAACCAGCAGCGGCAAGGCACAAAAAACACAAGAGGATGATTTGCTTTTTCATTTGAAATGAAAAAATGGATCGGCGGTGTAACGCCGATCCGTTTGTAAATATATCATTATTTTCCATGATCTAACAAAATAAATCGTTCTGTATTTATCAATTTATCTTGATGGAAGATACAAATCACGTAGATGCCCGATAGCATGGTGCTGGTGTCAATCGTCAGCATTCCATTGGTTATCTGCGTGGTTTGTCCTGAAATTTTTCGACCATTGAGGTCATAAATTTCGGTGCGTATATTCTCGATGCTGGCGTTCTCAACCTGAATGTAAATCTGCGTGGTGGCTGGGTTGGGGAATAGGTTTGTCGTGGGAGTGTTGCCAGTTTCTTCCTCTGTTTCTGGGCGACGCGCCCCTGCTGCGGTTGCGGCAAAATCATCCACCATCACACCCAGCAACACCCGCGCCCCATAGACAGCGTTGCCACCCAGCACGGGATTTTGCAGGGCAATCGTCCAAAGCAAAGCCGTATCGGCAGGACTGAATGCGCGATGTCCTGCCAGCCAGTATTGCGCGTGTATTTTTAATACAGTTTGCGCGTTTTCCTCGGCACTGCTGGCAGGGGTGCTGCCACCTGTGAATGTATTGATCGTGCTGGTATCGCCAGTAGCGGCGGCATTTTCAGCATCAATCAGTTCGTTCCAATTACCAGCTTCGCACGAATTAAAAAAGGTCTGGTAACGGAGATCATCAGGCGTACCAAGTGAAAGCCAGTGCATATTTTCACGCAAGGTCGTGTAAGCCTGTTTGATAAGATAATATTCCTGCTCTGCATCAAAAATATTGGCATCCAGATCGTTGAGAATAGCACCAACTTGCTGATCGCGTTTCACATCTTCGCTTTGTGCTAACAAGAACAAGCCGCAGATATTATTACCGCTTGTATTTACATTAAGATTAGTTACAAAGGGATTGAGAGAAGGAGGATCGTGCCAGTATGTATTAAGTGTTACAATACCATATATGTCCCAACTGATACTTCCATTATACACGTTTCCAGTCAATTCAATGTTCTGATTTTGCGGATTGATAATCTGGTCGCCAATATCGGCTAATCCATTGTTTGAAGACGAACCAAAAAAGTACCCACCGTGATAGCAGGTATTGAATGTATTACATGCAAATGTGCTGTTGCTGCACATATCGAGCGCACAGATACCGCTACCCATCCGATCAAAGACGTTATCTGAAACAACAGAACGTGCGCTGTTTTCAAGGCTGACACCACGTAAATATTCTCTCATCACTTGTACGGGCAAAGTCGTACTTGTCTTGCTCACATAGTTGGTATCAACCCTGATGTCCTTACAGTAATTAAGACGAATCCCGTAATGCACACCATGCCCGCCTGATTGTGTCCTATCATAAAAGTTATTGGCTTTAGCAAACTGAATGGTGTTGTTGGTGACAAACGCGCCGTTAAAAGATTTGATATTGCTCAGCACAATACCAGCTTTTACGCGGGCAATCAGATTGCTATCAATCAGCATTGTATTTTGCGCCATCGCCACATTCGCCACATAAATACCAATGCCTTGTTGCAGGCTATTGTTTACGCCTGATTGCTGGATATTGTTTTGCTGAACGCTGATTGACGCATCAGGCACATCGACTATCTGCACCGCTGCCTGAAAGCGGTAAGCGTAGCTTTGGTTGGTGATGGTGTTATGGCTGAGACTGATGGTGCGCGACGGGCATGATAATACTTCGATACCAACTGCCGATGTACCAGACATCAGATTGCCATGCGCGTACAGGTCAGTTTCGGCGCGGGCAGAGATGGGAATGCGGCAAGTGTCGAAGGTGCAGGTTTCAAGCGGGGTGAAACCGCCGACTGTGGTACGCACGGTACTAAAGACAGGTGTTTTGCTGCCTTCGGCGAGGATGGCATGACCGCTGATCGGGCCATGCGGCGTACCGAAATCAATGCCACGGAAATGACAATTTTGCACAGTGGCATTTGAGTTCATGGCATGAACACCAATGTTTACGCGGCGGAATGTATTGGCTGTGGCGGGTGATGTCGGGTCGCCAATGGTGATGTCGGCGTTGGTCTCAATGCGAATAGCTGCGAGGGTACGGACAACGCTGCTGGGCAGTGCAGGAAATGCGGGAAGAAAAGCCGCATTCATCGTGAACAGCGAACCGCGCACAATGCCGCTGTGTGGCTGGTAGTATTGTTGTACTTGTATATCGTACACATTGTTCTGCATGGTCGAATTTTCAACCGTGTAATGTCCGCCAGCAATCGAAACAATGCCATTCTTTGACTGCTGCATCACGCTGTTGTTGATAAGATAAACCGCGGCCGATGCGCCGTGAACATAGATGCCATCCCACATCATATCGCAGAGCGGCAGGGTCTGGCTGTTGTCGAAGGTGAGGCTTTGCCCTGCCATCACATCAATCACGGCATTGGTGCCAGGACTGATCGCGGCGCAGTTGACAAAAGCAAACGGCACATCAATGGTGAAAATACCGTTGATAACAATCTCGTTTGGTGCATTGGCGGTGAAACTGTTGCCCGCTACAAACGGCGCGTATAAAGGATTGGCCAAGACCGCAGAGGCAGATGTGTTGTTGAGATAGAGTTTGCCGTTTGTATTACTGTTGGAATAGGCCGCGCCGATGTTGCAACAGCCAGCTACAAAAAGCGTATCGCTATTGGTGCAATCAAGCGGGAAACTTGCAACGTAAAGAATAAGTGAGCCGCCGTTTGCGCCCCACGCCACGTCAATAGAACAGCCATTGCTGGATGGTGTACCAACGCCGCCAATCACCTGCCATGTATAAATCATCCCAGCTTGGCAGGGTGCGGTGTAGGTGATTGTGCCATTGCCGCAGTTGTTGACAGGATTGCCGCTGATGGTGGCATCGGGGGGAAGCGGTGCGGTCACATACTGCGAAAATGTGCTTTGCGTCCCATCGGTGAGGGTGATGGTGAGCGACACCAGATAAGCATTGCCAGGCACGGTAAATTCATGCCATACGGTTTGCCCGAAGGCTGTATTGTAAATGCCTGATGCGGGGTCACCAAAATTCCATGCCCATGAGACAATATCGGCAGGGCATGAACTGGCATCGTCAAAACGTACACGGCAATCATTGTTATAAACGAAGTTCGCCAATGCGCCGAAGTGTATCAACTGCGCTACACTATCTCTGCCGCATTCATCCCATACCACCAGCGAAACAGTGTGATAGCCGCCAGAGAATGGGGGATAGTTATAGGGTGGATCGTTGCCAAAACTGATCATCGTATCGCAACTTCCTGCTGCATTGAATGGGCAGTTATTATAGGGTATTCCGTCCACATAGAACTGTACGTATTGAGGATCTGCCCCCGATGAAAATAAACGCAGCGTATCACTCAGACAGCCATTTTGGCCTGTCACGGTGAGGTTTGCTTGCACAGGTTGTTTGACTTGAATATCTATTTCAACTCCACCAAGCAAGAAGTAGGGCTGCGTTGTATTAGGTCGCCAGAAATAATATAGCCGTATGGTATAAATGCCAGGTGTGGGGTAGCTGCATGAGAATGACTGCATGGTAGTATCGAGATAACTGCCATTACAAGACCCGCCAACAAATTGCCATCCCGCAGCATAAATGCCAGTTGGGTGTGTGCCCATGACATAGCCATAGTTAGCAGTATCATGCCAGAATGATAATGGTTGGTTGGGACATACGGTTAATTTAAGTCCGCAATCCTCTGGTACGCCATTAGATGATAATAGATCGTTATCATAGCAATCTGCGAGATGGTTTAATGCAGAATCTCTCACGACCAGTCCCCACCAAGCTAAGACTGAAAACTGCCGTAAAGACAAATTAAATCGCGCCTGTTGCGGACAGGTATTGCAGGGCGTTGGTCGTGTCAGTTGAATGTAATACACATTGCCTACTGTTAGCCCTGTCAGTTGTAATGCGAGATGCTTGGGCTGATTGCTTTGCAATGTGGCTGTATTGAGTGCAGTGGGTTGCACGCACGGGGCTTGATATACCGTCACGGTTTCCATGTCGGAATAGCCGTTGGCGGTCACCGAATAAATCAGTTGCGCGTCTGTATTGGGAGCGATGAAGCTATACCACACTTCATCAAGAGATGTTGTCGCGTTGGCGAGGTTATTATTCGCTGGCAACGGCATTGCCGTGCCGCAAGTATTTTGTGCGTAGGAGGTGGAATGAAATAAAGTGATACAAAAGAGCGTAAACAACCATCCACCCCCGATTTTCGGGAGTTTATTCATGTGATACAGGGAAAACGGGTTATGCTTTATTGCGCACCTGTGTAGGGGTGCATTCATGGGTTGAGAGACTTGATGTTTAATGTCACATGGCTGGGACAAACCATATGACCATCAGATCATGCAGTCCTTTAAAAATGGGGTGACTGCGCGCGTAAAAATATATGTTCTGCTATAAATTATTTTTGTGTAGGGGGGGGAGAGGTTTTTTGCTGTTTTTTTATTTTCTTTTTTTGTAAGCGTGAGTTGAATAATTTTATCTTTGTTCAAATGTATTTTATTTAATGAATAAAAGACAAATTTTTACAGTATAAGTTGCGTGTTGTTCTACGAAATCATCTGAAATAAGGATACACTTTCATTTAAACTTGTCCTGTCGCTCATCAAGAGAGTGGATGAAACCCTCATAAAATCTACGTATTTATAAACTCATCGAAACCTAAAACTGTTGAAAACTCAGCATTCATTGCCGCGTTTTTTTGCGCCGTTTAGTCCTCAATAAATGCTTACAAATGCTTATTGCCATTTAAAAATAGGGCGCTTTTAAATGGGTTATATCTCATCTTATAGTTCTTTGAGTGCAACATTTTTCTTTGGCGCAATTATTTTAAAGCACCGTTTATCACCGAATCTAAAGCATCATCCACGTCTTTGTTGATGAAGTTGGCCTGATAGCCAATCGTGGTTTTGATGTCGCTGTGGCGATAGAGTTTTTGCAGCATTTGCACTGGTATTTTGTCCCCTGCGAAAGTTGCAAACGTGTGCCGAGCAATGTGCATCGACATTTTGGCTTTGATACCAGCGGCGGGAGCAACTCTTTCGCGCATGATTTTATCAAGGCGTGTGACCGCAAATGAAATCTTGCGTTTCACTTCAAAGGCATTGTCGAGTGATGGCAAGCCTTTCAATTCGGGGAAAACAAGGTCGTGCGGTGAGGTCTTGGTGGACTGATATTTTTTCAGGATAGCAAGAGCCTTATCAGGGATTTTAAGTGAGCCAGGTTTGTTGTTCTTACCCATGCTATAATGTAGGCGACCACCGCGAAAATCAGACCAGCGTAGGCGCAACACATCTGAGATGCGCATACCCGCAAAATAGTATGAGAACAGCCAAAGGTTTCTGACGTGATCGTAACGCGGGTTGGTCAGGACAACGGTTTCAAGTTTGCGCACATCATCTTCATCGCTCCCCACTTTAGTCGAGGATGGAAAGCGAATAGAAATGCGCCCCTTGCCGAAAGGGTAGTTTTTTCTGTCGGCAATGCCGTCTTCGATAGCGCGGTTGTATATGGTGCGAATAACCAACAAGTAGTTCATGGCTGTCCGTTCGCTGACGCTGCGCTCTGATTTGAGGTGGGCGACAAATTCTTCTAACAGGGCGGCTGATATTTCAGAGAAACCAATGTCTTTGCCATTCAGAAATGCCCTGAATTTATTACAGCGCGATTTCTCTGTCATGTAGCTGGCATAGCTGCCCGTTTTTTTCAGGATATCGAGATAGCTTTGTGCCTGTAAAAAGAATGATGCGCCTGCACTGGGTTTGATGCGATGCTTGATGATCTGTGCCGTCGCATTTTCTCTTACACTTTCAATTTCTAATGACGTGTTGCTGGCTGTGGCCAGTTTGGTGGCGATGAAATTATTCAGCCGTGTCGAGTTCGGATGCGACTTGCGAACACGCTGTTCTTTAGCTTCCCAATCTTTCGGGTTGAGATGATAGCCAAGATGAACGAATGAAGTTTTACGATCTTTGGTGATGCGGAGGGCAAGGGGATACGTGCCGTCTTTGTTTGCCCTTTTGCGCAGTACAACTTTTACCGATGCCATAGCAAAGAAATTTCTTGCGGTAAAGGTAGGTGAATTTGGTACAACAATGGTACAACAAATGGCGATTTTCATTGTTTTTATTGGTTTGTTGTTTTTAACGATGTCAGTAAAATCAATACTTTCAGACCATGTCACTTCATGTCAATCCAGATAAATTCGGGCTCATAACCCGAAGGTCGTCAGTTCGAGTCTGGCCCCCGCTACAAAGTCAAAAGGCAGCTTTTCGCTGCCTTTTCGCATTTACAATGGCCAGAGGAGAAGTTTATCCCGATCGCAGCGGAGCGGAGTATCGGGAAGTCTGGCCCCCGCTACAAAGTAAAAGGCAGCTTTTCGCTGCCTTTTCGCATTTACAATGGCCAGGTCCCGATCGCAGCGGAGCGGAGTATCGGGAAGTCTGGCCCTCGCTACTACTAAAATTAGGCCTTTCATGATTTCTCCTGAAAGGCTTTTTTCGTTTGGTACAACAATGGTACAACCATTACCACCTAGGGTATCGCCCCCCTTAATCCTCCGGGAAAATAATTTTCTGATACCTTTATCATATAGAAAATACCTCTGTACCCGCATTGCTTAAAATTGCTTGAAATGCAACCCCGCTCAACCGTCATTTTTATAACTGTTTTATTCTTCGCATTGTGCCTTTCCAATTGCGCCGATGAAACAAAAATCTTTTACGTAAAATGCCCGCGAAGTTCACTTTCAAAATACAGCAAAGTATCTGTGAACGGGTTTCAGGTAGGTAATGTAACTAAGGTAATCAGCAAACCGACAAACAATTTCGATGTGGCGAAGATTGTGCTGAGCGATAAAAATTGCATTACAGACAGCTCTGTACTTGTGATGTCAAAAAACTCGCTGTTGGGCGAGTATGAAATTCATGTGAAGCGCTCGAACAAAGGCAAATGCCTGACGTGGAACGATACTGTTTCGGTAGTAGAGGAAAAAACCAACATTTCGAAGTATGTGGACACGGCGGCAACGTTGAAAGTGCTCGATAAGGTGATTGATGCGCTTGACACTGTGCGGAGCAGAATCAGGCAGAAATAATTTTGCTATTTACGCTTAGGGTTTTGCTTTCTTACCGGCTGTAGCGAAGCTCCGGTAGTAAACACAAACGCTCCCGAAGGAATAATGCTTCCGCTTTTCGGCCTAAGCAATACGTATGCGCCGCGCATGAAAATCCCTCCCACACTTTTTATATACAGCAGTCTCATGGTGCTGCCAAAACCTAATGCGGCTTCGCGGTTTTCCGAAAGTTGCGGGTAGCGGAAAGTAACTAATGTCATGTCTATCGTCCACAATACTTCGTCGGCTTTTCTTAATGGAATTACATGCGAAACGGTAAAGCGGTGGCCGGGATAGCGCAATACCTGATTTTGCCCAAACAGCGGATGCGTGTTATCTAAACCTGCAAACTCAAGCTGATAATCGAAATGAACTTTTGGATGAACAAAGAAACCAATGCCGGGATGAATCACATACACTTTTTTGGGGCCCGGCCCTGTATTGTAGTGTACACTACTTACCCCTGCCTGAAAATATGCTTTGCATGCTTTCCTGAATTGAAATGTAAATGTGCCGGGTGCTGATGTTAATCCATGCTCGGTTACAGTTACCGCAAACCGGTAAAACCCGGCCTCTTTTTCTCTCTGCCGGTAAACAATTTCATAATACTCCTTGCGGGCCTTAACGCTGAACTGATTTTGAAACACAGTATCATTGGCAGCATTTTGGTTTTTTTCGTCGAAAAAAGTAAAATTTGGTTTATCGGCAGGGAAGTTTTGCATGTACATACGCTGGCTTTTCTGCCTTACCACTTTGTATTCGTTCATGGTAAAATGTGGCTGGTAGTACATGTTGAGCGGTGTGGGGATGAATCTGTCTATAGGTATTATTCGGCTAATCTGCGGACGAAAAACCACAGTCACCCGCATAGTTTCGGTAGCCGAACTGGTGATGCCGTCGCTGATGCGAAGTTGTATATGATAAAGTCCGGTATCATTAAGACGCAGTAGTTGTATGCTTTTTCCGGTGTCGCAGGCAATTTGTTTTCGTGCAGATTTTACAGTCCATTCATACCTGAAATATTCTGAATCATCGTCGTTTATTAAAGCACTTATTTTAAGAGTATCACCGGCGGCCAGCCAAAGTGCATTGCGGGTCAACACTGCATTTGAGATAATGCTGTGTTGCGGACTCCGGTTAGCCTTTCGGCATACATTATAGAGTGCAATTCTCAATTTCTCTATATCACGAACAGGATTTGCGAGTATAGCATCATAGCTGTCTATTTGCAGTTCAGGGTTTACGTCCACATTATTCAGCCGGTCTTCGGTATAACTGAAATTGTAGATGTAATTGCCCGATTCGTTGCGCCTGATTTTTACAAGCAGAAAAGCATCATTGGTAGTTAAAAGTCCGGCCAGTAAAGAATCGCGCTTCATTCTGGCTGGTGAATGCTGGAAAGCAGCGCTGTTATTGGGATCGAAAAATCGTGCAAAGCTGTATATCTTGCTTTCAAGGTCGATGATGTCTTTTAAATCGTTCAGGCAGGTGAGTTTCGAGAATAGCGGAAGCGTTTGCTGATCGCGATAAGTCATTCCTTCGAGGCACGATCTGATGTAGCCGTTGTGCATCATTACACTGTCGGGCGATTCTATGGCGTAGAGGAGTTGTTGGGCGGGGAAAGCGGGTTGGGCTTTCAGTTTCTCATGGTGCATGAAGAAAATGAAAAGTGGCAGCACGATAAAAATGTAAATACGTTTCATTTTACCGGTATGTTTTGCCTTTAACAACAGGTTGGAATGCGAAGCCGAATTGTGTACTCCAATAGAATGTGTGATTTTTTTCTTGAGGAAAATCTTTAAGGTACCCCATCTGCGGTCTGAAATATAGTGACCAGTGTTTGGCAAGGTACCTTGCCCTCAAATGAAGACCGATAGCACAACCGAAATAGCCCTGCCTGCTATTCCACGGATAGTATAAATACAAAAAATCAAGTTCAGGTCCCGCGAATAAACTTTTATGTTTCCCGAAAAGCTCATAAATAATTCCGGCTCTCCAGTTTCGGGGATATGTATGCGCTCGTTGAATATCGGCCGAGTCAGTCATTGGTACTTCGGCGGTGAAATCAAAAATTATCCGGTGCTTCATGTATGCGCCAAATCCTAACGTTAGGTGGTAAAGGCTTGCCGGTTTATAGTTGAACACCCGGTTCTGTGCAGTGCCAACGGTGAAGTAAACCGGCCAGGCTTTATAATATCGGGCAGTAAATACACCTGGGCCGGATGCAATGCCCCTGTCGTAAGCAGTGACAAAAAAACGATAGCTGCCGGCATTTTTAGTTTTTGCCTGATGATCGATCAGGTAGTACTCACCGTGGTTTGTTATCCTGAATGCCTGATTGAGTCTGTCTTTTTCTTCGCCATCAGGCATCCAGCGGGCTTCAAAACCAAATCTGATGTCTTTTGCACGACGGCGCAATTGCAGTTTATAATATTTCTGATCCACCACAATCGGCTCTTCGGATCCGAAATGCAGATAACTCTGATAGATCGTTTTTGATTCGTATTTGTCTTTTTTCTTCGGCGAATCCGGCGAAGAAATAATTTCGGGCCTGTGAACAAAAACAATTTTCAGCGTATCTGAATTCACTTCATTGATACGGTCATTTACTTTTGTCCAGATCAGATATGTGCCACTGTCGGAGGTAAACGACAGAAATGTGGGCGATACAACTGTAAATTTTAATGGAATTGAATTGTAGAGCGGTTTGCAAAACCATCGGCACATCATATTCTCCGGCGGCGAATCGGCATCATTTATTTCCGGTTCAATAAGTAATGTATCATCCACTGCAATAGAGTAAAAGTCTGTTTGTTTTATTCCATTTACGGAAATCAGCCTCACTGAAGGTGGTGCATTGGAAACACGGCATACGTTCTTTATACTGCGCATGAGCTGTTGGGGTGCCAGTTTATCGGCCGGATTGATTAACTGATCGGCACTTCCATAAGGCTCCAGTACAGGAATTTCGCCGGGCGGACTTAGTACTTTATATAACTGAAAAGTGTAAAGCAATCCACCTTCAGACGGTGTTACGGTTACTTTCATCAGTTGGCCGAAACCGGTAAGCAGATTTGTGGTATTCAGGTCGCGCTCCTGCCGTGCTTGTGTGGGAGGAGTATATAATGAGGTTTGCGGATTTACGAATTTTATAAACATGGTAAGGTCCGCTTCGTTTTTCAGGTTTTCCTGCATGGAATTCATATTGCTTACATTACAAAATACCTGCTTCTGTTCGCCTCCCGAATACACAAGCACACGCAAACTTTCTTCAATAAAACTCAGATGAGGTGCTTTTTGGGGTGTATCATACACCAGTAAAAGTTTGCAATCCTGCGCCGTATCGGTTTGGGCAAAGACCGGGTGTGTGGCAAGCAAAAAAAGCATTAACATTATGAGGCGCATAACCATGTTTTAAGAAGATTGAATACCTGTTCCTGATTTTTCTTTGCATGATCTTCGAGCGTATCGCGGATTGTATTTTCCCAATCCTCTTTACTTAATGCAATGCCGGGCGATTCTTTTAAAGGATCGCCCACCTGCTCGCTGAAACCATTTCCCGAGAGCCTTACCGGACTGCCCAAAAAACGGCATCCCGTATTTAAACAGATATATTTGGTATGGTCGTAGTCATAGATAAATTTCAAACCACGTCCCTGCTGATACTCGTAGCCACAACTCTGTTTTATTTTTTTTCGTTGTTCGATAGTTAGTTCTATACCTTCTGTCCAGTAATATTTTTCGGTATTGGATTGCCCCGGGTTGAATACTTTTCTCTTTGCAGTATCGGGTTTTATTTTGGGCGTGAGCGTAAATTGCGGCTGCACCAGCGAACTTGGCAGTTCAAATAATAATCTGTCGTCTTCGTAATCTTTGTGAGAGAAATTTACCGAAACCGTAATACGTTGTGACGTGTCTAACTCGAAGAATACCCGCCCGTCGCTGCCCGAAAGATCGCTGATGGCGATAGTGTCTTTCTTTACCCTATTAATTACAAACGCAATTACATCTTTTACCGGTTGGCGCGTGTACTTGTCTATTACCTGTGTTTGAAAGCGAGCGGTTTGAATGGGTGCTTTTCCAGTGTTTTTTTTGTGGGCATAATTGAAGTAAAGTGCTGCGATGATAATAGTAACAAGTGTGAGCAACAACAAAAAAAGTCTAAACGGGCCGACAAATAGTGGTCGTGTATTTTTTAAGGTTAATGCTTTAAGAATGCCTTCAATTCCCTCCCTGTCATAATCAATGGCATGTACATGTTTTATTTCTTCCGGCAGGTCGCTTTTCTTAATATTCACAAGTACCGGGATAAAATAGTTGCTGAATGCGCTGTTGTTGCGCGAGCGTTCTATCGCATAGCTTAACTCTTTCCACACTGTGCGTTCCTGTTCCCTGTCTTTTATTACAGCGTGACTAATTACCCCGATAAGGTAGTCGGCCTCTTCCATTTTAATTTGCTGCACCTTTTCCCAAGTTTGCCCTCCTGCCATTTCTTCGGAATACACCCACGGGTCAAATCCGTTTTTACGGAGGTCTTTTTCTAATCTTTTCGCGAAATCGTTAGCTTCAGCGGCAAAGCTGATAAATATTTTTTTGGGTCTTTTATCCATAACAGAGCAATTCTTGAACCCCCAAAAATCACCCACACACCTCTCAATTCCTTCCTCAGAACAGAGGAGATTTCATCACTACCCATTAATTATTTCCAACTCCCGCACAAAAAAAATCTCCGCAGATACAAGTACCTGCGGAGATCACTACTATAAATTCTGATCGTTACTTCGTCACAATCACCCGCTGCGTGGTTCGGCTGCCATCGGCAGTAATTACCACCAGCGTGTAAAGTCCTGCCGATGCAAATTCCATTTGCTGCACTGTGCCGGGAAGCACCTGTGCATCGAATACGAGTTTGCCGGTGGCATCAAACGCCTGCAACTGCATCATTTCATTGCCGCCAAAGGCAATGGTAAACACACCGTTGTTCGGGTTGGGATATACCTGCATTACGGCTGCGGTGTTTTCGTGAATGCCAATGCAGGGATCAACCACCACGTTTTGCGGGGCCTGATTGATGCAGCCATTTGTATCGGTGTAGGTGTACAGGATGGTTCGTGTACCATTGCCTGCAGCCGACGGATCGAAACTGTTGCCGGTAACGCCGGGGCCGCTCCAGATGCCGCCTGCGGGTGTGCCGCCGCTGAGTGTAACGTTGGCATCGTCAAAGCAAATGGTGGTGAAGGGCAAATTCAGCGATACATTGGGCTGCGCATTTACCGTTACGCTTGCCGTGGCGGTGGCGCTGCAGTTGTTGGCATCGGTGCCGGTTACCGTGTAAGTGCCCGAGGTGAAGGGTGTAAACGGCACACCATCGGTAACGCCGCCGCTCCAGGTATAGGTTTGCGCACCGGTGCCGTTGAACGTAACCGTGCTACCCATGCAAATGGTAGTGCCGGAAGTGGTAAAGCCCACCACAGGAGCCGGAAGTACGCTTATGGTTACCGAGGCAGTGCCTGTACACCCGGCGGCATCAGTGCCGGTTACGGTGTAGCTGTTGGTGGCAGTGGCGGTAAACGGTATAGCATCAAATATGCCGCCGGTCCAGGTATAGGTTTGTGCGCCGGTGCCACTCAATGTTACCGGTGAGTTTTCGCACACGGTTAAATTGCTGGCTGTGTAGCCTACAACCGGCAGTGCATTTACTACAATGTTTGCAGTGGCGGTGTCCACACATCCGTTGGCATCGGTGCCAATTACGGTGTAGCTGCCCGAAGTGGACGGAGTAAACGGTACACCATCCACCACGCTGTTACTCCACACATAAGTTTGCGCACCTGTGCCGCTCAGTGTGGTGGTGCTTCCTATGCACACTGTATCGGGCGATGCATTGTAGCTCACTGTGGGATTCGGATTCACCACCACTGTAATGGTGGCCGTGTCTGAACATCCCACAAAATCAGTTCCGATTACAGAATACGTGGTTGTGGTTGACGGGAAAATGGGCTCGGTATTGTTGGTGCCGCCGGTGTTCCATACATAGTTTACTGCGCCGGTGGCAATAAGCGTATCGCGCTGGCCCTGACACAATACACCCACGTAGGCAAATGCCGCAACAGGCGGAATCGGATTGATAGTAAGATTCACCGTGTCGCGTCCAATGCACGAACCATCATTCACCTCCACGCTGTACTGGCCCGAAAGATTGGCACTGATTTGCTGCGTGGTGGCGCCGGTTGACCATAAATACGTATTGCCCGGGTTGCCCGCATTCAGCACACGGGGTCCGCACTGCGTGGTGTCTGAGCCAAGCGATACCTGCGGACGCGGCAGCACGGTAACCGTAATGGGTGTGCGCGTGGGAGCAGGGCAGTAGGCTTTGGTGTAATACACACGCCCGTTAAAAATACGTCCGGCATTTACCGAAGTAAACAAACCGCATAAGCCCGCGCCGGTAGAAATTGCTGCATCGCTGTTGCTGAAATTGGCCGAGCCTGTGGTGTAATCAATATTCGAGGTTGGGTTGTGGAAATACAGGCCATACGTTTGTCCGGCCAGCAACTGCAAGCCGCCCAGATGCACACGCGAAGGCTGTCCTGCGCCCATGCCTTGTACACTGTCCTGCCCAAGTATCGTCCATGCAGCCGAGTTCGTTTCAAAACCCTGATAGCCGCCCAAACGCCAGAATACACGCACGCCCTGAATGGTTGTGATTCCCAGATTAATGTCAAATGAATCGAGCACCATATCCACTACCGGTGTAATGTTAAACATGGCACCTTCGCAGCCATTGCCACCCGTAAACTGTGTGGTAATGCTGCCACTGCCCGAGGTGAGCGAGGCCACATAAAAAGTTTGTGTGCTTGTAAGCGGCGGTGTAACCAGCGTATCGCCCACACCTACCGGAGTAGTGGAACTTGGCGTGGGGTACCAGAAATGATCGAAACCATCGCTATTCACCGTAAGCACTGCCTGATCGCCGTTGCACACTGTATCGTTGGCTCCCACAGCGGCCACAGCCAGCGGGGTAATGATAATTTGTGTACGCAGCGTATCGTTACCCAATACCTGATCGCCCGCAAGCTGTGTATAAATGGTAAGGTTGAGTGTGCCGCCGGCGTAGGCGTTTATGGTGCCTATGTTAATGGTGGCTGATTGTCCGAAAGGAATAGGCGTGGTGTACGTGGTAGTAAGTGTGGTGTTTACAAAACCTGTGATTTGTGCCGTCACAGGCAGCGAAGTAATGGTATTGGCACCGAGGTTGCTTACCACCACCGAAATCACCTGCGCACTGTCGCCGCAGGCAAAGTTAATGGGCGAGGTCAACGAAACCGGCAGGGCATTGTTGTTGATTACACCAAACTCATCGGCACCCATGTCATACAGGTTTGTGGGAGCCATCGGGCGCACATCGCCGTCAATGTCCACGTTAATGCCGAGGTTGGTTCCCGCATCATACAACTGCGGGGCAAAGCTGTGCAGGTCGGTGAGGTTGTTTACATAAAACGGATCGCCGTGGCGCGAGTTCACGTTGAAGCCGCCTCCGCCCACGTAGGTGGCCGTAGTGTAAGCACCGCCAATGAAAATGAAATTGGTGGAATTGGGTATGTAATAGTTGTTGTAGTCCACACCACTCACGTTGGCCACACTGCTCACGTAAAGCGCCCAACCCGAAGTGGAATTGAAATTCGCAAACGAGTTGTTCTGCACATTGTTGCCCGATCCGCTGAGAATGTAAATGGCACGGCCGTTGCCGCTGTTAAGGCTCACCGAGTTGTGCCAGATGTCTAAGTTGCGCGAGTTGGTAGTGATGTAAATTCCGTAAGGAGTACCGCCGTTTACATCGCCGCCAATCATGTTATTGGTAACCCTTGCGCGGAATGTGCCGGTGTTGTTCTGGTAATTTCCGTAAGTCATGTAAATGCCATACGTGCCAAAGCGGCGCACATTGTTGCGTTCCACGGTAAGCGAATCGGCATAGTTGATGCTTATACCGTAGGCGGCGGTAGAGCGTGCCAACCTTGCACGAATATCGTTTCGGTTTATTTCCAATTTATTCTGATAAAAACAATATACACCGTAGTAATGGAAACGTTCAATGGTGTTATTGTTAATCCGGTTTCCCGGCGAGAATATGGTGGTGGAAAAACCACGGGCGGTGATTCCGTAATAACCTCCGCTTACGAAGTTATTTTCAATCAGGTTATCGCGGCCGAAATTTCCATTGGCAGTTACTGTGGCACCCGAAATGGTAATACCCGCAAAGTTTGCGGAAGTACTCACCGTATCAAGGCGCACAATGCAATTTCGGATAATGTTACTGTCGGCGCTGTTGGTGAGTTTTATACCGTAGCCCTGTGTGGTGCCGGTGTTGATAATGGTTAAACTGTCGAGCGTAATATTGTGTGCGCCGTTAAGCACAAACACACCGCGCTCGGTTGAGAGATTTCCGTTGAAAGTTACAGTTTCGCGGTTGGCACCGCCGGTAAAACGCACAGGACGCGCGGGTGATGCACCAACTACAAACGGAATATTTACCTGTTCGTTAAAAGGTCCTTGTCCGGCATTTAAGCGCATGGTTACCGGCCCGGCCGCGCCGCCGCACACGAGTGCGTTTACAGCCGCGGTAATGGTGGGATAATCGGCACCGGGGCCGCCAATGGTGTAGGTGCCGCTCAGGCCCACACATACGTTGAGCGTGAGTGTGTCGTTAAGGAAATTCTGGTCGGTCACTCCGTTGGGGTTTGATGTCCAGAATTTCATGCTGTAGGTGGTGCCGCTCGCAAATGTAAACGTACCAATGTTTACCGGAGCCGAAAGGCTGTTGGTGGGCAGGCTGCCTGTCCAGCTAAACGGAGTTTGCGGTACATTGTTTACGCGCCAGTTTATGGTGGCGCTGGTAAGCGTGGCTGCACCGTAGTTGAAAATGCGCGTACTTATGGTTTGCAGGCCCGCACCAAAAGGCTGCGCCGGACCCGAAAGCACCAGCACCCCGGCATCGTTCACCGAAGGTGTGTACTCGTCGGCACCGATGTCGTAGAAATTGGTGGGGGCCATCGGGCGCATATCGCCGTCGAAGTCGATGGTTACGCCGAGGTTGGTGCCGGCATCGTGAAGCTGTGTGGCGGTGGTGTGCAGGTTGGTGAAGTTGTTGATGTAAATCGGATCGCCGCTGCGCGAGTTGTTGTTGAAACCGCCGCCGCCAATGTAGTTGGCCGTGGTGTAGGCCACACCTATGAACACGAAATTGGCAGAGCCGGGGGCCCAGTAATTGTTGTAATTCACGGTATTTACCATGGCAGCAGTATTGATGTACACCGCATAGCCGGTAGTAGAATTAAACACCGCAAAAGAGTTGTTGCTTACATCAATTCCCGATGCCGTGCCCAGTATGTAAAGTGCACGGCCATTGCCGCTGGTTAAACTCACCGAGTTGTGCCAGATGTCGATAAGCCGCGAAGTTCCCGACATATAAATGCCATAAGGATTCGCCGAAAGCCATCCGCCGCCAATCATGTTATTGGCCACACGCACACGCGTAGTGCCTGTGCCGCCCTGGTTGTTGCCCGTGGTGATGAAAATGCCGTAAAGGCCCACATTGAAAATCCGGTTGCGCTCGCAAACAAACAAATCGGCATTGCTTATGAAAATGCCGTAGGAAGAAGAGGTTTGCGTGCTGCGGCCCGAAATGGTATTGCGCGAAATCTCAGGCAGGTTCTGATAAATGCAGTATACGCCATAGAAATAAATATCGCGGATGATGTTGTTTACAATGCGGTTTCGCTGATTGAAAACCGTAGTGCTAAGCCCGCGCATGGTGATGCCGTAGTAACCGCCTTCCACCGTGTTGTTTTCAATCACGTTGCCATCGCCGGCATCGCTGTTGCTGGTTACGGCAGTGCCGCCTATGACAATGCCCGCAAAGTTTGTACTGGTGGAGCCGTTAAACACGGTCACAAGACAGTTGCTCACGCGGTTGCTGTCGGCACTGTTGGTAATGTGTACGCCAAAACCGAAGCCAATATCATTATTCACAATCGTTAAACTGTCGAGAATAATGTGGCGCGAGCCGTTCAGTTTAATTACCTGCCTGTCGGCTGTAGTGGTACCTGTAAACGTCACCGCTTCACGTCCGGGGCCGCCGGTGAGGCGAATGGTGTTTGTGGCCGAAGCACCGGTAATGGCCGGAAAGGTAATTTGCTCGTTGTACGGGCCCGAGCCGGCATCAATGCGCAAAACCACCGGGCCGTTTACACCGGGGCCGTTTACCGGGCCGCCGTCGCTTCGGGTGCCGGTGGCCAGATCGCCCACGGCTGCGTTAATGCTTTGGTAGTTGGTGGCGCTTGCAGGAAGCAGGGCGTCTATCGTATAAGTGCCGTTGAGTTGGGCCTTGGCAGTGAGAAACGATAGTGCACCCGCAAGAATCAGGGTAAATTTTTTCATCGAAAATCGGGTTTTGTGTTTGCTTAGCCCGAAGGTAAGAAAATAGCGGGTTTTATGTGGAAAAGTGAGGTGGTGTTTCGTTTTTATTTTAACATAATTTCCTTGTTTTCAGCGGAAAATACCTGTTTTTGATAGTCCTTGCCAATTTAAGTTGGGAGTGAATGAGTATGTTTTTTACTTTATTGCCGGAAATTTTCGATGGTAAGAGTTTCAAAAAACAAAGCCTGATTTTAATTTATGTACAATTCTCATCAGCAAAAAAGCGAAAGCACAAATTCAAGTGCTGAACATTCAGGTAAAAAGGCAATATCTCTTCCTGCACCGGGGGCTGAGTTTCTCCGTTTATCATCGGAATCTTCTTCGATTTCCAATCCCTCAATTACTCAGAATGTAATTCAGGCTGATTTCAGGTTTGATAATAAATTAAAAATTTTTGTGGATGAAGAAACCGGTATGATTTACAAATTCGTTTCTCAAACCGGGTCTCATATTGTAGTAAAAAGAGAAACCGACGGATACATTGTTCATCTGAATTATGATCAAAAAAATAACACATTAAAGGTAGTTGGTACTGAGTCGGAGGAGGAAGAGGAAATTCGTTTGGGGCAGGAAAAATATGAATTGCCAGACGATCTTTATGAAGAGGAAATGAACGAATCTGGAGAGGATAACACTGAACTTAATCAGGACAAAAAATCCAAGTCAGATTCTTCAACAGATATAATCGAGGAGTTTGAAAATCTACCAATGAAATTTGAGAAAGATGAAAATCCGTCCACATTTTTAACAGTAAAAAAGAGAAAACCCGGAGAAAAAAAAGATGAGGACGAAATCAATTTTCGTTCAGGATTTATCTCTCATGTGTCGCTGGTGCCAATAGCTCAGGGTGAGCAGGATCAATTACAATTCGATGATAACTATACTGCAGAACAACTATTCATTACTAAAATATTGCTGAGTGATTCAGACAGGCCCAATACAAAATTTGGAGAAAAGCAGAAGTCACACACAGTTGCCTGGACACTCCTGCGTAACGCCATTACTTCTTTCGCGGGTAATACGTTGTCTTTGTTAATTAAGTATATTAATAATGAACTTATCTTTCTGAATTCAATTGAGCAAAATGAGAAAACGAAACGTTTGATGCAGGGATTTAAGCCCGAAACCATGCCCCCGGTTAACCAGCCTATGCCAATTTATCTTTGGCAATTAACCATAACAGAATATTTGCGAATATACTTTCATATATATCAGCTAAGCGATTCTGCCACGTATAACAAAAAAGCGAAGGGAAATGCGGAAGCTGATTCAATGAAAAACCTCAGATATACTGAAGAACAACTTAAAGAAAATCCCCAACTGGATATAAAAAATCAATTACCTCTTCTTAAAGGGTATTGTGAAAAATTGCTTGATGTACAATTCGGACTCGCACTTCACGAAATCGATTATGTGTTTTCCGTGCAACATTGGATGAATTCACTTATACTGGCATTCCCCTACCTGTTTCATAAAACAGGTAACACCCTTTTTCAAGGAGTACTAGATAAGAATTTATCACCAGGGGTAAGCAAAAAATATGACATTAAAAAGAAAACGGTATTGGGCTTACTTGAATATTTCGAATTTAATAAACATCATGTTACTCCGGGGGTAAATCTTCCCAATGAATTAATACAAGGCAATGAAGGAGCACAATTCGAATTAATAATTCCCCCGGAAATTGACTCAAATTTTATCTGCAATATCATTGTGGCACCCAATAAAAAGTCTGACAAAAAAAGGGGAGGAATGAAAATTCAGGAAAAAAAACAAATTAATCCCCATGAAATAAATTTAAAGATTTTTTCACCGGCAGACTTGTATATATTCTCCATTTCATTGTCAGATACTGATCGCGCAAGCACCAAATTTCTTACCAGGCAGCTTTCGCACACTGTGGCCTGGACACTTATCAGGAAGGCTTTTATGGAGGAGAAAGGGAATAGCCTTATGGCACTCCTTCACAAAATGTTCGGACTTTTGTCATCGCTAAAAATCTCTAATAAGAATGGCGAATCGCTGAGGCAAAAAGCAATTCAACAAATTATAGGAATAAGTAAGGCGGAATTCCCTCTTCATTTATGGACAAACCTGCTTACTAATCTCGCCCGTGCTTACGTTATAGCCTATCAGGTATCTGATTCTGCCTCTTTCGGCAAGGAAGCAAAAGGAAGAGCAGAAGGTTCACATAAGGATACTCTTAATTTTAACGAATATCATCTTTACGAATCGGGGAAACTTGCCGATGACGAAGAGATAGTTATTGATGCTGCAATAGGGCTCTTTGACGGTGAAATGGATGTCGGAAATTTATCAGTTGATCAATTTGTTTCTTCCGTATTGCATTGGATTGAACATCTCAGGTATGCCTATCCGTTAATTATGAGTCTGGGTGAAACTATAATCTTTGAGACAATGGGAAAGAGAGATTTGCCCGAACAAGTGGCGGAAGACTATAAGGTTGATAATGTATTGGAACTGATCAATCTGCTTGGAAGTAAACATAATTCCCCGCTCGATGAGTTGGGAGTCGAGTCCAAATCGAAACTTGAATTGAAAAAATCTCCGGTCAGTCATCTTGTGGAGTTAGGATACGGTTTTAATGCAATGAGCGGATATGGTAACGACTGTGCGCTAAATACAATCTTTCATCAGTTGGTACATCGGCATAAATTATCTCTTAACGACCTGAAAGGATTCAAAAACTACATTCGACACCATGCCGGATTTGCCTTTGGCAGTATGATTGATATTTTAAATAACGGAAGCCAGTTGCTTGAAGCTGTGAGAAACTATCTGGTTTATGCAAAAGTGATAAATCAGCCGGGAGATGTTCAGCTTTCCATTAATTTATGGTCGGCAGTTGAGGGTAGCAGTTTGATGCAGTTCAACGATGTCGCCAGAACAGGCGATGGAAATAAAAAAATGGTATTGGTGTTTTATTTCAACGGCGTAAACCACTTCGATTCGCTGCTCGGAGGCCCCGATATTTAACTGTCAATTTGGCAGAATTGCCCCCACGGCACAATTTTGGCCAAACTCTACGAGAGTTTAAATAGTACTATTCCTGCAAAACCCGTTTAAATACTTCCACTGCCATGAGCACCGGTAAAATCAACGTTCAGACCGAGAACATTTTCCCCATTATCAAGAAATTCCTTTACTCCGACCACGAAATCTTTCTGCGTGAGCTGGTTTCCAACGCCGTTGACGCAACCCGCAAACTTCAGGCGCTTTCCTCGCTCGGCGAATTTTCGGGCGAAACCGGCCAGCTTTACATCACCGTAAAAACCGACCCCGCTGCCAAAACTGTCACCATTTCCGACCGTGGCATTGGCATGACAGGCGAGGAAGTGGAAAAATACATCGCCCAGGTGGCCTTCTCTGGTGCCGAGGAATTTGTAAATCAATACAAAGACAAGTCCGACGCCGTAAACGGAATCATCGGCCATTTCGGTCTCGGTTTCTACTCGGCTTTCATGGTGGCGCATAAAGTTGAAATCCTCACCCGCAGCTTCAAAGACGGCACCGAAGCCGTGCGCTGGACCTGCGACGGCAGCCCCGAATACACCCTCGAAGCCGCCACCCGCGAAGACCGCGGTACCGACATCATCCTGCACATTGCCGACGACTCGCAGGAATTCCTCGAAGAACACCGCCTGCGCGGCATCCTCACCAAATACTGCAAATTCCTGCCCGTCGAAATCCGTTTCGGCGAACGCGAGGAAACCAGCAAAGACGACGATGGCAACGAAGTAAAAACCATCGTGCCCCAGGTCATCAACAACCCTTCGCCCGCCTGGACCAAGAAGCCCGCCGACCTCAGCGACGACGATTACAAAGCCTTCTACCGCGAGCTGTATCCCATGAACTTCGAAGATCCGCTGTTCTGGATTCACCTCAACGTCGATTACCCTTTCAACCTCACCGGCATACTCTATTTCCCGCGCCTCCAGAAAACTCTCGATGCACAGCGCGATAAAATTCAGCTCTACAGCAATCAGGTTTTCGTAACCGATTCGGTAGAAGAAATTGTGCCCGACTTCCTCACCCTGCTCCGTGGCGTAATCGACTCGCCCGATATTCCGCTCAACGTATCGCGCTCATACCTGCAGAGCGATGCCAACGTGAAGAAAATCAGCAGCCACATCACCAAAAAAGTAGCCGACAAACTCGAAGAACTCTTCAAAAAAGACCGCGAAGACTTCGTGAAGAAATGGGACGATATCCGCATCTTCGTACAGTACGGCATGCTCAGCGACGATAAATTTTACGAGCGCGCCCGCAAGTTTGCCCTGCTCCGCAATACCGAAGGAAAGTACTTCACCATCGACGAATACCGCCAGCACGTAGAAACCGTGCAAACCGACAAAGACAACAAAGTGGTATTCCTCTACACCAACGACACCGAAGCACAGCACTGCTACATCCACTCGGCCACCGAGCGCGGTTATGATGTGGTGGTGTTCGACAGTCCCATCGATCCGCACTACATCAACTTCCTCGAATCGAAACTCGAAAACACCATGTTTGTGCGTGTCGATTCAAACACGGTCGATAAACTAATTGCGAAAGACGATGCCCAGCCCTCGAAACTCAGCGACGAGGAAAAAGAAAAACTCAAGCCCGTGGTCGAAGGCATTGTACCCAAAGAGAAATACACCGTGGTATTCGAGTCGCTCAGCGAAACCGAAGCGCCCATGCTTATCACCCGTCCCGAATTTATGCGACGCATGAAAGACATGAGCGCACTCTCGGGCGGCAGCGCAGGTTTCTACGGCTCATTGCCCGATATGCACAACCTGGTGGTAAATGCCAATCACCCGCTCATCTACAAAATTGCACAGGAAGCCGATGCCGAAAAACAACATCAACTCCTCAAACAATCGGCCGATCTTGCCCTGCTGGCGCAGGGATTGCTCAAAGGCGAAGAACTTACCCGGTTTATCCGCCGTTCGGTGGAGATGATTGGATAATCATTCAGCTATAAATGAAACGGCTGCCGGTACTTTTTCCGGCAGCCGTTTTTTTACCCGTAAAATTTTATGACCAGCCGGAATTTGCTCCGCATTTTCATCGGAATTACGCTCCAATCTGCTAAAACAAAAAATAAATTGTAGTATTCACCCTTCCGAGGTCTCCGAAGACCTCGGAAGGGTGAGCTGCCTGTTTTTTGTTTTAGCAGATTTCCGCTGCAATCTGCGCTGGCAAAACCGACTATCTGTTTTTCAATACAACACCACTCATTTATTCCTCGTTTCCAGATACCATTTAATTCCGTTTCGGTCACCGTAATTCACGGCGCAAACATCACATCAGGAATCCCGATAGTTTATGGAAGTAAAGATAATCAGGGTTGTTAAAAGGTGTATTTATAACTATAGTATAAATGACAATATTTCCGTGTACAAATGCTTGTAAATAGTTAAGTGTGAATTATTCTAAAAAAAACTGCCAAAAATACTTTCGGAATGCAGTTGGATTGTGTTTGTGTAAACTAAAACTATAACAAACATGTCAAACAAAACTCCAAAACCCAACGATCAACGTTCGGATGTGAAAAACCCGAACAACCCTGCGCACGGAAAAGATCAGGACAATCAGCAGCGCCAAAAAACTCACGCGCCTGCCAACCCTCCGAAAAAGAAGTAGTAATTTATCTTTCCCGGAAAAGCTCTCACTTAGAAAGAGAGCTTTTTACTTCTTCTTCGCTTCCAGATACCACTTAATCCCCCTTTCAGTCATCACCGCAATCCATGGCGCCAGCACCACATCGGTGAAATAATTAATGGCTTCTGTCTTACCCATTTTCCTTACTAATTCGGCCCTGGCCACCCAGCCGTCGCCGGCCAGCAGTTGCAATTCTATAAGATAATCAAACTCGCCGGGAAAATGTTCTTTTCTCACCAACCCGCTGTGCATCAGAAAATCAACCATCATTCTGAATTGCTGTGTGCGGCGGTCGGTAAGTTCGCGGAAGTGTTTTAAAATGTATTCGTCGTTGCGCATAATGGAGTGAAAGTGAAGCAGCACAAAACGATAACGATACATTATTTCAAAACCCCTGCGGCTTTGTTTGAGTACCATAGCCAGTACATTTTCGGGCTGCTCAAACAAGGCGGCCGATTCGGTTTGCGAGGTTTCCACCACGCTGTCGAGTTCTTTTACCAGCGCATCGTAAAGCGCCCGCACTATGGTATCGGTGTTTGGGTAATGATAGCAAAGGTTGCCATGACTTATGCCCATTGCCGCCGCAATATGCCTCACGGTTACAGTTTCGGGCCCCGACTCGTTGAAGAGTTCGAGTGCGGTATGCAGAATGCGTTCTTTGGTGGTCACGAAGTAAAATTAACTGTTTAGTACAAATGTTCCAGAATAAACAAAGTCAGCATAATTTTTTTATGTATGGCTTCCGCCCCGCCCGGAACAACCGCCACCTCAATTTCCGCGTATCGCTGAGGCCGGAGCCCGAAAACGAAAATGTGCAGCGTCTGGTGCTATCCACGGCAGTAATATTTCATAATCGTGCCGGTCGTGTGTACTTTTGGCCTGTGGGCTTTTTTCATCGACGCATAGTTCCGGCAATGCTGCCGGCTATGGCGAAGCACCTGCAAAAACAGCATGTATCGCCGCGATTACATACAACGCATGATTGAGGAGTTTGCCCGCGTACTGGCGCGGGCAATGGGCCTGCGCAACCAGCAGCGCCGCGAAGATGCCCTGCACGAACTGGCCCAAAGCTACCAGCCTTTCTTCGGCATCACGCCCGAAGTACTCTACGGCATAAGCCCCGAAGCCCTCATCGACCTGCTCGGCCACGAACGCCCGCTTACTCCCGCACAGGCCGGTGCGCTGGCACAGGCACTCGAAATGGAAGCCTCCATCCATTTCGGCCAAAACAACTCCCTCGCCGCCGACCGCTGCCGAAAAGCACTCGCCGTGTACACCTGGCTCAAAACCGCCGACCCCTCCACGTTTTCCATACCCCGCCTCGAAGCCGAACAACGTCTCAACCATCTCCTGGCACAACTTCTCCACGAAGGCGGTTAACCCGTTGAAATTGTTATTTTTGTTACGTTTTCCCCGTTTCGGAAGGCTTTTTTGAATGAACACTAACCCGTCTCGCTTCAATATGAATAAAATCTCCCGCCTGATTCTGGCTTTTGCCCTGCTGTTTTCGGCACACACTTCCTTTGCACAGGTTGACGAAGAAGAATACACTTCGTCGGGCTCACTGCTCATTCAGGGTTCCATTTACGAACTCATGGGCAAGTACGACAAAGCCATTACCAACTACAAAAAGTGTCACCCAAACGACACCAACTACGCCTACACCGTACTGCGCCTCGCATCGGCATACAACGACAACCACGACGACAGCCTCTGCCTCATTACTGCGCAAAAAGGGTTGACGATGCGCACCCGCTACGAAGCCGATTTCTATCAGTACATCGGCATGTCGTACCGCGAAATGACAAAGTACGACGAAGCACATAAAACCTTTGACGAAGGCATTGCCAAGTATCCCTACTTCTTCTATTTTCATTATCAGAAAGGGCTTACTTATGTGAAACAGAAAAAGTACAGCGATGCAGTGGCCTGTTTCCAGAAATCCATCGAGCTTAATCAATACCACAAGTCAAGCCACTTCCAGCTTGGCAAGGCGCTGGTGGAACAGGGGAGGATGATTCCCGCACTGCTGGCATTTGAATATTACCTCGTGCTCGATAATACCACCGAACGCGCCAACAAGGTGGTGGTACAAATTGAAGACATGTACGGCGGCAATCTCGATTCCGATCCCGAAGCACGTCTCACTTCATCCGAAGCCGGCGACCAGTGTTTCGATTACCTCGTGGATCTTATCGAATCGAAAAAAGCACTCAATCCCGACTATAAAAACCTTACCAAACTCAAGTATAAGTTTGTGATGCAACGCCAGCTTATGTTTGAAACCATGAAGTATGAGGAGGATTCGAAAAACTGGTTCATGCAAACCTATGTGCCGTTTTTTGTGGGAATGCAGCAAAACGGCCATTATGTAGCCTACACTTACTACACACTGGCCACCGTGGCCGATAAAGCCGAAGCAAAAGGTTTCAAAAAGAACAAAAAGAAAATTAATGCCTTTGCGGAATGGGCCACCATTTTTATTGATAAAAACCTGCGCCATCCCGCCAAAATGGCCATGCCCAATCAGGATAACGTGGATATTCATTTCCACGACAACAAAATCATTCTCGGCATCGGAAAAATTGATCCTTCGGTGCGCGAACGACTCAAGAAAAGCAAAAGCAAGGAAGATCCTGCCGACAGCGAACGCCGTGGCGAATGGACTTTTTATCAGGAACGAAACGGTTTGCTGCGTGGTAAAGGCCGCTACGACGATAAAGGTAAAGAACAGGGCGAATGGGTGTGGTATTTTACACTCAACGGAGTAATGCGCCAGAAGGCAAATTACGTGGATGGAAAAATGGAAGGTGTGCAGGAATGGTATTTCGACAACGGTTCATTGCGCGAACGGGCAGAATACAAAAACGGCAAAATGAACGGTTCTTACGTCACCTATCGTTCGAGCGGAGCAAAGTATGAAGAAGGAATAATGAAAGATGATAAGCTGGAAGGAAAAGTGAAGTCATACTTTACCGACGGCACCGTGCGTTCAGAATCGGAATTTAAAAATGGGGAACGTGACGGTGAAACAAAAGAGTTTTTCAGCGACGGATCGGTTTCGCGGGTGGTGAATTTTCTGAAAGGAAAAGAAAACGGCGCGTTCCTGGATTATTCGGAAACAGGCAAGCTCATTGCCACCGGACAGTTTACCAACGGTGTTCAAACCGGCCACTGGATTACATATTACAGCACCGGCGAAAAAGTACGCGAGGGCGACTACAACGCCAAAGGCGACCGCGTGGGCTCATGGAAAGAGTTTCACCGCAACGGCGAACTTCAGACCGAAGCCACCTACGGCAAAGACGGCAAACTGAATGGCGAGTTGTATATGTATGATTCCGACGGAATAAAATACAACCACAACACCTACAAAGCCGGCATCATTCAGCAAATGCGCTACTACGCCAAAGACGGCGATGTGCTGCTCAATCAGAAACTCACCGGCCAGCGTTTGGCTGTAATTGAATATCATCCCAACGGCTCAAAAGCAGCCGAGGGCGAACTGGTAAACAACCTGCGCGAAGGCGAGTGGAAGTTTTTCCGCGAAGAAGGCGGATGGCTGGAATCGAAATTCGAATACAAACGCGGACTGCGCGACGGTGCTTCCACCACCTACCACGCCAACGGCCGCATTGAAAGCAAAGGCGATTACAAAGACGATATGCGCCACGGCTTCTTCAAATTCTTCCACAGCAACGGACAACTCAGTTCCAAAGGCTGGTATCAGTATGATGAGCGCCAGTCGGAATGGGTATCCTACAACGGCGGCGGAGTAATGACCGGTAAGCAGTATTTCCTCAACGGAGGAAACTTCGGCAACCAGTATTACTACGACAACAAAGGCCGCATGGTGGAAAATAATTTTGTGCGCGAAGGATGGATGCGTTACAGTCATTTCTACGACTCTACCGGCACAAATATTATCTACACCTACCGCTACGATTCGCTGAAATACAAAGGCGAAATGCGTTTGCCTTATCCCAACTCCAACGGTAAGCTGCGTATTGAACAGAATTACCTGAACGGCCGCATTGCCGGTACTGCATACAGCTACTTTATCGACGGCAGCAAACAAAGTGAACGCCCCGTACAAAATGGCGACGATGAAGGTTTGTACAAAGCCTATTACCTCAGCGGACAGCTCAAATGCGAATTAAACTTCCACCTCGGCAGCCGCAGCGGCATCAGCAAATGGTACCATGAAAACGGCAAGACCGAATCGGTAGAAAAATTTGTGCTTGGTGTAAAAGACGATACCTGCTTTTACTACCACGAAAACGGCCAGTTGCGCCGCATAGGCATGTACCGCGACGGTGAGCCCGTGGGCGAACACCGCTTCTACAGCCCCGAAGGCGAACTCTCGCACATTCGCTATTACGACGGTGGCGCGCTGGTGGCATACTCCTACAACGGCACCGACGGAAAACTTGTACCGCGCAAATCCGTACGCAACGGCAATGGCGATATTCTGGCCTATTTCGCCAACGGCAACAAATCTATCGAAGGCAAATTCGAAAACGGTTACCTGCATGGTGCATGGAAAGAGTATTATGCCAGCGGAGCCGTGTTTCAGGAAGAAAACTTCGAATACGGCGATTACGATGGTGTGCAGAAAATATTTTATGCCAATGGCAAACTCATGGAACTTCGCAGCTTCAAAGCCGGTTTCCAGCACCTCGAACAACGCTACTTCCACGAAAACGGACAGGTAAAACGTATCGAAAACTGGGTGTGGGACGATCTCGATGGCGAGGTAACACACCACGACGAAAACGGCACCATAATTCGCCGCGAGGTTTACCACGACGATAACCAGCTTCTGGATACGGGTATAATGACCAAGCTGGCTCCGCCGCCCGCGCCGCCCAAGCCCGGCAAACCCGGAACAAAAAAGTAATTACGCTGAATCAAAATCGCCCCGGCCCAATTCACACTGAGCCGGGGCGATTGATTTTTAGCAGGTGCTGAGTTTTAGCAGAAATTCCGCACACAGGCAGAAAAATAATCTGGACTGATACCCTTCGCAGGTCTTCGAAGACCTGCGAGGGGTTTACGAGTTTTTTATTTTTCTGCCTGTGTGCTGCACATTTTGAACCGGGGCGATTGATTTAGTTTTGCTGTCAATGTGGCGTAAGTGCGCAGAGCGGAACAAGGTTTGTACATTTGCAGCCACATTCAACATTCAACATGCCTGATGGGCAATTTCAAATTTTTTAAATGGGTGGGCGCGGCCCTGGGCTGGATTCTTGGCGAAGGCTTCTGGGGCGCACTGCTGGGCTTTTTTATCGGCTCCGTGCTCGACGGCTTTACCTTTGTGGCCAACATTAATGGCCGTCGCATGGGTGGCGGGCCCGGCTTTGCTGATTTCGACAGCTACAGTTCGGGCTACAACCCCATGAGTGCGCAGCAGGATTTTGTAAGAAGCCTGCTGGCCCTTTCGGCGGTGATGATGAAGGCCGACGGCAAGGTGCTGAAATCGGAACTCGACTATGTAAAACGTTTTCTCGTGGCGCAGTTTGGCGAAGAAGCCACACGCCAGCTTTTGCCGCAACTCCGCACCCTGCTCGACCAGCAGATAAACACCGCCGAAGTATGCAGCCGCCTGCAAATGTACATGCCCGAAGCCCAGCGCATTCAACTCCTGCACTACCTCTTCGGTATTGCCAAAGCCGATGGCGTGGTGGGGCAGGACGAAATAAATCTCATTGAAACAATGGCCGCGCAGATGGGCGTTTCCTCTGCCGATTTCGGCTCACTCAAAGCCATGTACTTCCGCGATGCCGGTGCCGATTATAAAATCCTCGAAGTAGAACCCAACGCCACCGACGAAGAGGTAAAAAAAGCCTACCGCAAAATGGCCCTCCGCTTTCACCCCGACCGCGTGGCCGACCTCGGCGAAGAAGCACAGAAAGCCGCCAAAGAACGTTTCCAGCATATACAGGATGCCTACGAAAACATCCGCAAACAACGCGGATTCAGTTAAAAAACGTGCTGTAAATCTTTGGCTTCACCACCCAAAACCTCATTACCTGTTATTAAAATAAACTCCCGGCAGTTTCACCAATCACCCGGCAGCTTCATCAATCAACCGGTGGTTTGACCAACCACCCGGTGGTTGATCCAATCACCCGGTGGTTGAGCCTGTCGAAACCACCGGATGCACTATGCCTGAATTCTCCTACTTCTGAAACAAATCAATTCCCGTAACCCGCGAAGGCTCCAGTATTTTTATCAAAGTCTCATCCGCCGTCTGCAAAAACGCATTCAGCAAATGATGCGGTACAAAACGTACTCCGTGGTCAAAGGCATCATCACGCTCCACATCGTTAAGTAAAAGGCCCGTTTGCTGCTGGCCGTTCTTGAGAAATATGCGGGCAATTCCCGCGTTACTGGAATTCATCATGCAATACTGTTATTTATTTATGCAAGATTAGCACGGTTATATTACCTGAGTGTGAAGAGAGATTGAAGGTATTGCGGGGAAAACATTCTCTTTAAAGAAACGAGCAAAGTGTGAAAATAAAAACAGGGACACCGCTAAGTATCCCTGTTTTTTCCCAAACCACTCTCACCACTGAAGTGATGATCGAATATCAATTATGCAAGCTATGTTTGCCAGTTGCAATAATTGATATGCAAATATGCACCAGTCTTTTTCTCGCACCTAATAAATCCGATTAAAAGAGGATTAACGGTTTAGATACGTCTTATTAATGCCATAAAACAAAACAAGAGCCTGTTAGGCTCCTGTTTCGTCCAAACCACTCACACCACGATGTGATGCTGAGTATTACCCCTGAGTATTCACCCTTGTATCGGGTGATATTCATGTATAAAACAACACACAGGGTAATTTGTTGATCCGGGTTTTACTTTTTTTGAATTAAAATGGCGGTTTTATTGTAAGTAATTGAAAATCAATTTTTTGCTTTGCATTAAAACCTTACCCGGGCCGCTAAAATAAAGTTGCGTCCGGGGGCACTCATGCCCGAGGCAAAGTGACGATAGTTCAGATCAAAGATATTTTCCACGGCTCCGGTAACGCGTACCCAGCGGTTTAACTGCAAACCGGCACGGAAATTAAGTGTGGTCCAGGCGGGCATACCGTAAGGGGTGGCTTGCGAAAGATTGTCTTCGCCGCTGGTACTGTAATCGGCAAGATGTTTCCAGCCGTTGTAGCGGGCAAAAATTTCGCATTCCAGTTTGTTGGTGTGATACACCAATCCGCTCTGGCCAAATACCGGGGGAATGTGATCGAGCGGAACCACCGTGTCGTTTTCGGTGTCGATGTAGCGGCCATACGTATAGGTAACTGTGCCGCGGAACGAGAAATGGTCGTTGAAATCGGCCGTAATGCCGCTGCTGAAACCGGTAATGTAGCCGCGATCGGTGTTTTGTGCGGCCACCACACGGCTGGGTGTGCCGTCGAACACAATGGAGTCGGAGCCGTTAAAGGTAAAATCGCGCACGGCAATGGCGTTGGTAATGGCGGTGTACCAGCCCGCAAAATCAATGCGCACGCCTTCGGTAAATGTCCATTCAATACCAAACTCCCCGTTCAGTGCAAACTCCGGTTTCAGATCGGGATTGGGTACAATGAGGGTGCCGGGCTGCGAGTCGAACACCTTCGATAAGTCGTCGATATTGGGCGCACGGAATGCGCTTGAGCCAAGCACATTGATGCGGAGTTTCTTCGTGGGCATCCATACAAAACCCAGATTGCCGCTGGGTGCAAATTTGTTTTGCTGCACCTCACGGTAAGGAAACGGAAAAAATGTGGTGTCGTTCCACTGCGCACTCAGGTTTACAATGCCCACCCGAATGCCGCTGCTTACAATAAACTTATCGCTGAGCTCCCAACTGTGCGAGGCATAAAGCGAGGCCATAAGCTGCGAGTTGTCGCCGTCGGAATAACGTGTGGCGGCAGGTGTTTCGGCATTGGTTTCGATGTGGGTGGAAGTGGCTGTTGACCTTACCGTATTGTAAAGAATTTCGGCACCATAGCGCAACTCCTGCTCTTCGCCAACCTGCTTTTTCAGATCGGCATTAATGGCATACATAAACACGTCTTCGTTCTGCCGAATGCGGTTGTTGTTGTTCCGGCGGCGCGTAATACGATCCTGATCCACACGCTGTGTGGAAAGCGTAATGCTGGCATTGTCGTACAGCGATTTGCCATTGCTCAGTTGCAGCGTGTAGGCGGCCAGCACACGGTTTTGCGGGCCGTAGCTCCACTCGGCAAAACGCGGCAGGCCGTTGCTCAGTTGCTGCAAACGGTCGTAGCGGGGAATGTCTGACGAGGTGGAGAGTTGCAGATTAAGCAGGTGCGATACATTGTTGTTTTGCTTAAACAGAAATTTCTGCATCACATCTATTTGTGTGTAGCCGGTAAATTTCTGCACCAGCGGATCGGAGTTTTGCATTACGCTGTCTTTTCCGTCGATGCGTTCCACGTAATATTTGCACCAGCCAAACTGCGGGTCGTAGGGATTTCCGTTTGCACCCATGCGCAGGTCGCCGAAATCGCTGCGGGTAATGCTCGTGAGCGAGGCAAAACGTTTGGTGCCAAGGTTAAAATCAACGTGTGCCGTTTGCTCGTTGTTTACTGTGGCGTAGCGCACAAACGCATTGCCCGATGTGTATAGGCCGCTGTCGGTGGCCAGCACGGGTTTGCGGGTAATGAAGTGCATGGTGCCGCCCATGGCATCGCTGCCATAAATTACCGACGAAGGGCCAAATACGACTTCGGTACGTTCGAGCATATTGGCATCCACGGTAATTACATCCTGAAGGTGGCCCGAGCGGTAAATGAGGTTGTTCATGCGCACACCGTCCACCACAATAAGCACGCGGCTGGCTTCGAAACCGCGCAGTACCGGGCTTCCGCCGCCCATCTGGCTTTTCTGCACAAACACCTGTCCGCTGTTCATCAGCATATCGGCCGAATTTTGCGGGTTGCCCAGTTCCACATCGCGCGAAGAAATTACACCGATCTGGTAAGGCACATCGGCTTTACGTTCTTCCGAACGGTTGGCGGCATATACAAATTCGTTGAGCAGCAATACGCGCTGGGTAAGCAGCATTACACCGCCGTTTGCAGCCACCGCCGCCAGTGTGCTGCTTTGTGTGCCGAATGCGGGATGTGTAAACCGCACACTGTCGGCCGCGGCCGGTACAAGGTATGTAAGCTGGCCTTTGGCATCGGTAAGCCCGATATTTCGCCACGAAAGCGAGTTGTTTATGCCTTCGGGAGCCGGAGTGCGAATTTCAACTGCGGCATTGCTTACGGGAATTAGCGTGGCCCTGTCGCGCAGCGTAAAAGTGGTATTGGTTTGTGCAAATGCAGCGGCACTCAGCAGAAAGCCGGCAGCAAGAGCCATGAGGTTCCTGGATTTCATTGAAAGTTAAATAGGTTGGTGTACAATGTTGAACAGCGGTTGCTTCACAGCACAACCGCAGCGGTACTTTCAGCCGCGTGGCCTGTGTTACCTGTTTACACAGACCATGAACATTGTACGCGGGGTGGGGGAGGATCGGGCGGAACGAGGCGGAAACTTTGAGCCGTTTGCCCCGGTGAAATAAATAACGTCTTTCCGGTTTCGTGGGCAGTTAATACCTGCCATGCTTCGGGAAGCACGGTCTGGTCAAGTACTTTTTTGAGAATTAATTTTTGCCCCGGCTGCTTGTCCTGTTCCTGGCGGTGAAGTATTTCCTGCTGTGCACGAAGCCGGTCTTCGTGGCTGTCGGCAATTACCATATACCTCAGGCCGGAGGCGGTTTTTTCGAGTCCGGTTACATCGTATAGTTTCCCGTTAAGCACAAATTCCTCTTCGTGAATCCACCGGGCATTTTTCAATTCGGCCGCCGAAAAACTTAGCCGGGGCTGAATCGCTTTGCAGGCTTTGCGCATGGCCGCATGGTGCCTGTTCAGTTGCCAGCCGGCCCAAATATGCACACCGGCGCACTGAAGCAAAATCACCACAAGCAGAAAAGCGGCTTTTATTCGCTGCATAAGCATGGTGTTAAAGATAGCACTTTCGCTTAGCTGACACAACGTCAGGCCGAGCGCTCTGGCACAGGTGTTGACCATACATAAGCATGTCTGCAAAACGTAAAGGCGTTTTCTTCCGCGAGCTTTTCCCGTTCACATTTGTAGTGATCCTGTGGGTGATGCATATTGTGCAGGGCTTTTTTCACAACGGCCTGCACGATCTGGCCCTGCTTCCTCGTCATACAGAGGGGCTTTACGGAATAGCCTTTCATCCGCTGCTCCATGCCGATTTCGGGCATTTGATCGGAAACAGCATTCCTCTTCTGGTACTCGGCTTTTTAATGTTTAATGCCTACAAAGTCATTGCACACCGCGTATTCTTTATTATGTATGTGCTTACCGGCCTGCTTATGTGGATGTTTGCCCGCGAATCGTGGCACCTCGGCGCCAGCGGATTAGTGTATGGGCTGGCGGCATTTCTTTTTTTCAGCGGTATCATCCGCCGGCATGTCAAACTCATGGTTATTTCCCTGCTGGTGGTGTTTCTTTACGGCTCAATGGTATGGGGCGTTTTGCCGATAGACCCAACAGTATCGTGGGAAGGCCACTTGTTTGGCGCACTCAGCGGAACCATGCTGGCCTGGGTATATCGCCGCGAAGGGCCGCAACGACCGGTTTACTGGCAAAACGAAACCGATGAACCCGAAACCGAAACCGGAGAAGAAAACATTCCGGCACCACCCAGTCCTGCCGCCGATAACACCGGCCCGCCTCAGATAGATATTACTTACTGGTATCGCGATTCTTCCCGTCCACCGGATAACGATCAGAAGCCGCCTTATACATAATTTATTCAGCCGGAGAGAAAAACGCATTTGCCACATAAAAAATTTAAGCGCATTTTTAATCGGATGTGGTCATATTTGTATTATGATCAAAACGCGCAACCTTCTTGTGGCAGTTTTACCGGTGTTTCTGCTTCTGCAGCTTACACTTGGTTCGCTGTGTTGGATGGCGCTGCGCGAAATGCACAGGCATAAAGTTAAATCTCAAATCCTGCACTCGCTTCCCGAAAACAGACTCATACATATTTCCCTCAGTAATGAACAGCTTGCCACAGCCGAATTTAAAGATGATGGGAAGGAAATAGCATGGCAGGGAAGAATGTATGATATTGTTTCGGTAAAAGCGGAGAATGGTAAAATTGTACTCCGCTGTTTTGATGATACCGATGAAACACTCTTGGTGTGGCGCATGAATAAAATGAACGAAGAAAGCAGCCACAATCCCTGGAACATTATTCTTAACGAATTTGAACTGATTAGTACCGATCAATGCAGTAATTACCAGTTGCCTTTACGTCCCCACGTGTTTACCCGGCTCATTTTTGCCGAGCCGGAATTTGTTCTGCCGGCATTCGTGCCCAACGTGCCGACCCCCCCGCCCGATTTTTGCTGAGTTATTTATCCCCATTTTCTTTCTGAACAAAGCAGTAAATGAAATTTAGCAGAATTCCCTTTACGCTTATTACCTGCTCATGCGCTGCATAGGTCAGGCTCTTTGTTCGCTGAATTAAACCGCGCCACTGCGAAGCGCATAACACTTAATATTTTTTATTATGACCAGACATTTCTTACTCAAAACAGGATTGTGCATGGCAGTGTGGCTTGGTTCAGGCCAGTTTAACCTTCATGCACAGCTCAACTGCGGAAGCACCGAAGCGCACCGCCACATGCAAGAGCAGGATCCTGATTATCTGCAACGCAAAGCGGCGTATGATGCCTATGTGCAACAGTACATGCAGCAACAGAACGCCATAAACAGCAACCCGGCCGTGCAATCTGCCACATCGGTACAATATGTGATTCCGGTGGTGTTTCATATTGTGCACGAATATGGTTCGGAAAACATTACCGATGCACAGATTCTCGATCAGGTAGCTATTCTCAACGAAGATTTTCAGAAACTCAACGCAGATACCTCTGTGGTGATTCCGCCGTTTAAACCGTTAATTGGCAATGCAAGTATTGAATTCCGTCTGGCCCGTCTCGATCCCGATGGAAACTGCACAAACGGCATCGACCGCATCTACTCGCACGAAACGCGGGTGGGCAACGACCTTTCGAAACTCAATCCCTGGCCGCGAAACCGTTACCTCAATATCTGGGTGGTAAGGCAAATGCGCAACGGCGTGGCCGGTTATGCCTACTATCCTTCGGCTGTGCAGAATGGGTTTGGCTATTACTACGACGGAATTATCATTCTGCACGATTACATCGGCAGCATTGGTACCGGCGCACCCGGCACCTCGCGTGCACTTACACACGAAATTGGCCACTACCTTAATCTGGCACATCCCTGGGGCGATACCAACAACCCGGGCGTAGCCTGCGGCGACGACGGCATTCCCGATACACCGCTCACCGAAGGCTGGACAAATTGCCCCACACCCACAGCGCCATTTTACCTGCAATGGGCCAACTGCACCGACAGCGTTCCCGAAAACGTGCAGAACTTCATGGATTATTCCTATTGCTCGCGCATGTTTACCATCGATCAGGTAACGGCCATGCACGCGGCGCTTAACAGCAGTGTGAGCGATCGCGATAATTTATGGTCGCCCGCCAACCTGGCTCTTACCGGTGTGGACGGCTCAATAACCACACCCTGCGCGCCCATTGCCGATTTCAACAATACCATCTGGTGCGCCTGCGAAGGAACCAGCATTACATATACCGATCAAAGCTGGAACGGCCCGGTAACCAGCCGCAACTGGAATTTTGGCGGCGGTACACCTGCCACTGCCACCACGGCTTCGGCTATGGTTACCTATAATCAGGCAGGCAGTTACAGCACTTCGCTCGATGTAACCAACGCAACCGGAAACAGCAGCATTACCAAATTGAATAATGTATATATAAGTCCCGCCTGGAGCGATTATACCGGCACCTGGAGCGAAGATTTCGAGAATGCCAATTTCAATATGTGGATTACTTCCAATCCCGGCAATAATCCGTCGCAGTGGCAAATTACAAACAGTGCAGGATTTTCGGGAACGCATTCGCTCAAACTCAATTCGTTTGGCAGCGACGGTGCCGTGCGCGATGATGCCATTTCGCCTTCAATCGATCTTTCGCTTACCTCACAAATGATGCTCAACTTTAAATACACGGCGGCGGTAAGTTCATTGCAGGATTCGGTAATGGATCAGTTGCGTATTTTTTATTCGGTGAATTGCGGTCGCTCGTGGGTGCAGTTGCGGGTTATTGGCGGTTATCCGCTTATTCCGGGCGGCCTCGATCAGAATTCCTATTCTCCGTTAATGCAAAATCAATGGACCAACGTATCCATTAGCCTTCCCAACGCAGTGGCGCAACAGCGTGTACGTTTCCGCTTCGAATACACCGCGGGCAATTTTGCCAACAACATTTACATCGACGATATAAATATTACCGGAGTGGTGGGGCAGGAAGAAGTGGTGAACCATGATTTCAATGTGTTTGCCATGCCCAATCCTTCTTCGGGTATTACCACGGTATCCTTTGTACTGGCCGATGCTTCGCGTTTAAATATCAGTCTCACCGATGCTACCGGCCGCCGCATTGATCTGGCTGCGAATGAAAATTTCGGGGCTGGTCAGCAGCAATTGCAGATTGATCCGCATTCACTCGGATTATCCAACGGAATATATATTCTTACCATAGATAACGGCAGTTCCCGCACCACACAAAAGCTTGTTTTCATGAGTCTGTAAACGATAAAGTGTGGTCTGATGTTGGCCTGCAGCAACAGGTCAATACCGGCAACGGCTTCCTCAGCAAGGGAGCCGTTGCTTTTTATTGTCACCCGAAAGCGTGAGAGTTCGCGGGCCACGGCAGAACTGGCTATCTTTGCGGCCTATGAATTTGCTTTCGGTCGAATCTATTTCCAAGAGTTACGGTTTGCGCACGCTTTTTACCGACGTAAGTTTCGGTTTGGCGCAGGGCGAAAAGGTGGCGCTGGTGGCCCGCAACGGCGCGGGGAAAAGTACGCTGCTCAACATCCTCGCCGGGCGCGATGTGCCTGATACCGGCACCGTAAGTATGCGCCGCGATATTACCGTGGGCTTTCTCGATCAGGATCCGAAGTTCGACGAAAGCCTCACCGTAATTGAAGCCGCCGTGCAGGGCGATACGCCTGCGCTGCGTGCCTTGCGTGCCTACGAAACCGCACTCGAAGAAAGCGAAACCGATCACAGCCCCGCCGCCCGCCAGCGCTTAGATTCAGCGCTTGCCGAAATGGATCGCCTGCAGGCGTGGGATCATGAAGTACAACTCAAAGCCTTGCTCGGCCGTTTGGGCTTTCGTCAGCTTACACAGCCCGTAAGCACACTCTCCGGCGGGCAGCGCAAACGCCTTGCACTGGCGCAGCTCATACAGTCGGCACCCGACCTGCTCATTCTCGACGAGCCCACCAACCATCTCGACATTGACATGATTGAGTGGCTCGAAAGTTTTCTCGCCAACAGCGAACGCACACTGCTGCTCGTTACACACGACCGCTATTTTTTAGACCGTGTGTGCGATGCCGTAATTGAACTCGAAAACGGCAAACTGTTTCGTTACGATGGCGACTTTGCCTACTACATCGAGAAAAAAGCCGAACGCGAAGCCTCCGATGCCAGCGCACTCGAAAAAGCCAAAAACCTCTACCGCCGTGAACTCGAATGGGTGCGCAAAATGCCCCGCGCCCGAGGCACAAAAGCAAAAGCACGAAAAGATGCGTTTACCGATGTGGCCGAAAAAGCCCGTGGAAGAAGGCCCGACGAGGAATTGCAGTTGCAGGTGAAAATGACCCGCCTCGGTGGAAAAATTCTCGAACTCATCCGCATCCGCAAAAAATTTGGTGAACAAATCATTCTCGACGGCTTCGATTACACCTTTAAACGTGGCGAAAAAATAGGCATCGTAGGCAAAAACGGCGTGGGCAAATCAACCCTGCTCAACATCGTAATGGGCCTCGAACCGCCCGACAGCGGCAAACTTCAAACCGGAGAAACAGTAGTGTTTGGCTATTACGCCCAGCAAGGCATTCAGTTTGCCGACGACAAACGCGTAATTGAAGTGGTAAAAGACATTGCCGATGTATTTCCCCTGGCCGACGGCAGCAAACTCTCGGCCTCGCAAATGCTGCAACGGTTTCTGTTTGCCCCGCAAACGCATTACAATTACGTATCACTCCTCAGTGGTGGTGAAAGACGCAGACTTTTCCTGCTCACCATCCTCATGAAAAATCCAAACTTCCTCATCCTCGACGAGCCCACCAACGACCTCGACATTTTAACGTTAAGTGTACTCGAAGATTTCCTGATGGATTTTCCCGGCTGCGTGGTCATTGTTTCGCACGACCGTTATTTCATGGATAAATTAGTCGATCATCTTTTTGTGTTTGAAGGCAATGGTGTGGTGAAAGACTTTCCCGGAAACTATTCGCAGTGGCGCGAGAAACAAATTGAGCAGGATCGTGAAGAACGCCGCCAGCAGGCTGTGACATCTAAACCGGAAGAAAGCAGTACGGCTAAATCAACTCCCGCAACAACCACTTCGCCGGCCGGAAAACGCAAGCCCTCGTTCAAAGAGAAATACGAGTTTGAGCAACTCGAAAAACAAATTCCCCTGCTTGAAAAAGAGAAAGCAGAGATTACAGAGAAGATGGCTGTGACTACCGATCATATGGAGTTGGGGAAATTGTCGGATCGGTTTTCGGTGCTGGAGAATGAATTGGAGGAGAAGTCGATGAGGTGGTTGGAGCTGGCGGAAATAATGGAATGAGGCTTCGACTTCGCTCAGCCTGACTTCGCTTTGTTCGATTTTGCTCAGTCAGGCTTCGGGTCGCTTCGCTCAGTCAGGCTTCGGGTCGCTCGCTCAGTCAGGCTTCGACTTCGCTCAGCCTGACTTCGCTTTGTTCGATTTTGCTCAGTCGGGCTTCGGGTCGCTTCGCTCAATTTTGTTTCTATTGTTAGTATAGTTTCAATAGTAATTTTTTAATTATAACAAGAGAATTTACTTGACTTTGGCTCATTCTGCGTTTTATCTTGCAGGGAAAAAACATGTTCAAACTATTTACTGTTTATATCCTTGAATGTGCGGATGGCCGACTTTATATCGGTGTCACCAATAATATTGAACGACGATTTAATGAGCATCAAACCGCTTATAATCCCAATTGCTGGACAGCGCGCCGTTTGCCTGTAAAGTTGGTTTATCAGGAGTCATTTAAAAGCATAAAACTTGCGATTGCCAGAGAGAAACAACTGAAAAGATGGTCGTTGAAAAAGAAACAGGCTTTGATTGCGGGAGATTTGGATTTGTTGAAGAGGCTGGCTAGTTGTAGGAATGAGAGTACCGCCATGTCTCGGCTCCGCTCGACATGACGGTGCATTTGTTATTTAATTTTTATGTGAGAGTCTCTGATCTTTTTATGTTTCAAAGCGATTTCACTTAAATAATAAGTGTACAATAGTCGTTGAAAAATCGAGTAAAGCAAAGTACGATGTCCCGCCATGTCTCGGCTCCGCTCGACATGACGGTGCATTTATTATTTGATTTTTATGTGAGAATTTTTGATCTTTTTTCGCGTTTCAAAGCGATTTCACTAAAATAATAAGTGTACAATAGTCGCTAAAAAATCGAGTAAAGCAAAGTACGATGTCCCGTCATGTCGAGCGGAGCCGAGACATGATGGGACATCGTTTTTTGATTTTTATGTAAGAGCTTCTGATCTTTTTGTGTTTCAAAGCGACTTCACTAAAATACTAAGTGTACAATAGTCGCTGAAAAATCGAGTAAAGCAAAGTACGATGTCCCGTCATGTCGAGCGGAGCCGAGACAAGGCGGGTCTTTTCGTACTATCCCTTACCTCACTTCCCCTCACAACTCCCCCCACTCATCCCATTCTTCCTGCAGCATTCAGGCAAACGCTTGTAAGCACCCGGACGAGCCTTCACCTCGTCGGCATCATAACCCGTGCGGGAAATAATGTCGCGGATTTTGGCCGGAGTAATTTTGTTGGGCAAATATTTCACCGTTACAATTCTCGTCTTTAAATCGAGATTGCTTTCTACCACACCTTTGGTGAGATTAAGTGCTTTTTCGAGCCGTGTTTTGCACATGGTGCATTCGGCTGATGTTTTGATTTCGATGCTGGTAGCTGTTGCATCGGCCGGGCGCTGCGACTGGAGTAAAATGGTGCCGCTGATGAACAGCAGTACAAGCAGTGAATTTTTGATGATTGTTTTCATGACGTTTGTTGGTTATTGAGTTAGTTAATTGCGTATCTGATTCCGACGTAAATGATACGTCCGTCCATAGGTCCGTAAATGAGCGACGCATCAAACTCTGGACTGAACGGTTGATCGGGCATGAGTATGGCATCGTGCTGCATGAAATTGAAAATATTGTCGCAGCCGGCATATACCGAGAATGTGCGGAAATTCTTTAATACATGCACATGAAAAATCCAGAATGACTCGCCAACCGTATTGCTCATGCCACCATGCTGTGCGTGAGGTGATACGTTGGGCAAACGACTTTGCCCCACCCATTTTACGGTGGCGTCGAATTTCCAGCGTTCGTGCATGGTGGCATAACCCACGTTGAAAAACGCACGATGTACGGGCATGAGTGGACGTGTTTTCAGTTCACCGCTGTATGTGGTGCGAATATCGTACCACTTGTATGCAAAGCGGAGATCAAGTCTTTCCACGGGCTCGAGCGAAAGGTCGGCCTGAAAGCTATTGGCGAAAGATTTGCCGGCAAGATTGTAAAACTGAAGCAGCCCCGGCGTTTCCATATCCATCACTACTTGATTTACGAAATCTGTCCGGAAAAAGTCGATGATGAGCAGGGCTTCTTTGCCGAGTGTGAATTTATGCTGCAGGCTTCCGCCATAATTCCACGCCACTTCCGCTTCGAGCGGGCCGCGAATTTTAACCTGACGCGAACTGGCAAAAATGGCGCTATTCTCAGTAAAAATATTGGCCGTGCGAAATCCTTTTCCACCCGATACGCGCAGGGCAGTTTTCGGAGTAAGATCGTATTTGGCATGTACACGCGGCGAAACCTGAAAACCTGCCACACTGTGCATATCGCCACGAATTCCGGCTACCACCGAAAAACGCGGAGTAATGTGGCCGGTGTATTCGGCAAAAATACCGGGCGCGGTTTCGGGGCGAAACATGGCAGAGTCGTTAAACACTTCGCGGTATTCGTCGAAGACAAGGCTGGTGCCTAATTTATAACCGTGCTTATCGCCCTTGCCAATGTTGTCCTGCCAGATAATGTTGGCATAAATGCTGCGCTGCTCGCCCCTGTATGTTTTCATTCCGAAAAACATTTCCTGCTCATGCCAGCGTGCCGAAAACATGGTGCCAATGCTGCGTCCGGGCTTTTTAAACACAAAGCCGGTTTTGTTGAAGAACTCCAGTTGCCGGTTCAGAATGCCCATGCCCCAGGCATTGCCGGTGCCGTAATCGGTGGCTTTGTTAAATGCAAACTGCCCGCCGGTGCGGTCGTCCTGCAAGGCACGTATGCCAAACTGGCCTTCCACTTTGTTCTTATGCACCCAGTTCCAGCGACTCATTACATTGTATTGCTCGTACATGGGCATGTCGAGAAAACCGTCGTTGTTGTTGTCGTTGCGCTGCTTGAGGCGGCTGTGGTGCATGAGCAGCGTGGTGCCCCAGTTTTCGCTGAGCTGTTTGTTGTAATGTACGTTGGCTTCGTAGCGGCCAAGCTGGTTGGCGTACAGGTTTACGAAGTAACGGTCGGCACCTTCTTCGGGCTTGAGCAGATCAATGTTCAGTTGCCCCGAAATAGATTCGTAACCGTTAAGCACCGAGCCTGTGCCTTTGGTAATGAGAATACCTTTTATAAATGTACCCGGCACATACGAAAGACCATAGGAAGCCGACAGCCCGCGAATGAGCGGAAGGTTTTCGAAAAGTATCTGCGAATACACCCCGTCGAGCCCGAGCATCTGTATCTTCTTTGCTCCCGATACGGCATCGGTAACCGCAGCATCCACCGAAGGATTCGTTTCAAAACTCTCCGAAAGATTGCAGCACGCCGCTTTCAGCAATCCGGCCGAAGTAATGCGCTCGGCAAAAATGGGGCTGAGAGTCGAAAACTGACTTGCCGGCAACCGCTCCTCAATAACTACTGTACTGAGCGAGTTGGCAGCCACAAGATCCACACTCACCTGCGCAGGCGATTTGCTTTCAAACTTCAGCACCCGTGTCTGAAATCCGGTCATCGATACGCGCAGCGAGGCAGGAAAACTATCGGGCCAGGCCAGACGGAAATTGCCCAGACTGTCGCACGATGTGCCGCTTGTGGTGCCTTCCCAGAATATGGTGGCTCCTGGTATTGCCCCCGATTTGCTGTACACATTGCCCGTAAGCACATCCTGCGCAGAAAGCGCCACCGGCCATATCAACAGAAAAATGATTCGAATGAAATGCATGATTCAGTGTGAATTGTATAAACGTGAAAATCCCGTTGCAAGCACTGCAACAGGCCGAAATACAATTAAAACACTAAATCAGAAAGGTTTGGTTGAATTGCAGTGTCACACGCGCATCGCGCGGAGGCGGTTTACTGCATACCTGCACCGGAACAGGCGAATGATGAACGTAGAAAGGAATGGATGCAAATGAAGTTAATGGCGCATCAATCCATACGGGAGCTTTGAGCAGCAACTGCTGGGCCTGTACATAATTGTCGGTGGTAATGCCGTAGCTTTTAAACGTGCAGCATTGCTTGCTTAACTCGGTTTCCTGTTCCTCCTCCAGACAGCAGGAATCTGCCGCCGAATTTATTTTTACCACTTCACGACCGGTTTTCAGGCAAATCATTTTACCCAATACAATACCCGATGAACTCAACAGCATAACAGCCGAGAGGAGAAGGGTAAGGGTAAAATAAAACCGGGTCAACATAACACAAAGGTATTAAAAAAAATAATTAACTATCGCCCGGCAAAATTCACATTCCACATCGCAGTACTGGTTTTTAATTATATTTAGTACATGATTTCCCCGAAAATTATTTTTCGACTGCTTTTCTTTACGTTTATTCTGAGCTCGGGCAGACTTTGTGCGCAACCCGGGAAAGCCGCTGCCATATTGAGTGAAATTAAAACAAAAGGAGCCGATTCGGCCCGGTTGTTTGACCTTAACGAAGCCAGTATTCAGTTTGTACGCAACAGCGATTATGACAGCGCCATTCGTTATACTCAGATCGTTATCGATTATGCTGCCGGAGGCAATTTTCCCCGTCAGTTGGCCTCGGCACACAATATTCTGGCCAACTGCTATTACTTCCGGGGGCTTTATCCCGAATCGGTGAAAAGCTACCTCGTGGCATTAAAAATTTATGAAAAGCTGAGCGATTCCACCCGTATTGCCAATTGCTACAACAACATTGGAAATACTTATACCCGCCAGAAATACTATGACCAGGCATTAAGTTACCACCGCAAAGCATTGGACATCCGTAAGCGGCTTGGTGATAAAGAGAACCTCGCCAATTCATACAACAACATTGCAAACATTTATCACTCGCAAAAAAAATACAACCTCGCGCTCGATAATCATACGCAATCTCTCCGGCTTAAAATTGCCGGGCAAGATACTGCCATGATGGTGCTCTCGCTTAACAATATCGGCGGAGTTTATACTGATATGCAACTTTACGACAGTGCCATCGCCTACCACGAACTGGCACTGAAACTAAACGAACTGGCCGAGAAAAGTGAAGAAGATGAAGAAATTGCGTATGTAAATCTCAGCCGCACCTACATGCTTCTGAAGGAGTATAAAAAGGCCGAAGAGTATGGCTTGAAAGCACATCAAATGGCCACGCAAATAGGCGATGCCGAAACCCTGCTCGAAGTAAATGATATACTGAGTAAAATTTATCAGCAAACCGGCAGGTACGAACTTGCTCTCAATTATTACCAGAAATATGTGTGGTTTCGCGACAGCCTTTACAACGAAGAAAATACTGCCAAACTTCTTGCCGAAGAATATCAGTATAAGTACGAGAAGAAACTGGAAGAAGAAAAACTCGAACAGGCCCGAAAAGATGCCGTAACTGAAACCGAAAAGAAAAAGAAAAACCAGATTCTCATTCTCGTATGCTCGCTGCTGGCTTTAGTGATTGGCTTTGCTGTTTTTATTTACCGCAGCTACCTGAAAAAACGCGAAGTGAGCGAAAAGATACTCGAACAAAACACGGTGATTCGCGAAAAGCAAAAGGAAATTATCGACAGTATCAATTATGCCAAACGCATACAAAACGCCGTACTTCCCGATGCCGATGATTTTAGAAATGAATTTGCCGATGCCTTTGTGTACAACAACCCGAAAGACATTGTAAGCGGCGATTTGTACTGGTATGCGAAACTCAGCACCACATCAGCCAATCCGATTCAGCTCATCGTGGTAGCCCTTGCCGATTGCACCGGGCATGGCGTTCCGGGCGGGTTTATGAGTCTGCTGGCTACTCAGCTGCTCAATCACAGCGTGAAAAATCCCGACATTAATTCGCCCGGCGAATTGTTGTACTATATGAATACACGAATCAGTCAGGATTTAAACAAAAGTACCAAGGAGCGCATCAACGACGGAATGGATATTGCCGTATGCGCCATCGACTTTGCCAGAAACACCGTGTATTTCTCTGGTGCAAATCGTCCGCTCTGGATAATGCGTGGAAATGTAATTGAAGAAACAGATCCTACCCGCGCCTCCATTGGCGCATACACTGCCGAAAATCAGGAATTCCTAACCCATACTTTGCAGTTGGCCAAAGGCGACAGAATTTACCTTTTTTCCGACGGAATCACCGATCAGTTTGGCGGGGCCGAAAATAAAAAGTTTACCAAAAAACGCCTGAAAGAGTTTTTGCTCGATACCGCTGAAATGAGTTTAACCGCGCAGTGCGAAAAGTTTTCGCGGCTGATGAACGAATGGCAGGGAAGTATGGAGCAGACAGATGATATGATGATGATTGGAATTAAACTCTGACGGAAAACCGGTTGGGTTAAAAAGAAGTAATCCGGCAGCCTTCGGTATTTTTTACCAAATGTGAAGTGCTGCTTTTTTCATACCCTGTAATTTCGCATCAAATTATCAGAAGAATGAAAAAGGTATTGCTTACCGGTGTAACCGGTTTTCTGGGTTCGCACACTGCTATTCAGTTGCTCAGCAAAGGTTACGAAGTAACCGGCACACTGCGCGATATGAGCCGCGAAAAATCTATCCGCGAAGTAATTGCCCGCTATGCAGATACAACGCATCTCCACCTTGTAAAAGCCGATTTGAGCGATACCGAAATATGGAATACACTTACCCGAGGCATGGATTATGTGCAGCACATTGCCTCGCCTTTTCCCCGCATACTTCCCAAAAATGAACAGGAACTTATTGGCCCCGCACGCGCGGGCACATTGGCCATTTTAAAAGCCGCAGCCGCAAACGGTGTGAAAAGAGTAGTGCTCACCTCGTCGTCATCGGCCATACTTTACGGCCGAGCGAAAGACCAGCGAAGCGGCACATTCGACGAAACGGTGTGGACTGATGTTTCCAACCTGGCCGATACCACACCGTATTTCCGAAGCAAAACCATTGCCGAAAAAGCAGCCTGGGACTTTATCAAAAACGATACTTCAGGACTTGAGCTGGCTACCGTGCTGCCGGGTGCAATTCTCGGGCCGGTGCTGGAAGAAGATTTCGGCACCTCGGCCAATATTGTCATCAAATCGCTCGACGGCACCATGCCTGCCATTCCGGCCATCGGTTTTGATATGGTCGATGTGCGTTCGGTGGCCGAATTGCTTTTGCTGGCCATGGAAAAGCCCGAAGCGGCCAACCAGCGTTATGCCGGTTCGTCGGGTTATCTTACCTTTAAGCAGGTGGTGGAAACTCTTCGTGAAGCTTACCCGCAACGAAAATTTCCGAAAATGTCTCTGCCCGATTTTGCTGTGCGACTGTTTTCCAATTTCGATAAAACACTTAAACCGATACTTATTGATCTGGGTGTGGAACGAAAAATAAATCATTCCAAAGCCGTGCAGCAACTGGGCTGGAATCCCATCCCCGTAAAACAGGCCGTGCTGGCCTGCGCCGAAAGTGTGTTTAAAACAGGTATTCTCAAAAAGTAATGAAACAACTCGAATCCACACTTCGCTTCGGCGCAATTTTAAACGAAGGAAATATAAGCCAGATAACAAGTGTGGTGAGTGAAAAACACTTCAAAGCCGGCGAACATTTTCTCCGCTTCGGCGATGTGGCGCACGAAATAGCATTTATCGATTCGGGAATTCTCAGAGTTTACGATATTGCAAAGAGTGGCGAAGAAGTCACCAAATACTTTGCCCGATCCAATCAGTTCTTTTCCGATCTCGAAAGCTATTACACTCTTAAACCCTGCGAAAATGCCATTCAGGCGGTTACCGATACTACGGTTTATGTAATTCACCGCAAAGACTGGGAACAACTTACACAAAGCATTCCCAACTTTTATCTGTCCACCAAAACCGTAACCGAAGCCACGCTGCTCAATAAACTAAAAGACAACGATTTTCTCAATTACGGTTCGGCCGAAGACAAGTACCGCGAGTTGTTAATCCGTAATCCTGAAATAATACGTCTTGTGCCCTTGCAGTATATTGCATCATACCTCAAAATTACCCCGCAGTCGCTGAGCCGCATTCGCAGTAATCTGGCTAAGAAGAAGAGTCTCGATTAAGCCACCCCCGAATCCTGCTTCGCCATTTTACTCCGGTACTGCGTAAGCAAAGTCGATTTTGAAATAAAGCCGATATACTTCCCGTCTTCGAGCACCGGAATATTCCAGGCATTGTGCTGTTCAAACTTCTTCATTACATCCACCATGCTTTCGTTACTGTCAATGGTAAGCTCGGGGCGTGTCATTAAATCGCTTACCAATGTGGTGTCGTAGCGTTCGGTCTGGAACATGATTTCGCGGATGTTTTCGAGTTGAACAAGGCCAATGAGTTCGTCGTTTTGGCCGAGTACCGGGAATACATTGCGTTTGGAGTTGGCAAACGTGTCCACCAATTGCCCCAGCGTATCTCCCGAATGCACGGGAGTAAAATCGGTTTCGATGAGTTTTTTGAGTTTGAGGCGTGCCAGCACATTCTTGTCCTTGTTTTGTGTAAGCAGCAATCCGCGGGCAGCAAGACGTTTGGTGTAAATGGAATACGGCTCGAAGTAGCGCGAAATGAAATACGAAAATGCCGATACAATCATGAGCGGCACAAACAAAGCATAGCCGCCTGTTACCTCTGCAATAAGAAAGATGGCAGTCATGGGTGCATGAACCACACCGCTCAGCGCACCGGCCATTCCGGCTACAATAAAGTTGGGCACGGTAAGTTCCACAATGCCCGTGAGGTTGAAGAAATAGGCAAACACAAAACCCGCCACCGCACCGGTAAACAGCGAAGGCGCAAAAATTCCCCCATTACCACCCGAACCGATGGTGAGCGAAGTGGCAATCACTTTAATAAACACCAGCAGCAAACCGGCTATTACCAGCATCCACGGACTTTGCATAAAACTGCTGTACCAGCTTCCGCCATAAAGAATTTCGTAATTGCCGTTGAGCAAGTTTTCAATGGTGCGGTAGCCTTCGCCATACAGGGGCGGCAGCAAAAAAATCAAAACGCCTAAACCAATACCGCCAGCCACTGCTTTTTTCCACACTTTCTTTTTATTGCGGAAAAAACTTTCAATGCGCAGCGTAAGGCGTGAAATATACACAGAAACAAAGCCCATGCAAATGCCCAGAAGAATATAAAACGGAATGGCTTTGAATTCCCAGCCTTTGGTAATGAGAAAAAACAACTGCTCGCTTTGCAGCAGGTTCGAGAGCACCGCCGCAGTGGCTGCTGCAATGAGCAGCGGAATAAACGAAGGAATGGCTACCTCCATCAAAATCACTTCCACCGCAAAAATTACTCCGGCAATGGGCGTATTAAACACCGCCGCAATGCCCGCCGCCGCACCTGCCGCCAGCAACACTGTGCGTTCTTTATAATTCATGCGCAAATCGCGCCCGGTGTTGCTGCCAATGGCCGAGCCGGTTACCACAATGGGTGCTTCCAAACCGGCCGAGCCGCCAAAGCCCACAGTGAGCGCACTTGTAATTACATGCGAATACACTTTGTCGCGCTCCACATTGCTCGACTTTTTTACAATGGTGTAAAGAATATTGGCAATACCACGCCCCAGCTTACCGCCGCGAAAACGCTGCACATAAAACACCGTAAGCAGTATGCCGATGAGCGGAAAAATAAAGTAGAGGTAGTTATTGCCCGAAGCCGCCCTGAGCAGTTCGAGCAAATGCTGTATGCCATGCACCGTGCTTTTAAGCACTACAGCCGCTATAGCCGCCACAAGCCCCACAAGTAAACTGGCCACAATTAAAAAATTGCGGTTGCTGATGTGCCTGGTGCGCCATTCGTAAATTTTATCCAGCAGTGTTTTGAAAGGCATTGTGCAAATATATCAGTTAATCGATCAGTGGAAGTAATTTGAATGAGTTGAACTTCGAAAATTCAAAAACAGCTCTCAGACAAGGTATATTTTGAAGACGATGTTTTTACAGACGATAATGGCCCGAGACAAAAATGCAACCAGGATGAGGAAAATAAGTCATCACAAAGCCGGAGGATGAAATTTATACAGGCTCTTGATCTTTTTTGCCTGTTGTTGGTAATTTTGGCAGTACTTTGTGCTCTTGTTTGTTAATCATTGAATGACTATTCATCACAAACACTTTTTTTATGACAGTATATCCGATATTAATTCTGATTTCTTCGCTTATCATTCTTTCCTATTTATTTAATATCATTTCCGGATATCTCAGACTTCCTTCCGTATTATTATTAATCTCAGCCGGAGTAGGACTCAGGTATGCTGCATCGTTTTACGGGTTTACCGTTCCCGATACGCAGTTGCTTGTGGAACTGCTGGGAGTTACCGGGTTGATATTTATTGTACTTGAAGGTTCGCTTGATTTAAAGTTGAGCAGAAGTGTAGTCCCTCTTATCGGGCGCTCGTTTCTTTCGGCACTGATTATTTTGTGTGTTACATCGGGTGTAATTGCGTGGGTTTTACATGCGCTTGTATTACCCGACTGGCGTCTGGCTGTTGTTTATGCAGTTCCGTTGGGCGTAATTAGCAGTGCTATTGCCATTCCGAGTGTTTCAGGACTATCACTCCAGAAAAAAGAGTTTGTGGTTTATGAATCCACCTTCTCGGATATTTTAGGGATTATGTTGTTTAATCACGTTATCCTCGACAACTGGAATCAGTTAAGCTCACTGCCTGTATTTTTGGGTGGGCTTTTGGGAATAGTGGCTTTAGCCGTTCTTTCTACATTACTGCTTTTACTGCTCTTGAATTACACCAAGTCGCATGTACGTTTTTTTCTGGTGTTTGCATTCCTTATTCTTATATATTCTTTTGCTAAAATTGTTCACTGGCCATCACTTCTGCTCATACTTATTTTTGGTCTGGCATTAAATAACCCGCGATTATTTGTCAGAAAGCGGTTTGAACGGTTTTTCCATCTCGGAAAGCTTGATGCTGTTACTTCAGAACTGAAAGTGATTACCACGGAATCAGCTTTTCTGATCAGGACATTTTTCTTTTTACTGTTTGGGTTTAGCATAGAGCTTTCACAGCTCAATGACGGGAATGTACTTCTTGTTGGTTCTGCGGTAACACTTTCGATAATTCTTGTAAGACTCATATTTCTGCGCTTTATTTCGAAAAGTAATGTGTTCCCTGAATTATTTATCGCCCCCCGCGGACTCATTACCATAATCCTGTTTTACAGTATTCCTGCTGCACTGCAGACAACCTTGTTTAATCAGGGAATTTTGCTGTTTGTGATTCTTGCTTCTAATTTATTAATGATGATAGGGCTGCTTATTTCAGGTAAAAAGTACAGTAATGAATTGGATGAAGTGGTGTAGCGGAGAACTTGCAGTTGCAGTTTTCATGATAGTCCCGCAATCCTTTTCAACTCATTCATATTGATGATTCTTATTCTCCGCCCCTGAGTGCTCACAATTTTATTTTTCTTGAACTCCTGAAGTACACGTACAAGAGTTTCCTTTACTGTTCCTGTATAATTTGCGAAATCCTCGCGCGAGAGATTAATATCGGCCGGAACACTGTTATGGGAATATTTTTCCTGTAACAATACAAGAGCAAGTGCAATACGTTCCTTCACCGGTTGTTGGGCAAAAACAGAAATTGTATTTACCCAGACAGTAAACTCATGACTTAGTGACTTCAACAGTTCGCGTACCAGTACAGGATGAGAATCAAGCACTTTCATAAAGTGTGCGCCCGGAATAAACTCATAGCTGCAGTCTTCAAGTGCAGCAGCCGATACCGGGTGCGGAGAATCGCAGATGAGCGGACGATAGCCCATTATTTCGCCCTTTGAATAGATATACATGATTTGCTCCTTGCCTTCTTTGCTGGTTTGATAGATTTTTACTTTGCCGCGTTTAATGATATAGATGCCTTTGGCAAAAGTGCCTTCGCGATAAATTAGTTTGCCTGCAGCAGCTTTCTTCCGCACCTTTTTTTCTTCCAGATTCAGTTTGGTCTGTGCAGGAATGTTTTTAAACAATTCCTGATTGGTGAAATTGTATCTGCGGGTATCATTAGCCATATCAGAAAAGTTTTTGCAAAATAAAGCGTTGTTAAAAAGATCTAAATTGACATAAGTCAACGTAATACTTTTCTCAATGCATAATTTTGTGATGTGATGTTGGTTCAACACGTGCTTCCCCTTGTGAGTTATTCACGGGGGAAGTTTTCCGGGAGATTAAATTAATCATATCCGGATTCTCATTACATAATCTTTAATACATAATTGCTATGGTCGATCAACTATCCGGCAGCATATTGCTTTGCGCTGATACTGACGAGGTGGAAAAGTATATGCTTACACTTTTACCTCAATACAACGATAAAGCTATTGTTTGGTTGTCTGTAATTATCGGTATTGCCTATGCCCGTGAAAAAGACCATGAAAACCGCGCTAAATTCAAAAGAGCTCTTGAAGTGATAGCGTGTGAAACTGATGTACCACTTAATACAGAAAGCTATGAAGTATCAGGCGTTTTTAGCACACAATCTTGATAAGCTGCCGCAATCGAAACTGCTCACTGCTGCTCAGTTGCAGGAAATTAAAATTGTTTCGGCTGTATTGCCTTTTAAAACGAACAACTATGTAGCCGATCAGCTTATTGACTGGAACAATACGGAAAATGATCCGATGTTCAGACTTACCTTTCCGCAGCGTGGTATGCTTGAACCGCTTCACTACGATCTTCTGGCCACGACCATGAAAAGAGGGGCCAGCCTCGATGTGATGAAGAATATGGTAAACAGCATCCGCTTTCAGCTTAATCCGCATCCGGCCGGCCAGCTTGAGCACAATATGCCTTTTTTTGAAGGTGAACGTCTCGAAGGCATTCAGCATAAATACCCGCAAACCGTACTTGTATTTCCTGCACAGGGACAAACATGTCATGCCTATTGTACATTTTGTTTCAGATGGCCGCAGTTTGTGGGCATAAACGAGTTGAAGTTTGCCATGCGTGAAGCGCAACAGCTTGTAAATTATGTGCGGGCACACAAGGAAGTAACTGATGTGCTTTTTACCGGCGGCGATCCGATGATTATGCGCACCGAAATTCTTTCGCGTTACTTTGATGCACTGCTTAATGCGGGAATTGAACATTTACAAACAATCCGGATCGGCACAAAAGCCCTTGCTTTCTGGCCATACCGATTCACTGCCGACGATGATGCCGATGAATTACTGCGCCTGTTTGAACGTGTGGTGGAAAGAGGAATCAATCTTTCCGTAATGGCACATTTCAGTCATACTGTCGAACTCTCTACCGATGAAGTGAAAAAGGCCATAAAACGAATTCGTGCCACCGGTGCGCAAATCAGAACACAATCGCCGATTCTCAGAGGCATTAATGATAAGCCCGAAATCTGGGCAGCAATGTGGCGCGAGCAGGTAAATCAAAACTGCATTCCTTACTATATGTTCATTCCGCGCGATACCGGAGCAAGACAGTATTTTGCAGTGCCGCTTGTAAAAGCCTGGGAAGTATTTCGCGGTGCCTATCAGAATGTAAGCGGAATATGCCGCACCGTGCGCGGGCCAAGTATGTCATGCGATCCGGGCAAAGTACAGTTGCTTGGTGTGTCGCAAATAGAGAATAAAAAGGTAATGGTGCTTCGTTTATTGCAGGGCCGAAATCCCGACTGGGTCGGAAGACCATTTTTTGCGCGCTATGATGATCAGGCCGAATGGTTTGATGAACTTCAGCCGGCATCGTCGGCCGACAGTCTCTTTTTTAATCAGTTAAAAAAAGTTTCACCTCAATACTCACTGTCATGATAAGCAAGCGATATTTTATGGACAATGAAAACTCCACGCCCGAACGTTTGTCCTTTTATGTGGAAATTGAAGGTGTTTATTTCTGGAGTGGCGTATTTGCAAGGCGCAACGGTGGTTTGCTGCAGCTCGAAAGTTATTTATGCGGAACAGCAGACGAATTGCCGCAGGCCATGTGCAACAGCTGCACAGAAGTAAATGAAAAGCAGTTTAACAAAGCCCTGGGCAGCCGCGCTTCGTTTGTACACTGGGCGTTAAGTGCATTTTATGTCAATCAGAAGGCTATGACACCGTTGTATTGTAAGGGTGCTGTGGCGGCTTCGGCCTGAAAGCCGCCGGGTTCAGACTTCGCGCAGCAGCGGCCGCACCGGCGGATAATCAATGGTATAATGCAGCCCCCGACTTTCTTTGCGCAGGCGGGCGTGTTTGAGAATAATGTAGGCGCAGTTAATCAGGTTGCGCAACTCGCACACGGGCTGCGAAATGGTGGTGCGTTTGTACAAGGCTTCATTTTCGCGCCAGATAATTTCGAGCCTGTCCAACGCACGTTGCAAACGCAAGTCGGAACGTACAATGCCTACGTAGCTGCTCATTATGGTTTGAACTTCCTTGCGGCTTTGCGTAATCAACACCATTTCTTCGGGCGTGGCTGTGCCTTCGGCATCCCAGTCGGGAATGCCGTTTGCAAAATTTATTTCTTTAAACCGGCCAATGGCATCCTGGCTGGCCGTGTGTGCATACACCACCGCTTCAAGCAGCGAGTTCGACGCAAGACGATTGGCACCGTGCAAGCCGGTACACGAGCATTCGCCCACGGCATAGAGGTTTTGCAAACTGCTGCGCCCGGCCTTGTCCACCTTAATGCCGCCGCAGAGGTAATGCGCTGCGGGCACTACCGGAATCTGTTGTTTGGTAATGTCGATACCAATGCTGAGGCATTTTTTGTAGATGTTGGGGAAATGCGCAATCAGGTCATCGGCATTGAGGTGGGTGCAGTCGAGATACACGCAGTCGTCGCCGCGCTGCTTCAGTTCATTGTCAATGGCACGGGCCACAATATCGCGCGGGGCCAGCGATTTGCGCTCGTCGTACTTGTGCATAAACTCTTTACCGTCGCGCGTGCGCAAAATGCCACCGTGCCCGCGCATGGCTTCGGTAATGAGAAACGAAGGGTGCTCGCCCGGATTGTAAAGCGAAGTGGGGTGGAACTGAATAAATTCCATGTGTTCCACCTTTCCCTTGGCGCGATACACCATGGCAATGCCGTCGCCGGTGGCAATGGTGGGATTGGTGGTGGTGGCATACACATGGCCCACGCCGCCGGTGGCCATAAGCGTAACACGGGCCAGCACAGTTTCGGTTTTGCCCGATTCGGTATCGAAAATGTATGCGCCGTAGCAGGTAATATCGGGCGTGCGGCTGTTTACCTCCACGCCCAGATGGTGCTGCGTAATGATGTCGATGGCGAAATGATGATCGAGAATGGTAATGTTCGGGTGCGTGTGTACCTGATCGAGCAGGGCGCGTTCTATTTCGTAGCCCGTAATGTCTTTGTGGTGCAGGATTCTGTGTTCGGAGTGGCCGCCTTCTTTGGCCAGGTCGTAGCCGCCGTCGGGATTTTTGTCGAACTGCGCACCCCATTCGGCCAGTTCCTGCACGCGCTGTGTCGATTCGCGCACCACCATTTCCACCACTTCCCGGTCGCAAAGCCCGTCGCCGCAGTCGAGCGTGTCGGCAATATGCTTGTCGTACGAATCGTGCGCATACATTACCGCCGCAATTCCGCCTTGGGCATATTTCGTATTCGACTCATCGGCATTGGCTTTGGTAATCATCAATACCTTGCCGTGCTGCGCCACTTTCAGCGCAAAAGTCAACCCGGCAATGCCCGAGCCGATAATCAGAAAATCGGTTTGTTTGGCCACGCTGTTAATTTTAACGTAAAACAAAGTTAGTTGTTTGAGGTTTCCGTCGGGCATCTCGTACCTTTGTGCCATGGAAACACCGACACAACTTCCGTTCATCATATACGCCGAAAGCACCCCCAACCCGGCTACCATGAAATTCGTGGCCAACAAATACCTGCTTCAGGCCGAAGGTGCCACCGCCGAGTACAAATCGGCTGCCGATACTGCCGACGCACCACTGCCTGCACGTCTCTTCCAATTCCCGTTTGTAAAAGGCGTATTTGTAACGGCAAACTTCATTACCGTTACCAAATCGGATGTGGTTTTGTGGGACGATATCATTCTCGAACTCCGCGAATTCATACGCGATTACCTCAACAAAGGCGGAGCCGTGATCAATAATCTCCCCGAACAAAAAGTACATACCGATTCCTCGTTCAAGGAAACCACCTCTGTGTTCACCGAACATACCGCCCCGCAATCGGAAACCGAGCATAAAATTGTAGAAGTGCTCGAACAGTATGTGCGTCCGGCAGTAGAGTCCGATGGTGGTCTCATTACTTTCCGTTCGTTCGAAAACGGCACCGTTACCGTGCAGCTTAAAGGTTCGTGCAGCGGTTGTCCTTCATCTACCGTTACCCTAAAATCGGGCATCGAAGCACTGCTTCGCCGCATGGTGCCGGGTGTGAAGGAAGTGGTGGCAGAGTCGCTTTAATAGCATTAAACCAAAAACAAAACCGGCCTTCATCATGTGTGAAGGCCGGTTTGTTTTTTGAGTTAATATTAATTTATCTGAGCAGCGTACAACTGCCAATGAGCCGGTGCTTCTTACCTCTCGAATCGGTGTAATTGATGCGCCACACATACACATCCTGCTGGCAGAGATTGCCCATATAAGTGCCGTCCCAGCCGCGTGCAATGTCTTCGGTGCGATAAAGTAAAAGTCCCCAGCGGTCGTACACCAGCATTTCGTATTGCGGAATATTTACGCCATAAGCAGTAAATACATTGTTGCCGCCGTTTCCGTTTGGCGTAAATGCGTTGGGTACGTAAATAGAGGATTCCTCCTCCACCACAATGGTAATGTAGCTCGTGTCTGAACAGCCGCTGGCATCGGTTACAATCTGCATCGCCGTGTAGGTGCCCGGGCCGGGATAGATATGTGTGATGCTTCCGAAGTTGCATACCGTGGTGGAGTCACCGTCGCCAAAGTAAAACACGCAGTTGGTGCCGCCATTGGAAAGATCGGTGAATGTAACCTGCGGCGAAAGTTCGTTTACCGTGGCTGTGTTGGAAATTACCGACGATACCGGCTGCGGGAAAATTGTAATCGGGCCAAAGCTGAACGAATCCACACAGCCCGCACCCGAAAGCGCCACAAGCGTTACCGTGTAGGTACCGGCCGTCTGGTAAAGGTGCGAACCATTCTGCGTGACCGAAATATTCTGCGAGCCCGATGCCGGGTCGCCAAAGTTCCAGGCATAGCTGGTGGCACCGGTGGTGGTGTTGGTAAAGCTCACCGTGGCCGGGGCACAATCGCCGGGCGAGGCGGTGAAACTTACAAGTGGTGCGGGGGTAACGTTTACGGTAAAGGCCTGCGTGGTGCTGCACCCGTTCAAATCGGTAAGTGTGGCGTTGTAGGTGGTGGTGGCCGACGGGTTTACACTTTGTGTCAGACCGGGCGGTAAACTATTGTCCCATGTTACAGTGTAAGGCCCGGTGCCGCCGCCGGGTGTGGCGGTAATTACCGAAGTATCGCCGTTGCAAATAGACGTGGTTCCGGCCAGTGCAAGAGTGAGTGCAGGCGGCTGGGTAATTGTAAAATTAAGCGTACTGCTGCATCCGCTCGAGTCGGTAACCAGCACCGCATACGCACCCGCGCACAGGCCGCTTGCCGAGTTGGTGACGCTCACATTGGGCGACCACGCAAACGTAAACGGAGGCGTGCCCAGCGCAGTAACGGCAATAGAACCGTTACAGTCGCCGTTGCAGCTTGCATCCACCTGCGTGGAAGTGGTGCTTACACTGTTTTGCGCCTGCACCACTACCACAGCCGTATCCGGAATGCCGCACGAAACCACATCGGTAATGAGCACCGAATATGTGCCTGCACACAAACCGGTAGCCGTAGGCCCGTTGCCCCCGCTGGGCAGCCACTGGTAGGTAAATGGCCCCACACCGCCCTGCACAGTCGCAGTGGCGGTGCCGTTGCAGGCTCCGCAAATATCAGGCGTACTCGAAGTGACATAGGTAAATGCCGACGAACATTGCAGAAAGTCAATAAACACCCCCGAATCATAAATACAGTCGGAGGCATCGGCTATGGCCATTTTGAAATGATACGACTGGCAGGGCACCAGCCAAACCGATGAAGTGATTACGGTGGTAAGCCCGTTAAATTCTATGGTAGTGCCGTTGGTGTTGTCCACATAATAGGCGCAGTTTACACACGGGCCGGTATTGGTGTTACCGTTATTTATGGTATTAATTCCAACCGGAATGTTTGGCGGAATTGTGGCAATGTTTAAGCCCGTATATTGCCCGCCCGCCGGATTGGGGCCGCTGATGAAAAAACCGAAAATATCGTTAATGGAATTGACGAATACAGGATATTCATCCGACCCGAATACAAAGCGTACCGTAAGCGAATCACATTGCGGCAAAATATCGAATTCGAGAATACACACATCGTTTTGCGCAGTAGGATCAATTGCAATAAGGTCGGGGTCATTAAATGGATTCCCGATAGGGTTTACACAAACACCCTGGTCAAACGAAGTGGTATTGGGAAACGGCACACTGTCGGCCAGTCCGGTGCCGAGAAAAATGCCGCTGTTTATGCCAAGGTTAGTGGTATTGCCGTTCGAAAAACTGGCGTATGAACCGGAAGGGCAGTTTAATGTTACATTGCTTACCGTAAGCCCCGAACCCACCAAAGCCTGCAGAAGCTGGCTGTTACTTATAGTGGAGTTTACGGTAAGCTGCGCCCGGAGCAAATTTCCCCCAAGCAAAACGAGAAGGCACAGAAAGAATCTGACCTGTTTCATGCGTGATATTTTTGTAGTGCCGTGTTCAGACAGCGTTATTAATGTGTTGTGCCCAAGCAAATTTATTAAAATAGTTTGTTTGGGCAAGTTAACAGGCTCATATAGAACAGGCTATGTTTGCGGTTTTTAATGAGATATGCCGGTTTTCAACTTAAAGCCTTTACGTATGTCGGAACCCTTTGGCCAGCTTTTACCTTTGATCTGTTTTATAATTTAATTGATGTGAAATAAAAAAATGATTCAAAAACTTGCGTTGGGGGTAGTTGGGGTATTACTTTTGTATTATTATGGCAAAGCACAAGAAATCAGCCGTCCGTTCGGCTTCCGTTTTTCTAAAGAAAAAACTGGAAGATAAATATGCCTTTAGTCAGGCTTTGCATAACGGCCAAAACATCTATGAGCTTGCTAAAAAGCGCGGAATCACACTGGTTCAGCCCATATAACTATCTATTTAACGCTTCTTCCGGGTTATATTCATTCACTACCGATTGTGGATGTGCCTATCAATTCGGGTTTCATGTAGATAACGACCTGCTCGGTTATCCATTACCCGATTTCAAACTCTTTACTTTTTCTTTCGATAAAATTACTTCCGGGAAACCTCAATTCCCCGAAAGAGTAAGCAGCACAATCTGCGAAATTCTTAACGAAGTGTTACAAAAACACAGGCAAACACCTGTTTGGTTTATCTGCTCACTCAATTCATTCACGCAAAATAATCAGGTTGCCGATTCCCGGTTCGGATTATTGCGGCGAAGGATTTTTACCCAGTGGTTTCACAAGTATAAATACCTCTTTCCTGATATTCATTTTTTCGATTTTCACGCATTCGATCCCTACCTGCTCGATGAAGCGGTATTTATGGGCTTTCTCTGGCACAACGATTTTCGGTTTGCCGATGAGGTAAAAGCAATTATCAATGCCGCCGCCTACGAACATATTCCCGAAGAAAAGAACCCGGAATTTGAAGAAGTCGTGTAAGCGATTTCCTGAAAAAAATATTGCCCCCCGCTTTCACGGGAGGCAATACGGCAAACACAATTGCAGTACTATTCTGCAATCAAACACAAACTATAATACGCGGTAGGTGATATCATCAAGCGATACTACATTTCCGTCGGCTCCCATGGCTTTAATATTGGTAAACGTAACACGCTCACCACGTCTTAAACGGCTGAAGTTTTGTTTTACATTTTGGGGAATTGATGCTCCCTCACATTTTACTTCCGATGAAGCTCCGTTTGACTGTTGCTCCACAGAGAAAGAAACAACTTTGGCATTGGCATTGAACTCAAAATTAGGATCGTAATAGGGAATAATTCCGGGACAGGCAATTAACTGAGCTTTAGTAATGGTTCCCGCAGGCGACGAAAGACAGCTTAAACGCGCTACAGGTTTTGGTAAAGGCTTTACCCTGAATTTCATACTTCCCATATTCCGAACCTTCCCATCAATTTCGGCAACCACCTGTATATTAGCTGTGCCCGGCTTGGTTTTTGTAACCATATACTCACCGTTTCCCTTTGGAGTAAGTACACCATTGTCAATACTTACCCGAAGTTTTTCATTGGGTATTCCAGGTACAGAAACACTTATCGGGTTTTCTAATCCGGCATACATTACATTCATTTTAATCGCGCTCACCGTCAGTGCAGGCCGCGCCACAATGTATTCCGACTGAAACGGAAACCGCATCATCTGCCCTTTTGGTGTACGCATGTTTATTACACCGTTGTATTGCTTTATCCCTTCGCTGCTGGCGTGTACTAAGTATTTGCCAATGCCTTGCTCCACATTCACACTGTCAAACGCACCGCGCATTTTTCCGGTGGCAGGGTCATAATCACCGATGTAAATCTGGGGTTTGAGTGTTTTGTTGAAAGCAGCGAGGAAAATATCAGCCTCGTAATTTTCGTCGAGCAATACATAATTACTCTGAGCCACAATGCGCGCGGCCACTGTGTCGAACGGAATGATATCGGCTTCGGTTTCGCGCAGCAGGGCATCCACCACATCGCTTTCGGCGCTTTTCACATCGTCCTGAATTTTCGAAAGTAGAGCCACCGATGCAGCCAGCGGCGAATGGTAAAACGTTTTCAGTTCCCAGGTTTTCAGTTCGGGCTCATTCACCGGGTCGCGGGTGTCGATGTTCAGGTTCATGGCCTTGCGGGTGTCAGGCTCAAGCAGTGAAAGCAGTTGATTTTCGTAGGCCTCCAGCTTTTGCTTCAGTATGCGGGCCTCGCCGTTTGAGCCATCTTCAGAAGGGCCGATGAGTATGTTGGTGGGAATGTCGTAGTTGTCTTTTGCATCCACAAACTGAAGCCTTATCGTGTCTTCCTCGTGGTTGCTGAATCCTTCGGTTTCGCGTATCAGCCGCTTTTTCAACAGGTCGATATAAGTGTTTATATCTTTAGATAGTTTTTTGGCCTGCTGCGCTTTTTCCCAGTTGTCTTGCACCCGCAGCGGATCCACACTTTTGCGGGCGTCAAACTCAGCATACAGTGCGCGGATGTCTTTGTCAATGCCAACACCGGTGTTTTCCAGCCCGGCATTCACAGTCACAAAAGCGTCGAGAATTTCTTTCGATACATTGAGGGCCAGCAGTGCAGTTAGTACGAGGTACATCATGCCAATCATTTTCTGGCGGGGAGTTTGTTTGCCGGAAGCCATAGTACGTTGTGTTTAAGAGTTCGTAGCTAATCGTTTTTTGAACTCCTAATACCGCACATTGGCAAAAGGTACAACCCGGCAAAAAAATATTTTATCGTGGAAATGATGTGTCCGCAAATTGTGGCTTCATCCGTCCGCCTTCACCAGGCAAACGGAGTTTTTCATCAGCCCGGAACGGCTCAGTCGCAAATCATCACCCGGCTGCAATACACCTCGTTGGCAGTTGTAATGCGAAGTATGTACATGCCCGCACTGAGCCCGGCTGTGGAAATGCGGCACAAGCCTGTTTGATCTGTGCAAAGCCACTGTGCCGAATACATTGTACGCGCATCTGTGCCCAGCAATTCGGCTGTGGCATGGAGGCCGGGCGCAGGAAGTGTGAAGCAGAGTTCGGCTCCCGCACTCGCCGGATTTGGGAAAATGCGCAACGGCTCAGCAGCCGAAACATCATTTTGCGACGTGGTAAGCAAAGTGAGTTTTATTACCGTGCCGTTTGCACCCACGCACCAGCCCGCGCTGTCGTTGGGAAAATGCACAGCCCAAAGCCTTTGTGAGAGGCCGGTTGACTGCTGCAGCCACAAACCGCCGCCATTGGTGGTGGTAAACACCCGGCCCGAATCGCCGACCACCCAGCCGGTAGTGGTGCTGGTGAACCACGCTCCGTTGAGGCTTTTGCTGCTGCCGGGCTGCTGGGTGGTCCAGTTGCCGTTGCCGTCGGTTTTATACACTTTGCCAGTGTGTGTGGTAACGTACACGTCGGTGGGGCCGGGAGCACGCACGGCTTTGAGCGTATCGAGCGGGGGCGGGGGAGGACCGTTTATCCAGCTTGTGCCGCCGGTAATTGTTTGCTGAAAATTATTGTTTCGTCCGCTCAGGTAGCCAATGCTCTGGCTGGCAAAGGCCATCGAATAAATGTCCTGTGTTATTGCCGTACCTACCTGCGTCCAAAGCAAACCGCCGTTTGCCGTGCGCAGGCAGATTCCGCCCTGCCCGGCCACATAGCCCGTATCGCTGTTCAGAAACCACACGGTGCGCAACTTGCTCACCGAATTGCTCGTTTGCTGCATCCACACAGCACCGCCGTTGGTGGTGGCCAAAATTACTCCGCCATCGCCCGCGGCCCAGCCATGCTGCGTATCGGCAAACCAAACAGCATTCAGCGCCGTACTCACACCCGAAGTTTGGGCAGTCCAGTTTTGCCCTCCGTCTGAAGTGTGAATTATGGTGCCACCACCACCTACTGCCCAGCCGCTAAGCCCGTTGGCAAAATGAACCGAAAACAGCACCGCCGTGGTGCCTGAACTTTGTTGCACCCATTGACTGTGAGCAGGGCTGTAAATCAGTAATAAAGAAAACAGAATCAGGGTTGGGAGTTGTTTCATAACTACCCAAAGATAAATTATCCCGCTGCAAACTGCCTGATTTTTAGTTCAATCCCGGCTATTTATTCACCCCCCGTAAAAGCATGTTTATCGCCCCTGATATTCATTTGTCGAACTCCGGTAACCCTGTTGGTAAACAATCGTTTAAGGTGATATTAAAAAAATCCCATGATCCCGTCTTTAAAATATCGTAACGCCCTGATTCTGCTGATACTATTAATCAGCGCGCTTACAATTAAGGGCCAGAGCCTGGCCAATTATTCGGTTACCCGGAATACAGGAATCATCTTTTCGCCCATTAATGCAATAGCGTTGCCCTGCAACAGTTGGCGGTATTCGGGTGGTTTTCAGCAGGATGACAACCGAAGTAATCCCATTCCCATTGGATTCGATTTCTGGTACAATGGAATCCGCTACACCGAACTCAGTGTATCAACCAACGGCTATATCGATTTTTCAGCCACCACCGCCGATGGCGGCCCCACCACCGGGCCTTACGGATATTTTAACGGACAATTTTCGCTCTCCGGCGGAACTACAAATGCATTAGCTGTTTTCTATGACGACCAGACCACTCAGGGCGGAAGCGATCCGCTCGGATTAAGCATCCGCTACATGGTTACCGGTACTGCGCCCAACCGCGTGCTCACCGTAGAGTGGTTTAACATGGCCATTTACCTCAACACAAGTCCCAATCTCAACTACCAGCTAAAACTCTACGAAAGCACCGGCCAGATTCAGTATGTGTACGGCACCATGACGCAGGGCACTGCCAACTTCTCCTACACCGTAGGCATGAATGCCGCAACACTGAGCTTTATTCCCACCGCAGCCCAGTTGCGCACCCAGCAAACGGCCAATACAGCCACTTTCACCAACACGCCGCAGAATAACCTCTCGGCCATGCCGGCCAACAACTCGCGCATCAACTTTCTCCCTCCTGTGCCTGCCAACCCGGCCGGAACACTTGCCTTTTCAGCAATCACCTCCAGCCAGATGACCCTCACCTGGCCAAACTGGGCCACCAACGAGGTAGGCTACGTAATTTACAGCTCAACCGACGGCATCGACTACGATTTCGAAACCCAGACTGCCGCCAACGCCACTACCGCCACCATCACTTCGCTTTACGCAGCCACCACGTACTACTGGCGCGTATATGCCGTAACCGAAGGCGCGTTGAGCACACCGCTTACAGGCACACAGGCCACCACCGGAGGAACCACCTTCATCTCCGTACAATCGGGCAACTGGAATACCGGAAGCACCTGGAACATCGGCACCGTGCCCGGCCCGGCCGATAATGTGATTATTGCCAACACACACACCGTAACCATTAACACAAACGCCGCCTGCAACAACCTGCAGGTAGGGCAGGGCGCAAGCGGCGTACTGCGCTTTGGCAACAACAATACATCCCGCACACTCGACGTTGGCGGAACCATTAACATTCGTAACAACGGCACATTTACAGTAAATACTGCCTCACTCACCACTCACCAGCTTTTTGTAAACGGAAATATTTCAAACGGAGGCATACTCAATCTCGCACCCACAGGCACTTCACTCTGCGATGTGACTTTCGATAACCCATACGCCAGCCAGATCGTAAACGGCGTAGGTACCACCAACATTTTCAACCGCATCACCGTAAGCAAACTCGACAACACCAACCGCACTGTAGATATTGCCACCAGCACATTCAACGCCGCAAACGGATTCCTCACACTTGTGCAGGGTACGCTGCGTCTCTCGGTTACCGGACCGTTCAGCGCGGTGCCGTTTAACACCACCGCCGACATTCCGCGCAATGCCCGTTTGTGGATTAACAGCGGTTTTGCCAATGTGTCTACCACCGGAGGAAACATTAACCTCTATGGCGAACTTCGCGTAACTGCCGGGGTGATGAATGTGGGAAACAATGCCAATCAAAACATAGTTTCTTATGGCGGCCTGGTAACTGTTTCAGGCGGCACACTCAATATTGCCGGGCGTTTGGATCGTATCAATTCCACTTCGCTGGTGAGGCTGAATATTTCGGGCGGACAAATTAATGTACCCACAGTTGGCTCCACCTCCACCACCAGTTGGCCCATTATGATGGATGTGGTGGGCTCGCAGTTTACCCAAACCGGCGGCACTATTGTAATCAGGCGCGAAGGCGGCACGGGCACCAGCGATCTTGGTTTTAACGGAGCCGGTGTGGTTATTTCAAACGTTACCGGCGGCGTGTTGCAGATTGGTGACGCTACCACACCCGCCACGCAAACAATGAATATCCGCACGGTGGCACCGGTAGGAAATCTTCTGGTAAACAGCCCCAACGCCACGGCACGCATCATTAACGATCCGCTGCGCGTAATCAGAGATATTACGCTGGCTTCGGGTACATTCAATGCCAACAACCAGAACGTGGAACTTGGCGGAAACTGGGTAAATACCGGCGGCACCTACCAGCCCGGCACAAATACCACCACTTTCAGCGGAACTGCTGCACAAACAATTTCGCGCACGCTGGGCGATGAAAATTTCAACAACATCACCTTCACCAATGCCGGTGTAAAAACCATGCTCAGCAATTTTGGCTGCAACAACCTCAACATCTTTACAGTATCCACACTCGATGCCGGAACGCCCGGTTACCGCATTGCCATTCGCGGAAACTGGAGCAATGCAGGAAGCTACAACGGACAAACCGCTGGCACTGTGCTCTGCAACGGAACTGTCACACAAACCATAGGCGGTGCGGCCATTACCAATTTCAGGAACCTCACTATTCAAAACACCGCCGGAGTTAATCTTGCCGCTGCCGAAAACCTGCTCGGCACACTTACACTCAACAGCGGTATGTTTACCACTACCGGATTCGCTTTTACACTTGTGTCAAACACACAAGGCACTGCCCGCATTGCGGCCATTACCGGCGGTGATATTACCGGCAATATCATCATGCAACGCCACATTTATCAGGGCCCCACAAACTGGCGGCAAATGTCAACTGCCGTGAGCGGACAAACCTTCGAAAGCTGGGACGACGACCTCATTACTGCCGGCTTCCCCGGTTCTGATTATCCCAACCTGAACGGATTTTACTCCATTGCTCCCTACGATGAAACACAGGCCGGCCCCAAAGAAATTGGTTATGCGCCTCCGGCGAATTCAAACGATCCTATTTTAACTAACCGGGGTTACTATGTATATGTGGGGCCGCTTGCCGTAACTGTAGATGTGGATGGGCCGCCCAATAAATTCAACCGCACCATTCCGCTAACCTACACACCATCGGCCGGTTATTTGCAGGATGGATGGAATATGGTGCCCAATCCTTATCCTTCGTCCATAAACTGGGATAATGCGGGATGGACACGCACAGGAATTGAAGCCGCTATTTATGTGTGGAATCCTACGCTTAACCAGTACGCCACTTATGTAAGCGGAATTGGCACCAATGGCGGCACTGCCAATATTCCTTCCACGCAGGCATTCTGGGTACACGCCATTGCTCCTTCGCCCACGCTGGGCATGACCGAGAGTGTAAAATCGGCCACCGATGCGGCTTTTATGCGAATGAATTCGGCCACTGCTCCCAACGGACTCATGCGCCTCTCAGTTACCGATGGCAATGTGCGCAACGACGAACTGATTATACGTTTCTACGCCGGTGCCACCGATGGCTTTGATGCCGACTACGATGCCTGGAAACTCCCCAGCAGCGATACGCTTATGCCTGTGTTCTCGTCGCTCATCAACGACTCGATGGATGCTTCTGTAAACTCAATGGCTCCGCTCGGCAGCGATGTGTCAATACCTGTGCGCCTCAAAGTAGGCGTAACCGGCCAGTACACCATCTCGCGCGATACGCTTTGGACCATGCCCAACAGCGCGTGCATCATTCTCGAAGACCTGCTCACCGGCACACTCACCAACCTGCAAACCACAAACAGCTACACCTTTACCATTGCCGACACCACAGAGCATCCGCGCTTTGTGCTGCACACCGGCGTGGCACTCGATAAATCGTCACTGGCAGCCACCTGCGGAACTGCCGCCAACGGAAAAGCCATTGCCAAAGGCACCGGAAACGGCCCCTGGAATTACACTTGGCTCGACGCACAAAACAACGTCATTGCCACCCACACCGGCATCACCGGAGCCGATACACTGCACAACATTGCCGCCGGCATTTACACCGTGCAGGTAAGCGGAAACAGCGGACTCTGCGGCTACCGCGAAGACACTATCCACGTAAACGGCCCGCTGCCCGTAATGCCGCTCAGCCAGATCACTCCCGCCACCTGCAGCAACACCGCCGACGGAAGCATCCGCATCACGCAAATTGCAGGCGGAAATGGCCCCTACCAGCTTCTCTGGCCCGACGGCTCACAACTCGATTCGCTCACCACAATAGCCGCCGGTAGCTACACCCTGCAAATTACTGATGCAAACGGCTGTGTAACCTCGCAGCAGATAAACGTACCTGCACTCTACAACGTGCAGCCCGCATTCTCACTCAATACCGATACACTCGAAATCACCTACGCACTGGTTACGTCAAACTTCACCACCGGAGCCACATCGTACCTCTGGAACTTTGGCGACGGCGGCCAGTCCACACAATCAAACCCGGTTTACTACTACTACCAAACCGGCGATTACACTGTTACACTCACCGCCGCAGCCGGCACCTGCACCGATTCGGTGTCGATGATGCTGCACGTATATGATCCCACCGGAATCACCGAAACCACCGCAGGCACCATTCAGTTCATGAATGCGCCCGGAGCCATTCTGGTCAACTTCAACACTCCGCTCAATGACGAAGCCCGCATCCTTGTGTACGACCGCAGCGGCCGCATAGTAGCCGAGCAACAAGCTCCCGCTTCGGGCATCGCTGCCATAAACATGAGCACTCAGGCCGAAGGCATTTACATCGTGCAAATCACCATCGGCAACGAGGTGGTGAAAACCGCCAAAGTAATGCTGCTCCGCCAGCAATAAAAAGCGGCGAAGCTGAGCGAAGTCGAAGCTGAGAAAAATTTCAATCGCCAAACGCGATAAACTTTTCGCTTGGATGAAACAAATCTCCAGACTTGTTTCATCCAAGCGAAATCATCCCCTCAGAAATTTCAGGAAAAACATTTTCAGATTATCTCTGCCCGATCAAAACAGGCAGCACGATCATTTTCTCCCCGCACATTACACTAATCATATAAACCCCTCTCGCTTCCAAAGAAAGAAGCGACTGCAGCGGAAAACGATTTACATCCGCACTCAAATACCTTTGCCGCTCCTCCACTATTCGCCCCGAAGCATCTGTAACGCGAATAACCGCATTCCCCGCCGTTTCAGCCTTTATCTCAATCATACTTCCTGCCGAAACAGGATTGGGATAAACACTCAACGCCAAACCTCCCTGCGTTACCGCAAACCCGGTAGTAAGATCAACCAGTACACCATCGCTCACGGTAGTGGTACTGCGCAATCCCGCACCATTTTCGGCACGCACACTCAGGTAATACCATTGATTGGTAACCAGCGATAAATTCGTCAATGCCACAGTATCGAAACCCCAGTTCAGCGTCCAGTTCACCACATCCGAATCACCAGGACTTGTGCCAAAAGCATAAGAGTAGGAGGCAAGCCCCGAATGCGGATCAGACGACAACGACCAGTTACCGGCAAGCGTAGTGGCCGAAAGCGAAAGGTCGATATCAGCGCCGGTACCATCATTCACCGTATCCACAGGCAGCGGCGATGTCCAGTCCACATTCACATCCTGATAGGCAATGCCCGAAAGATTGTTGGCTGAATCACGCACAATCGACTTGATGCGACCCGCCGGTGTAAGCGGATTGGTATTCTGATAACGCAGCTCACACGAAGCACAGTTGCCCACACTCACCGTTACCGGCTGGTTGCTGAAACGCGAACGATATACTTTAAAATTATTCACCTGCCAGTTGCAGTTCCCGCTTCTGAACGAAACCGCATTGCCATTGGCCAATGGCGTGGTATCAGTCCAGCTGCCGATGTATATATTGTTTTGATATACTTCAATTTTTCCGGTAATGCGGTCATAAATCACTTTCCAGTCATACCATTGCCCCGCCACGGTAGTCATGCTTACCGAGTTTCGCAGCGTAAACACATCATTCACCACCTCATAAAATTCACACACACTCTGGTCAACCCTGAACCACACGAAATAAGAATTACCCCGGTTCGTAAGCGATGCACTGTCGCAGAAAAAGTGAAAACCCGCACGGCGGTTATTTCCCGTTCCGTCAATTTTTCCTGCCCAGTGATAAAGGTATTTGTTGGAAAGATTTTGGGTGAGGCTTGCGTAAATGTTGGTGTTACCCGAATTCTCATCACTCTGTTCGAGCACCGCATTGTTAATGCCCCAGATACCTGTAACGGCAGTCCATTCGGGATGAATGGCAGTCTGGTCAAAATTGTCGCTGAAAAATCCGCGTGAGGCATTGGCGCGCCAGTCGGTACCGTCAAAGTCTATAATCTGATAAAAACTTTTCTCTAATCCGCTGCCACCTGCATTATCCGACTCGGTAAACGAAGCACCGAAATTTGCTGTTTGCCAGTTGCCGCTTACTGCCACACTTGTAGTGGGAGCCACATTGTCGGCATTCGGAGTATTTAAAGTACTTGTCCACGAAGCTGTCCAGCCGCTGCCGTTGGTGGCACAGTCAGAGCGGAACTCAAGCGTAATACTTCCGCCGCTCGATGTAATGGTGCCGGGACTGTTGCTGCCCGTATAACTTCCTATTAGTGGTGCGGAAGTGGAATTACCGTCGTAGATATACAGATAGTCCCACGTATTTTCCACCGCAAACGAAGTAAAATTGAGTGTAACCGAAGTGGCATTTGCCGGAGCAATACGCCAGATCAGCCGCTCATCGTCGCCGTAATTGCTGCTTTGTCCGCCCGAATCGTAAAAATTTCCGGTGGCAGTGCTGTAAACCGTGGCGGCGGGAAGCGTGTTGTTGATGAGTTGATAGTACCGGTTCCAGTTCCAGTTTACGCCCGGATCGCTGTGCGTCTGGTTGGGAAAATGCTGGTGACCTTTCACCCGCGTACAATTGCCCGGAATCGACGACTGGTTGTAATAAGTAGTCGCCAGCCAGGGCCAGAAACCGGTGCGCATCGGGTTTATGTTATTGTCCACACAAATATCCCGCGTAAGATCGGCAGACGACTGATACATGGCAGTGGTGTACCACGCCGGATTGGTTACATAGCCTTCGTGCTCAATGCCCACAGTGTAGGGATTTTCGGTGCCTACGTGCCAGGCCTTCTGTGCTTCAAGTACCATCTGCGTCACCTGCCCGTCGCTCGAACGCACCACGTAATGCGCACTCACACCCGCCGCACAATTCTGAAACCACGAAATACAGCCGGCATAGCTGCCCTGCACCGTATGGATGGTCACCGCCGAAATAACCACACTGTTACGCGAACTGAAATTGCACGAAGCCGCCTGGGTCCAGAGTGCCGGGCCGTAATCGGGCGAGAGAACAGTTGGAACAGATGCACCCCGCGAATTAACATCAGTATGATTGATTTTATATTCTCCGGCATTTCCCGTAGGAGCTTTATTTCTGCTTACCTGTATATGTGTGGAGGAAAGTACAGTTAAGTTGTCCCCAAAAAGCGAAGCGGCATCCAGATTCCAGACCGGAAACCCGTAATACAGGGCATACTCCTGATTACTCACAAAACTGTATAAGCCGTAAAGCCATATATCCTGCACAAACTGCCGGTTAGCAGCCTCTACCGGATCTACTCCAATATGCATTTCCGAAGTTGAAAATTGTTGAGGAAACTCATTTAAAAATGGCATATTCAGCAAACAGTAATCTTGGCTTATTTTATGCCCCGATGCATCTCGATTGATTATGCTGTCAAGTGCTGCCGCATAAGCCAGAATAGCCACACGAGGATCCGTTTTTAATTGTTCGGTTGTGTAGCCTGATGTTTTTGCAACGATTTGCAAGGTAGGCCTAAACCATCCTTTCCCATCTTCAATCAATCCCATCACACTCCACGCTCGCGGCATTCCCGTGCAGCTTTCAGGCACCGAAGCATCCAGATGCTGAAACCGCGTATTCACAAACGCCACAGCTTCCAGACAACCGCGTGGCAAATTCGGATAGCGCTGGTAGGCCTCATTAAAATAAGCAGTGTATGGATTTACCGGCAACTGATCTTCAGTGGCACGCATGGAAACAACCGGCATAATAAATGCCAGCAAAAGCAAAAACTTACGCATGGGAAATTGCTGAATTTTGGTTTTGGTTCAGCAATATAATAAAAACAGACCGAAGAAAATCCCGGAAGAATTACCGGTTAATTCCGCCAAACTCAAACATAAACCCAAACCTGATTACCGGTATTCGGTATATCGAATAGTTGGGAATGGTGCTTCGGCTATACACAGGAAATAAAAATGTAACCATTGTGGATAACCGCTGCCCAAACTGCTGGGTGTAACCGCCGCCCACAAGTGCGTAATTCATGAGAATACCCCTGCGTCGTGTGCCGCCAATTACTTCCATGCGCAAGCCTTCATATTCCACATGGGCAAATAAATTCGGAAACAGAAATCCCCGGCCCCACACACTGCCCCCCATAATATTCGCCCTCAGGGTGGAAGACGATTGCGGATCACGCTCGCGGTAATAACGGTAAGTACCGCCAACACCCAGATGCACGCGCTCCAGCACTTTGTATCCCACCATCGGCGAGAGATCCAGAAATGTGAAATTGCCAAACTGTATTCCCAGATTTCCCCCTACTACCAGCTTATCTACAAAAGGCGGACGGTAATTATCATCTTCTCCCTCGTCTTGCGCATTCAGCGGAAGGGCAACTGCTGCAAACAGCAGCACAAGAAAAAAATACATACGTTTCATACCCTAAAGATACAAAGCCCGCGCCAGATACCAACGGTTGCAGTTAAAAGGCAGATTAATTTACAACCCTGTGCGCCGTAATTTTAACTTCGTTGCTTCTAAACATTCTATATATACCATGAACATACTCGTTACCGGAGCCAGCAGAGGCATAGGCGCACAACTTGTTACTCAACTGGCAGAGCAGGGACATACGGTTATTGCCGCCTCCCGCAACATCACCGAACTCCGCCGCCTTGCCACCACCATCGCCGAACACCACCCCGGTGCCGCCATCCATACACTCCCGCTTGACCTTTCCGGGAATAATGCCGGAGATAATTTCACCGACCGTCTCCAAAGCATCATCCCGCACCTCGATGTACTCGTAAATAACGCCGGCGCCCTCATCAATAAACCCTTTCCCGAAATTACCCTCGGCGAGTTGCAATATATATATGAGGTAAATGTATTTGGCCCCTTCCGTCTCATACAAATGCTGCTGCCCATGTTAAGTGCGGCTCCCGCCCCCTCACATATAGTAAACATAAGCAGCATGGGCGGCGTACAGGGCAGTGCCAAGTTTCCCGGGCTTGCAGCCTACAGTTCATCCAAAGCCGCCCTGGCCAACCTCTCTGAACTGCTGGCCGAGGAATTAAAGGAAAAAAACATTCGTGTAAACTGTCTCGCCCTCGGAGCCGCCCAAACCGAAATGCTCGAAACAGCCTTCCCGGGCTACAAAGCACCGGTAACTGCCGCAGAAATGGCCCAATGGGTAGGATGGTTTGCCATAAACGGACACCGGTTTTTTAATGGAAAAGTACTTCCTGTAGCATTAAGTACACCTTAAGCCAAAATGGTGTTAAAATTAAATGCGCTGTAAATCAGTATTATATCTCTTTTTGAGGTAGAAATAGTGTGGCA
>JALONL010000007.1:0-2500 GCA_025454955.1 Bacteroidia bacterium | reverse complement strand
GTAAGAAAATACAACAAAAGTAGATACAAAGAAAGTAAGCAAGGGCGCATGGAGGATGCCTTGGCTCTCAGAGGCGATGAAGGACGTGATTACCTGCGATAAGCTGTGGGGAGGTGGAAATAACCCGTGATCCGCAGATTTCCGAATGGGGCAACCTGGTCCGTTGAAGACGGATCGTGAAAACGCCAACCCGGAGAACTGAAACATCTAAGTACCCGGAGGAAAAGAAAACAAAAGTGATTCCCTAAGTAGTGGCGAGCGAAAGGGGAACAGCCTAAACCAGAATTGTTTCGGCAATGCTGGGGTTGTAGGACTGCAACGTATCTATGTAATTAAAGTGGAAGTCTTCTGGAAAGTAGCACAACACAGGGTGATAGTCCCGTACACGTAAGATTGCATAGGTTAGCAGTATCCTGAGTACCGCGAGGTCGGAGACGCCTTGTGGGAATCTGCCGGCACCATCCGGTAAGGCTAAATACTCCTGAGAGACCGATAGCGAACAAGTACTGTGAAGGAAAGGTGAAAAGAACCGTGAACAACGGAGTGAAATAGAACCTGAAACCGTGCGCTTACAAGCTGTAGGAGTCCACCATGTGTGGATGACTGCGTGCCTTTTGCATAATGAGCCTACGAGTTACTCCTCACTAGCAAGGTTAAGGACTTCAGGTCCGCAGCCGAAGCGAAAGCAAGTCTGAATAGGGCGTTTAGTTAGTGGGGGTAGACGCGAAACCTTGTGATCTACCCTTGGCCAGGATGAAGGAAGGGTAACACCTTCTGGAGGTCCGAACCGGTAAGCGTTGAAAAGCTTTCGGATGAGCTGAGGGTAGGGGTGAAAGGCTAATCAAACTGGGAAATAGCTCGTACTCCCCGAAATGTTTTTAGGAACAGCCTCGAGGTTGAGTATTGCAGAGGTAGAGCTACCAATTGGGCTAGGGGGCTTCACCGCCTACCAAACCCTGATGAACTCCGAATGCTGCAATATATACTCGGGAGTGAGCCCGCGGGTGCTAAGGTCCGTGGGCGAGAGGGAAAGAACCCAGACCATCAGCTAAGGTCCCCAAATCTGTGTTAAGTTGTTAAAACGTGGTCCGACTGCTGTGACAGCCAGGATGTTTGCTTGGAAGCAGCCATTCATTTAAAGAGTGCGTAACAGCTCACTGGTCGAGCGGTTGGGCGTGGATAATAATCGGGCATCAAACACAGTACCGAAGCTATGGACTCGAAAGAGTGGTAGGGGAGCATTCCTGCTGCACTGAAGGTAAAGCGTGAGCTTTGCTGGAGCGTCAGGAAAAGCAAATGTAGGCATAAGTAACGATAAGGCAGGTGAGAAACCTGCCCGCCGATAGTCTAAGGTTTCCTGATCAACGTTAATCGGATCAGGGTTAGTCGGGACCTAAGTCGAAGCCGAAGGGCGTAGATGATGGCCAATTGGTTAATATTCCAATACCGGCTTACGATGCTATGGGGTGACGGAGTAGTGAAAGATCCGCGTGGTTACGGTATACCACGTTAAAGCGTGTAGATTACCGGCTGTAGGCAAATCCGCAGCTGGGTTCGAACGTGATAGTACCTGGAGTCTTCGGACGAAGGGATAGTGATCCTAATCAGACTTCCAAGAAAAACCTCTATGCTTCAGTCGTAAGCCGCCCGTACCGCAAACCGACACAGGTAGACAAGTAGAGTATACTAAGGCGCTAGGGTGAGCCGTGGCTAAGGAACTAGGCAAATTAACCCCGTAACTTCGGGATAAGGGGTGCCCTCTTCGGAGGGTCGCAGAGAAATGGGAGCGGCGACTGTTTATCAAAAACTCATGGCTTTGCAAAATCGAAAGATGACGTATAAGGCCTGACACCTATCGAAGCCCCAGTAAACGGCGGCCGTAACTATAACGGTCCTAAGGTAGCGAAATTCCTTGTCGGGTAAGTTCCGACCTGCACGAATGGTGTAACGATCGCTCCACTGTCTCAGCCACGAGCCCTGTGAAATTGGAGTCTCGGTGAAGATACCGAGTACCCGCTACGGGACGGAAAGACCCCGTGCACCTTTACTATAACTTTGCATTGAACTTGGGTAAATAATGTGTAGGATAGGTGGGAGACTACGAAGCGGCCTCGCCAGGGGCTGTGGAGTCAACCTTGAAATACCACCCTTTGTTTACTTGAGTTCTAACTCCTTCACGGGAGGACATTGCATGGTGGGTAGTTTGACTGGGGTGGTCGCCTCCAAAAAAGTATCGGAGGCTTTCAAAGGTACCCTCAGCACGCTTGGTAACCGTGCGTAGAGTGCATTAGCATAAGGGTGCTTGACTGTGAGACCGACAAGTCGAGCAGGTACGAAAGTAGGATAAAGTGATCCGGTGGTTCCGCATGGAAGGGCCATCGCTCATAGGATAAAAGGTACGCCGGGGATAACAGGCTGATCACTCCCAAGAGCTCACATCGACGGAGTGGTTTGGCACCTCGATGTCGGCTCGTCACATCCTGGGGCTGGAGAAGGTCCC
>JALONL010000006.1 GCA_025454955.1 Bacteroidia bacterium | reverse complement strand
TATCGGCGGGGCTTTGCTGCTCGTTTGGCTCCATCGGTTCAGTAACAACTATGAGCCGTTGGCCGTGCTGCTTACTGCGCTGCCGCTGGGGCTTATTTCAGGCTTTGTGTATGTGATACAACACCCCACCGATGTAATGCCCCTGACCGATTTATGGCCGATCTGGTGAACAGCAGAAAACAAGCACAAGCCACACAGACCATGTAACTCACTCCCAAGCAAAACCGAGATAAAGCCCCTGCACAAAATCCCGGCTGCGATTTGCAGTCGGGATTTTGTTTACTCATTTCCAACGCCCCCAAGCCATGATAATTCTTAAACCGGATTTTACCCCATTCGCATTCACGCGGGTGCAAATCAAGGTGCAGAACGGTATAAATGCGGTGCGCCAAATTCATTTCCGGTGATTATTAGGGTACATACAGGAGTAAAATGCGGCCTATTTTAGCCATACAGGTGCAAATAGCGGTACAGAAGCATCAAAAAAACAGTGCTGCCGGTGCAGTATGGGTGCGGTATGGGTGCAGTAAGGGTGCAGAACGGAACACAACCCTGTTTTTACGGTGCGGATTGGGTACACAACTTTCAAAAAACCGCGTCTTTATTGGCCCCCATTAGGTACAAATAAGGTACACATAAGGTACAAGTACAGGTGCGGTTAAGGAACAATGCGGGAACGGTTCCGGGATAAAACCGCTATTTATCCCCCAAAAGATCGTCCTGAAATAGCTATACACTTTCCAAATCGTCCTGAAATAGCTTTACACTTCGGGTTCTACTGCTCAGACGAAACACCGAAAACTCCCATTTGAAAACCGGAACAAATCTGCCAGCGCACCGGCATAAATTATTCACCGCGAAGACGGATACACTTTTACCCGCCCGGCTTTCCCGTAAAGTCTGCAAAACCAATTACCGATTTTTAGTACTCATAGAACTTTAGTATCAATGAATAAAACCGCCCGTCAATCAATGCGCAAAGAGAAACCCGCAAAACAACGGCTCAGACAATGCCAAAAATTCACTGTCTTTTGACTGTCGAATCAGTGTCGATTAAAGCGTCAAAACAAGAGTCGATCAGCGTCGATTGGCTCAAAATGAGTGTCGAATGACCGTCGATTTAGCGTCGAATGAAGTGTCTATAAAAAGCCCGTCCCTATTGGCCGTGAGACACTAATCGACGGTAATAGACAGTGATTTTTTTATAAAAAACCCAAAGAGACACTGCTATCGACACTACTCTCGACGCTGCCTAAATGTGAAAAGGTGTTTGATATATTCCGGAGCAAAACCGGCAATACGAAGACCCGGAGGTAGAAGTGATATAAAAAAACCGGAATGCACCGGGCGGGCTGCATTCCGGCTGATGTGAGTTAAGCATGGGGAAATACTTAACTGCTGAACGCCCTGTGTGTCCGTTCAGCGGGGCAAATATCGGGGCTGGAATGCTAACAGCCAAACCGAACAAATAATCGGCCTCAGATTGGGGCTTTTTTGCGCTGTATGCGCTTGAATAACATTTTCAGGGGTAAGCCCCCAAATGGCCAGGAAGGCCCTCCCAAACCCCTAAAATCCGCGCAATCAGGCAGCGGGAGAGTTTCAGGGAAAATTTGTACTTTTGTAATAGTTCTTTTGATAAACTTGATTTCTCAAACAGGCCAGAAGTTATACGAAAACAACAGCAGACTGAACTGAACTGAATCAAGTTGATCTATCGAACAGAGTAATTTGTTACCCGATTGTTACTCTAAAGACGGGAAACATTCTGCGAAAGCCTGATTTATCTGAGATTTTTTTGATTTTCATAAAGACCTCCGAGGTTTCGGAAACCTCGGAGAGTTGGGGTTTATTTATTTTTTTGCTGCTGCCGGGTTTTACCACCCATCAAATTATCAGCTAAGCGACAGAGGTAAATCAATACCACTCAAACGATATTTTCCTTTCCAGGAAATACGACAGTATCTAATTATTAACTATTATTTTATTCAATAAAAAATCAATTCAGAATTATTTAGTAATAATCATTAAGTGTTAAGCCACAGATTAGCCCGTTGGCTGTAATTATCCTGTATCCTGCAACAGTTCAATCACCACAAGATCTGTTTACAAATACTTGTACGCATTTTTGCAGATAAGGAATTTCCGCCGTTAACTTTCCCGCTCACAAAAACGCAAAACCATGAAACACACAATTTCCTTATTCGCACTTATTTTCTTTTCGCTGCAATTAAGTGCTCAGTATTTTACCAGAGAATACGGCACCACTGCACCTGCCGACAGGCTTACCGACGGAACGCCTGTTATTTCGGGCCCGGCGGGGCATATTCTTGCGGGAACCACCAATATTGTTTCCAATACCGATATGGTGCTTATCCGTACCGATGCAGCCGGAGCCACGCCCGGCCTGCCTACTTTTCGCAATTACTATCGCTTGTTGAGTTCCACCGGCGCAGTGCTTACTTCCACACCTGCCAAAGTAATTCAAATGCCGGCCGGACGCATTTTTGTGGCGGGCACCTACACCGGAACTGCAGCCACCGATAAAGGCGTTTATACTGCCGTATTTAATCCCGACGGTACAGTAGGTGCCATAGCCGGATGGAAAACCACCGCAGCAGCCACCACTACCATCACAGCCACATCGGCCTGCCGGAGCAATATTGCAGGTGATGAAACTGTGTATGTAACCGGATCGGTTGATCTTGCTCCGTACAACACCACACTTGGTTCGGGCGTATTTATTATTGCGGTAAATGGAAACAACAATACATTGGTATGGTCGCAAACATACTGGTTCAGCGCACTAAGCGGCGAAACGGCAGCCGATATTATTGCATCGCCCTACAACAGCAATACCGAACTGGTGGTGGCCGGCAATTTCAACAACAGCGGCGACCGCGGCTCATTTCTGATGCGTGTAAACCGCACCACCACATTTCCCATCAGTGCCAACACATTTAACTACACCACCAACGAAAGTGTTTCGGGCATTGCGCTGGCACCCAGCCCGATTTCCACGAATGAAGGATTTGTGTTATGCGGAACCACCAATTCCGGTTCTGCTCTCAACCGGATGTGGGTATTTCGTGTAAATGCCAACTGCAATGCCGTAATCAATAACGTATTCATTGCTTACAGTAACTCCGCCTCGACCATTTCCGGATCCGATATTATTTCGCGCACCAATGCAATGAGCAATCTGGAGTTTTATGCCAGCGGCACTGCAGCTGCCGGCCAGCTTGGTCAAAACGATATGGTGGTGGTGAAACTCAGTGCCACACTTGGTTTTGTGGGCGAATATACCTACGGCACAGTGGGCACTTCCGAATCCAATCAGGAAATTGCCGGGCTCACCGACGGAATTGGCATTTACGGAAACATCCGCATAAGCAGCCTCGCCACCAACGGCGATATGTATGTGGCAAAAGCATACTACAACGGCGTTACACAATGCAACACTGCTTCAAACACTTCAGTAGTTACAGTGGCGGCCTTAACCACCACCACCACACCTGTGGACGATGTGAAAGACCTGGCTCAGCCCGGCTTGTCTATTTCGTCGATAGGTAATGTGACCATTTTCAGCTATTGCAATGCCGTATCCGTAGCCGGTGGCAGCAACGCCCGCAATGCCGCACCCATAGCCGAAGAAACCGACAACAGCACACAGGTATTCCCCAATCCCGTTTCAATTACCAATCCGCTGGTGCAGCTTCTCATTCATTCACCATCCGAACAGCAAATAGAAATACGCATTACCGATATGCTAGGCCGCGAAGTAATGAACCAGCAGATTATGGTGGCCGAAGGCCAGTCGGTACAACAAATTCAGTTGCCGCACGGAATCAGCACCGGAGCTTACAATATTACTGTTACAGCCGGTGACCGGTCAGAAAATCACCGCCTGCTCGTACAATAACAGATAATCTTTTTTACGCCTCAGTGTCCTGCCTGCAATTTTTTTGCAGGCAGTTTTTTTTTTACTCTGGTTTTATTAGAATACTTTAAATCACTCACCTTGCCTCAAATCTTGGCAGGCTGTATTTTATGTAGAGGCACTAATTGTAATTACATATTTTTTCAGGCAGCCAAAAATCGATTTAGTTGTATCGGTTTGTTAAAGCCAGATTATTTTTTTGATCGAAAACAAGATCTGTTAATAAGATCATTGTTGAAACTTTGTATCAGTTATAAGTCCGGAGTAGCTTTCAGTTTCAACCCATAAATCTCAATCAACATGAAAGCAAGACTCCTCTTTCTCTGCCTGTCTGTTCTGGCAGGCTCGCTGCAAGCGCAGTATTATCAAAACAAAAATGGTTCAAACACGCCCGATGTGCTGAACGATGGCACCACCGTAATTGCAGGTGGCCAGGGAAATCTCATGGCGGGTACCACACAGGTACTCGGCAGTCAGGATTTAATCATTACCCGGACATCAGTAACCGGTGTCATTGGTGGCGGAAATACCTTTAACCGCTTTTACCGGCTTACCGATATCAGCAACAACCCGCTTAATGCCGATCCCTGCAAAATTCTGCAGGTTGGTTCGGGCAATATTTGTGTGGTAGGTTCTTATCGCGGACTGTCCACTGCTCCTCCGGGAATTTTTATTGCCATACTCAGTCCCAATGGCAATCCGCTTTCGGTGCGCGGGCTCACCACTTCAGCACCGAATATCAGTACGCAATGTTTTGCCACTTCGGCCACCCGCTCCCTGCAGAATGTGAATCACGTATTCATTTGCGGGGCAAGCGATGCCACTCTGCAGGCAGGACTTCGCCCGCTGGTAATTTCGTACAACACACAAAACAATACCATAATTTTTGCGCGGCTGTACAATTTTACCAATATAGCCATACCGTCAAATCTGGTTGCGACAGACCTTGCCGGTTCGCCCTACATCACCAACGCCGGCACGCGCGAAATTTTCATAACCGGAAATTACCAGTCGAGCACTTCCACCACCGATGTGTTCAACTTTCTGGTAAACACCACCACCGGAGCGCCCTGGCCTGTGGCTAATTTTTACAGCACCGGAGCCGTACTCGAAGCCGTATCGGTTTCACCGGCCACGGGCACAGGCGGGGGCGGACGCGGATTTGTGATTGCGGCCTCACTCAGCATTCCCGGTGCACAGTCGGCGACATTGTTAAAAGTCGATTCGTCGGGCTCCGTGCTGCGCTGGGCATCGCGGCTCGATTATACCGGATCATTGCCCTGCCTGGCAGCCGATGTAATACAGCGCAGAAACACACTTAATCAGTGGAATTATTATGTGGCAGCCACCGCTCAGGTTGGTTTGCAGGGCGGTCAGGACATGGCCGTATTTCAGGTCGATGACAACGGCACAGCCACCAACCTCTATACCTACGGCACACCGGCCAACGAAACCGCGTCCGAAATTTCGGGCTTCGATCCAACGCCTGCCACCGGAAGCGGCCTGGTTACTTTTGGCAATGCACCCGGCGCAACGCCCAACGACATTAGTGATGAGTACTACGTAAAATCATACTACAACGGAGTCACACCCTGCAGCACGCAAACAAGCACACCCCTCACCAATCTGTTGCAACTGCTTCAGGCCTCCCGCACGCCTTCGCCTACCAGTGCTTTCTCAATCAGTACATTCAATTTGATTCAGCCCACAATAGCGCCCACGGTAACTACGCTTTGCTACTCACTCACGGTTGTTGGCGGAAGTAATATCCGCCTGGCCCGCGACGAGGAAGAAATTTCGGCAGAGGAAGATTTACTGGTAAATGCTCCCGAAAATTTCGGACGCATTTTCCCCAATCCGGTTTCCATTTCGGCTCCGCTGCTTAACCTGCAAATGAATTCGTCCGCCGAACAGCAGCTCGAAATCCGCATTACCGATATGCTTGGCCGCGAAGTTCTCAACCAGCAACTGATTATTACCGAAGGCAATTCGGCGCAAACCATTCAGTTGCCCTCAGGCATCGAAGCCGGTGTTTATACACTTACTCTCACAGGAACTGGTGTAAGAGAATCTCATCGTTTCGTTATACAATAACAAACAAAATAATTGTATTGAAAACAGCCTTTTCTCCGGAAAAGGCTGTTTCTTTTTTTATCAATCGTGAAAAAAAGAAACTGATTGATATTTCAAAATCCCTTAAAATGCAATGAAAGTGCATTTCATGCAGTTCTCTGGTAAACACAATATATTTAAATGAATAATTTATTTGATTTACTCTTGAGGTTAATCGGTTTAAATTAATCGATAACTAAATCTGTTGATTAATTACTTATCGAAAAGTTGCTTTCCGCTATTTTCAAATTGTAGCTTTCGCCCTCAACAAAAACATACACCCATGAAAAAACACTTGTTCCTCTTTTCAATGCTTGCATTCGGTGTAATGAATGCACAGTATTACCAGAATCTAAACACCACCGGAGGCACAGATCGCATTGCCGACGGAGTGAATGTGGTTCTTGGCGGGCAGGGCCATTTAATTGCCGGCAGCACCACCGTGCTCGGTAACAATGATCTGCTCCTTACCCGCACCGATGTAAATGGAAACATTGTCGGGCTCAACTCATTTAACCAGGTATATCGCCTGTCAACCACCGCCAACGTAGTGCTAAATGCCGTACCGGTAAAAATATTGCAGATTCCCAACGGCCGTATCTGCGTGGTAGGCAATTACTACTCCTCAGTGGCCAATGTGCCTTCGGGTATTTTTACGGCGGTGCTCAATCCGGGTGGTGCCATTATCAATGTGGTGGGCTGGCAAACGGTAACACCAGCGGTAAGCAGCGTGATGTGGGCTACCTCGGCCTGCAATGCGCTGCCCGTTACCAGCAACATCATTTACATCAGCGGCTTTTCCGATGCCACCACACTCAACAACGGCGCGCGTGCACTTACCATGGCCATAAACGGAAGCACCAATGCGCTGATCTGGGGACGCATCTACGATTTCAATCCTCCCGTATTCTCCACTGCCTACAAATTCCTTCCCACCGATGTGGTTGCTTCTCCCTACCAGCCCGCTTTGGTGAATGAAGTAATGGTAGTTGGTGATCTTTACGACGATATGGGCGATAACTTCGTGTTCAGCTATCGTCTGAATACGGTGAATGGCAATCCCGTAGGCACCGTAAACCTTTACGACAGCGGCAAGGAAGATAACTGCGTAGCCGTAACCGTGGCCACAGGCACCAGCGGAGGCGGAAACGGTTTTGTACTTGCCGGACATAACGTGGCGTATGGCTCGCGCCAGCCCTTTGCCATGAAAATTGATCCTACCGGAACGGTTGTTCGCTGGGCAAACAATTATAAATATTCGGGTGGCAACGAAAGCATTGCCTCCGACATTATTCAGCGTCAAACCACCAGCGGACGCTGGACCTACTACCTTTCATCCACTCCCGATGCCGGTTTCTTCGGCAATCAGGATATGGTGGTTACATGGCTCGATGATCTTGGCAACGGACTTACCGAATGGACGTATGGCACATCCGATCTCGAATATTCAGCCGAGTTGTCGAGTTTCAGCAATACCAATGCCGATGGATTTACCGTATTTGGTAACCGCAATTACAGTTTCGGTTTCGACCTCGGCGATGAGTATTTCGTGAAAGCCTATTACAACGGAGTTACCGCCTGCAACGTAAACAAGGATACGCCTGTTACCCAGCGTTATCAGGTTTCGCAGAAGTTTCCGACGTATGTGGCCATCGGAAGTGTATCAAGTACTTCACTGGCACTCAGCACACCGCAGCAGGCATTTATGACACAGCTTTGCTTTGCGCAAACGGTATTCGGTGGCAGCAACGCCCGCCAGGCCAGTACCGGCAACGATGCCGAAACATCGGTAAACACCTCGCTTTATCCCAATCCGGTGTCGCTCAGTTCGCCCGTGCTGCAGTTAAAACTCAACTCGCCCGCCGAACAGCAGATCGAAATCCGCATTACCGATATGCTCGGCCGCGAAGTGCTTAACCAGCAACTCATGCTTGCTTCAGGCGAATCATTGCAACAGATACAGTTGCCCTCCGAAATTACTTCGGGAGTATATCTGCTGAGTATTTCCGGAAATGGAATTAATGAAACGCATCGTTTTGCGGTGGAATAATTCTTTTGTAGTTACGTCCCCCCCCCCTTCGGCTCCGCTCAGGGGGACGGGGATTTTTTCGTGAAGGATTATTGTTATTATTTGGCCCCTTCGACAGGCTTAGGGGGCGGGTTTTATAACCTTGTTGTGATTTCTTGGATTAAATTTTACTTACTGTATTTATACGAATACAAATCCCGGCCCTTCGACAAGCTCAGGGGCCGGGTTTTGTAATCTCGTTTTTCTTGGATGAAAATTTTACTCACTGTTTTCACATAAATGCAAACTGTTCACTGTGTAAAATGCAACCCGGCCCTTCGACAAGCTCAGGGGCCGGGTTTTGTAACCTCGTTGTGATTTTTGGGATAAAAATTTTACTCACGGTATTCATACGAAAGCAAACTGTTCCCTGAGTAAAATGCAAACTGTTCAGAATACAAACCGCTCCGCGGGTAAAATGCAAACCGCTCCCTGAGCTTGTCGAAGGGAACGGTTTGTATTATCACAATCAAAAACAAAACCCGCCCTTCGACAAGCTCAGGGAACGGGTTTTGGCATTATTGTTTGAAATGTGGTTTTGGAATTTCCGGAAAAATATATTCGTACACTTCTTTCACACTAAAACAAACCGCTCCGCGGGTAAAATGCAAACCGCTCCCTGAGCTTGTCGAAGGGAACGGTTTGTATTTACTTTCAATGCTTATCACAAAACAAAAACCGCTCCCTGAGCCTGTCGAAGGAGGGAGCGGTTTGTGTTTTGACAACAACAAATGAAGGAATCACCTTCGCTTATTCGGCCAGCACGGTAATGGTGTTGCGAAACACTTCCACCACACCTCCGTTAATTTCGAAAGTTTGTGTGGACTGGTTGGCGTCCGTTACCTTGATGCGGCCTTTGATGAGCGTCGAAATCATGGCGGCATGGTTGTTCAAAATGCCGAACGAACCTTCGCTGCCGGGCAGTACTACCGATTTCACTTCGCCGCTGTACAGCTTTTTATCGGGTGTAATGATGTCGAGTTTCATCTTTATTTATTTCTATGCTTATTACTTGGCTTCGGCAAGCAGGGTTTTTCCTTTGGCAATGGCATCTTCAATGGTTCCTACCAGGTTGAAGGCGGCTTCGGGATATTCGTCCACTTCGCCATCCATAATCATGTTGAAACCTTTGATGGTTTCTTCGATGCCTACAAACACGCCTTTGAGGCCGGTAAACTGCTCGGCTACATGGAAAGGCTGCGAAAGGAAACGCTGCACACGGCGGGCGCGGTGTACCACGAGCTTGTCTTCTTCAGAAAGTTCGTCCATACCAAGAATGGCGATAATGTCCTGAAGTTCCTTGTAACGCTGCAGAAGCTGTTTTACACGCTGTGCGCAGCTGTAATGCTCATCGCCCACCACTGCAGCAGTAAGAATACGCGAGGTAGAGTCGAGCGGATCCACAGCCGGGTAAATGCCAAGCTCGGCAATTTTACGCGAAAGTACGGTGGTGGCATCAAGGTGGGCAAAGGTGGTGGCCGGAGCAGGGTCGGTCAAGTCGTCGGCAGGTACGTAAACGGCCTGTACCGAAGTAATAGAACCGCGTTTGGTAGAGGTAATGCGCTCCTGCATGAGACCCATCTCGGTAGCCAGCGTGGGCTGGTAACCTACGGCCGAAGGCATACGGCCCAGAAGGGCTGATACCTCAGAACCGGCCTGGGTAAAGCGGAAGATATTGTCGATGAAGAACAGAATGTCTTTTCCGCCGCCGCCGTCGCCATCGCGGAAATACTCGGCAAGGGTAAGACCCGAAAGCGCCACACGGGCACGGGCTCCGGGAGGCTCGTTCATCTGTCCGAAGATAAAGGTGGCCTGAGATTCTTTCAGCTTGGTGGTGTCCACCTTGCTCAGATCCCAGCCGCCTTTGTGGAGGCTTTCGTTAAACGCATCGCCGTATTTCACGATACCGCTCTCGATCATTTCGCGGAGCAGGTCGTTTCCTTCGCGGGTACGCTCGCCCACACCGGCAAATACCGAGTAACCGTCGTAACCTTTGGCGATGTTGTTGATGAGTTCCTGAATAAGTACGGTTTTGCCTACACCGGCACCGCCAAACAGACCAATTTTGCCACCTTTTGAATAAGGCTCGATAAGGTCGATCACCTTAATACCGGTGAAGAGTACTTCGGCCGAGGTGGAAAGGTCTTCGAATTTGGGGGGCATACGGTGGATGGGATAACCGCCCACGTTGCTTACAGGCTCGATACCGTCGATGGCTTCGCCCACCACGTTAAAAAGGCGGCCGCGAATAGCATCGCCAATGGGCATGGTAATGGGTGCGCCGGTGGCTTTCACCTCCATACCGCGCGAAAGTCCGTCGGTAGAGTCCATGGCAATGGTGCGGACGGTGTCTTCACCAATGTGCTGCTGGCACTCGAGTACAATTTTCTGGCCGTTGGGCTTCTCCACCACGAGAGCGTCGAGAATGTTGGGGAGTTGGGTATTGGGGTCACTGAAGCTTACGTCGATCACCGGTCCGATGATCTGTGCGATTTTACCGTGTTGCATGGAGCTGTTAGCTTATGTCTGAAATTCGGCGCAAAAGTAGCAACTTTTATTCGGATAAACAGCGGCAATGTTAATAATTGCTCCATAACTCGGTCTGATTCTCGTCAGATTATCCCGGGTAATGGGTAATTCGTTGAAATATAGTCAATTAAATATCAGCCATTGCACTTGCAAGGAGGCGAAAAATATACCTTCGTATGGGGCAGCATGGCCTTTACCCGGTCCTGTGTTTCGCGGTTGATGAGAATGGTGCGGAGGTCGAGCACTTTGAGGTTTCCGCTGATGTCTTTAAGCTCGTCGGGGAAAACCGTGATATTGTTGCTCCATAAATCGAGCACTTCAAGCTTTTTCAGTTTCCCGATCTGGGGCGGAATCACATAAAGTTCGTTCTGGTTGATGTTTAATATGCGCAGCTGGCTTAAATCGCCAATGGTGCGGGGTATGTATTCTATTTTATTACGCGAAAGCTGCAGCACCTGCAGGTTTTTGAGTGTACCGATGGAGTCGGGAATTTCGTGGATATTGTTTCGGCTCAGGTCGAGGTACTGGAGGTTTTTAAACTGGAAAATGGCTTGGGGGAAGCTGTCGAGCTTTTGTTTGCGCAGCACGAGTTTTACCACTTTATCGGGCTGTTTGAGGGCTTCGGCCAGACTCGTAAACGCGGGCATGGTGTCGAGCGTGAGCGAGTCGAGCAGGGCGGGGGCGGTTTGCTGTGCGCCTGCGGCTAAGGGCAGCAGCAGGGCGAGCAATATGTTAAAGATCAGTTTTTTCATTACTCAGCAGGGTCGTGGCCCGGAGGCGGTCGGTATGAAGTTGTTCCTTTAATAAGTCAATCGAACCGAACTTTTGTTCGTCGCGCAGGCGTTCCACAAACAGCACTTTCAGGGTTTCGCCATACAAATCGCCGCTGAAACCGGGCAGGTGTACTTCTATGGTACGGCTCAGGCCCTGGTCAATGGTGGGGCGCATACCTATATTCATCATGCCGGGCAGTGTATCGTTTCCGCGCTGCACAAAAACGGCATACACGCCATCGGCAGGAATTATTTTATACGTATTGTCGGGCACAAGGTTGGCCGTGGGGAATCCGATGGTGCGTCCGAGCTGTCTTCCCTTTACCACGGTGCCGCTCAGGGGGTAGCGGTATCCGAGCCAGGCGGCGGCGGTGCGTACATCGCCGGTTTGCAGGGCGTTGCGTATGCGGGTTGAGCTTACTTTTTCGTTGTCCACTTCCTGGGCCGGTATTTCTTCCACTTCAAAGCCATAAACCGGGCCAAACTCGCGCAAATGATCGAAACTGCCCTCGCGGTTGCGGCCAAAATGGTGGTCGTAGCCGATAACCAGCTTTTTGGTATTGAATTTGTTTACCAGTATTTGTTCGATGAATTCTTTGGAGGAAAGCATCGAAAACTCACGGGTAAACGGATGAACAACAAGGTGGTCGATACCGGCTTTTTCGAGAAGCTGCTTTTTTTCCTCGGGCGTATTGAGCAAAAGCTGCTGCTGATCGGGAAAAAGTACCATGCGGGGGTGGGGAAAAAAGGTAAGCAGCACGGTTTCGCCGCCGTTTTTGCGGGCCGTTTCCCGGAGCCGGTCAATAATTTGCCGGTGCCCGTGGTGTACCCCGTCGAAAGTGCCGGTGGTAACTACAGGAAAACGAGGGGGAACAAAATCGGCGATTTGGGAGTATATCTTCACAAAATAAACAGTATAACGATCAAGTGTTTGTATTTCGCCAAAAATAACCATTTTTGTGTGCCGCTCGTTGCCCCCCCTTGCACCCAACAGCCGCATTTGCTCAACAGGAATACACGGCCCGTGCTCAGACCCAGGTTTGTTTTTACGCTTTTTATGTTGCTGGTTGCGGCCGGGCTGAACATGTATTCAACCCAGCAGCAAAGCGGTCCGGCTCCCTACGGCATAGAAAAACGCCCCAAACCCCGCGGTGTCGATTTCAACAAACTCTTACCCGTAAGCGTTGGCCCGTTTAAACGCGGCACGGTAATGCCCCCCAAGGGCGGCGAAGACGGATCAGTGATTTATCAGAACGGCGCCACAAAAATTTATATGCAGTTTGGCCGCTCGCTTTCGCAGGAAGAAGTGCAAACCAGTTTCCGCCTCATCGTGTCGGGTGCTACCAGCAACGGACGGGTAAAACCCCGCATACTGGTAACCGGCCGCGACCCGAGCTATGTGAAAATTGTGGACGAGCAAAGTGCGTTTTTCGGGTGGACGCGGGGGTTGTATCATTTTACGGTGGATACGAAGTTAGAGAAGGATATGGATGCGTTTATGACGTTGTTTCCGTATTGATTTTTTTTCTCAAAATTCAAATCCCAATTGCTAATTCGAGTGAGTTAAAAGTCCTTTTCTTGCTCAGTAAGCCCATCAATAAATTCTTCAAAGGAATTACATACAAACTCAAAAGGGGTTTCTTCGCCGCTGTCGAATTTATCAACCCAAACTTGGCCGTAGGTGTCAGGGTTTATAGATACGTTGTAATCCCAGCCGCCGGAGTCAATTGCAAATGGAATAAAGCCAATATCTCCATAAGATAGGTGTCCCTGATATATCGACTCACATGATGGTTTTCCTTGTATTGACTTAACTAAAAGTATATCACAAACTTGATCCAAAGATTCACCTCTATGATAATACATCTCTTTGATTCTAGAGCCCCCAAATAACAAAAAAAAGTCTTTCAGTTTTTCGGGAATTTTGATCTTATACCTTTCTTCAAAGTAGTCAATATCACTTGGCTGTACCTTGGATTCTTGATTGTTTAGTATTGTTAAACATTTCATATTATTGAGTATAAAATGTAATGATTGTTTTGGGCTTCATCTATTCAATAGTTGTCGAATTATAAATATTTTAAGTGAGGAAAAGCATTGAGGAAATGTTGGGGATTTTAGTAATTATATAGCCTATTATTAATGCCAATATCTTGAACTCTAATTTCACCTAATTTTTTTTCGATAATAATCCTTTCTATATTGATTTCGGGAACCTCATAAAAATTATATCCAGCAAATAACATATCTGTTTCTACACTCACGATATATGAATTAAAATTCAGCTTTACTTTTGAATGGATTTTTCTTATTTCACTATCAAATTCATCAAATGAAATTTGAATTTGATTCGCAATCTTAATCCCCGAATCATTGATGAAACAGGACTGCAACTGTAATAAATCTGTATCGCTAATTCTAAATGACTTATTCGAAAGATCAAAAATAGACTGCGAGTTTTCTAATTGCAAAAATTCTAAGTAAAATGAATGGGGACCAGCCTCAATTTTTATGTTCCAATGATGTGAAAAATTATCCTCGTTTTTAGTAAAAACTGAGGTTAGTGTTGATTGACATTCATTTACTTTTATGTCTATGTTTTGCATATTTATCTTTGTTTGAGCATCAGATTGAAATCTTTCAAAAAACAACTACGCTCAAAACTACTAACTTTCACCGAACTGATACTATAGGAAAATTTACAACTCACCCCCAGACTTTCCGATCAAAATTTCTCAATTACTATTAATCAAACACAATTTTTGTTCCTGTATTTTGACTTATTAAAAACGAAATTATATCGCTTTTTTCGCTTTGAGATATTGCATCCATTTCATATGGAGGCTGCCAATAAATTAAAGAAGATAGATCGGCATAAAATACTGGCGGGGAAAAAACAAGTTCTCCGCTGATAAGAGCAGTTTTGTTATGGTAATGAACTAACAAACTGCCTTTCGATATTATTTCAAATGAAATATTCATGAAGTCGAATTATAAATTAAAATCTTATTTCATGTGAGCTACATAGTCACTTAACTCCTCAAACGAAATATTGTAGAAGTCATTGAGGTCTTCGGTAATCTCATTTTTATTTTTGCAAATTTTTTCATCATAAAATGAAATAAAGTCTCTTATTTTTTTCTTATCATCGCTAAGCATTTGAGGTAATTTCTCAATTAAATTTTCGATGTCTATATTGAAGTATCGTCTTATGAATATCACATCTGCGTATCCTGAATTATTATTTATATGAAAAGTAATGTTGTCATTTAATTTAACCCTTGGAGATATAGAAACTATAATTTTTTCCCAATCTTTAAGAGTGAAATTTGTCCATAAACAAGGACAGGTTAACAGTAATCCTTCGCAAAATCGGGAGTCGAAATTTTCAAAAAGAGATTTCATAAAGTCAAATTTATCAGGCACAGCACAAATTTTATCAATATCAATTGCTGAAAGATTATGCTTGTTGATATTGAAATCTGCTTTATGAATAGTATTAATTAACTCTGTGTATTCCATTACTTCAAAAATTTTGTAGTTGATTTTAATTTGTTTCCGTCGATATAATATATCTCTAATGCTGTATTAGTGGTATTGATTCCTAAGTTTTTGAATACAGCTTCAAAGTTAAGAGTTTCTTCAACAGATGGTAAATAATGTCCTGAAGCGTTTGTTATTTTTTTGACTTTCCCATTTACAATTTTTAGTGTTCCAGCGGCTTCTACTTCCAAGGCATTCCCTAGGAAATGATGTTTTTTCCCAATTATGAGTTCGCCTTTTGTTGTTACGACAAAATCAATTTCATTAAAATTATTACCCTTATTTCCAATAGACTGGATTAGCCCGTCTTTAATTTCAGCTATTCCATATAGTACACCATCAGAAGGCATTTTTTCATCTGGGTATTTATTCTTGATTTTCTGGACGCTTTTCCACTCATTCCCATTTTTTTTACTTTTATACTTCTCCGGCACCTTCTCCAAAATCTCATCATCCTTCAACTTATTATTATCGTTCGCTTCTTTCGTTCCTGACTCTACAATCCAATCCTTATCCTTTTCCCGCTTGAGCGTAATAATCTGTTTCGGATCACCATTGAGCATAATTTTCAAGTACTCCGGGTTGCCGGGTTCATACGTAAGCTGATCCTCTGCCCAGTACTCAATCTTTTTCTCAGACGTAATTTCCGGTTTTATCTCAGGTGTTTCCTCTTTCGGCTTTACCGTTTCGTCCTCCGTGGTGGTCTTTTACTTTTGCTCAGGTTTTAGCGCTGCTTCCTGTTCAGCCTCAATCTTCTTACGTTCCTCGTCGGGCAATTTTGAATGGTCAATTTCTTCCTGCGCTATCTCGTCAAACTTTTTCTTTGAACCATCGGGCATTTCAAACTCTACATCGTCAATAGAAGTGGAGCCCTTTCATTAAAGGAAAATAGAATCAAAAATCCGATTAATCAAATTTCTTTTCAATTAATCGAAAATCATTAAAAAAATATAGCTGGTTTAACTTCTGACTCAGAGTACTCATCAGGTGCTCTTCGAATTTTTTCAGATAGAATTCCTAAGGATTCATAGTTACTGGTATCAACTGTACCAGTTTCAATCCTAAAACTTCTATGATAGTCCACTAAGCCAAAAAAAACCACACTAATTACCAAGTCATTATTTACTTGGTATAAGGTAAAATCCCAGGGTTTACAATAAATTTCTGTTACCATGTTATGTCTTTTACAATGTAATCTACGTTCACAATCAGTCCTTCAGTTTTAATGATTGCTTCAAGCTGCCCAGTTGGCAATTTCCCACCGGGAATCCATTGGCTATTTGTACCAAACTCGTTGCCTGATGGCATGTGAACTTTATTCTGTGAATTTAAATAAAAATCTACACGTACTAATCCACCCGATAATTGTTCTTTACTGACACCAAGTACACTTGATAAGATTTCGATGTCACCATTTGAATCCGAAATGAGTTTATCTATATCTGATTTCAAGCTGACAAACTCTGTTTTCCCTTTATCCGGCTTACCAATTCCATATTTATCATATGCTGTCTTTAGAACAATCCTAGAAACAATGCCTTCTTTTTCAAAAATACTCAAGTGGTTCTCAATGTAATCATTTGATAAATAAATTTCAGGGACCTCTCTCTCTCCTTTGGGCTTTGAAAGAACTCTTTCCTTTGTCCATCCATCTTTATATTTAACTTCATTAGGCTGATATTTATTCCTATACCTCTCCGGCACCCTTTCCAAAATCTCCTCATTCGTCAACTTATTATTATCGTTCGCTTCTTTCGTTCCTCTCTGTACAATCCAATCCTTATCCTTCTCCCGCTTGAGCGTAATAATCTGTTTCGGATCACCATTAAGCATAATTTTCAGGTACTCCGGGTTACCGGGTTCATGCGTTAGCTGATCCTCTGCCCAGTACTCAATCCTTTTCTCAGACGTAATTTCCGGTTTTATCTCAGGTGTTTCCTCTTTCGGCTTTACCGTTTCGTCCTCCGTGGTGGCCTTTTCGTTTTGCTCTGGTTTTAGCTCTTCCTCCTGTTCTGCTTCAATCTTCCTGCGCTCCTCGTCGGGCAATTTTGAATGGTCAATTTCTTCCTGCGCTATCTCGTCAAACTTTTTCTTCGAGCCATCGGGCATTTCAAACTCTACATCGTCAATAGAAGTCAATCCTTTTTCTTGCAGTGATTTGGTTAACTCCACATCATCGTGAATTGATTTTTCAGATTTATCTGTTTCCGGGGAGACTTCACATGTAAATTCCTATCCATTATTTGTACTCACTCATATCTATCGGAATATCTATCCAAGCATCAGTGTAAAGTATTGTTTGTATTTCTGGCAGAGCAAGCAATTCGTCAATATTTTTTAAGAAAATATCAGTTTGAAGAAACAAATTATCTACCCCTTGTTGGAGAAAAAAATTATTGAAACTGTATGGAATATTCAAATGCTTAAATAGTACTTTTGCTGAATAGATGTTACGTTTATTGCCCGGCGACGAGATTTTAAAATCAATTTTATATGATAATTCCTTATTCCCATTATATCCATCATAAAAAGTAAAGAGAAGTACTTTATTGGCACTTGGTCTTCGAAAGAAGATATCCATTCTAAAGTTACTTTGTCTAAATGAATCGTTAATTATGTGAAGGTTTTTTTCCTCACTGTATTTAACATCAATCTCTATAGCAAAATTTGCAATTACTGACGAGAAATGATTTAATACTTTTATCTGTATTCTATTTGCTAAATTTACGATTTCTGAATTCATTGCGTGTTCCAATTTATTGAGTTAATTTCCATATTATAGAAGGTGCTTGTTTTATTTGAGTTAGCAGGCCCTCCAACATCAAGAATCGTTTTTCCAGACGTTTTATGTTCTGTTATCCATTGTTCGTTTAGCTTATACATTGGTATTTGATCTAAAAACTCTGGCAAAATTTTATTATCTAACCCTCTCATGCCATCGTATTTATCATTTTCAACCATATCATTAAAAGCCTCGGTAACTGTCCATTGTTTACCATCAATTTCAAATGTACGACCATTTAGAAAATTATCCTCTAAAATTTCCACGTCAAATCCCTGACTTTGTAATTCTTTGGCAATTGGAATTACATGCCCGTTCATATCTAATCCGATAATAACAATTTTCTTCTCATCGCCAGCACGCACCCGGTTTATTTTACCATTAAGTATTGGCTCTCCAACTTTCAATATTGTTTTCCTCTTTGCAAAAGGAGGTTCACCGGTCTCAGCCTTTTTAGATGTTAATTTTTCTGAATTGTCTTTTTGTATTTCAGATTTTTTATTCTCAACCTCATTGGAGGTATTCTGTGTTACATCCTCATTCGGATTTATTGTCTCACTTTTTTTACGATACTTCTCCGGCACTCTCTCCAAAATCTCTTCATTCGTCAACTTATTATTATCGTTCGCTTCTTTCGTTCCTCTCTGTACAATCCAATCCTTATCCTTCTCCCGCTTGAGCGTAATAATCTGCTTCGGATCGCCATTAAGCATAATTTTCAGGTACTCCGGGTTGCCGGGTACATGCGTTAGCTGATCCTCTGCCCAGTACTCAATCTTTTTCTTAGACGTAATTTCCGGTTTTATCTCAGGTGTTTCCTCTTTCGGCTTTACCGTTTCGTCCTCCGTGGTGATCTTTTCCTTTTGCTCAGGTTTTAGCTCTGCCTCCTGTTCGGCCTCAATCTTCTTACGCTCCTCGTCGGGCAATTTTGAATGGTCAATTTCTTCCTGCGCTATCTCGTCAAACTTTTTCTTCGAGCCATCGGGCATTTCAAAATCCACCTCATCAATAGAGTTAAAATTCTTTTCCTTCAACGAACGGTTTAGTTCCCCATCGCTGTGAATCGTCTTTTTAAGTTCATCCAATAATTCTTTGTCGCTGATGCCGGGGTTCTTTGCTTTGAGTTTGCCAATCATGCCCCGCATACCTTTGCGGAGCAACAGCGTGGCGGTGGACACACCGGCGAGAATGCCTGCCGGATAATTCACGGCTTGTATTTGCAGATCGGCAAAGGCCACAAGCAGCAACAACGCATCGACCGAAACCTTGGCGGGGTTTTCGATTTTGCCTGTTTTTTTGACCTGCGCATTGGCAATGCTTACCCGTGCGTTGTAGAACTCGGCTTCGGTTATACGTTGTTGTATGTGAGGCTGGTCGAGATTGGTACGGTAAAAACCCTTTTCGTCCTTTCCATACGTCACACGTTGTTGTGCCGTAGTGACTGGTGTTTCGGAGTCACCGCCGAGAATTTCTTCCTGAGTTTCGCCAGCCGCCTCCACTACCGATTTGCCCACATTTTCATTGCCGGATAGTTCATTTATCTTAATATTTATATCAGGTTCGGTATGTGGTGAATGTGTGGTTGCTCCTGATTTTTTTCCGGCATTACGCACTAAGTTTACTTCATCGCCATAGTCTTTCACGTCGAGCACGTACATGCTCAACGAAAGTGCCATTTGCGAGAGTAGTGTAACCAATGCCCGCTTTTTGGCTTCATCGTCGCCCGGAGCATTTATGATCTGAGTAATTTGTTCGGCAGCATCGGCAGTAATGATAAATAGTCTTGTGCCTTCGGTGGCGTATTCGCCAATTTTCAGCGGCATGTAAACCAATTTGGCTGCCTGCAATGCTTTGGGCAGTTTTGCGGCCATAGTTTCTGAACGAAGCAGAAGGCTTATCGACAATGTTTTTAATTGCAGCAATGCTCCGGCCAGATCGAGCATATTGAGCATGAGTGTCTGATCGGTAAGCTGCCCGTGTTTGTAACTGTCCCACATGTCGCCGGCGGTGCTCAGTGCGCCGGTAATTATGCTGGCGTAGCTTACTACGGTGCCCAGTACGGCAATTTTGGCAGGCAGTGCTGCTCCAAAAGTAGCTATGCTTAATCCTACAAACCCCAATCCCAGTGCGATATAACCCAAAATATCATACCACTGTGTTTGTTCGCCCTGGGTAATTACCACTTTCTTTTGGTCGCCGATCTGATAGTATATATAACCTTTGGGCAAATGCTTTTCGTGGTTTAGCTGCTCGAAAAGTGCTTCGGGCGGATTGCTCCCGTTTTCTGAATAATACGGTACTGCAGCTTTGAATGGCTGTTGAGGATTAATTAAATCCACAATATGCCATTCGTTGTTTTCCACATACACCCAAATCGGCAGCGGCACCGCCACCGCATTTGTACTTGACGACGTATTAAACTGGTTAATATGTTCGGGAGTAGTGCCATAGAAAACGGCATTTATTTTTTGCAGGTACTGCTTTTTCTCAATTTCTTTTAACTGGTTGCGGTAAGTGGCAAAATGTGAGTATGACCCCACAAGTTTATCATGCTGTTGCGCTTCATTTAATCCTTCGGCCTTTGCTTCGTTTCTCAGGTTGGTTCTTATACTGTCTGTTTCTTGTTTTTTGCTCTTTTCGTAGGCTGTAAATTCTTCTTCGGTAGGTAAGCGGTATTGAACACTGTAGGGCTGAGCAGATGGCGATGATGTAATGTCGTGAATATAATCGGGTGGAGTATTGCCGGTATTCCGTGAAGCAATATTCAATACATAATTATCTAATAAAGCATGTAACTCTTCAAATTCTTTCTCTTCTTTAGACCAGTTCCCGACGATAATTGTTTTTGATGGATAACTGTTTGAAAGCACATAGCCATAAGCTTTCGTTTCCCTCATGAGCTGGTACGCAAACGCGTCGGCTTTCATGGCTGCGTTGAAAATAATGGAATTTCTTTGCGCTTTTTCTTCTTCACTATTTACTTTAGCATTCTTTACTACCTCAAGAACAGTTCTTGACAGGAGGTATTCTTTCCAGGAAAGAAAAACCATTTCATTCATACTCCCGTCGAGAACAAGTCGCTGCATCAGTTGCAGAAGTATGGCCTCTGTTTTTGCAATATCTTCTTCCACCGACAACGGTTTACCCTGATTATTCAGCATGGCTGGTGCTTCATAATCTAAAAGTGAATGGTAATCATCTTCCCCACGGAAGTTTGAATTGGCTACGGGGAAATTATTAACGAGGATAAATGATCTGAAGTCTTTACCGCCGAACAATGCAGGGCCTGAAAAATGAAGTTGTATTTTTCGATTATGATAGAATTTGTTTTTTTCGGAGAGCGTATAATAATGAATGGTTATATCAGGCAGGAATGATCCGGATATGCCCAGTTCTATGAGTTTTTCATCCTGATATACCGGATTTAATGAAGCCGGCATTTGATTGTTTACGGCATAAACCATTACCGGCTCTGTCCATCGGACAATTTTTCCATTTAGCCTTTTCATATATCCATAAATGGAATATGCCGAGGTTCGGTTCTGTGCTATCATTTCCTGAGGAATGGCAGCTTCGAAATCCTGTTGAATTTGCAGTTCTATTTCATCGCCCTGCTGCCCTGCCTGAAACGTATATATTGGGCCTGATAATGCTTCGGCCTTTCGTGTTTCGGTAAACGAAATATCTTCACTGCGCTTCTTTATTTTTGATGGGTTAACAGTGAATGTAATTTTGTGTGGGCCCAAAGCAGCATGGTATTGTCCATTCTGTCTGAAATTCACATCGGCACCAAAATTTAGCTGATATGATTTTTTATCCGGATCGACTTCATCATAGAGTTTGAACTGATTGATATAATTTGTATTCAGTTCGGTATCGTTGGGCGTAAATTTTGAGGTTTTATGTGCTGCACCCAGAGTCTGAAAGTTTAATACCACCAATGCTTCTTTATCTGACTGGAAGTGCTGCCGGTTGGTCCACACGTCGCTATCGAGATGATGCACCTGTAATTGTAAAACCTTGTCTTTATCGAGATATAATACAAGTTCTAATTCCTGATAACCATCGCCGTCGGCATCCATTAACAGGGTTTTGCCTTTTAAGAAATTAGGTTTTACTTCGGGGTGCAGTCCGTAATTCAACGGATCGTTTATTCCTTTGCGCTTAATGATATTTCCCGGAGTGATCGTATGCACCAACTCATGCGCCATCAACTCCTTATCCTCCACACTCTCCCCGCTGCCCAGGTACACATCTTTCCCATGCGTAAACGCCCGCGCATTTATCTCCGCGCTCATCTCCGCTGCATCAGCACCGGTATGCACACGCACATCACCGAAATCGCCATTCATTTTGCTTTCCATCTCCCCACGCAATGCACTGTTGAGTGGTTCGCCCTGGCCTTTACCTGCCAGCAGTTTTTCCTCAAACTCCGGCGAAACAGTAAGCGACGAACTTTCGGTTTTCCCTGAGGCAGTAGAGGTGGTTTGCACCTCGCCGCCAGTGGCCACGGCGTTGGCCACCGCATCCGCCTGTTTCTCCTCAGCCGAATCGGCCGCAGCCACACTCAGCTTCTCCGCATTCTGCTGCGCACGCACGTAGGCAAAAGTCTTTGTCCGGTGCAGCGGCCCGCCAAACATGCGCGTATCATACAACTCATATTTCGTGAGTGTAAGACCCGCGTCCATTTTTTGCTGCAAACGCGGCCAGGTGTTATACTCAAAATCCATCTCGGCATCGGCCTGTGCTTTGTTGGCGGCTTCGGAGGCGCGTTGCTGCGGGGTTTTGAAATAATCGTCGTCGTGATAGGAATATAAATTGCGGCGATGCGACATAACTGTGCAATGAAAATGTAAACGGAAACTTCTTACTTAATATGATCGGTCGATTTCAGTGTACGACTTTCCTTCATCAGCTCCAGTGCCATGAACTGTACAATTTCTGAGTTCTTCAACACCGTTCGCCCCTCGGCTTCGGCGGCGAGGCAGGCGTGGTTGAGTACGTTGGATATGTTGGCACCGGTTAAATCCTGCACGCAGAGTTTGCGGAAGTCGAGCTGGTCGAACTCATAGCCGTTTGGCAGCAGGCTTTTCCAGAGTTGTTCGCGGAGTTCCTCTGTGGGACGCGGGAAATGGATGGTGTATTGAAAACGACGCAGCATGGCGGCATCAATATTGTCGCGCAGGTTGGTGGCGAGGATGCAGAGACCGTCGTATTCTTCGATGCGCTGCAGGAGGTAGCTGGTTTCGAGGTTGGCCCATTTATCGTGCGAGTCGTTTACCTGTGTGCGTTTGCTGAAGAGCGAATCGGCCTCGTCGAAGAACAGAATCCAGTCTTTGCCCTGTGCGCGGTCAAACAGGCGGGCGAGGTTTTTTTCGGTTTCGCCGATGTATTTGCTCACCATCATCGAGAGGTCGATACGAAATACCATTTTGCCAAACTGCTTGCCGATGAGTTTTGCCGCCAGTGTTTTGCCCGTGCCGGGAGGGCCGAAAAACAACACCGGAAAACTGCTTATTGCCCTGCTGCCCACACGTTCGGTAAACGGCCTGCCGTGGCTGATCCATTGCACCACCCAGTTTATTTCGTCGCGCGTGGCTTTCTGTACCACGAGGTGATGCCAGTCGAGATTGGTGCTTACCAATTTGGCCGGGAAATTCTCGCCAAAATCAGGACGTGGCGGTTTTCCGCTGAGCAGAAATGTGACATACTCTTTGGCCAGCACCGGTGCTTTTTCGCCCTCGCCAAACTGAATGCTGAAATTGGTAGGTGTTTCAAATTCAAGAATCTGCTCACGCACCAATTTACTTTCCTGCACCAGTTTGGTAAACGCCATACCGCGCCGTCCTGCATGATTGCCCGCAATGAGCGTAAGCACCGTATTGAGCGTAAACACCAGCGAACGGTTGGGTGTAACGAAGTAACAGCCAATTTCGTCGTGATACTCTGCCTGAGTCATCAGAATATCCGTAAGCACCTTGAGCGAGTGCTTGCTCATTTGCCGCGCCAGCGTGAGGATGAGCAGCAAACGTTCTTCGGCACCAAGTTCGAGCGCATTTACCAGCGCGGCATACGGACCTTTGCCATCGCGCAAATCGGGCGGAGGCAGTTGTTCCCAGTTTGCTTCCGAAGCAAATTCGTAACCGCCGTTGGACGATTTCGGGAAACGCAACAGCATTACACGCACGAGCCAGTCTGTTTCGTTTCGCAGCAATTCATTGTACGCCTCAAGTGCACCGGCGGTAAATTTTCCTTCCGATTCATACAGAAACGGACTGTTTGAAGGATGATTGTGGATGTACATCTTCTGATCTAATTTATAATCGAGGAACAGGGTTAATTACTTTCTATCAATTCGCATTCAGGCAATACCTGCCTTATTGCATTGTACTTACCCTTACAAGGTCACACCTCAAAAAGCCCTTGTCAAGAGAAATTTTCGCCGGAATTTTCATAGGATTGCCATGTTGATAACTTGATAAATAGTTGATTTATTGCATTTTAACGTTTTTAAATAGGGCCAAAATTTACAGACAATAAATTTGTTGATGGTGTAGTTATTTGTTGATGGAAAATAAATAATCCCCAAAATCAGCCGTTTGTTGTCGGTTAAAGGGCTTTTTGGCCATTTCCTGCCTGTGGGAGCAGTTTTGGGAAATCAATTTATATTCATTGAAATAATATAATAAAAACGCCGCCCTGAAAAGAGCGGCGTTTTGAGAGAAAAATATTCCGTTTAAAATCTTGCAGTAAGCATAATCATAAAATTACGCCCCGCCTGCGGGAAAAAATAATTGAACTGCTGTGGCCCGCCGGCAATGAAGCCGAAGGTGTAGCCATTGTTGCTGTACCGCAAATTAAGCAGGTTGTTTACCTGTACGCCCAGCGTAAGTTCGCGCATTTCCTTTACCGGAAATTTCCACTGCGCCCTGAAATCACTTACCGTAAACGGATCAATGCTGCGGTTTGTATTAGTGGTGTTGTCTAAGTATTGTCTTCCCACATGTTTTGCAGTAAGCGTAAACAGCAGCGGTTTCGCAGGCATCCAGTTGAGCTGCGCGGCAGCCACCACGGCGGGCGAAAGCGCAATATCGGTTTCGGCAAATTTGTTTATCACCTGTCCGCCATTATCAAAATCATCCACAAACTCTTCGAAATCGAGAATGCGGTTTTGGCTCAGTGTAAGGTTTCCGGCCACGCCCAATTTTTTAAACGGCTGCCAGGCGGCTTCCAGTTCCACACCGGCGCGGTAGCTGCGATCTACATTCTGCCGCGTGTATGCGCCCACATCATTCAGTTTGCCGGTTACCACAAGCTGATTGATGTAATACATGTAATACAAATTGACTCCTGCGCGGAGTTTGCGCCGGGTGTATTTCCAGCCTGCCTCGCCGTCGTAAAGTGTTTCGTGTTTCGGTCGGCTTTCGGGCGACGATTCGGTGAGATCGTCGCGGTTGGGTTCTTTGTTGCCCACACTCACCGAGGCGTAAAACGAGTGTGCATCATTGGGCGTAAAAGTCACACCGGCTTTGGGATTCAGGAAAAAGTAACTCACTTCCTGCGTCACGTTGTTGGCATTGCGGTCGAATCCTTCAAACGTGTAGCTTACGTAACGCGCCTGCACATCGCCAAAAAGGTTGATTGTTTTGGTGGCCTGCCAGTTCGATTTCAGGTAAACGGTAATATCGTTTTTGAGACCGTTGTTGAAGTAGTATTTAAAATCGCGCGGCTGCACGAGCGGGGCCTGCGTCCATTCCACTGTGCCGTAGTGATCGCCGTTGTACTGATTGGCTGCACCGCCTGCCACAATTTGCCAGCGGTTGTTTATGCGGCCGTTGAGCGAAAAGGTGAGGCCGTAAAACCAATTGTCGAGCCAGAGACGGCGCACAAGATCGGTGGTGGAAATGGTGTCGTTACCCGAAATGTAATCGGGCAAATTATATTCGGCAAAAGTTTCGCCAGCCCTGTATTGCTCGTAGTAGCCCAGTCCGCGTGTGGCGTGCAGCGCAGTGTTGAGCGTCCACTCGGGCGAGAGGGTATAGGCGCTGATGAGCTGGTAATGCGTTTGTCGGTAATTGTCGGTTTCGTTGTCGTAGTATATTACATTGCCCTGTGGCGTGTAAATTTCTCCGGCAGGATTGTAGGTATAATTTCCGGCACGCACCGAATCTTCGGGCACACCGTACCATGCCTGATACGTTTTTTCGTTGCCCGAAAATACCACGGCTTTCACAAAAAAACGATCGCCATACCAGCCTCCGCTGCCGTACCACGATTGCAGTTCAGACGATGCCCGGTCTATAAACCCGTCGCTGCTGATACGCGAAAGGCGGCCGTCGAAAGCCCAGTGTTTTTTGATTAGCCCTGTGCCTGTTTTAAACGACACGCGCCGCGTATTGAACGAGCCTGCCGACACCACCAAATCGGTATAGGCCGAGTCGCGCAAATCATCAGTCTGCATATTTACCGAACCGCCAAACGCACCGGCTCCGTTGGTTGACGTGCCCACGCCGCGCTGCACCTGAATGCTTTGCACCGACGAGGCAAAGTCGGGCATATTCACCCAAAACACACCCTGCGATTCGGCATCGTTTACCGGAATGCCGTTAATGGTCACATTAATGCGCGAGGCATCGGTGCCGCGTATGCGTATGCCCGTGTAACCCACGCCCGCACCGGCATCGGAAGTGGTCACTACCGAGGGTAGCAGGTTGAGCAGTATGGGCAAATCCTGCCCGTAATTTACCTGCGCCAGATCGTCTTTGCTTACTTCGGTGCTTGCCATGGCCGAGTTGGCATTGGCCCTGGTCGATTGCACCACCACTTCCTGCTGGAGATACGCGGCGGCAGTGAGTTGGAAATTAACTACGGTGTCGCTGTTCAGCGTAATGGTTTTGATTTCGGGCGTGTAGCCGAGGCAGCTTGCCTTTATGGAATACGTGCCGCGGCTTAAATTGAGAAGCTGATACTGCCCGGCGGCATTGGTAATTGCCCCGCTGAACGTGCCCGAAATCTGCACGGCGGCAAAACTTACTGGTTGCCCGTTTGGGTCTGATACGGTTCCACTCAGTCTGAGCTGGGCCGTTGCGCACAGCGGTATCCACAGTACCGCGAGGCTGAATAATGTGTTTTTCATTTAATGATTCGTTGCGACCCGGTGAATTCTTCGTTAAAGGGAAACGCTTCTTTCACCGGATCCTGTCCCTACGCAAGAATTACCTTGTTCAGGTGCGTGTACACATTTTTTGAGAAAATGTATTACACCGGGTATGATCTCAGCCTCGCGGCAATTTGCCCCTCAGCACCCCTTTTGATCTTCGACAAAGGTATATTTTTTTCTGTTTACAAAACGCAGGTATTATTCTATAAAAAAATAAGGTTCTGCTCTTTCCGGCCGGAAATGCATGGTGTTAACCCCGGGGGCTGAAATTTCCTTTTAAATATATTTTAATAATACAATAGAATTAAATCAATTTATGAATGATTTTTTTCTTGCATTTTTAGCTCGGCTTTGAAAGGAAGATTTCATTTGAAAACTGTACACATTTCTCCCATGGTTTTTATTTACAAATGAAATAAAGTGTCAATGATTATTGATGCGCTAATGCAAATGAGTTGTTTTTACAGTACTTTCAAGCTAAGGGAAACGTGTAGTGTACGGAATGATGGTGCAACAATAAATGTTGACTGAGCTATTTTTGTACCGGTTTACATGGATGTATTTTTTCAATTTTAGGAAAAAGGATGGAAATAATTGTTTTTAATCCCGCAACGGTAACCATTCATGATTAATAGATGTATAAGCATCAGTTTGCAATAAGTTTACCCTCAGACCTATTGTAAATCAAAGGCCCAAAACTCAACCTCAATGCATTACCCCTCGCCCCCAGGCCCACGGCTTTGGGTACTGATTTTGCTTTGCCTTTTGCCAGGCATTTTGCAGGCACAGGCAGACAGCGCAAAGCTGAAAGCGTTTTTTACGCCCTCAGAACTTGCCGCCCTTCGTGGCGATTCGGCAGGGTATGTCACGGTTTCCTCCACCACAAACAGTTCGCAGGCTGAGGCAAGTCGCCCTGAGCCGGTAGAATTTTCGGCTCAGTATATCAGCGATTTTTCGCGCAATTTTTCGGGAGGCGGCCAAACCGGGCACGGGCAGATGGGGCTTATTGATCTTGCGGCACGATTCAGCACCGATTCGGCAGGATGGTTTAAAGGCGGCGAGTTTATGCTGCACGCCGAACACTCGCACGGAGCGGCCGTTACCGGCGATTATGTGGGCGATGTGCAGGTGTTTTCCAATATCGAAAGTACGCCTGCTACTTATCTCTATCAGCTTTGGTATCAGCAAACCTTCGGAAATGTATCATTACTTGCCGGTAAGCACGACCTTAATTCTGTATTCATGGTTACCGATTATGGTTTGCTGTATGTAAACAGTGCTTTCGGTGTAATGTCGTCGGGCTCGTTAAATGTGCCGCTGGCCATTTATCCGCGCACCAGTCTGGCCCTGCTGGTGAGTGCCGATTTCAATGCCCGCTGGGGTTTCAGGGCTGCAGTATATGACGGCGATCCCGAAAGTTTTGATACCGATCCTTATGGACTCAGTATGCGCATGTCGAAAGAAGAAGGCGCATTGGGCATTGGCGAACTGCACTATCATTTTGTGAGTGGCGATGAAGTAACCGGCACCTGGAAATTAGGCGGCTACTATCACACCGCCGATTTCGAACGATATACCGATACAGGTGCATACACTGCCGCCGGAAACTGGGGACTTTACCTGCACTTCGATCAGCAGCTTTTTCATTTTGATGGCGACGAAGGAAAAGGCCCAGGCATTTTCGGACAAATTGCATACGCACCCACGCAAAGCAACATGACCGATTTTTATGTGGGCTTTGGTTTTAATTACCGCGGAGTATGGCACGGAAGAAACGACCAGTTGGGAATTGCCTACGCACACTCACGCATAAGCAATGCCTGGCGCAGTATGCCCGGCGCTCCTGCCGATACATTTGAAAGTGTAATTGAAATTACCTGGAAAGAACCGCTCGGCGAACACTTTTTTGTGCAACCCGATTTTCAATACATCATCAATCCCGGACTCAATCCGGCCAACAAAAACGCCTGCGTGGGAACTGTACGATGTATAGTTTCTTTCTAGAAAATAAAAGCATATACACACTACACGCTACACTTCACACCAATAACAACAGACTCCCCCCCATGAAAATCATTACAAAAGTCGGACTCATCATTGCAATAAACGCCTTGTTCTTTATTGCGCTGGGCGTGTATGCCTATTTCTCTTTGAGCCGGATAGAAAAAACAAAAAATGGTATCGTGGATGTATCCGGTGCCATTTATCAGCAAATGACAGCCGACATGGCGCACGATGCCATTAAGGCCGATGTGCTTAGTGCCGTGGTGGCCGATGAAACCAATGCCGATGAGGTAAAAGACACCAGGGAAAGTCTCAACCTGCATACGGGTTCTTTCATGTCGGCCATTGACAGGCTTTCGGCTTTTGACCTGGGGCCCGAAATAAAAGACAAGTTAGCCACGGTAAGGCCCGCGCTTCAATCTTATACCGATGTAAGCAACGAACTGGTAAAAATTGCCTTTTCGGGCGATTCGATGGCGGAGTTTATGGTAAAAGCACGTTTGCCTGAATATGAAATTACCTACGACAAGCTGGCCGTGGAAATGGAAGCACTGAGCGAAACCATTATGAAAAAATCGGAAATACTTCGCGATGAATCTTCCGAAGCATTTGCACAAACCATCACGTTTACGGCCATTGCCATTTTTTTGGTGCTCGGCATTTCGGTGGTGTTCGGACTTATTCTTATGCGTTCCATTATCAGACCCATTCATGAAGTAAACCGGGTGGTAAATGAAGTGGCCCGCGGCAATCTCGATGAAGAAGTAAAGATCAAAACTTCGGGCGAAATGCTTGAACTCAACAACTCGCTGGGGCTGATGCGCAAGAGTTTGAAGGCCAAAGACGAGGAAGTGGAAAAACGCAACAAAGCCAACGACGAAGTACGCCGCGTGATAAATAAAATGGCCGAAGGCGATTTGCGCGAACGTTTTTCGCTGCGCATTACCGATAATGAAGAATTGCAGCGCATGGGCGATGGTCTCAATAATGCGCTCGATAATGTGGGACAACTGCTCAACCGCATTTCCAAAATGGCCAATCTGGTAGCCTCTTCGGCCGAAGAAATGCTCACCAAGGGCGAACAAATGCGCAACACCACCCGCGAAGTGGCCTCAGCCACACAGCAAATGGCCGAAGGCACACAGCAACAGGCTCAGCAAACCGACGAGTCGAGCCGCCTTATTGATGCCGTGCTCGGCGAATCGAATGAGGTAAACACCAAGGCCGAACTGATTCAGTCGGCCGCCGAAACGGGCAAGACCAATGCGTCTGAAGGCTTAGGCACTGTGCGCAAGGTGGTGGAAAGTATGCAGCAGATTCAAAGCTCGGCCCATTCGTCTTCGGCTTCCATTAACGTGCTCACCGAACGCTCGGAAGAAATTACACGCGCACTTACCGTTATTACCGGCATTGCTTCGCAAACCAACCTGCTTGCCCTCAACGCCGCCATTGAAGCTGCCCGCGCAGGCGAGGCAGGACGCGGCTTTTCGGTGGTGGCCGACGAAATACGCAAACTGGCCGAAGACTCGCGCCGCTCGGCGGTGGAAATTGAAAAGGTAATCCGTGAAGTGCAGAAAGACATTATTTCGGCCTCCAAAGCCATTGATGCCATGGAACGTTCGGTAATAAACGGCAACTCTGCTTCTAAAGATGCCGAAACCGTGTTTCAGCAAATCGAGAAAATGAGCAGCGAAACCCTCGCACTCTCGCGCAGCATTGTGGATGCCACCAACTCGCAGAAACAGGCCATACAATCGACCGTAAAAAACATCGAGAAAATTGTGGTGGTGGCCGAAGAAACCGCTTCGGGCACCGAACAAATTGCCTCCTCGTCGAAAGAACTCAGTCTTGGCATGAACGAAGTGACCGCCACAAGCCGCGACCTGGCCGATGTAGCCACGCAACTGCTCGACGGTGTAAGCAAATTTAAACTCTGAGCCGGACATGGATACATCGAACTCCATTACTCCCGGCCATTACACGCTCGACGATGTGAAGCGCGAAGCCGCCGCCGAAGTTCAGGAAAAAGAAACCAACGGCCGCCGCATTCAGCTGGTAGTGTTTAAAATTGGCCGCGAAGAGTACGCACTGTCTATCGACAAGATCAAAGAAATTGTGCCTGCCCCCAAAATTGCACACGTACCGCAAATGCCCGATTATTTTCTGGGCGTGGTAAATATTCGCGGCAACATATTGGCCATAATCGATCCGGAAATAAAATTCGGAATCGAAAAAACTACGCAATTGCAGGAACGCTATGCCCTGGTGCTCGAACACGAAACGGTGAAAGCCGGCATAATTGTAAACGAAGTGCCCGATACCATTAACGTGTACGAAGAACAGATTGAAGATGCGGCAGGTTTTGTGCAATACTCGTCGCTCGACATGGCTGCTATTTCGGGCGTGGTGAAAGACGGTACGCGGTTAATTATGTTGCTTCACCTCAATCACCTCGTACGCACCGAAGCCGATATACAGGACAAACTCAATATGCAAAACGATTAAACCCATACACGATGTCGAAATCTGTTCTTATTGTTGACGATTCGCTGTACATGCGAACCATGATAAGCGAAGCACTTATCGCTGCCGGATATACAGTAACCGGGCAGGCGGCCAATGGCGAATCGGCTATTGATCTGGCCATTGAACTTGATCCCGATCTGATTACGCTCGATAATATTCTGCCCGATATGATTGGTACTGATATTCTGAAAGTACTCAAGCAGGAAGAAAATATCAGGGCGCAGATAATTATGATCAGTGCAGTAGGGCAGGAGTCGGTAATCAGCGAAGGAATGACGCTGGGTGCGGCCGATTACATTGTGAAGCCGTTTACTTCCGAAAGCCTCACTGCTGCCGTAAACAAAGTAATGAATGCCTTGCCGGCTTAACAGGTCAATAAATTTTCATGAGCCGCAACGACGAATACCGCGAACTTTTTCTGGCCGAAGCTGAAGAGCAGTGCAGTGAACTGAACCGCCTGTTTACCCTTCTCGAAAAAGACGTGAACAATGCACAGTCCATTGATGCCATTTTCCGCATCACGCATACGCTCAAAGGCAATGCAATGGGGCTGGGCTTCGACGATATTGCGGCACTGAGCCATGTAATGGAAGATGTGTTTAATGCGCTCAAGCAAAAACGCATTTCCATTGATACCGCCTTCTTTGATGCACTGTACCGGGCCAACGATACACTGTGCCAGCTTATCGCTTCGCTGCGAACAGGCGAAACCGTGCGCTACAAAGGCATCAAAACAAAACTAGAAGTGGCCCTGCGCAATGCCTTGCAGCAAAGCGAAAACGAAACAGCCGGCAACGATAACGCTGTGGCTACTGAACACACCGCCGATGAATTGCTGCAAACCGATGCCGGTGAAGAGGAAGAGCTGAACCACGAGTTGTCGGTATCAGACATGGTGCAGGTGCCGGTGCGCAAACTGGATAATCTGCTCAACATCATCGGCGAACTCATTATTGAGCGCGATACGCTCATTGCCCGCAACACCGCCAAAGGCAATGCGCAAAGCGAAATGGTACGGTTGCAGCGCATCACTTCCGATCTTCAGTATGCAGTTATGGATGTGCGCCTGGTGCAGATCGGATTTTTGTTCAGCAAGTTTCACCGCGTGCTGCGCGATGCGGCCAGTGTGGAACAGAAAAAAGCCGAACTCATTACCGAAGGCACCGAAATAGAAATAGACCGCAGCATTTTGCGCATACTCAGCGATTCGCTTGTGCATCTTATCCGCAACGCCGCCGCACACGGCATAGAAACACCCGCCGAAAGACTGGCCGCCCTGAAACCCGAAACCGGAACCGTAAAACTTGCGGCACGTTCGGAAAAAGAAAATGTAATTATTGAAGTTACCGACGACGGCAAAGGAATTCACGCACCCGTAATAAGAAGCAAAGCCATTGAAAAAGGACTGCTCACCGCCGAACGTGCCGCACTGCTCAGCGACGAGGATATAATTTACCTCATCTTCGAACCGGGCTTTTCGAGTGCCGATTCCATTAACTCCATTGCCGGACGCGGTGTGGGAATGGACGTGGTAAAACGTGCTGCCGAGTCGGTTGGCGGAAAAATAAACCTGCGCACACTGCCCGGCAGCGGCACCACTTTCGAACTCATCCTGCCTTCGACAATGGCCGTAAAAGGTGCCATGATTTTTGAAGTGCGCAACCAGCCCTTTGCCATTGCACTAAGCAATACCGAAGCCGTTATTTCATATAACCGACAGCAAATTCACCGCACTACCAGCGGACTCATTGCCGATTATCTCGGAAAAACCATTGCCCTTTTCTTTTTGTCGGATATTTTTTACGGCAAACAAAACGGGCAAATTGCTTCGGGAGCCGATACATTCGAAACCTCGTCAGAAACTGAGTTCGATGTAATCATTGTATCCTCCTCAACCAGCACCGTGGGTTTTGTGGTGGATCGTTTGCTTCAGCAAAAAGAAATTGTGGAGAAAACGCTAAGCGAACCGCTGAACCATCATCCGCTTTTCAGCGGAGCCACCATATTGGGTACGGGCGATGTATGCCTTGTGCTAAATGTTCCCGGAATTTTATCGGGATTGTGGAAAGAAAGATTTATCGAATCACTGCACTATTAATCGCCTCTGAATATGATGTCGTTTTCTACTCCCGAATTTCTTTTCGCCATGCAGATGGCGCGTGCCGGTCTTGGCCGCGCTGCCGTGTCGATGAGTGCAATCATGAAGAAGGAAATTCGTGTGGATGAGTCGGATTTTCGTTTACGACAGGCTTCCGAACTCGACGATTTTCCGGTGAATGACAAGGAAGATGTCTGCCTGCTTATTACGCACGTAAAAGGCGAGTTGCCGGGCACCTGCTGCCTTGTTTTCTCATATTCTGAAGCCGGGCATTTGTACCAGACCGCCCTGCCCGCAGCCCTGGCCGGAAATGCCGAAATGCAGGATGCCATTCTGCTTGAAATGGATAATATCATTTCGGCTTCGGTGGTTACCGAATTTGCCAACCGCATGAATGTGAAAATTTATGGCGATGTGCCTCAGTTGCAGCGAATGAGCGGGGAAGCACTGCGCGGGTTTTTACGAAATCAGATTTACCGCGACACATTCGCCATTAATTTTAAATCAAGCTTCATCACCCAGGAGATGAATTTTACTCCCGAATTCATCTGGTTCTTCGATCAGCAGTTTGTGGAACTCATCCGCAATGTCAATCAAACCGTTCAAACTGCCGGATGATGCTGATTTCCGGAGACACAGACAGGCAGGTTGATTTTACCGACGAAGAGCTGAATGCCTTTGTAACGGCCGTAAACGCGCGCTTCGGACTCGACTTTACCGATTACGAACGCAAATCGCTGCGGCGCGGACTGGGTCGTTTAATGACCCGGTATGGCTTTGGCAACCTCATGGAAGTGTGGGCCAAAATGCTTCAGGATCGATCGGTGATTATTAAGTATGTGGATGAACTGATGGTAAACCTCACCGAGCTTTTCAGAAATCCCGATGCCTGGCAGGCGGTGAGAAATGAAGTGCTGCCGGTGTTTGAAAAAAAAGAATCGCTCAAAATCTGGCACGCAGGCTGCTCTACCGGCGAAGAAGTATATTCGATGGCCATTGTGCTGCGCCAGAAAAATATGCAGGATAAAACCTCGCTTATTGCCACCGATTTATCGTCGCAGGCACTTGTAGAAGCCAAAGAAGCAGTGTACAACAATATGCTTTGGGAGCGTTACAGGATCAACTTTCTGAAATACGATCCGATGGCGGCCGTGCAAATGCCCAATTTCTTTGTGCGCGAAGAAAAGCATTTCACCATTACCGATGCATTGAAAAAGCGAATTACTTTTTTACGTCACAACCTTGTTCACGAAGAACCTATCGGTCCTTGTGATATCATCTTTTGCCGGAATGTGATGATTTATTTTGATGAAAATCTGAAGATGAAAGTGATTAAGAAATTTCACAGCGCGCTTCGCGATGGCGGTTACCTGATTATCGGTTACTACGATATTACTCCCGAAGCGTTTAAACTGCTTTTCGAACCGGTAAATGCCTCGGCGCGCATTTACCGTAAAATAAGCACCGTGAGGCGGGTAAGCGATTTGTAACATTTCTTAACGTGCATTGAAGTTGTTTAAGAATTCAGGCGGCTCATTCTTTCTATCTTCGCTGCGCATTCTGATACAAATTTTATGCAGGTGAATTTTTCGACCACCGAAAATTATGTGCTTGAAGATGAAGTAGCATTACTTCGCCCGCTTCAACTTACTGATGTGGCACATCTCCGGCATTTTCCCGCACAGGATCCCGACATCTGGAAATACTCGCTCATGCGCATTGTCTCGGCCGACGATTTGCAGGAGTATGTTTCACAAACCCTACAGGCACGCGAACTGCAAAAGGAATATCCGTTTGTGGTCTTCGACAAACGAAACGGGCAGTATGCGGGCAGCACACGTTTTTATGATATACAGCTTTCGTATGCTACGTTGCAGTTGGGTTACACCTGGTACGGTAAAGCCTTTCAGCAAACCGGTTTAAACCGCCACTGTAAATTTCTGCTGCTTCAATTTGCGTTTGAACAATGTGGTTTTGAACGTGTGGAATTCAGGGCCGATGCACGAAACGAGCGAAGCATTGAGGCCATGAAAAAAATCGGCTGCACAGTCGAAGGCATTCTCCGAAGCAATCTTCCCATGCCCGAAGGCCCCCGGCGCGACAGTATTGTGCTGAGTATTCTTAAAGAGGAATGGCACAGCCGTGTGCGCAGTCACTTACAATTGCTGCTGACTAAATAAGCGGCCCGAAATGTTTGCGGATAGCGGTAATGGCACACATCAAACGTGCCTCGTAACGGCCTTTTATTATTTCGTGTGGAAGATTGTTTTGCTCCAGCAGGCGTTTGTACCAGTTGTAAAAGTAATCGCGGCGCTGCGAGTTTACACGCACCGGATCGGGCACCCACGCAAGGTCGTTGCTCGTAAGCAGATAGAGGTCGTAGCGGTGTTCGGTAATTTTTTCTGAAATCCATTTCGGGCAATAGCCAAACACATCTTCGCACCACACGGCCGAGGTAATAAATTCGGTATCGGTAATGAGCAGTCCGCGTGCCCTCACAGCCAGTTCATCTTCGTTGCGTAACTGTTCGCGGGCAATGTCTTCCACATCGTCGGCCGTATATTCGCCGGGATGCAGCGACATATACTCGCGTGCGTATTCGGGCACCCATACCGTATTAAAACGCAGCGCAAGTGCCCGCGCAAGCGTGGTTTTCCCCGTGCTTTCGGCACCCAGCAGGGCTACGCGTTTGATGTGTGGATTTGTTTGCGCCATAAAAGAAAGCCGGTTACAGCCGTAAAGGTAAAAATCAGATACAATACCGAAGTAAGCGGATAGCCCCGCTGTGCATATAAAATAATGTAACAGCAGTCGGCCGCAATCCAGATGAGCCAGTTTTCGAGAAATTTACGGGCGGTCATCCAGGTGGCCGCAAAACTAACCACGGTTAATGCGGCATCGGCATACGGGGCAGGCGAGGAGGTAAAACGATGCTGCAAATACCCAAACAGCACCGCCGCCGGAATGCACAAGGCGGCCAGCAGGCGCCAGTATTTTCCGGGCATCCGGCTTATGTGTAGCGTTTGCTGCTTATCGCTGCTTTTCTGCATCCACAGCCACCAGCCATACACACCCACGCCGCAGTAATACACTTGCAGCAATGCATCGAGGTTTAAGCCAATGTGAAAATTAATACCCACATACAACGCCGAACTGATAATGCCCGCAGGCCAGCACAATGGATTTTGCAGCGCCGCCAGAATAACGTACACCGTACCGCTTATCACCGCCAGCCATTCGATGAGGCCGGTGGCTTTGAGGGCGTGCAGTAATTCCGTAAGAAACTCGCTGGCGCTGCTGTTCATTGGTTTTCTGCTTCACACTGGCGAAGCAGTTCTGCAAGATGCAGAAATTCTTTCACAGGGTCGGCAGCTTTCCAGATAAGATGCTGAAAAGCCATACCCGCAAAGCCAAGCTGTAATATCTGCGACATATTTTCGGGCGAAACTCCGCCGCGGGCAACCACTTTTACGGCATTTTTTTTGAGCGCGGTTTGCAAACTCACGGCATTGAAACCGTTGCCAAACTTACCGGCCTGCCGCTCAAATATCGGCCCAAGCAGTACGTAATTGTAGCGGCCTTTATCGGTGTAAATATGATTGAGTTTATGATAGCTTGCCGTAACAATAAGCTGGCTCCGGCGCGATTTGATCCAGCGCAGGCGTATCCAGTTGCTGAGTTTGCGGCGGCGGTGTACGCGGGTTAAATGGATGCCGCCCACGCCGTATGAAAGTGCCAGCCGGTGATGGCTGTGAATGATTATGTGCTTGTGAAAATGTTTTGGAATGGCATCTAAGTACTTGCGCATTTCTACCGTGCTCATGCCGGGTTTGCGCAGGTGCAGCCGTTCGAGCCCGTGCTCGAAAAGTGCAGTCACCACCTGTGGTTCCTGACTGATGTTTTCAGGATTGGTAATAAGAATCAGATTCATGTGCAGGGAGAGGCATGAACGGATGCTGAAATGGATTGCAGTAAAAATGGTGAATCTTCGAGAATATTTCCCACCACAATTACGTCGGCACCGGCTGCGCAGGCGGTGGCGGCCTGTTCGGGTGTTTTTATTCCGCCCCCGGCCAGCAGCGGAATTGTGGTAACTGCGCGCACGGCTTTAATCATTTCGGCAGGCACGGGAGCATCGGCACCGCTTCCGGCTTCGAGGTAAAGCAGCGAGAGGCCAAGCTGTTCGCCGGCCAGTGCCGTGCAGGCTGCTATGTCGGGCTTGTGGGCGGGCAGCGGAATGGTCTGGCTCATGTAATGCACCGTGGTAGGGCGGCCGGTTTCTACCAGCATGTAGCCGGTAGAAAGTATTTCGAGTCCGCTGCTTTTTATTTGCGGAGCCGCCGCCACATGCTTGCCAATGAGCAGTTCGGCATTGCGCCCCGAAATAACCGAGAGCAGCAGCAGGGCATCGGCCCGTGTGCTTAGCTGAAGGGCATTGCCGGGAAACAGCACTACCGGAACATGGCTTGCCGCTTTTATGGTGGCAATGCACTCATCCACCGCCGAAGTATGCAAAAGACTGCCGCCTACCAGAAACAAATCCACCTCAGCTTCTGTGGCCTGGGCAAGCAATTCGGGCAGGGCGCGGGTTTTGTCGGGGTCAATCAACACGGCCAGACTTTTCTTTCCGGCAGCCTTGCGGGCGTGAAGCAGGTTCAGGAGTTCGTGTCGCATTCAGCGGCGGGCATGGTGTAGGCCATCATATACGTATTATGACGTATATACCGGATTGTTTTTTCAAAAGTAATGTTTTCGTGGCTCAAAACGGCCGTCAGTGTGCCGCCGTTTTCGAGATACGTAAAAGGCGAAACGGTAATATTGTCTTTCAGCGAAACGCCTTTTTGTCCGTGTACTTTGTACAACGCCTCTTTGGCGCACCAATACACATACAGCGTTTCGGGGTTTACGCCGGCCAGTGCGGCATCCAGTTCGGCTGGTTTGAGAAACTTGCGGGCAATGCGTTCTATTTTCGGACTTATCATTTCAATATCCACGCCGCAGGCTTCGGGGCTGCTGAGCAGGGCAATGAAATTGCCCGTATGCGAAAACGAAATATGCCTTCCGGTCACCGACAGCCAGGGTTTGCCGTGGGCATCATAAATTACCTTTTCGTTGGGATGAATATGATGAAGCAACACACGCGAAGCCAGCCACTGTGCGCGGCGATGAGGATGGGTGAGGGTATCGGGAATGATTTTTCCTGCTTCAATGTCAGGCCATTGTTCCAGCAATTCCGATTCCGGCTCTTTTGTTTCCCAGATTCCTAATTGTTGTATGCCTAAGTGTTTGTGCAGAAGTAATGGCATGGCACAAAGAAAAGGTTTTTACGTGTAGCGTATATACGCCTGTGAGTAATATTACCTGATTATACGATGTCTTACTCGTTTCACTGATACATTCCTATATTTGATATACCTGATAACCCGAAGATCAGTAATCGAAGTTTTAACCGAATGCCGATGCATGAGCAAGCCAACAGGGTAAATCAGTCACAACCTGCCGCCGGTGAATCAGGTAAGCAGGCGTTGTCTTTTCCGGCACCGGTGCTGGTGTCGGGTGCCATCATGCTATCCGGGCAACCCGAAAACCGGCTCACGCCATCTGCAATGCCAGGTGCACAGCGAGTTGTGCAGCGTGCGGTAAGCCTTGATAATCCAGATGTGTTTACACCTTATGTAAAAATGGCCGGGAAAATTGGAGCCAACCTTTTGCTTTGCCCCGTCTATGCGGAAATTGCCACTAAAGCAGTAATAGATTTTGCGGGGACGTTTTTTCAACAATTAAAAGTAACGCCCCCAAAAATAGCCATCGATCCCGAAATTGTTGCCGGCGACGGGGCACTCGATTGGAGTACCTGGGAGCTTATTGTAGGTGCCTCTACACCAACCGAAAGCGTAAACAGCGAAAACTCGGCTCTGATTATGGGCGCTGTTTTTCACGAATTGCGTCATGCCGAACAGTTGGTGCGTTCGGTAAGGTGGGCTGTGGCAAAAAATAAATCACAAGCCAGCATTACACATGATTTGGGAATACCGGATGCATTATTTCTCGAAGTCAAAGCCGGAGTAACAGCCGATTCGGGCAACGATCAGCAGGCTTGTAAATGGTACGACAGCAGGCACAAAGGTGATGCGGCTCAGAAAGATGTAGTAAAATTAGGTATGATAGCCGCCGAAGCCGAAAAGATGCTCATTGCCTCACTCGATCCCATCTCCAAACACTTACGGGCGCTTGCCAAAGATCTGAAAACAAAATTAAACTCTACCGCAGGGGCATCAAAAACCATGAAGGATGCTGATGATTCAATTAAAACCTGTACCGATGCGCTGAATCCGAAAAAAATATACAAGCCATTTGAAATTATGGAAGGAATTGTTTCCGCTTACCGCAGTTTGGAAATAGAAAAAGATGCACACCTGCTCGGATGGAAAATTGAAAACAGCATTTTGGGAAATATCCGCCCCGAAACATTTGTGACCATCAAAAAATCAGCACTCGCTTTATGCCTTGATACCGCTTTAAAATCGCTTCTGAAACTTCAAAAAGCATCAGACGATGCACTTTTCGATGAAATGAACACGCCGCGTAATACGCTTTTAACTTATGTGGATACACTCGATCAGGTTGGGTTTGATCTTAATACAGAGTGGGATATTGGCAGCATAAAATCGTTTATCAAAACCTACAAGGAAACCATACTTGCCGGTAACCGGAGTATTTAGGAATATGGCCGCAGTAAGTGATTTGATAGTATAACGGCAACCGATTCGCCGAAAATTCTATTTTTGTACACGTCCAAACACCACACTTTATGTCTTCTTCCAATATCTTTCTGGTACCCACCGATTTTACTCCCGTTGCAGACTGTGCGCTTGAACATGCCCTTTCGGTGGCAAAAACCGTAAACGGCTCGGTAGTGCTGCTCCATGTTATTCTCAAAGAAAAAGACCGTGCAAAAGCGCAGGAGAAATTAGATATTCTGGCAAAGAAAGCAACCGAACGCACCGGAATTGCCGTAACCACGGTAACCCGCGAAGGAAATATTTTCGACGATATCGGCGGTGTGGCCGAAACGCTTGGCGCCAAACTTATTTTCATGGGCACACACGGCGTAAAAGGCGTGCAGCACATACTGGGAAGCTATGCCGTGAAAGTAATTACCAACTCCAACACCCCATTTGTGGTGGTGCAGGAACGCGCCCCGCGAAACGGCTATGGAAAAATTGTACTCCCCATGGACCTTACCAAAGAGTCGAAACATAACCTCAACCTGACCATCAAAATGGCCCAGTACTTCGGCTCCAAAGTGTACATTTTCTCACAGCACGAATCCGATCAGTTTGTGAAAAATGCCATCGAACGCAATACAAACTACGCACACGCCGAACTCAAAAAGAATAAAATAGACTGCGAAGTACACGCCGCCACCGAAAGCGGAAACTTTGTAAAACAAATGCTTCAGTTTGCCACCTCTGTAGATGCAGATCTTATTGCCGTGGTAAACACACAGGAGCGCGGCGTTCACGAACTGCTCAGCGGCACCGCCGAACGCGAAGCCATTACCAACGAAGCCGAAATACCGGTAATGATTGTAAACCCGTTAAACATTACCAATTCCAAAATAGCCTACTTCATTGCCGGTCAGTAAACCAATGAAACGCCCATAAAAAAGAGGCTGTCTCAAAAGGGGCAGCCTCTTTTTATTTAAAACGTGTTGAAAAAAAGAAAGGAGCCGAAGCTCCCATTCTTTGCAAGTTGATTAGTCTTGCGTTGTGCTATCAACGACAAAAGTAATCTTTAAAGATTACATTCCGCAGCAGGCGCAGTTACTTCCTCCGAGTCTGGAAGAACTTATCGAGCCGAACCACCCTGTATTGGTTGTTAATCAAGTAATTGACTCGATAAGCATCCGTCCCTTACAAGAGGCCTATCAAGGAGGCGGAGCGCCCAGCTACCATCCGAAGATGATGCTCAAGGTGCTGATTTATGGTTACCTGAGCAATATTTACAGCAGCCGCAAACTGGAAGCTGCGCTAAAAGAAAACATTCATTTTATGTGGCTCTCGGGCATGGCTCGTCCCGATCACAACTCGATCAATCGCTTTCGGTCAAAACGCCTGGCAGCACCACTAAAAGAAATCTTTGTACAAATTGTTCAGCTATTAAGTGCAGAGGGCTTGTTAGACATCCGCGACCTTTATACTGATGGCACCAAGTTAGAGGCCAACGCCAACCGTTACACTTTTGTATGGGGCAAAAACATTAGTCGGGGGCGTGAACGTATTAAAGAGCAAATAGACAGTCTTTGGGCGTATGCACAACAAGTAGCTAAAGAAGAAGAGGCCGATACGGCACCGCTTGAATTTGATCCTGCCGATCCTGAACAGGTGGCACAGGCCATCGCCCGCATTGATCAGACCTTGGCCGAAAAGCCGACGGATCCCAAGGTGCGACAGAAACTGAATTACGCCCGTAAACACTGGCCCGATAATCTTCGTAAATACCAGCATCAGGAAAGTCTTATTAATGCAGGGGAAAAGCGCAGCAGCTTTAGTAAAACCGATACCGATGCCACCTTTATGCGCATGAAAGAAGATCACATGCGCAACGGGCAACTCAAGCCCGCTTACAATTTACAAGTGAGCAGTAACAACCAGTACATTGTAAATTATACCATCCACCAGTTAACCACCGACACGCAAGCATTAATCAAGCATCTTGAACACTATCGCACGCTTTATCAACAAACACCTGCCGCAGTAACAGCCGATGCGGGTTATGGATCGGAACAGAATTACGCTTATCTGGAAAAAGAAAAAGTAGAGAACTTTGTAAAGTACAATCACTTTGACCGCGAGCAACGCAGCCCACACAAGCAGAATCCGTTTGCAGTCAATCAGCTTCATTACGACGAACAGACTGATACACTCACTTGTCCGGCCCAACAAACACTATATAATGTGGGGACAAGAAAGTGTAAGAATGACAGTGGATATGAACAAGTAATTACGCATTATCGTGCTTTATCTTGTGAGGGATGTGTCTTGAGAGAAAAGTGCCATCAGAGTAAACACGACAGGGAAGTGCAGATCAATCATCAGTTACGATTATATAAGCAACAAGCGGCACAACGACTTACCAGTGAAAAAGGGATAATCCGCCGCAAGAAACGACCGGTGGAGATTGAACCTGTGTTTGCTCAGATCAAACACAACAAAGGTTTTAAACGATTTATGCTACGTGGCTTGGAAAAAGTACAGATCGAGACCGGATTAATCGCTATTGCACACAATCTGGCTAAAAAAGCCGCACGAAGTGCGAAAAACTGAAAGGGGAAACTCTTTTTTTAGAAAAGATTGCCAACTCTGTGGCAAAAACGAGTACAAACAAAAAAAGGCTGTCTCGACCTTTTGAGACAGCCTCTTTTTTCGTAGTGGTATTCAACTAATGCAAGGCCATGAGTTGCTGTTCAATATCGGCGAGGTTTTTTTGCTTGCCTGCGTTGCGTAGTTGCTGCGCAGTAGCTGTGTAATAGCGATGATTGGTAAGGAATTTTTGTTGCAACAAAAACCAGTCGGCAGTGGAGTAGGTCATACCCTGGGTTTCCCATTCTTTTTTAAGCAGCAACGAAACCGGCGCATAATTTTCGGTACCGAGATAATCGAAATCGGCATCCTTCATAATTTCTTCGAAAATATCAGCAGGTTCGGCACCAATTGCGGTAACCAGAATGAGCCGCTTCACAAATTCAATCTCATCGGCCGAATAATTGAATTGAGGCAATACTTCTCCTGCAATACGGGCGGCTACGGGTTCATTAGTCTGATACTGTTCCATAAAACCGCAATCGTGATACACCGCAGCAGTTTTAAGCAGCAATAATTTATCCTCCGCAATATTTTCGCCGCGTGCAATGATCTCCACCGAATCAAGTACCTGAACCGTATGGGCGGTATTGTGGTAATGATAATTCGCCGGCAGGCTCATATCAAGCTTTTGCAGCATATACGAGGCTGCGGCGTGGTAATCGGGTTGATTCATGGGTTGAAATGTACTTGCAAAAACGTAAAAATCTGAAAAATGTTTTGATGCCGGGAGTTTTTTATTCGATGATTATTATCACAAAACCCGATCTTCACGGAGCCAAACCAATTTTCATCATGCAACCTTTGAGATGGCTGTGGAGCCTGCTTGTAAAACTATACCTGCATTTTGATACTCTTCCGCGTCGTGTGGCCATACAAAACTCAAGGTTTTATGTGGTGGCCAACGTAGCGCAAACAGGTGCCTGGATGGCACACCTCGGCTGGTTTTTTGTGCTGCTTTATCTCGATGTGGAGCCGCTGGCCTGGGTTCAGCTTTTCAGTGTGGCCTGTTATGTGGCGGCTATTGTGTTTAACCGGTTTGCCTATCACATGGTGAGCATGACTATTTCGCTTTCCGAAATTGTATTGCATCAGATTGTGGCGGTAATGTTTCTTGGGGTGGATGCAGGGTTTCAGTATTTCATTCCGGTAGTGGCCATTTTTCCGTTTCTCATGCCCGGCGGCAGTGTAATCTGGAAAACCTCACTGCTGCTGCTTTGTACGGCCGGATTCCTCTACATACAGTTGTTTCTGGTGCAAATTTCTCCACTTTACGCCATCGGTGCCGAAGCTTTGGGCTGGTTTAATGTGTCGAATATTATTCTCTCGTTCTGCTTTATCGGAATATGGGCCTATTACCTCAATATTGCCATTACCCGGGCCGAAATTATCCTGGCCAGGCAAACAAAAGAACTCGCCCTGGCCGAACAGAAAGCCGAACAGGAAAAAATTAAACACGAACTAACGCTTCGCGAAAGAGACAACGAAATTTTCCGCCTGCGCAATATTGAACTGAAAAAAAGCTACGACGAAATTCTCGAACAAAAGCAGGTTATTGAAGAAGAAAGAAACAAATCGCGCCGCCTGCTGCTTAACATCCTGCCCGAAGAAACAGCCAACGAGCTCATGAATCAGGGCAAGGCCACCACCCGCTACTACGATTCGGCCACCGTACTTTTTTCAGACTTCGTAAACTTTACCGGCATGGCCGAAAAAATGAAGCCCGAAGAACTGGTAAAGGAAATCGACGTGTACTTCCAGGCATTCGACCAGATTATCCGCCGCAATAACATTGAAAAAATTAAAACCATTGGCGATGCCTACATGGCCGTGGGCGGATTGCCCGTGGCCAATCAGTCTCACGCCACCGATGTGGTAAAAGCAGCCCGCGAAATGATGGAATTTGCCAACGAAAGGCTGCAGCAAAACCCTTCCGCATTTCATATCAGAATTGGCATAAACACCGGCCCGCTCATTGCCGGCGTGGTGGGCAACCATAAATTCCAGTACGATATCTGGGGCGATACCGTGAACGTGGCTGCACGCATGGAACAAAATTCTGAATCGGGACAAATCAATATTTCCGGCAATACCTTTCAGCTTATCGGTAATCAATACAACTGCCTGTATCGCGGAAAAATTGAAGCCAAAAACAAAGGCCGCATTGAAATGTACTTTGTGCAATAATTCTGCGTTTGCTTTCCCGTGACCCATTGCCAAAACCTTCGCCTGTTTTTACCGGATAATTTTACCCGCACACTGTGACCCATAAAATACGCACCACCCTGCTTTTGCTGCTGCCCCTGCTGGTGGCTGTTTACGTGCTGCTTAACCAGACGGCCCGTGCCGCCAAACCCAAAGCACAGCAAGGCAACTTAGACCTCAGGCAATGGACACATTTCTCCGATGCGCCTCTGCCGCTTAATGGCGAATGGGCCTTTTACGCCAACAAATTCCTCACTCCCGCCGATTTCGACAGCACCACTCCGCCCCCCGACGGCTATATAAAAGTCCCCGGCATCTGGAATGCGCAGCCCACCGCAAACGGTCCCATGCCCGCACACGGCTTCGCCACCTACGTGCTCAACATACAACTTGCCGATACACTTACACTGCCCGCACTCAACATACTCACCGTAAGCAACGCATTCAACCTCTGGATAAACGATAGGCCCGTGGCCCGATGCGGAAAAACCGGAACCACGGCCAGCGAAAGCGAACCCGGCTATAAACCGCAGGTGGTATTCTTTCACGAAAATTCACGCCAGCTGCGAATCATTTTGCAGGTATCCAATTTCGCGCATTGCAAAGGCGGTTTCTGGCTGCCCATCGAACTGGCCGATGCGCCCGTGGTGCAACTGGAACGCGAAAAACGTTTGCTGCTCGAAATGTTTCTCTTCGGTTCGCTGTTTATCATGGCGCTGTATCATTTCAGCCTTTACTGGCTGCGGCGTAAAGATCCTTCCACACTTTACTTCGGCATTATGTGCGCGGTAATCAGCATCCGAAGCATGTTTACCGGCGAAAATCTTATTCACCTCGCTTTCCCCGAACTCAACTGGTATGTGGCCCGCAAAATCGAATACATACTCACGTTTTGCAGTGCGCCGGTGTATGTCACTTTTGTGTGGATGCTTTACCGCGAAGAATGGAACAAATGGGTGTACCGCATCATTACCGGCTTTGGTGTGCTGCTTATTCTTTTTGTGCTTTTTACACCTTCGGTTATTTATACCAATACTTCCTACGTGTTTATAGGTTATGCCTGGCTCACCAGTCTTTACACCATTTATGTATTCATTAAAGCCGCACGACGGAAAAAAGAAGGCGCCATTGTTTTTCTGGCCACCTCCATTTTATTTCTGCTCACCATTGTAAACGACACACTCAATCAGCTCGAACTTATTTACACCGGTCTTTACCTCACCTTTGGATTGTTGCTGGTTACAATGGCTCAGGCTTATGTGCTTTCGTCGCGCTACGCAGGTGCATTCCGCAAAACCGAGTTGTATGCCGATACTTTCCGCAAATTTGTGCCGGTGCAGTTTCTCGATCGTATTGCCAAAGAAGGCATCGAATCGATAAAGCCCGGCAATGCCGAAAAAGTGCAGGCCAGCGTGCTTTTCAGCGACATCCGCTCATTTACTTCCCTCGCCGAGAAAATGACTCCCGAGGAAGTGTTTGTGATGCTCAACCAGTACCTCTCGTTTGTGGAGCCGCCCATTCGCGCAGGAAACGGATTTGTAGATAAATACATGGGCGACGGAATTATGGCATTATTTGAAAGCAATGCCCTGCACTCCGATGCCACCAACGCCGTTACCGCCGCCCTCGAAATGCAGCAAACACTTGCCTTACTCAATACCCAGCGCACCAAAGCCGGAACACCCGAACTGAAAATGGGCATCGGAATCCATTCGGGCTTTGTAATTATGGGCACACTGGGCGGAAACGAACGCATGGACTCAACCGCCATTGGCGATGCCGTAAATCTTGCTTCGCGCATTGAGAGCATGACCAAAATGTACGGCGTGGAACTGCTGGCCACTTCCCAAACCATGGAACGCCTCGAACGCAAAGACGAACTGCTTTTCCGCTTTGTCGATCGGGTAGTGGCCAAAGGAAAAAAGGAGGCGCACGAAATCTGGGAAATTATTGGCTGGAAAAACAGGCTGGCTCCGCTGGAAACAGCGTTCGTGTCTGCTTACGAAAAGGCAATGGAGGCTTATCTCGATTTGCGCATCAAAGACGCTTACGCGGAGTTTGAGAAATGCGAAGCGTTAAAGCCCGGCGATAAGGTGGTGGAAATGTACCTGCAGCGCTGCCGCGGCATACTCGAATCGGGCCGCACGGGCGAGGTGGGCGGAAGTACAATACTGAGCGAGAAGTAAACGGCTGAAAAAGAACACATTAATTTTACTTCATACACCCTGCCCGGCAGTATTTCACGGTTTGGCTTTTGCCGATAAATCCGTACCTTTGCACTCCCAAAAGGGGATAAACAAAACTTTACAATGAGCACAACGACTGCAAATTACACCAAATTCAAGGTGAAAGACATTGCGCTGGCCGAATGGGGACGCAAGGAAATTAAACTCGCCGAAGCCGAAATGCCCGGCCTGATGTCGCTCCGCGCCGAGTACGGAGCCTCTAAGCCGCTTAAAGGTGCACGCATTGCAGGTTGCCTGCACATGACCATTCAAACCGCCGTTCTCATCGAAACCCTCGTGGAACTTGGCGCCGAAGTTACCTGGTCGTCCTGCAACATTTTCTCTACCCAGGATCATGCCGCTGCGGCCATTGCTGCGGCCGGTATTTCGGTATATGCCTGGAAAGGTATGACTGCCGAAGAGTTTGACTGGTGCATCGAACAAACACTTTGGTTTGGCGACGACCGCAAGCCCCTGAACATGATTCTCGACGACGGCGGCGACCTCACCAACATGGTGTTCGACAAATATCCCGAACTGGCAGCCGGCATCCGCGGCCTGTCCGAAGAAACCACCACCGGCGTACACCGCCTCTACGAGCGTATGAAGAAAGGCACACTCATGGTGCCCGCCATCAACATCAACGACTCGGTTACCAAATCGAAATTCGACAACAAATACGGCTGCCGCGAGTCGCTGGTGGATGCCATCCGCCGCGCCACCGACCTCATGCTGGCCGGTAAAGTGGCCGTAGTAGCCGGCTACGGCGATGTGGGCAAAGGTTCGGCCCAGTCGCTCAGCAGCCAGGGGGTACGCGTTATCGTAACCGAAATCGACCCCATTTGCGCCCTGCAGGCTGCCATGGACGGCTACGAAGTGCGCAAAATGGACGAAGCCGCCCGCCGCGCCGACATCATTGTTACCGCCACCGGAAACATGAACATCGTTACCGAGCGTCATTTCCGCAGCATGAAGCACAACGCCATCGTGTGCAACATCGGTCACTTCGATACCGAAATCGACATGGCATGGCTCAATACCAACTACGGCCAGACCAAAGAAGAAATCAAGCCGCAGGTGGATAAATACACCATCGACGGAAAAGACATTATCGTGCTGGCCGAAGGCCGCCTCGTAAACCTGGGCTGCGCCACCGGTCACCCCTCGTTTGTAATGTCGAACTCGTTTACCAACCAGACACTTGCCCAGCTCGAACTCTGGACCAACACCGCCAGCTACGAGAAGAAAGTGTACACCCTGCCCAAGCACCTCGACGAAAAAGTAGCCATGCTGCACCTTGCCAAAATAGGCGTGGAGCTCGACGTACTTTCGCCCGAGCAGGCTTCATACATTGGCGTGGATGCCGCAGGCCCCTTCAAGCCTGAGCACTACCGCTACTAAGCCGCGAAAAGGGCCGTGTGCTTCCGGCTTGCCGGAAATGCACATAGTCTGATTGCATTTTATTTCACAGAAAGGGCTGCGACAAAATCGCAGCCCTTCCTGTTTTATGACTGATTGGTGAGTAAGTGCTAATTCACAATGCGTATCGCATTCCCGTCGAACGTGGTGTTGTATTGTCTGAGCGGTACAAGGGCGGGAGTTTGAATGGGGCTGCCGTCGGAAAGCAGGAACTTGGAGCCGCAGGAGCGGTCTTCGAGTATTACGTTTGACGAATCCACACTCACCTGCGAGGCGGCTTCGTCGGGCCGGTAGGGGCAGGTGCGGTCGAACGCCACAAACTCGTTCTGGCTGATGCGGTGTACCACAATGCCGCGGTTTCCTCCGTTTACATACATCCAGCCGCCCACGGTGGTAAGTGCGATGTTTTGCGGGTCGTTGAGGTAAATAATTACATTAACGGCCACATTGGGCACCACCTGCTGCTCGCGGCGGCAGGTGGAAAACAAAAGCAAAGACATTGCACAAAAGATAAAACAGGCACGTTTCATGCTGATAAAGTTAAGCCAAAGCCGGTGAAACACGGTGTGGATAAAAAACTTAAATTTGTAAGTAATGAGTTACAGACGTAAATACCTGAAACGGGTTGTGTGGCTGAGCCTGTTTTTATTGCCGCTTCTCGCCACGGCCCAAACCGCAGGCGGCGAGGGCGGAGGTTCGGGAAATTCGGGCAGTTCGGGAACCGAACAAAAAGCCCCCAGCAGCAAACTCGAACGCCAGAAAGCCAAGCAGAAGTGGAAAGACGAGCGCAAAAAGAAAATGATCGACGAAAAGGCGCGCAAGGAGTACCGCAAAAAGTACAATAACGACAAGCGTACCCGCAAACAAATGAAGAAAACCGCCCGTAAATCGAAAAGACACAACGAAAACAAGCGGAAATTCTTCCTTTTTCGCTGGTTTTCCAGAAATTAGCCTAAACTGCATACCACTTATGCCGCCCAAACGTCCGATTACGGTGTAAGATAAACCAAACAAAAGAATCATGTCTCCGGGATATTATTTCTACATAGCTATTATTATCTTTGTTTTAATATACCGCATGTACCGGAATGCGGTTAAAGCGCAGAAACAATCAACGGGTTCATCCCAGGTGCCGCAGCAGCGTCAGGCATCACAGCAACAGGTTGATCAATGGCTGCGGCAAGTCGTTCTTTCAAATCAGGTGCAGGCTCAGCCTCCACAAGCTTCTTATCAAACACCAAATCCTACGTATGCGTCATACAGCCAGGAAGAAGTGGTTGATGAAATGGCAAGTGACGGCGAGTTAAGCATCGAATCCGAACTTTACGAGTTCGAACACCGGAATACATCCCCCCCTAATACCCCGGCCGGATTAAATTTTGCTGCAAACAGTTCCACATCCCTCCCCGCAGCAGATTCTCCCGACTGGCAGAATGCGGTAATAATGAGTGAGTTACTTGGTAAGCCCAAAGGCCTGCAATAGGTTTTCGTGCTTCGTTTTAGATTCTGCAAAGATTTGTTAAAACTTCTTTTGCAGGTCAAAAACAAAACTTTCTATATTTACCGACTTCAATTTGCACGACCTATATCTAAAAGGTACAACGAAACAGAATTAAACTATGCTGCGAAAACTCTACGTTGCACTTGTTCTGCTCATTGCAGGCACGGGCGTTTCCTGGGCCCAGAGTGGCGGTGCCATTAAAGGGAAAGCAATTGACAAAGCCACAAGGGAAGGTATTCCCTTTGCTGTCATTACCGCTTCTCTCAATGGTGTAAATGTCACAGGGGCTGTTACCGACATTAACGGTGACTTTACCCTTAAACCGATTGATGCCGGTAAGTACACGGTGAAAGCCCAGTACACCGGTTATCAGACAACCGAAATGCGTGATATTGTTGTTTCAGAATTGAAAACAACCTATATCACCATCGAAATGAACGCCACAGCCACCCAGCTTACGCAGGTGGAAATTGTGGAGTATAAGGAACCGCTTATCGACCCCGATACCAAATCGGGTGGTACGGTAACCCGCGAGGAGTTCCTTGCCATGCCCTCCAAAAACATTAACTCAGTAGCTTCTACCACAGCCGGTGTATATCAGGCCGACGAAGGAAGAGCTATCAACATGCGCGGTACACGTTCGGGCGGTACTGCTTACTTTATCGACGGTCAGCGCGTTATTGGTTCTGCCAATATGCCGCAGCAGGCAATCGAACAGGTGAGCGTTATTACCGGTGGTGTTCCTGCCCAGTTTGGCGATGCTGCCGGCGGTGTGATTAACATTACCACACGCGGTCCGCAAAGCCAGTATTTCGGTGGTGTGGAATTAATCACTTCCGAAGTACTCGACGATTTTGGCTACAACTTCGTAGGTTTCAGCGTGGGCGGCCCCATCTGGATGCGTAAAGACTCGGCAGGCAACAAATCGCCTGTGCTTGGCTTTATTCTTTCCGGTGAAGGTGTGTCTGAGCGCGATGCCAACCCTTCGGCTATTGGTGTATATAAGGTAAAAGACGATGTGCTTCGTAACCTCGAAGCCAATCCGCTTCGTCCGGCTCCTCTGGGCACCGGCTTTGTACGTAACTCGGAATTCGTTCGTATGAATGATCTCGAAAAAATTGCGGCCCGCCAGAACGTGGCCGAACGTGCACTGCGTCTGAATGCCAAAATCGACTTCAAACCCACCGCCAACCTGAATATTACCTTCGGTGGTTCTATCGACTACAGCCGCGAACACTCGTTTACCTATGAATATGCACTTTTCAACCCGGTAAACAACCCGCAGGTTACCCAGAACACCTGGCGTGTATATGCCCGTCTTACGCAGCGTTTCGGGAATACCAACCAGGAATCAGCTTCCAATATCAAGAACGCGTTCTATACCCTGCAGGTAGGTTACACACGTTACACCTTTACCCGCGAAGATGATACCCACCGCGACGATTATTTCCGTTATGGACATGTGGGTAAATTCACCCAGTACAAAACCCGTTTCTTCCAGCCCGGAACCGTTACCCTGCCCAATGGCGATGTGGTAAGCGGTTTTGTACAGCAGGCTTTCGCTGATTCGGCACTTGTTTTCGACGGTTCAAACTCTTCGAACCCGCTCGGTACCAACTACACCGATTACGTATTCGATAATTTCACCGGCCAGATTCAGAATTACGATCAGGTACCGGCTCTTCTCGGTTTGCTTAACGGCTCACGCGCCCCCAGCGTTTACTCGCTCTGGTGGAATACCGGCCGTCAGTTCCCGGGTTACCTCAAGCAGGATCGTCGTCAGTTCCGCGTATTCACCAGCTTCTCTGCCGATATTAAGAACCACGCCATTCAGGTTGGTTTCGAGTTCGAGCAGCGCGACGAAAGTGAATTCAGTCTGAGCGCCATCGACCTCTGGACACGTATGCGTCAGTTGGCCAACTTCCACCTTACACAGCTTGATCTGGCCAACCCCCTCGAAGTAAACTACGGAACCTACAACGCTTACCTCTACGAGCGTCTTTACGATGGCAGCCAGCAGCGTTATTTCGACCGCTCTGTGCGCGAAGCAATGGGCCTGAGTGCCACCGGTACCGAGTGGATCGATATCGACAACATGGATCCGACCTTCTTTAATCTGAACATGTTCAGCGCCGAAGACCTTCTGCTCGACGGCAGCAACATCGTTTCTTATTACGGTTACGATCATACCGGCAAAAAAATCAAAGGCAATCCTTCGTTCGATGATTTCCTCACCGGCACCGATGCCAATGGTAACCTGAGCCGCACCATCGGTTCTTTCCGCCCCATTTACATGGCCGGTTATATTCAGGATAAATTCGACTTCAAAGACATTAAGTTCAACGTGGGTGTTCGTATCGACCGTTTCGATGCCAACCAGCAGGTACTCCGCGATCCTTATGTATTCTACGAAACCAAAACTGTGTCGGAAGCCACAAACTTCTCTCACCCCACCAACATGGGCAGCGATTACGTAGTATATGTAAACGACCTGAACAACCCCACCGCAGTAGTAGGTTACCGCGATGAGAACACCTGGTACAATGCTCAGGGTAACGAAATCTCTGACGTTTCTCTTATTGCCCAGGCTACCTCAACCGGCCGTATTACTCCTTACCTGGTTGATCCCAGCCAGACTGTGGTAAATGCCAAATCATTCCGCGACTATGAGCCCCAGCTCAACATTATGCCGCGTATTGCTTTTGCGTTCCCGATTTCGGAAGAAGCCAACTTCTTTGCTCACTACGATGTACTTACCCAGCGTCCCACCGACGGTTTCCGTCTCGACCCGATTCAGTACCTCTACATTCAGAACCGTGTAGGTTTGTTTAACAACAACCCGAACCTCCAGCCGCAGCGCACCACCGACTACGAGCTTGGTTTTACACAAACCCTGAACGAGCGTAAGAACTCAGCCATCACCATCTCTGGTTTCTACCGCGAACTCCGAAACATGATTCAGGTAGTGGCTGTTCAGTTTGCTTACCCGTCGAACTACCTTACTTATGGTAACATCGACTTCGGTACAGTAAAAGGTTTCACCGTGGCTTATGACCTCCGTCGTACCGGTGGCGTACAGCTTACCGCCAGCTATACCCTGCAGTTTGCCGATGGTACCGGTTCAGGTGCCACCGAAGCTCAGAACCTCGTAGCAGCCGGCCAGCCCAACCTGCGCACCACCCTGCCGCTCAGCTTCGACCAGCGTCATGCCATCGTTACCAACATCGACTACCGTTTTGGTTCGGGTGCCAACTACCGTGGCCCCGTGTGGACCATGGGCAAAAACAAACGCGAAGTGCGTGTGTTCGACAACGTAGGTGCCAACCTGGTACTGCGTGCCGGTTCTGGTACACCCTACACCCGCCAGTCGAACGCTACTCCCGAAGCTCAGTTCGGTGTGGCTGCCCGTCCGCTGCTCGATGGTCTGATTAACGGTTCACGTCTGCCCTGGCAGGTTCGTGCCGACCTTCGTATCGACAAGAACGTAGATCTTACCTGGGGCTCAGGCGACAACCAGAAAGTGGCTGCCCTGAACATCTACCTCCAGGTGCTCAACATCCTCAACACTCAAAACGTACTTAACGTTTACCGCTACACCGGTAACGCTAACGACGATGGCTACCTGTCTGATGCCAGCACTCAGGCGCTCATCGCTGCGCAAAACGATCCCCAATCGTTCCGCGATCTGTATTCTGTGAAAATGGCTGATCCGACATTCTACAGCATCCCCCGCCGTATTCGTCTGGGCATCATGCTTGACTTCTGATCCCGGTTTGTATAGATCAATACACAAAACACAAGAAGCGAACGAATTAAATAAAGGAAGCGAAAATGAATACCAAGCGTCCATACTACATTCTCCCTGTTGCAGCTGCGATGGCATTTGCGGTTACCGCCGGAGCCCGTGAAAACGGTGCTTCTGGCAACCGCCAGGGATATTCAGGAAACCGTGGCAACTCGTCGCAACAACTTGCGTCGTCCTGCACACCGGCTACTTCACAAACAGACCTTGACATCAACAACGTACGCACAACCATCCTTGGTGGCGGCGATATGTGGTGGGATCTGAGCAACGCCAAATACGAAATTCCCAAAGGCGGCCGTGCTCACTCCTCATTCGCTGCATCGCTCTGGATTGGTGGTCTTGATGCGGGTGGCCAGCTTAAAGTGGCTGCTATGACCTATCGCCAGACAGGTAACGACTTCTGGCCCGGTCCGCTCGATACCACTACGGCATCTATCGAAGCCGATCAGTGCGTGGCTTACGATCGTCACTGGAAAATTACCCGTAAGGAAGTAGAAGACTATGCCGCATGGTATGCCGATCCTTCTGCATTTCCGGGTTATACCGTGCCGCTTACCATCCAGAACTGGCCGGGTAACGGTGATGTATCGCTGAATCAGGGCCGTTATCTGGCTCCGTTTGCCGATATTAACCAGAACGGTGTGTATGAATGGGCAGCCGGTGAATATCCGGGTTACGACCTTACCAACAGCCTGGGATGTACAAAATTCCAGCTTTATGGCGACCAGACTCTCTGGTGGGTATTCAACGATAAAGGTAACGTACACTCTGAAACAGGTGCCAACCCGATTGGTCTCGAAATTCACGCTCAGGCTTTTGCCTTTGCCACCAACGACGAGATCAACAACATGACCTTCTACGCCTATCAGGTAATTAACCGTTCGTCAATTACACTCAACAATACTTATTTCGGTAAGTGGGTGGATTCTGACCTTGGTCTTTACAACGATGACTATGTTGGTTGCGACGTAGTACGTGGTTTGGGTTATACCTATAACGGTACACAAAACGACGGTGGCAGCCCGCAGCCCAGCCTGGGTACTTACGGTGCCAACCCGCCTGCGTTTGGTATGGACTTCTTCGAAGGACCTGCCGCCGATCCGTTTGACGGAGTGGACAATGACCGTGACGGTGTGACCGACGAAGCCGGTGAGCAGATCATCATGGCTAAGTTTATTTACTACAACAACGACTTCTCGGTTACCGGTAACCCTGAAAACGGTACTCACATTTACAACTACCTTACCGGTTTCTGGAAAGACGGTACTCCTGTAACTTATGGCGGAAACGGTTATGGTGGCGCGCAGCCCTACAACTTCATGTTCCCCGGCGATACCGATCCCAACAACCCGGTGGTATGGTCTGAAATTACCGAGAACAATACTCCTGCCGACCGTCGCTTCATCCAGTCGGCCGGACCCTTCACCCTCCAGCCCGGTGCGGTAAACTATGTAACTGTAGGTGCGGTTTGGGCCCGTGCCGGTAGCGGTGGTCCTGCAGCTTCTGTAGAACTGCTCCGCGTTACCGACGACAAAGCCCAGAGCCTGTTCAATGCCTGCTTCCGTACACTCGATGGCCCTGATGCTCCGGATATGGACTTCCAGGAACTCGACCGTCAGGTAGTGCTTTACCTGAGCAACAAGCCCACCAGCAACAACTACCTTGAGTCTTACGAAGCTACTGACCCTTCAATTACCTACAGCGCCCTCGTGGGTTCACCGCTCGATACCACCTTCAACTTCGAAGGTTATCAGATCTTCCAGTTGAAAGATCAGTCTGTAACCACCGCCGACCTTTACGATCCCGACCGTGCCCGTTTGGTGGCCCAGTGCGATATTCGTAACGGCGTTACCCAGCTTGTGAACCTGAACCGTAACGAAGCACTTAACGCTGATGTTCCGCAGGACATGACCCTGATTGCTGAAGATGGTGGCATCGTGAAGTCGTTCAGCATTACCGAAGATGCGTTTGCTGCTGGCGACCGTCGTTTGGTAAACCACAAGACGTACTACTTCATGGCGTTGTCGTATTCTTACAACCGTTACCTTACTTACGACGATGTAACCTACGATCCTTTCAACCCGCTTTCGCCCTCAAACATTGGCCAGAAGAAGCCTTACCTTGCAGGTCGTAAGAACGTGCGTGTGTATTCGGTAATTCCCCACATTCCTTCACCCGAACTTGGCGGAACCGGTCTGAATTCATCTTATGGTTCAGGTCCGAAAATTACCCGTATTGAAGGTTGTGGTAACGGTAACAACGTACTTGATCTTACCCAGGCCTCTATTGATGCCATTATGGCTCAGACCTCAGTAGATCAGGGTGGTACCAGCCGCTTAAACGAAATTACCTACGAAAACGGCCGTGGCCCGATTAACGTAAAAGTGATCGACCCGCTGAACGTACCCGAAGGTGATTATCAGGTGAAATTCATCAACAACCCGTACAGTAATTTCTCTGTGGCTACCACTGCCAACTGGCAACTGATTGATGTAACCAATGCTTCATCGCCCACGGTAATTGCCACCTCTGAGCGTGCCATTAACATGGTAAGTGTTTTTGCCAACGAACAGCTTCTGCCTGATCTGGGTATGTCAATTACCATTTCGCAGGTGCAGGATCCGGGTTCGCAAAACAACCCCGACCGCAACGGCTACCTTGAGTCAAGCATGACTTTCAGTGAGACAACACGCCGCTGGCTCTCGGGTATTGTGGATACCGACGGACAGAACGCTTTCAACTGGATTCGTGCGGGTACAAACCCCGGACCTCAGGGACCCTGTCAGGCTCAGCTTGACGACGAAGAACAGGCAAACGTACCTATAGACAGAGATGGTGTATATGAAGGTGTGGTTGACGGTACCTGGGCTCCTTATCGCCTTGCCGCCACCAACCCGACACCCAATCAAACAACTATTTGCTACGATGCCGGTCCGGCATTCCCGACTACTGCGGCTCTCCTCACCCAGACACGTATGAGTTTCCTTTCCAACGTGGACGTTGTATTTACCAACGACCGCTCGAAGTGGACCCGTGTGCCGGTAATTGAGGTTGGACCTGTTCGTCAGCTTAACCTGGGTCAGCGCGAAGCGTTTACCATTCGCAACTCTCCCTCAGTAGATCAGTGGGGTCGTAAAGCCGGTGATCCGGGCTATGACAACGCTACCGGCGATCTTACAGCCGCAACGGGTATGAGCTGGTTCCCCGGCTACGCCATTAACGTAGAAACAGGCGAGCGCCTCAATATGGCTTTTGGTGAAAACACAGCACTCGGTGCCGAAAACGGCCGCGACATGCTCTGGAATCCCACCGCAAACGTTAGCACAACCTTTGGCGATCTTCTCTGGGGTGGTTTCCACCATATCTACGTGTTTGGCCACAATGGCAACCGCAGATACTCGGGTAACTCTGACCCGAACCTGAATGGTCAGCTCAGCGATATTCCGGCCTACGACCGTGGTGTGACCATGCAGCGTATCCTCACCTCTACCAATGTGAACACCGAGCGCCGCGAAATTTTCGTTGATGCTATGTGGGTAAACATTCCGGTGCTGGATAACGACTACGCAAGCTACACCTTTAACTATGCCGGCTCACCGCTGCCCTGCGACGTAAAAGTACGTCTGCGTGTAGCCAAGCCCTACCGTCGTTTCTACACAGGTATCAATAACCTGAGCGGCAACATTATTAATGCTGCCGACACGGCCGGTGGCCCCGGACAGCCTGCTATTCAGAACGCTAACAACCCGATGTATGCATTCACCACCCGCGATCTGAAAACATCCAAATCAGATCAGACGGTTGCCAAGAATGCACTTGATCTGATTAACGTGGTGCCCAACCCGTACTATGCGTACTCGGGTTACGAGACCAACCAGCTCGACAACCGTATCAAGATTACCAACCTGCCCGATAAGTGTACAATTCGCATTTACACGGTAAGCGGTACACTGATACGTACATTCACCAAAGACTCACCGATTACATCACTCGACTGGGATCTGAAGAACCAGGCCAATATTCCTGTGGCCAGCGGTCTTTACATTATCCACGTAGAGGTGCCCGGTGTGGGTGAAAAAATCCTGAAATGGTTTGGCGTAATGCGTCCGCTTGACCTCGATGCTTATTAAGAAGCAGGGAACAGAAACAGACAGACCATTTTAGAACATTCTATTGCACAAGATCATGAAACAGCATAAAGTCCTTGCCTCTATTCTTGCAGCAGCGTTGCTGGCCGGTTCGGCCGGCAACCTGCAGGCAGGTAACGAAGACCGAGCCGGACAGGCCGGTGCCAGCGAACTGCTGATAAATCCCTGGGCGCGTTCATCAGGTTGGGCCGGAGCCAATACATCCGGTATCCGTGGCCTGGAAGCTATGTACTTTAACGTGGCCGGTACTGCATTTACAAAGCGCACTGAGCTTATGTTTTGCCGTACCAACTGGCTCTCAGGTGCCGGAATCAACATCAATTCATTCGGCTTTACCCAGCGTGTGGGCGAAACCGGTGCTATTGGTCTCGGTGTAATGTCGATGGATTTCGGTGATATTCCGATCACCACCACCGACCTTCCCGAAGGCGGTATCGGTACTTTCCGTCCGAACTTTACCAACATCGGCCTCTCTTACGCCAAAGGCTTCTCCGAAAATATCTACGGTGGTATCGTACTCCGTGCCATTTCCCAGTCAACAGCCGATGTGGCTGCACGCGGTGTGGCCATTGATGCCGGTATTCAGTACGTAACCGGTAAGTATGAGCAGTTGAAATTCGGTATTGCGCTTCGCAACGTAGGGCCCCGTATGCGCTTCAGCGGCGACGGTCTTTCGTTCCGCGGTGTGGCTCCGTCGGGAACCTATTCAATGACCATTGAGCAGCGTTCATCAGATTTCGAATTGCCCACACTCATCAACATCGGTGGTTCTTACGATTTCTACTTCTCGAAAGACAGCACCTCGATGAAGAATAACCGCATTACTGTGGCGGGTAACTTCGTGTCGAACTCTTTCCAGAAAGACAACTACCGTTTGGGCGTTGAATATGCATGGCGCTCCATGCTTATGATTCGTGCCGGTTACGATTACGAAGCAGGTATTCTGGACGAAGAAACCCGTACCACCGCTTTCACCGGCCCCTCTGCCGGTATTACACTCGAACTTCCGTTCTCCAAGCGTGGTTCAACCTTCGCTATCGATTATTCTTACCGTGCTACCAATCCGTTTAACGGGGTTCATAGTTTCGGTGCAAGGATAAATCTGTAAGCACAACACAATAAAAAGTACAATGGCATCCCTGAATTTTTCAGGGATGCCTTTTTTTTACCCACTTGTGAAGCACTTCCTGCCGGATGTGTGAATGCGGTTGATTGTTGAAGTGAGGCATGTTTTATTTGTATCATCGTTTATTAAGAAGATAATAAGTATCCCCGGTTATTATTGTTTTTTGCAGCGGCCATCCCCGGCCGGCTAATCCCCGCAGGTTCTTTAATGAACCGTTTTTCATCCCCCCTTTTTATTCATTAAATGTGTCTTTGAAACAGACCATTTGATCAATACGCTATTGTATCACTCATTAATTTTTTGAGCGTATGAAGAATTATTTCCCAACAATTATTGCCTTTGCCCTGATGGGTTTTGCTGCACACGCCCGTGAGGGCGGCGCCGGAAGAAACCGTATGATGGCGCAACCGGCTTCCGACCTGAGAGTGGCCTCGTCCTGCACACCGGCTTCGGCACAAACCGATCTCGACATAAACAACGTGCGCACTACCATTTACAATGGTGGTGATATGTGGTGGGATCTTACCAACTCGCCGCGTTACGAAATTCCCAAAGGCAGCCGTGCCCACTCTTCGTTTGCATCGTCGCTGTGGATCGGCGGATTGGATGCGGGCGGACAACTGAAAGTGGCTGCACAAACGTATCGTCAGGCAGGAAACGATTTCTTTCCAGGCCCGCTCGATAACAATGCTTCTACAGATGCAGACATCTGCAATCAGTTCAATAAAATTTATGAAATCTCGAGAAAGGAGGTGGAAGATTTTGCCGCCTGGTGCGAAAACCCAAATCTTTATATCGGCTACACTGTGCCAAACAATATTATCAACTGGCCGGGCAACGGTAATGTGGCTTTAGGTCAGTTGCAGTTTCTGGCTCCGTTTGCCGACCACAATAACAACGGCGTTTACGAGTGGGAGCAATGCGAGTATCCCGCATTTAACTTAACCGGCCAGGCCAACTGCTCGAAAAACCAGTTGTTTGGCGATCAGAATTTATGGTGGGTATTTAACGATCGTGGCAATATACACACGCAAACCGGCGGCGAAGCCATTGGCCTCGAAATACGTGCGCAGGCTTTTGCATTTGGCACAAACGATGAAATTAATAACATGACTTTTTACACCTATCAGATCATTAACCGGAGTACAGTAAGACTGGAAGAAACGTATTTCGGACAATGGGTGGATTCTGATCTGGGATTTTACCTCGACGATTACGTGGGTTGCGATGTACAGCGTGGTTTGGGCTATACTTACAACGGCGTGTCGAACGACGGAGGAAACCCGCAACCCTCGCTGGGCACTTATGGCGCCAATCCTCCGGCATTTGGTCTCGACTTTTTCGAAGGGCCGCTGGCCGATGCGATTGATGGGGAGGACAATGACCGCGATGGAATGACTGACGAAACGGGCGAGCAGATCATTATGTCGAAATATGTGTATTATAACAATAACGAGTCGGTAATTGGCGAGCCGCAAAATGCCACGCATTATTACAACTACCTGAGCGGCTTTTGGAAAGACGGCACACCCATTACGTATGGAGGCAATGGCTATGGTGGATCGCAACCGGCCAATTTCATGTTTCCGGGTTCTACCGATCCGCAATTCAGCACTACTCCCTGGACAGAAGTAACGGCCGGTAATACGCCCGACGACCGCCGTATGCTCACCTCGGCCGGCCCATTTACATTGGAGCCGGGTGAAGTAAATTATATCACCGTAGGTGCCGTATGGGCCCGTGCCGCCTCGGGCGGGCCGCTGGCATCGGTTGAACTGCTGCGTGTAACCGACGATAAGGCACAAACACTTTTCAATTCCTGTTTCCGCACACTCGAAGGCCCGCGTGCGCCTGATATGGATATTCAGGAACTCGATAAAGAAATTGTGATTTACCTCAAGAATTCGCCTTCAAGCAATAATTACCTCGGAAATTTCAGCACCACCGATGCGAATATTGTGGCCTATCACAATCTGGTTACACGCTACGGCGGAGCAGGACTTGATACCACCTACAACTTTGAAGGCTATCAGATTTTTCAACTGAAAGACGAAACGGTAAGCCCAACGGATGTGTATGATGCCGACAAAGCCCGCTTAGTGGCCCAGTGCGATGTGCGCAACGGAATTGCCCAACTGGTAAACCGCACTCTCGACGCGTCGCTTGGAATGGAAGTGCCAATGGATATGACCTTGCAGGCCGACGATAAAGGCATACAACATTCGTTCAGCATTCGTGAAGATGCTTTTGCCAGCGGCGACCGGCGTTTGGTGAATCATAAAACGTATTACTACACTGTGCGCGCTTATGCACAGAATGAATATTTAAAATACCTCGAAGAATCGTTCGATACGCTTAATCCGAACAAACCGTCGAACATCGGGCAGAAAAAGCCATATCTGGCCGGTCGCGGAAACATTGTAAAATATACTGCCATTCCGCACATTCCTTCGCCCGAACTGGGTGGCACATTCCAAAGCTCGCAGTATGGCTCAGGGCCTGAAATTACGCGGGTGGAAGGTTGCGGAAACGGCAATCAGGTTATTGATCTCACCCCGGCATCGGAACTTGCCATTTTAAATGCAGCCACCGTAAACAATGGCGGCACCAGCAGGGCCGATATGATTACCTATGCGGCAGGACGCGGGCCGGTGAATATAAAAGTGATTGACCCGCTTAACGTGCCCGAGGGCGATTTTGAATTGCGACTGATTAATAACCCGTATTCAAAATATACTGTAACCGATACTGCACGATGGGAACTTCGTCAAACCACTCCGGTAAACCGTGTGGTGGCCGTATCAGACCGTGCCATTTCCATGGCCAGCATTTTTGCCAACGAGCAGTTGATTCCTGATCTTGGTTTATCCATAACCGTGAGCCAGGTACAGAATCCGGGCTGGCAGTTTAACCCCGATAAAAACGGTGTGCTGGAAGCCAACATCACATTCAGCGATGAAACCAAACGCTGGCTGAGTGGCGTGAAAGACCGCGACGGGCAACAGCCTGGCAACTGGATTCGTTCGGGCACGGTGCGGGGCGATACTACTGATCCCTGCCGGATTTTCTGGGACGATGAACGGCAGTTTCAGTACGGCGGAACGTGGTTCGACGAGCAGCAGGAATTTGAAAAACTGATTGACGGCACCTGGGCACCGTATCGCATGTGTGCGCTTAATCCTTCGCCCTCGGCCACCACTATTTGCAATCCGGCCGGGCCTGCGCTGAACAATGCGGTATCGCTTTCGGCAAACAAGTTGGAGAACATTGCCAGCGTGGACATCGTTTTCACGAACGATAAATCGAAATGGACGCGGGTGCCTGTGTTTGAGTCGGGCCCGGTGAAGCAGATGAATCTGGGCCAGCGCGAAGCATTTACGCTGCGCAATTCGCCTTCGGTTGACAAGCAGGGCACGCAGAACAATGCGGCAGAAGCCAACCTCATCAGCAGCACGGGCATGGGCTGGTTTCCGGGCTATGCCATAAACGTGGAAACCGGTGAGCGGCTCAACATGGCCTTTTCCGAAAACACCGGCCTTGCTGCCGAAAACGGCCGCGATATGCTCTGGAATCCGAGCGCCAACGAAATGACGCAGTTTAACAATGTGCTCTGGGGCGGAATGCATTATCTCTACGTATTCGGCCACAACGGAAACGCGGTGTTCAGCGGCATCGATCCCTCGCTCGACGGCAGGCTGAGAGACATTCCGGCTTACGACATGGGCAAAACGATGATAGACATCATGCAATCGCCGCTGGCCAATACGTACCGCCGCGAAATCTGGGCCGATGCCATGTGGGTAAGCATTCCGATGCTCGACCGCGATTATGCTGCACACAACTGGAATTACAACGGTTCGCCGCTGCCCTGCGATGCCCGTGTGCGCCTGCGTGTGGCCAAGCCCTACAAGCGTTTTTACAACGGCATGAATCCCGCAGGCGGAAACGTGATAATGGCCACCGACAGCGCCGGCACCGCCACCCCCGTTCAAAACAGAAACAACCCGATGTACACTTTCAATACCCGAAACCTGAAAGTGGCTACCCAAAACCAAAACGCCGCCGTTAATGCGCTCGACCTGATTAACGTGGTGCCCAATCCTTACTACGCCTATTCGGGCTACGAGAAAAACCAGCTCGACAACCGCGTAAAAATCACCAACCTGCCCGATAAGTGCAGAATAAGGATTTACACCGTAAGCGGCACGCTGGTAAGAACCTACACCAAAGACGATTCGCAGATTACCTCGCTCGACTGGGATTTGAAAAATCAGGCCGGTATACCGTTGGCCAGCGGTTTATATATTATTCATGTGGAAGTTCCCGGGGTGGGAGAGAAGATACTGAAATGGTTTGGGGTAATGCGTCCGCTTGATCTGGATGCGTATTAATCCGGGTAGTTTGTATGTATTTGTTATTCAATAGATTAAATATTCCCCGATGTTAATTTTGACACATTAAGGACTTGACTTTTTTACCTGAATGTGTATATTTGTAAATCAAGAAGAGAGTCCCGGTGTGTAAAAACACCGGGATTCTCTTTCTGCTTTCCATTGAGTTACTCACATACACTTAAATCGTATGTCACAAATTACTTATGTTACCGAAGAGGGTCTGCGCAAGCTGAAAGACGAATTGCATTTTCTGAAAACCAAAGAGCGTTCGAGCATTTCCCGTCAGATTGCTGAAGCCCGCGATAAAGGCGATTTATCTGAAAACGCCGAATACGATGCAGCCAAGGATGCCCAGGGAATGCTGGAGCTCAAAATTTCTAAACTGGAAGAACTGGTAAGCAATGCCCGCATTGTGGATGAAAGCCAGCTCGACACTTCCAAAGTGCTGATACTTTGTAAAGTGACGGTTAAAAACACCAAGAATGGCGCCAGGATGAGCTACACGCTGGTGCCCGAAAACGAAGCCGATCTTAAATCGGGCAAAATATCCATCAACTCGCCCATTGCCAAAGGACTTCTTGGCCGCAAGGTGGGCGATGTGTGCGATGTAACAGTTCCTTCGGGCATGATGCAGTTTGAAGTGGTAGATATTTCGCGCTGATGGCTTCCATTTTCACCCGCATTGTAAACGGCGAAATTCCCTCGCACAAAGTAGCCGAAACGGCCAACTGCCTGGCGTTTCTCGATGTGTTTCCGCTGGCTCAGGGTCATGTGCTGGTTATTCCCAAACAGGAAACCGACCTGATTTTTGATCTCGACACTGAGTTGTATTCCGAACTGCATCTCTTTGCCCGCGAGGTAGCAAAAGCGGTGAAAAAAGTAATTCCCTGCCGCAAGGTGGGAATGGCCGTAATCGGTCTCGAAGTGCCGCACGCACACATTCACTTAGTGCCGCTCAACGAAATAAACGACATCAATTTTACCCGCGAAAAACTCAAACCTTCGCCCGAAGAACTTGCCGAAACCGCACGTAAAATAAGCGAAGCCTTTCTGGCCGGGTAAACACTTAATACAAGATTGCTTTTATACAAAGAGCCGGGCCGAATGTCCGGCTCTTTATTTTACCATTTCCCGGCACCTCGAAATTATAAGATGAAACAGGTGTTTGATACATTGAATGAATTGCTTTAAATGAGTGATTTCGGGTTACATTTTTCTGAAATTAAATGATTTGAAAATCAGCATGATAAAGTTAAATTATTACATTTTTTGGCTTGACATCGGCTCCCGGCCGTTGTATCTTTATGCCACATTAACCCCGTATGAACAATCACATTATTCGTCGTTTTGAAATCGAGTTGCAGGTGCCCGACCAGCAACAGGGAATTACTATTCAGGATGAAGTGCTGCGGGATAGAAAGGACGAAATTATCCGGTCTGTTTCGGCTGTACTCGATGAATTTGTGGGGCCTGATGAGTTTCTTACCATCGACAGGTTAGTGATTGATGCCGGGCGTTTTACAGTATCGAATTTCAGCGAAACTTTTGCCACACAGTTTAAAACTGTTCTTGCAAGCCAGTTGGAGCGACTTGTACAGCAGGCGCGCGAAGAGGCGGGCAGGGAAGTGGTTCTTTATGATACCGATGAACAAGGCAACAGTATTGAAATTGCCGTACATCTCAAAAGCAGGATTTACAGCACACAGGAAATAATATGGCATTTGCTGGTGAGCGGTTTGCTGCCCTGGCGCTCGGCCGTGAAACAGAGTTTGCAGGAACTTGTGAGTCAACTGGCTGGTAAGGAAGCCATGACCCAATTGCTGCGTGAACTTGCCGTACAAAAGCAATACAACGGATTTCTCAGGCTGGCTTTGCAACTCAAAGAGGAGTTTTTTCTGCAACTGTTTACCGATAGCGGCCTTCGCCATTTCGTGAAACTGCTTGGCAGTTACCTCCGCAGCGAAGGCAGTGCTTATGCTGCGGCAGAGTTTGCAGCCACCGTGCTTTTTGTAAAAAGCCGTGAGCCGGAAATTTCACCGGCAGGTGTGCTTTACATACTGCGCAGGGAAATTGAAACCATCCCCGCGCCTTCGTATTCGAAACCCTTTGCGCGGCTTCTTGAAATTGCGGCTGCACATGGGTTTTCTGAAAATGAAATTACTGCAGCCGCTGCAAAAGAAAACGGTGTTTCCCCGGCTCAGTTATCTGCTGCACAATGGCAGGAGCTTATTCAACTCATCCGGCAAACTGATGCGGAATTACAGGCCAAACGGCCTGACGCGCAGCAAACCGATGAACCCTATAAACCGGTAAAGCCCGAAACCGAAACACCACTCATTCCCGATGAAGACGGTTATGTAATTGAAAACGCAGGATTAGTACTGCTTTATCCATTCATCAGCACATTTCTGGCGCGCACCGGGCATATTGAAAATAAAAAATTTGTGAGTGAACAGGCGCAGGCCGAGGCAGCCGTGCTGCTGCAACTTCTTGTCTGGGGCAACCCCGAAGAAATAAACCTCAGCGAACAGGAAGAAGAAGCCCCGCATCCGTTCGACGAGCATCAGCTATTGCTTAATAAAATCTTAGTAGGGCTTTCTCCCGAAACACCGCTGCCTGCATGGCATCAGTTTGAACATAGCCGCTTTATGGAATTTGTGGCCGAAGCCGATAAAGCCGTGCAACACGCCATTCAAACCTGGGAATTGCTGAAACGATCTACCGTACCTTCATTCCGGAAAATGTTTCTCCAACATAAAGGGCGTTTACAGCCCGGGCACGATGGCTGGGAACTGCTCATTGAACGCGATTCGTTTGATGTGCTCATTGATAAAGTGCCCTGGCCGATTTCAATTATACGCTATCCGTGGAGCGAAAAAGTGATTTATGTAACGTGGTAATATAATTAAAATTGTGTCAACTACCGTCTAAATCGGTTAAATAAATCTAATCTTCCTGATAAAAAAATAATATGATAAAAGATGTAAAAAAGTTTGCTTTTGGTTCTTCATACCTGTACTTTGCAGAAGATTACAAAAAGATTCAACAACCTAAACCTCTGTAATAATTCAAAACTAACCTCGATTCCCTGCATTCTTCCTCAGTAACATAACCCTGAAGTATTCACGTACTTTCTGTTGCCCCGCAACTGCTCACGCTTTATTTGAAAACTATTTGAATCTGTAAAATATACAGGTTCATCTGAAACGTGCATATCCCCTAAGTCTATATACTTCATGCCCGGCCTGTCTAACCTCATCCAGTCACTCAGTAAATACGAAATACGCATCGTGCGTCTGATTATTCAGGTAAACGGAAATCGCGAGCGACTGAAACGCGATCAGTTATTTGAACTCCTTCTGGAGGGAAAGGACGAAGAAGCAGCAGCAAAAGAAATCGGTTACAGCCATTCGCGCATTTCATCGTTCATCAACTTATGCCAGCGTTTGCAGGATGATATACTGAAAGCCTTGCTGCTTACCGATCAGGAAAACGAAGAGGAGATGCCTTTTTTGCAGGCTCAGTTCGATTGCCGTCGTGCGCTGCTCCAGGCCGATCTGCTTCAGTCGAGAAACTGTTTTGACGAAGCCGATGCACTTATCGAACGCACGCTGCGTGTGGCCCGTAAGAGCGAATTGTTTTCCGAACAACTTCTGCTGAATGATTTGCGCCGCAACACTCCAGCCATACAACAAAACGCAGAGTCGTTCCGCCAGCTCAGCCGCGAAATTATGCAACTGCACGATTGCCAGGCCGATGTGCTTCGCGCACGACAGTTGCACTACGAACTCTTAACTCCCGAGCTTATCCAATCAGTTTCCCTGGCCGATTTCCAGTCGAAAGGCATGCAGCGGCTTAACGAAATGGGTAAAAAAATATCCTCGTCGTCATCAAACCGCATGAGCTTTTACTACCACCTCTCGGCGATGAATTTTTACAATACCCTGCGCAGTTTTCCCGAAGCTGGCGAACACGGCCACCACCTGCTTTCGCTCATTCGTTCGAGCCCGATTTTGCATACCGAAAGCAACGTAGTGGCAGTAAGCATAGAGCTTTCGGGAATAGCACTGGCGCAGGGCGAAAATGCACAGGCTGCCGAGTATGCGCAGCAGGCCCTGGAGATGAGCGACAGCCTGTACGAGCAGCAGTTTCAGGCTGCACGAATGCTGGCGCTGGCTCATTTCAGAAACGGCAATCACCTTGCCGCCACACAGGTTATTTCGCAGGCGCTTGGCAACCGCAAGGTCGCACAGTTTCCGCTGCTCAGGGCCCGGCTCGAACTGCTTACTGCCGCCATTGCCCTCGAAGAGAAAGCCTACAAAGCCAGCGCCAACCAGATTGCCCGCTGCGGCGATCTGGTAAACGACCACCGCGGCTGGATGCCCGGCCTTTTCCTCATCGACCTGCAACTCAATCTCGAACGCGGAATGATGGATGTGGCCGCCCACCGCCTCAACGCATTCCGTTATTCGGTTCGTCGGCCAGAGACAGATAAAACGCCAAACGATAAACGATTGGGCACCATTATGCTGCTGCTCAACAAACTTATCCGCTCCAATCTCGGCTTCAAACAGCTTGATATACAGGAAGCCCACCGCATAGAACTTTTGCGGCGCAACGAAGACGATTTCTGGTGGAACCCCGCCGGTTACGAACTCATCCGTTTCGACAAATGGCTGATGCGTTGCAACGCATAACACGCACACTGGACTTTTACCCCTTCATTGTTGTATATTGCAGTTTGCAGGACCCAACTGCCGAACCGGAAACGAACAGAATTGTATGACCATATTAATTAAGCCATTTGGTGAAAACAGTTGTGAAGATGAAAAACGTTTGCTGGATAATAATTACGAGAAGTACTACTTCCGCAACCGTCGTTTTGAAAACAAACTTCTCGACCGCAATACGTATTTAATTGTAGGCCGCAGAGGTTCGGGAAAATCATCGCTCATCGAATACTTTTCGTTTGCCGATTTGCATGGTAAGAATTACCGCAGTATCGACGTAAACGAACCACAATTGTACCAGGTGGTGCTCGAAAAAGTGGCGCGCCTGCTCGAAGAAAATGCGCTGCATACTACGCATAAAACAAGGCTCATCTGGAAATACGTAATCTGGGCGCTTATTTTCCGCGAGTATGCCGGCAAGGACGATGAAATACGCATTGCCGAGTTTATGGATGTGAGCGATGAAAAGAAGAACACACCATCGCGCATTGTACTCAACATCATTCAGAGTTTAGTCAATAAATTCACCGGCATTGGCGGCATAGAAGCAGTGTTCGACACCATCGAAGACCGCCTCAATTCCGAAGTATTCCGCCGTGCGCAGGAAGCCGTGCTCAAGCATTCGAAAGCCGACGAAGCCGTTATTGCCATAGATTCCATAGAAGATTATCCTACCGGCAATTCGGCCATGATGGCGGCCATTTCGGCACTCATCGAATTTGCGTCGGAGTTTAACGGCGAGTATTGCTTCCGCGGTCTGCACCTTAAAGTATTCATGTCGGCCGAAGTGTTTCCGCATCTTCTTTCCTCGGTTATTCCAAACCCGCTTAAAGTGGTGCGCGATCCGCTGGTTATGCACTGGCGCCCCAAAGAACTGCTGCGCTTTGTGTGCTGGCGCTGGTACATGCACCTCAAGGAAACCTCACGCTGGAAAGAAAGCGACACGGTTGATTTTGAACGCCCGGCCGATGTAATGAAGAAAGTGTGGGAACCTTACTTCGGCAAGGAACTGATAAACGGTGCAGGTGTGCGCGAAAATTCATTTGTGTTCATTCTTCGCCACACCCAGCTTCGGCCACGGCAACTGGTTATTATATGCAACAAGTTTTTTAACATCATCAGCGATAACCATTATTACTCCGATAACCCTTCGCGCGATGCAGCCAGTTCGGTCGATTCGGTACAATCGTTGCTGGCTACCGAGGTAATTAACTCGTACAAGAAAATTCACCACAACGCCGATAAAATTCTGAACGCACTTACCGGCCTGCCCATGATGTTTAAAGGCAAAGACCTCGACCGTGTGGCCCGTGTAACCAGTTCGCAGTGGGAAAACGAAGAATACTCGCCCTACAATTTCCGTATGCTCTGTGCCGAGCTTGGCATTATTGGCCGTGTGCGCCGTTACAACGAAGCATCGGGCGTAATTGAAGCCGATTTCGAATATTTCAACGAAGACAATCTCATTCTCACCGACCGCGACGATTGTGTATTTCATCCGCTGTTTTTTCAGCGCTTCAATGTGCAGCATAATATTCCCAACGCCATAGTGTATCCCTTCCCCGATCATCCCGATTATCAATTATAATTTATTACAGCGATTGCTTCGTACTTTTGTGCAATGGCCGAGCGCACCGATCTTTTTGCCGATATTGTTTTACCGCTTGCACTGCCCAACCTGTTCACCTATCGCATACCGCAAAGCATGAGCGGCAGCGTGGTGCCGGGAATGCGTGTGGTGGTGCAGTTTGGCAAAAGCAAGCTGTATGCGGCTGTGGTGTGGAAAGTTCACGAAAATGCGCCCCAATACGCCGCCAAATACATCGAACATATTCTCGATCCCGAGCCGGTAGTGACCGAAAAACAACTCGAGCTCTGGGAATGGATGTCGGCCTACTACCTCTGCACCCGCGGCGAAATTCTTATTGCCGCGCTGCCCTCGGGTTTGCGGCTTACGAGCGAAACACGCATACTGCTTAATCCCGGTCACATCGAATCGCGCGAGGGATTGAGCGACGAAGAGTTTGTGGTGCTCGAAGCACTTGACGTGCGGCAAACACTTACGCTCGAAGAACTATCGGCCATACTCGACCGCAAAACGGTTTATCCGCTGGTGAAGGAATTAATTGCCAAAGGCTTCATTCGCGTACACGAAGAATTGCAGGAACGCTACCGTCCCAAGTTCGAAAACTTCATACGTCTGGCCGATGCATTTAACCACGAAGACAAACTCCGCGAAGCATTCGACGAGCTTGAAAAACGCGCATTCCGCCAGCTCGAAGTGCTTATGACGTTTATTCGCCTCAGCGACCGCTACGCACAACCCAAAGAATTTGTAAAGCGCACGCAACTGCTTGAAGCCGCAAAAGACAGCAGCGGTGGGGCTTTGCGCGGACTTATAACCCGCGGCATACTCGAACAGCACGAAATCGAAGTATCGCGCCTGCTGCGGGCCGAAAGCGAAGGACGCACCATTTTACTGAGCGACGAACAGCAGCAGGCATTGCAAGAGATACGCACACAGTTTGAAAGTCTTGATGTGGTGTTGCTGCACGGCGTTACGTCGAGCGGAAAAACAGAAGTGTATATCCGCCTCATTGCCGAACAGCTGGAGCAGCACAAACAGGTGCTCTACCTGCTGCCTGAAATTGCGCTCACCACACAGCTTATTGTGCGTTTACAAAAACATTTCGGCGAAAAGGTATTTGTATATCACTCCAAATACAGCGAGCAGGAGCGGGTGGAAGTGTGGCAGCATGTACGCAAGGGCGGGCCGGTGGTGGTTATCGGTGCGCGTTCGTCGTTGTTTTTGCCGTTTGAAAAGCCGGGGTTAATAATTGTGGATGAAGAGCACGACTCGTCGTACAAACAACACGAGCCTGCGCCGCGCTACAATGCCCGCGAAACCGCCATCTGGCTGGCACGGCTGCATGGAGCAAAAGTGTTGCTGGGTTCGGCCACGCCATCGGTCGAAACGTATTTTCTGGCCAAGCAGGGTCGTTACGGCTTTGCATTGCTCACCGGCCGTTTTGGTGGCACAGAACTTCCGCATATAGAAGTGGTGGATACCAAAGAACTTGCGCGCAAAAAGCTCATGCAGTCGCATTTCTCGCCGCAGCTTGTAGAAGGTATTCAGCAAACACTCGACCGCGGCGAGCAGGTAATACTGTTTCAAAACCGCCGTGGCTTTGCGCCTTCCATCGAATGCCAGAGTTGCGGTCATGTGCCGCACTGCATACGTTGCGATGTGAGTCTTACGTATCACAAAGTATCCGACCAGTTGCGCTGCCACTATTGCGGCTGGACCACGCCTCCGCCCAAACAATGCGAAGCCTGCGGCGATACCGATTTGCGTATGCGCGGCTTTGGCACCGAGAAAATTGAAGAAGAGCTCGCGCTCATTTTCCCCACTGCCCGCATTGCGCGCATGGATTTAGACACCACCCGCGGCAAAAACAGCCTGCACCAGCTGGTGGCCGATTTCGAAAACCGCAAAATTGACATGCTCGTGGGCACGCAGATGGTTACCAAAGGCCTCGATTTCGGGCATGTGGCGCTGGTGGGCATTCTTCACGCCGATCAGTTGCTCAATTTTCCCGACTTCCGTGCCTGGGAACGCAGCTTCCAGCTAATGGCGCAGGTGGCAGGCCGCGCAGGCAGAAGAAGCAAACAGGGGCGTGTAATTATTCAAACATTCAATACACGCCATCCTGTAATTGAGCAGGTAGTGGCGCACGATTATATTGGCCTGTATCAGCAGCAAATTGCCGAGCGGCAGGAGTTTTCCTATCCGCCTTTTCATCGCCTCATTCGCCTTACGCTGAAATGCAAAGACGAACACCTGCTCATTACAGCCGCCCAGCACCTTGCCGATCAGTTGCGCGCCTACTTTGGCGGCCGGGTGCTTGGCCCCGAGTTTCCCGCAGTAGGCCGCATACGCGATGAATACCTCAAAAACATCATGCTCAAAATAGAGCGCGAGGCCAATTCGGTAAAAGTAAAACAGATCATCGCCAACGAGCTGCTGAATATGCGCGCACATCCCGATTATAAAAAAGTGCGCGTGGTGGCCGATGTGGATCCGGTGTAAACCGCCTCATAAAATAAAATCGGCCTGCTCTTTGAGCGAAATTTTTACCTGCTTTTGCCCCAGCGTTTCCAGATACACCTGCAAGCCTTCTTTCCGTGCAATTTTCATCGGCTCGGTAAAATCAGAATCGGCCGCTACAAGCACTAATTTATCTACGGTGCGGCGGTAAGCCATCCACGCTATATCAAGGCCAATTTTCATATCCACCGATTTCTGTTTGAAATCGGGTAGCAACGGGCCATTTGTTTTCTTGGGATCAATCTTCCACCCGTCGAACGAAAGTTCACCGAGCCTTAACGATAACTGCGGATAAGTGCGCAGGTGCAGATGCAACGCATTACACGATTGAAAAATAGTAGTCTTCGAAAAATCAATCCTCACCCCGTCGGGCCTTGTCTGCACATCGCCGTAAGGACGGCAATCGTAGTAATAAATACGATGTAATACGTCCTTTCCGGTATTGCCGGTTGACTTTTGCACCTTCTGCATCAGCCCGTCAATAAATTGCGGAATGTCCTGAATAAGAGGAGCGCGTTTGTACTTTGATTTGTAGCGGTTCTTAAAGAAACCCGCATCGATTAGGATGGCCACTTTGTAGTTGACACTCATGGGAAAATGTGTTTAAATGGATAAATTTTAGCAAAGACACAACTGAAACTATTTACGTACTGCGAAAACACAAAAAAGAGAAGCCGCCTCAGCCCATTATGCACAGACTCAGGCGGCTTGGTTTAATGTCAGCCTACTGACCTAGCGGATGAATAACACCACAAAAGTATATCCTCCTTTCAACCCTTTCCAAATCCCCTCCTCACTTTTTTACCACTCCCTCATCTATCTTCCTCATTTACAACCCATTTATTTTTCATCAACAACCACTTTAACCTATTTGTAACCGTTTGTTGTCGTTTGTATAAATAGTATTGCCCGAAAATTTTGGCAAAGGTAGCTTTTACCGCTTCAAATTTATTTCCTCCTATTCAATTCTTCCCGCAACTGTTTCGAAGTTTTCCTGCTCCCATCATGGCTCCAGCCGGGCGGGCCAAACAGGTAGCCAAGCCTTTCCTTCACCGTTAAAGGTTGCTGCTGATCGCGGAAAATGTCTTTCCATTCGTGTACTACCGTGTTTACCGGATCAAAAGCGTTGGGGAGATTTTTGGTGAGACCGTAACGCACCGGCTCGTCTTCCTTTTCCTCAGCAAAAGTGCCAAACAACCGGTCCCAGATAATTAACACCATACCCATATTTTTATCGAGATACTCCACATTGGAGGCATGATGTACGCGATGGTGCGACGGGGTGGAAAAAATCCATTCCAGCGGCCCGAGTTTGCCGATAAACTGCGTGTGAATAAGAATACCGTATATCTGTGTAATGGCATACATCAGCATCACATCTTCGGGGCGAAAACCCAGCACAGGCAGCGGAATAAACCAGATGAAACGATAGAACGGCTGAAAAACCGAGGAGCGAAAACCCACCGTGAGGTTGAATTCTTCTGACGAATGATGTGTTACATGCACAGCCCAGAACAGGCGGCAGTAATGGTCAACACGGTGAAGCCAGTAAAACAGAAAATCTTCGGCGAGCATCAGCACTGTCCAGTAAATCCATGGCGTTTCTATCTGCACAAGTTTGTAGGGCATAAACCAGCCAAGGAAAACCAGCACAAAGCCGCGCAGCAATAAATCGAGCCCCAGGTTGATCGCCGAGAGCCACACATTCATTAATGTGCCACGGGTAGTGTAGAAATGCCGGTTGTGGAAATAGCTGAGCAGTATTTCACCGCCTATGAAAAACAGATAAAGCGGTGTTGAAATCAAAAACAGCAGTTGCTCGCGCACTAATTCCATGTCGCAAAATTAACAATTGGCTAAACTTCCTCGCCAATTAGTTTTACTAACTCATTGCTTAAAGCCATTGTGCTGCGGTAGCCATCGTCGAACAGCTTTTGGGCCGATTTCATTTCCAGCAAATTTACATCTGCGCAGGCAGGCGGTTCAATGAATACATCGCAGAGCGGACGTTTTTGCTCGGTTTCGCGGCGTATCACAAGTTTTATGCTGCGATCGACCAATTGAAAGCGGCCTAATTTCCCTTTCGCCTCATTTATCGGATTAACGCTTACGCCGATAATTTTCCGGCATCGCCCGCGCAGCAAATCGGCCGGAATGTTGTTGAGTACGCCGCCATCCACAAACACACGTCCGTTTATTTCCACCGGCTTAAACAGCACCGGAATGGCCGACGAAGCACACATCACCGGCACCAAAGGCCCGCTGCTGAATACCTCCAACTGTCCGGCATGAATATCGGTAGCGGGAATGAGCAGCGGAATTTTTAACTCCTCAAAATTTGCCGGAAGGTGTTTCGAAAAAAGTTTCTGCGCATCCCTGAAACTGATAATGCCCGGCTGCCGTCCGAAAAAAGAAGCCCAGCGCCATACGCTGTAACTGCGAATGAGTGCAAAAGCCTCCTCACCACTTTTCCCCGAAGCAAAAAATGCCCCTGCCACCGCGCCTGCACTGGTGCCGGCAATTATGTCCACCTTCACGTTCAGCTCTTCCAGCGCCTTCAGCACACCGAAATGGGCAAACCCGCGCGGACCGCCGCCACTTAACACCAAACCGGTTTCAAACTCTGGTTGCATGGGGTGTAAAGTTAGATAAGTTCAACACATCAGGTCTGCATCGCCGCTAAATTATCAGCATAAAAAACGGCAGGCTTTCAATTGCCTGCCGAGATGCTTATGGGTGTACGTGGGGAACTTACTTTTTGCCTTTTTTCGCCGCCCTGATTTTATCGAGAAGCTCTTTGGTGGCATCGGTTTTTTCGCCTTCCTTCTCGCCCAGGTCAATGGCCCGTTTGGCTTCTTTTTCAGCCTCTGCATAATTGCCGGTTTTGTAAAGCAATGCGGCGTAAGTATCAACCAGTGCGTAGGAAGGTTCTTTTTGCACCGCTTCTTTCATCCAGCCTACCGCTTTTTCGAGTATGGCTTTATCGTCGCATTCCTCATACAAAGTCCAGCATACAAAGTTTGCGGCCGACGGGTTTTCGCCCGGTTTGGCATACTCTTCAAATGAAGCGGCATATTTCGCCCAGTTTTTGGTGGCCTGATAGTAGGTAGTATTGAACGAGAAACGGGTGTCTTTATCGCCGGGATAAAGTTCTTCCACCTGTGTCATAATTTTATTGAATGCGGCATCGTCTTTGGCTTCTCCGGCTTCCTTTACACGGGTAAGCAAAATCTGCTGCACTTTATTATCCACATTGTATTTGCCATAAAGCCGTGCATACTCGGCGCGGTTGGCCAGCAGATAATCGGCATGTTTTGTGCCAATCGGGAAACGCCACATTACACTCCAGGCCACTTCCGAAAGCAGGTTGGTTTGTGCATCAAGAAACTGATCGATCTCTTCTTCCTTCGCAGGCTTGCGTTCTTTCTGCGGACCGAAAGCATTTTTATAAAATTCGGGATAACCCGGATCAAGATCAGCATTCAAACCCGGACGCTTTTCGTGTTTTGTAGGAGTCATGGCATTCATGAGCTCGGTCACAAAATCGGCCGGTTCGCGGAAACCTACAATGGTATAGACTAATTCACCTTCGGGCGAAAACACGATGTAAGTAGGAAAACTGGCAATGTGATATTTCATGCTCAGTTGCTTTCCTTCTTCGCGTTCCATATCGCGCTGCACCGAAATGAAACGCGAGTTGAGAATATCGGTAACCGTTTTATCGGGAAAAGTTTGCTTGTCCATTACCTTGCACCAGTAGCACCATTCGGTGAAACCGTCGAGGAAAATGTACTTGCCCTCAGCCTTTGCCTTGGCGCGTATTTCATTCCAGTTGCCGGTGCTGAAATTAATTCCGCCGCCCGCAAAGGATGCAGTGCTTATCAGAAGCAGGAAAAATAAAATCGGTTTTTTCATGGTATGTTGAGTTGATCGTTTATTGAACAGCATTTGAAATCTGATGTTCAAAATTAGGTGGCGATGTGCAAGAAAAAATCCCGGCTAATGCGTATTTGGTATCAGTACAACTTAGGATTTTTCATGCGGCGTTAACCGTTGGCATCAGTCAAACAACGCAGCCAGCGGGAATGTATCTTTTACGCGTATTCCTTTTTCGGTAGCAGCCACGGTGCAGCATTCGTTTACCGCATCGTGTTCGAAAAAGAGAATGTATTCTTCGGCGGCGGCTTTGGGCAGGAATTGTTCTTTTTCCCTGAGTGTAAGCAGCGGCTGTGTATCGTAAGCCATTATCCACGGCAGCGGAACGTGCGCCACCGAGGGAAGCAGGTCGGCCATGAAGGCGATGGTTTTTCCGTTGCAGCGGATGTGCGGAATCATCATATCGCCGGTGTGGCCGTTGGTAAACCAGGCGGTGAAACCCGGCAGGAGTTCGTCGCCCTCTTTGAAGAATTTCAGTTGACCGCTTTCTTCAATGGGCAGAATATTTTCTTTGAGGAAACTGGCTTTTTCGCGGGCGTTGGGTTGTGTGGCCCATTTCCAGTGGCCTTCGTTGCTCCAGTAGGTGGCGTTGGGAAATGTGGTGGTGAGTTTGCTGCGGTCGCCGTTGTAGCGTATGCTGCCGCCGCAATGATCGAAATGCAGGTGGGTGAGGAATACGTCGGTTACATCGTCAAAACTGAAACCGGCTGCGTGCAGCGATTTCTCCAGGCTCGCATCGCCATGCAGGTAGTAATGGCCAAAAAATTTAGCATCCTGCTTATCGCCAATGCCGTTGTCGATGAGTACAAGGCGGTTTCCGTCTTCCACCAGCAAACAGCGCATGGCCCAGGAGCAAAGGTTGTTTTCGTCGGCCGGATTTTGTGTATTCCACAGGCTCTTGGGCACTACGCCGTGCATGGCGCCGCCGTCGAGTTTAAAGAATCCGGTATTTATGGTGTGTAGTTTCATTGTGGCTGATGTCAGTTTGCCGGAGGTGTGTCGTTGGGCGGATTATCGCGCTTGGGTGCCCAGCGGTTGATATCGTCGCCCGCGGGTGGCTGCCAGCCGGGCGGCGGCGGTGGCGGCGGCGTTTGGGCCGGTGGTGCCCACTGCTGGTTTGGAGCAGGCGGCGGCGGCTGATTTTGCGGCGGCGGCGGTGTAAACTGCTGATTTTGCGCGGGCGGCGGGTAGTTGGCCGGCTGCCAGTTGTAATTGGGCTGCGGGGGCGGAGGCGGAGGCGTGTAGGTTTGAGGCTGCCAGTTGCCGGTGTTGGTGGTGGTACGCTCGGTTTTACTTCCGAAAAATACTACCGCCGTGATGATCGAAAAAATGAGAAAGAATATGCTCACAAACAGGTTTATAAGCCCGCTGCCAAAAGCGCCCTCCGCTTCGTTGTAGTTGTAAAACAATGGCTGGTTTTCGGCAGGCGGACAATTGCACTGCACATTCATCATGTATATCGAACAGCCTAAGCAGATGAGGCTGAAAACGATGCCGAATATGGATAATGTCTTCATAATGCTGTTTCAAATTCGCGAAGCGCAAAATACGCAAATTGCCGCATTTGTAGTTTCATCCGTTCAGGGTTTGTAATTCTTTTGGAAGCGAATTAATTTTCTGAAAACTGATTACTTACTAAATAATCAGTATTTTTGCCTTCAATGAATCCTTCACGCAGCCGTAAAGACGAAATTGTGGCGCTCAGCGAATCGCTGATACGCACGCAGGGCTGCAATGCATTCAGCTATTACGATCTTGCGGAAGCATTGCGTTTGCGTCCCGCCGCCATTCATTATCACTTTCCGCATAAAGACGATTTGCTTACGGCCGTGGCAGTGTCGGCCGGCGAAGGGTTCAAACAAACCGTGGCCGAAATTGAACAGCAGTATGCCAGTCCGGCCGGGCAGCTTCGCGCCTTTATACGCCGCATGTATCAGGAACCGGCCGGCGAGGGCAAACTCTGCATTGTGCTTGCGCTGGGCAGCGATTTCAATTCGCTTCCGCCCGCGTGCAGCGAGGCACTGCGCAAAACGTCCACCGCCATTCTCGAATGGCTGGCCACGGTGCTGGCAGCGGGCAGGGAACAGCGCAGTTTCAGTTTTAATGGTACGCCGCGCAGCCGCGCACAGCTTGTGTTGTCTTCGCTCAGTGCCTCACTTCCGCTGAGCCGCCTTTACGGCAAACGAATTTTTACCGAAATTCAGCAGCAATTGCTGAACGATATCATGGTTCAACCTCCGGCCAAAAGCCGGGCAGCTTCACCCAAAAAATGAAACGAGTTGTAATTACAGGCATCGGAGCATTAACTCCGCTTGGCAATACGGCCGAGGCTTTTCGTCAAAACCTCTTTGCCGGAAAAAGCGGTGCCGCACCCATTACTCATTTTGATGCGGCGAAATTTAAAACGCAGTTTGCCTGCGAACTCAAAGGCTTCAATCCCGAAACGCTGCTCGACCGCTCGGGCTTGCGCCGCATGGACCCCGTTACCTGGTACGCATTAGCCGCTGCCGACGAAGCTCTTGCCCACGCAGGCATATTGGCCGAAGGCGTGGTAAACAAAGACCGCGTGGGCATTATCTGGGCCAGTGGCAATGGCGGTTTTTACACCATTCAGGAACAGGTGTCGGAATTTGCGCGGGGCGATGGTACGCCGCGGTTCAACCCGTTCTTCATTCCCAAAGTGCTTATTGATATTACTTCCGGACAACTGGCCATGCGTTATGGTTTCCGCGGCATCAACTACACTGCGGTGTCGGCCTGTGCGTCGGGTAATTCGGCCATTATGGATGCGTTTAACTACGTGCGCTGGGGCAAGGCCGATATCATTCTGGCCGGTGGCTCCGAAGCACCCATTTGCGAAGCGGGCGTGGGTGGCTTCAATGCCATGAAAGCCATGAGCACCCGCAACAACGATCCGGCCACGGCTTCGCGGCCCTACGACAAAGACCGCGACGGTTTTGTAATGGGCGAAGGCGCAGCTGCACTGGTGCTCGAATCGCTCGAACATGCGCAGGCACGCGGCGCACACATCCTCGCCGAAATTGTAGGCGCAGGCATGTCGGCCGATGCGTATCATCTCACTTCCGTGCATCCCGAAGGCGCAGGCGCCAAGCTCGCCATGCACATGGCAATGGACGATGCAGGCATTACGCCCGAAGCCATCGACTACATCAACACACACGGCACCTCCACACCCAACGGCGATGTGGCCGAACTAAAAGCCATTGCCGCAGTATTTGGCGAACATATCCGCAAAGTAAACATCAGTTCCACCAAATCAATGACCGGCCACCTGCTTGGCGCGGCAGGCGCGGTGGAGGCATTGGCCAGCATCTTCGCCATACAGGACAACCGCATTCCGCCCACCATAAACCTCTTCAACCCCGATCCCGAAATTCCCGAAGGTTTCAACCTCACACCGCACGTCGCAGTGGAGCGTGAAGTAAATTATGCCATGAGCAATACTTTTGGTTTCGGCGGTCACAATGCCATTTCCATTTTCAAAAAATGGAAGCCATGAGCACCACCGACATCATTTCGGCAGCGGGCGTAACGCTTATTCTTGCGGCGTTTTTTCTGAGCACGTTTAAGTTCATCAGTGCTTCCTCGCGCATTTATTTCGTGCTCAATTTTATGGGCGGTGCGCTGGCCTGCTGGGGAAGTATGCTCATTCCCTCGCTGCCGTTTACCATACTCGAAGGTGTGTGGGCATTGGTGGCGGCGGTGGGTTTTGCCAAAACCATTTCGCAACCGCAGCAAAGCTAACGCCGCACTGTTTAAAACATGAGCAGCTGCGTTGCAGCGGCAGCGTGCTTTTCTGCTAAGTTGCAGCCATGCGCATTCACCTCATTGCCATTGGCGGCAGCGCCATGCACAACATGGCCCTCGCCCTTCACGAAAAAGGCTACCACGTAACCGGCTCCGACGACGAAATACGCGAACCATCGCGCAGCCGTCTTGCCGCCAAAGGTTTGCTGCCTGCGTACGAAGGCTGGAACCCCGAAATAATTACGCCCGGTCTCGATGCGGTAATTCTCGGTATGCACGCCCGCGCCGATAATCCCGAACTCATACGCGCGCAGGAACTCGGCCTCACCATTTTTTCGTACCCCGAATACCTCTACGAGCAAAGCCGCGATAAAACACGCATTGTTATTGGCGGAAGTCATGGCAAAACTTCCATTACCGCAATGGTGCTGCACGTATTCAAACACTGCGGCATCGACACCGATTTTATGGTGGGTGCGCAGCTTGCGGGTTTTGATACAATGGTGCGAATTACCCGCGATGCAAAATACATCGTGCTCGAAGGCGATGAATACCTTGCTTCGCCGGTTGACCGCCGCCCCAAGTTTCATCTTTATCATCCGCACATTGCCCTGCTCAGCGGCATTGCCTGGGATCATATCAATGTGTTTCCCACGTTTGATAATTACGTGGAGCAGTTTCGTATTTTCATCAATAAAATTGAATCGGGCGGCACACTCATTTACTGCGGCAACGATGAAGTGCTCAAAGAAACAGCCGAAACCACCGCAGGCCACCACCTCACCAAACAGGCTTACACTGTGCCGCCACACGAAATTGCAAACGGCACCACCACACTGCTGCGCGAAGACGGCCGCCGTGTACCGCTACTCGTCTTTGGCGATCACAACCTGATGAATCTCGAAGGCGCACGCATGATTTGCGAAAAAGCAGGCATCAGCACAACACAGTTTGACGAAGCCATACAGTCATTTAAAGGTGCGGCGCGCCGATTAGAATTGGTGCGCAAATCCGATACATTTAACTGTTACAAAGACTTTGCGCATTCGCCGTCCAAGCTCAAAGCCACCACGGCAGCCGTGCGCAAACAGTTTCCGCAGCGTACATTGGTGGCCTGCATGGAACTGCACACCTTCAGCAGCCTCACCGCCGAATTCCTGGCCGAATACAATGGGGCAATGAATACTGCCGATGTGGCTTATGTGTATTTCAATCCGCATACCATTGCGCATAAGAAATTGCCGCCCATTACCGAAGCACAGGTGAGGCAGGCGTTTGCAAGGGATGACATAAAAGTATCAACCGATTCGGCGGCGCTGGTGGCTGAGCTGAAACAACGTGATTGGAACAACAGTGTGTTGTTGCTTATGACTTCGGGAAATTTCGATGGAGTAAATTTTGATGAGTTGGCGGCGGTGGTTGATCCGAAGCAATAAATAAACAGGATCACCTCGCTATGAGATAATCCTGTTCATATAAAAATCGGAAAAGGAAATTATTCGGTCACTGAAATATTGATCGGAATTTTCAATTTCTTCAGGTGTTCATTGTCATCGCCCACAAGTTGTTGAAGTTGTTTGATGTCAATGGGGAACCTGTCTTCTAAAATAATACTGGGAACAGCATCCAATGTATAAGCCGAGCCACCATTTCCGGTGGGCAAACAATAATTGATCTGGTCGAAATCAAGTTCGTCGGTGGTATTCACGGTAGGCCATGCGTTATCTAAGAATGTGCCGCGTATTTCAGGAGTAAGCAGAATGTTTGCCGCAGGATTACCGAAAATGGAGGTTCTTACCTGCTCAATTTCCACATAACCACGAATTTCGAGTGCAGCATTTACAGCCAGTGTAGAGTTGCCGCCAATATCAGGAAGTATGGCAAGATTGCCTGTCTGATGTGCCTGGAGTGTGTACACCGGTGTTTGATATACTTTGTTAAACGCATTGGTGGCTACAAGAGAGAGCTGACCAACTGACGTTTGGCCTCCATTCGGATCGGCAGCCGTGCCCACTACGTCGAAAACAACTGTCTGATTGGCTGTGCCCGCACCACCGATTACAAATTCCCGGATAGGCTCTCCGGCAGCGTTTAATGCTTTGGGAATAACCACTGTAAGCTGGAAGCGTATTCTGCGATTTTCCAGGTTTGCCACCGACAGGAAATAACCTTGTACTACGCGCCTGAATACAGCACTTACAGAGGATGGAACACCATTTACACTGGCAATACGCTTTACCAGCAGTTCGAGGGTCGAAACTTTCTTTTTCATTGAAATATAAACTAGTTGTTTGCCGCTGTGCAGGGTTACGGCATTTACCCTGTCTGAAATAAGTATCAGACAATGGGTTAAAATTCTTTCAGATTAATTCAATACAAAAGGTGAAATTTCGTTTTGATCTGATATCTGGTTATATAAGTTAACCGTTTGAAAACGGTTATGTATATATCAATAAAGAAAGATATAAAAACAGCTTTGTCTTAGATCAGAAGTATGATAAAAATTCAATTATCTATTAATAATATTTTATGGTTTAAATACTAATATACTTTCCGGGGGATCCGGAATAAAAAAGAGGTCAACCATTTTGGTCAACCTCTTTGATTATTGAAAGGAATTTATCAGGAACGTTTGGTTATTATCATCGCTGCACTGATTGCGCCCAAACAGCCGAATAACAGGGAATAACGTGATTGGAACAACAGTGTGTTGTTGCTTATGATTTCGGGTAATTTCGACGGGGTAGATTTTGATGAGCTGGCGACGGCGGTTGATCCGAAGCAATATAAAAAGAGGTTGCCATAGCTGGCAACCTCTTTTTATAACGACTGTTTTTCTCTTCGTAATATTAGTGAAGTAGCAATACTAATAAAAAAGCCGAGGAACAGTTGCATGATGATGAACATTATGATCCGATTTGTAATCGAACTTGCAGTGGTTGCATTAATTTCATCGATGATCTCTTTCATTGTCATTCCACCAGCTTTCTTTTGTGCAATAGCAGCATGAACATCGCTGTTATTTACATTATAAAACCATGCTAGGCCAAAGAAAATTGTAACAATAATTGCAGCAGAGAATCCCGTTTGAAGAGCGTTCTTGAAAGAAATGTATCCGTCATTTTCTCTTCGTTTCATGACAGTTGCTGCGTAAATTGAAAGAAGCAACATAATCATGGGCAGATAATAAAGTATTGCGTATAAAGCACCTTCAGGGCGAAGTTTATGGGTAAGAAACAGAGCCATAAACGTGATTATGCCAGCTACAATACTCGAAATATGATATCTCTTTAACCGCATTTTATCCATTCATCGAAATCAAAAACTCCTCATTCGACTGCGAGTTTTTCATGCGGTCTCGGAGGAACTCCATGGCTTCAATCGGATTCATATCGGCAAGGTGATTGCGCAGAATCCAGATGCGTTGCAACACGTCTTTTTCCATAAGCAGATCGTCGCGGCGGGTAGAAGAAGCCACCAGATCGATTGCGGGGAAAATACGTTTGTTGGCCAGCTTGCGGTCGAGCTGCAATTCCATGTTACCGGTTCCTTTGAATTCTTCGAAGATTACTTCGTCCATTTTCGAACCGGTATCAATGAGTGCGGTGGCAATAATGGTAAGCGATCCGCCGCCTTCAATTTTACGTGCGGCACCGAAGAAGCGTTTGGGTTTGTGCAGTGCGTTGGCATCCACACCACCCGAAAGCACTTTGCCCGAGGCAGGCTGCACGGTGTTGTAGGCGCGCGCAAGGCGGGTAATGGAGTCGAGCAGAATAACCACATCGTGGCCGCATTCTACCAGTCGCTTGGCTTTTTCGAGTACGATGTTGGCAATTTTCACATGGCGTTCGGCCGGCTCGTCGAATGTGGACGCAATTACTTCGGCGCGTACGCTGCGGGCCATGTCGGTTACTTCTTCCGGACGTTCGTCGATGAGCAGAATCATCAGATAAACTTCCGGATGATTATCGGCAATGGCGTTGGCCACTTCTTTCAGCAGCATGGTTTTACCGGTTTTGGGCTGCGCCACAATAAGTCCGCGCTGGCCTTTGCCGATGGGTGTAAACATATCCATTACACGCATCGAGAGCGGGGCTTTCATGCGTGCATTGCTTCCGCTGAGATTGAATTTCTCTTTCGGGAAAAGCGGGGTGAGGAAGTCGAACGGCACACGGTCGCGCACTACAGCAGGGTCGCGGCCATTTATTTTATCGACTTTGGTAAGGGGGAAATATTTCTCGCCTTCCTTGGGCGGACGAATGGCGCCGCGCACGGTGTCGCCGGTTTTCAGGCCGAAGAGTTTAATCTGCGACTGTGAAACATACACATCGTCGGGCGAGTTGAGGTAGTTGTAGTCCGACGAGCGCAGGAAGCCGTAGCCATCGGGCATAATTTCCAGCACGCCTTCGCAGGCCACCATGTTGTCGAAGGAGTAGAAATCGTCCTGCTTGGGCTGTTGGGGCTGCTGCTGGCGGTTCTGGAAATTGGGATTGTTCTGGCGGTTGAAATTATTTCCGCCGTTGTTATTGTTATAAGGCTGTTGCTGCTGGCCCTGCTGATAGGGCTGCTGCTGTTGCGGCTGCGGTTGTTGCTGCTGCGGATGCTGCTGCTGGGGATTGGGTGTGGTTTGTTGCGGGTCGGCAGGCGGGCCGCTTTGGGCCTGAATGAAGGCGGGCGGCTGCTGGTAGGCCGGGGGCGGGGGCGGAGGTGTCTGGCCCTGCGTGAATGGCTTCTGCTGCTGGCCCTGCTGATAGGGCTTCTGCTGCTGCCCCTGCTGGTAAGGCTTCTGCTGCTGATCGCGGCGCTGCTGCTGGCCCTGCTGGTAAGGCTTCTGCTGATAGGGCTTTTGCTGCTGGCCCTGCTGATAGGGCTTTGGCTGATTTTGCTGTTCGGCCGGATTTTCTGAAACCACCGGCGGAACCACATCGTCGGTAATGGCACTCAGGTCGGGATCGGGCAAACGCTTTTTCTCGGCCGGCTTCACCACATCGGTTTTAGTTTCCGAAGGCTGTTTTTCTTCCGGCTTATTTTCGGTCTCCGTTTCGAGCGATACAAAACGGGGATCGGGCTTGGCCTCAAAAAGATCGGGAACTTCGGTGCTTCCGCCCGATTCGCTTTTGGGCTTGCGTCCGCGGCGGGGACGTTGCTGCTCACTCTCAGAAGTGTTTTCCGAGGGAGTTGAATTTGCCGCTCCGGCTACCGCCTGCAAATCAAGGATCTGATAAATCAGTTCCTGCTTTTTAAGAGTTTCGTACTTGGGGACGTTTAACTGACGTGCGATTTCACGCAATTCGCCAACCAGCTTACTGTTCAGCTCGATAATGTCGTACATGCTTTTTGAAAAAAATGAGTTTTGTCAGAATTGACAGGATTGAGGAGCAACAAGCACGGCAGAGAAAAAAAACTGTGTGAATACCCCGAACCCAGATGTGGAACTAATAGAGTTTTAAATAGAATATTTTCGGAAGAAAGAAACCGGAATCGATTTCTGACGATTCAGTTCATATTGGAACTGCTGTGCAATATTACAAAGAATAATCACTTGCAAGTACTTTGGTGAAAAAAAATCATTTGCGGAATACAGACGGTTTAATCAATTTTGACTGATTTTTAATCTCTTTCAAATATGCTTCAGCGCATTCAAACTCTTTTTCTGGCCGGTGTGGCCCTGATTACAGTTATTTTATTGTTTATCCCCATGTATTACGCAGCCGGAAAAGGCGCACCCGCACCCACACTTACCTTACTCAGCAATGTGGTGGCCTTGCTGGTAAACCTTATTCCCGCCGGATGGGCCGTATTTACCATTTTCAGGTTTAACAACCGGATACAGCAGATTAAATTCTGTACCATTGGTATGCTCCTTTCTGCTTTAGTGCTTGCCCTCGATATTTTTCTGCCCGGCCTGCTGTTTAACGTGCCGATTGAACTGAATGCCACAGTTTCTTTTGCTCCCGGCATTTATTTAGTACCTGCCAATGTGTTGCTGTTTTTCCTCGCTTCCCGCTTCATCCGCCGCGACGAGGAACTGGTTCGCTCAGCCGACCGTCTTCGTTGATTTTAATTCGGCCCTGGGGCCAAGCTCAATTACTTCCATATTGCTCATGCGGCCTTTGTCTATAACAAAGCGCAGCATGGTGCGCACATGATGAAAACCGTGTTTGCCGGCCGCTCCCGGATTGAGGTGCATACAGCCATATCGCTCCGATCGCTTCACCATGAGGATATGCGAATGTCCGCACACAAGTACCTGTGGCGGACGATACTGTAAAATCTGTTTCACCTCGGCCGTGTAGGTATCTGGTTTTCCCGCAATGTGTATCATTAGTATATCCATGCCTTCGCACACAAACCGGTTTATTTTTGGATAACGTATGCGAATTTCCTGCCCGTCGATATTGCCATGCACCGCCCTGAATAATTTTTTTTGCTCCAGCGCATCACTCACTTCTGTGGTGCCGATATCTCCTCCGTGCCATATTTCATCACATCCTTCGGCATAACGCAGTATGGCTTCGTCAATGTATCCGTGAGTATCGGAAAGCAGGAGAATTTTTCGCATGAAGCAAATGTAACTGAGAATTCGTAAAAAACGCGGGCGGCAAATTTTTGCCGCCCGCGAGGAAACTATTCTTCAAAACAATGATTATTTTATCAATGTTACCGTACCCAGCAGGTTGTGTTTGCGGCCGGTAACATCTGCACATTTCAGTTTCCACACATATACATCCTGCTGCGCTATTTCGGCACCGTTGTTGGCGCGACCATCCCAGCCGGTTTGCGGATTATCGGTGAAGAAAATCATATTTCCCCAGCGGTCGTAAATCCATAACTGATACTGCGCCGGATCAAGGCCAATGCCCAAGGGCAGGAATACTTCGTTATCGCCATCGCCATTGGGTGTAAAGGCATTGGGTACAAACAGTGTGGCCTCAAGGTCTATGCACACACTGTCGGTGGCAATGTCGGTACAGCCGTCGGCACTGGTTACGGTGAGTGTAACTTCGTAGCAGCCCGCCGAGGGATAAGCAAACGACGGATTCTGAACTGTGGACGAGGAATTCAGCAAATCGCCAAAGCTCCAGTTCCATGCCACTGCACCGGACGATGAGTCGGTGAAGAATATGGTGGGATTAACCATTGTGGCATTCGTGGGCGACGAACCAAATGCAGCCACCGGATTGGCAAACACGGTTACAAAATTGGTTTGTGTAATTGTACCCGTGCAGCCCGTGGCCGGATCGGTTACGGTAAGCTGTACATCATAGCTGCCGGGCAATGTGTAGCAGTTGGTGGGTGTGCCGCTGCCTGTGCCGGTGTTGCCATCGCCAAAATCCCAGTTCCACGTCCAGGTGCCTGCGCCGGTCAAATCGGTAAAGTTTACACACAACGGCGCGCAACCCTGTGTGGGTGTACCGCTAAACTGTGGCGTGGGCTGCGGATTAACCACTACCGATGTGGTGGCCGTGGTGGTGCATCCGTTAAGGTCGGTAACTGTTACCGTGAAAGTGCCGGAAGAAAAAGGCACATACGTGGTTTGCAAATTGTTTACACCTATGGGCTGCCAGTTTGCCGTATAACCCGGTGTGCCTCCAGCCGGTGTCGCAGTAAGCGTTACAGACTGTCCGGCGCAAACGGCTGCGGGACTTGCTCCGGCTGTGGCAGTAAGTTGTATGGGCTGTGTAACGGTTACAGTGGTGGTGGCACTGCAACCTGCCGAGTCAACCACCAGTACCACATAACTTCCTGCCGCCAGCGATGAAGCTGCCGAAGTGCTGCTCACGTTGGGCACCCACGAATAGGTGTAAGGTGCAGTTCCGCCTGTGGCCGTTACACTGGCCGCGCCATCGGTGCCATTGTAGCACGATACCGATGTGCTTGGATTGCCGGCTACCGCAACTCCGGGAATGTTGGATACTGTTATGCTGTCAATAATCCAGCAGTTGTTCTGGTCGGTTACCGTTACCGAATAGGTGCCCGGAGGAATTACGTTTGACGATTGCTGTGCCAGGTTGCCCGGGTTCCATACATAACTCAGGTTGCCCGTGCCTCCCGAACCAATGGCATTCACATACCCGTTGGCCTGATTGCAGTATGCCGGTGTCGATTGCATTTGTACCGACATGGCGGGCGGTTCGTTAACCGTAATGCTGTCGGTAATGGTGCAGCCCAGCGAATCGGTGGCGGTGAGGGTATAGGTGCCCGCACAAATATTACTACAGTTTGCAGTGGTGCAGCCCGACGACCAGTTGTAGGTATATCCCGGTGTGCCTCCGCTTATGGTGGCGCTCAGTGTACCGTTGCAGCCGGCGTTACAGGTAGCATCAGTAGCTGCAAGTTGCGAGGCAAGTGCAGTGGGCTGGGTAATGATTACCGTTTCGGTGGCGGTGCAGTTGTTGGCATCGGTAATGGTGCATACGTAGCTGCCAGCGGCAAGTGCGGTGGCTGTGTTGCTGTTTCCGCTGCTGCTGTTGGTTACAGCCGGATTCCAGCTAAAGGTGTAAGCTCCCGTGCCACCACTGCCCGTAACAGTGGCCGTGGCGTTGCTGCCACCAAAACACGATACACTGGTGGCCGTATGCACAGAGGTTAGCTGCACCGGCTGCGAAATGGTTACCGAAGCGGTATCCGTACAGTTGTTGGCATCAGTAACAGTTACCACATAGCTGCCCGCCGGAAGGTTTGAAATGGCCCAGGTGCTGTCGCCGTTGCTCCACAAACACGAGAGCGGGCCCGTGCCTCCGCTGGCCAGCGAAAGGGCTGTGCCATCGCTTCCGTTGAAGCATGATACGTTGGTAAATGCGGTTACATTTATTGAGGGCGAACCGAGGTTGTTTATTGTGCCAATGGCTGTGGCTGTGCAGTTGTTTGCATCTGTAACCACTACGGTGTAAGGCCCTGCCGAAAGGTTGTTTACCGTGGCCGTGGTGTAGTTGCCCGGTGTCCACAAATAATTCAGCGTACCCGTTCCGCCCGATGCCGTGGCTGTAATCGAACCGTTGGGGTTGCCGCAGGTTGACGGCACAGTATTTACACTAAGTGAAATGGCGGTGGGCTGCGTAATGGTTATGGTTTGTGTACTTATACAACCGTTCAAATCGGTAATGGTACATACGTATGTGCCTGCGCCAAGACCAGTGGCCGTGTTCGACGAGCCGCTGGTGGTGTTGGTTACTGCCGGGCTCCATACAAAGGTATAACCCGGTGTGCCACCTGCGGCGGTAACTGTGGCCGAGCCTGTATTGCCGCCATTGCAAAGCACATTGCTTTGTGTGAAAGTGTTGGTGAGCGCCGTTGGCTGCGTAATGACAATAGTTTGCGAAGTGGGGCAGCCCGTGGCATCTGTGGCAGTTACCACGTAAGTGCCGGCAGCAAGGTTGGAGGCCGAGTTTGTAGTGCTCACGTTGGGCGCCCATACATAAGTTACAGGGCCATTGTTGCCGGTAACGTTTATGGTGGCCGAGCCGGTGGTGTTTCCATTACACAACACATTCACCGAAGTTTGTGTAGAAGCAATTGCACTCGAACTGTTTACTGTAACGGTGGCCGTGGCCGAGCAACCATTGGCATCGGTGGCAGTAACCACGTAGCTGCCTGCTGCAAGATTGCTTACCGTAGCTGTGGTGTAGTTGCCCGGTGTCCATAAGAAGTTTACCACGCCTGTACCACCGGTTGAAGAAACAGTTACCGAACCATTGTTGTTGCCGCAGGTGGTGCTGGTGGAACTGGTGGTAAGTGCGAGTGCAGGTGGTTGGGTAATGGTAATTGTACGCGTGGAAATACAACCATTCAAATCGGTAATGGTACACACGTAGGTGCCTGCGGCAAGGCCGGTGGCAGAGTTTGTATTTCCGCTGGTGGTGTTGGTCACTGCCGGACTCCAGCTGAAGGTATAACCCGGTGTACCACCTGCTGCGGTAACTGTGGCCGAACCAGTATTACCACCATTGCAAAGCACATTGCTTTGTGTGAAGGTATTGGTGAGTGCAGTGGGTTGTGTAATAATAATAGTTTGAGAGGTTACACAACCCGTGGCATCAGTGGCAGTTACCACGTATGTGCCGGCAGCAAGGTTGGAGGCCGAGTTTGTAGTGCTCACGTTGGGCGACCATACATATGTTACTGTGCCATTGTTGCCGGTAACGTTTATCGTAGCCGAGCCGGTGGTGTTGCCATTACACAGCACATTCACCGATGTTTGTGTAGAAGCAATTGCACTCGAATTATTCACCGTTACCGTGGCAGTGGCCGTACAACCATTGGCATCGGTGGCAGTAACCACATAGCTGCCTGCTGCGAGATTGCTTACAGTTGCTGTGGTGTAATTGCCCGGTGTCCATAAGAAGTTTACCACACCTGTACCACCGGTTGAGGAAACGGTTACCGAACCATTGTTGTTGCCGCAGGTGGTGCTGGTGGAACTTGTGGTAAGTGCGAGTGCAGGTGGTTGGTTAATGGTAATTGTACGTGTGGAAATACAACCATTCAAATCGGTGATGGTACACACGTATGTGCCTGCGGCAAGACCGGTGGCTGAGTTTGTATTTCCGCTGGTGGTGTTGGTCACCGCGGGGCTCCAGCTGAAGGTATAACCCGGCGTACCGCCCGATGCGGTAACTGAAGCAGTACCTGTGTTTCCTCCATTGCACAACACACTGGTTTGAGTGAAGGTGTTGGTTAATGCTGCAGGCTGTGTGATGGTTACTGTACGTGTGGAAGTACAGCCGTTAAGATCGGTAATGGTGCATACGTAAGTTCCTGCACCAAGGCCGGTGGCGGTGTTGCTGCTTCCGCTCGTGGTATTGGCCACGGCCGGACTCCAGCTAAAGGTATAACCCGGTGTACCGCCCGATGCAGTTACCGTGGCCGAGCCATTGTTTGCACCGTTGCAAAGCAGGTTTACCTGGGTAAATGTATTGGTGAGTGCCGGTGGCTGTGTAATGGTTACGGTGCGAGTGGAAGTACAGCCATTCAAATCGGTGATGGTGCATACGTAGGTTCCTGCACCCAGGCCGGTGGCGGTGTTGGTGCTTCCGCTGGTGGTGTTGACCACTGCAGGGCTCCAGCTGAATGTATATGCCGGTGTGCCGCCGCTGGCTGTAACCGAGGCCGAGCCTGTATTGCCACCATTACAAAGCACGTTTACCTGCGTAAATGTATTGGCAAGTGCAGGCGGTTGTGTAATGGTAATGGTGCGCGTGGATGTACATCCGTTTAAATCGGTAATGGTGCATACGTAGGTGCCTGCACTCAGGCCGGTGGCGGTGTTGGTGCTTCCGCTGGTGGTGTTGGTCACAGCAGGACTCCAGCTGAATGTATAGCCCGGTGTGCCGCCGCTGGCTGTTACAGAAGCTGAGCCGGTATTGCCGCCATTGCAAAGCACGCTGGTTTGTGTAAATGTATTGGTGAGTTGTGGCGGTTGTGTAATGGTGAACGTGCGGTTTCCGGTGCAGCCATTGGCATCGGTAACGTTTATGGTGTAGGTGCCGGCGCATAAACCTGTGGCCGTGGGCGCATTGCCGCCGCTTGGCGCCCAGGAATAAGTATATGGCCCCGTGCCGCCCGTTACCGTAGCCGTGGCCGATCCGGTGCAGTTTCCATAGCAGTTTACGTTGGTTTGTCCGGCACTGTTTACTGTTAATCCGCCGCCGGTATTGCCTACTGTAACAGCCACTGTGGCCGTGTTGCACGCATTCGATACGGTTACCGTGTATGTACCCGGACATAAGCCCGTGGCAGTGGCTGCATTGCCTCCGCTGGGTGCCCACGAATAGGTATAGGAACCCGCCGGTGATACACTCACCGAAGCTGTGCCGTTACAGTTTGAACAGGTGGCTGGTGTACTCGATGGCGTGAGTGTAAGCGACGACGAGGTACATGGCGTACACGTAGTCCGGAAGTACATGCCGACGACAGCGAGGTTAAAACAATCGCCTCCCGAAGTCATGGTGTATGCGGCAGTGGTTTGCGCCAAGGTTAAAGCAGTATTTACCTGTACATAGTTCCACCAGTTCCATGCAAACGGGGCATTGGTTCCGTTCATGGTGCAGGTTTGGCCGGTCATCTGTATATCGCCCACCATGCAAAATGCAGTGGCATTGGCGGCAGTTACATTCTGGCACACACTCATGCCGGTAAGCGTTTGTGTGGTGGTGCCGCCGTTTATTACCACCGCACCGTCGTGAATGACCATTGTTCCCCTGAATGCGGCAGAGGGGTCGCTGTAAATAATCATCAGCGTGGCTCCGTCCATATCGTTTCCCGAAGTGGGCGGGCTTACCATCAAACCGCTTATCGTGTAGTTGCCATTGCCGTTAATAATGGGCGTTACACTGGCGCGGTAGGTGTGTGACCCTGAGTAGCCCCAGCATTTGTCGGGGCCCGATCCTACAAGGGCCATGGGAAAATTCTGGCTTGTACTTGACGGGTTTACAATGGTGGCCGTTTGTGCCGAACCATCGCCCGAACCTTCGGCCCAGAGATAGGCCTGCTCAATGGTGGCACAGGCCGGAATGCCGCTGATGGCAAAGGTAGCAGGCTGCAACACACCCTGAGGTGTAAACCGCTGACCCAAACGCTGCGAGGCCTGGGTAAATCCCAAACCGCACTTGGTAAAATTATAAATCTGGCCCAGTGTGCCGTTTCCGTTTTGTGGTGCAGGATTACCCGGACCATTCCTGGCCTGCGGCGGTGTGGCCGGATAGCCCTGCAAACCGGGTATGCCCGGGCCGGAGGTGGTGCGTGTTTGTTGCTGTGCAAACAGCGGGGAAACTGCCGACAAAACAACGAACAATATGAAAAAGCGTAGCGTTTGCTTCATATTGCAAGTGTTTTTGATAAGTAAGATGTGTTCTTTCCTGGTTGGGTGATATGTAAGCAATGTACAATCTGCTGCTTGCAAAAGCAAGAGTTTTGGCCGATTTTCAAATATCAGCCTGAGGTTGTTTTATCTGATAATTGCTAGCCGGGTTTGGGTAAAAATGGCTGATAATGAGGGGTTATTAACAGATCGGGTTATCGGAAAGGGATGAAAAGGCCGGTAATTTGCAGTAAATTAAAAGAGGAGACAGGATCTGTTTACAAGATGAAAGAATCGGGCTTCTGATATTGATTGCGGAAAAAGACATTATCCCACATTCTCCAGGTATCAAAAAAAGGAGGCATTTATGGTTACATAAATGCCTCCGTAGAGATATGAAAAGAGTTGCCGCTTTATTTGATAAGCGTAACCTTACCCAGCAGATTATGTTTGGTGCCGGTTACATCAGAGTATTTCAAACGCCATACATACGTATCAATCTGTGCAATGTCTTTACCGTTGTTGGCGCGGCCGTCCCAGCCGGTTTGCGGATTATCGGTAAAGAATATCATATTGCCCCAGCGGTCGTATATCCAGAGTTGATATTGGCTGGCATCAATACCCGTACCGAGCGGAATGAAGAAATCATTTATTCCGTCGCCATCGGGTGTAAATGCGTTGGGGACAAAAAGCGAGGCTTCAAGTTCAATGCATACACTGTCGGTGGCAATATCGGTGCAGCCGTCGGCGCTGGTTACGGTTTGTGTAATGGCGTAGCAGCCCGGATCGGGGTAGGTAAATGAGGGATTCTGCTGGGTGGAAGAGGAGTTAAGCACATCGCCGAAATTCCACGACCAGCTTGCGGCACCAATGGATGCGTCGGTAAAGAACACATTCGGATTTACCATGCTCGGATTGGTGGGTGAGAAGCCGAATCCGGCAATGGGATTGGCAAATACGGTAATGTAGTTGGGCATAACCACCGTGGTGCTGCAACCCGAAGCGGCATCGGTAAGTGTAAGCTGCACGCTGTATGTACCGGCCAGGTTGTAGCAGTTGTTGGGTGTGCCTGTGCCTGTGCCCGTGTTGCCATCGCCAAAATCCCAGTTCCAGACCCAGTTGCCGGGGCCGCTTTGTTCGGTAAAGTTTACGCAGTGCGGTGCGCAGCCTTGCGTATTGTTTGCCGTAAACTGCGGTGTGGGCAGCGGGTTCACTGTAATGCTGGTGGTGGCTGTGGCTGTGCAGCCGTTAAGGTCGGTGAGAGTTAGGGTAACCGGTGTGGAGGCCGTTGGCGTAAAGCTCGGCTGCAGGCCGGTTAAGTTTACAGGCGACCATGCGGCCTGATAACCCGGCGTACCTCCAAAGGGCGATGCCGTAAGCGTTACCGGCTGTCCGGCACACACGGCAGCCGGGTTGGCCGATGCGGTAACAGTAAGCTGTACAGGTTGTGTTACAGTTACCGTGGTGGTGGCCGAGCAGCCCGTGCTGTCGAATACCACTACCACATAATTACCTGCGGCAAGCTGCGATGCCGAGCTGGTAGTACTCACGTTGGGAGACCAGGCATAGGTATATTGCCCCTGACCATTGCTTGCCGATACACTTGCCGCGCCATCGGTACCGTTGTAGCAGCTTACCGAAGTGGGTGCGTTGGCGGTGAGTATTACGCCGGGCGTGTTGTTTACCTGCACACTGTCCACAATGCTGCAGTTGTTGCCATCGGTTACAGTTACCCAGTACAATCCGGGCGGAATTACGTTTGACGATTGCTGGGCGAGGTTGCCCGGATTCCATACATAATTAAGGTTGCCGGTGCCGCCGCCGCCAATGGCATTTACATAGCCGTTTGCCTGGTTGCAGTAGGCAGGTGTGGATTGCATCTGTACGGTAAGCTGCGGCGGTTCGGTAATGGTAATTGTTTGCGAGTCGGTACAGCCGTTTGCATCGGTAACCGTGCATACATAAGTGCCGGCCTGCATATTGTTTCCGTTGGAAGTGTTGCCATTTACCGTGCTGTTTGCGGCGGGTGTCCATACAAAAGTATAAGCACCACTGCCTCCGGTGCCGGTCATGCTGGCGCTGCCGGTGGCGGCTCCGAAGCAATCAGCATTCACAGCCGTTTGGGTGGAGGTAAGCTGCGCGGGCTGTGTTATGGTTACCGAAGTGGTATCGGTACAGCCGTTTGCATCGGTTACGGTGAGTGTGTATGTACCGGCGGCTAAGTTGGAAGCTGTCCAGGTGGTATCGCCGTTGCTCCAGTTGCAGTTGTAGGGCGGGCTGCCGCCGTTGTTTACTGCCGTGGCCGAGCCGGTGTTTCCGTTGTAGCAAAGCACATCGGTAACCGCACTAATACTTAATATGGGTGTGGCAGTGGCTACTACCGATACACCTGCCGAAGCCATACAGCCGTTTCCATCTGTCACCAGTACCGAGTATGCACCGGGTGCAAGGTTGCTTACGGTTTGGGTATTGCCATTGCCGGGTGTCCAGAGGTAGGTAGGATTACCGCTGCCTCCCGAAGGTGTGGCCGTTACAGAACCGTTGCTGTTGTTGCAGGTGGAGGGTTGCGAACTTACACTCACTGTAAGTTGCGGCGGTTCGGTAATGGTAAATGTAGTGGTGCTTGTGCAGCCGTTTGCATCAGTTACTGTGGCCACATACGTATTTGCGGTGAGTGACGTGGCTGTGTTGGTGTTGCCGTTGGTAGTATTGGGCGAGTTGGGTGTCCACGAATAGGTGTTGTTACCCGCACCTCCGCTGCTGGTTATGGTAGCAGTACCGGTGTTTCCTCCAAAACACAGCACATTGGTTTGTGAGGGCGCAAGGGTAAGTTGTGGTGGTTGTGTAATGGTAATTGTTTCGGAATCGAAACATCCGGCCCCGTCGGTAACCGTGGCTACATACGTGCCCGCACACAGGTTTGTGGCCGTGGCTGTATTGCTTACGTTGGGTGCCCACGAATAGGTGAGCGGCCCGTTACCTCCCGTAACGGAAACTGTGGTGGCTCCTATGCAGTTGCCAAAACAGTCGATATTGGTTTGATTGGCATTGGCCACGGTTAAACCGCCGCCAGTGGAGGTAATGGTTACTGCAACTGTGGCTGTATTGCAGGCATTGGAAACGGTGCAGGTATAGGTGCCCGGACATAACCCTGTGGCCGTGGCCGCATTACCGCCCGAGGGTGCCCAGGAATAGTTGTAACTGCCCGCCGGTGTCACATTCACCGTGGCCGAACCGTTGCAGTTGCTGCAGGTGGCCTGCGTAACTACCGGCGTGGTAGTTAATGCCGAAGTAGTACAGGGCACACAGGTAGTACGATAGTACATACCAATTACACAAAGGTTAAAGCAGTCGCCGCCTGAGGTAAGTGTATAGTTGGCAGTGGTCTGGCCGGTAGTAAGTGTGGTTCCAACCTGAACATAGTTCCACCAGTTCCAGGCAAACGGTGCGGGAGTGCCGTTCATGGTAAGGTTCTGGCCGTTCATTTGAATATCGCCCACCATACAAAATGCGGTGGCGTTGGCGGCTGTTACGTTCTGGCATACGTTCATGCCGGTGAGGGTGCGTGTGGTTGTTCCGCCGTTTACTACTACCGCACCGTCGTGAATAATCATGGTGCCGGTAAATGCGGCGGTGGGATCGCTGTAAATAATCATCAGCGTGGCGCCGTCCATATCGTTGCCGGGTGTGGGCGGGTTGGTAAGAATACCGCTTATCATGTAATTGCCGTTTCCGGTAATGATGGAAGTAACGTTGGCGCGGTAAGTATGTGAGCCTGCATATCCCCAGCATTTATCGGGGCCGCTGCCCACCAATGCCATCGGGAAACTTTGACTAACCGAGCTGGGGTTTACAATAGTGGCTGTTTGAGCCATGCCATTGCCCGAACCCTGTGCCCAGAGGTAGGCCTGCTCAATTACAGCGCAGGCCGGAATGCCGCTGATGGCAAATGTGGCTGGCTGCAATACACCCTGCGGGGTGAAACGACGACCCAAGCGCTGTGAAGCCTGAACAAAGCCCAACCCGCACTTGGAGAAGTTGTAAATCTGACCAAGCGTACCATTACCATTCTGTGGTGCAGGTGTGCTGGGCCCCGAACGCTGGTTTTGCTGTGCCGGATAACCACAGGCCCCCGGTACACCGGGGCAACCTGTTTGCTGTTGCTGCGAGGCAAGCGGCAGCATGGTGCCAGTTAAAACAGCCGTGAGGAGGAGTGTGCGTAAAGTTCGATTCATACAGCCCTGGATTTTGGTGTGTGTATTCTGGCTGAGAACCTGATGGAGTTTGCTCTGTTCTGAGGTTTTGCTGTCTGCTATGCAGAATATGCTTGAGCCTCATAGAAAAACAGATAATTAAACACCAACAGCCTCTTTTAAACTTATCTGAAACTTACAACAATGCTTCTTAGAAAGCAAATGATGTACTTTACCTTCAACGTGTTAGATGGAAATCAATGTCTGATAACACGGGGCTGAGTCCCTTAAATTCTACAAGAAAACCGGCTTTTTTGAACAAGCAGGGTTATTAACAGGCGCTCAAACGCCTGTTGAGGTTGAAAACCTTCTTTTATGAGTGGGAAATAATGGCAGGCAGATTAAAATGCGCCCTTCTGATATTGGCAATTTTACCGGGTGTTTTTATTTGTATGGAAAAATAGCTTTTCTGTCCCAATGAAGGTTAAACAAAACGGCTGCCCCCGATAAGGAGGCAGCCGTTTGGCATTTTACTGTTGAATATAAGTTTACCGGATCAGGTTTACGTGACCAATCTTTTTATATTTCCGGGCCGGCCCGAATGTTTCGTTGTAGGTAATTACATACACATACGTATCAATCTGTGCAATGTCTTTACCGTTGTTGGCGCGGCCGTCCCAGCCTCGGGTCATATCATCGGTGGTATAGATAAGGTTGCCCCAGCGGTCGTAAATGAGCATGTTGAAGTTTTCAATAAACTGACCGTAGGCGGTGAAGAAATCGTTCTTCCCATCGCCGTTGGGGGTGAAGGTATTGGGCACGTACAGAATCGACTGCGGTATAATTTCCACAGTGGCCGTGGTAGAATCCACACAGCCAAATTGATTATACACGATTTGTGTTACCGTGTATATTCCAATGGCATCATACGTATAGGAGAAATCGCCGCAGTTGTTGAGTGTGATAATGTTTGAGTTGCCCATGTTCCAGATGCACGAGTCGCTGCCCTGGCTCAGATCGTCAAACAAAATAGTCGATTCTTCGAGCGGGGCAGGCTGTGGCGAGAGGATGCCAATTCCGGCCACAGGAACCGGATGCACGGTAATGTAGGCGGGCAATGAAAGGCTGTTCTGGCAACCATTCACATCCTGCACACCCACGTTTATATCGTAAGTTCCGGTTTGCGAATAGCAGTGGTTTACCGGGCTTCCGGTGCCGGTTGAATTATCGCCGAAAGTCCAGGCAATAGTTACGGCAGCGGGTACAGAGGTGGCTGTAAGATCGGTGCAGAGTGTGGGGCAGCCCTGAAGCGGTGTGCCCGAAACGGTAATGACCGGCAGCGGATTTACGGTAACCGTCCAGGTGGCCGTATCGGCGGGTGTGCCGCAGGTGTCGTTAATTACCACACTGTATGTGGTGGTGGCCACGGGCGAATCGGTGGCGGTGTTGCCGGTGCCGGTGGCATTGAGCCAGGTGTAGGTGTAAGGCCCGCCAATTCCGCCCGATGCGGTGGCGGTGAGCGTGGCCTGTGCACCAATACACAATGCGCTGGTGCCGGTAAGGTTGGCCACAAGCGGAACAAGCGGTGGTTCGGTAATGGTAAATACGTGTGTGCTGTCGCAGCCAAAATTATCGCTTATAGTTACGGTGTATGTTCCTGCCGCAAGGTTGGTGGCAATACTGTCGTTGCCATTGGGCGTACTCCACACATACGTATAGGGTGCATTGCCTCCGTTGGGGAGTGCAAGTGCCCAGCCTGTTGCGGCTCCGTGGCAGGCCACATTTTGCTGCGAAGGGGTAATGTTAAGCGAACCAACGCCGTTTACCACCACTGTATCGGTGGCCGAACAGCCTGCCGAGTCAAACACGGTTACTATATATTGTCCAGGAGGTAAATTGCTGGCTGTTTGACTGGTTTGGCTGGAGTTCCAGGCATAGGTAAATGGCGCAGTTCCGCCAACGGGTGTGGCCGTAGCCGTGCCATTGCTGGCCGTACACGAACTGGGTGTGGAACTCATGTTGAGTGTAAACGGATTGACACAACACGTTTGGCAGGTACTCTGGAAATACAGCCCTATCATGCACATATTGTAACAATCGCCGATCGAATTGTTGCCAAACACTGAGGTGTTCTGGCTGGGTGTTACCGTGGTAGGCACATCAATGTAATTCCACCAGTCTTCCACAACGGTTATTGGAAACACCCCGTTAAGTGTAAGCTGCGAACCAATGCCCTGCAAATCGGCGATGCACATGAATGCGCGGGCATTATTCACCGCCAGCGAGCAGGCCGTAAAGTTGTTGATTGTTGTGCTGTTGGTTCCGCCGTTAATTACCACTGCACCGTCCCAGATTACAATATCACCCTGAAAGGTGGCGGTGGGATCGCTCCAGATTATCATCAGGGTGGCTCCGTCCACATCGTCGGGGCTGCCGGTGGGAAAGCCGCTTATGGTGTAGTTGCCGTTTCCCCAGGCAATGGGCGTAAGGTCGGCCCGGTAAGAGTGTGTGCCCGCATAGCCCCAGCATTTGTCCTGGTCGCTGCCAATGAGCGTCATAGGGAAAGTCTGGGTTACAAAAAACGGATTGGTCACATTCAGTGTAATTGGTGCGCCGGTGCCCGAAGCATCGCACCAGATGTATGCCTGAATAATGTTGGCCGTGGCCGGAATGCCCGAAATGGTAAATGTGGCGGGCTGCGGCACACCTACCGGCGAAAAACGCTGGCCCAGTTTTAAACTGGCTGTGGTGTAGTTCAATCCGCAATCGCTGAAGGAATATGTGGGCCCGAGTACCGCGTTTCCGTCTAAGGGAGTGGGCGTATTGCTATTGTTCACTGCAGCAGTTTGCGGGAGATTGGTCTGAACCGGTGCAGCCATTGGGTTTTGGCCGTTTACCGGTGTGGAGCCGCTTTGTGCATACGCGTTCAGGCCGAAAGCACAACATGCTGCAAGTGTGAGGTAGGGTAATAGTTTCATGAGTTATTGTTTGCCATGGAAAAGGTAAGGCAAAAAACTAACCCTGCAACTGATTTTTCATTAAAAGGAAAGGTTAATCATCTAAGTGGAAGATCTAATCGGGTATAAAAATCAGGTGTCGAGCAGTTGTTTCAGTCTGTGGCATTCATCGAGCCAGTATCTGCAATGAGTATCGGTAGGAGAGGCAAAACGAAGCAGGGCAAGCTCATCGAGCGGCCTCAGTGCTTCTTCGCAGAGTGCTTCGGGGTGGTTTTTATTGAGCAGGCCGTAGCGTATGGTTTGCAGCGATGCGCCTGTGGGTGAAATTCCGGCGTACCGGCATAGTTCGTTATGCCAGGAGGTGTAAAGGAGTTTTATAAACTCTTCGGGAGGGAGCTGTCGGTAATGCTGAAACAGTTGCGAAAACACGGGTGTGTGTGCTGCTGCTGCGGATATGGGCTGCGGTGCTGGTGTTTCGGGCTGTATTTCTGCTTCGGGTTTTTGCCTTTTGCGCATACGCCACCACCAGAGCAGCCCGAGCAGGGCTACCGGTAACACAATGAGCAGCACATAGAGCCAGGTGAGTTGTTTTTCGCCCGTGGTTAACTGGTTTGCGGGTGCTGTGTTTACCTGACTGGCAATGGCAGGATCGGGCGGGTCGGCGAGCAGTTCGAAGGGCGGGGTGGAGAGGGTGATGTATTGTTTCTTTTCGGGACTGAAATACACAAAGCTGATGGAGTCGAGCAGAAATTTTCCGGCCTGTTTGGGAATGAGGGTCCAGGTAAACACTTTGTAGCCGAGCACGCCAAATGCGGTTACGGTGGTGCTGTCGTCGCTTTGGCCGGGGAGCACGTCTATGCTGTCGGGCAGCACTGGAGCGGGCATTTGCAGGGTGCGCAGGTTGCCCTGTCCCGAAATGGTGATGGTGAGCGTAACCACATCAAATGCCTTTACCCTCGGCTTATCGAGCGATGCGCGCAGACTGAACGAGCCGGCGATATTGGCAAAACCGGCCGGTGCCCCTGCCGGGAAAGGAATAATCTGCAACTGTCGCGGATCGCTGAGCAGATTTACCGGTGTTTCGGTGTAAAAGCCGTTTCCGGAGGGCGAGGTAAGCTGGCATTCGTAGTTGAAGGCGGGTATGCTGAGTGAGCCGGTGCGTGAGGCAAACAAAAATTCGCGCAGCAGGGTGTGGCCGGTATATCGTTTGCCGTTTTTCACAATGGTGGTGTCGCCGTATTGCACACCATCGGGCCCGCGTTCGTGCCAGAAGCCTACAAACGAGGGCGACGAGAGCGGAAGCATGCCGGGCTGCCAGCCATAACTTTCCTGCACATATACCCGCACGTTTACGGCAATTTCCTGCCCTTCGTAAAAGGTTTTGCCGGGTAAATCGCTTTGCAGGAAAATTTCTTTACCCGAAAATCCCGACGATACAGGCTGGCCGGTAATGGTAAGTGTAACCGGCTGAATGCGCACCGGCCCGTTTCGGCCTCTGGCTACAAACGGGCCCAATGTCCAGGTGCCCGGTTGCAAAGGTTGCAGTTCGAAACGCTGCACGAGTTGCACTTTGCCGTTAACCGTATTGGAACTGGAAAAATCGCTCAGCACCATTACTCCGGGAGACACCGGGCCTGAGAAAGCCGAAATAATCTGATCGCCTTCGGCAGTAAGGGTGAGCTGGGTGGTTTCGCTCATCGAAATTGAACTGCGCGAAAGCACCGCTTTGTTTTTTTGTGCGGCAAGACCGAGCGACAGAAAAAATGCCGCTGCAAGAAGTAAGGGTTTTATGTGTGTGGCCGGTATCACCAGTCTTTGCTGTAACGGCGTGGCCGTCCCGACTGCTGACGGCTTCGCTGCATTTTTTTGCGGGTCTGCTGTTCCTGATCTTTCATAACCTGCAGCATTTTCTTTACTTCTTCCTGAGTCATCATCTGCTGCTGTGGCTGCGGCTGATTTTTCTGATCCTGCTCCTGATTTTGATTATTCTGATTTTGCTGCTGCTGATTGGGCGGGGGCTGCTGGTTTTGTTTTTGCTGTGCCTTGAGTTTTTCGAGCACCCAGGCCAGGTTGTAGCGGGTGTCTTCGTCGTTCGGATTTTTGCGCAGGGCTTCGCGGTAGGCGTTGGCGGCTTCTTCAAGCTGTTCCTGCTTTACCATGCTGTTGCCGATGTTGTGGTAAATTTTCGAAAGTGTATCGGCATTGTTTCCCGACACGGCATTGGTGTAAGCCTCTACGGCACCGGCATAGTTTTTCTGTCGGTAGCGGGCATTGCCGAGGTTGAAACGGGCTGCATTTTTTATTGTGGAAGTATCGAGATTGATTCCCCGTTCGTAGCGTTTTTCGGCATCGCCGAAATTGCCCTGTTTGTAGGCTTCGTTGCCCGCGCGCGTGTGCCGCCACGGATCGCGCAGCACTGAGTCGGCATCCTGCGCACGGGTAACGTGGCAGAGCAGCACAAGCAGCAGGATGAAATACGTTTTCATGAGCACTTATTTTCGTTTGCCTTCGGGCAGCAATGTTTCGGTAAGGAGCAGCACCAATGCACCAATGAGCAGCCAGGGTACAAGGGTGCGGTAGCTGGTAAAACGTTCGAGGTAAGTGGTTGTTTTATTCAGTCCCTGCAATTTACCATAAATCTGTCCGAGACCAAAATCAGATGCAGTGGCTTTCACATAACTGCCACCACCGGCCGAGGCTATTTGCTGCAGCAGGTCTTCGTTGAGGCGGGTAATTACTTTTTGTCCGTTTTCATCCAGCTTATCGCCAATCATTTTTCCGTAATTATCAATTTCGGGAATGGTGGAACCCGAAGCCGATCCCACACCGATGCACGATACAATTACATTTTTCTTTTCCGCCAGTTCGCGCGCAGCCGCCACCGGATCACCCTCGTGCGATTCGCCGTCGCTGATAATTACCAATGCGCGGGCCTTCCCGTCTTCGCCAAAAGAACGTGTGGCAATCTGAATGGCTTCTTCAATATTGGTTCCCTGCCGCATAATATCGCCGGTAGAAAGTGCTTCAATTACCGACAGTGCCGAACCTTTATCGTTGGTAAGCGGAAGCTGCGGAATGGCACGTCCGGCAAATACCACAATGCCAAAACGATCGTTCTCCGATTTCTGCAGCAGGCGGGCCACTTCCAGCTTGGTACGCTCGAGGCGGTTGGGCTGAAGGTCGTTGGCGCGCATACTGTTTGAAATGTCAATGGCCAGCACAATGTCCACACCGTTGAGCACCACGGTTTCTTTGCCTCCTCTTATGCGCGGGCCTGCCGCACAAAACAGCACAATAAGCAATGCGCCCGACACGAGAATAAACCGCCAGTTGCGCAGCGCGGGCGAATCGCCTTTGAGCAGGCGGCGCATGAGTGCCGTGTCGGCAAAGCGGTTTAAACGTTCCTGCCTGCGCCGGCTGGTGTGCAGAAACAGCAGCCACACCGGAACAAAGGCGAGCAGCAACAGCAACATCCAGGGATATTCGAAACTCATCGGGCGCAGTTAGTTGGTGGTGTCAAAAACGGTGTAACGCAAAATCACTTCGGCCAAAACAATTATCAGCAGAGCTATCAGGAAAGGCATAAATTCCTCGTTGCGCTGCTCGGTTTGCGAGCTGTCTTCGAATTCCGATTTTTCGAGACGGCTTATTTCGGCATATACCTTCTCCAACCGCTCGGCATCCAAAGCACGGAAGTAACGGCCACCGGTCATTTCGGCAATGGCCAGCAGTTCGTTTTCGTCGATATTGGTTTTGCGGTATGATTGCACGTAGCTTCCGTCGGGGTTGCGGGCAATGGGCTGCAGGGCTTCATGGTCGGAGCCGATGCCAATGGTATATACTTTTATGCCCAGCGTTTTGGCCAGTCTGGCTGCATCCAGCGGGCCAATTTCGCCCGCGTTGTTTTCGCCGTCGCTGAGAAGGATTATGATTTTGCTTTTGGCTTCGCTTTTCTCCAATCGTTCTGTGGCTTTGGCCAGCCCCATGCCAATGGCAGTGCCCGCTTCGAGATCGTTTGAGCCGATGCCGTCCAATAGTTCGGTGAGTGCGCCATGGTCAGACGTAAGCGGACTCAGCGTATAAGTTTCGCCGCTGAACACCACCACACCGATACGATCGTCGGGATGCTCCTGCACAAAATGAATGGCCTCGCGCTTGGCCGCATCCAAACGTGTGGGCGGAATGTCCTGCGCATTCATACTCGGCGAAACGTCTATCGAAAGCATGATATCAATACCTTCTTTCGGATTGCGTTTCCACCCATTGCGCGATTGCGGCCGTGCCACAATAATAAACAGCAGCACCAATGCCAGCAAACGCAGCCCCAGCAGCACCGGCCGCCAGGTAATGCGTGCCGGAGTTTTGGCATTTACAATAAATCTTGCCGATGAAAGCACCACACTCGACTGCGTTTTGCGGCGCAGCAGCACAAGCACCAGTACCACGGGCAGCAGCAGCATGGCCCAGAATACCACCGGATAGGCAAACACGAGTTCTCCAAACCAACTCATCATGGCTGCGGCGGTGTTTGAGGTGGAACAAATTGCGGAGCGGGGAACGGTGTTTTGCGCACAAATTCCATGGCCGTATTCAGGCTGCGCACATTGTCTTCGGGAACCGGAATGTTTTTGGCAAACTTCACCGTATCGGCCATCAGCAGCACATCGCGCAGGAGTAGTATGGCGGTTTCGTCGGCATACTTATAGCGGAGGTGTTGGAGAATTTCGCCGGTGGTCATTTCCAGTGCGCCCATGCGGTAGCGTTCGGCCACCCAGCTGCGCAGAATTTCGGTGAGGCGGGTGTGGTAATTTTTGAGTTCGCCTTTTTCTTCCCACATTTTTCTTTGGCCAAGGGCAATGAGTTCCTGCAGCACCCTTTCGTGCGGTTCGAGACCGGGGGTAATCATTTCGGGTTTGGGCTGCGGTGCAGGTTTTTTGCGGTTAATGAGCCAGAGTATTATTCCCGAAGCAATAATTACCAATGCCCCTCCGGCAATCCACCACCACATCGAATTTTCTTTCTTCTCTTTGAGAATGGGCGGCGGTGTTTCTAAAATATCTTTAATGTCTTTTATATCCTGCGTGGTGTCAACCGCCACCGTGGTAACCGTTAAAATCAGCGGCGGTGTGGCGAATGGTTTATTATCCACCATAAATGTCATGGCCGGAATTATCCATTGTCCTTCTTCAAATGAGGTAATGGTAACGTTTCGCCATTGCTCGTAGAGCACCGAAGTTCTGTCGCGCAGGTCGGTGTGCAGGCTATCGGTTTTAATTATTTCAATGCCTCTGCAAAGCGTGTCTTTGAGTGCGGGCCAGGTAACGGTTGTTTTCTGCGAACCTTCGCGGTAACGTACACTGAGGCGTAGTTGTATCTGTTCGCCAATGCGTATGGTATTTCGCTGCAATGCCGCATTGGCTTCCACACGCGGGCCGGTTTGCGCGCCGAGGAGGGTGTGCAGAAAAACGAGCAATAAGGTGTAAATGCAGCGCCTCATCGTTTAATGGCCCGTTTTTCGCGGCTGTGAAACAGGGCCGAGAGAATTTTTACGTAATCATCGCCGGTGGCAATGTGTGTGGCATCCACGCCGCAGCGTTTAAACATATTGTCGATGCGCAGGCGGTGCATACGGGCCTGCCGGGCATATTCCTGGCGCACGCGGGCATTGGAAGTATCAACCCATTGCAGTGTGCCCGTTTCGGGATCTTCGATCTGAATAATTCCTGCATCGGGCAGTTCCTGTTCGCGGCGGTCGAAAATGTTTATGCACACCACATCGTGACGGCGGTTGGCCATGCGCAGCATACGCTCGGCATCGGGAGCCATAAAATCGGAGAGCACAAACAGGATGCAGCGTTGCTTGAGGGCATTGGTGCAATAGTCGAGCGCGGTTTCGAGGTTGGTGCCTTTGCCCAGCGGCTGCATTTCCACCAGTTCGCGGATGATGCGCAGGATGTGCGGACGGCCTTTTCGCGGGGCGATGAAACGTTCTACCGAATCGCTGAAAAAGCACACGCCGGCCTTGTCGTTGTTTTGAATGGCCGAAAACGAAAGCACGGCGCATACTTCGGTAAGCAGTTCGCGTTTCATCTGCGCGTGCGTACCGAATGCGCCCGATGCGCTCATGTCCACCAGAATCATGGCCGTGAGTTCGCGCTCTTCCTGAAACACCTTTACGTACGGGTGATTCAGACGGGCGGTCACGTTCCAGTCAATGGTACGTACTTCGTCGCCGGGCTGGTATTCGCGCACTTCGCTGAACGTCATGCCGCGACCCTTAAATGCACTGTGGTATTCGCCCGAAAACACCTGCGAGCTCATGCTGCGGGTTTTCAGTTCGATGCGGCGTACTTTTTTCAGCAGTTCGCTGGTTTCCATGCTCGGGCGTGCGATCGTGCGGGTGCTCAGGGCACCTGTACCACGTTGAGGATTTGGTTGATGATGGCTTCGGTGGTTACGTTTTCGGCTTCGGCCTCGTAGGTAAGGCCAATGCGGTGGCGCAACACATCGTGGCACACGGCGCGCACGTCTTCGGGAATTACAAAGCCGCGGTGCTGTAAAAACGCGTAAGCCTTGGCCGCCAGCGCCAGGTTAATGCTGGCCCGGGGCGAACCGCCAAACGAAATAAGCGGAGCCAGCCCCGGCAGGCGGTACTGGTCGGGAAAGCGTGTGGCGAAAACGATATCTACAATGTAACGCTCAATTTTTTCGTCGAGATATACGCTGCTCACAGTCTGGCGGGCGCGTATAATGTCGGCGGTGTTGAGAATCTGTTTCGGCTTTGTGGGGTTGGTGCTCAGTTGCTGGCGGATGATGCGTTGTTCTTCCTCGCGGCTGGGGTAGGTGATAACCACTTTCAGCATGAAGCGGTCCACCTGGGCTTCGGGCAGCGGGTAGGTGCCTTCCTGCTCTACCGGGTTCATGGTGGCGAGTACGAGGAAGGGTTCGGGCAGTTTAAAGGTTTCGTCGCCAATGGTTACCTGCCGTTCCTGCATGGCTTCTAGCAGGGCGCTTTGTACTTTGGCGGGGGCGCGGTTTATCTCGTCGGCCAGCACGAAATTGGCAAACACGGGCCCTTTGCGCACGGTAAACTGCTCCTGTTTGGGGCTGTATATCATGGTGCCGATAAGGTCGGCAGGCAAAAGGTCGGGCGTAAACTGAATGCGGCTGAACGCGGCATCAATGGTAGAGGCCAGCGACTTCACGGCCAGTGTTTTGGCCAGCCCGGGCACGCCTTCGAGCAGGATATGGCCGTTTGAGAGCAGGGCAATGAGCAATCGCTCTACCATCATTTTCTGGCCCACAATGGCGTGGTCGAGTTCTTTGCTGATGGCATCGGCAAAGGCGCTTTCTTCGCGGATGCGGGCGTTGAGCGCCTGGATGTCTTGTTGCATAGGCTGTAGTCAGGTACAAAAAGCAAAGGTAACAGGCCGGAGCGGATGACGGGGGGGCGGGGGCAAAAAAAATGTTAAGGGAATAATTGTTTCTGTAGTTCACTCTGGCTCACTTCAATGCATCGGCCAGTGCAGCAACTTCACACCCGTGCCTGAATATGGAATAGAATTCGGGCGATTTGTTTTTATGTAATAAAATGAGCCCCGGCTCAAATTGATAAGGTAGCAAATCAATTTCAAATTTTTTCTGTCTGCTGTTTTTAACCAGAATTTTATCATATCGCCTTTTCAAATACACAAAGCGAATTCCCTTTTTTTCGTACTCAGGAGCCTTTAATTCCTCAAAACAGGCCATATTATCCACACACTTATGAAAATGCTGCCAGCCCTTTTTCTTCACCCAGAGATTGAGGTTCATGTCCTTTACCAGGTGTGGCCTCCAGAATAAAATTGTGTTTTGGGTATAGATGATGGAGGTGTCTTTAATGGAGATTACTTTTGTGGTTGTGTCTTTAATTGATTTGTCTCTGGCAGTTAATTTTTTATTTGAAATAATCCCACCGGAAAACCAATATGATTTCGCGGGCATTTTTCTGGCTATATTTTTGGCTTTTGGTTCGCCATCCCATCCGTCATTGCATTCTGCTGAAAGCTGTTTGTTTTTTGAGGGAAGAAATATGGCCACAATTACTAACACAATAAGTACAACGCCCCAGATAAGCACTTTTTTTGTGAGCATGATTTTGTTATTCTGTTTCGGTTCAGGTTTATGAATTTCGAATCTGATTTACAGGATAGAATAAAACCGGATAGGTATTAAGAGTATTAATTTATTTATATTTTTTTGATTTTATTGTCTATGAATTCACCCCATATTTTTTTCTTTCATACCAGATGGCAAAAAGATTTGTTTTTATAATTGCGGCCCATTTCTTTACATGTACTTCATTTTTCATACAGTTCGTTAATCTCTCGTGTACACGGCTGTTCTGAATATTTGAACTTACTGCATAGTTTTGGTTTAAATCTGCATCGGGTTCGAACTTACAGTCTGCCAAATGTTTTTTTCAAAGAGAATTTCTGAGTTTAGCGTCTAAAATTAGGTGGTTGTTTGAGGAGTTTCAGTTCAAAATAGCGTCATCTAAATTAGCGCAATTGCATTAAATGCAAAAGCACCGAAATTTGCAATTATTAATCGCAAATTAATTAACCGCAATTATTGAAAATTCATTTGGTCACAGCCGCCACCTGTTGTTATGTTTGCTGAACAGGATTTTTGCCGGTGATATTGATTGATTGCAGTACACCGGAAAAAATTAAACAGGCTTTTTGAGGTAACCGGTAGATACAATCTGCCGCAATCCTTGCCTTAATGGCTCTTTATCACTCAGGTTCACACATTAAATAGTTGTTTAATGTGTGTACCCCTGAACAAAACCTGCATGTAAACTCTTTAAATTAAAGCAGTTTCCTAAAATAACTCACGTTATACATCAAACCGATGAAACTCACTTTACCATTTACACCCAAACATTTGCTGATTACCGGAATTGTTTCGCTCAATACCGTTTACCTCTCCGGGCAGCATTTTCTCGATCGTTATATCTCTACCGGTATTGTGCTTACGGAAATCGGTAATTCGTCCAACCAAATTTCCAATCCTACCGATCTTGATGTAAAGCCGGGTACCAGCGAAATATGGGTGTGTAACCGTATCAGTTCGGGCGGCGGATCGGTGGTTATTTTCTATAACGCCGGCCAGCCCAATCAGTCGGTACAATACCGTAAAGACTCGCATTCCTCGCATTTTATGCCCAGGTCATCCAGCCTGGCTTTTGCCGAAAACGGCGAGTTTGCCACCACGCAGGAAATTATTGCCACCAATAGCGGCACGTTTATGGGGCCCACACTCTGGTCGGGCGATACTTCGGTGTATGCGCGGGTGTTTCAGAGTGCGTGGGTTAGTGGTTTGCCGCTGGGCAGCCATCTGAGCATGATTCATCAAAGCCCATACAGTATGGGTATTGCACACGATACCGCCAAAGTATATTGGCTTTTCGACGGACACAACGGCGATATCTGCAAATACGATTTTGTACAGGGTCACGGGCCGGGTTACGACGACCATTCTGACGGCATCATTTGGCGTTTTACCGATGTGAACGTAACTCGTTCGCCCAATGTGCCCAGCCATCTTGTGCTGGATAAATCGTCGAAATGGCTGTATTACATAGATGGAGGAACCAATCAGCTAAAACGCCTCAACACACTTACCGGAACCATTGCCGGCAACTTAACCGTAGATCCGAATGCGTTTGAAGTGCTCGACGGATATTATGACGTACAGGGTGCTGTGGTAGAAATTATCGACACGCTTCCCGCCAAACCTTCGGGCATTGATCTTTACGAAGGACGTTTGATTGTGAGCAATTACAATACCGGCGAAATTTATCTCTACGATATCACAGGAGCCGTACCCGTACTGCTCGGCACCATTGCTACCGGGCAACCCGGAATTATGGGCGTTAAAATAGCGCACGACGGTAAAATCTGGTATGTAAATTATACGCAGAATAAATTAGTGCGTATCGATGTGATTCCGGCGGTGAACGACGTGGAATTAGTTTCCATCCAGTCGCCGCTTACAGCCAATTCCACTCCCGATTATTATTCCATAAAATTTACCGTGTGCAATGCTTCTGTGGCACCCTCGGTACTTATCCGCAACTCAGGTACCGCCACACTTACCTCTGCCGTGATTACTTACAGTATCGACAGTCTGGCGCCGGTAAATTTCAACTGGACGGGCCAGCTCGCTCCTGATTCTACCGCAGTGGTGGTTTTGCCCGGTATTACACTGGCCGACGGGGCACACCTGCTTAAAGTGAACGCTTTGCAACCCAATGGCGTAAACGACGAAAACACCGCCAATAATTTTAAACGCGGCTCCTTCCGTTCGCAGGCCACCGTGTTGCCTTACCCTTACAACGAACCATTCAATTCTACTTTTACACCTGCCGGCTGGAGTTATGTGAACTATAATCCAAACGGCAAAGTAAGCTGGTCGGCTGTGGGTGGTTTTGGCAATAGTGTGGGATCGGTGAAAATGGATAATTACTCCAGTACATTCAATAATTCGGGACAGATTGATTACCTGATGATGCCCGCCATAGACCTTACCAATGCCGCCGGCGGAACCGTGCTTGATTTTTCGGTGGCTTATGCACGCTTTAATTCCAGCACCAGCGACCGCCTGCAAATCAGGGTTTCTACCAATTGCGGAGCTTCATGGACAAACGTATTCGATAAATCGGGTGTGGTACTTGCCACTGTAGGTACGTTTGTTACCGGTGCATTTGCGCCCACAGCACAGCAGTGGAGAACAGAAACCGTAAACCTCAGCAATTACATTGGCCTTAACGATGTGCGGTTTATGTTTGTATTTACCAGCGCAAGCGGAAACAATGTGTTTATCGACGATATCAATATCCACAACACCACCGGTGTGCAGGAAACCGCTGCCGGCAATGCAATTAAAGTGTATCCCAACCCGGGCAACGGCTTGTTTACCATTCAAACCGGAACTTCGGCCGGCATGATTCAGGCTGTGGTGTATAACCTGCTTGGCGAAGCTGTACATACCTTTACCGCCAACCCCGACAACGGCCCCGTGCAGTTTGATCTTTCGGCTTATCCCGCCGGTACCTATATGCTGCAGGTTCGCAGAGGCGATGAATTATTTACCGAGCGACTGCAGGTTATTCATTAAACAATTTCACTCGGATTGAAATATTATCCGGCTCCTTTTCAGGGGCCGGATTTTTTGTACTATTTATCAGGGTGTGCAAATGAACTTATATTTACACTGTTATGACCGAACTCGAAGGCTACATCCATCACAGCTTTGGTATTCCGCACAATGAAGTGGATGAAATAATCCGCTTTTTTCAACCGCTGAAATTGCGAAAAGGTGATTATTACCTCAAAGCCGGTCATCGCTCAGACAGACTGGGCTTTGTACAGTCGGGCATTCTGCGCGAGTTTCTCGATGCAGACAATAAAGAAATAACCAAATGGATTTCCACCAAAGGATATTTCGCGGTCGATTTGCACAGCTTTTTGTTTGAGCAGCCCGCCCGCTGGCACATACAGGCGCTTACCGATTGTGAGTTATGGGTAATCAGCGGGCACGACTACAAGCGTATCCAGCAGGTAATTCCCGAGTGGCAGCGGCTCGAAACATTGTTTATCGGCAAATGTTTTGCGGCACTCGAAGACCGTATTGTATCGCATCTGGCGCTTTCGGCCGAGGAGCGGTTTCAGTTGCTGCACAGTCAGCGGCCCGAATTGTTTAATCTGGTGCCGCTGCACTATATTGCTTCCATGCTGGGCATTACGCCCGAAACACTCAGCCGGCTGCGCCGAAAGCAGGTGAGTTGATTTCTTGATTTTTATCAAGACCGCGCTTTCCTTTGTGCTGCAATTTTGTGGTGTAAACATTCCACATCATGAAAACAGCAATTCTCTCTGCCGCAGTGCTCGGCTTCACAGCCACCTCTTTCACCGCACAACCCACGCACGAATTCCGGGTAAATGTAAACGACAATGCCCCGGTGAAATGCAGTAAAACCATACTCATTCATGCCGCGCCCGAAAAAGTTTGGAAAGTACTTACGGATATTAACCGATGGCCCAACTGGTACAGTCCCATTTCACAGGCCGCGTTGAAAGATTCGCTTGCAGCGGATGCGGCTTTTCGCTGGAAGATGAACGGCACTTCCATTCAATCGCAACTGCATACGGTGAAAGAAAATGAATTGTTTGGCTGGACAGGCCAAGCAATGGGCACTGTGGCCATTCACAATTGGACGTTTATTGCCGAAGATGGAAAAACCCGTGTGGAAGTGGACGAAAGCATGGATGGTTTTATGGCCAAACTGTTCAGTAAAATGCTGCGCAAAAATCTGGAACAGGGCATGAACACCTGGCTTGAAGCGTTGAAGCAGGAATGTGAAAAGTAAGGGTTTGTTAAAAACGGCGGTAAACACCAAGTTGCAGCCCCACGGTATTCATCATAAATCGCACACTTTCCATTTGAAATGGTTCATCAGGGTTCGACTGGCTGGCCGGGACTTCTTGGGTATAAACAATTTCTTTTTGCCAGGTATCGAGACCCGGCAGCTGATTGGTGCCGTTGAGTTCGTAACGGGTAAGGCTGCGTTTGGCGGGAGCCCACGACTGGCCAATGGCCAGTAATTCGGCCTGCACAAACCAGTGCTTGCCCAGGTTGTAATTGCTTTGCAGCGAAAGATAAAAACCGGCACTCAGGTTTCCATACAATTCCACGGTTTGCTCACCAATTTGTGTGGGAGAAGTATAGTAATACATATCCACATTCTCTCTCACAACCGGGCGGGCCAGTGTAATACCGCCACTCAACAGCCAGTTCCATTTTTGTGTTTCATAAATGGGTACAGCCATACCCACAAAAAGACGGGGCATGATTAACCGTTGCTCAGATTCGGCATCACCTTCTATCATAAAAAAATCTCTTGTCCATTCATATTTATAGTTTACCACGTTGCTGCGAAAAAGGTATAAACCGCATTCCACAGCCAGTCTGTTTTTAAATTGATAACCGCCTTTTATTCCCGCCTGAAAGCCTTGCGCCAGCGAACCAAAGCGGTACTCATTGGGTGAATACCACAGGTGGGTTTGTGCCGTTATATTCAGCATCTGTTTACCTGCGGCATGGCCGTAACCCGCCGTAAGGCCCAGGTACCATGATTTTTCAGCGCGGGGAACATATTTATTGATTGTATCTGTTTGTGCATTACCACATAAACACAGGAATAAACCGAAAAGAAGAAAATGGTTTTTCATGGAAAGGGTTATTTGATGCTAAAATAGTATTTGTGAAGTAAACAGGCAGATTAATTTTCAGGACAGATCATCTGCGACTGTTTATAACGCCATTTCTGGAGATGAAAGATTAATTTTAATGCACTGGTAACCCCGTTTATGAAAACAAATGGCAAATCCCTTTTAAATTTATCGTCGGTTATCTCCATTACTACTAAATCAATTAGTACAACCAGTTATCTGATAAAAAATGGATTCAGATAGATTTAGAATGGTTAATATGGAAAATTTACCAAAACATTGCATCATCAAATCCTCAGGCAGTTTTATGGTAAATTTTTACATCCCCCCAATTCAATTTCGCAGATATGTGTTTTTGCTTTTATTACTATTAACAATATCTGCCACACTCAGTGCCGGTGTGGTAAAAGGCACGGTGCGCGATACCACCGGTGCACCATTGCCCTACATTACGGTAGGGGTAAAGAACTCTACAAAAGGTGTAAACACCAACCTCAGCGGGGCTTATTTTATTGAACTGGCTGCAGGAAATTATACATTGGTTTTTTCACAGCTCGGCTTCATTACGCAGGAAAAAGAAGTTTCCGTAGCCGAAGGCAAACCGGTAATTCTCGATGTGGTGATGCGCCCTCAAACCCGCACGCTTAATACAGTAACCATTACCACCAAAGGCGACCGCGATAAAGGCCGCGAAATAATGAAAAAGGTAATTGATAACCGCCCCGATTATTGGAACCGGGTTAATACCTATCAATGCCGCACCTACCAGAAAGCATCGCTCGAAAAAGTGAGCAAAAAGCCCGAAAAGCGCGATTCGGCACTGGCGCGTTTGGAGCAGCAATGGCAAAAAGATACGGCCGATGAAAATACCAGCGAGAAAAAACGCAAACGCAAAGAGGCCGAATATCAGGCCATGCAGGAAGCCTTAAAAGATCAGCGCCTCAACCTGATTGAAACCGTGGGCGAAACTTTTTTCCGCGCACCGTTTACGTTCAAGGAAAACATCATTGCACAGAACGATTTCACCCAGCAGAAAACCCGCGAAGAAGGCTCGTATGTGGTAAACGATGGCACCAGCCTCACCGTGCAGTATGGCGAATACGAAATGGCTCCCGTGGCCACCATTGCCGATAATCCCTACCTGCTGGTAAACGATGCGCCTGCGGCCGACTTCAACTTCTACCGCAACCAGATTGATGCCCCCATGATCTGCAACCGCCCGCTGCTTTCGCCCGCAGCGTCAACGGCTTTGCTCAATTACCGGTTTGAGTTTATTGCCACATTTAACGAAAACGGAAAACAGATTCACAAAATAGCCGTTAATCCGCTGTTTAAAGCCGATGCGCTTTTTTCGGGATTTATTTTCGTTGAAGACAGTTCGTGGGCCATTGTTTCGGTTAATCTGAGTGTAAATACCGCTGTGCTTATTTTTTGCAAGGAATTCAATGTAATTCAGAATTACAGCGAGGTGCAGCCGGGCGTTTATTTGCCTGTGCGGCGCGAGTTCAGCTACACTATTATTGACGAAGAATTTAACGTAATAGGCAATGTGCGCATGGATCATTCGCAGTACAAAGTGAATGTAGAATTTCCGCGCGGCCTGTTTAACAATGAAGTAAAGCATTTTGAAGATGATGCTTTCGATAAGGACAGCACATTCTGGGCCTCCAACCGCACACTTCAGCTCGACGAAAAAGAACTGGCGTTTATACAGGATGCCGACAGTGTACAGGCCTATTTCGGGTCGATGGAATACATCGAAGAAAGCGACTCGCTGTTTAACCGCATCAACATCTGGAGCTTTCTGATTAACGGCGTGGGCCACCGCAACAGTGTAAAAGGTTATGAGTTTTACTTTGCCCCGCTGGCCGAACAGATTGTGCTGCTTGGTGTAGGCGGCTACCGCCATCGACTCATTGGCAGTTACAGCAAGCGTTTCGACAACGGCCGCCAGATCGAAACCGAAGGCATGTTCGATTACGGCCCGACAAACCGCGATTTGCGCGCCAAGGCAGGAATAGGTTATACGTACAACCCCAAACGGTTTATGCGCACGTTTATCCGCGGCGGCGATTTTTACGAACAGATTAATCCCTTTACCTCATTTGTCGATCTGTTCAGCCTTGGCAACTGGGCACGCACGCGCGAATTCAGCGTGGCGCAGCGCGTGGAAATTGTAAACGGGTTGTTTGGCGAAGTTACCTTCGAGTTCAGCGACCAGAGCCCGATTCTGAACATGGAACTCAGGCCATTCTGGGACAGTATTTACTCGGCACTTGCACCGCCGGTTACTTTTCAGCGGTACATCAAATCGGAAGTGCGCATAGAGTTCCGTTACCGCCACAAGCAGAAATATGTAATAAAGAAAAACCGCAAAATCATTCTCGGCTCCAAATACCCCGAACTGCGCGTGTTTTACCGCAAAGGCATACCCGGCCTGCTGGGCAGCGAGGTAAATTTCGACTACCTCGAAGTAGGCACTTTCGACGATCTAAGGCTGAAACGTTTCGGCACCAGCCATTTCAATGTGCAGTACGGCATATTTCTCAACAAGGCCAGCCTGCGAAGGCTCGAATACCGCTACTTCCGCGGGTCGGAAATACTGTTCTTTGTGGCACCGCTGCAATCGTTTCAACTCCTCGGCGAACGGATGATGTTTACCAATACTTCCTTCTTCCGCTTCAACTATATTCATCATTTCGACGGAGCATTCGGCAGTAAAATTCCGCTGCTGGGCCGCTTGAAAATTACTATGGCCGTGGGCGGCGGCACATTAATTATTCCCGAAAACAATTTTTACCATCAGGAAGTATTTGCCGGTTTCGAACGGGTAATTACACTCTGGGGCCAGCCCTTCCGCCTCGGTTTCTTTGCCGTTACAGCCGATAATACCCTCAACGATCCGGTGGTGACCTGGAAAATCGGGGTAGGTGTGTTCAATCCCTTTACCCGGAAATGGAACTGGTAAAACATTCCTCCACGTATTTACTTTACCATTAGAAAAGGAAGTTGGCAGACAAATATGGCCACTTTGCCTATTTCATTTGTCCGGATAGACCGTCCGGACTTTTTTTGCAACAATTAACAAATTGTGGCCACGCCAAATTCTTTTTAAGCGTCTGTAACATTGGGCCAAAGCCATTCGTCAAATGCTAAGACCATTTGACCAGCCCACCGGTTTATTGCAACGATAAACCCTAACTTTGCACAAAATGCCCGGACTACGTTTCTTTTTACTCCTTTTATTCGCCCTGCCTTCGGTTCTTAATGCCGGGGTGGTGAGGGGAGTGGTGCGCGATACCACCGGCCAGCCGCTGCCTTATGTGGCTGTGTCGGTAAAAAATTCAATTTACGGGGTAAATACCAACCTCAACGGCGCCTATTTCCTCGAACTTAAAGCCGGCAGTTACATTCTCGTTTTTTCGCAGCTTGGGCTTACCACGCAGGAACAGCCTGTGACCATTACCGAGGGTAAGCAAACAGTGCTCAATGTAACCATGCGCAGTTCCACGGTTTCGCTCACTACGTTTGAAATAAGCGTGAAAGGCGACCGCGACAAGGGCCGCGAAATAATGAAGCAGGTAATCGACAACCGGAGCGAATACTGGGACAGGGTAAAAAACTACCAGTGCCGCACCTACCAGAAAATTTCGCTCGAAAAAGCCAGCACCAACCCGGCCGAACGCGATTCGTCGCTGGCCGAACTGGAACGTAAAAAGCAAAAGGAAGATTCCACCTCCCGTTTCCGTACCAAACAAAAGAAAGAACGCAAGGAAAAAGAACACAAGGAAGCCCAGGAAGCCCTAAAAGACAAGCGCCTCAACCTCATTGAGTCGGTAGTAGAAACATTCTTCGAAAAGCCCGGCCGGTTTAAGGAAAACGTACTTGCGCAGCACGATTTTACCGAACGCCGTTCATCGAACGTGATGGACGTAAACAACAGTTCGGGCATGGGAATATCGTACGGCGAACACGAAATTGCGCCCATTCAGGTGCTCACAGATAATGTGTATCTGCTGGTAAACGATGCCCAGTCGGCCGATTTTAACTTTTACCGCAACCAGATCGACGTACCCAACATTGCCAGCCGTCCGCTGCTTTCGCCCGCTGCGGGAACTGCTTTTCTCAATTACCGCTTCGACTTCCTCACCACATTTACCGAAAACGGAAAGCAGGTGCATAAAATAGCGGTTAACCCGCTTTTTCGCTCCGATGCGCTTTTCTCGGGCTTCATTTTTGTGGAAGACAGCACCTGGGCCATTCTTTCGGTAAACCTGAGTGTAAATACCGATGTGCTGCTGTTTTGCAGGGAGTTCAATATCATTATCGACTACGAACAGGTGGCTCCGGGCATTTACCTTCCCGTGCGCCGCGAGTTTAACTACACCGTGCGCGATGGCAAATTCAACATCATGGGCAATATGCGTTCCGATCATTCGGAGTATAAAGTGAATACGAATTTCCCGCCCAAACTGTTTAACGACGAAGTGAAGCATTTTGAAGTGGATGCGTTCGACAAAGACTCGGCCTACTGGGTGCAGAATCGTACTATTGAGTTGCACGAACGGGAATTAAGATACGTGCATGAGGTGGACAGTATTCAGGCCTATCACAACAGTCCGGAATACAAAATGAGTCAGGATTCGGCCTACAACCACCTCGATGTATGGAGTTTTCTGATAAACGGCATCAGCCACCGCAACCGCGAAAAGCGATATAATTTTTTCATCTCGCCGCTGGCCGATCAGATTGTGCCTTTCGGTGTGGGCGGCTACCGGCACAGGCTGGAGGGCAGTTTCAACAAACGCTTTACAAACGAAATGCTGCTCGAAACCGACGGGCAGATTGATTACGGTTTCCTTAACCGCGATGTGCGCGGAAAAGTAGGCGTGGGCCTTACTTACATACCGTTGAAATTTGTACGCACCTTCGTCCGCTTCGGCGATTTTTACGATGTGGTGAATAATTTCGCCTCGCTGCAGCAGGTATTCAGCCGCAGCAACTGGGTGCGTTGCCGCGAATTCAGCGTGGCACAGCGTATGGAAATTGTAAACGGATTTTTCGGCGAAGTTACTTTCGAGTTCAGCGATCAGTTTCCGATTACCGGCTTGCAGTTGGAGCAATGGTCGGGGCAGTTGTTTGGTTCGCTCAACACACCCATTAATTTCGACCGGTACAAGAAAGCGGAAATCAAAATCGAATTCAAGTACCGTTTCCGTCAGAAATACATGATTCGCAAAAAGCAGAAAATCATTCTCGGCTCCAAATATCCCGAACTGCGTTTCTTCTACCGCAAAGGCATTCCCGGCCTGCTGGGCAGCGAAGTGAATTTCGATTACATCGAATTTGGTTCGGTGGATGAATTGCAGATGAAACGTTTCGGGTTTTTAAGCTGGAATGTATTGTTTGGTGCGTTCCTCAACAAAACCAATCTCCGCCTGCTCGAACATAAATATTTCCGCGGCTCCGATTCGTTCATCTTCTCCGATCCGCTGCGCTCGTTCCAGTTGCTCGGCCCCACGGTGAGCACGGCCAACAGTTTTGTGCGCATCAATTTCATTCACCACTTCGAAGGCGCATTCGGCAGTAAAATTCCGCTTTTTGGCAGGCTTAAAATTACGGCAGCCGTGGGCGGCGGTACACTCATTATTCCCGATGCAGGATTTTATCATCAGGAAGTTTTTGCCGGATTTGAGCGTGTATTACGCATCCGTCAGCAGCTTTTTCGCCTCGGCGTATTTGCCGTAACGGCCGATAATACGTTTGAAAAGCCCACGCTTACCTGGAAAGTGGGTTTCAGTTTTTACAACGCACTTACGCGGCGCTGGAGTTATTAATTGGGGACGTGGCTTCGACAGGCTCAGCCACCGGTGGTGACTTCGACAGGCTCAGTTGCTGCGGTGGCTTCGACAGGCTCAGCCACCGCGGGACTCTGAAATTGCATTGGTTTCGACAGATTCAGCGAAAGTATTAATCCGGTGGCTGAGCTTGTCGAAGCCACCGTCGTCTCATTGATTTCGAGAGATTCAACGAAAGTATTAATCCGGTGGCTGAGCTTGTCGAAGCCACCGTCGTCGCATTGATTTCGAGAGATTCAGCGAAAGTATTAATCCGGTGGCTGAGCTTGTCGAAGCCACCGCCATCGCAATAGAATGCGTATTTTTGCAACTCTCATTCTCAACCGTGGCTCGCTACTTTCTTTTTCTGGCGTATGAAGGCACCCGCTATCAGGGCTGGCAGGTACAGCCGCACACTACCGACACGGTTCAGGCGGTGCTCAACGCCAAACTCAGTATGCTTCTTCGCGAGCCTGTGGAAGTAACCGGCTGCGGCCGCACCGATACCGGCGTTCACGCCTCGGCGTTTTACGCACATTTCGATACTTCGCACACCGAACTGCCCGAATCGCCCGAACGTTTTGTGTATCATCTCAACGCCGTACTTCCGGCCGACATTGCCGTGTATGCCGCACAGCACGTAAACGACACTGCCCACGCCCGTTTCGATGCCACGTACCGCGAATACGAATACCACATTACCCGCACAAAAAATCCGTTTGCAGGCACACAAGCCTGGCTGCTTCGCGATGAGCTTGATGTGGAACACATGAATGCCTGCGCACAACTCTTCCTGCAGCAAACCGATTTTGGCGCATTCTGCAAAAGCGGAGGCAATGCCAAAACCACGCTCTGCACCGTGAGCCGCGCACATTGGCAAAGCCACAACCATAAATTGGTGTTTACCATTGGTGCAAACCGCTTTCTGCGCAACATGGTACGCGCCGCCGTGGGCACGCTGCTCGATGCCGGACGCGGCAAACTCACTGTGGCCGATGTGCAGCGCATCCTGCAATCGGGCAACCGCTCCGAAGCCGGACAATCGGTGCCCGCACGCGGATTATTTCTTACCGGTGTACATTATCCCGCACATCTCAATTTACAACCTGATATGCTTAACCGCCCATGAGTGCTGTTTCCGGAAAAACATTCGACTGGAGTTTGCTGCGCCGCATTATGACTTATGTGCGTCCGCACAAACTGCTGTTTGCACGGGCGGTATCGTTTACTGTTGTACTCTCGTTCCTCTCGGTGGTGCGGCCCATGCTCATACGCCATTCGGTAAGCGAGTTTGTGCAGCCCGCAACATCAGTGGCCGAAGCCGATTCGCTCAAAAGCCAGTTGCTCATTTTCTGTCTGGCCATGATTTTGCTGCTCATTACCGAAGCATTTCTGCAATACTTCAATGGCTACAGCACATCCAAACTCGGGCAACGCATTGTAAAAGACCTGCGCATACAACTGCACAAAAAAGTACTCGGCTTTCGTTCCGGATATTTCGACCGCACACCCATAGGCACGCTCGTTACACGCGTCGTTTCCGACATTGAAGCCATAAACGATGTATTCTCGCAGGGCTTCATAGTCATTGCAGGAGATTTGCTCACCATTGTGATTTACCTCGTGGCCATGCTCATTGTGAGCTGGAAAATTACACTGGTGGTGCTTATCACAATTCCCATCATGTTCCTTGCCACCTGGTGGTTTAAAAATGCCGTGAAGCAATCGTTTACCGATGTGCGCAACGAAGTATCGCGCCTCAATACATTTGTGCAGGAACATATTACCGGAATGCGCATTGTGCAGGTGTTTAACCGCGAAAAAGTGGAAATGGAACGTTTCCGCGAAATCAACGAAAAACACCGCGATGCCAACGTGCGTGGCGTGTGGTATTATTCCGTGTTTTTTCCGGTGGTCGAAATTCTGGTTTCAATTTCGCTCGGTCTGCTGGTGTGGTTTGCGGGCAAACAGATTTACGGCTTTCATGCCGATCCGGGCGATGTGGCCTTTTTCGTAATCCTCATCAACCAGTTTTTCCGCCCCATCCGTATGCTGGCCGACCGCATCAATACCCTGCAAATGGGCATGGTGGCTTCCGAACGTGTGTTTAAGGTAATGGACACCAACGATGTGATAAACCGCAACGGCAACGAAGACGCATCGGGCATTAAAGGCAATATTGAATTTGAAAAAGTATGGTTCAGCTACCAGACCGAAGCCGAAGCAGGCAACGATACACACTGGATATTGCGCGGTATATCGTTTAACGCGGCGGCCGGCGAAACCATTGCCATTGTAGGCTCCACCGGTTCGGGAAAAAGCACCACCATAAATCTGCTCAGCCGCTTTTACGAATACCAGCAGGGCAGCATCCGTATCGACGGAAAAGATGTGCGCGATTACGAACTCGCTTCACTGCGCCGCAACATTGGCGTGGTGTTGCAGGATGTATTTCTTTTCTCCGACACCATCCGCAACAACATCACGCTCAACAACCCCGCCATCAGTCAGGAAAAGGTAGTGGAAGCCGCCAAAGCTGTAGGCGCACACGATTTCATCATGAGCCTGCCCGGCGGCTACGATTACGATGTAAAAGAACGCGGCGGCATGCTCTCAGCCGGCCAGCGCCAGCTTATTGCGTTCATCCGCGCATACGTGTATAACCCGCGCATACTCGTGCTCGACGAAGCCACCGCTTCTGTAGATACTGAATCGGAGCGGATGATACAGCACGCCACACGCAAACTTACCGAGGGGCGTACGTCAATAATTATCGCGCATCGTCTGGCCACCATCCGCAACGCCAGCCGTATTATGGTTATGGATCACGGCGAAATTATTGAACAGGGTACGCACGATGAATTGCTGGAGCGCGAGAACGGGCAGTACCGGAAGTTGTTTGAGTTGCAGTTCAGGGAGGAATTGGCGGGGGAGTGATTTTGAAAATTCTTAATCCTCCTGCACCACACCAAGCAATGCATCTGCATGTATCACGGAAATACCATCAAAAGGTATTTCCGTTTTTTTATCTGCATTAATCACCACCCGGTAACCCATTCCCTGCAATTCTTTCAGTTTATCCGCATCAGGAATTACCGGGTAAGCCAGACAGCCAGTATAAAACATTGTTTCTACCGGACGATTCACATTAAAGAAAATAGTTTTGGGGGAAGGATGGGTTGAATTAATCTGCCGTAGCTGCTGCACCCAACGCGGATTACGGTTGTTGCCATCGAAAAACTTGATGCGCTCGTTGGAGTAACGGAGATTGAAAAATAAAAACGCGGCAAACAACAATGGCGAAGCAATTTTCCAAAACTTATTTTCCCGCAACTCCCAAAGCAAGTTACAAAAAGCACCAATCATAATAAATGCCGCAGGTGCAGTAAACAGCGTGTAGCCCGTCATTTTGGTTGCAGCCAGAGTGAAGAACAGCAGCGGCACCCAAAGCCAGATGAGCAGCAGCAAACCGGGGGTGTTTCGTTGTCGGAATGTGCGCCAGGTAAACCAGCCAAGCACTGCCAGAAAATAATCGCCGAAAGCAATGGACATTTTCTCGAAATGAAAATACCACGGGCCGCTGTGGCCTTCCAGGGCTTCGGTAAAATGCCGCAGGTTGTAGCTTTGTTCCCATTTCCATTCGTCGGGAAAATGTATGGCCGAATAAATTTGCCAAGGGAGAACCAGCACAGCCACAGCTGTGCAAAGCAATAGAAACTGAAAGATAATTTCCCGCCGCGAAAATTTTGCCGAATCAACCACTGCAACCAACCATAACGGCAATACTATAAGCGCAGGCAGCCAGCGCGTTAAAATTGCGGCCGACACAGCCACTGCCGTAAGTAAATTGAAAACTGTTTTTTTCGTATCGACAAAACGCAGTGCCATCCACACACCCAGTGTAATGAAAAACAGATACAGCACATCGTAATGATCGGTAGCTGCGCGGCCGCCGCTGGTTTCTATAATCAGTCCGTTAAATGAACATAGTAATGCAGCGATAAAACCAATACGCTCGTTCATTAACCGCCGGCCAATGAAAAAAGTAAGCAGCACCAGCAGCGAGGTGGCAATTATAGACGGCAAACGCACGCCCCATTCGTTTATTCCGGTAATGTACATGCTGCCTGCCATAAGCCAGAGCGGCAATGGCTGTTTGTGCAGCCATACCTGGTTCGAAGTCCAGTCGGTATGATCGTAAGGTAAAACGTGGGTGGAATAGAGTTTGGGCGTAAGCGGATCGTCCATCATATTACGCGCCACCAATGCGTGAAAGCGTTCGTCCCACTCGTGCAGGTATTTATCAGAAGATACATACACACTTAACGCCGCACCGCAAAGCACAAGCAGGGCCACGGCAAGCAGAGTTTTTGAACGGATGAATAAAAACACCGACGCGATATAGCCTGCTGCAACTGCCGAACAAACCAACGAGCCTGTGAAAACGGGATTAGCCATACACGTTTATGCGGTCATCATCTCCTTCAGTTTACCATAATCCACTTTCGAAAAATGCCGTGGATCGCGGGGAAGGTGAGCAATGATACGAATTTCGTGGAAGGCGTATAAATTTTGCACGGTTGCTTTTACTTTTTCCTGATCGGCATTTTTATCAGGCTCAATGATTGCCATGATTTTTTCGCCAAGCTGCAAAATAGTTCCGGCAGTCACACCGGGCAGCATACGCAGTTTGCCTTCCCAGAGGAATGGAGCGAGGATGTGGCCCTGTGCGTCGGTAATGAGCGAGGCGCAGCGGCCGCAGAGAAACAGTTGTCCCTGTGCATCCATATAACCTGCGTCGCCGGTACGGTGCCAGACCTGATTGCCGATGAAGATTTTGTTTTGCTTCACAGCTTCGGGATTGTCGATGTAGTGACGCAATACGTGCGGGCCGCTTACCACAATTTCGCCGGTTTGGCCGTGCGGGAGTTGCAGGGCGAGAAGTTCATCCTGCGTACTCACTTCAATGGGCGAAGTGGTGACGGGTAAAATTATCACCGTGGCTGCTTTGGCCAATGTGCCTACGGCCAGCCCCTTGCTTAGTTCGCCCTGCTGTGCGAGTTGTGGGGCGGTAATGCGGCTTATGGGCTCGGCCTCGGTGGAGCCATACACGATATTGATGGCGGCCTGCGGAAAGCCGCGCTGCATGGTGGCGGCCTGATCGGGATAAACGGGTGCGCCGCCGGTAAAAATGCGACGTAGCTGTGTGCTGTCTTTGCCCGGATGCTGCGCCGAATGCCGCGCCAGTTCTTCGGCCAGAAATGGCGAACAGATTAAACGATTCACGCCGTGCGACAGAATCTGTGCGCGTATTTTGGCTGCATCAAGCGTTTTGGGCTTGCGCGGATTGTAGTTGGCAACGACAGACGTAATGCCGCTACCCAGGTTGAGCAGCAATACAATGGGCAGCACGGGCATGTCCACATCGTCGGCAGCGGGTGAAATTTCATCAATCAGCGCATCAAACTGCGCCTGCAGAAATGCGTGTGTGCGGTCGGCGGCTTTTGGAATTCCGGTGCTGCCGGTGGTGAAGGTGATGAGTGCGGTTTCGTTTCCGCTTACTTCTTCGACCGATGAAGCGGCGTTGGTCTGTTTTACTTTTTCGCCCAGCCACACCGGCACCCGCCGCAGTTCGGGCGAAAGCAGAAAAGCCAGCGTGCGCAGTTTAAACGGCGCAATAAATGCTTTGCAGCGCGCCATGCGACAGCATATTTCCAAACGCTCGCGGCTCACCCATTCGTCGAGAAACACCGCCACCGCACCAATGTGAAACAAGGCCAGCACACTTCGATAAAGCGGAATACTCATGGGCACAAACACCAGCACACGGTCGCCCCGGCCAATGCCTTTGCTGCGGTAGTAAGCGGCAGTCGTTTTTACTTCCTCGGCCAGTTGCCCGAAACTCAGCACCTCGCCATTGCGGTCGATGATGGCCGCTTTGCCGGGATGCCTCGCTGCCGAGTCGAAAAAATGCTGCGTAATATTCATCGCTGCTGTTCGATATTACGTTTTATGTTGGCCAGATTGCGTTCGAAAATGCTTTCGGCTTTCCACGACGAAAGATGTGTTTTGAAAATGTCCCACACACCCGGATTTCCATTTTTGTAAAACAGCGAAAGCGTGAGCCGGCAGCGTTTACCGCCATCGAGCGGAGTGTATATCTGCTCGGTGTAAAGCCCTTCGGCAGTCATTTCAAAATCCACAAGATGGTAAATGCTCAGCTGCCGCCGTTTTCCGGGCACCACTTCGGTAATGAGTTCGTCCCACTGCGTACCGGTTTCATCTTCGCGGCAAAAACATCTCCGGCGGCAACCCACAGTGCCATCGGCAAAACTATCGCTGTTGAGTGTGCTGATGTGATGCACAAACACCGACCATTCGCCCGCTTTTTCTGAATGTCCGAGATAGGCAAACACCGAATCGGGCGGTGCATTAATTTCTACCGAAGCCGCAATGGTTTTGTACGGCAAGTTATCGTGCGTTTTATAGCGACTCAGCAGCCAAACGGCAAGTACTGCCACAAAAGGAAGTATGAGCAGCGTGCGGAGAATTATTTTCCGACGTTTGTTCATGAAAACACTTTTTCAAGTAATACATATTCGCGCAGCGGTGCTGCCGAAAATTTGCCCGAGATTTTTATCGACGCATTTCCGGTATGCATGTAGGCATGTATGACCGACGTATAACCCTGTGTGTGTGCATAACGCGTTCCAAGATTGGCAAGCAGCGTGCCCAAACCTTTAAACGTGGCTTTGGGATGCCGCGCCACTGTTTTAATAATGAATCGTTTTTCGGTTTTGCAGAAATGATCGGGGTAGGCGAGAAGCAGGCCATGAATGTGGCCGCCCGAATCTTCAATTACGGCGCTGCTTCCGGGAGCAAGGTAGGCCGCAGTTTTGCTGTAACGTGCTTCAAACGCCGGGCGCGAAATGGGTGCGTAAAACACATTATCGCTGAATGCAGTGGTGCAAAAGGTGAAGAGCTTTTCGAGATTATGAGGTTGAAAATCATTTTCATCCAGCGCACGTATGCGCAAGCCTTCGTGTTCGAGTGAGGCTTCGAGCGCAAGTATTTCGGGCGTATCGCAAAGCAGTGTGGTGTCGAGCGTGGAAATGTAATGCTGTGAAGTAGTGAAGCCGGCATTTTTCCATTGCGCGAGGTATGCGGCCGGATGCCAGTGTTCGGAAAAAAACACATCGGCCGATGAGTCGGTGCGAAAACGATAGGTGCTCCACGTACTGCCGTTCATGGGGCCGAGAAGGCGGTTGAAATTATTTTCGCGCGCATACTTTTCTGCTTCGGCCAGTACGAGGGCTGCAGCTCCATCACTGTCGGCTTCGTAGTTGCCAATTATCAGCGTGTGCGGAGCATCGTCGGCATCGCTGCGGTAAAGTGCGGCGCGGGCCAGCGTTTGGTCATTTTCAGTGGCCACCATTGCGGTAAGCAAACGATCTTCGTCTAGCGTATCGTTTTGCGCAACACGCAAGGGGAGCAGTGCAGCGGGATAAAGCGAAAACTTCATTCCCTGAAAGGTTTTTTCAAAACCTTCGTCACCGGGCTTTATCAGCAGGCAGTTCATGTGGCGGTTGTTTGAAGTGTTTCGGCCACGGCCGGTGTGTACCAGCCCAGATGAAATGCTGCCGCCAGCACCACAATGGCCGTGAGCGGAATAAGCAGATTGTCGAAACCATTGCGGCTCATGGCTTCGGTAAACGCCCCAAACAAACCCAGCAGCAACGAAAGCACCACAAGATTTACTCCGCTCGTATGTGATAATGTGGCCAGCAGCACTGCCGAAAGCAAAGTTGCCGAAAGAAAAAACATGAGCGAACCCATCATTGTTTTCTTTCCCGTGCCTACCTGAAAAGGCTTCCACGGCCAGCGTTTGCCGCAAAGCGCCGCAATAGGGTCGCACACGGCCAGTGTAAGCACCGGAATGTAGAAATACGCTTTTTGCGGATGCTCGCCCGAAAAGAAATCGTAAAAAAGAAATGTACCGTAAACCGCAGCCGGGTATGAAATACTGCCATGCGATTTCCGGTCAATGGCATTGATGGATTTCAGCAGGTTGTATTTCAAACTCACCAGCAAAATCAACGCAAACATACCACACAGCAACAGCACAAACCAGTGCGAGCGCAGAAAAACCGGAAACAACAGCGTGAGAATGCCTGTACCGAGGTGAATAAGTTTACGCGTGTATTCGGCACGTACACCAAACTTGTGGTATAAAATTTCGCCCGTGCTGAAAAGCGTCAGAAAACAGGCACCCAGCCAGAGACAATGTATAAGCTGATTATCCATTACTTCAAAATGTCGAGGTGAAAACGGTGATAGAAAAACCCTTTATCGCCCGCACTTAACCGGTCGGAAAGAGTTTCATTGCGTTGCAATTTTTCGGGATACAATGCGGCAAGGTTGCGCGGCACCATCAGATTCCAATAGGCAAACCGCGCACCGGGTTTCGAGGCGGCGCTAAGTTGTTTGGCAATGCCGGTGGAGATTTCGGCCGAAAGATATTCGAAAATATTGGAGAGGTTATACGCATCAAACGGCCCGTATTCGCGGCAGGCTTCTTCGGCATATCCTTTATAAAATACAATGCGCGAAAGATTGGATTTTATCCTCTCGAAATTTTCTTTCCGCGCATAAAGCGGCAGTTGCGGTTCGAAACTTCCTGCCAGAATATGGTGGAGGAAATGGTTTTTCTGCATTTCGCGGCTTTGTAAATGTATTTCGGCTTTGCCGAAAATATATTTGCTTACCGATACTTTCACCTCCTTCATAAACTCCGGATCGCGGCCGTATTTGCCCATTACAAAGCGGCTGAAGAAAATTTTAAAGAACAACCGCCAGCGCCAGGTATTCCATTTTTTATGATAAAATACTTTTTGTTCCTCTGAAGTTTTTTCTTCAAACAAACCGGCAATATTTTTTTTGGAGTGAATGAGCGGAAGAATTTTCGTGCGGAAATAACCGAAGTACCGCTCGAATTTTCCCTGCGAAATTACACCGGCTTCAATGAGCGGGAGATGATTATCGCACCATTGGCGGGCGTTTTCGGGCATCAGTGTGCGGATTTTCTGATACGTTTCCCTGCGGTTTGAGGAAGCACGGAAACCGAGAAACGCCAAAAACTCATCGTGCGAACTGAGCGAGAATGCGGCCTTTTTCAATTCGCCAAGCCAGAGTTGTATTTCGTTTACATCCACCGCCACTACAAGTTCGGGATCATTTACAAGCAAGGCAAAGCTGTTGTCGCCCGCGGAGGCGATAGACAATACTTTTTCGCCGGGCTTTATCTGTAATGCTTCGGCCAGCAGGTCGGCATCTTCCCAGCAGTTTGCATAGCGTATGAAGTCGAATTCGACGCGTTGCTGAAGATCGTTGTTGCTCATGATTCGAGTATGATTATTTCGCCGGTGCTGCCGTCCATTTGCACGCGGTCGCCGGTTTTGAGTTGTTGCAAAAGTCCTGATACGCCTACAATGCAGGGCTTACCCATCTCGCGCGACACGATGGCCGAATGGCTGAGCAAACTGCCGCGCTCCACGAGTATGGCCGAGGCCGAAGGGAAGAGTGTAATCCAGCCCGGATCGGTGCTCGCGGTTACGAGTATGTCGCCGTCGAGGCTGCTTACGCTGTGCGGATCGTGTATTACCTGCACGCGGGCAGTAATACGGCCGGGGCAGCAGCCAATGCCTTTGAGCATGGTGCCGGTTACGCCCACTTCGGCTGTGTAAAGCTGTGGTGCGAAATTATTTCCGGCATACACAATGCCGCGTGTGGGAATGCGTTCGGCCGTGGGCATTGTTTCGAAACGGGCGTAATCGGCTTTGCGTATGCGTATCAGTTCGCGCAGGTTGCGCAGGTCGGAGGTGCCGCGTATGTAGTTGGCAATTTCGTCGAGCCGGAGCCAGAATATATCGCGCGGCTCTTCAATTACCTGCTCCGACGAAAAATTATGGCCAATGGCAATCATAATGCGGCGCACCATGCCAAAGCCGCGTGTGCGTGCGTAGCGCAGGTTTTCGCGGTTGCTCACCAGATCGCGCGAACGGCGCAAGGCCATGTTAAACAGCCAGCTTTTGAGCGGTTTGCTACGGAGTTTTTGTTTTACCACCGCTTCGGCCTCGCTACGGAGTTTCAGGTCTAAATTGGCGTGTGCGGTTTCGGGCTGTTTCAGCGCAGCAGCCACCACGCGTATAAACAACTCCGGCTGCTGGCGGTACGTAATGGTTTCGAGTTTCAGTTCGCCCACCGTGCGGTCGCCCCAGGCCGAAATGTAGCTTTCCACCAGCATGCGCACCGGCTCGTTTTCTTTATCGCGCAGGGCTTTCAGTACTTCGCTTTCGGTGCGTGTTAATAATTTCATCCATACCTCGTTGCTGCGAATGAGTTTGGTAATTTCTTCAATGCGGCGTATGGGTTCTGTACTCACAATATCGCGCGCGCCACAAAGCAAATCGTTGTGCAGCGTGGCGGCCTGTTCGGGGAAATATTTTGCAGTGAGCTTTTGCAGCACACCGTACCAGATCATGGCAAAGAAATCATTTACCAGCGGTGCTTTCCACTTTTTGAGCAGGGTTTGCTCAAAGCGTTCGTAAAGCACAATCAGTTCATCGGCGCGGCAACGGTTAAAATCAATGGCATCGTACTCCTGCATCACCGCTTCAAAATCGCGTGTAAATGTGCGGCGCATTTTGGGCAACTGACGCTGGTTTTTGAGCAGCAGGCGAATCATATTCAGCACCCGCATCCGTTCGCTGAATTTGCTGCGTACGGTTACATCGGTGAGCGTAAAACGTTCTTTCACGCCCATCATTTTCTCCATAAATTCAGCGTTAAGCTGATAGCCGGGCAGCAGTGAAAGCAGTTTGTACCAGCAGCGCAGGTTGTAATACACACGCCCGTTAAGCAGCCCAAGCATATTGGCATACACCACGGCGTGCTCGTTGCGTTCTTCTTCTTTCACTCCCATCATGGCCGTAAACTGAAGGTAAACGGCTTCGTACATTTTACGGATAAACGAAAACGTAAGCGGAGAAGTGAGTCCGGGATATGATTCAATAATGTTGCTGTTGTCCCACACCAAATATTCGCCTTCCGGATCGGGAAGCTGCGAGGTGGTGGTGATGGGGCGTGTTTGCAGCAAAAACAGTTTATCGCTGCTCAGCGCAAACTCAATATCCTGCGCACGGCCGTAAAGTTTTTTAAGTTCCTGAAGCCATTGTGCAATGTGCCGCAGTTGGGTGTGGCTAAGCGTAGCCGCATTTTGAAGCGACTTTTCAACTTCTGTAAAATGCGTACCGCCATTGGGTGCGGCGCTCACTTTGCGCGGTTTGAGTACGAGTTGTTCGGTAATTTTTTCGGCACTTACTGTAAATGTATCCGCGTCCAATTCGCCCGATACCAATCCTTCGCCCAATCCCCACACGGCACTTATCACGCATTCGTTCCGGTTTCCCGAAACAGGGTTAATGCCGAAACCCACACCGGCGGCATCGGCATTCACCATTACCTGTACAATAACGGCAATATTGCTTTTACCGATTCCATGAAACTGCTGATACACTTCCACCCGCTTTTCAAGCGCCGAACGCCACACATCACGAATTCGTTCTTCGAGCGTATCAGCCGTTACATGCAGGTACGATTCATACTGACCGGCAAACGATTGCTCGCTGCCATCTTCGGCCAGCGCCGATGAACGTACTGCCAGTTGTGCCTCTTTACCAAAACGTGTAATGAGTGCCGAAATAATTTCGGCAGGAATGCGAAACGAGTGAATGAATGCCCCGGCATCGGCAGTGTTTTCCGGCATCCAGCTTTGCAGCAAACCCGCGGGCAGCACGGCAAAATCGGGCACGGGAAAACCGGCATCGGTGAGACGGAAAAGGTTGGTGGCTTTTCCGCCGCAGTCGTTGCTGCGATTTTCGGGTGAGGTATCAGAATAAATAATCATTGGTGAAACTAGTTTAACTCCAGAAAATATTCGCGGCAAAAAGCCTGATAGTGAGCCGAAGTATCTTTTATATCAGGAAGCATCATAAATTTTTTCAGTGTGGCCTGTTGTGTTTTATATACTGCCGCCGCATTGCGTTTTACCGGCCAGTATTTTCTTACATCCACAGCCGCATTGGGCTCGGGAAGTGAGGCCGGGCCATTGTATTTCTGCGTAAGCAGATAGGCCGGGTTTTGACCAAGCCACACCTGTTCTAATTTTTCGGGAAGGGTAAAACACATGATACGTTTTACCGGAAAACCGGCTTCGTGTTTATGCGCTGCAAATACACGCCCCACTGCTCTTCCGGTCAAACGATGCTCGGGATGGCCATAACCACCCACAATTGAATCGAATGTAAATATTACCGAAGGTTTGTATTTCTGGATAAAGCGATACACGGTTGCTTCCACACTGTCTGAGTGTTCATTCCAGAAAACGAGTTCATTTCGTTCTACATTACTCCACACATTGTTTGGAAAATAGAGGTGTATGGATTCTTTGAAGCCTAAGAGTTTCATTGATTCACTCCATTCCACACTACGTTTGGCGCGTTCTTTCGGATCTGCATCCTCGGTAAGTGTGAGTGAATAGAGTGTCCAGTTCTTTTCACGCAGCCATTGCGAAGAGCCGGCACAGCTAATTACATCATCATCATGCGGAAATATAAAAAGTGCAGTTTTGTTTTCTTCTTCACAGTTCCATACAGGCACCGTAAAATCCTGCGCTTCGCGGTATCGGTTATAATCTGTTTTATCCGACTTTCCACACACCATAAGAGCGGGAATGAAAAGCAAAACAAGAAGACGTGAAGCATACATATCCGATGGTTTTAGTGAATGAACGATAAAAGATAGTTTATTTCATTAATTCCACCACCATAGGAATTCCACCCAGACTGAGATACATGGCAATTGTCCACAATGCCGATGCGTACTCAATGAATTTGGCTCTTTTTGCAGTCATGTGTTTCAGAAAAAGAAAAGCCGGAATGCTTATGACTGTTGCAATGCAAAGCATTGTTATTAATCCCTGCAAGCCATAACCAGCAAACCACGAAGCCGCCACCGCCCAGCCCGCGGTAACAAGCACCATGAGCAGCCAGAGCAACGTAGCCCTGCGCGGGCCGTGAAGCGAAGAGTAGGTGAGCACACCTTCTTTTTCATCGGCCGGGATGCGGATTTTGCGGCCCACTTCCAGCACAATCCCGTTGAAGTATGATACGGCGAAGAAGAAAAGCAAACCTTTGGGTGCGCTCACACCTTCCTGCAGCCAGTCGAGCCCGCTGGCATAAATATCAATGAGCGGAATAATGAACATGTGCGAAACCACGTACCAGAACTGATGTTTCTTGAGCCACTCGGCCACAAAAAACTCCTTGCCCATGAGCGAAAGGTAGAGTATGACAATACCCCAGATGATAAGCAGTTTGGGTGCAAACACGGCATTGAGAATAATTTGCATTACACAAATTCCAATACCAATCATGCGCAATTCGCGCAGCGAAACAAGTCCGCGCGGCACCGGCAGTTCGCTTCGGTAGCGGGCATCGTCTTCGGCATCTTTATGCTCGTCGAAAATGCGTACCAGCAGAAACAGCGATACGGTGGTGAAAATGCCCAGTCCAAACAGCGACCAGTCCACAAACCCTTCGGCACCGCGGCATATACGCGAGTAGCTGATGGCCGAGAAACTGAACGCAGCCACCAGAGGCCCGTGTCCAAATACAGGGAAACGCTCGCGCTGATAAATCCACAGCCTTTTGAGCAGCGGTGCGTTGTTTTCTTCGGGTTTACTGTGCGGGTTCATGAATCATTTTTTTATGGTAAAGCGCGACATTATTTTTTTGCCCAGCAGCCAGGCTGTAATTCCCCAGAACGCCCAAAGCAGCGGACTTATCCAGCCCGGGTGCAGGGAATGAATGATATTGCTTTTTTCGGTGATGCTGAAAAAGCTAATCACATTTACATTTTCCGAGCTTAACTGCAAGCCTAAGAAACCGGCAATCGGAATCCAGTATGTTTCGAGAAAAGCCTGGATGGCGATGAGCAGCAGAATTACAAACGGTTGCGGCCATTTCAGGGCGCGTTTGCCGAGCAATGCAAACACAGTAATGCCGGTGAACAGGGCGTGAATGAAGCCTATCCATACATAGAGCAGAATCAACACCACCTGTTCGTTCACGGCAATTATTTTTTACGACCGAGTTTTTGGTGTGCCGAAGCAAAGTGCCCTGCCGAAAGCGCGGCGGCAATGGAGATTTCGCCTGAGAGCGCCACGGCGGCGCAAATCTCGGCAAACTTGCGGGCGTTGCCTGCGCCGGCGCACTGCATGAGTTGCAGGCATTCGCGCTGTGTGGGCAGTCCGGTGCCGCCGCCTACCGTGCCTACAATGAGATTGGGCAGGGTAACGCAGGTGTAGAGATTTCCTTCGGCCGTGAGCTGCATACGTGTAATGCCGGTGGCGGCTTCGGCTATACAGGCTGCGTCCTGTCCGGTGGCGAGAAACAAGGCGGTGAGTCCGTTGGCCACATGTCCCTGCGCGCCAATGGCACCACTTTGAATAACGCCAATGGTAGAGCTTTGCCAGTAATCGGCCATGGCTTCGGGCGTGGTTTTGAGGACTTTTTCCACTACTGCGCGGCTGAGTTCGCACTCGGCAGTTACTTTTTTGCCGCGCACGGTGGTAAACGAAAGCGCGGTAGCTTTTTTATCGCCCGAGTAATTGCCTTCGATGTACCAGGCCAGCGGTTTTTCGGGTGCTTCGGGCACAAGCGCAGTGCATATTGCGTTGGTACAAATGGTCACCATGTTTTGCCCCGATGCATCGCCGGTCTGAAACTCGAATGTGAGAATGAGGTGATTGCCTTCGATGTTTGCGCGCACATCGTCGAGCACGGCATGGCGGCTGTGCGCACGCACAATTTCATCCATCTGCTCGCGACGGCTATATACAAACGAAAGAAAGCTCACCGCCCCGGACACATCGTTAAAACGAAAAACCGGACTGCGCTGCACGCCATCCACCAGACAAACAGAAGTTACGCCCCCGCACAGGCGTGTGGCCTTTGCCCCGCGGTGATACGAGGCTACCAGCGCACCTTCACTTGTGGCCAGCGGAATGTAGTAATCGTCGTTGGCCGCCGTGCCCGTTACACGCAGCGGGCCTATTACACCGGTAGGAATCATGGTCATACCAATGTAGTTTTCAATATTGCCTTCCAACTGACTCAAATCGGTAAAAGGAGCAACGCCGTTCAGATACTGAAAGCTGTGGCCGGTTTGTGCGTTCAGAAACTGCAGGCGGGTTTGCTGCCCGGCAGTGGAAGCCATTTCTTCGATGGGAAAACTATCGCGCGGAGGAAGTTCTGATTTTCGGGTGCGGATATGTGTAGTAAGTTGGGCAAGGCCGTGAATTGCTTCGATCTTGCGTAATGCTTTACTTGTTTTTTCTTCTGACGAAGCCATGGAGTTTAAGGTTTTAGTTATTCTGTGTATTTGGGTTACACAGCTACAGGGCAAATGTATTGCCAGAGCAGAAAGCTAAAAAACGATTTTTATGCTTACAGGCACAAAAAACCGCAGAATATCTCTCAGTTCGGCTTTTTGGGGTGTTTACGATCTGGTTTTTGCATTTTCCGCAAGAGGAATTTGGTTTGTGGCATCATTTGCAGGAACATTATCGAAGAGCCGCAGGAATTACTTAAATTAAAAATCAGTATTTGCTATTCACATGTTATTCTTGTGGCATGAAAAATTTATTCAGAAATATACCCAATATTCTTTCGGGCTGGAGGCTGCTTAGTTTTCCGCTGCTCATGTACTTTATTTTCAGCCATCAGCGCGGGGAGTTTATTTTGCTGCTCAGCATAAATCTCATTACCGATATTCTCGACGGGCTGATTGCGCGTGTGTTTAAACTCCAAACCAATTTCGGAGCCCGTTTGGATTCGCTGGCCGATATGGGGACTTACCTTGCAGCCTTCACTGCATTTATTTATCTCGAATGGTCATTCGTAAGTGCTCACGGCTGGGCATTTTCCGTTCTGGTTTTTTTATGGTTACTGCCACAATTGATTTGCCTGATTCGTTTTGGCCGCCCGCCGCATTTTCATCTCTGGTCGAATAAGTTTGCAGGTTATATGCAGGGTATTTTCATTTTCACCTATTTCAACTGGGGCAATTCGGAGATTTTTTTCATGATAATGTGGGTGATAAGTGTATTGGCTTTTCTCGAAGAGCTAGTTGTGGCCGTGCGCATTCCCCAACTGCGTGCCAATCTTAAAGGTGTGTTCTGGATGATTCGTGAACAGGGTAAAATTGCTTAGCGATGGAAAAAACTCTAGGACAATTAGTGGAAGAATTGGTATATAATTCGGTGGAGCTTTATTTTATGAGCGCCATTGGCGTGAGTTTTCTGGCCGGGGCATTACTCATACTGATTATTCAGAAACGCAGGCCGGAATTGAAGCGCGAACTGTGGACGAAGTATGTGGTTTATTTGGGCGTGGTGGCCTTGTGTTCGTTTTTGTTTATCAGCAATTACCGGTTGTGGTTTCTGGGCTTGATTTGCGGGATGGGAATGTTTGAAATGATTCGAATCAGCAAAACGCCCGAATTGAGAGATGAACTTGCGCAGGTGCTGTTGCTTTATTTTGTGTTTTGCGGAGGAATTTTTATTCTGGCGAATGAGTCGGGGCGATATTTTTTCTGGTTGTATGCGCTGGTGGTGTTGTTCGACGGGTTCAGCCAGTTGGCTGGTTTGCTGTGGGGCAGGCATAAGCTGGCTCCGAAAATAAGTCCGGCCAAAACGTGGGAAGGATTGGCCGGTGGTTTTGCCTCGGTGCTCATTACGTTGCTTTTGCTGACGGGGAGTTTTGAGGGAGAGCAGTATTTAACCATGCTGATTTTTGCCGTGTTGATTTCGGCCGGTGCGCTTACGGGCGATTTGCTGGCCTCGAAGTGGAAGCGAATGGCTGGCGTGAAAGACTACGGACACCTGCTTCCGGCGCATGGCGGCATACTCGACCGTTTCGACAGTTTTATGGGCGCGGGAGGAATTTTGGGCGGGGCTTATGCCATACTCAGCTTGTTTCTGAAATAAGCCAGTTCATTGCAAAAGCAACCGCAGCTTAAACCGTCGGATCTTCGTCGGCCCCGGTTAATTCGGGAACAGCTATCAAATCGGGCAACGGCACATGTTCCACCGCGTCTATCAGGCGCATATCAATATTGGTACTTCCATCGGCCTGCAGCGAAAACATGGGGACAAATTTTGCGCCCCAGATAATTTCTTCTGCGCGGTAAGAAGTGCGGCAATACACAGTTTGCGAGAAAGAATCGTCGAATGCTTTTACGAGGATAAATAGTTCCAATTGCTGGTCAATCATTTCCTGTTCGCTCATGCCAAACAGCGGGCTGCTTTCATCAAGCGGATGTACCAAGGTCCAGCTCAGCGGGAAGAGATTGATTTTTTTTCGCTCCAGATTTAACGGGTAAAAAGATCGCCCGCTGGCTCCCGGTTCTACCAGTGCAAGTGTCACATCCACTTCCACCTCAATAAGCTGGTTGCTTCGCTTGTTGGTCATGCGAAACATAAGACCACGCTGGTTGTCGCGGTAAGGAGCCACAATGGCATGTGTACTGAAAAGTACATTGGCTTTGGGCTTAGAGAAACGCCCGTACAACAAACCCGTGGCCATGGCAAATCCCAGCAGCCCCAGCATCGACTCAAACGCAGCCACCGTGCTGGCCAATGTGCCCACCGGACTTATGCGTCCATAGCCAAGTGTGGTAAGTGTTTGCGAACTGAAAAAGAATGCCTCAAGAAAACGGTCGGCAGGATTCTGGGCTGTAATTCCCATCAGATGTTCCACACCGATTAACACATAAATTCCGGCAAAAATAAAATTCAACAGCACATAAAAGCTGATAATCATGAGCAGGAATTTTCCCCACGGCATGAGTATGAGACGATCGTAATATTCATAAGGTCGAAAGCGGGGAAGCCCGATTCGTTTTACGTTAAACGAACCGTCTTTATTGATACTTCGGCCAGCTCCGGTTTTTGTGCCGAGGCCGAGGTCTGTGGTGAGAGTGCTGTTGGTGCGGCGGTTTATGCGCATGGATAGTCAGTGCTTTGAGACATTGAAATTAGGGATTATTTTCAAACTGAATTTGTCTGTATTTCATTGCCTGAAAACCTCTGGGGGATTAAAAGGAACATAATTGGAAAAGATTGCTTTCATTATCGCCTCATCCCTTGTCTTTTGCTTTTCCCTGATTTGCATTCTTAGTGAAGCTGTTTCTTCAAGTTCAATAGCTTTTATTTCCAGATCAAATTGTAACTGTGCTGATTTTGGTTTTAGTCTATTAAGATTTATCGAAAGTTCTCCAGGCGATATGGGTGAAGGATTGATCGAAAGTGTTCCCGGTGAAATGTCTTTACTCTCGAAATAATACCATTTATTGTCTTTCTTACCAATCATTACCAGATTATACAGAAGCAAATCATTCAGTTTTTCAGCAAATTCATTTTCATTTTGTGTCAACCTCATGTACGAAGGTAAACTATCCGATACAAGATAGATGCGTAATTGTGCAAATCTGCTGCTTTCGTTTAATACCGCTTTAAAGTCACTGTAAGTTAATTTAGCGGTCTTGCCTGTAACCGGATCGACTATTTCTCCCGAATTTCTTTTTGTGGTAATATCAAATACCTGTTTGTCGATATTATTCCATCCGTTTCCTGAAATTGCAGTATTATATGAAGATTGATATGAAGGAGCAGATTTTACACGCACATAGCCAAGCTGGTCGTACACATTATTCAGATTGATTGAATACTCCCTGATCAGATTATAAAACCGGCTATTTATTTCCTGATTTATGATTGCATATTGCAAACTGTCTTCCGCAGCCTGTTGCTGCATTTTCCTGCCATACACTTTTTCAGCAGTTTCTCGCACTGCCTTGCTTCGTGCTTCGTAGCGGCGTTGAAGCTGGCGGGATAGTTCGGTTGAAATTTCCACCTTACCTTCATTCAATAGATAAAAACTATTAAATTGAGTTTGAGCTTCGGGAAATCCTGTCATTACCAAACTGTCGATATAGCGAAATGATTTATCCAAATTGTTTACATAAAGGCTTAATATCTCAGGAGTACCAATTTGGAATATCACACGAAGCCGTTTTTCAAATTCCTTGGTTGCAATCAGCGTGCCTTCATATTGGCTTTCGCCAAGTGGTGCCACAAGCGCAGGATCAATCTGATAGTCCTGAGTTTTCGCACCTGCAGAGGAAGCATAGTTTAAAATAGCATCAATCTCTTCGTTGGTGAGTGTGGGAAATCCGGTCATGGCCGCGTTATTCCATTCGCGTTTAATCTGTTGTGTGTAACTGTCGCCCGATGCAGCCAAAGCAGCCGAATTTCTCACAAATTTGTATTTCCAGTCGCCTCCCGGAATGCGCCACAGCACACTGGCAAGGCCAGGGCCGCTGCCTTTTTGGTCGCTGGCACTATGACATGAAGAGCAGTTTTGTTTGAAAAGATTTTGACCATCAATTTCTCCCCACCATTTATTTGATTCGGAATAATATGAGTTTTTTCTTCCTGAGTAGGAAAAGTAAATACTGTCGGTTATTTTTTTGTTTGTAATGTCGAATCCGAGTTCCTGAAGCACGGGGAGAAATTTCTCAGGATAAAAGTTTAATGTGTGTAAAGCTACCGGGATTACTGTATTTTCAATTGGCACCGGATTTACCCAGTTAATACTTCCATCGGGCATACGTTCACCGCTGTATAGCTGCATTCCGGGTTTACGTTCTTCGGCAGGCAATTGCACAGTTATGGCTTTTCCGGTTTTAAAAAGCAAGCGATTTTTCATCCTGCCGTGCATTGAAATAAAACGTGCCTCCGGTTTCAAGCAGATTTCCGTTTGATGTGGTACTCAGGCCTGCCTGTATAATCTGTTCGGCAGTGAGGGCCTCTTTTATTTCAATTGTAACAGGTTTACCGGAGTTACATTCAAAACTTCCCGCCGGAATCATGTATGCACTTCCGTTGCTGGTAAACAGTGCGGTATCTTTTAAGGGATTTATCTCAAAGGTATCGGTGGGCAGATAGCGGTCGGCATCGCTCCACACATCGGTGCCCTCTTCGTTTAGTTCGGGAAGTGTATATCCTGAATTTTCTGTTGACGAATTTTGCCACAACCAAATGCCTGATGCGGCAACTACTATGGCCGAAACAGTATAGAGGGCAATCTTTGAACCTCGTTTCATAAAGTATTTTCTTCTTTATTCCCTATATTGAAACAAGGTAACCCAGGTAACTTATTTTTTTCTTCCCTCCAGTTTTTCCTTCAAATACATTCCGGTTGAAGAAGTCTTGCTCTTCACCATCTGCTCCGGCGTACCTTCAAACACCAGATGTCCGCCTTCCTGCCCGCCTTCGGGGCCGAGGTCGATAACCCAGTCGGCACATTTCACCACATCCATGTTATGCTCGATGATAATGAGCGAGTGACCCTGCGCCAGCAGTGCATGAAATGCGTCAAGAAGTTTGCGGATGTCGTGGAAATGAAGGCCGGTGGTAGGCTCGTCGAAAATGAAAAGCGTGGGCGGCTGGTTATGCCCCAAACCGAGGAACGATGCCAGCTTAATACGCTGTGCCTCGCCGCCTGAAAGTGTGCTCGACGACTGGCCCAGATGCACATAGCCCAGGCCGGTGTCCTGCAACGGACGAAGTTTATTTACAATTTTTTTGCCGTGGTTGCTGCCGTCGTCGAAGAAGGTAATGGCATCGTCAACCGTCATTTCGAGTATATCGGCTATGTGTTTGCCATTGTGCTGTACTTCGAGCACTTCTTCCTTGAATCGTTTGCCTTTGCAGCCTTCGCAGAGCAAATGCACATCGGCCATAAACTGCATTTCCACCACCACTTCGCCTTCGCCCTCGCATACTTCGCAGCGGCCGCCGTCCACGTTAAACGAGAAGTGTGAAGCCTTGTAGCCGCGCATTTTCGAAAGCTGCTGTTCGGCATACAGGGCGCGTATTTCGTCGTAGGCTTTCACATAAGTCACCGGGTTCGAGCGCGACGATTTACCGATCGGATTCTGATCGATAAACTCTACCGAGGCAATATGCCTGAAATCGCCGCCCAGCCTGTCGAAATGGCCTGTCTGCTCGCCGTACCCGCCCAGGTGTTTTTGCACGGCAGGGTAGAGGATGCGCTTTACGAGCGTTGATTTTCCCGAGCCGCTTACGCCGGTCACCACAGTCATTACATCGAGCGGGAACTTTACGGAAATGTTTTTGAGGTTGTTTTCGCGTGCGCCGTTTATTTCAATGTGTGCTTTCCATGTACGGCGTTTGGCGGGAACGGGAATTACTTCGCGTCCGGTAAGGTATTTTGCGGTGAGGCCGTTGGAGAGGAGCAAATCGGCGTGTGTGCCCGAGAACACTACTTCGCCGCCAAGACTTCCGGCCATGGGGCCCATGTCAACCATCGCATCCGACGCGCGCATAATTTCCTCGTCGTGCTCCACCACAATTACTGTGTTGCCAATATCGCGCAGGCCATGCAGCACGCGGATAAGCCGCTCGGTGTCGCGCGGATGTAAACCAATGCTGGGCTCGTCGAGAATATACATCGACCCCACCAGACTGCTGCCCAGCGAGGTGGCGAGGTTAATACGCTGCGATTCGCCGCCCGAAAGCGTGGACGAAAGACGATTCAGCGTAAGGTATCCGAGACCCACATCGCAGAGGAAACGCAGGCGGTTGGTAATTTCGGCCAGCAAGCGTTTGGCCACTGCCTGCGCGTGTTTGTCGAGCTTTATAGTGAGGAAAAACTCAAGCGCATCCTGTACCTGCATCAGCACAATATCGCTGATTGATTTTTCGGCCACTTTTACATAGTTGGCATCTTTGCGCAGGCGTGTGCCGCGGCAATCGGGGCAGGTAGTTTTGCCACGGTAGCGCGAAAGCATAACGCGGTATTGAATTTTGTAGCTCTGCTCTTCGAGAAATTTAAAGAAGTCGTTCAGGCCCCAGAAATACTTGTTGCCTGTCCATAGCAGTTGACGCTGCGCCTCGGTTAATTCGTACACCGGTTTGTGAATGGGGAAATCGAACTTGTAGGCATTCATTACCAGTTTTTCTTTCCATTCGCCCATTTTCTCGCCTTTCCAGCAGGCCACGGCATCTTCGTAAATGGATAAGCCTTTGTTGGGAATTACCAGGTCTTCGTCAATACCAATTATGCTGCCAAATCCTTCGCAGGTTTTGCAGGCTCCAATGGGATTATTGAAACTGAAGAAATGCACATTGGGTTCGTCAAACTGAATGCCGTCGGCTTCAAAGCGGTTCGAAAACTGCATCCGGCCGGGTGTTTCCGGCTCGGCGGCTTTTTTCTTTTTGCCTTTGGCGGGTGCTGTTTCTGTTACCGGCGCATCGGCCAGTTGGATAATGCAGTCGCCTTCGCCTTCGTAAAAAGCGGTTTGTACCGAATCGGCCAGCCGCGAGCGTGAGTCATCGTCATCGGGACTTACTGCCACACGGTCAATTACAATATACAGTTCTTCTTTTGCAGAAAGCGAAGAAACGTTAATCTCGTTCAGGCGCAGCATTTCGCCTTTATAAAGAATACGCGTAAAGCCCTGCTGAAGCAAAAGCCCCAGTTGCTCTTTCAGCGATTTACCTTCTTTTTTAGGAAGCGGTGCAAGAATATACAGACGGGTTTGGGCTGGCAGGGCAAGTATGGCATCCACCACATCGCTTACGGTGTGGCGTTTCACCAGCTTTCCGCTCACCGGCGAGTAGGTTTGGCCCACCCGTGCAAAAAGCAGTTTGAGGTAGTCGTAAATTTCGGTAGAAGTGCCCACCGTGGAGCGCGGATTGCGGGTATTTACCTTTTGCTCAATGGCCACTGCCGGCGAAATGCCTTTAATGTATTCGATGGCCGGCTTTTCAATTTTACCCAGAAACTGCCGGGCATAAGACGAAAGGCTTTCCACGTAGCGGCGCTGCCCTTCGGCATACAACGTATCAAAAGCCAGCGACGATTTGCCCGACCCCGAGAGGCCGGTAATCACCACAAAGCGGTTGCGAGGCAGCGCCAGGTCAACATTTTTAAGATTATGCATCCGCGCACCTTTAATAATAATGTGCTGTTTCGGATCGAGATGTTCAATAGAGGATTTAGCCACGTTCGGAAAATAAAATGCAAAATTACGGCACGATGCTTGATTTTTTACCGAAAGCGTCTATATTTGCATAAGACGATTTCAGAACAAGAGGTTGCCCGGAAGTTTTTTTTATTTTCATGCAACATTTTTCAAAGGAACTCGTTTAGGAATACATAAACTCTCATTATTGTCTCACAGGTCTTAAAAAAGGCCAAAAAACAAGTCAGGAATAGCGAAACACCTCTACGTTTTCAAACAGACCCACAGCTGAAAACCCGAAAGGAGGCCACTATGCGCTATGACCAACTGAACGACCAGGAACTGGTTGACTTGTATGTTGCCGGAGACGAATCCTGCCTAGAACTGCTCATTCAACGCCATAAAAAGCGTGTATTTTCCTACATCATGATGGTTGTTCGCGACCGTCATCTGGCGGAAGATATTTTCCAGGACACCTTTATTAAGGTAATACAAACCCTCAAACGTGGTTCTTACAGCGATGAAGGCAAGTTTTTACCCTGGGTGCTCCGTATTTCCCACAACCTCATTATCGACCATTTCCGCCGCCAGAAACGCATGCCACTGGTGGATGCAGGCGAAGATTTCGATATTTTTTCTGTGCTGGTGCTCCGTCAGGGCAACCACGAGGATAAAATTGTGAAACGGCAGGTGCGGAGCGATATCCGCAAACTGATTGACAAACTCCCTCAGGAACAGCGCGAGGTATTGCTTATGCGCCACTATATGGACATGAGTTTCAAGGAGATAGCTGATTTTACCAACGTGAGCATTAACACTGCTCTGGGGCGTATGCGCTATGCACTTATCAACATGCGCCGCATGATGGAAAAGCACAATATCGCCCTCACTGCCTGATAAATGTTAAGACATTAAAAACCGGGATAAATTATTAATCCCGGTTTTTTTTATGTCTGTACAATATGAGCCGGGGAGGTGCGTTTAAGCAATAGAAACCAATCATCAACTTAATGAATAAAACATCTACACTAGAATTTAACTGCCTTCCGATAGACAATGCCGAACTTCTTCGCTTTGCGGAAGACAATGCCAGTGAAGAACCCAGAGATTATGTGATAGACGCCTTGCTTCGTTTCTCAAGATCTCTTGAAGTTCGAAACTCCGACATCACCGGCAAAACCGAATTTATTTACAACTAAAAACAAAGGCTGCTCAAAAGGCAGTCTTTGTTTTTATAGCAGCCTCCGGCAGATTAACTTTGCCGGAGGAAAGCTGTTTTTTCAACAACGTATGTTTTTTTGATGGTGCTTTATGCGTAGCATAAGTATGTTTATTGAGAGGAAAGATATCAACAGATTTAGTTGGGGACTTGACGAGGGGGTGGGGGAGGATATACTTTTGTGGGGTAATAAGAAGGGAATTTATTATTTAAACTTTTAACAAGATGGTTACTTTTAAAGAGATTGTAGAAGCGTATGGTCCTTATCTCGGCTTAATTTTGATGTTGCAAATATCTTTTATGATTATGCAATTTCGATGGTTCAGGAGGGTGATAAGGGTGAAAGATCAGGAAATTGAGCGTTTGATTCTGCGTGAAGAAGCGATAAATAAGCGATTACTGTTTCTTATTGATCAGAAGATTCAGTTTTCGGGGAGTGAGTCGGTTACTATTTCTCAAAACCAGACGAGTTGATTTTTCTGGGTTATTTGGGAAAAGGTTATTTGGGATTTCAAGTTTGTTATTGAGCGCAAATTTATTTGTGTCTCGGGGCTATTGTGATTTATTCAGTGATTCTTTGAAGGATGGGGAGCACTGTATATATTGAAGTTTTGGCGTAAAAATGAAAAGGAATATTCACCATTAAAAAAACAAATATGGTACTCGTTAATTTATGCTTATTGGCAGGGATGGTTGTGCTTTTTACGCAGTATATGCTGGTAAAATCAATGTATCATCGCCAACAAATAGAAGGGCGTTTCCGCATACTGAAAAGTGAAGCAATGAATATGCTTTTCGAGGATGTGTTTATCAATAAAAATCTCACACATTCCGATCAGTTATTTCTCAGGAAGGTTGTTGCCCGTTTGTCAAAAGATATTCATGAGCTTAGAACAAACAGGCGCAATTATTTTACGCTGCATAATTTTGTGCGTTTAAGTATAGAAGGGCAGCGGCAGAAAGCAATAGACCAGAATTCGTATGTCGCAAACTCAGAAGATGTGCTTTCTCTGCAGCGGCGGGCAGGAGAATCAATGGCTATGGCATTCAGTCTGCTGGTGCCGTGGCTTCGGATACAGGTGCTTTATCTTCTGGTGAGGGTAAGTCTTTATGTGCTTTTACTGCTGGGGCTGGAACGGTTTCGGGCTGCTTATGAACATATTGACGTGTTAAGGAAGCAGAGTCTGAGTACGATTGAGGCCTGGTAGTTTTTAGCGATTAGTTCACCTCAGGGGCTGAATTTTACATTGCGATGTAGAGATTAACAACCGTTTGGCTTGATTGCTCAGTAAGGAATTAAACCCGGCGATAATAATACTGAAGCTGAAAGACGGAGCGTGATTGCTGCGGGCTGAAACGCAATTATTACCTTAGCCCCGTTTTGGCTTCACATTATCTGCTTAGTAAAACTTCGTACATGCGGGGGATGCAATGCTCAAAGGCATTGTTCCTTTACAGGTATTACCCGCAATATCGCGATCCGCTGCCCCCTTCGCGGCAGGCGGCGCTGAATCGCGGGCACGATGTGGGTGTGTTGGCCAGACAGCTTTACCCTGGTGGAACTGATGCTACTTTGGGCAGCGGGCCACGGTCAGCAGAAGCAGTGGAGCGAACAAAACAGCTAATTACTTCCGGTGCGGAAGTAATTTATGAAGCCGCATTCGTTTATCAGGATGTGCTGGTGCTGGCCGATATACTTGTGCGAAACGGAGAGGCGTGGGAAGTATATGAAGTGAAAAGCTCATTGCGCACTTCGCTATCGAACCAGCAGGATGCGGCTTTGCAGTATTACGTAATTGCAGGAACAGGCCTGGCGGTGAGCGAACTGGCATTGATTCACATAAACGGCAGTTATGTGCGGAATGGAGTGCTGAATATTCAGCAGTTATTCAAAAAATCGTCGGTGCTTGCTTATGCGCAGAGTCAGTTCAGTAACATAGCTGCACGGATTGAAGAACAGAAGCAATGGTTGAATGCTCCGCAAATTCCGGAGGTAAAAGTTGGTGCGCGATGCTTCATTCCATATAGCTGTGATTATATGGGGCATTGCTGGAAACATTTGCCGCAGCCATCGGTTTTCGATCTGGCGGGTATGTCGCGGGCCGATCAGGAAGTGTTGTATGCCGGCGGAATACACACCCCGGAACAGGTGCCCGTGAGCGATGAAATGCCGCCTCTGGCCCGGTTGCAGATAGCCACACGAAAAAGCGGTAAGCCGTTTGTTAATCGTGAGGCGTTGAGAAAGTACATGGCCACGTTGAGTGGTGATCTGGACTTTATTGACATCGAAAACTTTCAACCGGCTGTGCCGCGTTTTTCGGGTACGCGACCGTTTATGGCTTTGCCGTTTGCCTATTCGCTTCATCGCCGCAGGCAGGGCGAGGCCGAACCTGTACACCTTAGCTTTCTGGCCGAACCCGGCGAAGACCCGCGGACAGAATTTATTGTACAGTTTCTGGCGCATACTGCGGGCGAAAACCTTATTCTGGCCTACGATATTTCGGCTGAACGTTATTCGCTGCAGCAACTGGCACTTCAGTTTCCCGAATATGCGGCGGAGATAAAGCAACGCCTCGACCGCCTGCGCGATCTGATGCAGCCTTTTGCCGAAGGCTGGTACCACGATCCGGCGCAAAACGGATCCATTTCTCTCAAAAATGTATTGCCCGCGCTGGTGCCCGAACTTTCGCACGCAGCCTTAGTAATAAAAAACGGCAGCCACGCCATGGCGGTGTACGATCAACTGCATCTGGAAACCGATATGTTTGCCCGCGAAGAACGTAAAGACGAACTGCGCGAGTATTGCAGGCTTGATACACTGGCAATGGTGCGAATTTTTGAAGTGCTGGAGAAGGCTGCGATGTGATGTGTGTGATAGCGTAGCAATATGATCTGCCTAAATTCGGCGAATAAACAGCGTTTGCTTCTCAATTAATTTTCCGGGTAGTTTGCTTCGCAGCGATCAGTATGACGATTGAGCGGCGATGCGGATGCAATTATTGAAACAAGTCCGGAGACTTGTTTCAATATTGCAGAAAGTTTAGCAGTCTTCTACTGCTGAAACTTTCCGCAGCTTTGGAAGAACGTAAAGACGAACTGCGCGAATATTGCAGGCTTGATACATTGGCAATGGTGCGAATTTTTGAAGTGCAGGACAAGGCTGCGATGTGATGTGTGTGATAGCGTAGCAATATGATCTGCCTAGATTCGGCGAATAAAACAATGTTTGCTTCTCAATTAATTTCCCGGGTAGTTTGCTTCGCAGCGATCAGTATGATAATTGAACGGCGATGCAGGGTGCATTGAAACAAGTCTGGAGATTTGTTTAAACGGAGCAGAAAGTTTTGCAGTCTTCGACTACTGAAACTTTCTAAAGCTTAGCATAGAATTTTTGTGAATTTGCTGCACCGGACGGTAATTAGTTATAGCCCTGACCGAACGGAAAGCCCGCAGGGTGCAGAATGCCAACCAAATCACAATTTACCGAGGACTTGCAGAGAGGGCAGGAGCCGAACGGTTTTTTATTGCTCCCCCAATTCGCTCCTCATTTTATTTACCGGGGCAATTCAATGCCTTTGAGTTTTCGGTAAATATTCACTGCATACGTATCTGTCATTCCCGCCACAAATTCGCAGATGCGCAGGATGTGCAGGTATAAATCATGCCCTTGGGGTTCGCCGGCAAATGGTTTTTGCAGTGATTTGGGCAGGATGCTTAATATTTTTTCGCTGTATGGTTTTTTTGATTTCAGGTTTTCGCCGAACTCTTTTTTATCGATAGTGGCATTAATAAATAAATCAAGTAATTCGGCTACCACGTTAAAGCCGGCGGCCTCGATTTCAAGCACAGAGCGGCTTTTGTAGATATTGTTTACTGAGAGTTCGTTAATCTTTTTGAGCGGCTGTTCGAGTTCGGTCGGGAAAACTTTTAGCAGTGCTTTATCGAACCGGCCTGAAATAATTTCCGATTCGTGATCCATGAATGCGGTAAATGCTTCGTCGATAAGGCGGCTTATACAAACAGCGCGGAGGTAGCCCCGCTGCTCGCTTACATTGTCATTGCCAATGCGATTAAAACGTTCTTCGCTGTAAAATTTGCCGGCTACGGCTTTAAGCAACTCGGTTCCTTCGCGGGTATCGATAAGGCGAATGCGCAGGCCGTCTTCAAAGTCGATAATGCGGTAGCAGATATCGTCGGCGGCTTCTACCAGAAAAGCCAGCGGGTGACGATGCCAGGCGTAGTCGGTGCCGGGAAGTTTTTCGATGCCGAGCTCGGTAAAAATGCGTTCGAACAAGGGCTGGTCGGCCGCAAAGTAGCCGTATTTTTTCTGGCTGCCGCGCCAACTGTGTTCGGTATTGGTTTTGTGCGAACGCGTGGGGTATTTGGCAAATGCGGCGAGGGAAGAAAATGTAAGGTTGATGCTTCCTCCGCCTGTGGACTGATCGTAGGCCGTAAGCAGGCGGAAACCGTTTGCATTGCCTTCGAAGTTTACGAGATCCTGCCAGAGTGTTTCGTGGCCAATATCGGCCTGAAAACGCTTTCCGTTTCCGTTGAGGAAATAATTGCTGATGGCCGCCTCGCCCGAATGACCGAAGGGCGGATTGCCAATATCGTGCGCCAGCGCGGCGGCGGCTACCACGGCACCAAAGTCGGACGAATGCAGGTTTTTGAGATTGTGCCGGGCAATGATTTCGCGGCCCACCATTTTGCCCAGCGAGCGGCCCACGCACGAAACTTCGAGACTGTGCGTAAGACGTGTGTGCACGAAATCGTTATCGGGCAGGGGAATGACCTGGGTTTTGTCCTGCAAACGCCGAAAGGCTGATGAGAAAACCACGCGGTCGAAATCGCGCTCAAAGTTGGTGCGGTCTTCGGAGGTTTGACGCGGGCTGGAATCGCCGGGGCGGGTTTCCGAAAACAGGGTTGACCATTGCATATTCTCTGGCTGGAATTAAATCAGTTGAAACGATTGAAATTGTTGGTGCCGTCGGCCCGCTGCTCATCGCGTTTGCGAATGCCCTCAAACACCGAAGTAATAATGGACAGCAGCACACTGAACAGCAATGCCGACCAGAAACCGCCCACCTGAAAACCGTCGATAAAACGGTCGGCAAGCAACACCATGCCTGCATTAATGGCCAGCAGGAAAAGTCCGAGTGTGAAAATTGTAATGGGAATGGTAAGCACAATGAGAATGGGCTTAATTACACTGTTTAGAAACGCCAGCGCAGCCGCTACAATGAGCGCCGTGGTAAACCCGTTTACATGCACAATCCGGTCGGGCAGAATGTAGCAGGTGAGCAAAACGGCCAGTGTGGAAATAAGAATACGGATAATGAATTTCATGCCTTCAAAGGTAACAGAACCGGGGCAATGCGGCCATTAACTTCTTCACATCTTTTCACTCCTATTGGCATGGCAAACCCAACCGGCCCGATTTTTTGGCACAGCTATTGGTAAGTTATTATCAAGGAAAACATCCGGAAAGGAGTTTAAGCATGAAAAGCAAAAGAAACCTCTTATTCAGCGTACTTGCAGCAATAGGTTTGCCTGCCGTATTGATGGCCCAACAGGCCGGTTTGAAACTGACCAACTCCACCAACGAGGCCATGACTGTAACCATAAACGGACAACGTTATGTATCGGCCTCGCCCGTAATTGAAATCAGCTACCTGATGCCGGGCAACCAGTATGTGCGTATAACCAGCGCCGAAACTACCGACGCAAACGGACGAACAGTGGCACCACGCGATTTGTATAACGGCTGGATAAATCTTACCGACAGCGCACAAACAGAAGCCCGCCTCAATGGCCTGAACGGCCTGCAGATTCTGGGCATAAACTGGCCCTGGCAGCAACAGGGCGGAAACAACAATCCGAACACGCAAAATCCTTCGTATATACCCGGAAACATAAATATTCCCTGGCCTTTTCCTCCGGGATGGCCTTTCCCGAACCTGCAAATGGGAATGCCCGAAGCGGATTATGTGCGGCTGAAAACCACCATTGATAATCAGTCGTTCGACAGCAACAAACTGGCCATAGCCAAACAGGCTGCAGCAGCCAACCGCATGAGTGCCGCTCAGGTGGCAGGTTTGGTAAAGATGCTCACGTTTGAAAGCAACAAACTGGCGCTGGCAAAGGCCGCTTATGCCAACTGTGTGGACAGAAACAATTATTACCTGGTGAATGAAGCCTTTACATTCAGCAGCAGCATAACCGAGTTAACAAACTTCACCAGCGGCACTGGCCGCTGAGTAAACCAAAGAATACCTCAGATACCATCCGCTCGGTATCGGGGCAATTAGGCCGGGTTTTAGTAGCGTTTTTCCCGGCCGGCACTTCGAAGCGGCTGCGTGTTGGTTGCGCAGCCGCTTCATTTTTTGTTAAATCTGATACACTGTTTTCTGTGAACTCACAGTCGGAGATTTTATTCTCATTCGGGTAATGAAAAGTATCTTTGGTTTATAATTTGTTAGTCTATCCGCAAAAAACAATTTCATGAACAGATTCTACTTTTCATTCGCACTCTTTCTGGCCATGATTGGCTCGGTAAGAGTAAATGCCGGAACCAGCCTGCTGCTCAATACAAACAACAACCAGCCGCAATTGGTGTATATTGATGATGTGGAATATACCACCTACGGCGCGGTTAATCTTTTTGAAGGATTGCAACCCGGTAATCACAAACTCCGTGTAATGACTAAGCCCGTGCAAAACCCGGGAAGGCCGGGCGGATTGCCGCTGTTTTTGTACGAAGGGGTAATTAACCTTGCCGCCGAACGGATGACGGAAGCCGTAATAGAATCGCTGAACAGTTTAAAAATTGAGCGGGTGGTTACTGTAGTTACTGTGGCTGCACCCGTACCTGTTCCCCCACCTGCACCTGTTGTTACACCTGCACCGGTTGTTACGCCCACGCCCGCACCACAGGTGGTAATTGTGGAAAGGCCCGCACCTCCTCCGGCTCCGCCAATTATAGGTATGCAGGAAAATGATTTCAATGCGGTAAAACAAAGTGTAAGTGCACAACGCACCGAAAGCGCAAGACTTACCGTAGCCAAACAGGCCGTATCGGCAAACCGCATGAGTGCGGCGCAGATTGCAGAACTTGTAAAGCTGATGAACATAGAAAGCAGCAAACTCGACCTGGCCAAATATGCTTACCGCTATTGTGCCGATCGTAACAACTACACCACCGTGTCGGGTGCATTGGGTTTCGACAGCAGCGTGAAAAATCTGGCGAAATTCATCAGTACCTATCAGGACTAAAAAGTGTGGAAATATTTAAAAACTCCTGTGCGGCAGTGCAGGAGTTTTTTTTACGCCAGTTTTTTTGCAATGGCTTCGGCACAACGCTGCCCGTCGATGGCGGCCGATACGATGCCACCGGCGTAGCCTGCTCCTTCGCCGCAGGGGTAAAGGTTGGTGATTTGCGGATGCTGTAAGGTATCATTGTCGCGCGGGATGCGCACGGGCGAGGAGGTGCGCGATTCTACGCCAACTATCAGTGCCTCGTTGCTGAGGTAGCCTTTCATTTTCTGGCCGAAAGCACGAAAGCCTTCCTGCAGGCGTTTGCCTATTTCGGGCGGCAGAAGTTCGTGCAGCGGTGCCGAAACTACGCCGGGCTGGTACGAGCAACCGGGCAGTTGCGGCGAGAGTTTGCCGTTTACAAAATCGCTGAGGGCCTGTGCGGGGGCGGTTTGTGTTTTGCCTCCGGCTTCCCAGGCCATACGTTCAAGTGCCTGCTGGTAACGCAGCGCGGCAAACGGGCCATGCTTTTCGTATTGCTTGAGTGCGGCAGGATCAACGGCTACCACAATGCCTGAGTTGGCGTAAGGATTATTGCGCCGCGAGGGCGACCAGCCATTGGTAACCACCTGCTCGGGCCCGGTGGCGCAGGGCGCTATAATGCCGCCCGGACACATGCAAAACGAATATACGCCCAGTCCGTTTACCTGCTGCACAAGGCTGTACGACGAGGCCGGCAAATACTCGCGCACCAGCGGCACTTTGGGCGTTGGGCAATGGTACTGCACCGAGTCGATGAGCGCCTGAGGATGCTCGGCACGCACGCCCATGGCAAATGCCTTCGACTCGATACGAATGTGGCTGCTGTGCAACAGTTCGAAAATATCGCGTGCCGAGTGACCGGTGGCGAGAATGATTTGCGAAGCGGCAAAACGCACTTCGCTTCCGTGCTGTGTGGCAATGAGTGCCGTAATTTCATTGCCGCTGCGTTCGATGCCGGTCACTTTTGTATCGAAATGCACTTCGCCGCCGCAGGCACGAATGTTTTCGCGCATGGCCACAATTATTTTGGGCAGGCGGTTGGTGCCAATGTGCGGATGCGCTTCGGCAAGAATGATGGGGTCGGCTCCGTGGGCCACAAAAAGTTCGAGCACACGGTTTATATCGCCGCGTTTGCCGGAACGGGTGTAGAGCTTTCCATCGGAGTATGTTCCCGCACCGCCTTCGCCAAAGCAGTAGTTGGAGTCGGGATTAACAATGTGTTCTTTGTTGAGTGCAGCCAGATCGCGGCGGCGGCGCTGCACATCTTTGCCGCGTTCGAGGATGACCGGTTTGAGGCCAAGCTCAATCAATCGCATGGCCGCAAACATTCCGGCCGGGCCAGCGCCCACAATGAGTACTGGTTTGGCCTTGCTCACATCGCGCAGCGGCCACTGCGGCAAATCGTTTTGCAAAGGCTCGTCAATAAACACTTCGAGACGAAGGTTTACTTTGATCTGCCGGTTGCGCGCATCAATGGAGCGACGCACCAAACGCCAGCCGGTAAGCGATTCGTCGGATACAGAAAGGTATTCGCAGAGATGCCCGCGCAAATGCCCGTCGTGATAGGCAATTTGCGGCGATACTACCAGATCAAGCTGTCTGATCATGCATTAACCCTCAAACGTAAGAGTAATCCAGAACACCTGCGAGCGCAAGCGGTCGAGCGATTGTGAGTAAACACCCACATCTTTTACATGCAGGTTGCGAATGCCCTGTGTGAGTTTGAGTTCGACACCAAATTTGAAATACGGGAGGAAAAGATCAATTCCCGCACCCACATCGTACCCAAAATCATGTTTATTTATTTTCACAATTTCCTGACCCGGAATCTGATTTCTTGCATCGCGCTGTGAAGCCAGATCGAGCGTGTATCGTCCGCCGCCAATCATATACGCCGCAAAATTGTTCATGCGCTTGGAGCGCACTTTTAAATTAAGCGGGAAATCGAGAAAGGTGGATTCTATTTTCCGCTGAATATCGTACGATTGTGTGTTCGATTCAAAATGATAGTCGAGGTTACGCTGTCCGAAAGCAATATCGGGCGTGAAACGCAGGGTAAGGTATTCGTGCAGGCGGAGTTCGGAAACAATGCCGAGGTTGAAACCGGTGGAAGGGGAGGAGAGAATGGTTTTGAGCGAATCGCCGCCCACTACCGAAGTAAAGTTGTTGATGGGTGTAACCAGAAAATTGCAGCGGTTTGCCCCGAGAAAGAAGCCAAAGTGAATTACTTCCTTGTAATACCCCGGACGATTTTGCGAAGCCTTATAACGCTGGGCAGATCCTGCCACGGGCACCAGCACCAGACACAATAAAATGAAGCGGATCAGTTTCATACCTTTTTCACTAACGGAATCAAATGTAAGTTATTGCGGTGGTTTGAGCGATATACAAACAGACGTTGACCGGGTTAAAAGGTGGGCTGTTATTTCTTTATTCCTGTATAAATGGAGGCGATTCCGAAAGTAAGGGACTGACAGGTTACATCGGTATAACCGGCCTTGCGCATACGTTCGAGAAACTGTTCGCCGTCGGGGAAGGCATTTACCGATTCGGGGAGGTAGGTGTATGCGCGGGCGTCTTTCGAGAAAAGTTTGCCGATAAAGGGCAGCATTTTCAGGAAATAAAACGAATAAAGTTGTTTAACGGGAAATTTACGCGGGCGCGAAAACTCCAGCACTACCAGCATTCCGCCCTGACGCAGCACGCGGTACATTCCGCTCAGGCCTTTGTCGAGGGTTTCGAAGTTGCGCACACCGAAGGCCACGGTTACGGCATCGAAAGAGGCCTCGGCGAAGGGGAGGTTTTCGGAATCGCCGTGGGTGAGGGTGATTTTTTGTGCGAGGCCCTTTTCGTTGATTTTTATACGGCCGTGGCTGAGCATTCCTTCGGAAATGTCAACGCCGGTAATGTGTTCGGGCTTGAGTTGTTTGTTTATTTCAATGGCAAAATCGCCGGTGCCGGTGGCCACGTCGAGTACTTTTTTGGGTTGGAGCGCGGCTAATTTTTGGGTGGCTTTGCGCCTCCAGCCTTTGTGTATGCCCAGCGAAAGCAGTTGATTGAGGAAATCGTAGCGGTGAGCAATGTTGTCGAACATTGAAGCAACCTGTGCTTTCTTGCTTTCTTCGGTGTTGTACGGAGTTACGGTAGCAGCCATTGGTACAAAGGTAGGTAGTATTTTGGGGCAGGTGAGGTTAAAACTCAGCGAATCTCCACTTCGTATTCCATGCGGGCCTGCACACCTCGCAGTTGAAGGAGTTTCCGGGCGCGGATGAAGCGTTTGTATTCGTCGGTGAGCATGCCCAGTTCGTAATTGGCTGCGGCAAGGCGGGCATCGGTGCCGGCTTTTTTGAGGAAATCGTCGAACGGACTTTTCTGGGCCGGGAAGCTTTTGATGCTGTAATTGTTGCCGAGTTTGGCCATTTTGGCGGCCATGTCGATGGCTTCTTTCAGTCCGCCGAGTTCGTCAACCAGCCCAATGCGTTTGGCATCGGTACCGCTCCACACGCGGCCCTGGCCAATGCTGTCCACTTGGGCGAGGGTGAGTTTGCGTCCCTCGGCCACGCGCGAAATGAAGGTTTGGTACACGTCTTCCACGCCCTGCTGCAATACCTGTACTTCGAGCGTATCGGCGGCGCGCACGGTGGTGCCGAAATCGGCGTGAGGGGCGGAGTTTACAGTGTCGTGCGTAAGGCCGATTTTGTTTTCGAGCATGTTTTTTAGGTTGGGCAGCAGACCGAATACGCCAATGGAACCTGTAATGGTATTGGGCTGGGCCACAATTTTATCGGCCGCGCAGGAAATGTAGTAACCACCCGAAGCCGCCACATCGCCCATAGATACGATAATGGGCTTTTTGCCTTTGGTCAAACTTACTTCGCGCCAGATTACATCGGAAGCCAGCGCACTGCCGCCGGGCGAGTTAACGCGGAGCACAATTGCCTTTACCGAGTTGTCGTTGCGGGCATCGTATATGGCCCGGGCAATGCGCGCCGAGCCAATGGTCTGATCGTCGCCCTCGCCGCTTGCAATATCGCCCACCGCATACACCACGGCCACAGAACCTTGTATTTCCTTATCTTCTTCAATGGTTTGCGGAGTGGCGTTCTGATATTTGCGAAGCGTTACCAGCGCCGGATTAACCGAGCTTTTGCAAAGCGAAAGCAGTTTGGCGTCCACTTCGTCGCTGTAAGCGGTTCCGTCAACCAGATTTTGGCTCACCGCATCGTCGGCCGAACGGATGAGCAGGTTTGCGGCCAGCCTGTTTAACTCTGCTGCAGGAATATTGCGCGATGCCGAAATGCCGGTAACCATCTGGTTCCACAGCGAGTTTACATACGTGGCTGTTTGCAGGCGGTTGGCCTCGCTCATTTTTTCGAGGTCGAAAGGCTCTACGGCGCTTTTGAATTTGCCGTGGCGGAATATCTGTACGTCAATCTCTAAATTGTCGAGCAGCTTTTTATAGAAGGTAATCTGGGCACTGAGCCCCATAAATTCCATTCCACCTTCGGGATGAATAAGTATCTCGTCGGCCACGCTGGCCAGGTAGTAGCCTTTTTGCGAATACACTTCGCTGTAGCTCAAAATGAATTTGCCCGATTTACGGAAGTCGGTGAGCGCATTGCGAATTTCCTCCACCGTGGCCATACCGGCAGCCACATCGGGTGCTTCGAGGAATATACCTTTTATATTGGCATCGGTTTTGGCTTTGGTAATCTGATCGAGGATAAGATTAAGGCCAATACTGTTTTCGCTGCCGCCCAGCGCGCTGAGTTTAGGAAACGGATTGAGCGGCTCACGCTCCGAAATGGGGGCATCGAGTTTGAGGTGCAGCACACTTCCTGCCGAAACGATGGTAGTTACTTTTTCCTCCTTAAAAGCCGACTTAATTCCACTTACAAGTATTACCACCAGAATAATTCCTACCACAGCCACACCCAGAAGTGCGCCCAGCATAGAGCCAAAAAAGTTTTTCATCAGAAATAAGAATATGATTTATTGCAGGCAAAGATACGCACCATATCTTCGCGCCATGCAGGTAAATGAAGTCACGGCATATCTCTCGCTGGGTTCCAATCTGGGAAACCGTCTGGAAATGCTGCACGATGCCCTGAAACTCCTCCATGCCCACGGGCAGGTAAGCGTGACAAAGGTTTCGCCCGTGTATCAGACTGCAGCCTGGGGCAAATCGGCCCAGCCCGATTTTTACAACTGCGCCGCCCGGATAAGCACCAGCCTTGCGCCCGAAGCCCTGCTCGATGTGCTTCTGGCCACCGAACGCGCACTTGGCCGCGAAAGGCTCGAACGCTGGGGCCCGCGCCTTATCGATCTCGACCTGCTGTTCTGGGACAACGTGCAGCTTACTACCAACCGCCTGGTAGTTCCCCATCCCGAACTGCACCGCCGCAGGTTTGTGCTGCTGCCCCTTGCCGATATTGCGCCCCAACTCATTCATCCCGGCGAAAAACAAACCATCGCCCAACTGGCGGCAAACTGCAGCGACCCGCTGGCCGTAACCCTGCTGCCCGAAACCGTGTTCCCGAATACCTGAGAAATGACCAGTATACCTTATACATACATTGCCGTAGAAGGCAACATCGGTGCGGGGAAAACCACCCTCACACACCTTCTTGCCCGCGAGCTTGGGGCCGCTCCCGTGCTCGAAGAATTTGCCGATAACCCCTTTCTGGCCCCGTTTTACAACGATCCGGCCCGCTATGCCCTGCCGCTCGAACTTTCGTTTCTTGAAGAACGTTTCAGGCAGCAGAAGCAGGCCCTGAGCGGCGAGGGGAGATTAATTTCAGATTATCTTTGGGAGAAATCTTATGTGTTTGCCGGTGTAAATCTGGAAGGGGCCGAATGGGAGCTTTTCCAACGCTTTTACCGCCATCTGGCCGGCCAGCTCCGCCCTCCCGATCTGGTTATTTATCTTCACCGGAGCACATTGCGCCTCAAACAACAAATAGGTATGCGTGGCCGGAGTTATGAACAAAACATACCGGCCGATTACTTAGACAAGGTAAGTGCAGGTTATCACCGCTTTTTCGTCGAAGAACAACGCATGCCCGTACTCTGGATCGAGGAAAACGACGAAAAACCGGTATCTGCCGAAGTATTGGCAAAATACATACTATCGATCATTTCCAACCAACGGCCCCCCGGATTGCACCCAATCGTCGCTCATTTTTGAACGAATGATTTTTCTCATACTTCCATCCAGCGAAAAAACCCCTTTCAAGTGTAAAGAATTTAACTAATTTTGCCGCGTACCTGAAAAAAGGAAAATAAACCTTAATCATGAAAAACCACCTTTCTGCCCTCGGCCTCGCTGCGATTGCTGTTATGAGCCTTGCCTCATGCTCCGGTCTCAAAAAAATGGCGAAAAAAGAGCCGACCGTAGTTTACACCGTTACTCCCTGTCCGCTCGAAATGCACGGCGACAGTGTAGCCGTTACTGTTAACGTAACCTACCCGGCCAAGTATTTCGCTAAAAAAGCTGTACTTACCGTTACCCCCGAAATGGGCGGTATCAAGTTCAAATCGGCTACCCTGCTCGGCGAAAAAGCCCAGGGAACCGGAACCCGCATCAGCTATAAAACCGGTGGTTCTTTCACCTACACCGACAAAGTAGCCTACAACCAGTCGATGGACAATGCCAACCTCGTGGTAAAAGCCACCGGTCAGGTAAAGTCGAAATCAAAAGATATGCCCGAGCGCACTATCTGCAACGACATCAAACTCACACCCCAGTTGCTCATGAACACCGATAAGGTGATTCTCGGTGCCGACAAGTTTGTGAAGTTTGTAAACCGTTCGGCCGAAGGCAAGATCTACTACGAGATCAACAAATCAAACGTTCGTCCGAACGAGATGAAGTCAGAAGGCATGAAGCCCCTGAACGATTTCGTGGCACTTGGCAAAGGCAAAGGCTTCGAATTCAAAGGCGCTACCATTTCATCATACGCTTCACCCGACGGTGAAATGAGCATGAACGCCAACCTCGCCGAAGAGCGTTTCACCTCGGCCAAAGGCGCTATGATAAACATGGCCAACGACAAAAAGAGCCCGCTTCCCGCTGCTCAGCCTGAAACCTTCTACACCAAGCAAACCACTGCCGAAGACTGGGCCGGTTTCCAGGATCTTATGTCTAAGTCAACCATTAAAGACAAAGAAATCATCCTTAACGTACTCCGTCAGTATCCCGACGGTGAGAAACGTGAGCAGGAAATCAAAAATATTGCCGCTGCCTACGAAGAAGTAGCCCGCGACATTCTCCCCCAGCTCCGTCGTTCGGTTATCACCTTCAACGCAGTTGAATACAGCCGCACCGATGCCCGCATCCTCGAACTTGCCCGCACCAAGCCCGACAGCCTTTCTGTAGAAGAAATTCTCTACGCTGCCACGCTTACCAAAGACATGAGCGAGAAACTTACCTTCTACCGTTCGGCCGAGCGCATGTATCCCAACGACTGGCGCACCTGGAACGACGTAGGTTGCATTCTGCTCCAGCAAAACAAACTTCAGGACGCCAAAGCCGAGTTCGACAAAGCCAACTCACTTTCGCCCAACAACCCGATTGTAATGAACAACCTTGCTATCTGCATGCGTTGGATGGGCGACCGCAAAGGCGCTAAAGAAATGCTCAAGAAAGCCGGTGCTGCCGGTCCGGAAGTAAGCTACAACCTCGGTATCATTGCCGTTCAGGATGGCATGTACACTGATGCAGTTTCTTACTTCGGTGGCAACAAAGATTTCAACGCAGCCCTCGCACAGGTACTCAACGGCGACCTCGACGGTGCTTCACGCACACTCGATGCCAGCCCCGACAAAGAATCAGCTATGGCTTATTACCTCCGCGCCATCATCGGTGCCCGCAAAGGCGACAAAACCATGATGAACGACAACCTGCGCACCGCCATCAGCAAAGACGGTTCACTGAAAGCCAAAGCTGCTCAGGATGCCGAATTCCAGAAATACAAAGACGATTCTGATTTCAAATCGATTACTCAGTAATCTTTGGGAATAGTGATAGTGAAAAGTCCCCGCTTCAGAGATGAGGCGGGGACTTTTGCATTGCCGCCCTCGGCTCCGCTCGGGCTGACAATGCGTTTGTTGTTTTACTCTTTCGCTTCGCTCTTTTGCTCAGTTTTCGCTTCGCTCAGATTTACTTCGTATTCGCTTCGCTCAGATTTGTTTCGTATTCGCTTCGCTCAGATTTGTTTCGTATTCGCTTCGCTCAGATTTACGTTGCTGAGTTTTTTACACAATAGGATTTTGTTGGTTATATCTCCACTTTATTGGATGTGACTTTACATTTCATTACACACAACTTGCTTCAGAATAACAAATAACTTGCTCCAAAACAGCAAATAACTTGCTGTAGAATAGTAAACAACCAGCTCCAGACATAGCAAACAAACAGCCCCAGACATAGCAAACAAACAGCTCCAGACATAGCAAACAACTTGCTCCAGAATAGCAAACAACACCCGACTGTCATGGCACACGACTTTTCCCCTGTCATGGCGAGCGGAGCCGAGCCAAGGCAGGGGAAAAATTTACCGTTTATCACAACCCCATATATTATTTCACTTAACCGGTTAGCTTTGCACATCCACACTTAATAAAATATGAAATACATATCCCTCCTCCTTGTGTCTGCGGCTCTTGTGAGTATTACTCCGGTTCAGGCGCAGAAAAAGAGCAGCGCCCCTGCGGCGGCTCCGGCCGAGAAGCCTAAAGAAGCACATCTCGATCCGGCTAACTACTCTGCACTTTCGTTCCGCAGTATCGGGCCGGCGGTTACTTCGGGGCGTATCGGCGATATTGCCGTGCATCCCTACGATAAATCGATCTGGTACATTGTGGCTGCTTCGGGCGGTGTATGGAAAACGGTGAATGCAGGCGTAACTTTTGAGCCTGTGTTTGACGGCGAAGGCTCGTACTCGATTGGCTGCGTGGCTCTCGATCCGCAAAACCCGAATGTGGTGTGGATTGGTTCGGGCGAAAACAATAACCAGCGCAGCGTGGGTTACGGCGATGGTTTATATAAATCGGAAGACGGCGGGAAAAGCTGGAAAAATGTGGGACTGAAAACTTCCGAACACATTGGCCGTATTGCGATAGATCCGACCAATTCGGATGTGGTGTATGTGGCTGCTTATGGCCCGCTTTGGTCGGCTGGCGGTGAGCGAGGGATTTATAAAACCACCGACGGAGGTAAAAGCTGGAAAGCAGTGCTCACTGTGAGCGAAAATACCGGCTTTAACGATGTGCTTATCGATCCGAAGCACCCGAATATTGTGTATGCGGCCGCACACCAGCGCCGCCGTCACGAATGGACATACGTGGGCGGAGGTCCCGAAACAGCCGTGTATCGCAGTACCGATGGCGGTGCCAACTGGGACAAACTCACCAACGGCCTTCCCAAAGGCGATGTGGGGCGTATCGGTCTGGCCATTTCGCCGGTGAATACTGATATGATTTACGCCATTGTGGAAGCCCGTGGCGAGGGTAAAGGCGTGTACCGCAGCACCGACCGCGGCGCAAGCTGGGAAAAGCGCGGAGGATATGCCACCGCCGGCAACTACTATCAGGAAATTGTGTGCGACCCGGTAAACCCCGACCGCATTTATGCGATGGATGTGTGGCTACAGGTGTCGAACGATGGCGGCAAAACATTTTCCGGTCTCGGCGAGCGCAACAAACATGTGGATAATCATGCATTGTGGATTGATCCTTCAAACACAAGCCACATGATTGCCGGTTGCGACGGTGGTTTGTACGAAACATTTGATGCGGCCGCCCACTGGCATTACAAAGCCAACCTGCCCATCACCCAGTTTTATCATGTGACCTTAGACAATGCCACTCCGTTTTACAATGTATATGGCGGCACACAGGACAACAACACCCTCGGCGGGCCTTCGCGTTCGGTGAGTGCCACGGGCATCATAAACAGCGACTGGTTTGTGACTGTGGGCGGCGACGGATTCAAAAGTGTAATTGATCCTACCGACCCGAACATTGTGTATTCGCAGTGGCAGTATGGCGGCCTTGTGCGCTACGACCGCCGCACCGGCGAACAGATTGACATTAAACCGCAGGAACCGGCCGGTGCTGCTGCTTACCGCTGGAACTGGGATGCGCCGGTACTCATCAGCCATTTCGATAACAAGCGTGTGTATTTTGCCGCCAATCTGGTTTTCCGCAGCAACGACCGCGGTAACTCGTGGGCAGCCGTAAGCAACGATCTCAGCCGCGGTATCGACCGCAACAAATTGCCTGTAATGGGCAAGGTTTGGGGAATGGATGCAGTGGCGAAAAATGCCTCAACTTCTATCTACGGAAACATCACCGCACTTTCCGAATCGTGGAAAAACGAAAATATGCTGGTGGCAGGTACCGATGACGGATTGATTCAGATAACCACCGATGGCGGAAAAAACTGGCGCAAGATTGAAAGCGTTGCCGGTGTGCCCAATCAGACATTAGTACAAAATGTACTTGCTTCACGCCACGATGAAAATGTGATTTACGCCGTTTTCAACAACCACCGCAGCGGCGATTTCAAGCCCTATCTGATGAAGAGCTCCGACAAGGGCAATACCTGGACAAACGTAGGCAGCACATTGCCCGAACGTGGTTCGGTGTATTGCATTAGCGAAGATTCGAAGAATCCGAACCTGATTTTTGCAGGCACCGAATTTGGTATGCACTTTTCGGCCGACGGAGGTAAAAACTGGGTACAGCTTAACGGCGGTTTACCCACAGTGGCGGTGCGCGAAATTGCCATTCAGGAACGTGAAAACGATTTGGTGATTGCCACTTTCGGTCGCGGATTTTATGTGCTCGACGATTATTCGCCGTTGCAAAACCTCACCCCCGAAACATTTAAGCAAACTGCAGCAGTGCTTCCTGTGCGCGATGGTCTGGCCTTTATTCAATCGACACCTTTTGGACATAAAGGCAAGTCGTTTCAGGGTGCGTCGTTTTACACAGCCGATAATCCGGGGCCGGGTGCCACCATTACGTGGTACCTGAAAGACGATTACAAATCGCTTAAAGAAATACGCAAAGCCCGGGAGAAGGATTTGGTGAAGAACAACAAACCGGTTCCGTATCCCACAGCCGACAGCATTCGTTTGGAAGATCAGGAAGAAGCACCTTATGTGCTTATGGTTATTGCCGACGAGCAGGGCAATGTAATTCGCCGCATGAAACAATCGGCCAAGAAAGGTTTGCACCGCACCATGTGGAACGGCCGTATGGAGCGTACCAGTCCGGTGTCATTCTACACACCCGATCCTGATAATCCGTACGAAAGCGAAGATACCGGCCCGCTGGCTTTGCCCGGACGTTATCAGGCTTATCTGGTGAAAGTGGCCAACGGCGTGAGCGAGCAACTTACGCAGCCCGTGTTTTTCAACCTGCGCACACTTACCACGCCTACGCTGGCCGTGGATGCCGCCAAACTGGCCGATTTCAACAAACGCCTGGGCGAATTCCGCCGTGTGGCATTGGGTACCGAGGCATACATGCAGGATCAGCGTTCGCGCGTGAAGTACCTCAAGCTGGCTGCCCAGCAAACACCCGGTGCTTCGCCCGAACTGCTCAAACAAATTCGTGAAGCCGAAAATATGCTCACTCAGTTGAACATTGCATTTAATGGCGATAATTCGCTTGGCAGCCGCGAGTTTGAAGTATTGCCCGGACTCACCGGCCTCATCGAAGGCATTGTGTTTAACCTCTGGGCCACCAGCGGACAGCAAACCGGCACGTACGAGCAGAAACTTGCTGATGCAAAGACGCAGTTCACACCGCTTTACAATCAGGTAAAGCAGGCCGACGAAAAATTGGCCGCCATCGAAAAGCAACTCGAAAACGCCAAAGCACCTTACACGCCCGGACGACTTCCGGTTTGGAGCGGGCAGTAATTTATGCAGCGTGATTTCAGCTCACAAAAAAAGGTTCGCTGTTGCGAACCTTTTTTTGTGTATTGGATTTCCCCAAACTCTCTTCACATACCTTACGAAGCGTAGCTTTTGAGGTATTCGAAGCGGGGCATGAGGCTTCCGTTTTTGCAGATGCTGGCGCGGTCTATGAGTCCGTCGGTATCGTTTCCGAGCAGGGCGGGAATTACTTTTTCGATGAGTTCTTTGCCGAAATTATCGGAGGCATCGCGGGGCAGTTCGCAGGGGAGATTATCTACGGCCATTACCGTAATTACCTCGTTTCCGAATGCTTTTTCGGTAAGCTGTTCGGTTTCGGGGTTGTAGCCGTAGAAGGGTTCGGCAATGGTGCTTGGACGCATGGTGCTGGGTATGGAGCCGTCGATATCGCAGGTTACATCGGCAATTACGCTGATGCGGAAATCGGGCGAGCGCATGGCGGCTTTTTCAAACAGGCGGGGCGCTTTGGGGTTCCAGTACGAGCAGTGGATGAGCAGGTCGCAATGCGGCGAGTATTTGCCAAACGTGCTGCGGAATGCTTCGGGGTGTGAGTAGAATTGCTGGGTGTTCCACTGGCTTCCGTCGAGCGGCTCGTTGTAATTGTTGGAATGCAGTTGTGTGTACACGGCTTCGCGGAACGAGTAATGCGTAAACTCGTAAGGTGTAACGCGGCGCATACCCAGAAAGCCCAGCAGGGCAATGGCTCCGTTGGCCACACGTCCGTTTCCGGTAATGATAAGCTGGATGTTGGGCAGGCGTACTTTGCGGAGTTCCTCTTTGAGTTCCTGCATATCGTGGCATTGCCAGGCCGGTTTGAGGTCGAAAAAGCCGTATCGCAATCCGTAGCCGCGTATGCCGTTGTAGGCACCCACAATGCCGGCGTAGTAGCCAAAGCCGATAATGCGGTTGAATTCCGGATCGGTAAGGCATTCGTAGTCGATCATTTGAATGCGCTTTTCGATGAGCGCAAGCATGAGTTTTTTGTTGTGCGGCTGTTCTTTAATGGTGTGCGAGAAGAACAGGTATTGTTTGCCGGGAATAAGGTCGGCCACGGGAACTTCTTTAATGCCCATGAGTACGTCGCAGGCCGAAATGTCTTCGGCCAGGGTTACTCCGGCAGCGCGGTACTCATCGTCGGAGAAACTGCGCCATTCGCTGGGCTGAACAAGTACTTCGATGTGGAAATCGCGTTGCAGGGCCACACATTGAGCAGGAGTGAAGGGAACGCGTTTGTCGCGGGGCTGTTTGCCTTCGCGGAGAATGCCAATTTTCATAGTGTTAAGCGGTTTCGGAAATTAGCCCGAAAAGCCCGCAAAGATACGATTTAACAGGCTTAGGGAGGCTGCAGGGCTACAGGTAAATGCGGTGGAAATGGAAATTTGACAAAGCCCGTTTCAAATGTGTACCTTTGCAGTACTTATTACCGGGGCCGACCGGTTTTGACAGCGGGTTGGCGGGTGTGTAAGCATGCCGGGCATTGGGAAAGTGGCCCGTAAATCTCAATTCTCAAAACAACAACTGGCGAGTCTAACTACGCCCTTGCTGCTTAATACAAGGTATTAACCGGCAATGCTTCCCGGAAAGCCCTGCCTTATGGCGTTCCGATCTGAAGCACCGAAAAGATGAGGCTGGTGCAGTAAGGTTCCGAGTCTGCACGACATTAAGGAACTAAGGAAACAGTAGGTGCGCTTCTGGACCGGCTTTTTCCCTACAAATAATAAGAAGCTACGCATGTAGAAAGCACAGTCGTTGCTTGTTTGGACGAGAGTTCGATTCTCTCCGGCTCCACTTTAAAGCGAGGTTGAAAAACAGGTTTTGTTTTTTGGCTTCGCTTTTTTGTTGGGGTGGAGTGTGCCCGGCTTTACTTCTTCCTGATTTCATCGTCCTGTTGGTATTATCGTATCACTAGCGTATATTTTCGTATTGAATCGTATCATTTTTTCTTATTTTCCTTGCTGCCCTTATTGGAAGGTTATCGTATCAATATCGCATATAAACGTATTAAAACGTATCGTTTTTTCTGGCATTCCTTCTATTGTTGCTTGCTGGAGGTCGTATCAGTATCGCATATAAACGTATTTAATCGTATCGTTTTTGTGATTAGGGCTTTTGATCGTATCATTATCGCATATTATCGCATTAGACCGTATCATTTTGCCGAGAATTTTGCGATCGTATTATTATCGTATAGAATCGGCTTAAATCGTATAATTTTAATCGTATCGATAACGTATATTTTCGCATCAAATCGTATCGAATTGTCGTACTTATATCGTATATTTGCATATCAAATCGTATCAAATGGGAATGCCTTTATATACTTTTTCGCTCGATGTGAGTTTTGAATTGATGAGCCATTCGAGCAGTATCGACCGTTTTGTGGGCGAGTGGGCCAGTATTTCCCGGCGCGAAGGTGTGCAAACGCTGAAGCAGCTTAAATCGATAGCTACGGTAGAAAGTACCGGCGCCTCTACGCGTATAGAAGGCTCGCGGCTTACCAATGATGAAGTGAAGGTGCTGATTTTTGAGAAGCTGAAAATTGAAAAACTTGAAGACAGGGACGAGCAGGAAGTGAAAGGATATTTTCATACGCTCGATATAATTTCAGATGCTTATAACGACATAGAAATAAATGAAACAAGCCTCAAAAGTTTGCATAACGAACTGTTGAGATTCAGCGACAAAGACCAATGGCATAAAGGCAATTACAAGCAGCACACCAATTCGGTGGAAGCTACAAGTCCCGATGGAAGCAAGGTAACCGTGTTTACCACCACCTCGCCGGGTGTGGAAACCGAGGATGCGATGAGGGCTTTGATAGAATGGTACAGAAGCGATAAAGAAACTCCGCTGCTGATAAAAACGGCAGCTTTTGTGTACGAATTCTTAACTATTCACCCGTTTCAGGATGGGAACGGACGCATGAGCCGTTTGCTGGGGACTTTGCTGCTTTTGAAAAACGGGTACGAATGGATTCAGTACGTAAGTTTTGAGCACGAAATAGAACAGCGCAAGAGCGAGTACTACAAAGTACTCATGGAATGCCAGCACGGCCGGCCGGGCGAAGACATTACGCCCTGGGTACATTTTTTTCTTGACTGCATGACAAACATTCTGGAGAAGCTTAAACGCAAACTGGATGTGCAGAAAAGAGAGGCACAAATGTCGCCACGCGAGAAGATGATATTTGCATTCATTGATAATCATCCCGGCGCAAGTTCGGGTGTGGTGTCGCAGAAACTGAATATTCCATTGCCTACCGTTAAACGTATATTGACTGAAATGGTAACTGCCCGGTTTCTGCTGAAACACGGTGCAGGCGCAGGAACAAACTATACAACCGAGCGGGTGAGCAAACTCAAGTCGGACGTGGCGCAAACATTAACCAGAGAAAATCCGGTGAAAGAATTTGTGCTCAAAAACAGGTACGAGCAGATTTCGATTAAAAAAATTGTTCTCACTCCGGAGTTTGAATGGCAAAGGCCAAACGACTGGTTTCACGTACTCATTCAGCAGGCGGCAGAACTGAAGGTGAGTTGCTTTTCATCGAAAGGCAGAACGATGACATTGAATTATTCGTTGCCTGCGTTTGTTACGCCTTACCATTATCAGCCGGTGTTTACATTAAACAATCCCATTCAGATTCCCGATTTGTTTTGGGATCCGAACGATAATGAGTTTCCATTGAGGGTTGAGTTGAAAATCGGGTCGAATCATGGAGATTTGAAGTTTGGGGTAATTCTTGTGTATGATGCATTTCTGGATACGGAAGGTTGAGCAATAAAAACCGGAGCCATTTCACCAAGTCGCTTCCCGGTTTCACCCATTCTTGCCCAAACAGGCCACAATCCTTGCACATCTTTGGCTCAGTAAAAAACACAGAGCCATGAAAAACAAGCTTCTCCTTCTTATTGCAACGCTGCTTTCGCTTCCGGGTTTTGCCGGCGGGTTTTACCAGCAGCTATGCCAGTTTAACTACAACTGGAAAAACTACGCACACCGCGCTCCGGCGGGTACTGCGCATGATTTCACCACCGAGCGCGAATACGTGCAGGCGCATCTTGGCGCGGTATTGGGCATTTTGCATTCCAATTCCACTTCGCATCTCAGCAAGGCACAACTCGAAAGCCGTGCGCAAATGCTGAAATGGCTGAGCGAATACCGCGAAGCCGGGCAATTCCCGTTCAACTATTACCGCCTCGAACGCATTCCGGTGTTTATTGACGAACATCAGACACACTGCGCCGTGGGTTATCTGATGATGAAAAGCGGCCATGACGATATGGCCCGCCGCATTGCCGCCGCCGATAATTACGCCTGGGTAAAAGACATACACGATGCCGGGCTGCCCGCCTGGCAGCAGGCTTCGGGCTTTACGGTGGACGAACTCAAACTCATTCAGGGTGCTTATGATTCGTATTTGCCCAATGCGTTTGTACTGCCCAACAAATACGAAATTCCGCAAAAGCCACAGGTAATTCTGGCGCATTTCGAAGACGAGCGCACCGGCAAAAAACTAAAAGCCGCACCCGAAAACGTATGGCTGAAGGGCGAAGGCTCCAACGGTGTGCTGCATGGAAAATGGATTCAGAATTTTGCACTGGGCATTCCGTGGATTATTGGCTGGTTTGAAAACGGAAAGAAAACCGGACAATGGGCCGAATACTATCAGGGTACAAGCCAGCTTTGCCGCACCGAAATTTGGCGCAACGACAAACTCAACGGTCTGCGTATTCGTTACGACCGGCAGGGAAAAGTAATTGAGGAAATTCTTTTCCGCGAAGGCAAAGTAGTAACCAAAACCAACTACACACCCGAAGATACGCTTACCTGGCTTCGCCGCCCACTCAACGATTCGATGCTTTACACCGAAGTATATAACGCAAACGGCGCACTGATAGCTATGGGCAAAGAGAAAGTATATAACCCGGGCAACTTGCAGTGGTTCCAGAACATCGAACTTACTGCACTTAACACGATGGCTATTCAGGCCAGTTCGCCCATTGAGTATGTACCCTCCCGCCAGTCGGCATACAAACCGGGCCGCCTGAGCCGCGCGGGTTATGGCCGCGTGGAACTTTTTGGCGGGCCGCAGTTGGTGGAGTATCTGAAAGAAGGCACCTGGACGTATTACAAAGAGTATAATTACAATGCGGCTCAGTACAACGGATCGCTGCATCGTTCGCTGAGAGGGAATTACCGCCATCTGGCAGGTACGCTTATCCAAGGCCTGAGTATGTTTGATGATATGGCTTTGACAGTATTTCAGGATTCAATTATGGTGCAGTACAACAATAATCAGGTGTGCGATTTTCTGGCCACTTCAGGAAACAGTTGTGTACATCTGAAAGTGAATTATTACGATAATCCCCAGCAAAATGGGATTTTGAGTTTTTATGGTTATCAGCCGCAGCCGAACAAATTGGTGGTGAAAGATTGCGGACAGTATAATCTAAAAGGCGAAAGAATAGGCGAGTGGCTTTATTTCAACGAAGCAGGCAATATGTATAAAAAAGAAAGTTACCTCATTGCGTGGAAGGAAGACTGATTGGTTGGTTTGAAAATTGAATGACTGAACTTCACGGGCAGTTTTTGCAGATCAGATTTGCATGATTGGGCGGAAAGTCGTTCCGGCTTTGCCGGGGCTACTTTCCGCCGCCCGTTTCGCACACTATTGTTTATCTTTACTAAGGTGAATGCTCCGTTGAAATATCTCTTTTGTGTGTGGTTTCTGCTTGCCGGATTTTCGCTCTGTGCGCAAAATTCGCTGAGGCAGGACACGCTGAAAAATACCGGCTCGCTTTCGGCCAATGCGGCATCAGCAAAGCTGCTCAATTCCATTGCCGAAAACAGACCTGCCGAAGAAATTGCGGGGAATTATTACGACGTGGCGCTGAGTTTAAGCGCTGCAGGCGATTGGGCCCGGGCCGAAGTGTATCTCGGCAAAGCCATACAGTTTGAAACCGGCACCAAAGCCAAAACCAATCTTTCGCTTTACCAGCGCGAACTGGCCAAAGTGCAGGAAGCACAGAAAAAATATGCGCAGGCATCGCAAAGCTATTTGCAGGCTGCGGCAAATGCGTCCGACAGTTTAAACAAACGCCTCAACCGCAACGACGCCCGGCGCGTTACCTTAAAATCGTCGCCCGAAACCGAGCTTGAACTGCTCAACAGCAACGCCATCATACTGCGCAATTCGGGCAACAACCGCGAAGTGGTGCAAAACCTCGCCATGCAGGCCAATACCAACGCCATGCTCAACAACAACAGCATGGCATTGGAAAATTACCGCGAGGCACTGAATTCGATAGACAGCACACAGGCCGGCAACTCGGTGGAAATAAAAAGCAATATGGTGGACGTGCTGGTGGCCTCCAGCAATTTGCCCGAAGCCATTACACTGCAAAAAGAAATTGTGCAGCAAGCAATAACATCGGTCAGCGCCGAAGTGCAGGTAAAACAACTCCTCAACCTCTCCGAACTCTATATCAAACTCGACAGCACCGATGCCGCCATACGCACGCTCGAAGATGCCTACGCCATAGCCATAAAAAAAGCCAGCGTAAAACAGGCACGCCAAAGCCTGCTCGCACTCACGTCGTTTTACAATGCACGGGGCATGGCCGGTAAGGCACAACAGCTCCAGCAAAATTTTGTCGAACAGCTCGACAACCTCATTGCCCGCGACAGCAGCATGATCGACAAGCGACTGTTTCTGCTCAACGAAAACCGCATTGCCGAACTGCAGCAGCAACAGTCGCTAAAAGACGAACTGCTTACACGCCGCAACCGTTCCAACTACATCCTCATCGGCTCTGTGCTATTGTTGCTCGTGCTTCTGGGCGTGCTCGTAAAGGCCTGGTTCTCCATTCGCCGCCGCAACAAACTCATTGCCCTGCAATCGCTGCGCCGCGAAATGAATCCGCATTTCATCTTCAACAGCCTGAACAGCGTTAACCAGTTTATCGCCGTAAACAACGAGCGCGAAGCCAACAAATACCTCACCTCATACTCACACCTGATGCGCAGCATCATGGAAAATTCAAACCGGGATTACATTCCTCTTTCCACCGAAATAGACCTGCTGCGCAAATACCTCGAACTCGAACAACTCCGTTTCCCCGATAAATTCACCTGGCAGATAGAAATCGAACCCGATATTCAGCCCGATTCAGAAAACATTCCCAACATGCTCCTGCAGCCCAATCTCGAAAATGCCATCTGGCACGGATTGCGCTACAAGGAAACGCCCGGAAAACTCCTGCTCCGCTTTACCCGCAACGGAAACCGCCTCTGCGCATTGATAGACGACAACGGCATCGGCCTCACCGAAAGCAAACGCATAAAAACACATAATCAGAAACGCTACGAATCGCTCGGACTCAAAAACGTGCAGGAGCGGGTAGGGCTGCTCAACAGTTTGTACAAATCAAACATCCGTTTCGAAATTGCCGAAAAAACCGGCAGCGAAACCGGCACAACAGTGAAAATAGAATGGTAGCCCGGCGCATCAGATCGGTCATTGTGGAAGACGAACTTTCGGCGCGTGAAGCGTTGAAAGCCTACCTGCAAAAGTATTGCCCACAGGTGGAAATAATTGGCGAGGCACACGACTCGCGGCAGGCGGTTACTGTTCTTCACGAATTGCAGCCGCAATTGGTTTTTCTCGATGTGGAACTGCCTTTCGGCAATGCTTTTGATATTCTCGAAAACTGCAAAGACCTGCAGTTTGAAACCATTTTCGTAACCGCATTTTCCGAATATTCGCTGCGCGCACTCAACCAGAGCGCCGCCTATTATTTACTCAAACCCGTGGGCATTGAAGAACTCATTGCCGCGGTTGACAAGGCCGCACAGCATATTGATGTAAGGGAAAGCATAAACCGCAACCAGATAGCCGTAGCCAACTTCCGCGAGCAGCAGGTGCGCAAAAGACAAATCATTCTGCCCACACTCGAAGGGTTTGAAGTAATAAAAATGGAAGAAATAATAAGGCTGCAGGGCAACGGAAATTTTACCGACATCCACCTCCGCGACGGCTCAAAGAAAATGGCCTGCCGCTTTCTGAAACATTACGACGAAATTCTCGAATATCCATTTCTGCGCGTACACAAATCGCACATCATCAATCTCGAATGCGTAAAGTCGTACCACAAAAACACGGGCGGTTATGTATTGCTCGAAGACAATACGCAGGTGGATATTTCGCCAAATTACAAGGAAAATTTTCTGCAGTATTTTAAGTGAGCAATGTCTTGCCGGGTGCGGTTGTTTGCGTCAGTATATTGCAATGTCCACACATAAGTATCTATCTGCACTTTGCGGCCTTTGTAGGTGCCATCCCAGCCCACAGCGGGCGAACGGGTTTCGAAAATCATTTCGCCCCAGCGGTTGTAAACCCTGAACAGGTAGTTTTCGCTACTGATATTTTCACCTGCAGGAATAAAAATTTCGTTTTTACCATCGCCGCCAGGCGTAAAGCTGTTGGGAATATACAGTGAAGTTTCTGCTTCGAAACAAAACGTTTCGGAAATAGTGTCGGTGCATCCTGCTGCATCGGTAATGGTTAGCAGAGTGGGATAGCAGCCCGGCTGCGGGTAGGTGTAGGTTGGATTTTGTTGTGTGGAAGTTCCCGAAGCCGGGTCGCCAAACTGCCAGAACCAGGTGGCGGCTCCGCTGCTCTGGTCGGTGAAAACAACCGTGGCCTGATTGCTGCCAAAGGAAGCTGCCTGAACAAAAGCGGCCTGCGGAGGAGGCAATACAGTTACTGCTGCCGGAAGCTGAATAGTGTCGGTGCATCCGTTGAGGGTAGTCACAATCAGCGTCGCATCCAGCGTACCCGGCGCATTCACACCAATTGCCGCCAACTGCCCCGTAGCCGTGGCCCCGTTGCTGAACGACCAGTTAAGCGAAGTGATAAGTTCGGGCAGCTGAACTGTTGAGGTGTTGTTGAACACAGCCACATTGTCCACACACACCAGCGGCTGGGCCACAGTAAAACCGGCAACCGGTTGCGGATAAACAGTTACAGTGGTTGAAGCCGACCCCGTACATCCCAACTGATCGGTGGCTGTAACGGTAAACGTAGTAGTTTGTCCCACCAGCGGATTAATCTGGTTTCCTGCCAATGCGCCCGGCTGCCACAAATAACTGATGATTCCCGTTCCGCCCGAACCATTGGCATTGAGCGTGGCCGAAGAACCCGCACAAAGCGCAGCCGGAAATGTATTGGCCGAAACTGTAACAGCCGTGGGCTGCGTTAAAAAGATAAGGATTGTATCGCTGCACCCAAGTGCATCGGTCACAATGCACGGGTATAGCCCTGTACCCACGTTGACAAGTGTGCTCAGCGTATCACCGCTCAAGGGCCAGAAGTACGAAAACGGCTGTGTTCCACCCAACACATTTACTCCAACCGTTCCGTTGGCATCGCCGAAACACTGTGGCTGTGCGGTAACGGGCTGAAGCGTAAATCCTGCGCCCGGAGGAACCGGAACGGCCGCAAGACCGGTAATCACATCCGGAATCACATTGGCACAGAGTACAGAAATCTGGCCGGTGAAGGGATCAACAGTATAAACAGAACCCAAATCGCCGCCGATTATCACTTCGGGCTGTACGCAGTTGGGCCCGGCAAGCGTGGCCAATCCCCAGAACTGCACAATACTGATGCTGGTGGCAAGCGAAACGGAATACGGATTCAGCGTAATTTGTATCAAGTCGCCCAATCCATCAGTGATGTAAAGATTTCCGCCAAAAAACGTGAGATCGCCTGCCGAACCGCTTGGCTGCGGGCCTACTGTTGTCCATACTCCGGTGACAATGTCATAGGCATAAAGGAAAGCATCGCAGCCATACAGTGTGCCATTTCCATCGCACACCAACGAGTTGAAGTTGGACGGAAGAACACCCAGATTGGTTATCACGCCCGTAACCGGATCGATGCTCAGAAGCGAGCCGCCGTCTATGGCATAAAGCGTGTTGCCGCACACAGCCATATCAAGCAGCCCCGTACCGGTATTCACAACCAATGACGAAGTGCAGTTTACCGGATCAATGAAATAAATATCACCGGTAATTGTGGAAGCATAGAAAGGCGAAGTCTGTGCACAAACACGAAATCCTGACAGATGAAAAGCCAGTAAGGTCAGTATGAGAACCTTTCGCAACACGTTTCAAACTCTTTGGGTCGTTTGCTAAACAAATGCAGAAATCAAAGGTTCCGAAAATCAGGTATGATCTTATTCAGGTTAATTAAATTTAATGTCTTGCCGGGTGCGGTTGTTTGCGTCAGTATATTGCAATGTCCACACATAAGTATCTATCTGCACTTTGCGGCCTTTGTAGGTGCCATCCCAGCCAACTGAAGGCGAACGGGTTTCGAAAATCATTTCGCCCCAGCGGTTGTACACTCTGAACAGGTAGTTTTCACTGCCAATATTTTCGCCAACCGGAATGAAGATTTCGTTTTTACCATCGCCGCCGGGCGTGAAGGTGTTGGGAATGTAAAGCGTGGTTTCGAGCACAAAGCAAATTTCCTGTGTGGTGCTGTCGGCGCAGCCTGCGGCATCAGAAACTACCAGTTCAATGGTGTAGCAATCGGGGCCGGGGTAGGTAAAGTTTGGATTTTGCTGTGCAGAAGTGCTTGCCGCCTGATCGCCAAATTGCCAGAACCAGTTGGTGGCGTTGGTTGACAAGTCGTTAAACTGCACCTGCCCGTTGAAACCCGACGAGGCTGTGAGCTGATAATCGAAATCGGCCACCGGCTGGGTGTTTACGGTGATTACGGCATTTTGTGTAATGGTATCGCTGCAACCGTCGGCCGAAATTACGATGAGTGTAACGTTCACCGTTCCGGGTTGTGTGAAAATCGGATTTACATTGGCACCCGTGGCGGTGTTGCCGTTGCCAAAGTCCCAGTTCCACTGCGTAATTAGGCCCGGAGCCTGAATGGTGGATGTGCTGGCAAATGCGGCTGCGCTTCCTTCGCACACGTTTACCTGTGCCGCATTCAACGAAGCCACCGGCACAGGCCACACAGTAAACGCAGTTTGTGCCGAGTCCACACAGCCATTTGCATCGGTGGCTACAAGTGTGTAAGTGGTGGTTTGCTGCGGCGATACGTTGAGCGTGGATCCGGCCACCGCCCCGGGCAGCCACAGGTACGAAATTATTCCTGTGCCGCCGGCCGCATTGCCGGTTAGCTGTGCCTGTGTGCCGCTGCATCCGCCGGCAGGGCCGTTTGCGGCGGCTATCAGTGCGGGCGGTTGTGTAATGGTTACGGCCAGCGTATCAATGCAACCTGCAGAGTCGGTGACAATGCAGTTGTATGTGCCTGCGGCCACATTGGAAATAGCATTGGTGTTGTTGCCCGTGGCCGGCCATAAATAGGTAAACGGAGCCGTGCCGCCCTGCACATTTACCGTGGCCGTGCCTGTTAAATCGCCGTTGCAGAGCGGCGATACGGTGAGCGAAGTAAGTGTAAACCCGCTGCTGCCGGGAGGTACAATATCGGTGGCCAATCCCACAATTTGTGCGCCGGGCAGATTGAGATTGCAGAACAAACTTGTAGCTCCGGTAGTGGCATTTACAGTATAAATGCTACTTAAATCGCCGCCAAGCAGAAGTTCAGGATCGTTGCAGGTGGCACCGGGAATGGAGCCCATGCCCCAGAACTGAAAGTTGGGAATAATGCAGGCACTCTGTGTACTGAACGGGTTGAGGTTAATCTGCATCAGATTATTGTTGGTGTCGGTGAGGTAAAGGTTACCGTTGTAAAACACCAGATCGCCTGCCGATTGCGACGGTACCACGCCCTGAAATGTCCACACACCGGTAGCCGTGTTGTAGGAATACAAATCGGTTCCTGCCGCATAAATTATACCGTTGCCATCGCAAACCAGCGAATTGAGCGAAACAGGCATCATCGAAACAAATGTGGCCACGCCGGTAAACGGATCTATCGAATACAAATTATTCCCGTCGGTACCGTAAAGCAAGCCGCCGCAGGAGGCAATGTCGAACAGAAAAATTCCAGAATTGCCTATAAACTGAGTGGCACAGGTGTTTGGATCAACCGCATACACATCGCCGTTAAACATGCCCACATATACAATCTGCGCTTTAACTCCGGCGCGCAGGGCGAGAAGAAAAAGCAGCGAAAACATAATCCGGCAGAAATACTTTTTCGGATTCATGGGCTTACGTAGTTTCTGCTTCCCGAACGAAGCAGATGGGATCTATACGCAATTTAAAACTTTCCCCCCAATTTCCAAATACAAGGTATGAAGCGCAATAAAAAAACGGCCTGTATTACAACGAATACAGGCCGTTAAACGTAAATTCAACTGTTTATGCCAAACGAACGTTTACGGCATTCAGTCCTTTTTTACCTTCTTCCACATCGAAAGTTACGTTGTCGTCCTGACGAACTTCCTCTTTGATACCACTGATGTGAACAAAAATTTCTTGTCCGTTACTGTCGTCGGTAATGAAACCAAAACCTTTGGTTTGATTGAAGAATTTTACTTTACCTGTTTTCATTGTATTGATTGATTAATAATTAAACAGACATGCAGGAAGCACATCCGGCCCAAAATTGTGTTTACTGGCGGCCAACAGTTTTAAGGTATTCCACATGCGACCGTAAAGCCGAGTAGAAAGTAGGATATTCCGAGTAACGAATATTGTATTCGCGGCAGGTGGCTTTCACCAGGCGGTTAATTTCGGGGTAATGCACATGGCTTATTTGCGGAAACAAATGATGCTCCACCTGAAAGTTGAGCCCGCCCGCAAACCACGATACCAGTTTGCTTTTCGTACTGAAATTGGCCGTGGTGGCCAACTGATGCACAAACCAGTCGCTCATGTCGTTTGTTTTCTCGTAAGTGGCTGTATGCACCGATGTGCCTTGTGTGACATGCGCCATCTGAAACACAATGCCCAGAATAAATCCGCACACCACCGAAAGTACTGCGTAACCGGTAATTACCGGGAGAAAACCCAACTGAAGCGAAGGGAAAACAATAAAAATTCCGAGATAAATAAGTTTACTTGCCCAGAAAATAATATGTTCCCTGCGGTTCATTTTCTTGAAACGGGTATCGGCAATTTTTCCGCTGAAATATTTTTTGAAATCCTTTATAAATATCCACGCAAAATAAACCATCCCGTACAACACCACCCAGTAAATATGCTGATAGCGGTGGTAGCCGCGCAAAGGCTGATCGGTGCCGGTGCGAAGGAACGGACGTATATCAATGTCTTCATCAATACCGTCGATATTGGTAAATGAATGGTGATTGAGGTTGTGTTTTACTTTCCAGAGGTAAATATTTCCACCCAGCACATTGAGCGAATACGACATGAGTTCATTTACCCATTTTTTGCTTGAATAGCTGTTGTGTCCGCCATCATGCATTACATTAAAGCCAATACCCGAAAAAGCCACACCCAGCAATGCGCACATCGAAAGTGCCGCCCATGCAGGCAGTATATCAAGCATTAACACCACATAGCACAATATGGCTGTGGCAATAAACACGATGGTTTTGAGATACAGCCTGAAATTGCCCGCCGGGCTGAGGTTGTTTTTAGTGAAGTAATCATTCACCTTGCTTTTCAGCGCAGCAGTAAACAATTTGTGATCGTTTGCGAAACGTACTTTTTGCATTTTTTTTAACTCCTGTTTACTCAGTGTGCCATATACGCACGCTGTCCTGAATTGTACCCAAAGTCAGGGCACAAAAACAAACACTCATTGCGCCCGGTCAATAAATAACGGGCAACAGGCTTCAGGAGGAGTAGAAAAAACTGCGGAAAAAGCGGGGGCCGTAGCAGCAGAATAAAATACCGTATCCAGTGACTTGGGTGTAAGGTACAACTAATTTGGGGTCTTTAGACGAATTAATTGATGGAATAGTGAAAAACAGTTAGTGCGGAGAGATTTTTGGAATGAATGAAACTTCTCAGGATGAAATTCCCGATAGTTAATTCCTGTTCATTTCTCGTTTCAGAAAGTATATGAATTATGCCCGTGTTTCCTGATCGGTAATACTCTTATACTCCGACAACTGCCTCGACCGCTCCTCAGCCCGCACAATGCCTTCTACAATAATATTGTGAAGCCCTTTCTGCTCAAACACATTGAGTGCCGCTTCGGTCGTGCCGCCGCGCGAGGCTACTGCCTTGATGAGTTCGTCGAACGGGCGGTTGGAATTGTTTACGAGTTGAAAAGCGCCGTTCATGGTGTGCTTCACCAGCAAACTGCTTTCCGATTCCGACAGGCCGAGGTTGCGACCCGCATCCACCATAGCCTGCAGGATATAGTAAAAATAAGCGGGGCCGCTGCCACTGAGTGCGGTTACGGCATCAAGCAGCGATTCGTCCTCGAAATATAGCGTGCGGCCTGTGCTCGAAAGCAGGTGTTCCACTTTCTGAATCTGCGCACGCGAGGCCGAAAGATGTGCGCTGAAACCGGTAATGCCCATACCCACTTCCACCGGCGCATTGGGCATTGCCCGAACCAGCGTGGTGTGTCCCAGCATTTCTTCCAGCTGCGCCAGCCGTATGCCGGCCATGATGGAAAGCACCACCGTGCCGGGTTTGAGCCGGTGAGCCAGCTGCGGTGCCACTTCGGGGAAATCCTGTGGCTTTACGGCAATAATAATTACATCGCTTTCGGCTATGAGCGGATCGCTGGTGAGTACCACTTCGCCAAGATGATACTGGCGGAGCTCGTCGCGACGGGCTTCGTTCTTTTCGGCCAGCAGGAGTTTGCCCTGTTTTACAAGGTTGTAGCGCAGGAAGGCGCGGGCATAAACCAGCCCCATACTGCCGCAGCCAATAATGGAAATGCGCATATCAGAGGTTTAAGAATGAGGGCGGGGCATGCTCTTTTGTCACGAAATTAACAGAAAACACTGATTCTGTTCACAAGTTTGCCATTCTTAACCCCGCGTTAACCGCTATTTTTGCCCCACTATGGCAAAAGCAAAGCCGGGGCCGAACGGCGAACCCGCCGAAACGCCGCTCATGAAGCAGTACAACAGCATCAAGGCCAAATACCCTGATGCCATGCTGCTTTTCCGCGTGGGCGATTTTTACGAAACCTTTGGCGAAGATGCCAAACGTGCTGCTGCCGTACTGGGCATTGTGCTTACCCGCCGCGCCAACGGTGCCGCTTCGCACATCGAACTGGCCGGTTTTCCGCATCATTCGCTCGACAGCTACCTGCCCAAACTCGTGCGCGCCGGTATGCGCGTGGCCATCTGCGATCAGCTCGAAGATCCCAAACTCACCAAAACCATTGTAAAACGCGGCGTTACCGAACTGCTCACACCCGGCGTTTCGTTTAACGATAAAATTCTCGATCACCGTTCCAACAATTTTCTCGCCGCCGTGCATATCGGCGAACGCATTACCGGCGCGGCTTTTCTCGATGTATCCACCGGCGAATTTCTGGTGGCCCAGGGCGATACCGCCTACATCGAAAAACTCCTGCAGGGACTAAAACCCAGCGAAGTACTTTTCCAGAAAAACCGCCGCAGCGCATTCACCGAACGCTTTGGCGAAAAAATGTACATCTTCGGTCTCGAAGACTGGGTGTTTACCGAAACCTTTGCCCAGGAAAAACTGCTCAGTCATTTCGGCACCTTATCACTCAAAGGTTTTGGTATCGATAATATGTCGGCAGGCGTTGTGGCCGCCGGTGCCGCGCTGCATTACCTCGGCGAAACACAGCACGAACGCGTACAGCACATTGCCGGCATTTCGCGCATTGAAGAAGACAGCCACGTTTGGCTCGACCGCTTCACCATGCGCAACCTCGAACTATTTGCCTCGCCCAACGACAATGCCCGCACACTCATCGACGTAATCGACCGCACAGTATCGCCAATGGGTGCGCGTTTGCTCAAACGCTGGCTGGCACTGCCGCTCAAAGAGGCTGCTTCCATAAACGAACGCCTCGAACGCGTGCAGGCCCTGCTGGGCAACACTGCCCTGCGCGAACAGCTCACCGACCTCATCAAACAAACCGGCGACCTCGAACGCCTCGTGGCCAAAGCCGCCGCCGCACGCATCAACCCGCGCGAACTGCTGCAACTTCGCCGCGCACTCGATGTATTGCCGGCCATTCAGCAGGGCTGCGAAACCGAACCGGCGCTCAAATCCATTGCCGCGCAAATCAACCTCTGCACCGCCATACGCGAACGCATTGCCAACGAACTCAGCCACGATCCGCCGGCATTGGTAAACAAAGGCAACGTAATGGCCACCGGCGTGGATCCCGAACTCGATGAACTTCGTCACCTGGCGTATTCGGGCAAAGATTACCTGCTGCAAATACAGCAGCGCGAAAGCGAACGCACCGGCATTACCTCGCTCAAAGTGGCTTTTAACAACGTGTTTGGCTATTACCTCGAAGTAACCAACGCACACAAAGACAAAGTACCCGACGAGTGGATACGCAAACAAACACTCGTAAACGCCGAACGCTACATCACACCCGAACTCAAAGAGTACGAAGAAAAAATTCTCGGTGCCGAAGAAAAAATGCTGGCCATTGAAGCCCGCCTCTTCACCAATCTGGTAGCCTCACTCGCCGAGTGGATTGTGCCCATACAGCACAACGCCGTGCAACTGGCCCGTCTCGATTGTTTCATCGGCTTTGCCACACTGGCCCAGCAGCACAGCTATGTGCGGCCGCATATAAACGATACATACATCATCGACATAAAAAGCGGCCGCCATCCGGTTATCGAACAACAGCTTCCGCCCGGCGAGCCCTACATTGCCAACGACATTTACCTCGATCCCGAACATCAGCAGGTGTTAATGATAACCGGCCCCAACATGGCAGGTAAATCTGCCCTGCTGCGGCAAACGGCACTCATTGTGCTGCTGGCGCAAATAGGCTGCTTCGTACCCGCCACCCATGCCGAAATAGGGCTGGTTGACAAAATCTTTACCCGCGTAGGCGCCAGCGACAATATCTCCTCCGGCGAATCCACCTTCATGGTGGAGATGAACGAAACCGCCAGCATTCTCAACAACCTCTCCATGCGCAGCCTCGTGCTGCTCGACGAAATTGGCCGCGGCACCAGTACTTACGACGGCATTTCCATTGCCTGGTCCATTGCCGAATTCCTGCACGAACATCCCACCGCCCGCGCCAAAACACTCTTTGCCACACACTATCACGAACTCAACGAAATGGCCGAGCGTTTTCCGCGCATCCGCAATTTCAACGTGAGTGTAAAAGAACTTGGCAATAAAGTACTTTTCATGCGCAAACTGGTCCCCGGCGGCAGCGAACACAGTTTCGGCATACACGTAGCCCGCATGGCCGGTATGCCGCGCAAAGTGGTAGAAAGGGCAGGAGAAGTGCTTGTGCAGCTGGAAAAATCGCACAGCGCCGGGGAGTTGATGAATACACCGGCCAAAAAGCGCGCTGCCAAACAGCAGGATGAAAATTATCAATTGAGCTTCTTTCAGCTTGATGATCCGGTGCTGGAACAGATTAAGGAAGAGATTTTGCAAACGGATATTAATCAGCTTACGCCTGTGGAGGCGTTGATGAAGTTGAATGAGATAAAGAAATTGATTGGGGGTAAATAATTTCCGAAGGAAATTATTTTTCTGTTTCCTACAACTTCACACCTGGTGTTTACATCGCTCTCGCTCTCTTTCTCGCTCTGAAAAATACCGATGGCGCGAAGCGCCGCAACACAATTATTTTTCACTCTCGCTCTCCTTCTCGCTCTGAAAATGCCCTTGGGCGCGAAGCGCCGCGCCCCTGCGGGAATTTCATCGCTTCACTCTCGTTCTGTTTTTTGCTTTGAAAATTCGCTCTGAAAATGCCCTTGGGCGCGATGCCTCGCGCCCCTACGGGATTTTCCCTTCGCTCTCGCTCTCTTTCTCGCTCTGAATATTCGCTCTCGCTCTCTTTCTCGCTCTGAATATTCGCTCTGAATTTTACACTTCTTCCTCAAACTCCGGTGCCCAGGCATTGAAAAGCATGGCCAGATAATGATTTTCGTTTTCCGAAATTACATTATCTGTTTTGGTGAGTTTTACGGCGAAATCGAGGAAATGATTGCGTTCTTCCTCGGTGGAATCGTCGTAAAAATCGTTCATGCATTTTTCAAAATGTTCTTCATACTGCTCACGCAAAAGTGTGCTGAGTTCTTCGATTTCGTAATCGAGATTAACTCTGAACGGGAAATTTTCCTTGAGGTAGTCCACAATGATATCACCGGCCTCTTTGTCAAATTTTCCGTCAACCTGCGAGAGGATCATGAGCAGGTGGTAGCCTGCAAGCGGTTTGTTGAGTTTGTGTGGCATATTACTGATTGTATTGACTGATACGATTTTGGCTGTTTCGGTAGTTAAATGTAGTGTATTTGACCCCAAACATGCAATTTGTTTAACTGGCTTTTAATGATTTTTTGGCAACAGAGGCAAGGTTTGTGTGTTTAACCTATACACAAATCAAACCCTTAAAAATTGAACGCTATGAAACTTATCTCAGGAAAAATGATGATTGTGGTTACGTTGCTTGTAGCCATCGTAACGGGCTGTACCGTAGTAAGGCAGGGAGAAGTAGGGGTTAAGCGCCGTTTGGGTAAACTGGATCCTAAAACAATTCAGCCCGGGGCAAAATTGTTTTTTCCGTTTACCACACGGATTATAAAAGTGCCCATTCGCACGCAAAATGTGGAGTTGCGGCTCGATCTTCCTTCCAAGGAAGGCGTAAACGTGTCAACCAGCGTATCCATTCTCTATCACATCAAACCCGAAATGGCTTCGAAAATTATCGAAACCATCGGGCCCGATTATGAGAATGTGATGATTTTGAGCGTATTTCGCTCCAAAGCCGCCGATGCCACGGCCCGTTACGATGCCAAAGACATGTATTCGGGAGCGCGGGCTACCATTGAAAAGGAGATTTCCGACAGCATGAACTCTGTGCTCAATTCGCGCGGCTTTGAAATTGAGCAGGTGCTGCTCAAGAGCATTCAGCTTCCTCCCGGACTCACCCAGGCCATTGAACAGAAGCTCCGCGCCGAGCAGGAAGCCCAGCAAATGCAGTTTACCCTGCAGCGCGAACGCCTCGAAGCCGAACGCAAACGCATTGAAGCCGAAGGCGTGCGCGATGCACAGCGCATCGTAGGCCAGGGACTTAACGATACCACCCTGCAATGGCTGCAAATTCAGGCCCTGCGCGAACTTTCGCAGTCAAATAATGCCAAAGTCATTCTCATGAACGGCCCGGCCCAGCAAATAATGATTCAGGCCGACCCGAAATAAGGCGGTTTTGGATAAGCAGTGAAGTTGAAGTGTGTCACATCCCCGCCTTTAACGCCCGCCGCCCTGGTTTTTGCCTCGGCGGCGGGTTGATTTACAGCTAGTTGTAAAAAAGACGTAAAAAATTTTGCAGAATTGAAACACAGCACTATTTTTGTGCTCCCAAATCGTCGGGAACGGATGTAGGGAAGTTCTTTAGAAACACCTGCGGAAATAGCTCAGTTGGTAGAGCGCAACCTTGCCAAGGTTGAGGTCGCGAGTTCGAACCTCGTTTTCCGCTCCAAAAGCCGGTTTATCCGGCTTTTTTTTTGCCACCGACTGAATTTAAATTGGTCAGGCAGGCCCGGGTGGTGGAATCGGTAGACACGAGGGACTTAAAATCCCTTGGCCTTGCGGCCGTGCGGGTTCAAGTCCCGCCTCGGGTACAAAAACAGCGTGAGAAACAAAGCGAGAGCGATGTTTTCACGCTGTTTTTAGTTACTCTTTTCTTACTACGACTAATTTATTAGTTGAAGTTATTTTTAAAGTGGTTTTAAATTTTAACTTTTTGAAGTTGACCTCGTGTATTTTAAATCCTAATACCCATTACACAAATATCATCTACTTGCTCGCAATTCCCTTTCCAATTTTCATGTGTGGAACATATTTTCTCAAGTTGTAAATTCATATTATTTGATTCCATTTCTAAGATCAATTTACGAAGATTAGCGGTTTTAAATTTTTTTTCATGCTCTCCACCAAATTGATCCGCATAGCCATCGGAAAATCCATAAATCATATCTCCTTGTTTCAAATCTATAACATGTAAAGTAAATGGCTTTGGGTTTTCTGAATAGCCTATGGGTTGTTTATCTCCTTTATACTCTTTAAGTTCTTTGTCATCGGCATTATGCCGAATTATCCAAATAGGATTGTTAGCACCGGCTAATTGAAGTTTCATATTATTGAAATCAAATACCATCATTACTGCATCCATTCCTTCCATACTATTTTCATTTGATCCTTCTTGATTAAGCGACTCAATTACTCTTTCTCTAACATAATTTAATATGTAGTCAGGCCTGTCGAGATTTTTTTCAACAACTGCCTGAGTAAGAAAGGAAAGATTTAATAAAGACATGAAAGCCCCTGGTACTCCATGACCGGTAGAATCACAAATAGCTAAATAAAATTTCTCATTTTTATTATATGCCCAATAGAAATCGCCGCTAACAATATCTCTTGGTTTAAAGAATAAAAAGTAATCAGTTAAATTACGTTTTAAATATGAATGACTTGTTAGTAAAGCTTGTTGAATCCGTCCTGCGCATTCAATACTATCTTTTACATCATTACTTTTTCTTTCAATTTGTAGCTTCTGTTGATTAATCTGCTCTTTTTGAATTCGTAAAAGTCGGTTTGCTTTTTTTATCTTGGTACTGCTAATGTAGATGAAAACAATTAAGAGGAAAAAAAGGATCAGAATGAATACCCCGCTCCAAATAATTATTTGCTGACGCTTTACTTCATTGAATTTTATTTGGTTTTCTAATTCGGATCTTGTAAGCCTTTTTTTAATTAGAATAATATCTTTTTCTTTTTGTGAGATTAAGAGTCCGGCTGCTTTCATTTGTGCATCTCTTTCATAAAGAAGGTGCTTATAATTACTGTCAATTCGTAATATTTCAGATATTGACCTTTGAATTTTTATCCGAAGGTCGTAGTTGTTTTCTAAGAGAAGATATTTTGTTGCATCAAGTAAATAATTCGGGAAATTGGTTTTATTGCCAAAATATTTTTCATTGATAAGATTTCCGTTTTTATATAATTGCTGCAAATATATTCGTCCATCTTGCAAGTAATAATTCATATACCCTTCAAGCAAATCATTTGACATATTTGCTGTTATTGCAATATTCCCATTCAGAAAATACACAGTTTGTATTCCGGTTCTGTAACCGTTTGGATTATACGAGCACTCCTTATGTAATTCTCCCGATTCATAATATTCCCGATAGACTCCATTAAGTTTCTTTTGACCAGAGTTCCAGGTGCCAATTTTCTCAATTGATCCTTTTGGATAATAGTACGCAAAGTTGCCCGTAAATGTGTCTCTCGAAAAATTAAATATAGCTGCAGTATCAGCGTTTTGATAAAATTTTATCCATTTACCTTCTTTATAATTATTAATATAACCACCTGAATAATATTTAGCATTATTTTCATATCCCGATTCTGGAAAATCAGCACCAAAATATATCCAATCTCCCTGTCTTAAATTCTGAATATCAATTCTGTTGATAGTGTCGTTTTGGTAAATATATGCAGAACTGCCTATTGAAGGGCTAATGATGGTAAGTGATGGTTTGGTATTTAATTCATTATTTTTATTATTATTATTTGATGGTAATATTTCTAGTTGAGTAGTCGAATCAAAAATTAAATTTTCTATTGGATTACTTGAGTCACTTGATAATTCACCTGAGTTATTTTCGTCGGTAACTATGCGATTCAATACCATATTAAATTTCATCTTCTCAATACTAAATGATACTGTCATTTGATGTGAACTCGTATCTGCACATCCGCCCTGATTGCAAGGAATCATATCTACCAATCTACTGTAATATCCTAACCCTGAAGTTAGTTTACGGTCTCCCTTTTTTAATTTTTCAAGCATTTCATAAGGTATAGTAGTTCTAATGATAAATTTTTGGTTAATATATCCAGGCGATATTACCTCTACTAAATATTCTTTATTATAATAGAGGTAAAAATTTATTGTGTTTGTTATCCACTGCATTGTATCTTGTGCGTAGTTATACCTTTTTGATAATTGTACTACCCCAATTTCATCTAGTTTGGGCCTAAAATTGGGATTAGGTTTAGCATTTTTAAATCGTTCTTTAGAATTCACAACTAAGCTTACTTTTACCTTAGCAGTTGACACTGGCTTTATCGTTTTGGCATCTCGAAGGACTAATGATACATTAAGTTTTTTCTGTTTCTCCAGTGAACCATCCTGACTTAATTGGAATGATTTATCTACTTGCTGGGCTTGTAAATAGCTATTTATGTGAAGCAGTAAAACAACAAGACAAAATACTTTGTACTTTGTTTGTTTATTAGGTTTTGTATCAATTCTTTTCTCTCTCATAAATCAGTTGGTGTTAATATAATCATAATATTAATTATAAATATAAAAATATTATATTCAATTATTCAGTCGTATTTCCCAATTACTTTATTTTTGGGGCCGATGATTTTTACGTCACTAAACATAAAGCCTGGCTGGAACGTTTATGCCCGCAATATTTATCGTTAAAAGAAGACCGTATGTATGCTGTAAATATGATAGCGGCTCAAAAATGAACTCCGATACAGCCATTGATTATGAGTTTTACCCTATCATTTTTTAAGTTCAAAAAGTCGCTTGAACAAGAAATCGAGATTTTCTGGACAAATCAGGTCGCTTTCAGATTATCCGAAAATACATTTCATGAAAGTCTCCCGGAGAATTTAAAACTGAATAAGATTTGGGGAAGGCTTCAGTATTGTTCTGAAATGAAAAAATATCCTGCTTAAGCCTGGATGTATTATTGAGATTAATTAAAATAATTTTTTCCGAAATTAATTTTGTCTACCTGGTTTTGGCCTTCTTCTCCTTCACCCCAAATTCCTTCATCAATTCCAACCCATAATTCCGTATATAATCAACCACCACAATAGCCCGCTTGCCGCGCGGGGTTAAACTGTACTCTACTTTAGGCGGCACCACTGCATACACTTTACGTTTAATAAACCCCTCTTCCTCCAGTTCACGAAGCTGGCTGGTGAGCATTTTGTGTGTGATGTGAGGAATATCGTTTTTGAGCTCGCCGTAGCGTTTTATTCCATCTTTCAGCCTCCAGAGTACGGGCATTTTCCAGGTGCCGCCTATGCGATCCATGGCAAATTCTACCGGATTGTAGTAGAGTTTATTGTTGAAGAGAAATTCGGGCATGACTTGTATGTGTTGATTTTACTGATACTTTCCTTAAAGTGAGTATTGCAGTAATGGGTAAGTATATTGTCTAAGGTAATATATGTTCCCAGATTTGCAGTGTGAAAAACAGTTCAAGTGTCGTTTTCATTCTCTGAATCCGCACATCCGTCAACCAACTATCAAACACTGCATAAAATGTCAACCGTAAAAGAACAAGTGAAGTACGTGCATTTTCATGGTGCACCTTCAAAAGGGAAAATTCTGCTGGTACTGAGTTCTCCCGCTGTATCGGGTCAAACAGGCTGGCCCATTGGTTTCTGGGCTGCCGAGCTTACTCATCCGCTCCGGGTGTTTGAAGAAGCCGGTTTTGAAACCGAGTTTGTGTCAACCGGGGGAGGCAAAGTGAGTATGGATGGTTATTCCGATCCTACAGATGCCAGCGGCTACTCGGCGCACGATGTGGTTTCGCTGGGGTATTTGCAAAAGAGTGATTTTACACAGCGGCTGGAAAATACCCGGAAGCTGGGCGAGGTAAACCATAACGACTATGACGCCATTTTCCTCGTGGGCGGACAGGGGCCGATGTACACCTTCCGCGGCAATGAGGCTTTGGCGACACTTTTTGCCTCGTTTTACGAAGCGGGCAAACCGGCAGCAGCCGTATGCCATTCCACCACACTGCTGCTGGAGGCAAAAACTTCGGGCGGCGAACTGCTGGTGAAAGGGAAAACCTGGACCGGCTTTGCCAACTCGGAAGAAGATTTTGCCGACCAGGCTGTGGGGCAGAAAATACAGCCTTATCGCATTGAGGACGAAGCGCGCAAACTCGAAGGCACCACATTTAAAACAGCGGCGCCGTTTGCCTCGTATGTCATTCAGGATGGTAATCTTATTACCGGTCAGCAGCAAAACTCGGGTGCGGCTGCGGCAGAGCTGGTGGTTGAGCTTTTAAACAAACACTGACATGGCACACGCAATTAACTGGTTTGAACTGCCGGCACTTGATCTTGAACGCGCTTTTGCATTTTATTCGCAGGTGCTCGATGGCAATGTGCGAAAAGGCACTTTTGGCAGTGGCGAATTGATTTTGTTTAATGTGCCTTTCGGTACAGGCGAAGCGGTGGGCGGCTCCATTGTGGTGCGGCCCGATCTGAAGCCTTCGGCCGACGGTGCGCTGATTTACCTCAATGCGTTCGGGCCGTTGAATATGGCCGTGAGCCGTGTGGAAAATGCAGGCGGTAAAGTGCTTGCCCCTGAAATCGATCTCGGTAAGTTTGGTTTTGCTGCCATACTTATTGATACCGAAGGAAACAAAGTGGGCCTGCTTTCCAATGAAAAGTAAACTGATACTATGCTGCCTGGCCGCACTGCTTTCGGGCAGTGCGGCCACGGCACAGATTCCGGTTGAGTTTTTTGCCGGGCACGAGCGCGCCACAGCCGATGTGATGTTTTTCCGCTTCTTTAAAAAGAGCGACAATACCTCTTCGCGCTGGCTGTTTTTCAACCGCAGCCGTGCGGCAGTGGATTACCGCATTACCTCCACCGCTTTTCTGCCACAGTTTGGACTCACCAATGCCTTGTCGTGGAACCATGCGCGGGCCAAGGGTTTTGCGCCGGTGCTTGTGGGGCAGGTGCTCTACAATGGTGTGTATGCCAAGGCCGGTGTGCAGTATGCGTGGATCAAAAATAATACTACTGTTTTTTCGTGGTTCGTGAGCGAAATCGGCAGGCAGCCGGTTCTCGACTATTTTCTGCTTGTGCGTTACACGCCGCCGCTTACGAAAAAACTGAATTTGTTTACCCAGTTTGAAAGCATCAACGCGCTGCCGCTTGAAAAAGATGTTTCGCAAAGTTTTGTACTCAGGCTGAGGTTGGGAGTGGATGCGTTTCAATTTCAGTTTGGTGCCGGAACCGATCTGAGTTTTTCGGGAAGGCAAACCTATTCGCAACACACCAATGCAGGTGTATTTATTCGTCATTCCTTTTAAGCATGATACTCAAACGAAATTTCAATCCGCTTAAAGTGCTACAATACGTGAAAACCGAATTGCTGTTTTCGCTTGTTGTTTCATGCACGGCTTACCTGCTTTACCGGCAGAAACTGGTAGAAGTAAGTTTGCCGTTTTCCATTGCGGCCATATTGGGCAGTGCGCTGGCCATTTTTATTGCATTCCGCAACAACAGTGCCTACAGTCGCTGGTGGGAAGCACGCACACTCTGGGGCGGCATCATTAATTCGAGCCGTGTGCTGGCAAGGCTCATCATTACCTTTACCGACAGTCACGCGCACCAGCCCAATTTCGAACCGAGCCGCAGCGAAGCGTTTAAACGCGAAATGATTTACAGCACCATTGCCTGGGCTCACGCGCTGCGTCTGCATCTGCGCAGGGAAAAGAACTGGCAGGAGCTCCGCAAATTTTTGAGCGAAACAGAATTTGAAGCGATGGAACAATCGCAAAACAAACCCAATTTTCTGCACCTGCTTGCCGGACGAAAAATTTATACTGCAATGGCCAACGGCACCCTGGCCGGTTTCGACAGTTTTCAGATGGAAGGCCAACTGCTTGCGCTGGCCAATTATCAGGGCGGTTGCGAACGAATTAAAAACACACCTTTACTGCGGCAATACGATTACTTTACGCGCGTATTTCTTTACACCTTTATTTTGTTGCTTCCCTTTTCGCTTACCGGCGATTTTTTCCGACTGCAAATCGGCTATCTTGTAGTGCCGGTATCCTTCATCCTTTCGTTTGTATTTGCCATTATCGGTAAAGTGGGCGAAGTGAATGAAGATCCGTTTGAAAATAAGATAACAGATGTACCCCTGACCGCACTATGCAATACCATTGAACGCGATTTGCGCGAAATGCTGGGCGAAACAGCACTGCCGGCAAAACACGAACCGGAAAACGGTTTTTTATTTTAGCAGCCTTTATCTGAATCCGAAAAAGAAACATTTTTATTCACCTCATCAAACAAAAACATTTACCATGAAAATAGCCATAATCGGAACCGGTAATGTGGGTGGCACTCTGGCTGCGCACTGGGCTGCCCGCGGACATGAAATTAATCTCGGTGTACGCGACAGCGCAAATTTCAAAGGGAAAGAATTACTGAACAATGCCAATATCCGCGCGCTTCCGGTGAAAGAAGCCGTTCAGGCATCGGATATTATTTTCATGGCTGTTCCGGCCATGCTGGTGGTGGAAATAACTCAATCGCTGGGCGATACCACCGGTAAAATAATTATCGATGCCATGAATATTGTAATGGGTCGTGGCCCTGCGGGATATACCAACACCGCATCTGCAATACTCGATCATACTCAAACCCGCGATGTGGTGAAATGCTTCAACACCACGGGGTTCAACAACATGAAAAATCCGGTGTACGGCCAAACGGCGCTCGATTTGTTTGTGGCGGGCGACAGTGAGAAGGGCCGCGAAGCAGCTATAAGTCTTGCACACGATGCCGGTTTCGAAAATTGCTACAGTGTGGGTGGAAACGATAAGTTTGAACTCATGGAACAGTTTGCCTGGTTCTGGATTAATCTGGCCATGTTTCAGGGCGCAGGGCGCGAAATCGGATTCAAACTGTTGAAGCGATAAACGCCAGTTGATCTCTTTTCAGAATAACGAATATGGAATATAAAAAAGTGGCGCTGGTTACCGGCGCATACAAAGGTCTTGGTTTTGAGTGGTGCCGCCAGCTTGCCGCAATGGGCTATCGTGTAGTGCTTACTGCACGCAACCCGCAGCAGGCCGAAGAAGCCGCTTCGGCATTGAACAAAGACACTACATTGGTTTTGGGAAAGGCACTCGGAGTAACTGATGAAACACAGCTTGCCGGGCTTGCCGCGTGGGTGAAAGAGGAGTTCGGGCATATCGATCTGATAGTGAATAATGCCGGAGTAAACCCCAAAGACTACACCGACAAAAGCCGCATGGCTGCTGCATTTTACCTCGACCAGCTTACCGCCGCCGAAATGCTTGAGGTTATTCACATAAACAGCATTGCGCCTTTGCTGGTGGTAAAACATTTCAGAACGCTGCTGGCTGCAAGTCCTGCGCCGGTGGTCATTAATATTTCGAGCTGGCTGGGTTCGGTGAGCCAGTTGGGTTTTGGCGGGCATTACGGCTATGTGGGAAGCAAAAACCTGCTTAATGTACTTAACAAATCAATGGCTGCCGAAATTCGGAAAGACAATATTATTTCGGTAAATGTAAATCCGGGCTGGGTGCAAACCGATATGGGCGGCCCGAAAGCACAGTTTACCACCACACAGGCCGTGGCACAGCTTATCGAAAATGTTTTGCTGAAACTTACTCCGCAGCATAGCGGTCTGTTTTTAAATTACGACGGAAGTGAGCATCCGTGGTAGAAATCACTGTTTTTTATGCTTGTCGCCGGAACTGTTTGTCAGTCTCCGGCTTTTTATTTCGGTAAACAGGCAATAGGGGAGATTGCCAGCCATCTTTTATTAATTAAACTTTCAAAAATATTTGGAAGTTCAGAAATTGATTTTACCTTTGTTTCAGCAAATCGAATTATTCATTAATTACTTGCGCCATGAAAACCCAATCGCATTTCTATCCCGCAGCAAATCCGGCAGTACAACCTTCTTCAGCCTGGTATTTTGGCCGGGCGGTGTATGTAAGCCGCATTGATTACCGCAAAATTTTTCTCGTATTTATTTCGGCGGGCATTCCGGCCGGGCTTGCAGGGTTGATTTTTGAGATAAACTGGCTCTGGTATGCTGCGCTGGGTTTGGGCGCTTTAGGTGTGCTGCTGCTTTTGTATTCGCTTTTCGGGTTGTACAGGCAGTATGGTGCTCCGGCTAAAAATTATTTTGCGCGTATGCTTAAAAATGCCGGGGTGAGCGGCAAGGTTACGCTGGCCGATATTCATATCGGAACATATCGGCATACTTACCAGTTTGCCAATTTGCTGCCCGAGGCCACCATTCATTCTATCGACTGCTGGGAGGACGGTTTTTCGTCGGAGCAGGCCATTAGCGATGTACGCGCACTCGAACCTGCGCCTGTACACGAAGCCCGCATCAAACCTTTGAAAGCAAAAGATTACCTCATTCCGCTGGCCGATGAATCGTGCGATGTGGTGGTGTTTGGTTTCGGCACACACGAAATTCCCGAAGGCCGCGAACGCGATACTATTTTTGCCGAAGCCCGGCGCATACTGAAACCTGGCGGAAAACTGATTATGTTTGAACATGGCATCGACTTTCATAATTACCTTATTTTCGGGCCGGTGATTTATCACGTCACAAAACATAAAGCCTGGCTGGAACGTTTATGCTCGCAGTATGTATCGGTAAAAGAAGACCGTATGTATGCTGTAAATATGATAACGGCTCAAAAATGAACTCCGATACAGTTTTTGATTATGAGGTAATTGTAGTGGGCGCAGGCATCAGCGGATTGGGTGCGGCATACACGATGCAGAAAGCAGGACTTAAAGTTTGTGTGCTGGAAAAGGAAAACCGCGTGGGCGGCCGCATGAGCACCGATCGTGTAAACGGATTTGTAATTGATCGTGGAGCCACTATTCTGGGGCGCGATTTTGGGTATATGCGAAAGCTGAGTGCCGAGCTGAATGTGAAGCAGTTTGAAAATCCGTTTCGTTTTGTGTTCGGACTGAAAGGCCGCGACAAAATGCGGTTTATACGCCCGCGCCGTCCCGATGATCTTTTTCAGAAAGGCCTACTCACCTTTTCATCGCTGCGGGCGATAGTGCGGTTTTTTGCAGGAATGCTGTGGCTGGGGCGAAAACTGAGACACGGACAAAGTGTGCGCACTGCGGCGTATGACGATCAGAGCATAGAGGAATTCCTGACGCGTTACGGCGGGCATGAATTGCTGGAAAAGGTGCTGGAGCCGGGCTTGAATGGGCCTATGGGCGGGCATTTCAGGCAAAACTCGCGGCTTATTGTGTGGCAGACTTTCTGGAATGTGCTGTTTCATCGCGTATGGGCTTATCGCAGTGGTATGGATACATTGCCCGAGGCGATGGCTAAAAAGCTGGAGGTGAAACTGAATTGTGCTGTCGCTACAATTGAGCATGGGCATCCGTGCCGCATTACTTTGCAAAGCGGCGAAGTGCTTACTTCGAAGGCAGTGGTGGTGGCTTTGCCCGGAAACATTGCAGCGCGCGTGTGCCGCAATTTGCCGGCCGGTGTGCAGGAACTTCTGGCCGAAACCACTTACGGAAAAATGAGTATTGCGCATGTCATGCTCGGCAAACGTCCCGCGCAGGACGCACCGGGCATGGGCTTTTACCCGCTTGCCGGCGAGCATTGCGAAATAGAAGCCGAACATTTGCGTGGGCCGGAGTTTTGTCCGCCGGGAAAGGCCATGCTTTCGCTGTATTTCTGGGATCATGCGCAGGAAACCGTTTCGGCCATGAGCGATGCGCAGGTGAATGCGAAAGCGAGGGAAGTAATTGCACGACACTTTCCCGATTGCGCTGAGGCGATAGAAGGCATACACCTTGTGCGTTGGGAAGAAGGCATTGCGCGCTTTCCGCCGGGGCGGTTGAAGAAGATGGCAGCGTTGCGGCAACAAATGCTGCATTGGGATTTGCCATTGCAGTTTTGCGGCGATTATCTCGACGGGATTGCTACGGAGAGTGCGTTGGCTTTGGGGGTGGGGGCGGGGGAGGTGTGGGTTAAGAGGTTGCGCGGGTGAGTTATTCTGATAAGTTTAAGACCCATAACTGTCGGCCATTTGGTCCGTCATCAGCAGTGAAATATAGACTGTTTCCATAGCTGTGTTTCCTGCTTTTTTAAGCTTATTATATATTTTTGTGTAAGAAATCAAGTAATAATAATAATCTAAAATTACTCCGGTGAAATATCTTTACTGCGTTTTCTTTATCTGTATTTCGTCACAATTTATTTTAAGTGATAATGAGTTGAATTTAGGCAGCTTTCCTGATACGTTTATTGATACTCCAGTTACAAAAGTTGATACCTTTTTTCTCCAAAAGGCATTGACGGAAGAGACTTCTAATTATCAGACGCTTATTTTAAGTGATTCATCAGCAATGAAAGACCTGTTTTTAAAATATATATCGAATCAAAATAATTACGAAACCTCGGCTGATAGACAAAAAATGAATCTTGAATTAATTAATCCAGCTTGTCGGGAATATTTAGCACAAGTAAATGATAAATATTTGAATGAATTTGGAACTATACGGGAGTATAAGATTGAATGGTTTAGGCCCCCCTGTTTTTGTGTACATCTGAGAACCGGAAGCAGTAAAGTATTCAATCATAGTGTTACCTTTGAATGTTGCAAGATTAATGGCATTGTTTATTTCCGGTCATGTCATAACATAAGCAGAAAGTTTATTAATCTCTGGGTTCATCATGAAGAGCTAAAAGCCAAATGAAACCATTAGCTTAATGCTAACCTTCATTTGATGAAATCATTCTTTTGTGAATATGTCATGCAAAAGTGTCTCTAATCAAATTATATTATCGATTTGATTCAAAAAACATTTTTGTTACACAAGAAATCTAACCTTGAATAAAGATAAAATGAGTGAATCAGAACCGAGTGATTCTGAATAGCCTATAAAATTCCCCATTCCTCACTACCTTTACCCTCAGTGATAAAACTCAACCTTACCGAAGGCTACACCCCGCGCTGGATTGTGCTGCTCATCGACCTTGCCATTGTACTGGCGGCGGTGGGCATGGCTTATCTGCTGCGCTTTGATTTTGCCATTCCGCAGGTGGAGATTGAGGCCTTTCCGGTGGTCATTCCCACTTTGCTGGGTGTGCGTTTGCTGAGTTTTCTGCTGGCGCGTATTCCCTGGGGTATTGTGCGCTACATGAGCCAGCGCGATGCCATGCGTATTCTTATTACGCTGATGTGCGGTACGCTGGTGTTTTTTGGCATCAACCAGATTACGCGGCTGATAAACGGGCTTTACATTATTCCGCACTCCATTATTTTCATCGAATTCCTTACCACCACGTTTGGAATGATTGCGGCGCGGCTGATTTACAAGGCGCTGTGGATGGAACTCAAAAACCCCACGCGGGGCAAAACCGATGTAATTATTTTCGGTGCGGGCGAATCGGGTTTGATTACCAAGCGCACGCTCGACCGGGATGCAGCTACGCGTTACCGTGTGCTGGCGTTTATTGACGACGATAAGGCCAAGCACGGACGCAAGCTGGAAGGCGTAACCATTTACGGCCCCGATAAACTGCCGCAGCTTGCCGAAAAGGCCGAGAGTGTGCAGGTGATTCTTTCGATACAGCAGATTCCGGCTGCGCGTAAGCAGGAAATTGTGGACTTCTGCCTCGCCCATCACATTCCCGTGCTGAGTGTGCCACCGGTGCGCAACTGGATAAACGGCGAATTAAGCTCGGGACAGTTGCGTAAAATCCGTATCGAAGAACTGCTCGAACGCGAGCCCATACAGCTCGACGAGGCCAACATAAGCAGCCAGCTGAAGGGCAAAACCATTCTCGTTACCGGCGCGGCAGGCTCCATTGGCAGCGAAATGGTGAGGCAGATTGCCCGCTTCGAGCCCAAACTGCTGGTGCTGCTCGATCAGGCCGAGTCGCCGCTTTACGACATGGAACTGGAACTGGCCGAAATGCCGGCACTGAACTACGAAGTGGTGATTGGCGATGTGCGCAGCCGCGAACGTATGCTCAATGTGTTCCGCACTTTCCGCCCGCAGTTTGTGTATCACGCCGCGGCCTACAAGCATGTGCCCATGATGGAGCTAAACCCGTCGGAGGCAGTGCGCACCAACGTGCAGGGCACCGTGGTAACGGCTGATCTTGCGGTGGAATTTGGCGTGGAAAAATTTGTGATGGTCTCTACCGACAAGGCTGTTAATCCCACCAACGTAATGGGCGCCTCAAAACGCATTGCCGAAATTTATACGCAGGCACTCAACAATCACATTCAGGGCACACGCTTTGTGACCACGCGCTTTGGTAATGTGCTTGGTTCGCAGGGCTCGGTTATTCCGCGTTTTCGTCAGCAAATAGAAAACGGCGGGCCGGTAACCATTACACACCCAGAAATTACGCGCTATTTCATGACCATTCCCGAAGCCTGCCGCCTTGTGCTGGAAGCAGGCTGCATGGGCAAGGGTGGCGAAATATTTATTTTCGACATGGGCAGCTCGGTAAAAATTATCGACCTTGCCCGCAAAATGATTCAGCTTTCGGGATTGGAGCCCGGGCGCGACATTGAAATAAAATACACCGGCCTGCGCCCCGGCGAAAAGCTGTACGAAGAACTCCTCAGCAACAGCGAAAACACCCAGCCCACGCACCACGAAAAAATAATGATTGCCCGTGTACAACCTGAAATTTACGAAAGCGTAAATGCACAGGTTAACGAACTCATTACGCTTTTCGATACACAAAACAACATGACCATTGTGGCACTCATGAAAAAACTGGTGCCCGAATTCATCAGCAACAATTCGGTATTCGAAAAACTCGATCAGGAAGAATCTATCCGATAATACAGCTTCACCACAAAAAAATGGAAAGACCGGTTTGATCTTTCCTTTTTTTATGACGTTAGACGAAACAGATTAACTCTTCGGAGTTACTGGGTGGTGCGTGTCCATACCGAGGTGCGTCCGAGCAGCGAAACGCCCATGTAGCCGCGCAGGCTGAGGGTGTTTTTGTCTGTCATTTTTACGGTGAGGCTGTACGAGTTGCCCGATTTGGGATCGTAAATTTCCCCATCGTCCCACTCCTGATCGCTGGCATCCCACACCAGGTCTTTCATAATTTCAAGTCCTTTAACGGGTTTGGTTTGCCTGGCTTTGTCGGGATTTTTTTTGTCGAGTTGGGGTTTACCTGTTTCCGGATCGTTCGGAATTTTGAGCCAGATAATATACCCGTAGTGTTTGCCGCCCGAGGAATACACTTTGATTTTGCCATCTTTTTCCTGGTTAAACCAGATTCCGTTAATGTCGGCATCGGCATAGCGAACGGTTGAAAAAGAACTTAAGCCAATAAAGGCAAGCAGAAAACCCAGTGTCCTGATCATTTGCTGTAATGGTTAAAGATTCTCGAATATAAAATTTTACAAACTTAATGCCACTTTAAATCCGCACTTGAAGCAAACCGGCTCTCCGTGCTCTGATTTTTTCGATTGGCCGGGCAATAAAATACATGAGCAACCAGGCAAAAATAAAGCTGCATACCAGCGAAATAACTCCGTACCAGGGAAGTAATTCGGTGCCGAAAAACCATTTTCTGAACAGCATTACAATAAGCAGGTGCCCGATGTAAAGCGGATAGGAAAGCTCGCCCAGCCAACGGTCGGCAGCAAAGTCTTTGGACCAGCGGAAAATGAACGGCAAACAAAGGAAAAGTAAGCCGTAAAACACAAACGGGCGTATGTCTTCACCCACAAATGCGGCAAAGTCGAAGCCAATTACACTGACCAGAATTATTGCCCATGCCGCAGGGCCAATCCAGGCGGGGATAGTGATGTTTTTTAAGCGGTGATAAATTTGCCAGCACAAACTGCCCAGCAGAAACAAGGCAATTTCGTTGGGGAAATACCGGTACGACCAGGGATCCCAGCTTCGGAATTTTTCTGTAACCAGATAATAACGCAGGAATAAACTTGCCCCCACAATAATAACCTGTATCCACCAACTGCGGCGAACAAGCAATGGTGCCAGTAAATAAAAACTAAGTTCGGCTCCTACCGACCAGGCCTGAGGAACCAATAAAAACGTAAAGGTTTGTGGTGAACCCACAAACGCACTGCTGGCATAGTGCAACATTCCGTCGTTTTTTCCGATAATGGAAAAAAACAACCAGTCGCCGCCAAAAAGAAAGAGATTGATAACTATGAATAAAAGAATAGTTGACCAGCGAAGCTGAGAAAAATAACCAATCCACGAATACAGAAAAAACGAATTCCCTGCGGTGAAATAACCAATTACCGATACTAAAAGTACAATAAGCAGTACAGCCCAGTACAACGGATAAATGCGCAAAAAACGATTGCTGAGAAAGAGTTTCCACGAACCCGGGCTGGTGTATTTTTCGTTCAGAATAAGCGCCATGTAAAAGCCCGAAATCATGTAAAAGGCCTGTACAGAAGCCATGCCGCCGGTCATACGCACTCCGAAAATGTGATAGGAGTGATAAAGAACCACGGCCGAAGCGAGCAATAAGCGCAATGAACCCACAGCGGCAGAATTATCCGTGAACGGTTTCTTTTTTCCCGTACCGCGAAATTACTTCCGCCTCGTAGGTTAAAAATTCCTGCCAGCGTTTGTCCACATTAATGCCCTGTCCGTATTGGCGGGCAAAGCCAATGAAAACGGTATAGTGATTGGCTTCGCTAATCATGAGTTCGCGGTAAAAGCCGGCCAGGGCGGGGTCTTTGATGTTTTCGGAGAGTACGCGGAATCGTTCGCAACTGCGTGCTTCAATCATGGCGGCAAAAAGCAAACGGTCAACCAGCGTGGCCTCGCGCGAGCGGTTTGGGGCTTTAATGAACTGCATGAGTTCATTTACATAATCGTCTTTGCGTTCGCGGCCCAGCGTACCGCCGCGCTGCAAAATAAGCTGATGCACCTGCTGGAAATGCTCTAATTCCTCGCGGGCAATTTCGCTCATTTTCTCCACCATATCCGAGTACTCGGGATAATGTACGATGAGCGAAATGGCGTTGGAAGCCGCTTTCTGCTCGCAGTAGGCATGGTCGGTGAGAATTTCGTCGATGTTTGATTCAACGATGTTTACCCAGCGCGGGTCGGTGGCAAGTTTTAGGCCGAGCATCAGATTTCTGTCGTTAGGATGGATAAAAATGTAACGATCTGGTCGTTGATATAGGAGGTGATATTTTTGGGGTTCAGCCTATCTGCTTCAATATCGAGAGAAAGTTTCAGCGGCTTTAGATCAAGCGGCTGAAAAGACTGGTTACTTAGCTGATTTTCATTTATTTGCTCATAATAAATAAACCCTCCCCATGCCACACTATCCTCGGCATAGCCAAAGTGATGAAGCGATATAACAAGTTGGATAATACGTCCCTTTTTTATCTCAATGGATAATTTCATCCAGCCGCGAGATTTGTTCCTGTTGAAATAGTAATTGTGTTTGGAGGCGTATTCACCTATCTGGAACGTATGATAATAATTTCTGATTTCGTCATCGGGCTGGCAAACATCTGTTCTGATTTGTAGTGTTTGCGGGAGTTTTTGACGAAGTTTATCTACTTGTTCATTCAGAAAATCGGAGGCCACGGCAAAGACTTTATTTCTCATTTGAGAAATATGAAGTTGCTCCAATTTATCTTTTTCAGCCGACTTTTGGTTCACCTTTTTTGCCAATATATCTGCCAGATCATCAATAGAGGCATTGTTTTCAGGGCTGATTTCCAGTACTTCTTCAATCAATGCACATTGCCTTTCGGCAACTACATTTACCAATGGAGCAGGGTTGCCCTTGTCTGCTTCAATTAACGCATCGATATAATCCAGTTTATCAATCCGCACAATAGTAAACGGGAAATAACCGTGTTTAATCAATATCAGACTGGCCAGTAAACGGCACATCCTTCCATTTCCATCCTGAAAAGGGTGAATAATTGAAAAAGCGTGATGAAACCAGGCGGCAATAATTACCGGATGGATCTGTTTTTGTTCGAGATCGGAATATATGCTCAGTAGTTTTTCTATTTCGCTGTCCACATGTTCGGGCGGACAATAAAGAAAGACCAATTGTGTTTGTCCGTCGTCTGAAAGACGTGAAGGGTTATTTACTTTTTCCTTGAATTTACCATGCAAAAGCGGGATCCTGGTTTTGTTTCCAAATTGATCCCGGCCCTCAGTCCATTGCTGGTGCTTTGTGAGCAGTGCGTGTATTTCTTTGATATATGATTTTGAGAGTTCGCGATTGGATTTTATGAAATCAAAAATATAATCGATCGCGTTCATGTGATCGCGCAGGTGATCGAACAATTCTTCCTTGGTTACACCGTTTAGCTGATCGTCATGGGTAATAAGTGTATCGTGTATTCCCTTTTCTACCAGCGTTTCTGTAAGACCGGTTGAAATATCATACAGATGCTCAATTACGCCGGTTTCTATTGCATGACGGCGTTTTACCTGATCTATAAATTTTTTGTATGCTTCGGAATGGTTCTCAAATTCTTGCTTTCGGTTAAACCAGGCAGGAGCTAATTCATCAAGTCTGGACACATCGGCGTGCGTCCAGGTATCGTCAAAACTGATAAATTTCCAAACCGGAATATCTTTTTTTGTCATAATTCACCGATAAGTAGCAGGGAGAATTGCTTTTCAAAGGTAAAAATTATGAGGGCTCACACAAAATCGCCTGCGGCACGGCTCCATAAACGTTTGCCCAGTTTTCCGGCATCGGTAAGCCGTTTCATCTCGGCGGTGAGCGTGTCGATGCGGGTTTTGAATTTCACTGCGCCTATGGCGAGCAGGTTGTTTAAGGCTTTTTCGTTGTCGCCGCCGGTGTTGAGGGCTTTTACGATGACATCGCTTTTGGCGCGGCCCTGATGGCGGATGTCGCAAACTACGAGGCAAACACGGTCGCTCATGCCGTTCATGTTGTAGCGTTTGTCGTAGAGGGGCATTTGCTTTTTGAAATGCTCCACGGCGCTGGTAATCTGCAATTGGCGGTGAGCGGGGTCGTTTACGGCCCAGTGTATGAATTTGGCGGCGTTGATGATTTCGGCCGGTTCTATTGCGCTTAGCGTGGGATTGAGATAATCCATGAGCGCCTGTGTGCTTGTACTGCTTTCGAGCGGCACAGTAGTGTTGCCGGTGCGCCGGGCTATGCGTCCGTTGCTTAGCGAAAGATCGGGGAAGTAGCTGGCGGCGGCGGGGAGCTGGAGGAGTTTGCGAAAGAACAGCACGAAATCGCCGTTGGGCACATGCGCGGCGTATTGCATGAAGCTGAAGGTGAACTTGGCCCGGTCGTAGGTGTTGAGCACGGTAAGCGATCCGCCGCTTTCGGCTTTGGCGGTGGGGGCAATGAAGTTTGCCCACCAGCCCAGCGAAGATTCGTAGGCTTCGGGCGTGAACACTGCACCCATGTTGCGCAGGTTCATAAGTCCGGTATTGCCGAGGTAAGTGGTGCGGCGGCCCACGATAAACGGTGCGGCTCCGTTGAAGGAGGCCAGATGATTGCTGCCGTTTACGCTGAGTGTGATGGTGAAAGACATAGGGTTATATTTTTCACCAATTTACGAAATCTCAGCCAGCACGCTTTACCCAGTCTTCCACCCGGCGCAGCAAGAGTTCCATGCGCACGGGTTTGCTGATGTAGCCGTCGGCTTCGAGTTTGATGCCGAGGTCGCGGGCATACGATTCGTTGAGGGCCGAGAGGAAAAGGATGCGTGTGGTGCTGAATTCGGGGTTTCGGCGCAGTCTCATGCAGGTTTCGTAACCATTCATTACGGGCATGAGTATGTCGAGGATGATGAGGTGGGGGCGGAAAATGAGTGCTGTTTCGTAGCCGGATTTGCCATCGGGCGCGGTTTCTACCACGTAGCCGCGGCGTGAGAGGTTATAGCTTACAAACTCGCGTATATCGGGTTCGTCGTCGATGATAAGTATTCGGCCGGGTTCGGTACTCATGTGGTTGAAACAATAACCGCAAACGTAAAGCGGTAATGTCAACCCATTATTAAGTCCTTATCAAATGCACATCAGCAAAAGGTCAATTTTACGGGGGGGGGGGGAGCGGAGGTGTTTTGGAATACCGTGAGATTTGGGTTTCTAGCCCTGGGCGCAGCGGAAATACACTCCAACAAAAACGGGGTAGTATGCCAGACAAGACCTTCGAGGTTTTAGAAACCTCGAAGGTCTGATCTGGTCTGGTCTGTATTGTTTTTGTTGGAGTGTATTGCAGCGTAGCACAGGAGCGGACGGTATTGAGCTGCAAATATGGTTCGCTTCTGATTATAATTGATCGGTTTGATCAGTTTGCTGAGGTGCAGAGGGTGGTTTTTGTTCGTTTACCGCTTCGGCCTGTTCGGCGGCGCGGCGGTGGCGGCGGTAGAAGAATACGCCGGCGTAAATGGCCAGACCGGTAACTACCAGCGCCAGCAGGGCCCATACCCAGCCGTCGTTTCGTTTGGGGATGACCAAAAACACGATTACAAACAGCAGCAGCGTGGCCACCTCGTTCCACAAACGCAGGCGTGTGGAGGTCCAGCGGAAAATATTGTTCTGCATTTGCCGGAAAATGAAGTGCGTTTGCAGATGATATAACGTAAGTGCCAGCACAAAAATGAATTTGAGTATAAACCATACTTCATTCCACGGATAGGGAAACCGTGAGGGAATGAAGGCCGCCCAAAGGCCGAAAATCCAGGTTAATGCCATGCCGGGCCAGGCAATAATGTGCCAGAGGCGGCGCTGCATGAGTTTAAGCTGTGTGCTGAGGATGCCGCGGTCGGGTTCGGGCCTGTCCTGCGCTTCGCGGTGATAAATAAGCAGACGGGGCATATAAAACAGCGCGGCAAACCACGAAACCATGAAAATGACGTGCAGTGCTATAATGTAAGACATATCCATACTGCCAAAGGTAAGTATTGCCCGCGTTTCTGTACCTTTGTGCCGAAATGGATTCAACCCGTCAGCAAAAATTTGCCCGCCTTATCCAGAAGGAAATGGCGGAAATCTTTCAGATAGACACCCGCAACACCTTTGGGCCGGTAATGATTACGGTAACAATGGTGCGTGTAAGCCCCGATCTGGGTGTGGCCAAGATATATGTGAGTTTATTTCCGGTAAAAGACAAGGAAGCCCTGCTGCAAAGCATCCGCGACAAAGGCCATGAACTGCGCCGATTGCTGGGCAACCGTATCCGCCACCAGGTGCGGGTAATTCCCGAGCTTATTTTTTATCTCGATGATTCGCTCGATTATGCCGAGCGCATTGACGAACTCCTGAAAAAGTAACCTGCACAGCGGCCCGCTTCCATGAATGTATCGTTGTTTATAGCCCGCCGCTATCTGTTCTCGCGCAAATCGCACAATGCCATTAACTGGGTGACGTGGATTTCGGTGAGTTGTGTGGCGGTGGTTACGGCTGCGCTTATTATCATTCTTTCGGCCATGAACGGGCTTACGGGGCTGGTGGAATCGCTTTACAACTCGTTTCATCCCGATGTGCGCATTACGGCTGTGCGCGGAAAAACATTTGCCTTTACTCCCGAACAACTGAAGCAACTCCGCAATGTGCCCGGCGTAGTCTGGCTCAACGAAATTGCCGAAGAGAGTGCCCTGGCCGAAAACGACGGCAAACAAATGATTGTGACCCTGCGCGGGGTGACCGACGATTATGCCAAAAACTGCCGGTTTGATACCGTGGTGCGACAGGGTTCGTTTGATTTGTACCCGCAGGGCTACCAGGGGGCAATTCCGGGCCGCGAAATTTCGGCACGACTCGGATTAGGTTTTATGAGCCCGGTAAAAATGTATATGCCCCGCCGCGACCGCAACCTGGCCGTTGACCTGAACAACCTTGACGAAACCCCTTTTCGCGAAGAACTGTATTTCGTGAGCGGCTTTTACGCCGTAAGCAACGATTTCGATGGTAAATATGTAATTGTGCCCATAGCCAGTGTGCGCAAACTGCTTGACTATACCAACGAATGCACTTCGGTGGAAATGGGCCTCAAACCCGGTTCTGATGCGAACGCGGCCATTGCGCAGATACAGGCCATTGCCGGTAAGGAACTGAGGGTGCAAAACCGGTATCAGCAAAACGAAATACTTTTCCGCACGCTGCAGTCGGAGAAATTGTGGACATCCATTATTCTGCTGTTTATACTTTCCATTGCCATGTTTAATACCATTGGATCGCTTACGCTGCTTATTATTGAAAAGAAGAAAGACATAGGTGTACTTTGGAGCATGGGTGCCGACAACCGTACCCTGCGCCGCATTTTCTTTACCGAAGGTTTGCTCATTTCTACTGCGGGTGTGGTTATTGGTTTACTGCTTGGGCTGCTGGTGGTGTTTTTGCAGCATCAGTTCGGGTTGGTGAGGTTTGATGAAGGTTTTGTGGTGGAGTCGTATCCGGTGGAGGTGCGGTTAACGGATATATTGTTGATTACGGCTGCGGTAACCGGTATTGGTTTGCTGGCGGCGTGGTATCCGGTGCGGGTTTATACGCGGCGTTTTCAGACTATCCGTTTTAATGGTTAACCAGTAAACACACAAGCGTGTTTACAAGTTATTTACGTTGTATTTAACATTCGGTCATTTCATATATCGTGTGAGATGCACCTTCCAACTGCCTGCATAAGATTTACAGCCAGTACTTTATTCCTGTTGTCGAAAGATTAATGGCCTTCATATTGCCATAACATGTAAGGCACATGACCGGTCTAAATTTGTATCGGGGAAAATGATTCGGAAAATCATGAAATTAATTAGTGGTATGAACCGCAGCCGTCGTCGTTTACGCACGGTAATAAGCGAGCACGTTGAAATTGAGACGCGCAAAATAAGGCAGGAAAACCAGCTTCTGCTGCACCATTATATGGAGGGGCAGAGCCGTATGATTGAAATGGACGACAGCCTGCGTTATGCGCGTCATCTTCAAAACTCGCTTTTGCCCAACGAGGCTCGTCTTCGTGAGCTTGCGGGCGATGCATTTCTGCTCAATATTCCGCGCGATGTGCTGAGCGGCGATTTCTGCTGGTGCCACCGCACAGATAACCTGCTCATTATTGCCGTGGCCGATTGTACCGGACATGGCGTGCCGGGCGCATTGATGAGTATGCTGGGGCTTAATCTGCTCAACCGCGCAGTAATCGATCAGGGCTTGACAAGTCCGTCGGAAATTCTTCGCAAGGTCGATCATGGCATGCAGGAAACCTTTGCCCAGCACAGCGAGCAACACACCCAGCGCAGCTACGATGGTATGGATATTTCGCTTTGCACCATAGACATAGCACACCGCACTTTACGTTTTGCCGGAGCCATGCGCCCCATGTTTCTGCTGCAAGACAATTCGCTCACCGAAATAAACGGAGCACGCTATCCCATAGGCGGCATGCGTTTCGACCGCGAACGTGCGTTTCCCGAACACACGTTGCCATATTCTGACGGCGCACAGCTTTATCTTTTCAGCGACGGTTTTGCCGATCAGTTTGGCGGCCCGAAGAATAAAAAGTTTTCGCGCGAACGTTTACGTAAACTCATTTATTCCATTGCACCCGATGCTACTGCGGAGCATCGCCGGCAGCAGTTTCATGAGGCGTTTGTGTTGTGGAAGGGAGTTACGGAGCAAACGGATGATGTGTTGGTGGCGGGGGTTACACTGTCTTCCCTCGGCTCCGCTCGGGATGACAGTGGCAGTGTGCTGTAAGTTTTAGGGTAATTTTTGGTGTTTGTTTGCTTTTTTTTACTCAGAGGGAGGTGTTTACCTCAAGTTTTTTTATCAAATAGATCTCAGCAGCCATGAAGCAGGAATGTATATTACCACCATCACCACTTCCACAGGAAGATCGACACAGCGAATAATCAAACAATAAAGAATCGCAAAAAAAGACAATAAATAACCGTAGTATAAAACGAGTAAGCCTCTGTCATCCCGAGCGGAGTCGAGGGAAGACAGGGGTTTTACCACCAACTCCTCAACACCTGCCCTCTTCGGCTCCGCTCAGAATGGCAGGAATCAGAGTGTAAACAGAATGGCAGGAATCAGAGTGTAAACAGAATTGCAAGAATCAGGATGTAAACAGAATGGCAAGCAAAAACATTACTAAAAAAAACTCCTCAACGCCTGCCACGTAATCAACGCCCCATCCAAAATTGCAATACACGCAAACACCAGCTTACTCTGCTTTACCGAAATCCACTGCGTTAGCCACGGGCCAAGACGACCGCCCCAGAGTACGCCAAGCATAGTAAATATGGCCATGTCCCACGGCACTCCGCCGAAATACAGACTGTGAAGCAGCGCAAGCACAATTGAATTTACGGCCAGCAGCACCACACCCAGGCCAATGGCTTTTGTGGCACGAAGACCATAAACCAGCATACAGAATGCGGCAATAATTTCGCCTTCGCCAATGGCTACCCAGCCTGTGATTAAGCCGCCAAGTATGGAAACAAAAAATACCGGCAGCAATGCCTTGCGCGGCAGTTCATCAATGCTTCCGGTGCGGTTGAGTGTAACTAATGTAAGCACACCCGCAAGCAGCGAAACAGGGCCGAATAAACTTTTTACCACCATGCCGCTGGGGTGAAACACAAACGTAGCTATGAGTGTGCCAATGAGCAGCGAGGGAATTGTCCACCACAAAAGTTTCAGCGGCACTTCGCCGCGACGCAGCCAGCCGCTGGCTCCGCTGCTCATGCCCACGGCCTGTGTCACAAACGCCAGCTTGAGTGCGCTCAGCGGATCGGTTTTATATACAAACATGAGCACGGGAATAAACACAAGTCCGCCGCCAATGGCTGTGATATTGCCAATTACTGCACCCAGCACGCCAATGAGCACCAGCGGCCAGTTGCGCGCGGCCAATGCGGCAGGCTCGGGAAAAACGCTGAGGTAAATAACCACCCAAAGGGCTGTTAAAACAAACAGTGCTGGTGTGAAATAGCGGAACCGGGATGCGGGTAAATCGTTAGTCATATACTTTCTGGCTGTGTAAAATTAGCAGAAAGTAAACGGGGTAATATGCCAAACGAAATTAAATCAGGCCCGGCGCAGTGGTTCAAGAAAAGGCAATTCATGTTCGGCAAACATGCGCGAGCGGATAATGAAACGCTTTCCGGTGGGAATTTCGAGCGAAAAACTCGAGCCGCGTCCGTTTACCACATCGAGCGTAAGTTGCGTGTGCTGCCAGTATTGAAACTGGTCTTCGCTCATCCAGAAAGGAGTTTCGTTTTCAATTACACCGATCAGCACATCGCCCGAACCGGTTCTGAATTCATTGCGCTCAAAACACATCGGGGCAGAGCCGTCGCAGCAACCGCCGCTTTGATGAAACATGAGCGGACCAAATGCCACACGTAGCATTTCAATAAGTTCCAGCGCAGCCGGTGTGGCGGTAATGCGCGGAATGGGACGCAGCAATTCGTCGGACAAATTAAGGTGGAGTATTCCTCCTGCGGTTCTTACAGCTACACTGGCCATTTGGAAAAGGAATAAAGAGGTTGCCGGAAAATTTTTCCGGCAACCCCGATTTAAATAATTAGAAGAAACCAAGTTTCTGCTTATTGTAAGAAATAAGCATGTTTTTGGTTTGGCGATAATGGCCAAGCATCATCTTGTGAGTTTCGCGGCCAAAGCCCGATTTTTTGTAACCGCCAAAGGGAGCGTGAGCGGGGTAAGCATGATAGCAGTTCACCCATACACGTCCGGCCTGAATGGCGCGGGGCACGGTGTAAAGCTCATGCGCATCACGCGTCCATACACCGGCGCCAAGTCCGTAAAGTGTATCATTGGCAATGGCAATGGCTTCTTCGGTGGTTTTGAATGTGGTTACGCACAGTACAGGGCCGAAGATTTCTTCCTGAAACACGCGCATTTTGTTGTGGCCTTTCAGGATGGTAGGTTCAATGTAATATCCTTCACCGATATCGCCGCCCGGTTTGGCTGCGTTGCCGCCGCAAAGTACTTCGGCACCTTCGTCTTTACCGATCTGAATGTAAGAGAGAATTTTCTCGTACTGATCGTTCGAGGCCTGCGCGCCAATCATTACCGAACCGTCGAGCGGGTTGCCGGCTTTGATGGCTTTGGTGCGCTCAACCACGCGCTCCATGAATTTGTCGAAAATGCTTTCGTGTACCAGCAAACGCGAAGGGCATGTGCATACTTCGCCCTGGTTGAGTGCAAAGAGCACAGCGCCTTCCACGGCCTTGTCGAAAAATTCATCGTCGGCATCGGCCACGCTGGGGAAGAAAATGTTTGGCGATTTGCCGCCGAGTTCCATGGTAACCGGAATAAGATTTTCGGAGGCATACTGCATAATGAGTCGGCCTGTGGTGGTTTCGCCGGTGAAAGCCACTTTGGCCACACGGGGCGAGGTGGCCAGCGGTTTGCCTGCTTCGGGGCCAAAACCGGTAACCACGTTAAGCACACCCGCAGGAAGCAAATTGCCGATGAGTTCCATGAGCACCATAATGCCGGTGGGTGTCTGCTCGGCGGGTTTTACCACCACGCAGCAACCGGCGGCCAGGGCCGGGGCTATTTTCCAGCTTGCCATGAGCAGCGGGAAATTCCACGGAATAATTTGTCCTACCACACCCAACGGTTCGTGCAGGTTAATGCTTACGGTATGTTCGTCGTGCTCGGAAATGGTGCCTTCTTCGGCGCGCAGTACGCCGGCAAAGTAGCGGAAATGGTCGACGCAGAGTGGCAAATCGGCGGCGCGGGTTTCGCGAATGGGTTTACCGTTGTCTATGGTTTCTACCGTGGCTAAGAGTTCGAGGTTGTCTTCCATTACCTGCGCAATTTTGAGCAGGATATTGCTGCGGTAGGTGGCCGGGGTTTTGCTCCACGAGGCAAATGCCTTGTGTGCGGCATCGAGTGCAAGTTCAATATCTTCTTTTCCCGAACGGGCTGCCTGTGTAAAGGCTTTTCCGGTTACGGGCGAGATATTGTCGAAATACTGCCCGCTTACTGGAGCTGTAAACTCACCACCGATGTAATTATCGTAGCGGATTTTAAACTTGGGCACGTTAACGCCGGGAAAAGCCGAAAGCGCATTGGTAAACGAATTACCGTTGGCCGAGGGTGCTGTTTTTTCTACAAGGTTTGACATTTTACTCAGGATTTAGGTTTCCACCGGCAAGTTGCAGAAACACAAATCCCAACCGCTGTATTCAAATCCCGGCCAATAGCACTCAATTCCCAAACTGACAACGATCAGTTTTATGCTATACTTCCTTGCGTTAAATTTGGTTGAAGTCCAAATCACCTCTGCATGTATCAATTAGGCCAGGTTCCGGTTACCCCACATTCGCTGCTGCGCACCGAGATAGAACAGCGCACCACATTCAGCCTCAACCGCTGCGAACTGAATGTATTTGAAACGCACCGGCGTGCCGAAAAAGTGAGGCTTACTTTTGGCGGCTTCACCATTACCTCCATGCTTCGCGGCAAAAAAATACTGCACGGAGGCAGCAAACCGCTCAGCTACATTCCAGGCGAAACTTATCTCGTGGACGCATCGGAAGAAATGGTGATTGATTTTCCCGAAGCACATTACCAGAATCCCACGCAATGCACCGCATTGGTAATTGAAGAAGATTACCTCAATAAACAGATTACGTATATCAACGAACATTTCCCGCGCAACCCCGAACTGAAGCAGGAATGGAAGCTCAATTTACAACAGGCCTTTCTACGCAACGATAAAACCATAGCCGAACTCAGCACGCGATTGGTACGCATTTTTCGAAGTACCGATCCGCTTAAAGATGTATTGGTTGATTTAAAACTCAAGGAACTGGTGCTGGCGCTGATGCGCGTGCAAAACAACACCACTCTTTTTGCCGATCCGGCTCAGGGCAACGAACGTTTTCAGGCTGTAATTGAATATATACGCACAAACATTACTTCCGAAATTTCGCTGGCACAGCTCAGCAAAATGGCCTGCATGAGCAAATCGGTTTTTTACCGCACTTTTGCCAGTGAGTTTGGCATGTCGCCCTCGCAAATGCTGTTGCAGGAAAAAATCAATCACGCCAAAAAACTGCTCACCGATACCGGTATGGCCGTAAAGGAAATCTGCTACGCCTCGGGCTTTTCCGATCCGAATTATTTTTCGCGTGCATTTAAAAAGCTGGAAGGAATAACACCGCTCGAATACAAAGCAAAGTTTGGCAGTCAGTTGCTTCACACGTTGTAAGCAAATTATTTTTCTTTTTTGTATTCGCGTTTCAGTGTGCCGCTTTCAAGGCGTTTCACAATTTCGAGCGCGCGTTTTACTTTGGTATCTACGCCTTTGGCGCTGTTTATCCAGTAGCTTAGACTACGTTTATAGCCGGGCGTAAGTGCATCGAATTTTTCTTGAACGTGTGGTTCAAGTTCAAGTGCGGCCACAAGAGCTTCGGGCAATTCTACAAAATCGTCGGGGCGTTCGTCGCGCGTAAGTTCTACATTTACCATATCGCCTTCCTGTAATTTTAATTTACGCCGCAGTGTGCCGCCAATACTGATGTAGTGAAAACCGCTTCGCCCGGGCATTAGTGCCTGCTCTACCGCTACACCGTTTATGGTTCCGGTAAAACGTACACGGCTTTTGGTGCCGAATACTTCTTCGGTGGGAAACGGAAATGAGATAATGTAAAATGTGGATTTACTTTTCCACGTTTCAAGCGGGGCCGTGAAACGGAAAGTATCGGGTTGTTTTTTGCGTGGCATGATTTCAGAAACAATTATTCAGGTGATTTTTTGGGCAGTGTGGTGTGGATGGTACCCAGGCCGATAAATTTCCCCTCATCACTCTGTGTATAACTGAAGGCGGGAATACCGTCTATACATATATGAGCATATCCCAGCATTCCATTTTCAACTACACCATACCACACTTTCTTCCCCATATCATATACATAGTAATGTTGTATTGATTTCGATTCATAGATAATCATTCGCCCGTTGAGCGTATCGTTGTGGTAAGTGTGCCGCGAGCCTTTTTCACCATTTTTATGGAAATATTCGGCAGTTCCGTGTTTTTTCCCGTTACGGTAATTGATTTTTTCTTTGACAACAGGTGTTGAAACCGAATCGTAATAGGATATCCAGAGTCCGTGTTTATTTCCTAAAGAGTCGTATTGATTAATTTTCAGACTATCCGCCTGTCCGTATATGAAAAGCGGAAGCAGAAAACAACAAAACAACACAATACTGTTTTTTTGTTGTTCTGATTTTGATGAAAAAAAAGTGTGCATAACCAATTTGATTTATCATTGCTGTAACTGTTTAATGCATTCAATTATGGATTAAACAGGATCCGGTATTTCCGTATTCACCCCAAAAATACCTCATTCCATACATTCAAAACAGGCTTTTATATGTTTGTACACGGTTTTGCGGCAGGTTGCGTATTTTTGCAGACTTGAAACTAAAACCCGCATTCCGTTACCTTATCCTGCTGCTGCTGCTGTGGCCTGCTGCTTCGCTCAAAGCGCAGGCTGTGCGCGGCATGGAAGCAGTGCGCACCGCTGTTGTGCCCGAAATTGATGGCGATGCCGGCGACAGTTGCTGGAAAGCGGCACCCGTGGCAACCGATTTTGTGCAGCAGCAGCCCAATCCCGGCATTGCGCCCCGGCAGGCTTCGTCGGTGAGGGTGCTTTACGACGACCTGGCCATTTACATTCTGGCCGAAATGTTCGACTCTGCCCCCGACAGTGTGCTGGAGCAGTTGGGCGCGCGCGACGATGAAAACACCAATTCCGACCTGTTTGGCGTGTATTTCGATACGTACCACGATCGTCGCAATGCGTTTTACTTTGCCGTTTCGGCCGCCAATGTGCAGATTGATGCCCGCGTAACCATCGATAAGTTTGATTACAGCCTCAACAGCGTATGGTACAGCCGCGTAAAACGCCACGCCAAAGGCTGGACAGCCGAACTGAAAATTCCCTATTACTCGCTCCGTTTCCCCAATCAGTCGGAGCAGGTGTGGGGCCTCAACTTTGTACGCGGCCTGCGCCGTCACCGCGAGTTTTCGTACTGGAACAATGTCGATCAGAACGTGCAGGGAATTGTCAATCAGTTTGGCACCCTCAACGGCATTCGCAATATTCTCCCTCCGCTGCGTCTGGCGCTGTTGCCATATATTTCGGGCTATGCCGATAATTTTGAAGGCAAACAGTCGTACTCGCTCAACGGCGGCATGGATGTGAAGTTTGGCATCAACGAGAGTTTCACACTCGACATGACCCTCATTCCCGATTTCGGTCAAACCATCAGCGATAATCTCGTACTCAATCTTACGCCCTTCGAAATCAAGTTCGACGAGCGCCGCTACTTTTTCACCGAAGGCACCGAGCTTTTCAACAAAAACGATTTGTTTTACTCGCGCCGCATCGGTGCACAGCCGTCGGGCTACGGATCGGTGCGCGGGCAATTGCGCACGAACGAGGAAATTGTGGAAAATCCCGGAGTAGCCCCGCTCTACAACGCCATGAAAATAAGCGGCCGCACGCCCGGCAACCTCGGTCTCGGCTTCTTAAACGCCGTTTCGGCACCCACCAACGCCATTGTGCGCGATACACTCACCGGCAAATCCCGCGAAATACGCACCGAAGAACTGGCCAACTACAATGTGTTTGTGGCCGAACAGGTAATTGGTAAAAATTCATACCTCGGCTTTCTCAACACCAATGTAATACGCAACGGAAAATCGCGCGATGCCAATGTGAGTTCGGCACAGTTTCGTTTGGTGGAAAAGAAAAACGTGTGGGGCACCGAAGGTTTCGCCGATCTCAGCATGGTGTGGCCACGCAACACGGCCACGCCCGTAACCGGACATCGCTACTACATCCGCGCCGGAAAATTCAGCGGTAAATTCCAGGCCGAAATCCGCCACCGCGTAGTCAGCAATACGTTCGATCCAACCGATCTCGGTTTTCAGGAACGCAACAATGTCATCAGCTACGGCACCACCATCAAGTACAATATCTTCAAACCCTTCCGCCGCTTCATCCGCATCACCAGCGATATTAACGCCGATTACGGACAGCTTTACCTCCCGCGCGATTTCACCTTCCTCACCATCTCCGGCCGCGTTATTGCCACCTACCGCAATTTTATGACTGCCGGCATCAACTGGCTCACACAACCCGTGCTCAACAACGATTATTTCGAGCCACGCGTGCCGGGACGTTACATGATTTACCCGCGCAACTACGAGGCCGGCGGATTTATTTCGTCGGATTACCGCAAGGTATTTGCCCTCGACATGTCGGCCTCGTACCGTATTTTCCTGGAACGCAACCGCACCATTTTGCGCTACACCATTGCGCCCCGCGTGCGGGCAAACGATCACCTGTTTTTCGTAATTCGCAACGAAAACGAATTTAAAACAGACAATGTGGGCTTTGTGGCCATGTACAACGACAGCATTATTATGGGTGTGCGCAATCTCCGCACCATTACCAACACCATCAACGTAAACTACACATTTAACAGTACCATGATTCTTACCACGCGCATCCGTCATTACTGGTCGGAAGCGCGTTACTCCTCGTTCTTCGCCCTCAACGATCAGGGCAAGGTAAGCAGCACGGGTTACGATCTGAACAGCGATATTACGTTCAATGCGTTTACGGTTGACATGATTTTTACCTGGCAGTTTGTGCCCGGCAGCGAACTTAGTCTGGTGTGGAAAAACTCCATCATTGGCAGCACACAGCAGTTGTTTTCCAATTATTTCGAGGATGCGGAATACACCTTCAATCAGCCACAGATAAACAGTTTATCGTTTAAACTCATCTGGTTCCTCGAAGCGCAGCAGATAAAAGCGTTTGCAAAAAAACGTCGTGGCTGAGAATAAAGTGTGCGTGTAAATTGTACCTTTTACACATGAAATTTCTGCGAGTATTATTCCTGCTTCTGCTGCCTGCAATGGCCTTTGCCGATGCCCCCGGCGCAAAACCCCGCCCCGCCGGAAGTGTGGCCGTGGTCAATGTATCGGCCTTTCCGCAATGGCGTTTTTATTTCATGGCAGGGCATGATAATGATCTGAACACCGGAACCATGCTCACCGACTCAGCCGTACAACTCACCGCCGGCGGCCGCGGAGCACCTGTTCAATACAGCCTCGTGGCCCGGCGCCTAAGCGATTCGCTGCGCACTAAGCCATTATACTACAGTTGCTACGATGGACATTTGCTGCTCCGTATTGACAGTATCCGGCTCAGCGACACAAGCATTGTGGTAAGCACATTGCCCCAAATCCTGCCCGCCATGCAGGAAATAAAAGACGGGCAAAAATCGTCGCGTGGGTGGATTGTCTGGCTGAGTGTGGCAGTGGTGGCTGTTTCGGGCTTTGTGGCGTTTTGGGTGGTACGCAAAAAGAAAGCGGCGAAAGCCAATGAGCAGCGTACTGTTGGTGATACAAAATCGTAAGCACTGATACTATCTCACGGGGAGTCGCGCCCGCGCGATTCCCGTTCGGGCGCGAGGCGTCGCGCCCCGCACAGATGCCTTGCACCGATGCCTCGCACTGATGCCTCGCACAGAAGCCCCGCACCAATGCCCAGCACAGAAGCCCCGCACCAATCCTCAGCCCCCCAAACATCACATCCCCCCCTCCCGTTGCCCGGGGCGTAGTCGAAGGATCACTAATCCCATCACCCCCATCACCAGCACAAAAGCCACCGGCAAAAACACCTCCGCCGCATCCAGCAAATACGGAAACCCGCCCAGCGTTACCGCCAGCCCAAGCACCAGCGCATTGGTCATGGCCGGCCATTCGGGCAGCAGGCGGCTTACCAGCAGCACCGATGCCGGCAACGTGGCCTGCAGCAATGCAATACCCGTGTACAAAAATGCCTCATGCTTTTCGCTAAACTGCAGCAGCCCCAGCGACGAAAGCAGCGTGCCGCTAAGTACGTGCAGCGAATTCATTTTGTCGGCCAGCCAGCCTCCGGCAATTTTTCCTGCCGCCGCTGCCAGCGCAATGCCCAGCAGCACCTGTCCGCTGCCCGTGTGTATGGCCTGAAATACATCCCACACGGCCGAGCGCAGCGTGATGACCAGCAACAGCAGCAGCATAAACGCATCGTGCCGGTCGAAATGAGGTTGTTTTTGTGTGGGTGCTTTTGTCACGGCCTCACGCAAACCGGCGCGAAGTACAAACAATGTGCAGGCCAGGCACACTGCGGCTGCGGCTAAGGCTGTCCACGCAAAGCCATGCAACTGTGCAAAGCCGCCCAGCGTAAGGCCCACAATGCCGGGCGCAGCAAATATGCCTGCACCAAATCCCTGCGGTACGCGCAGTTGCAGCGCCCACGCACCGCCGGCCACATGCACCGCCGCCGAAGCCACACCGCTGAGCACAACGGCAATGCCCGTATGCGCTGCACCGCAAAAACTGGCTGCGGCAATGAGCATAAGCGCCCCCGCCAGCCACCAGCGCCATTGCGGAAATTTATCGGCCACCAGCGCCAGCGGCACCTGTGCGGCAAAGGCTAAGGCCACATACACCGTAAACCACATTGCGGTTTCTGCACCGGGCATGGTGCGTGTACACAACGCAAGCAGCGCACCGGCCACAAAATCGTTCAGGCCGTGGGCTGCACCCAGCAGCAGCAGTGTGGTATAGCTTCGCAACTGCATCATCTAAAGAAAAGCATTTCAAACAAACTGCCCAGCCCCCAGCTTCCTGCATTGATAAGCAGTGCCGCCGCCGCACCGCGCCACCATTTCCAGTACCAGTGAATGGTTATGATTATCGTTTCCACTAAACACACCCCAATTTCCATTAGCCATAGCGGATAATCGGTAGTGCTGTATAAAAAACTGATTACCGGCCAGGTAACCAGATTGAGGAGCACAATAAAAAATAAAGTAATCCTGAGCGCGTAGCGCGAAAAGGCACTGAACAATATCCACTCACTGATTACAGTAAATACAAAGGCTCCGTAAATCCACATTGCTCAACGTTTTTTACGGATTATCCAGATAATGAAAAATACCAATGCGGCAATTACCGAAAGAAAAAGTAACGGAATTGCCAGTATATAGATACCCGGAGCGTCAAGCAATAATTTTAAGGGAAGGAATATTGATTGCATAATTTAAAGATAAGACGAATACAAATAACTATATTTGAAAAGCAACTTTTAACCGCTTGCCCGTCTTACTCACTAAATCACATTGGTTATGAATTTCAAATTCTTGTTTACACTTTTTGTAATGTGTATCGCTTTTGCGGCAAAGGCGCAGGACACGCTTTACCGAACCAACGGCGAAAAAATGCTGGTTTACGTAGCCGAAGTTTCTGCCTCTGAAATCAAATACAAAAAAGGCGAGGGCGGAACCGGGCCGCTGTATGTAATAAAAACCACCGAAGTACGCAAAGTAGTTTATGCCGACGGGCACAGCGATGTGTTTGTACGTGATAATAAATCGCAGCCCCGCCCTTCGCAGGGCACACCCTCACGCAATTCATCCACCCGCGAAATGCTGCCCGACAGCAACGGCTATAAACGAAAACACTACATCGGGCTCAATGTAACCGATCTGCTGCCAGGTATAATTTCGTTGAGTTATGAGCGGAATGTGTATAAAGACAATGTATCGTTACGTTTCCCGCTTTCGTTCGGACTGAGCGGCCTTACCGGTCTTGCGCCCGATAATGTGGGATATCCTGAATTCTATTATTACAACAGAAACAAAGTATTCAGCAGCGGTTTGGATTTGCGGTATTATCCATCCGGGCAAAAGTTTTCGAGCTATTTTGTGGGACTTACCTTTGAATACGGACAGGTAAATTACATCCAGCCCATCTTCGGTCCCATTCCGCAGCCGGGTGCCGGCGGAACTGCCCGTACCTGGTTTTCTTCGATAGGTGTGGTAAACGGCGTGCTGATTCAGGCCAGCCAGAATTTCAATGTGTCGATGTTCTGTTCCATCGGCACACAAATTTCCGGACTCGACGATGTAAGCGGCTACAGGGCCATGCTGCGTGGCGGTATTGTGCTGGGCTGGCGTTTCGGAAACAGCATGGATCCCAACCGCAAACCGCGCGAAGGAGTAATTCGTGTAAGCGAATAATTGAAGCACCATATAAAAACAGCAGCGGCGAATCCATCAGGGTTCGCCGCTGCTGTTTTATTGTCTAATTAGTTTAGATATCATCAAAAGGCTCCACCAGCAATCCTTCCACGTTGGGCCTTACTTCTAATTTTTCTTCGCCAAAATTCAGCAGTATGGCATCGGTGCGGTACGATTCGCCTTCTTTAACCAGGTCGCAGCTGATAAGCGTGTGCTGCATTACCGGCTGCCAAAGATCGTTGTCCGAAAGGTCGGCCGAGCGCATGCCCAGTTTGCCGCCAAACTCGTGCAGCAGCATGAAGTGCTGTTTCTCTGCGTCAAAGTCCATGTCTAATGCCAGCGCGGCTTCTGTTTCTTCGGAAGTGCCAATGATGAGCTTTTTTCCTTCCGAAAATTCGAGTTCGAGTCTATCCAGAAACTCAAATGCTTCGCCCGGTTTCACCACGTTTTGCCAGTAATGATATATGACGCGGTTAAGCGTGTGGCCTTCCACCGCCTTCATCTGCTTCAGTTCATCCCAGCTAAAAAAATTGCTCATTGTATGTATTTAGTGTGCAGCGTGTATGGAGTGAAGAATAGTATTTTATTGTTTCAATAGTTAACTATCCACCCCATACACGCTGTACTGAATTAAAGTCCGATTTTCTTTGCAATGTCTTTCGGAATTGCGCTTTTGTGAACGAGTATGCTTACTGTTTTGTACTGGAAATACGCTTCCGAGCAGTAGAAATAGCCGCCAAGTTCATTTGATGTGCCCCACGAGTTTTTTACCATGTAGTAGCGTTTTCCGTTCTGGTCGGTGGAAATGCCGGTGAGTTGCATACCGTGATCGTCCTGCGTGGCCAGGTTGTCGAACGCTTCCTGACGCATGAATTGTGTGATTGATTTTTCCTTGCACGGTGCAATCCACATCGAATCCCGTTCGCCTTTGCGCATGTCTTCCATGCTTTTCTCGGGCACAATGGCCAAGCCGTTGCGGTGAGAGAAGTAAGATTCAGACACATCAGCACCCCAGGCCACCGAGTAGCCGTTCATGAGGGCATTGTCGGTAATGGCGCTGAGTTCGTTTACAGGTACGTTTTGAAACTCACCCCAGGCCCAGTTGTCGGGAATTTCGAGCACGAAAGGCGAGTAGAAGGGTTGGTGCGTAAATGAAGTAAGACCCACATAGTCGGCTGCATTGAAACCGAGCGAACTTGCGTACTCTTTCGGATTCATCTTCTTGCCATTTACATCGAACGTGGCCGGAGGTGCGCCCAGATAAGCGTCGAGCACGGCAGTAAAGGCCGCAAGCCAGTTGGGATTGAGTTGTTTCTCTTCGAGTTTCAGTTGCGCGTCGAGAATGGCTTTGAGCACATTGTCCATTTCGCCGTGCTTAACTTTGGTTTCGCCTGCGGGCATTCCGGCATACACGCTCTGGGGCATGAGTCCGTATTGTGCGGCGAGGTTAATTACATCGTGCGGTTCGCCGCCGGGCCCGAAATTGGTTTTGCCCATCATTCGCATGTACTTTTTGGCTTTCTCGATATAGCCGCAACGCACCAACCACATTTCCGAAAGGTCGGTTTCGCCTTTACCCATGCGCATAAACTCCGATTCGAGGAACGACTGGGTAGAGAAAATCCAGCAGGTGCCGGAGTGATACTGGTCTTTTACGCCGGTGGCTTTGGCTTCCTTAACCACGGTAAATTTCAGCGTGCTTTCGGGCTTGTTCTTTTTTTCCTGCGCCGAAAGCGGAAATACAAAAAGCGAGGCTGCCGCCGCGCCGATCAGAAACTGAATTGATTTCATTGATGCAAAGTAAATTGGTGTGTAACTGGAAAATACTGCCTGCCGCGCACTGGTCAGGTTTTCTGGTGTTTTTTGCGTGCCGCGGGAAACAGAATATTGTTCAGAATTAAACGATACCCGGCCGAGTTGGGGTAAAGTTCAAGTTCTGTGGGAGGCTCTTCCACTTTGTGGCGATAGTCTTCGGGATCATGCCCGCCGTAGAAAGTCCACATGCCTTTCATAAACTCGCCGTGTATGTAACGCGCTTCGTTTATGGCTTTGTTTTCGCCCATAACGAGTACGCCGGGTTTTATTTTGGTTTTATCAAAACCGGTGGTCTGGCCCCAGAAACCTTTTACCATGTTTTTATGGTTCTGGCAAAGCATGGTGGGCACCGGATCCCATTTGGCCGAAAAGTCAAACAGCGTGAAATAGTCGTTGTCTTCATTCAGTCCGCGCATTTCGCGGGTGAAATAGGTGTCAATGTCGGAGAACTCATACTCGCGCGGATTGGTTTTGAGCATGAAATTCTGGAAAGCAAAACATTTCGAGAAATCGAGTTTGTTGTTCATGCCCGGATCGGCGGGGTCGCCATCGAACATGCTTTCGCAAATATCCACGCCTTCGGCCGAGAGGGCAATGTCGTAAGAGTCGGTGGCCGAGCACATGGCAAACAGAAAGCCGCCGTTGCCCACAAACTCGCGTATTTTATGCGCCACTGCCAGCTTCATCTGCGATACTTTCTGGAAGCCCAATTTCTGCGCCATTGCTTCGTTATCGCTCACTTCGGCCCGGTACCAGGGCGCGTTGGCAAAGCCCGACCAGAAACGGCCGTATTGCCCCGTAAAATCTTCGTGGTGCAGGTGCAGCCAGTCGTAAAGCGGGAGTTTGCCCAGCATTACTTCCTCGTCATATACTTTCTCGTAGGGAATTTCGGCGTAGGTAAGCACCAGTGTCACGGCATCGTCCCAGGGCTGTTTGCCTCCGGGTGTGTACACTGCAATTTTGGGCGGCTTTTCCAGTTTCACCGCATCCATGTTTACTTCGGGGTTGGCAATTTCGGCCAGTATGGCGTTGGCTTTGGCATCGGGAATAATTTCAAACGACACCCCGCGCACGAGGCATTCGTTTTCAAACAGCTTATCGTATTTGAAAAGAAAACTCCCGTAGCGGTAGTTGAGCAGCCACTGTGCGTCAATGCCTTTTTCGAGCACCCAGTAGGTAATGCCGTAGGCTTTGAGGTGGTTGCGCTGGCCGTCGTCCATGGGGATGAGCAGGTAAGCGGCACGCAGCGGGGTGAGTATTCCGCTGAAACAAACGAGTAAAATGAGAAAACGATGTATGCGGTTCATTCCTTTGTACAGTGCTTTATGCGACTGTTAAAGGTACGGATTTTTTTGGGTGGGGTGGGGGGCGGGTTTTGCCAATAAATGTAAAGGGGAGTAGGGGGTTACTCTATAAGACCGGCGTTTTTTAGTTCTTGGTATTTGGCGGGTAATTTGGCGGGGTATTCGGGTGTTTTTTTAAGGCGGGCTAACATTTCTGTTATTTCAGACTTGTAGGTGTTGGCTTCGTCATCGCGGTTTTGGTGGTGAAGAATTTCAACTATCTTGGAGCAGCAATATCCGTATAAATCAATATTAAAGGGTGTTGAGTTCGACGGAGTTTTTATCAATGGCTTTAGCTGAGCAATTGCCTCTTGGAAATGGGAGAAGGCAGAAGAATAATCTTCGTTTGCAGCCGAATTTAAACCTAATTTGTAATTAGAAAAGGCAAGATCTGCTTGCAATTGTTTGTCTTGCGGATTAGCCAGTACTAAGGCTTCGTGGATTTTCAGGGCTTTCTCATTAAGTTCAAGTGCTTGTTGAAGTTGACCCAGATTGTCGTAGGTGTCGGCAAGTCTGTTGTAAGAAATGCCGAGGTCGCGTTGGAGTTCTTCGGATTTCGGATTAGCAAGAGCTAACTCTTCGCTGATTTTCAGGGATTTCTCATAAAGTTCAAGCGCTTGTTGAAGTTGCCCCTGTTTGCCATAGGTATAGGCAAGTCTGTTGTAAGAAATGCCGAGGTCGCGTTTGAGTTGTTCGGATTTAAGATTTGCCCGCGCTAACTCTTCGCAGATTTTCAGGTCTTTCTCATAAAGTTCAAGTGCTTGTTGAAGTTGCCCCAGATTGAGGTAGGTGTCGGCAAGTTTTTCGTAAGAAACGCCAAGGTCGCGTTGGAGTTGTTCGGCCTTAGGATTGGCCAGTATTAGGGCTTCGCGGATTTTCAGGGCTTTCTGATAAAGTTCAAGTGCTTGTGGAAGTTGCCCCTGTTTACTGTAGGTGTCGGCAAGTCTTTCGTAAGAAACGCCTAGGTCGCGTTTAAGTTCTTCGGCCATAGGATTGGCTAATGCTAACTCTTCGCAGATTTTCAGGTATTTCTGATAAAGTTCAAGTGCTTGATGAAGTTGCCCCAGTTTGCCGTAGGTGTCGCCAAGTTTATTGTAAGAAATGCCGAGGTCGCGTTTGAGTTGTTCGGATTTAGGATTTGCCCGCGCTAACTCTTCGCTGATTTTCAGGGATTTCTCATAAAGTTCAAGTGCTTGTTGAAGTTGCCCCTGTTTGTCGTAGCTGTTGGCAAGTCTTTCATAAGAAACGCCGAGGTCGCGTTTGAGTTGTTCGGACTTAGGATTGGCTAATGCTAACTCTTCGCAGATTTTCAGGGATTTCTCATAAAGTTCAAGTGCTTGCTGAAGTTGCCCCAGTTGGCCGTAGGTGTCGGCAAGGTTATTGTAAGAAATGCCAAGGTCGCATTTGAGTTGTTCGGCCTTAGGATTGGCTAATGCTAACTCTTTGAAGATTTTCAGAGTTTTCTCATAAAGTTCAAGGGCTTGTTCAAGTTGCCCCAGTTTGCGGTAGGTGTCGGCAAGTTTAGTGTAAGAAATGCCGAGGTCGCGTTTGAGTTCTTCGGCCATAGGATTGGCCAGTGCCAAGGCTTCGCTGATTTTCAGGTCTTTCTCATAAAGTTCAAGTGCTTGTTGAAGTTGCCCCAGTTTGCCGTAGGTGTCGCCAAGTCTGCTGTAAGAAATGCCGAGGTCGCGTTTAAGTTCTTCGGCCATAGGATTCGCTAATGCTAACTCTTCGCAGATTTTCAGGTATTTCTGATAAAGTTCAAGTGCTTGTTGAAGTTGCCCCAGTTTGCCGTAGGAGTTGGCAAGTCTTTGGTAAGAAATGCCGAGGTCGCGTTTAATAGTTTCGTTTTTGGGCGACTGCTTGAGGCGTTCTTCGTTCAGCGCAGCATCAAGCAGATAATACTTTTGCGCATTACTCAAATTACCAGTTTCGTCATACAAATCGCCGAGTGCGATATAGGTTTCGGACAATAATGAATCACGAAATTCTTTTTCAAGCAGTATTTTTTCTAAATCTAATAATTCAAGTTCGGCTTCGTCATATTTTTGGGCAAGGAATTTAATATTAGCAACGGTGAAAATCTGATTAAGGTTTTCTTTACTAATACCTTCTTTATACTTATCTATCACTCGTAAAGCCTCTTCATGCAAATCAAGTTCAGAGTATGTTTTCGCAAGCGGTAAGGCAATTTGATCAAAGGTTTTCCGAATTGGGAATTTTGCATTAACCGCCTCTTCCAACTGCTTTTTTAGCAAATTTACCTTTAGGTTGAGTTGCTTGAATTCTTCCGTACTTTTTAATTCTTCCAGTCTGAACCTGTCGTTCATCAATTCATCTGGTTCAAATAATCCCGGCTCGGCTTCAAAGTACGTATGTGCCAAACGTCGCTGCGAGAGCAGATCGTTGGCAATGCGACTGAATAGTAAAATATGTTTTTCACTCAGCCAGAAAAGTATAGGCACTCTAAGCGCATGTAATTCTTCGCGCGAATAGTTTAATTCGGCTATGAAGCGCATGCTTTCTTCGCTTAATTTCCCTTTTTCATCTTCATAAATAAACTCACCTACATTAGGGATAATTATTCCATTGGGTTTGGGCGTTGCTGTAAGAGCCTGTTCCAACTGGTGTGTAACAGGAATTAATCCGTCGTCTTGTCGTTGAAAAAATACAATAATTATTTTTTTTCCTTTATTGGTGGCATTATCAACCAATTCCTGATTGATACGTGGAATAAGTCTTTCGTCTTTGGCTGAGGCAAACGTGTAACCGTATTCTTCGTCTCGATCGAAAAAGCGTTTGAGGCGAAGAAGGTCTTTATTGTAGTCGGATAAAGATTCATAGTTATTTAACGATTCCATCCCACTTTCTACGTTCAATGAGTATTTCTTTCACAATCGGGTGTACATCAAGCCATCCCTCGCCATTATAACTCAATACACAGAGATTGTCTTTGAGGTGCATAAGTTCTGTGGTATTATCCACTTTTTTTGTAGTGCTGGAAGCCAGTTCTACGAGAATATTGAAATATTTTTCTACCGGATAATTTATGCCATCATCTACATTATCTGCAATGGAATTGGAGTAGTCTCGTTTTAATAAAAGGATTGCACTCCTGCAATCATCAGAAGTGATCTGCTCTCTCTCATAATCCAGAGCTGAAGCTGCGGCTTCCCGAATCATCAGAAATAAATCCCTGATACAACCACCGCTATATCCAATAAGTTTCGATAAATCCTCTATATTTTCAAATAGAGAAAGGTTCATACGTCTTGAAACAACCTCTGTCAGTTTTGTTTTTCCTTCGGGAAATGCACTGCCATCGCGGTTGTTTATTTTAATCATGGGCAATTCATACACCATAGTGTAATATTGCCTGATCGTATTGTAATGAATACTGTTATATAGAGAAATAGGGAAAGAATATATAATGTTGGTTTTAACAGAGGTAAGTTGACGGCTGTAATTACAGAACAAAGTACGTGCCCGTTCGAGTGGAATTTTATCAAGGTCTTCAATAATTATCACAATACCTTTTTGCCCGTTTTTACTGATTCCTATACTTATTTCAGTAATAAGTTCATTGCAAAGATTAATCAGTTGTGATAGCCGGGGTTCTACATCCTGCTTTAATATCTCTTTCAGGCTACGACTTACACGGGCTGAGGTCTTGAATTGAGCAAAGAAGTTTTTGAAATAAGGAATACCAAATTTAGCTTCGGCACCCACTTGTGTATCTAAGCCAAAATATCGTTCTTTAATTTGCTGAATTTCTGTGGTTTGAGTCCAGTCCTTTACCCGTTTGAGAAATTCAGCATTTACATCTATACTCCTTTCATCAGCCGCCTCAAATAACTTTTCCATCGTTACAATAAATAATTCGATGTAACTGAGATGAATAGAATCAAGTTCTGTTTGTACGGAGTAGTTGGTAACTAAAAAATGCTGCTGGAGATCTTTTTGCAAGTGATTAAGTTCTGTGCTTTTTCCGCAACCTTTATGCCCTACAAAAAGTATATGCTGATTGTCATCTTCGGCCTGTAAAAGGGTATCAATAATCCGTTGACGCTTTGAGCCGCCCCTTACTGAATGAGTTTCACAATAAAAAACAGGGATATCCTCGGGAGCCAGCGGATCGGCTTTGAATGATTTATTGATATCCAGAAGTTTTTCTGCCTTTTTCATACTTGGTTCCTGATTTTGGCTAAAAATCAGTACAAATGTACATCATTCCCCCCCTACCTGCTCAAAATCTTAAACTCCGTCCGCCGGTTTAATTGCCTGTTCGCCTCGGTATCATTTGGCGACATTGGCTGATCAAATCCATACCCCGCCCAAGTTATCCGCTCGGCCTTTATGCCTTTGCTGATGAGGTAATCGGCCACGGCTTTGGCGCGGTCGAGCGAGAGTTTCTTGTTCATCTCCGCCGAGCCGCGATTGTCGGTATGGCCCGAAACCTCGATGCGCATGGTGGGCACGTCGTTGAGCAGGGCCACTAAGCGGTCGAGTTCGGTAAACGACTCGGGGCGCAGGGTGGCTTTGCCCACGTCGAAAAACACGTTGCGCAGCACTATGGCGTTGCCCACGGCCACGGGTTTCAGGGCAATGTCTTTCTGCACTTCCTGGTAGTTGGCAATGGCCGGAATGTCGAAGTTTTCGGAGTGGAAGAGGTAGCCTTCGGCCTTTACCGCTATGCCGTAGTTTTTGCCCGAGGGCAGCGATACGAGATATTTTCCGGTGGAACTGTTTACCGGAAATGTGGCAATAACCTGCTGCCGCTCATTGTCAACCAGTTCGATGGTGGCGGCCACCGGTTTCTGCGTCATGGCATCGGTAATGGTGCCTTTGAGCAGGGTAAGCTGGGCGGTTTTTATTTCTACCTGCTGGGCGGCTGTTACCGTGGTTACCGGAATGTTGTTGCCGGCAATGAGGTTGTCTTCGCTGCTCAGCGCCAGTGTTTTTTCGGGGCCGAGGAAGGTAATTTTGTAAAGGTCTTTTTCGCCAAGTCCGTCGGCTTTGTTCGACGAGAAATAGCCTCTGCGGCCATTGCCCGACACTACAAAAAACACATCATCATCGGGCCCGTTTATGGGCCAGCCGAGGTTTTGAGGCTCGCCCCATTTTCCGTCTTTCCATTCGCATTTAAAAATATCGTAGCCGCCCATGCTCTTGTGGCCCTGCGAACTGAAATACATCGTTTTTCCGTCGGGGTGCATAAACACGCCTTCCTCGCCGTACATGGTATTGATTGTGGGGCCCAGGTTTTGCGATTCGCCCCAGCGGCCTTTGGTGTCCATCGTGGAAACCCAGATGTCGCGGTTGCCCAGCGTGCCTTCGCGGTCGCTTACGAAATAAAGCTTCTTGCCATCGAACGAAAGCGAAACCGACGATTCGTGACCGTCGGAATTAATGTTTTTATTCATACGTTCCGGCTCCGACCATACTGTGCCGGTGAGGATGCTTTCGTACAAATCGCCGCCGTTTCTGGGGCGGTAAATGTACATGCGCTGCCCGTCGGGCGAAAGTCCGGCGGTGGCGTCGTGGTCTTCGCTGTTTACCGGTTTGCCCATGTTTACCGGTGTGCTCCAGCCGCTGCTGGTCCAGGTGGTAAGGTAAAGGTCTTCGAAGTACTGGTTGTCTTCATCGCGTTTGGCACCGGTGGTTCCCGGACGGCGCGAGGTGAAAATCATGGTGGCTTCGTCGGCGGTGATTATGGGTGTGTACTCGGCATCGCTGCTGTTTACGGCATTTCCGAGGTTGTCGATGAACACGCGCACGGGTGTTTTTTCGAATTCCTTGCCGTTTATGCATTCGCCTATTTTGCGGTTGGCGTCGGCAATTTTGTCGCGGTTGTCGGTGGGTTTTGCGTTGAGCGGCTGCTGCCAGGCGCGGTAGGCGGTAATGGCTTTGTCCCACTGCGCGGTGAGGTGATAGGCGCGGCCGAGGTAGTATTGCAGATCAGGGTCCACATTCGGATTGAGCTTCTGCGCTTTTTCGAGATAGGCCAGGGCCATCATTTTTTGTTTGGGAATATTGTAATAACAAACGCCCAGACGAAAATTAAGCTGTGCATTGTTCGGATTAAACGCATTGGCTTTCAGGTACGCATCGCGCGCCATGATAAAACCTTCGGCACCGGCGCCTGCCAGTTCGTTTATGCCGTTGGGGTAATAATGATTTTCGGCCACAAAGCGTTTAAGTACGCCATTTTGAACCGACATGGCCTGTTCAAACACGCTGTTTCCGTTGTCGAAATTGCGGCGGGCTTCTTTTATTTCTTTTTTGTCTTTGCCGGGAAAATTTTTTTCGTCGAACGAAACATCCTGCGAAAAAACAAGCACCGGCAAACAAACAGCAGCCAGAATAGTCAGTAACTTTTTCATATACATCCCTCCTTATTCGCAGTCGTTAATATATTGTTTGGCCTGTTCTGAGCCGAGTGCGGCGGCCTGTTTGAAATCGCCGCAGGCTGTGGCATCGCGCAGCATTTCTTTGGCAATGCCGCGGTTTAAATAGGCTTCGGCCGAGTTCGGATTCAACTCAAGGGCTTTGTTGCAGTCTTCCACCGCACCTTTGTAATCGCGCTGTTTGTAGCGCACGGCCGAGCGGTTGAGGTAGGCAAAGGCATAATCGTTTTTAAGCTGAATGGCGCGGTTAAAATCGGCAATGGCACCGGCATAGTCGCCCATTTCGTACTTGGTGCGGCCGCGGTTGTTGTAGGCCACGTAGTAATCGGTTTTCAGGTTCACGGCCACGGTGTAGGCTTCAATGGCACCTTTCAGATCGCCTTTCATGCGGCGCACGCTGCCCAGGTTATTGTGTACAAAGTACAAACCCGGATTTACCTTGTTGGCCTGCTGGTAATCGGCCAGCGCACCGTCGAGATCGTTCAACTGCCGCTTGCAACTGCCGCGGTCGTTCCAGTAATAGGCATTCTTGGTATTGATTTGCAGCGCCCGGTCGAAATCGGCCAATGCCGATTTGTAGTCGCCGTCTTCAAACTGCAACACCGCTTTCTGATGCCAGGCCTTGTCGTTCTGCGCATTCAGCTTTGCCGCCTGCGAAAAATCGTTGAGGGCATTTTTCTTGTCGCCCATCGAAAGCCGCGCCGTGCCCCGTCCGTACCAGGCATTGTCGTCGCCGGGTGTGAGTTCAATGCACTTTGTAAAATCTTCGAGCGCACCGTTTACCAGCGAAAGCTCCATGCGCGAAAGCGCACGGTTGTAAAAAGCCTGACCAAAATCGGGCTTCAGTTCTATGGCCTTGTTGAAGTCGGCAATGGCTTCCGAAAACTGTTTGTTGTTGAATTTGGTGGTGCCGCTGTTGTAAAATTTTTCGGCCTCCTGCGCGGGCGGCAGGGTGGTGGCTTTTACGGTATCGGTTTGCGCTTTCGCTCCGGCGCAGTATATCAGCAGCGTAACTGCAATTAGTAAACAGTGCCTCATAAATGGTTTTCCGGTTTTGGTAAACCGAATATAGGAAAAAAGCTTGAGATTAAATAGACCGGTATTTGGTCTCGTATACAGGTACGAATATTAGGGTACTTCTTAGATGTGGTTTTCGTATTATCGACCCAAACTGATATAAAGTGAAGAGGCCTGTAAATTGTTGTTCGGCTATTAAATTTTTTGTCATAAGGGTTAATGAAATAAAATACTAAACCTGCAATTGAGCCTAATGTCTGTTTGTGTCTGCCCCATTTCTTATTTAAGGGTAAGCCTATCAAAATTTGTAAAAGGTGTCATAATATTTAAATTAGCCACGATTGTAAAAGTGGTAAAATGAAACAGATTGATTTTTCTCTACTCCCTTGTTTATCTTGAAAAACAATTTACAGAGTTTCTTATTTGATGTAGTTAGCCACCATGTCAAATCCTTTGTTTTTTTTTGATATTGAGGTGAGTACATCCAAAAAATATCGTTGGGCGTTTGGTGGTAAATATCACCAACTGTTTTTAGCTGGTCGGAATATGCACCTGCAACTAGGTCCGGAATGGCGCATAAATCTTCTATTGACCTCGTCCTGTCGTCTGAGTTAGTGGTTGCAACTCTCAAATGTCCAAGTGAATGATTTAAATATTGACTTGCAGTAGCAGCGAATAATTCTGTGAGTTGTTTTAACCTATCCTTGTTAGCTGCAATGTTGTCATTGTCAGTGATCCAAAGTAGATTTTGATACTCCTTTGAGAATCCCGAAATAAGCAAACTGAGAAAGTGCATTATTCGAAATGACTTTTCAATTGTGCCTTTAGACCATTCAGAGTATTTGTCAAACTGAGGATTTGTAAAAATAAATGATGCTTGATCGTCAAAAAGAGTGGGTAAGTCCTTGCTAACTGAGATTGTAATAATATACCCTTCTAACTCATCAACAATATTCAAATATCGGTCAACAAACTTTTGGGTGAGCTTATCTCTGTAATTTTTGTAAGAAATTCTTCTTCCATCTGAAAGAAATTCCTTCCTTAACTTTAATCTGTTCAAGTTCCATTTTTTAATTTTATCACCGTTAATAATTAGAAACGAATAGACAAAATGTTTTGACTGTTCTTCCTCACCGCTATAATCCGAAAAGCACATTAAGTTTTGGGCAGTTTTTAGATTAGGAAGAACACTTTTATACTGTTCCGAAAACTCCTGAATTGATTTACTCATTGCAAACAAAATAGTACCAGAATGAGTTGTTGGTTCTGTCCAGATAGAGGGCATTTTTTATCAGTTTTAAGACTCAAAAGCTCGAGATTCAATCGTTGCTGTGAAATGCCGATAGTGTTTAGACATTTGGCGAAACCATATTTCGAAATACTAAACTGTTAGTCAGCACCAATATTAATCGATTGCTCAAGTGTTTTATTTGAAGCCCTTTATCCTCTGGTTTACTAAATCAGGGTTAGGAGTTTTATTTATATTTTGTTCCATTTTTTTATAGCCTTAACTACTTTATTAATCTTTTCAGCTAAGTCTAATACATCCATTTGTTCAATGTCAACAAATGAAATAATCTCCGAAGCATATTTATTTTTATTCAAGTTATACTTTATTTTAGTGTGAGGGATAATTTTTGTAATATTTTCTTCTATTTTTGTATTTATATCATTATTAAAATCACACTTTATATTATGTATTGATTGTAGCCAATTTTTTATCGTTTTATTGGATAAATAATTCTCAATTTCTCTACCTTTTGTAATCCAGACACTATCTTGCCCAATTTCATTTTGAATTCTCAATTTGGTATCATTTAATTTTGCTTTTATGTTATTCCCATCCCTATCCATTAATACAAATGAATTTCTATTTAGCTTTAATAATGGAATAAGTTCATTATTGATTAATTCATAATCATAAGTTAAATTTGAAAGTAAGCGTCCTCCATAAAACATAACTGAATAATGATAACCTTCAATTAGAGTCTTGTCAATTAAACTTATCCATTTATTTAAATAAATTCTGTCACTGGGGCCTTCAACCCAAATTATACCATTACTCTGAAGAATATCACTGGCCCTTACTTCCAAATCATCAAGTATTTTTTTGAACTCTACTTGTTTCAAAATGGAAGTAATTTTAGTTGCCCCATCAATTTTTGTAATGTGATAAATTTGTGTGTCTTCTAGTGAATTGTATAAATCTATAACAATATTTGAATGAGTTGTCAGGAATAAAGTGCATTTATTTTGCTTCGAAAACTCAAATAAATAGTAATATAGTCTTCTTTGTAAAGAAGGGTGAAGATTATTCTCTAACTCTTCTAGTGCAAATACATAATCTTCAATTTTTTTGTTATCAATATTAGGTTTTATATGAAGTAAAATTAAAACTAATAAAATAGTTTTTATGCCGCTACCCATTTTTGATAAAGGAACCCTACCATCAGTATCATTTTCAAAATAAATTTCCCAAACTTGATTTTGATCTTGTTGGACTAAAATTCTAGAAAAATAAATGTCAGGATAGATGATTTTATTGAGTTCATTTAATAATTTTTGCTCAATTAAGTCACTATTATAAATGTCTCGATTGATTATAGACTGAATTAAATTTGTTGCACCAACACCAGTTGTACTCAAACTAATGTCTGTATTTAAACTTTCTGGCTGTATATCTCTTTCTGCACTTAAATGCCTAAAAATTTTATTCTGTAATGGTGAAGCAATTTGCGCTACGTAAGAGTTAAAGTATCTTGTAGCTGATGAATTAAATTCTTTATTTATGCCGATGAATCTTTTGCTAAGATTTTCACCAATGGCATATTTTAAAATCGAACCAATAAAAGTTTTACCATATTGATTATGATTCATGCCAATTTCACCTCCCGAAGTATTGCTTGGGAAAGTATCACCCATAGTTATTTCATTGAAGCAATGTTCAACAATAATTTCAGGAATTTTCCCATTTCTCTTGGTTCTTAAAAAAGCATTGTTGCCATTTGTTAGAAATTTTACTGTTTCTATTAAAGAGCTTTTTCCTGTATTGTTTTTCCCAATAATGATGTTAATTGATTTTATATTCTCAAGATCACAACCTTCGTCGTCGAAACATTTGTAGTTTTTAATAAGTATTTTGTCTGTAATCATTTATTATTTATTGATTTTAATTCATTATTCTGTTTATGTTGTGTTTAATTCCCAAATATACGAAATTTTATGAGTAAATTATTGTATGATTGTAATTACTTTGTTTTTACATATTAATTTTTGTCAGTATAAAGATATTGATTTTACGATACTACATAAGATTACTATTCTTTACAAATAAACTAATTTAAATCTCCAGATATAAAGAATATCAACTCTCTCATTCTTCTTTAAATACAAACCTATTGGCTCCTTCGTTAAATATTTAATGAGTATGTAAGACTTCCCACTTTATCAAATCAACTTGCCACAAAATAATTCCACCTGAAGCATCAAATTCCTGCCCTGTGACAACACCAAATTAACTCACACAAAAGCCGGACTCTACAAGAGTACCGGCTTTTATTATTACTAATTAATACAAATTCAAAAACTAAAGCACCCGCTTACAACTTCGCCGTAATACTAATCTTCTGAGTAAAAACACCACCTACAGTCTGCAGTTGCAAAAAATACACCCCCGGAGCCAGCACCGAAAGATCGAGCGGCATAAGCACCGGGTTGTTTTGCTGACCAGCCACCACAGTTTGCCCGGCCACATTAAGCACCAACCATTGCACCACCGATGCCGGCGTCTGAGTAAAATCAACCGTAAACACACCGCCTGCCGACGGGTTGGGATATACAGCCGGAGCAGTGGCCGTGAGTTCGTTTATACCCAGCGCGCCTACGGTGATGTTGATATTGTCGATATACATAAAATTGCCGTAGCCGCCCATGTTACGCAGGGCAATGCGTACCGACGACTGGCCGATATAGCTGTTCAGGTTTATGGTTTCGGTGCGCCACTGTGAGTTATTGGGTGTAAATGCATTGGTGTTATCGGGGGCGGTGGCTAATGTGGTGCCGCCTTTGAGAAACACCTGTGTCCATGTTACGCCGCAGTCGGTGCTTACATATACGCCGAGCGTGTCGGAGTAGGTAGAGTTGTAGCGGGCATAAGCCACATCGAACGCAATGGTTGCGGGAGCGGTTACCGAGGCAAAGTTGAGCACCGGCGTAATGTAGCTGTCGGTTTTGCCGTCGGTGTCGGTATTGAAATTATCCATAAACATGGATGCCGTGCTACCGTTGCCTACCGTGGTTGAACGTGTCCAGGTTACATCGCTGTTCGGGTTGTCGATTTGCCAGTTGGTGGCGGGGAAAGGCGTATTCTGGTAGCCTTCTGCAAGCGGCAGCATGGCCGAGCCGATTACGGTGAACGTAAATGTGGAGGTGCTGGTGTTGTTGGCGGCATTGCCGTCGGTGCCGTTGTTGGGGTTCGACACGGTTACTGTAACAGTGTGCGAGCCGGTGGGCAGGGTAAGGTTGCCCAGCGTTACCTGCGCGGTTTGCGAGGTGTTGAGCGAGCCTGTCCAGTTGAAGGCTGTGGGTGTGTTGGCATCCACCTGCCAGTTTATGGTACAGCTGGTGAGTGCGTTTAAACCGGCATTGCGCAGTGTCACCACCACGTTTACGGTTTGTGTGGGTGTGCAGCCGCTGTAATTGCCTGCGGGCGAAACCACGGCAGCCATTTGCGCATCGAGTGCGGCGGTGGGTGTGTTGGGGTCGTAGCCGTCTAACGTTACGGGGCTGGTGTTGCACGGGTCGAGCCAGTCGCGCAGGCGTGTGGCGGGTGTGCTGCCGGTGTTCCACGAGTACGAGAATTTGCCGTAGTAATCATTAAGGTTGCCGGGCGAAACGTTGCAGGCCGAGGGCCCGCCGAAAAGCTGACCAATAATACGGTGGTTCTGATCGAACAGGGGAGAGCCTGACGAGCCGGGCTCAGTAACGCCCGAAGTCCACTGGCCCACGCGCCAGCAATCGGCACTGCCGTAGGTGGCAGAAATGGTGGGGTTGCCTGCCCACGAAATCTTTTTGATGTCGCCCGCCGGATGGTGAATGCCGCAGGCGCTGTCGGCTACCACGTTTGCATTCGACCAGCCTGCAAAATATACATTGTAATTGGCCGGAATGGCTGCGTTAATCTGGCAGAGATGCACATCGGAGCCGCCATTGCTGGCACGCGCAGTGCCGCCGCTGAGCGACTGAGAACTCGGGTTGGTGGAAGGATTGCTGCATCCGGCTGCTTCCCAGTTGAAACGGAATACCCAGCTGCCGTCGGCACTGCCGCAGTGATCGGCGGTGAGTACATAGGGCGTTCCGTCCTGGCAGGTGTTGTTTACCAATGCGCCGGTGCAAAATTCGCTTCCGCCCGAAACAAGGCACACCACCGAGCGTTTCTGATCGCTCCAGCTTGCACCGCCGGGGCAGTTTACGTTGTTGTTGCACGAACCCGAATCGCCAAAACCGCGCGAAATATTGCTCACGTATTCGGCCACGCCCCTGAACCCGTGGGTGACACGGAAAATATTCAGCGTGCCCTGTCCGTTTACGGCAGCAGGTTCTATGTATTCCACCATCACTTCTTCGCCTTGAATCAATTCGGTACCGAAAAGCTGGTCGGCGAAGTTTGACGTGGAAGTAAATGCGCCCAGAATCTGTTGCCTGTCGGGGCTGTACACAAACAGGCGCGCCCCTTCGGGCAGGTGAAAATTGTTGAAGGCCAGGTTTACCGAAACGGCACCCGGGCAACGCACACCGATCCGCCAGAAACGGGTGCCGTCGGGTAAATTCTGCCATACGCCCGAATTGCGCAGGTTGTAATTTACGTAATGATTGTACCCGAATTTGTAAGGCCCTTTCACTGCATCCTGCTGCAATGCGGCATTCATTACCGAATCCACATTAAACGCGGGTGTTACAGCTACCGGCACACGGGCTGCGGGATCGGAGAATTTGAAGCTGAGCGGCTGCCCGCCTTCTCCCTGTCCGGCCTGCATCAGCAGAGGAATGAGCAATCCCCCCAGAAGGCTGGTTAATTTGTTTTTTTTCATTGGTGTGTCGAGTGTTGATTGAACCGGATTTGATTTGAAAATCAAATTCTTAATGCCAAGATAGGGGTTTTAGATAATTTCCGGGTAATGGTTTTAAGTGAATTCAGTTGTTATCTTTACAAAAACATGAATAGGCTGTTATGGCGAAGTCAAAAAAGAAAAAATCATCCCTGCTTACCGAAAAGTCGATGGCTTTTCTGGAAGCCTATATCAATAATGCCTCTCCTACCGGTTTTGAAACATCCGGACAAAGAATATGGCTCGATTATATCCGGCCTTATGTAGATACTTATATTACAGATAATTATGGCACGGTAGCCGGTGTGGTAAATGCCGATGCAAAATATAAAGTGGTGATTGAAGCACATGCCGACGAAATTTCCTGGTTCGTGCATTACATTACCAAAGAAGGGTTTATTTACCTGCGCCGCAACGGTGGTTCCGATCATCAGATTGCCCCTTCCAAACGGGTAAACATTCATACCTCAAAAGGCATTGTAAAAGCCGTTTTCGGCTGGCCGGCCATTCATACCCGCGAGCCGGGTCGTGAAGAAGCACCCACACTCAAAAATATTTTCCTCGACTGCGGCTGCTCCAACGAAAAAGAAGTGGCCGAATTGGGCATTCATGTAGGTTGCGTGGTAACTTACGAAGACGAGTTCATGGTGCTCAACAACCGCTATTTCGTGGGTCGTGCACTCGACAACCGCATGGGCGGCTTTATGATTGCCGAAGTGGCCCGCCTGCTGCACGAGCAGAAAATAAAACTGCCCTTTGCCTTGTACATCGTTAACTCTGTACAGGAAGAAGTAGGCCTGCGCGGGGCCGAAATGATTACACAAACCATAAAGCCCGATGTGGCCATTGTAACCGACGTTACGCACGACACGCAAACACCCATGATGAACAAAGTGGCTCAGGGTGATATTGCTTCGGGCAAAGGCCCCTCGCTCACCTACGGCCCGGCGGTTCACAACAAACTGCTCCAGCTGATTATCGACACTGCCAGCAAACACGAAATCCCCTTCCAGCGCGAGGTAGCCTCGCGCACCACCGGTACCGACACCGACGCATTTGCCTACTCAAACGGCGGTGTGCCCTCGGCACTCATTTCGCTGCCGCTGCGGTATATGCACACTACAGTGGAAAGCGTTCACCGCGACGATGTGGAAAATGTGATTAATCTCATCATCCAGTCGCTGCGAAACATAAAAAGCGGACATGATTTCCGCTACATTCGCTGATAAAATGAACTGGAGCAGTATCGCTGTTCAACGTATCCTCCACCGATAACGTCAATTCTGCTATGGCTATTCTGGGTTCTATTCTGAAAAATACGCTTGCGCTGCAAAAAAAACTCCCCAAACTTCGCCGCCGCGAAGCCTGGCGAATGCAGGAACGTACCCTGAAAAAACTTCTTACCAAAGCCGAGTTTACAGCCTTCGGCGAACATTATCATTTTACCCGCCTCCTTGCCGATGCTGATACCGTAAGTGCTTTCCGCCGCACGGTAGAGGTACACGACTACAATTCCATGTTTCGCAAATGGTGGTACCGCACCCTCAACGGCGAAGCATTTGTGTGCTGGCCCGAGCGTGTGAAATATTTTGCCCTAAGTTCGGGCACCTCCGAATCGTCGAGCAAGCACATACCCGTTACCAAAGACATGCTGCGCGCCATTCGCAGGGCCAGTACCCGGCAGTTGATGGCCCTCAACCACTACACACTTCCGCCCGATTTCTTCGAAAAAGGAATTCTCATGATTGGCGGAAGCACCCACCTCAACTACAACGGCACCTACTATTCGGGCGACCTCAGCGGCATTACCACCGGCAACCTGCCTTTCTGGTTTCAGCATTTCTACAAACCCGGCCGCCGCATTTCGCGTGAGCGCGAGTGGGACAACAAACTCGACGAAATGGTGCGCAATGCCCGTAACTGGGACATTGGCGTTATTTGCGGGGTTCCGGCCTGGATTCAGATTCTTTTCGAGCGCATCTGCGAATACCACAAGGTAAATACCGTTCACGAAATCTGGCCCAACCTTGAACTCTATGTCTGGGGCGGCGTATCCATTAAACCCTACAAAAAAAGCCTCGATAAACTCATTGGCCGCCCAATTAGTTACCTCGAAACTTACCTCGCCTCCGAAGGGTTTATGGCTTTTCAAAACCACCCCGATGCAACCGGGCAGCGGCTCCAGTTAGACAATGGCATCTTCTTCGAGTTTGTGCCGTTTAACGACGAGAATTTTACCAACGACGGCGCAATGGTGAAAAACCCGCAAACACTCACCATTGCCGAAGTAGATGAAAATACAGAGTATGCCCTGCTCATCAGCACCTGCTCCGGTGCGTGGCGCTACCTCATTGGCGATACCATAAAATTTGTGTCGGTCGAAAACGCCGAAATAATAATTACCGGCCGCACCAAACAATTCCTCAGCCTCTGCGGCGAGCACCTCTCGCAAGACAATATGAACCGCGCCGTTGACCTTGCTTCCGAGCAGCTCAACATTACCATTAACGAATACACCGTGGCCGGTATCAATTACCAAAACCTCTTTGCACATCACTGGTACATTGGCACAAACGACACGGTTGATGCCAATTTGCTGCGTACCTGCATCGACGATCACCTCAAGGCATTAAACGACGACTATCGGGTGGAGCGCACCGCTGCACTCAAAGAAGTGATCGTGGAAATTGTGCCCGTGGATGCGTTCCGCGAATGGATGCGCAGGCAGGGAAAAACCGGCGGTCAACACAAATTTCCACGGGTAATTAAAGCCGACAGGCTCGAAAGCTGGAAAACTGTGGTGGAGGAATTCAAATCTCAAACAGTGTAACAGATGTTAAGCGCAATTGGTCAGGGCATGATTCTCGGTCTGGCACTCAGCTTTATGCTCGGGCCGGCTTTTTTCGGGCTGATACAAACCAGTCTGCGTTACGGCTATCGTTCGGGTATTGCCATGGCAGGCGGTATTTTTCTCAGCGACCTGATCTATCTCCTGCTTACCTATTTCGGGATATCCAAAATAATATTGGATCCCAAATACGCCATAGTGGTAGGATTAACCGGAGGTGTATTGCTTATTGGCTATGGTTTGGCCCAGATTATACGCAAACCCCAGATGCAAAGTATAGAAAACGGCGAAAACTCCGAACCCGTATTGCCCACCGTTGGTACAATGGTTCTCAAAGGTTTTCTCATGAATATGTTTAATCCGTTTGTGATTATTCTCTGGATGGGAGCTTTCAGCCTGGCCTCAAAAAACCTGGAATTTGATCCACTGCGTATTTTCTTTTTCTTCACAGCCACCCTGCTTACCATTCTCTCCAGCGATATACTCAAATCGCTCGCAGCAGGCAGAATAAAACTGTATCTCAACGAAACCATCATTCACAAAATAAATATCATTGCCGGGTTAATTCTGCTTATTTCCGGAGCAGTGCTCATTGTGCGCCTGTTTGTGGAACAGCCCTGGAATAATCCTTAACCGCACGTTTTCCCATGAAAAAAATCTTTTCTGTTTTTCTGATACTCCTGCTCGTTTCCGGATGCGGCAATCTGGGCAGCCAGTTAAAAGATAACATGCAAATTGCGCTTGAACTGAAGAAAGAGTTTGAAGCCGATGCAGTGGACATGAATACCTCGAAAAGCGGTAACAGCAATTCGGTGGAAATAAATCTCACCAACCCTTCGCTGGCCCGTTCGCAGGGCTATCAGGCCGATTATATTGCCAACGCCGTGGCGGTGGAAGCCTACAAACACGGTGGCAAAACAGCTACGGCCATGACCGTAAACATGAAAAGCAATTCGGGCGATTCGCGCTTTTCTTTCGACCAGAAACTGCTCACTAATTACACCCTGTCTGAAGCCGTGGCCGAAAGCTATCTCATGGCACTTTGCGACAAGGACAAAAACACCATGCTCAAATTGGGCGACCCCGAATACCTCGGCGAATCATCGCTTCAGCAGGCACTTGACCTTGCGGCCAAAAACCTGCAAACGAAAGACCATATTGCCGGGGTGCAGATTCTGCGCATATTCGATTCAAACATTACCAATACGGTAATACCCATTCACATCATCTGCTACAAAGTGACCTTTAAAAGCGGAGCCAGTAAAATATGCGATATGTTTGTGCGCTGCGATAACGAGCAGACACACCTCGTTTCGGGATTTGATTTGCGCTGAGGCTGCTGATTTATTTTTCCAGCACGCTGCGTATATCGGGGCGGAAGTAAAGTTCGCTTTTCAGAATCTTGCCGTCTTCGCGGAAAATCGGATTTCCTTCCGCGTCCAATTTCGACATGTTGCTGCGATGGATTTCGTCGAACACCTCTTCAATTTTATGCTGCAATCCGTGGCGAAGAATGGTGCCGAATAAAATGTAAAGTTGATCGCCCAGGGCATCGGCAATTTCTACCAGATCCCCTTTGCGGCAGGCATCGAGGTATTCTTCGTTTTCCTCTTTCATCAGGTTGTAGCGCAGTTCGGCTTCGGCCAGCGGAATATCGCCCGTGGGCTGATGGCGGTTGCCAATGCGGAATACTTCATGAAATTCGCCTACCGACATAATTTTGGTAAGCAGCATGGAGGTGTTTATCTGACTCATAACTGAACTTAAAAAACACCGGCCGCAGGAACATCGTTCGAAGCGGCCGGTGAAGTGAGTGTGTGTGTGAAATTATTTTTTGGGTGTGCCGGTTTTCTGGCGATAGGTGGCGTTTAATGCGTTGAGCACATCGCTGGTTACGTCGAGGCTGTCGTTGGCATACATTACCATGCTTCCGCCGCCATATCCCAGAATAAAGTCAACACCTTTGGTTTTGCTGTATTCCTTGAAATAGGCGGAAACTTCGGTCACAATTTTTTCGTTCTTTTTGGAGGCATTGTTTTGCAACTGACCGAGTTCGCGCTCCATTTTGGCAAGCTCTTCCATGCCTGCATTGATCGATTTTTCTTCTGCTTCTGCTTCGGAGGCTGAAATGGTTTGTGCCTGTGCGCGCTGCTGATAGGTGTAATATTGCTGCTGCACTTCCATCTGGCGCTTCTGGTAGCGTGCGTCAAGATTTTTCATATAGGCTTCCGTTTCACGGCTCAGGTCGGTAATGGCCTGGTACCTGAGGTTGATCGAATCTATATTAATATACAATACTCTTGCCCCGGCCAGATTTTTGGGTATTTCAAAGGTAAGTTTGGGAGCCGCAGAATCGGTTTTGGTGGTTTTTGCGGTTTCGGAGCCAGCCGGCTTATTGCCTTTGAAGTGCAGATAAAACAGCACGGCTACTGCAGCAAGCAGCACCACATTAAGCAACAGGGAAATTCGGTTATTCACGAGAGAAGATTTTTTGTATCAGCGCAAATATAATAAAAGCCGAACGTGAATTAAGGTTCTTATGCCTTTGGTTTAGCAAGGTTTAACAAGATGGGGCTACTCTCCCGGCACAAAACTCAGCGGCAGGGTTACCACTGTGCGCACCGGTTTTCCGGCTTTGCGTCCGGGCACCCATTCGGGCATTTTCATTATCGCCCGCAGTGCAGCCTGGTCGCAGTCGGGGCTTAGCGGGCGTATAATGGTTACACCGCTCAGGCTTCCGTCTTTTTCCACCACAAACCGCACCAGCACCATGCCGCGCACATTGTTTTGCCAGGCGGTGGGCGGGTAAATGAGGTTGCGTTTGAGCCATTCGTTCATGGCAGCTTCTCCGCCTTTAAACGCGGGTGCTGCGTCGGGGCTGGTAATTATTTCGTCGTTGGGGGCGGGTGCAAAACGCTTTTCGTCGTTGCCATCCTGCCCGGCATTAATTTTTTGTGCCAGTGCAGCCGCGTCGGCCAGCACCGAATCATGTTCGGCCTGCTCGGCAGCGGTTAGCGGGCGCGGCTTGCGCACGGTAAACGTATCTACGTAGGCAATCGTGTCGGGAATTTCGGCTTCTTCCTTAACTATACTATCGGTTTGTGCGGCTTGGTGCTGTTCATCGGCGCAGGCTGCCAGCCAAAGCAGCGGGAGTAAAAACAGCAGCCTCATTTAACGCCGAATTTTACGCTCACATTCATTTCCATGGGCACCACCTTGCCGTTTTGCTTACCCGGATTCCAGGCAGGCATGAGTTTGGCCACACGCATTGCTTCTTCATCGCACCCGTAGCCAAGACTTTTTAAAATTCTGAAATCGGTGAGTGAGCCATCTTCCTTTACCATAAAACCCACCACCACAAAGCCGGTAATGTTGTTTTTCTTTGCCTGCTCAGGATAACGGGTATTATCGGCCAGAAATTTTTCGAGTGCGGCCCGGCCTTCTTTGTAGTGGGGAGCCACGGGCAGGGCGGGGGGATGCGGACGGTTCTGGGGCATGGTGGCAGCTACGGCGCTGTCGGCTTTAATGATGGAATCTTCTTTGGCGGCAGCAATTGCGGCGGCAGTGGCAACCGAATCGGCCTTCATTATCGAATCGCGCACCCTGTCCATATCGGCAGAGGCAGTTTGTTGCGAATTTTCTTTTTTGCTGCACTTGTTGCTTTGTAAAACAAAAACAGCCAGCAACAGGCAAAGTGCAAGGGAAAACGAGGCTTTATTCATACCGTAAAAATACGCGAAATCTTTGCCCGGCACCCAAATATGAACACCGGAAAGGATTAATGCGGCGAATTTCATAAATTCGTTTCATGCGCCACGCATTTCCCAGGTCAAAATCACGGTTGTTGAACACTGCACTGGTATGTGGATTTGCCGGTCTTATTTTTTTTCTGGTGATGATGAATGCCGGAAAACACAGTCAGGGTGAACCTGCTGTGGGAATGGCCGTGGCCTTCTGGCTCAATCTTTTTCTTCAGCCGCTTTGTCTTGGTGCCGTTTGGCTCAGGCGAAATGCCCCGCGAAATCTGGCGTTTCGGGTGTTGGTATGGATCTACATCGTTGCAGGTGCAGCATACATAGTTTTCCCCGTAGGCTTGGGGCTTTTGAAACAATAGATATGCGCATTTATCAAAAGATTGCCACCAGTTACTAATTTTTTTGCTAAACAATTTTGTCATTCACACGAATGATTTAGATTTACACCCGGATTGCTGCATCGACCTTTTCCCCCCGATTCTCACAGCATCCGTTTTATTGTATGGCAAAGGTTTCGATGGCCGAAATTGCCCGTAAACTTGGCGTATCGCCAACTCTTGTCTCGCTGGTATTGAGTGGAAAAGGTAACCAGTTCGGGATAAAAAAAGAGACTCAGGAAGCAGTAAGAAAATTAGCTGCCGAGTTGAATTATGTCCCCAACAGCGTAGCCAGTTCGCTGCGCACGGGACGAACCAAAATTGTAGGGCTGATAGTGCCCGACATTTCCAATCCGTTTTTTTCGCGCATTGCCCGCAGCATTGAAGATGCAGCCTCATCGGCCGGTTATTATCTTATGGTGTGCAGTGCCGACGAAGACACGGCGCGCGAAAATCAACTGCTGCACATTATCAGACAAAGCCAGCGTGCGGCAGGAATTATTGTGTGTACGGCCCAAACCGATATGCAGCCGTTTGCCGAAATGATTGAGCAAAACTATCCGCTGGTGTTTATCGACCGCGATTTGCCGGGGCTTAACCGGCAGTTTGTGGGCGTAAACAACCGCTCCGGCGCGCAGAAAGCGGTGGAGCATCTTATTGCCGCAGGACGCAAACGCATTGGTATGCTTTCTATCGGCCCCTCGCACCTGAGTTCGGTGCGCGACCGTGTGCAGGGCTGGAAAGAAGCACTGGCACAGGCTGGCATGGCCGATACCGTGAATCTGCTGCGCGAAGTGCCTTTCGGCGATGTGGAAAAAGCCACTGCGGCTGCCGTGAAAGAACTCACGCAGGGCCCCGGTGCGGTGGATGCCATTTTTACGGCAAACAACCGCCTTGCCATTGCCGCAATAAACGCCCTGCGCGAAACCGGCAAAAGCATCCCTGACGATGTGGCCTTAGTGAGCTTCGACGACATTGACGTATTTCCGCTGCTGCAGCCTCCGCTTACCGCCATGGCCCAGCCCGCCGAAGCCATTGGCCGTGAAGCCGCCGAACTGCTTCTCGCCCTCATCAACAAAACCAAAGCACCTTCTGATGCGCACAGCATTGTACTCGATGCCGAACTCCGCATCAGACGCTCGGTGTAAGCCGCTGCAGTAATGAGTAATGATTTCGGCAATCGCCAGTTAATTACTACTGCCGACGGTTCCCACTCACTGTTCGTACCGGCACTGAATGAACATTATCATTCAGTGCATGGTGCGGTGCAGGAATCATTGCATGTATTTCTGCGCATGGGCTTCGATGAAGCGGTAAAGAATCACGCTTCGCTGCGCATACTCGAAATTGGTTTTGGCACCGGGCTTAATGCCTGGCTTACCTTGCTGGCTGCGGGCAATACACAGGTTCATTACACCTCGCTCGAAGCTTACCCGGTAGAAACCAAACAGGCACTCGCACTAAACTACCCTGCCCGCGAAGGTGCACAGGGCAATGCCGAAATTTTTGCCGCACTGCATCATGCCGCGTGGAACGATGACGTGAAAATTTCGCCCGCATTCACCCTGCATAAAATCCACTCTACTCTCGAAAATTTCGCGCCTGCTCCCGGCCAGTTTCATCTCATTTATTTCGATGCTTTTGCTCCCCGCGTTCAGCCCGAATTGTGGACACAGGAAGTATTCGAAAAAATGTTTCACGCCTCGGCAGCAGGGGCAATAATCACTACGTACTGCGCCAAAGGCCAGGTACGGCGTAATATGCAGGCGGCGGGGTTTGTGGTGGAACGGTTGCAGGGCCCTCCCGGAAAACGCGAAATGCTGCGCGGCAGAAAAGAGTAAAAATTTCGGCGACTGAATATTAGTTTACAACTTCCATTCGGCGTTGCACTCGCTGCACCAGCACCTACGTGGCTTTGAATACGGCATTTCTACGCTGAAAATTACAAGATAAGAAAGCAACGTGCGCCATATTGGTTGTATGGTAATGTAAAAGCCGGCGGCTCCGCACTCCATACATACACCGTTGTTGAGGCGCATTCGTTGGCCATTGTGCGTAACGAAGCGGTGTTTTATGGGATCGGGCTTGCTTTTGTTTTGAAGCGAGGTAAGCAGTTCGCGTGCTTTGGCCACATCGTCCTGGCTTATCTGCACACGTATGCCGCCCAGACCGCCGGCCAGAAACGGATTTGTGTTTATGGTCATGCTGTCGGGAATGTAAGCCGTAATGCCTTCCGAGTCGAGTTTGGCCGCCAGCAGTTCGGCTTCATACATGTATGTAAAACTTCCCACGGTTACCAGATCCATAGGGAAATCGTTGTCGGTCTCGTCCTTTTCGGGGGCGTTAAATTCAGTCATGAGGTTAAGATAATAAAAACGGAGAGGTTTTTTGCCTCTCCGTTTTTAGTGAATTAGTTTGCGGCTGCCATTAATTGTTGAGCATTACAGGCATTACCAGCATGAGTGTGTCTTCTGCCTCGTTGGCTTTGTTTCCGGGCAGGAGAATACCTGCACGGTTTGGTGCCGAGAGTTCGATAATTACTTCGTCGCTGTCCACATTGGTAAGCATATCGAGCAGGAACTTGGAGTTGAATCCGATTTCCATATCCTCGCCGGAGTAGGAGCAGGTGAGGCGTTCAACGGCTTCGTTGGAGAAGTCGAGATCTTCGGCAGAAATATTGAGTTCGCTGCCGGCAATTTTAAGACGAACCTGATGGGTGGTTTTGTTGGCGAAGATAGATACGCGGCGGATGGAGCCGAGCAGCGCACCGGTATCGATGCTGAGTTTGTTGGGGTTGTTTTTGGGAATTACGGCTTCGTAGTTTGGGTATTTACCGTCGATGAGGCGGCAAACGAGTGTGGTGCCCACGGTGCCGTCGGCAGCAATGCCCCAGGAGAAGCGGGCGTTGGTAGGATTGTATTCGATGCGAACAATACCTTCCACGCTGTTCAGGATATTTTTGAGCAGGTTGAGCGGTTTACGCGGAAGGATAAAGGACGAAGCGCCGGATGATTTAATATCGGTACGGCGATAGCGCACTAATTTATGGGCATCGGTAGCCACGAAGGTGGCACTGTCTTCGGAAAACTGGATAAACACGCCCGACATTACGGGGCGGAGTTCGTCGTTGCCGGCAGCAAAAATGGTTTTGGCCACTGCGCGTGAAAGCACGCTGGCATCCATTTCTATATTGTTGGCGTTTTCGAGCGAGGGTGCTTTGGGGAATTCATCGCCATTCTGGCCGGTAATTTTATACTTACCGTGGTCGGAGGCAATTTCAATGGCAAAGCGTTTTTTGTCAACCGAAAAGGTGAGGGGCTGCTCGGGAAAAGTTTTGAGGGTATCAATAAGCAGCTTGGCCGGCACAGCCACATTGCCACTGTCTTTCGACTCGACATTGAGCTGTGTGGTCATGGTTGTTTCCAGATCGGAAGCCGAAACGGTGAGCTGGCCTTTGTCTATCTCAAAGAGGAAATTATCAAGAATAGGGAGGGTGTTGCTTGAATTGAGCACACCGTTCAGCATCTGAAGCTGGCGAAGCAGAGTTGAACTGGAAACAATAAATTTCATAGCTGGTTTGATGTAATTACCCTGCAAAATTAGGCCTTTCGAAACCGAATGCGGGGCAAGGCCCCGCATTTTTTAACCAACTTTTGAACAGGTGTTCATAAACAGAATTCGATGGAAAAGACTGTTAATGAGTAGCTTCGCTTATTTCGTGCAAAGTTTCAACAGGTATCCCCAATTTCTGCGCTACAATCATTACTTCCGGTTCGGGATACTCGTCTTTAATTTCCAGCACAATGGGATAGTCAAGCCCCGTTTTCAGCCAAATGCTGTATTGCTGATCCATCACCTGCCACCTGTTTTCCAGCACCTCCAGCATGGTATAGGCTTCTACCGCCACGCAGGCGGCCTTTAAAGCAGTATAAACTTCCGGATAATCATTTTTTAACCCCCGAAGCGATTTTCTGAAACAGCCATTATCTTCGAGGAGTGTTTCGAGTGAACGTCTTCTCAGCATCAGCAGGTGTATTTCTGGTCCAACTTCACATCGTTCATTTTCAGCTTCACTTCCAGATCATGCAGGCTGTTTTTGGCGTGTATGGCATGAATACCGTCTTCGAAAGAAGCCGCTGCAAGGCATACCCCGAAGGCTTCTTTCATTTTGGATTTGGCATCTTCCATATTTTTGCCGGTAACCACGGGACCTCCGGCAATATTGGAGATAAATAAAGTAACCTCGCCGTTTTTGTGATTGAGGATGGATGAAATTTCAACAGACTCTTTACTTGTTCTCATATTCATTCCTTTTTTAATTTCCCCAAAGGTAATACCGCCTCAAGGCCCTTGTCAAGACCCTCCCCTACTTTTTTTAAACTTTCCTATTTCCCCGCTCTCCTGAAATAAGTGGTTGGGGGCAGCAGCTTGCCAAACACAAAGTATTGCACCTGCACCATTTCCTTATCCACACTGCTATATGCATACATCCGGTCGGGATCGAATGCGGGGGGCATGGCAGCCGTTGAGTCTTCGGGTGCAATACCGTCGTTTTTCTTCAGGTATAATGCCACGCGGTTTACTTTGCCCTGCGCATCGGTAATAGTAATTATGTGCTCGGGTGTGGTGCGCAATATCGAATCCTGCTGGGCGGGTTTCAGGTTTACGGCCTGTCCTTCGTGACCAATAAAATTATAGTATGAAATATACTGCTTCACGGCCACGGTATCAAACGGTATGGGATTACCGTTAGTGGTAAACAGCCCGAAACCGCTGCTGGGCCCAGTTTGGCGTACTTCAAACGATTCGGTGGGTGTGCTGCGGTGTTCTACTTTAATGGAACGGATATTGGGAGCAAAGTATTTAAACACACTCCGCTCGCGCCAGTCGTCGGCATTTACCGAAAAACGTGGGGTGAGGTAGCCGTTAAAACCTTTGAGTTCCATAATAAACGGCTCCGACGAGTTTGCACCTGTTTCGGCATCGCGCAGCAGCATGTAGGTGCCCAGCATATCGGGCGTTTCGTTGCCCACAAAAAATACTTTGGCCAGTTTTTCGCCCTGATAGATTTCTACTTTGATGCCTCCGGTGGCCAGGTTTTTAATAATGCTTTCCTTGGCCATCCGGCTCACCGGTTCGCGCACCGAAAGGCCGTGAATGGTATTCATCAGAATTTTTATGGCGTCGCGGCGCACGGGATATTTGCCGTTTACCATCCACAAACCGTTGCTTTCTTTGGTAAGGGTAAGTGTTTTGGGCTGCTTGGTGGCGAAAAATACTTTGGTTACGGCTGCCGTATCGGCTACGGCAAAGTCGCGGAGTTCGGCGCTTATGGTGGCACCCTTATCGCGGGTAACAAGCCAGAATACAAGGCCGCCAAGGCCAAGTACAAGGAGTAAAGGCAGTAAAATTTTTTTCATACTTAGAGTATTTGGCGGGATGGCTTTTCAAATATGCTAACAAGTATTGGCCGTGCGCAATGAAACTTACCGGCGGTCGCGACTTATTTTCAGGCGGCAGTGTTCAGGATGTTTTCGGTTGGCCGGGCTGGTTGCGCAGTCCGAAACGGCGGCGACGCATAAACATGCGTACCACTCCGAACATAATGACAATGACCACCGGAAGTACGATATTTATGCTTTGCCATTTCAGGCGGTGCTTTGAAATACTGTCTCGGTCGAGCAGGCGCAGTTTTACCTCGCGCGAGCGCAGCGAAAGCAGTTCCTTGCCATCGAGCAGGTAGTTCATGCAGTTGAGCAAAAACTCCTTGTTGGCATAAAGTGCCCCGCTTTGGGGCGAGTTGCGGTCGTAGCCGAGCGGCATGGCCTGGCCGTTGCGCACATCGTTGCCACAAATTTCGCCGTCGCCAATTACAATCATGCGCGTTTCGGGGCTTTGCTCCTTGTAGCCGATGAGGGGATTGGTCTTGATTTCGGCGGGAAGAAATTTGCTTTTAAAGTACGAATCGAATTTCCCTTCGAGCAGCACTGCCACCGGCAGGTAGGGCTTGTTGAGCATGCGCCGGTCGAACTGAAAACGTGTCATGGCCAGCGAAATGCGTGTAGGCGTGTTTACCACCCTCGATTCTTTGGAGGTGGTGAGCAGGATGGTTTTCTTTACCGGCGAGGAAGTTTCCACCGTATCCACCGTACTCAGGTATGTGCTGCGAATGGCATCGAGGTTGCGCACAATGGGGTGGCTGCTTTCGGGGCGCAGCATGGGATAAAACAGCCAGGGACGGCGTTCGATGCGGGGCTGTGCACCGGGCGGTGCCACGTTTATGGCAATGGGCGTGCTGTAACGATCCTGCACGAGATCAGTATTTAGCCGCGCGCCCCAGCGGAAGAGCATGTCTTCCACGCCAAGGTTGTTGGGCAGGCCGTAGGTATTGCCGGTAAGGGCAAGACTGTCGAGATCGACATACACCGGGTCCACCATCCACAACACACGCCCGCCATACATCACAAACTGATCGACAATAAATTGTTCCTTGTCGCTGAGTGCCGTATCGGGCCGGGCTACAATGAGTGCGGCGTATTTGTTGCGTATCTGATCGGCCTTTTGCATGGTATCGCGCAGGCCGCGCAACTGATCGTTCAGTGTTACGTATTCAATATCGTAATACTCGCCCAGCGCACCTGCAAAATCGGCGGTGTAAAGCGAGTCGAGTTCGCCATGTCCCTGCAAAATGGCTATGCGCTGCCGCATTACAGTTTGAAGTTTGCGTATGGCGTTGGAGAACTCGTATTCAAGTTCCTGCACCGAGTTGTTCAACTGCTCGTCGCCCGAAGCACCGCGGCGTGTGCTGAGCAGGTTGATGACTGTTTTCTTTGAATTGTAGGTAACCACGGCTCCGGGGAAAATGCGCTGCGTGGAGGTGGCTCCGTCTTCGCCGTTTATCTTCACTTCAAACGGAAGCAATCCGCGTTCCATGAGCTGCTCGGCCAGTTTCTGGCGCTGTGCGGCATCGGGATTTTCGTTCGGGTCGATGAATTCGTATTCGATATTATCGCCGCCCCAGGCACGGAATTCGTCAAGCATGATGCGGGTTTCGTCGCGCAGCCGTTTAAAGCCGCCTGCACCCTGCGGGAAATCGCCATCGAGATAGACCTGCACAAATACCACATCCTTGAGGTTTTTGAGCATGTCGCGTGTGCCCTGATCGAGTGTGTAGCGTTTTTCGGCGGTGAGGTCGAAACGGGCAAAAATATAATTCGATGCCGTGTTGAGCAGCGCAATAATGCCCACACCCAGCAGGAGACTCAGCAGATCGGATTTGCGGTTGTTCTTCTTTTTCACGGCATTACCATTTCCGGCTTTCCAGCACGGTGCGTGTACATAATAGGAAAAGGAAATTGAAGCTCAGGAAATACACCACATCGCGCGTATCAATTACGCCACGGCTGAGTGCATTGTAATGTGCGTTTATGCCCAGCGCCTCGATAAACGTATCGGCCGCGCCAAACAGCGAAAGCGAACTGATTTGCTCGAGCCCCACATAACAGAAGAAACTGAGCACAAAAGCCAGCACAAACGAAATAATCTGATTGTCGGTAAGCGACGAACAGAAAATACCCATAGCCACAAACGAAGAGCCCAAAAGCAGCAAACCAATGTACGAACCCCAGGTGCCGCCCGTGTCGAGATTCCACTCGGGATACCCCAGTTCGCCTACACTGTAAAAATACACCAGCGTGGGCAGCAGCGAAAACAGCACCAGCACGAGCCCGGCAAAGTACTTGGCCAGAATAATCTGCATATCGGTAAGCGGCCGGGTAAGCAGCAACTCAATGGTTCCCGACTTTTTCTCGTCGGCAAAAGAGCGCATGGTGATGGCGGGAATCAAAAACAGAAATACCCAGGGGGCAATGCTGAAGAGCGTATCCAGCCCGGCGTAGCCAATATCGAGTACGTTGGTTTCGCCCGGCACAATCCACATAAACAGGCTGATGGCGAGCAGAAATACCACAATTACAATATACCCGATAAGGGAACTGAGAAAGGCGCGTATTTCTTTAACAAAGAGTGAGTACATAGCGTTGCGAGGTGCCAAAAATACGTATTTGGCCGGATTTTTACTGATTCGGTTTACAGGTGGTATGGAAACTGGCGCAGGTGGTTGTTGGGTTTACCTCTACTTACGGTGATACCGGGTAATTTATTGTGCCGGACGGAATGGGTTTATAGCCCGGATTGAGCGGAGGCCCGGCCGCAGAAAAACTTTGGGAATCTGCTGGCTGTTTTTCTGCGGCCGGGCCGGAGGGAAAGCCGGAGCGGACGGTTTTTCAAAATGAGCGGCAGGTTCGCTCCATCCCTTTTTTCTGGTCTTGCCAAAAAATGAGCATCTTTGCCGTGCCTGCTCATATATGAAGCTACTTTAACATGCTTGTTCAAAAATTCGGTGGCACTTCGGTGGGAAGCGCGGCGCGTATGCGTGCATTGGTTCCGCTGATTACCGTGGCCGAACCCAATCTGGTGGTGCTTTCGGCCATGTCGGGTACCACCAATCAGCTTGTGGCCATTTCGGCCGAATTGCTGCTGGGAAACCAGACAAAAGCCTCGGTGCTGATAGACGAAATGAAAGTCCGCTACCACGGCGTGGTGGACGAACTGCTTGACAGCGCCCGGCCCCAAGGCCACGAACTGGTGGATGCGCACTTTGACCGCCTGCACAACCTTGCATCGGACCTTTTTACCACCGCCGAAGAAAAAGAAGTGCTGGCCACCGGCGAACTGCTGAGCACGGCACTGGTGCAGTTTTACCTCGAAGAAAAAGGCATTGCATCGGCCCTGCTGCCGGCGCTTGACTTTATGCGGCTCGATGAAAAGGAAGAGCCCGACATGAAATTTATTGCCGAGCACCTTGCCAAACAAATAGCCGCACACCCGGGCATAAACCTCTTTATAACGCAGGGCTACATTTGCCGAAACAGCAAAGGCAATATAGACAACCTGAAACGCGGAGGCAGCGACTACACCGCCACATTGGTTGGAGCAGCCACCGCCGCGCGCGAAGTGCAGATTTGGACCGACATAGACGGCATGCACAACAACGACCCGCGCATAGTACCACATACATTCCCCGTTCACGAACTCTCGTTCGACGAAGCGGCCGAGCTTGCCTACTTTGGCGCCAAAATATTGCACCCCACCTGCGTGCTGCCCGCGCAAAAAGCCAATGTGCCTGTGCGCCTGCTCAACACCATGCAGCCCGAAGCCAAAGGCACACTCATAAGCGGTGCCCCGCAGGGCGAACGCATTACCGCCGTGGCCGCCAAAGACGGAATTACGGCCATAAACATCCGGTCGGGACGAATGCTGCTGGCCTACGGTTTTCTGCGAGCCGTGTTTGAAGTGTTTGAAAGCTACCGCACACCGATTGATCTCATTACCACATCGGAAGTGGCCGTGTCGCTTACCATTGACGACCACACACACCTGAACGAGATTGAAAACGAACTCCGCGAATTTGGCGAAGTAACCGTTGACCGCAATCAAAGCATTGTGTGCATTGTAGGCTCGTTTGGTGCCGATACGCACGGCTATGCGTCGCGCGTGTTTGCCGCGCTGCGTAATATTCCGATCCGCATGATTTCTTACGGCGGAAGCGAGCACAATATTTCGCTGCTGGTGGATACCTCGCGCAAAAACGAAACGCTGCTGGCACTCAACGAAGGCTTGTTTGCCGACGAATTTCTAACACGCGGCGTACAATGAATACATCAGTTGTAACCAGCCGCCTGCGCCAGTTTGCCGCGCAGTTTGAAAACCGCACCACGCCGTTTTACTTTTACGATACCGCCCTGCTGCGGCAAACGCTGCACGAAGTAACCACCGCCGCCCGCGCTCACGATTTTCATGTTCACTACGCCCTCAAAGCCAATGCGCATCCCGAAATACTTGTGCTTGTGCGTGAGGCCGGTTTGGGAGCCGACTGTGTAAGCGGCAACGAAGTGCAGCGTGCCATTGACTGCGGTTTCGATCCTTCGCACATTGTGTTTGCCGGTGTGGGGAAAACCGATGCGGAAATAAAAATTGCCCTGCATCACGATATATTCTGTTTCAACTGCGAATCGTTGCAGGAGCTTGAAGTAATTGCCGCCCTTGCTGCCGCACAGGGCAAACAGGCGCGTGTGGCACTGCGCATAAACCCGAATGTGGATGCACGCACACACCACTACATTACCACCGGACTGGAAGAAAATAAATTCGGCATTGGCCTGCACGAAATAGGGGAGGTGATTGCGTTGTTTAAGCAACACAAGCACGTACAATGTATGGGGCTGCACGTACACATCGGTTCGCAGATTACCGATTTGAATGTGTTTCGTGCGCTTTGTACGAAAGTAAACCGGCTGCAACAGTTGTTTGCGCTGTACGAGCTTCCGCTGCCTCACCTCAATTTGGGCGGTGGACTTGGTGTGGACTATCACCATCCCGACGAAAAACCGGTGGCCGATTTTGCGGCGTACTTTGAAATATTTGCAAAGTTTATTGAACGCCGTCCAGGCCAGCAGATTCATTTCGAACTGGGCCGCTCGGTTGTGGCGCAGTGCGGATCGCTCATCAGCCGGGTGCTGTATGTGAAGAAGGGTTTGCAAACCAATTTTGCCGTGCTGGATGCGGGAATGACGGAGTTGATTCGTCCGGCGCTTTACCAGGCTTACCACAAAATAGAGGTGCTGCACAGCGGCGAAGGCGAGGTGCAGAAGTACGATGTGGTGGGGCCGGTGTGCGAATCGACCGATTGTTTTGCAAAAGCCCTCGAACTTCCCGAACTCCGGCGCGGCGATCTGGTGGCGTTGCGTACGGCGGGTGCTTACGGCGAAGTGATGGTGAGCAGTTACAATTTGCGGCAGCGGGGCGAGACGTTGTTTAGCAGCGGGTTGTAATTGCCATACGTCCGTTTTTCCGTTTATCCAGCACAAAAGCCGGTTCATCTGTATTGCAATCCGGTTGTGTCGAAACGGCTATGTGCTGTAACCGAATCTCACTAAACTTGTGTTATGAAGATAAAATGTTTACCTGTTGCAGCGGCTTGTTTGTTTGCGCTGCAACTGTGGGCACAGCCTGTGGGCAACGGCGAAGGCAGCAGCGGTCTGCGTGCTTTCCTGAACGATGAAGCCTGGGCCCCGCGCGAACGGTTTGTGGATTTTATTCACATGCGTCTCGAACTGGCTTTTGATCCGGCGCAGGGACTGGTGAAAGGGAAAGTCACGCACCGCTTTTCGCCGCTGCGTCCCAAAGTAGATTCGGTGTGGCTCGACGGGCCGGACATTCGCGTAAGCAGTGTTACCGTTAACGGAAAAACCACCACCTGGCGCTGCGAAAAGCAGGGTATGTGGATACACACCGGCCGCACATTGACCTACGGCGAAACCGACAGCCTTACGGTGGTGTATGAAGCCAATCCCCGCAAAGGATTGTACTTCATAGGCTGGAACGATCCGATGAATATTTCGCGCAAACAGATATGGAGCCAGGGGCAGGGCATTGACAACCGCAACTGGATTCCTTTTTACGACGAAATGAACGATAAACTGACCACCGAAATGATTGTGACTTTCGGGGCCGAATACAAAGTGCTTTCAAACGGTGTAAAGAAAAGCGAGAAGCTGAACAAAGACGGCACACGCACCTGGCACTACCGCATGAACAAACCTCATGCGCCGTATCTGGTGATGTTGGGCATTGGCATTTACGACATTAAGCAAACCAAATCGAAATCGGGCGTTCCGATTAATCTTTATTATTACCCCGAATGGAAAGACCGTGTGGAAACCACTTACCGGTACAGTGCGGAGATGATGGATTTTTTTGAAGCCGAAACCGGTTTGCCTTATCCGTGGGAAAGTTATTCGCAGATTCCGGTGCAGGAATTTATGTATGGTGCGATGGAAAATACCACGGCCACTGTATTTGGCGATTTTCTTTTTGTGGATGAACGTGCCGAGCTTGACCGTGCCTACGTAGGTGTAAACGCACACGAACTGGCGCACCAGTGGTTTGGCGATTATGTAACCGCCCGCAGCGATGCGCACCATTGGCTGCAGGAAAGTTTTGCCACTTACTACAACATGCTTTTTGAGCGCGAGGTGTATGGGCAGAATTATTTCGATGTGCAGCGTTATGAAGCCATTCAGAATTCGCTGAACGAAACAAAACTCAACAACTTTCCGGTGGCCCACAGCCAGAGCGGAAGCGTGCGGCATTATCCGAAAGGTGCTTTTGTGCTGAATATGCTCAGGAATGTGGTGGGCGGGCGCGAAGTGTATAACCGTGCCATTCAATATTACCTCAAAAAGCATCCTTACGCCAATGTCGATTCGCACGATTTGCTGCTGGCCTTTAACGAAACCACGGGTATGCCGCTCGACTGGTTTTGGGATCAGTGGATTTACAAAGGCGGCGAGCCCTGGTACGAAGTAAATGCCGAAGAACTGAAAGGTGCTGCCGGTGCGGTAACGCGTTTTACAGTAGAGCAGGTGCAGGAGCAAAACCAGACCACCGGCCTGTTTGCCATGCCCATTATGTTTGAAGTGCATTATACCGATGGCAGCAAAGAGCAGGTGGAGAAATGGGTAAGCCGCAAATCCGAAACGGTGGACATTGCTAACCCCGCAGGAAAAAAAGTGGCTTACGTGCTTTTTGATCCGAACAGCGAGGTAATGAAATCGGTGACGTTTAAAAAGCCGTTTGAATGGCTGAAAAACCAGGCCATGAATGCAGCGGGCTTGCTCGACCGCCATGCGGCGCTGGTGGCCTTGCGCGAGTTTCCGCTTACACAGCGCCGCGAAGTGCTGCTGAAAGTGTTTGCCAAAGAAACCTATCATTTCTGCCGCAGCGAAATTGTATTGCAGCTTGCCAACGATCCCGATCCTGCTTCGCAGGCATTGATACGCGATGCCATTAAAAGCGGCGATGCCAATGTGCAGAAAGCGGTGCTCAACAATACCACTGCCATTGCCAAAGACCTGCTGCCCGATTTCGAAAAACTGCTTGCGGCACCTTCGTATCAGGTAGTGGAACTTGCATTGGATAAACTGAGTTTTGAATATCCTGCCAATGCCACTGCTTATCTCAAAGCCACCGAAGGTGTGGAAGGCACTTCGGGCCGCAATGTGCTGGTGAAAAGACTCGAAGTACAGGCCCGCACCACGGCTGCACCCGAGGCATTGAAACAGCTTGTGAGTTTTACAGGTGTGTCGTATGAATTCCGTACACGCGTACACGCCGCCAATGCGCTGAAACGGCTGAATTATTTCGATGAAATACTGATGAAAAATCTGGTGCAGGCCGGTTTCAGCAGCAATTCACGTTTGGCCGGGGCATGTACTGTTGTGATGAAATATTACTACGAACAGGCTGCATATCGCCGCACGATAAGCGATTATGTATTTGGCCCGGGCTGGAACGACTGGCAGCGGGCGAGGTTGAAAGCCACTTATAACTGAGCATGAAGCAAAACAATACCGCCCGGATGTAAATGTCCGGGCGGTATTGTTTTAAATTGTGACTTCATTTTATCGCGGACGCGTGCCCGCTGGCTTCGATTGTGCGCGGCCTCCGCCGGCTTTGCCTGCTTTGTTTCGCGGTGCGGTTTGTGCTTTTGCTGCCGGGCGGTTTTGTGCTTTGGCGGCCTGTTTGTTTTGCTTTGTTTGTGTATTGCGCTGTGTGCTTTGTGCGGCAGGCTGGCTGCGCGGTGTTTGGTTATTGCGCTGCACCTGTGCCGGTGAATTGGCCCGCTGTGCCGCCGTGCGCCGCTGCACTGTGGGCGAGGCCGCACGGTACGGACTATACACCCGGCGGGCATGATGCACACGATACACGGTTACGCGGCGGCAATACACGGTACGATAACGTATCACCCGGCCATGATGCACCCGCCAAGCCACCGGCCGCCACGGCGACCACCACACCGGATAAGCCCGCCAGCGCCACGGCGAACGCCACACCACATACCCCGGCGCATACACATAACGCACACCCGGCCAGTACCACACATTCACAATTACAATGGGTGCGCGGGCGGCCCCGTAACCCGGATTTGCCGAAGGCCCGCGACCGGTTTTTTCGGCAGCTTCATCGGCAGGCTCTATGAGGTAGTCTTTGCCGTATAGTTCTTCGTCGCCCACCACCTGAAGCACGGCATTGTTATCGCCGCTTTTTTCGATGCCAATTACGGCAATGTCCTGCGTTTCGGTTTCGCTTACGGCAACGCGCAGCACCAATGCGTGCGTGTCTTTGCTCATGTTGTCGATTACCTGCACGTAATCCACATTGCCGTCTTCGTTCAGGTCGAGGTTGTTTACCTCGTTGCTTTGTGTGTTGAGGGCCTGCTCAAATGCTTCAACGCTTTGCGCATTTTTGAAAAGTTCGAGCGCACCGTAGAGGTCGAAATTATCGCCGGGCAATCCCAGTGAATCTGAGTCGTTGCTTTGCGCCTTCATTACCGAAGGAGCGATGAGTAGGAGAAACAGGAGGTAACGCATGATGGCTGAGTTTACAGGTATGACGCAGCAAGATAGCAAGGGTTTAACGGGATTAAAATTTTTCCGGTTGTGTGTTAGATAGTGCCATCTAATTGTGGATTGCTAAATTGATTAGAATTAAAACAAGTTGTTGTTTTACAAAGGGTTGTGGGTTTTTGGGGATAAAATCAGTTATCAAAAATGAATTATCTTTTTCTTCCGCCTGAACTATACTTGATAAAAATAAAGCCATGAATAAAAGACAAACATTCATTTTACTTTTTCTCTTTCTGGGGATAGCCGCAAGTGCGCAACTGCTCAGTTTTGATAAATCAACCGTACTGAATAATCCGGCATCCCTCAGAGGATCTGTGTATTGTGCCAATGGTGATTTGGTTTCGGTTTTTTCCGGAACATTAAATACACCCGAAAACTTTACTGTTATCAGGTATGATGAAGATGGAAATATTGTGTGGAAAACCGAATACAGCAACCCGAGTGTATTTAGTTGCCATGCAAATGAGGTAATAGAAGCGTTGAACGGTGATCTGATCATTGCTTTTTCGGCCGTGAAACTCAATTTTACTACTCCGGCATCCGGACTGCTTCGCATCAGCAGCCAGGGGAGTATTCTCTGGCAAAAGCTTTATACTTCGGGAAGTATGCTCAGCGATGTGCTGACAGTTAATTCTAAACTAGCCGAAGCAAGCGACGGCAGCATTTATCTTGCGCTGGCCGATGTAAATGTATCGTACAATCCGCTTACAGAGTCTGTTATTCTTTTACGTTTTTCAGCATCGGGTACAATGCTGTGGGGAATTTCATTCGGGCCCGCTCCGCCAATGTTGGTGGTTAAATTAATGAAAGCACCTGCCGCCGGTGTACATATCGGCGCAGTAAGTTATCTCAACGGCAATGCTCATTTCATTACGGTTGATTCTTCGGGAATAGTTACCCGCTCCATAAAATATTCTCAGGCAGGAACACTCACTGATTTTGTAACCGACGCAAATGATAACCTGAAGGCCATACTCACAACAGATAATCAAACCTGGACCCGTTTAATTGGAACAGACAGTTTGGGTATGGTAACTACAACAAATGAGGCATCACATGCAACCGGTGTATGGGGAAATAAACTGATGTGGTCGGGCAGCGGATTCATTTCCTCGCATTTTGTGACGGGAGGCGGTACCATGCTCTGCAGTTGGTCGGCAAGTCCTTCTCTTACCAATGGAATTTCCTTTCTTAATTCATCGCAGTTTAGTGCGCAGGATATTTTTATGGGGAATGACGGAGGTATTTACATGACCGGAATTTCCGGGGCTGATACTTTTACATCGAACACACGCCTCATTAAAACCAAACCCATGCAGGGAAATAATTTTCCATTTGATGGTTGTTCACAAACGTCAACTGATTTTACCATTGTATCGGTTACAGTAAGCAACCCGGTTACACAGGCATTGGCACCTTCGGCATACACACCGGTTACTGAAACATCTTCCTTTCAGTTGCAAACTGTTTCGGCAAGTGTTACGGATAACTGCACAGTGGTTTCAATAAACGAAACTGCGGCTGATGCGTTTGAAATGTATCCGAATCCTGCGGCCGATATGATTACCATTACCGGAAATTTTTCGGCAGATGCGGTGTTTGAAATTTTTTCATTGACGGGGCAGACGGTAATGAATGCATCAGTTGTTCCGGGTGGAAATAGTTTGAAGTTAAGTACGGTTCATCTTCCGGAAGGGGTTTATCTGCTGCGGGTTTCAGAACCTGGGAAAAATGGGCATACACAAAGGTTTGTGATAAGCCGATAGTTTGTGACAAACAAAAACAGCCCTTCTGCTCATTGCGGAAGGGCTGTTTTTTATTGGAACTCATCTCAAAATTACACTTCCGGATTTTTTTTTCTGCGTCTTTTTCGTTCAGGCTTCTTTTCTTTTCACAGAGTCGCCAACTATGCCCTGCGAAAAGATGCTAGCCATAGTGAAATTACTTTGAAAAATCTCGAATGGCAATTTTGAGCTGTGTGTATGAAAAATATGACCAGCTTATCTAAACACTTTCTTTTTTTAGTCTGTTTAGATAATATTTAGTAAAAAAAATACTAAATAAATTTAGGTTATTGATAATTAGTGTATTGATAATATGTAATAATATTTTAGTTCGACTGATGTATTTTATGAGTTAAATTTAAAAATAATCATTGTAATAAAAACATGAAAATATATCTACTCACAGCTTGTTTTATATTTCTCTTTTTCAAGGGGAATTCACAACAACTCAGTTTCGATAAAACCATTTTGGTACAGGATGGTCCCAGGTTTATCGACATGATTCAATGCAATGATGGTGATTTTCTGATGTTATATAATTCAGGATCAACCATTGCAAATGCTTTCCCGATAATACGATTGGATTCTGCAGGTAATGTCTTGTGGAAAATGTATTACTCCAACGCGGCTCTTCCTGATTTTGGTGGATCTTCGGTAATTGAAGCGGCAAATGGCGATTTTATCATTTCCTGTTCGGGGTATAGTCAGAGTACAAATAAAATTTATCTCGGATTGATCCGGATTTCCAGTCAGGGTACTTTTATCTGGGATAAACTCTATACCTCCGGCAGTACTACAGGATTTAATTTTACAGGCACTTCGCAGTTAGTGGAGGCTGATGATGGAAGTATCTATTTGGAAACGGAAGAGAGTAATAATTCATTTTCAGAGTCAATGACTTTGCTAAGATTTTCCGCATCAGGCAACCTGATATGGGGGCGAAATTTTGGAACAACCCCCTGGATGAATCTCCGTCGTCTTGCCAAAGCACCAGCGTGCGGAGTACTTCTTGCAGCGCAACAAAACCCGGGCACAACTTTTAACATGATTACGGTCGATTCATCGGGTGCACTGGTTGATGTGAAAAATTATGCCCAATGGGGTTTTGTACAAGATATGGAAACCGACTCAAACAATCGCATAAAAGCGATTTTAACCCGGAATTCGACTTCGGCTATTCGTTTGATTGAATTTGATACTTCGGGTAATATATCTTCTTCAAAATGGACATCTATTCTCTCTGATATTTATGATAATTTGTTGTGGTATAATGGAGGTTATATTTCAGCACATGGATCGTTATCGGTTTCAAATACAAGAATATACAATTGGTCGTCAAGTCCTTCGGCTGGCAATACACTTACTTATTCAGATTCTACTGATTACGTTTGTTCAAAATCCTTTCAGGCTGGCGATGGAAGTATTTATCTGGCCGGTGAAGTTCCTTTCACAGCCGATACAAGGCTGATTAAAACATCACCAATGACGGGTAATGATTTTGAGTCAACAGGCTGCTCACAGTCGGTAAATAACAATTTAAACTATTCACTGGTATTAAGCACACCCGCTTCCATTTCACTCACTATGGTTCCTTACACACCGGTAGCTGAATTTTCGAATATCTTGGTTCAGGCTAATGCACCTATTGTTATTGTGGTGGATAATTGTATCGGGTATGTTTCGGCCACTGAAGTTGAAGAGAATAATTTTAAGGTATTTCCCAATCCTGCTGATGATGCACTTACAGTAACCGGCAATTTCGCAGGAGAAACAGAGGTGGAGATATTTTCGGTTACAGGAAAGTTGTTGGTGCGTAATTCATATTCGTCAGTATCAAACAAGCTGATGGTAAATACAGCTAACCTTCCGGAAGGGGTGTATTTCCTTCGGGTAAATCAAAGCAGGGATAATTCGGGTATGGTAAGGTTTGTGGTAAGCCGATAGCTTTTATCAAACAAAAACAGCCCTTCTGCTCATTGCGGAAGGGCTGTTTTTATTGGCTGAAATTCATCAGGCTTTTGCTTTGAAGGAATTGATGGCATTTACCGTAAACTCCGAAAGCACAAGTGTGCCGCTCATGAGTGCGCGCTCGGTGAGCAGGGTGTCCCAGTGGTCGGTGCCTTGCCAGAATATTTTTTTGAGCATGGCCATGGCCTCGGGGTTACTGGCTGCCAGGCGTTGTGCGAGGGCGTTTACACCGGCATCGAGTGCGGCGGCATCGTCATATACATCGGCGTAGAGGCCGTGTTGCTGTGCCCAGCGGGCATCGCGCCATTCGCTGGCGTTTATGGCCAGGTTGGTGAAGGCCGAGGTGCCCATTTTGCGTTCTACGGCCGGGCCCACCACAAACGGGCCAATGCCCACGGCAAGCTCCGAAAGTTTTACCGAGGCCGTGTTTACAGCCAGCGTATAATCGGCCGCCGAAGCCAGGCCCACACCGCCGCCCACGGCTTTGCCCTGCACTCGGGCAATTACAAACTTGGGCGCCTTGCGCATGGCGTTAATGACCATGGCAAAGCCCGAGAAAAACTGCTTGCCGGTTTCGATGTCTTTAATGCTGATAAGCTCGTCGAACGATGCTCCGGCGCAGAAAGCCTTTTCGCCCTCGCTCCGCAGCACAATTACGCGGGCTTCGGGGTTGGTGCCCATATCGGTAATGGCCTGAGCCAGTTTGCGCAGCAGTGCGCCCGGAAGCGAATTGCTTTGCGGATGGAAAAAGGTAACGGTGCCTATGCCGTTTTCGATGCTCGTGGTTACGTGTCCCTGGTCAATCATGCCGCAAAGATAAACGCCGGGCGGAATAATAAAGCGACCGGGCAAACGTTAATGGAGGCAGTTTGTACCAATTGCGTATTTTTAAGACCTGAATGAAAAAACTGTTTTTACCCGCATTGCCTTTGCTGTTCTGCCTGTGCAGTTTGCAGGCCCAGATTGGGGGCACCACCACATTTGGCTTTACCGATTTGCCGCTTTCGGCCCGGGCTTCGGCGCTGGGGGGCAAGGCTTTAAGTGTGTATGACCACGATCTTAACATGGCCGTGTGGAACCCGTCGCTGCTTTCGGAACGCACCTCCAGCCAGCTTGCCATGAGCTTTGTGGACTATTTCACCGACATCCGCGTGGGCTACGCCGCCTTTGCCTGGCATGCCGATTCGATTGGCACATTTGCCCTCAGCGCCTCGCGCATCAACTATGGCGATTTTACCGAAACCGACAACACCGGCGCAGTCATTGGCCAGTTTTCGGCCGGCGAATACGGCATCACCCTCGGCTACAGCCGCCAGCTCGACAGCATGTTTACCATTGGCGCCAACCTTAAATTCCTCCAGTCGAACCTTTACCTCTGGCAGGCCAGCGCCCTGGCGTTTGATGCCGCGGTTACCTACCACCGCCCTGCCAAAAACTTCTCGGCCTCCATCATGATCCGAAACACCGGCCGCATGATTTCGACCTACACCCCCGGCAACCGCGAAAATCTCCCCTTCGAAATTGAAGCAGGCTTTTCGAAAAAGCCCAAACACATGCCCATTCGCCTGTTTATGACCTTACAGCACCTGCAGCAATGGGACCTTACCTACATCGACCCCGCCAATCCGCCCCAAACCGTTGACCCGCTCACCGGCGATTCCATTAAAGTAAGCCGCTTCCGCACATTCGGCGATAAACTGGCCCGCCACGTAGTGGTAGGTGCCGAAATATTAATCGGTAAAGCCATGTTCCTGCGCGGCGGATTCAACTACCAGCGCCGCCGCGAAATGCTGCTCGACACACGCCCCGGAATGATTGGTTTTTCTTTCGGTGCCGGCATTCGTATTTATAAATTCAACATTAGCTATGCCCGCTCGGCTTATCACATTGCCGGAGGCACCAATACATTTTCCATCACCAGCACACTGTCTGATTTTTATCTGAAGAAATAGCATGTAATGTTTGTATAAAACAACAGGAGGCCGCAATTTACATGCGGCCTCCTGTTGTTTTTAGGTATGGGTTACAACTTCTTCAATTCGGCTTCTGCCCTGGCTTTGTAGGTTCCGTTGCCAGCTACAATTTCCTGAAGCAATGTGCGTGCTTCTTCTTTTTTGCCAAGCTGAATGAGTGCCAAAGCTTTCTGCCACTGCGCATCGCTGTAATTCAAATTGGTTTTTACAGCCAGCACTTTATCGAACTGGGCAATGGCCTCGTTGTATTTTTTCTGCTGCATCAAACTCATGCCCAGTGTATAGTTCGGGTTTGAAGGCATTTCTGATTCGGCTTCGGCCTGCGAAGGAGCCGACGGTTTTGCCGATGCAGCTTTTGATTTTGTTTTTGCCCTCTGCGCCGACTCTCTGCGCCGTTCCACTTTTTCATCTGCCACAACCACTTCTCCTACAGTTTGCCCGCTGGTGTTCCATTGATAACTTGGGCTTGTGGCGGTACTGCTCAATTGAACTCCACTGCCCGAGGTCACAGTAGAATCGGCCTTTACCACGGCAAATTGGTCTTTATCGGCCGGTGCTTTTTTCTGTTCGTCGTCTGCTGCACCTGCTGAAATGCGGTTGTCGTCTTCCTGTTTCAGCATTTCGGTCATCGTCATTGCATCGTTTTTTTCGGGCGGTGCAGCGCTGGCTAAATCTTCGTACAGATATCCCGGAGCAGGTTCATCGGTCACAGATTCCTGAGAGTAATATGTGGTGGGACCAACCTCAATTACGGGTTGGGGCAACTCGGCTGCGGGCACGGGAGCCTGGTTTTTGGCTACGTTTTGGTCGGCCGGAGGGGCTGGCAACGACTGGTTTGACGAGTTTGGCTTTTTGGCGGCGGTGTTTTCGGCCAGTTGCTTGTCTTTGTGGGGAACAATTATGGTAATGGTGGCGGCAATTACCAATATCACGGCCACGCTGGCAGCAATGCTCATCCAGAGGCGGCGTTTGGGCTGCAGCGGAATTACTTTGGGTTCGTGCTTTTCTTCAGGCTCAGTGGCCGTTTCGGGAGCGGCGGCAGTCATGGCTACTTCGGCCGGAAACTGAAGTGCCTTGCTGCGGTCTTTCACCAATTTCCAGCCGTCAATGGCATCGCTGCACAGGGCACAGTCGGTAATGTGCAACTCGGCTTCGTGCTGTTCGGCCGCACTCATTTTGCCATCGATATAGGCAAGCAACTGTTCCTCCGTTAAACACGGCGACTGCGGCAGGAGCGGATATGTAAACTGATCAGCCATGCTGTTGTTTGGTGAGGAGGATTTTTAAATTTCGTTTTCCGTTTTGTATATGGCTTTTTACTTCGGTAAGGCTGTAGCCCGTTTGATCGGCCACCTGCTGGTAGCTTTTTTTCTGGAGGTAAAAAAGTTCAATACAGTTGCGCTGTTGTTCGTTTAAGTGCTGAAGGCCGTTTTCCATTTGCCGGAGCAGCCATTCTTGTTCTGTTACACCATCAGGATGCACCGGAGTTTCGGTTTCCATAAAGCCTGCCAAATCTTTTTGCAATTCCTGCTCGTGCAGTCTTTTCGATTTACGGCTGCGCAAATACATGAGGCATTCATTACGCGCTACCGCATAAAGCCATCCCTTAAACTGCGAAATTTCGTGACGGTGAAGATCGGTAAGCAGTTTTTCGAAAACCTGCATCTGCACATCCTGGCTCTCGTCTTCATCGGCCAGGTATTTCATACATACACCATATACGAGATGCCGGTATCGCCTGAACAGTTCGCCGATAAGCATCTGATTGCCATCAGCTTTGAACTGCTCTACGAGCTCGGAATCACTTAGTCCGCGTATATGTGAAGAATAAACAACCACAACGTGGTGTGAAAGTACGAAGTTCTGCCCAGCAACAACCATTCCGCGATGCGCAAAAAACTGAATCAATGTATGGAAAAAATTTAACGGTGAATGGAAGGATTTGTTTTACGAATGGGAATGTTTAGCTTTGCCAAACCGTAATGGGTGGTAATTTAATCGCCTGATTATCAATTATCTAAATTTTGGCTAAATAAAATTCTGTTTTCGGCACAATTCCTGTTAAGCCAAAAACAACCCCGTTAAATGATTTGAAACCATGAAACGATTATTTACTCTTTTGATGATGCTGCTCAGCCTCACTCCCGCAGTGAGCCAAAACATGCTGGCAGAAAGAAACCCCTGGTGGTGGGGAGTTGATCTTGGCGGATCTTTCCAAACCAGCGACATGCAACCCCGTGCAGGGCTTGCCTGGGGTATTCAGGCTTCGAAATTTACCCGTGTAAGTTCAAAAAGTCCGGTTTTCATCGGGCTGCGTTTCCGTTTTATCGACGGGCGCAACTTTGGCTACAACTACCATCCGCTGGGTATTGGCAACAACCCGGTGCTCAACTCGGGCAGCACAAACTATGTGGCCGATCCGGTAAACAATGGTAATATTTACAGCAATTACCGTTTCCGCTACAACGAGCTTGCCGCCGAACTTCTCATCGGAAGCAATACGCTGCGCAAGCGAGGTATTTTACTTTATGGTTTTGGCGGTGCCGGTATGAATTACTGGAAAACCACCACCAACCAGCGCGATGCGTTGGGCAACCTTTACAACTACACCACCATTACCACTCCCGGCGATAAAGATGCTGTGGGCGACCAGCTGGATGCCATGCTCGATGATACTTACGAGACAAATGCCGACGGCAGTGTAAATGGCGGTCAGTGGTCGTTTATGCCCTCGGCCGGTTTCGGATTTGGTTATGAATGGCGTGCATTTTCTATCGGTGTGGAGCACCGCACCACTTTTGCGCTTAACGATGTGATTGACGGTACCCGTTTTAACCACACCGGAGTGGCCACGCCCAACAACGATATGTTTCATTACACCGGCCTGGTGCTTCGCTGGCGCTTTGGTACCACCAGCAATACTTCAACCACCACCACGCAGCCTCCGCTGCCTCCCACACCTGTGGTAACACCTCCCGTGTACAATCCCATCCCGCCGGTAATTACCCAGCAGCCCGATCCTGATCCGTTCCCCAACAATCCCGGCGGAGGGAATCCCAACCTGAGCACACTGCCCCCGCCGCAGGTTGATTTTACCGTGCCCAATACCAATCCTTACACAACCGCCATAGTAAACCAGCAGTTGACTGTGCGCGTGAGAAACGTATTGCAGCAAAGCCAGATCAGCCTCACCATTAACGGGCAAACCATGCCGCAGTCGGCCTTTAACTTTAACCCGACCACGCAGTTAATGACATTCAGCCACACCCTGCAGCCGGGCAACAACACTTATTATGTGGTAGCCACCAACGCAGCCGGTGCCGATAACGATAATCAGACCATCATCTTCAAATCGGGCAACAGCAACAACGGTGTGCCGCCCACGGTAAACTTTACCAACCCGGCCGGCTCGCCCGTAACCTGGACACAGCCCAATCAAACCATTACTGCGGCCACACAAAATGTTGCTTCGGCAGCCAATGTGCAGGTTACACAAAACGGTCAGTCGGTAACCAATTTTACGTTCAATTCTGCAACCGGTGTGGTTTCGTTCCCTGCCAATTTGCAAACCGGCAGCAACCTCTATCAGATTACCGTAACCAACCAGTTTGGTATGGCCAACGATGCCACTACCATTATGTACAACTTTACACCTGCCCCGGCCAAACCGGTGGTAACCATTACCAACCCGGCTTCATGCCCGCACACCACCAAAGTGCAGAACATGACCATTACCGCCACGGTAACCAACGTTACCGCAGCCAGTCAGGTAAGTGTAATATTTAACGGTGCTACCATTACCAACTTCAGTTTTGCACTCAATGGCACGATGGCAACTATCAGTTTCCCCGTGGTGCTTAACAGTGGTGTAAACAACCTCACCATTTCGGGCACCAACGCGGCCGGTTCCGACATCAAAACCTGTCAGATTACCTACAAGCCCAACTCGCCCACGGTGCAGCCTCCGGTGGTAACCATTACCAGCCCGGCTTCGTGCCCGCACACCACCAAAGTGCAGAACATGACCATTACCGCCACGGTAACCAATGTAACTGCTGCCAGCCAGGTGAGCGTGTTGTTTAACGGTGCTGCAGTGACCAACTTCAGTTTTGCACTTAACGGTTCGGTGGCTACCATCAGTTTCCCCGTGGTGCTCAACAGCGGTGTAAACACACTCAGCATTACCGGCACCAACAGCGCAGGAAGCGATGCCGAAACCTGTCAGATTACCTACAAGCCCAACACACCTGCCGTGTTGCCGCCCGATGTAACCATTACCAACCCGCGCAGTTGTCCGTTTACGGTAAACACACAAACGCTTACCATTACCGCTACGGTTACCAACGTTACCGCAGCCAGTCAGGTGAGTGTGTTGCTCAACGGTGTGGCGGTAAATCCGTTCAGCTTTGCGCTGAATGGTTCGGTGGCCACCATCAGTTTCACGGCTTCTTTAAACAGTGGTGTAAATACAGTATCAATCACCGGCACCAACAGCGCGGGAAGCGATGTGGCCGATTGCCAGATTACCTATACTGCATCAGCACCAACGGTAAATCCTCCAGTGGTAACCATTACAAGCCCGCAAAGCTGCCCGCACAATACCAAGTCGCAAAACATGACTGTTTCGGCTACGGTAACCAATGTAACTGCGGCCAGCCAGGTAAGTGTGTTGTTCAACAACAAACCGGTTACCAACTTCACCTTTGCACTAAATGGCAATGTGGCCACCATCAGTTTCCCCGTTACACTTAATGCAGGTGCCAACAGCATTTCCATCACCGGCACCAACAGCGCAGGAAGCGATGTGGCCGATTGCCAGATTGTGTACACCGTATTGGTGCCCACGGTAAATCCGCCGGTGGTAACCATTACCAGCCCGCAAAACTGCCCGCACAATACCAAGTCGCAAACCATGACCATTACCGCTACGGTAACCAATGTGACCGCAGCAAATCAGGTAACCGTGCAGTTTAACGGAACGGCTGTAACCAACTTCAGTTTCTCGGTAAACGGAAGTGTGGCCACCATCAGTTTCCCTGTTACACTTAATGCAGGCAACAATACAATTACCATAACCGGCACCAACAGTGCAGGAAGAGATGTGGCCGATTGTATGATTGTATATACTGTACTCGTTCCCACGGTAAATCCTCCGGTGGTTACTTACACCACACCTTCAAACAGTCCGTTTACCACCACCACCTCAAACAACAACGTGGTGGCGCGTGTAACCAATGTAACTGCGGCCAGCCAGGTAACAGTTACGGTGAACAACGCACCTGTAACCAATTTCGGATTCAGTGTAAATGGCAATGCGGCTACGGTAACATTCCCCGTTACACTTCAAATGTCGCAAACTGCCAATTGTGTGGTTACCGGCACCAACAGCGCAGGCACCGACTCGGAGCCGATGATGATTATGTATCATCCGCTGCCTCCGGCGGTAAACATTACCAATCCGGCTGCCACACCGCATAGCGTAACCAATGCCGCATTTACCTTTACGGCTACCGTAATGAATGTGCTGAGTGCATCAGACATCACCGTGAAGCTGAACAACGCAGTGGTAAGTGGTTTCACCTACGATATGAATTCGAAAGTGCTTACATACTCCACCACGCTTTCGCCCGGCACCACCACTTTCGAAGTGCGTGCGATGAACTCAGCGGGTACTGCATCCGACAATGCTTCGGTGTTGTTTAAGCAGGCACCTCCGCGCGGGCCGCAGGTAGTGATTACCACACCGGCAAACAGTCCCAGCGTATCGGCAACGGCCAGCGCCACGGTAGTGGCTACGGTTCGGTATGTAAACTCGGCGTCAGAAATAACCGTGAAGCGCAGCAACAATACCACGGTTAATTTCAACTACAGCAACAACACGGTAACCTTTACCGACAACCTGAACAACGGCGCAAATACTTATACCATTACCGCGTCCAACGCCAACGGTTCAGACAGCAAGAGCACCACCATTAATTACACCGTGTCTTCGCCCGGCAATGGCGATGTGGGCCGCCCGCGCTCGCAGCCCGAAAGCGATCCGGTAATTGTGCTGGTTACGCCTTCCTCCCTCACAGACATTACGCAGGATCAGTCTTATGATGTAACCATGCGTACACTGGGTATCAGTTCTGTTGCGCAGATTACGGTGAGGATAAACGGTAATAACACTACCAATTTTACCTACACCGCAGCCACCAATACGCTCACCTTTACTGCGCCGCTTCAGAATGGGGTAAACACCATCCGTGTGCGTATTCAGAACAGCATTGGTTTTGCCGAAAGGGAACTCACGGTAACTTTTAACGCACAAAGCCGCGGTACCCAGAATGGCAACTCAGGCGGTGGCGATGTAACACCGACGAAACCGCGCACCACCACTTCGCGCCCTCAAACCACCACTACCACACCCGAAAAGCCTTCGGAAAGACCGGTAGAAACAAAGCCTTCCGAGAATCCCCGTGGCAATTCGGGCAACGACAAACCAGTTGAAACAAAGCCTTCAGAAAAGCCCGACGACAAGCCCCGTGGCGGTTCGGGCAATGAAAGGCCGGTTGAAACTCCCCGTGGCGGCGCACAACCCGCTCCGCAGCAACCTTCGGCACCTTCAGGTCGCCCCAAGTAAACAAAGCGTATAAACCAAAACGGCTGTGCCCAAATTCAGGCACAGCCGTTTTTCGTTTTACCCGAACCGATGTGTGCGGCACAGACAACCGGCTGCACCGCGGCGCATCAGGGTTGAAGTCCGGGTATATGGTTGATTAGCCTTGCCATGCAGGCAGCCCGGTAATTTGTAGTGGTTTGAGGCGGAAACAGGAGCATTGCGGCCGAGTATTTTGTCTGCTGCTGATGCATTGGTGCAAACCGGCCGGGTTCGGAAGTGGTGCAGCAGAGCAGGGCGCTGTGCGGAAAAAGTGCACGCAGATTGTGAAGCTGGTTTGTTGTTTCGGTCGATTGGCCGAGGGCAATTACCAGCGCCGGAGCCAGCAAAACCGCCTGATTGCGCAGCGAGTTGCCGGGGCATTGCGGAGTGGGCAATTGCCATACGCTCACGCCGTTTGGAGGCTCTACCGCCAGCACACCAATTTCGGGACTGAGGCTGCTTCGGAAAGTGAGCCGGGTTTCGCCGCCGGCATCCCATTCGAGCAACTGCCATTGCCCGGCGGTTAAGTGGTATTCGGTGAATAGATTTGCCTGGCCGTGAATAATCGTGGCATCTTCGGTGGACGGGCGGCAGATGAGACGGAGTTTAGTGCCCGGTGCGGCATTGCAGGTAACCCAGCCTTCGCAGTAATCCTGGTCGCTGCGTTTGCTGTCGGGCACGATGAGTTTGCCGGGGCGTTTAAACAGCAGGCAACTGCCGTCGGCACTGTTGTACAAACGCTGCCAGTTCATGCTCCATTTCCACGAAGCCGTAAGACGCGGATCGTTTACCGATTTGCGCAGCAGCGTGGCAAGTTCGGCGGCGAGAGCGGCTGTGCTGTCGGTATGAAAAATAAGTATGCGCCGCGTACCGGTTTGTTTTAGCCTGAGCAAATCAAACTGCTGCTGCGAACCGCTGCAATGCACCAGACCTTCGCTTACCGGAATAAACACCGCCTCCTGCTTTGCGCCATGCAACGACCAGGAAAGCTGCGCACTGAGTAAAGCAAGCAACGAAACACCCAGCAACGCCAGCAGAAATTTTGCCCGGATTCCAAACATGCTGCAAGCTAATACCGGCAGCAATTAATTACAGAGCTACGGAAACACCTGCTGGAAAATGTTGTGCAGGTGTGGGTTGCGGGATGAAAACTGTTTGGTGGTTTTGCCCGGTTTTGTGCAGTATCTGAAAACAGCTTTCTCGGATGCGGAGTGTGAAATTTTCACGAAAGTCCGAGCGCTTTGAGCAGGTCTTCTTTTTTGCGTACCGAAACAGGCACATTTGTACCATCGCTCATTACCGCATAGCCTCCGTCGTTTTTCATGAAGGTTTTGAGGTGCTCGAGATTGATGAGGTGCGAATGATGCACACGTACAAAGCCCGAAGGTTCGAGCAAATCTTCGTATTCCTTGAGTGTGCGGGTAACTACAATGGGTTTGGTATTATTATTCAGGTAAAATGTGGTGTAGTTGCGGTCTGATTCGCAACGGATGATATGGTTGATGTGTACCACGTGTACACGGTCGGCACTGTTGAGGGCAAGGCGGTGCAGGTTTTGTGCGGGCTGTTTGTATTGTTCGGTAAAGAGGCGAAGGTTTTCGGCCGAAGTGGTTTGATGGTTTTCGAGTTTTTTAACGGCGGCAATGAGTTCGTCGGGGTCAACGGGTTTGAGCAGGTAATCGAGTGCACTGAATTTTATGGCGCGGATGCCGTAGTTATCGAGCCCGGTGGTAAAAATGATCTGCGCCTTTGTATTGCCCAATTGTTCGAGCAGCTGAAACCCGTCGCCATCGCCAAGCTGAATATCGAGGAAAACCACATCGCAGGCTTTGGAGCGGAGCAGTTGCAGACCTTCCACCATGCCGGAGGCTTCGCCGGCAATTTCAAGTTGCGGGCACCAGCGGGCAATATCTGCTTTCAGGGCCTGCCGGGCATCGGCCGAATCGTCGATAAGAATGGCTTTCATTATGCGTTAAAAATAGTAAGTTCACCGGCAGCTTTGTAAATTTGCGTATGTATGCCGACGATTTTTTAAGCGATGAAGAATTACTTGCATTAAGACCGGCAGTGGTTTTCGACGATTCGGGAGCACTTGAGGCCGAAAAATTTCAGGGCCACACCCTGCGCCCCATACTCAAACTCAAAAACGAATGGCTTCTGGAAACCCTTCGCAGGTATATTTCACAGAAGCATCCCGGTTTTGCAGGTGTGCCACCCGCCCGCCAGCACGAAATAATTGCGCAGGCTGTGCAAACGGATAAAAAACTGAGGGAACAGCTTTTCAGGGAAATTTTTTCGATGATGACCGCTGCCGAAAAGCAATTTGCCCAAACTCACCGGAAAGAAACTGCAAAACGATTGAGCAGTTTGTTAACCGTGCGTTATGTATCGCAACTGCCCAAACTTTTATAATTCGTTCAGTTTTTCAAGGTAAAGATTGGCCTGACTAAGAATTTTTTCTTTTTCGGCCGGGTTCATTTTATCCCAGGTGCGGTACATCATACCTATGCGCGGATTTTTTTCGAGCAGATTGCGTTGGCGTTCGTAGAAATGCCAGTAGAGGCTGTTGAACGGACAGGCAAAAGCACCGTACTTTTTTTTGCGGTCGTAAGCACAGGTTTTGCAGTAGTCGCTCATTTTGTCGATGTAATTTGCCGAAGACACGTAAGGTTTTGATCCTACAATTCCTCCGTCGGCAAACTGGCTCATGCCCCGTGTGTTGGTAATTTCCACCCATTCAATAGCATCAATATAAATACCGAGATACCATTTATCCACTTCATCAGGATCAATACCGGACAGCAGGGCAAAGTTGCCGGTAATCATCAGCCGTTGGATATGGTGTGCATAAGCCGTTTCAAGCGACTGGGTGATTGCCTGTTTCAGACAGTTCATTTTGGTATTTCCTGTCCAGAACCAATCGGGTAATTGAGTAGTGTGAGAGAAAAAATTCAATGAAGCATATTCAGGCATTTTATCCCAATAAATTCCCCTCATATATTCGCGCCAGCCTATAATCTGGCGCACAAAACCTTCAATTTGGGCAATGGAAATTTCATCGGGTCTTTTTTCCCATTCTGCAATGGCGCGTTCAGTAACTTCGGCAGGGGAAATGAGTTTTACATTGAGCGCAAACGACAAACGCGAGTGGTAAAGTGTGCGGTTCTGAGTGCTCATCATGTCCTGCCACATACCAAACTGACCGAGCAGATTCAGGCAGAAATAGTCCAGTACCTTTAACGCCTCGGCTCTGTTTACGGGCCAGGCAAAATTTTCGGGATCAACTTCACCAAAAGTATTCACCCCGCATTTTTTGAGCATTTCATGTAAGGCCGAATGATTGTGGCCAAATTCAAGCGGCGAAATTTTTTTCACTCCCGGTTTAAACCCGCTCCTGTTGTCGTGATCGTAATTCCATTGTCCGGTAAGTGGTTCGTTGTTAAACATGAGATAACCGGTTTTCCGGCGAATATCTCTGTAAAATGATTCCATCAGGTACATTTTCTTACCGCTGAAAAAATTCCGGAGATCAAACCGTTGGGTAAGAAAATGTTCGCTGTCGAACGCTTCAAAGGGTATGGAAAGCGACTGGCAAAATTTATTTAATTCTTCATCAAGCCTGTATTCATCGGGCAAAATGTACTGGAAACGGGTGATGCCACGGGTGGAAATTATTTCAGTAAGATTTTTGCCAATACTTTGCCGGTTCGTTTTTTCATCGAGCGGAATATAAATCACATTATGCCCTGCATTCCTCATTTCACCGGCAAAAGAGCGCATTGCCGCAAAGAAGGCAATTACTTTTTGTACATGATGCAGCGTGTAATCTGTTTCCTGACGTACTTCCATCATCACATAAGTTATTTCATCGGAAACAGATGAAAACCAACTGTGAGTATGATTAAGTTGATCGCCAAGAACAAGCCGGAGAATCATGTAGGGCTCAGGTTACGCGGTTGGATGAAATGCTGCGTTGCCGGCTGGATTTGAACCGGGTGCCGGTTTTGTCTGACGAAAGGACCTGGTGTTTGGTTGTACGGCCGTCGGTACGTTTTCTCCATCGGCGGAATGAAGCCGGTTTCAATTCACGTCTCATCAGTTCAATTACTTCGCCGGGTGTAAGGCCAAACTGAAATTCAATTACATCAAACGGTGTGCGGTCTTCCCAGGCCATTTCAATGATGCGGTCTATTTCGGCTGGTTCAATGATCTTCATAATTTCCCAAATAGTTTTTCGAGCTGCTCAAAGCGATAATCAAAAATTTTATTCAGTTTCTTCTTCACAAACAAGGCGTGTGCAATATCACCCAGAAAACCTAAGGGTAGCTGATAATGCACCAGGTCGCGCATTTCCACGCCGCCTTCTATGGGTTTGAAGTAGTGTTTATGATGCCATAACGAATATGGCCCTCGGCGCTGTTCGTCAATAAAAAATAGCGGCTCCTCCACATGCTTTATTTCGGTCATCCAAAACATTCTCAGGCCTGCAAGCGGACTTACCTTATAAGTAATGATTTGTCCTGAATGAGTTTTATCGCTGCCGTTGCCCGAGGTAATCACGAAATTCATTTCGGGCGGAGTGATTTTCTGAAGATTTTCAGGTGAAGAAAAAAACGCCCATGCCTGTTCGGGCGTAATGGGAAGGCGCTGGGTTCGGTCAAGAACATAACATGCCATAGTGTGTGTCGGATTGATCGGGTTTGGTTCTGTTAATGTATGCAGGTATTACTACCGGTGAAGGATAATCGGTGCCGATGCGGAGATTGAAGTTTTGTACGAATCCCTTTGAGTATTCGTGCAGGTGATGAATGATTTGCGGAGGCACGTTTTTCAGTTCGGGGCACCAGCGCAAGGTAAATTCGGCATTGTGATCGTAACGCTCGCTTTGGGCAGGAATGTTGAAATAGCGGTTTGAGCGAGGGTCGTTTCCCACTCCGGCAATGTAGGCCCAGTTTCCCCAGTTGCTTGCCGCATCATAGTCGATAAGCTGCGATTCGAACCAGGCTGCACCGGCCCGCCAGTCGAGACCAAGATCGTGTACGAAAAAGCTGGCTGCATTTTGTCGTCCACGGTTTGAAAGAAATCCTGTGCTGCGAAGTTCTCTCATGCAGGCATCTACAAAAGGGAATCCGGTACGGCCTTCGCACCAGGCATCAAACAACTCTTTGTCGAAATGCTCGGAGGCTTTTTGCTTGCCATTGCCATGCAGTGCAAAAAGTTGCGCACCGTACCTGAGTGCGTTGAAGCGGAAGAAATCGCGCCAGAGCAATTCGAAAATAATCCAGTAGGTTGATTTGTTGCTGATGCGTTTTATCTCATACCGTTTTGTCTCGAGGTGAATCAGGCGCGGGGAGAGGCATCCGAGCGCCAGCCAGGGCGAAAATTTTGTGGAGAAATCAGGGCCGGCAAGTTCGTTGCGGGTGCTTTCGTAATGGCGGAGATGATCGCCCTCCCAGAGGTAATAATTTAATCGTTTCAATGCTTCCACTTCGCCACCTTTGAAATCAATCGACATCCGTTCATCTTTCGCCGGCAAACAGGCAAACTGTTCCGGCCATTCGCCGGGCGTTTGAATAATGGGTGTGTGAATGGAAACCGGTTCCGGAATTGGTGGCGGGAAAACAAGATTTTTTTCTACCAGCGAACGGAACCGGGTAAACACGCCGGGCAAATGCGAAATGGTAAACGGAAGGTCTTCTTTAGGCGTAAGTGTGGCTCCCCACCAGGTATCGAAAATGATATGATTTCTGAGCAGGTTGTCTTGTAATTGTTTCTCCACCTGCTTTTCCTCAAACGCAGCCTCTTCGTGATAAACCACGCGTGAAGCTCCATACTCGGCAGCCAGAGCGGGCACAATTTCTTCCGGTTTTCCGCAGCGTATTATCAGTTCGCTTCCAAGATTCCGGAGTTGATCGCGCAAAGTCATTACAGACTGTTGCAGAAAAAGAAGCCTGTGCTGACCGGTTCTTTGAAAACCATATTGGCTGGTTTCGAATTGCCGCTCGTCGATAACGTAAACCGGTATTACATACTTTGCTTTAGAAACAGCGAAACTGAGCGGGGCATGATCGTGAATCCGCAAGTCGTTCCTGTACCAGAGTATTATTGTTTCCTGAGGCATACTACTTCACATTTTTCTTCGACATTCTGCAACGCTGGCTGCAAAACTTAACCTGATCCCAGTTTTTTTCCCACTTCTTTCGCCAGGAAAAAGGGCGATTGCAAACCAGACATGTTTTTTGTGGCAGGGTTGATTTGCCATGCATGGTTAAAACAAACGTAAGGACGAAATTCCACCGTCGTGATGAATTATTTGTCCGGTAATCCACGACGCATTATTGCTGAGCAAGAACTTAACTGTGGCCGCAATTTCGGCGGCAGTTGCGGTTCTTTGCAGCGGATGTCTTTTGGCAGATGCTTCGCGCTTTTCGGGTGATGCCAGCAGTTTGGAAGCAAGCGGCGTATCTGTTAACGAGGGCGCAACTGCATTTACGCGGATCACTGGTGCCCATTCGGCTGCGAGTGCGCGGGTTAAACCTTCCACAGCTCCCTTCGCAGCCGCCACCGAGGCATGAAAAGGCATTCCGGTTTGCACGGCCACGGTGCTCATGAGCACAACAGATGCGTTTCCCGAGGCCTTCAGTGACGGATAAACAGCCTGAAGAAATCTTACAGCACCCATTACATTGAGTTGCAATTCAAGCTCCCATTCTGCGGCAGTAATGCGGTGAAAAGGCTTCAGTAAAATGCTGCCGGGAAGATATACGGCACCATCAAGTTTATCGGGCAGGAGGTTTGACGGAAGCGTTTCATTGCTCCAGTCAATTGTATGGTGAGTAACCTCCGGCATGGTAAACTCAGCACTGCGCGAAAGAGAAATTACGCTGTGGCCTTCTTCGATAAGCTGCTTGCAAAGCTCATGGCCTATGCCTGATGTGGCACCGGCAACTGCAATTGTGCGCTGGCTCATTTTGTGCTTACGTAAGTAAGAAGTTCGCTGCGGGTTTGCTCAGAGCGGAATTTACCGTTATAGCTTGCAGTGATGGTGGAACTGTTTACATCTTCCACACCCCTGGCCGACACGCAAAGATGGCGGGCATCCACAATCACAGCCACATCGTCGGTTTCCAGCACATTGCGCAACTCGTCGGCAATTTGCACGGTTAAGCGTTCCTGCACCTGCGGTCGTTTGGCGAAATACTTTACTATGCGGTTGAGTTTGGAAAGACCCACCACTTTTTTTCGGGGAATGTACGCCACATGTACCTTACCAATGATGGGCACAAAATGATGTTCGCAATACGAGAAAAGTGTGATGTCTTTTTCCACCAGCATTTCGCCATACGAATATTTATTTGCGAAAAGCTTTACGGCCGGTTTATTGGCCGGGTTGAGTCCGGAAAAAATTTCATTTACATACATTTTGGCCACCCTGTGCGGAGTGCCGGCCAGGCTGTCGTCCGAAAGATCGAGCCCGAGTACATTCATGATTTCGCGGAAATGTTTTTCAATGAGTTCAATTTTGTCCTCATCACTCATCAGAAAAGCATCCGGCCTCAGCGGAGTATCGGGGTTTTCCGAATAATGATTGTCGCCCGCCTCATCAATGGCAAAGTCATTTTTTGTCTGTTGTAAAAGCATAATGTAGATCTGTAAATACAAAAGGCTAAACAAGCCGGGTATAGAGCTTGTTTAGCCTTTTGAAAGAAACATTAAACTTTAATCAGTTCCGGTAATCCTTCAATTTATCCATAAGTTTTCTGCGGGCGAGGAAAATACGGCTTTTCACTGTGCCGATCGGGAGATCCATCTCGTCTGCAATCTCTTTATATTTAAAGCCGTTGTAGAAACGCAGGAAGGGAATTTTGTATTCGTCTTCCAGCTGGTCAATACTGGCCATAATCTCTTTTTCGCTCAGCACGGTTTCCGCTGTGTTCTGCTGGTTGTTTTTTACCAGATGAACAGAGGCTGTTTCTTTGGTTTTCTGTAGAATTTCCCGTGCCTTCACAGTGCGGCGATATGAATTGATGAAAGTATTTTTCATAATCATATACAACCACGCTTTGAGGTTGGTGGCCTCGGCAAACTTGTCCTGATAAACCAATGCCTTTAGCATGGTATCCTGTAAAAGATCCTGAGCTTCCTCGGAATCAGAAGTAAGGCTTAGGGCAAAGTTTCGGAGTGCCGGACGATGCTTCACTAATTGCTCATTGAATTCGATTGAAGTCATTGCTCTTATGTTTTGTTGAACAAATCTACACATTCCCTCCACAAAACCAAAGCATTTGTGGAAGATTAAAGCCGTTTTGTTAAACAGTGCTGATAATCAACCAATTAAGTTTTTTACAAGAGCATTAATTAATATGAGAATGGAGATCTTCGGGGTTATTGAAGATTGTTACGTTGGAAGGAACCTGGATTTTACGCTTCAACACCTGGAATCCCGACACAAGTACAGGTGTTTCGGGGAAGGTGATGGAGAGCCGGTACAGGTAGTCGTTAAGATTTATTTCCTTCATATCATGGGTAAATATGGTAAGGAAATAATCAGGTCTCCTCAAATCGAATGAGCGTTCCAGGTCCTCGAAAGGAACCGACTGGCCCAGATAAATGAGTTTATGGCCCCTTGCCTTTATTTTATATGCATAATAAAGGAGACTCATTTCGTGCAATTCGTTGCTGGGCAGGAACAGCACAAAGGTTTTATGGTCACGTCTTACTTCAGGAATAAGACCGTCTATTGCCACAATAAGTTTCTGGCGAACCAGATTGGAAATGAAGTGCTCCTGAACCGGGTTTATTGAACCGGTCTGCCACATTACCCCAATTTTCCTGAAAAAGGGGAACATGATGGTTTCCACGGTTTTTTCAAACCCAAAACGGAGTATGCAGCCGGAAACGATTTTCTCGAACCGGGCCTCATCAAATTCAATCATGGAGATTACCAAAGAGGTAACCTGTTCACTTTCATTGATCTGATTTTCGGTAAACCGGCGCACCTGCTCGTTTATTTCATCATCTGAAAGCTGGGCAATGCGCGATATCTTGATTCCGTGACTGTTAAGTACCGAAATGTTTAGAATTTTCCGTAAATCATCGGCCAGGTACCACCTGATATTGGTGGCTGTTCGCTCTGGAGAGAGAATGCCGTAGCGCTGTTCCCAAATACGCAGGGTATGTGCTTTTATGCCGGAGAGGCGCTCAAGGTCTTTAATGGTGTATTTAGCTGGCATCTACGTCCCTTCCTTTCTTTTCTACTCGGTTAGATGTTGATAATCAATGTTTTGTATTTTCGGTAGGTGAAGTGCCAGGTCTTTCAAGGTTATGGCACGGTTTAATCACAAACCAAAAGTGGTAAAAATCAATTAGATAACAGATTAAAATTGAAGATGTTTACGACAAGGTGTCTGTTAATAGCGCAAAAGACTGTTTTCTGGGCCTGAGGAAGAAAAAAAATGGCAGCGCTGTTTGGTGTAATTCAAAAAAGTCTATATTTGCACCTCAAAATAAACATGTTATCATTCAATGGCTAATCATAAGTCTTCAATCAAGCGTATTCGTTCCAATGATGCCAAGCGTCTTTTGAACCGTTATCAGGCAAAATCAACCCGCACGGTTCTCAAGAAACTGCGTGGTGAGAAAGATAAAAAGACTGCCGAGGCACTTTTACCGAAACTGGCCTCGATGCTTGATAAACTTGCCAAGAAAAACATTATTCACAAGAATAAAGCTTCTAACCTGAAATCAAAGGCTGCGGTGTTTGTGGCGAAACTTGGTTAGTAAAAAAAACTTGACGTTCCTTTGGGTGATGGATATCTTTGTCTGTCACCCATTTTTTTTATGGCAGAGCGGAGTGAGGGGAAATCATGTATCAGGGAATGGTCGGCTCAGGATCGGCCCAGAGAAAAACTGGCTTCCAAAGGAGCATCTTATATTACTGATGCTGAATTACTTGCGATATTAATTTCGTCGGGGTCGCAAAAAGAATCGGCCCTTGAAATAGCTCAGCGGATACTCTCCACCGTGAGTAATTCCCTGGCTGATCTTTCTCAAATTGGTATTAAGGAATTGCTTGAATTTAAGGGCATTGGCTATGCAAAAGCCGTTTCGATACTGGCTGCCCTTGAGCTTGGGCGCAGGCGGCAGAGTGAGCTTTACCGAAAGAAGCGAAACAAGATATGGCGCAGTTTTGATGCCTACATGATTCTTAAGCCCCTGCTTTCAGAGTTACCCCACGAAGAGTTCTGGTTATTATATGTAAACCGCAGAAACGAAGTATTTCAACGGGAGCAGCTTAGCAAAGGGGGCTTATCGGCCACAGTAGTAGATCCCAAAATTCTTTTTCGTGGTGTAATACAGTCAGGGGCAAGTGGCCTTATTCTGGTGCATAATCACCCCTCGGGCAGTATTGTGCCCAGCAAGGAGGATTCAAAACTTACCCAACAACTTGTGGAGGGCGGCAAGTTGCTTGAGATTGATATTATCGATCATATTATCATAGGGAACACTTCTTATTATAGTTTTGCAGATGCCGGGTACATACCCCGTCGTTTATCTCATGATTCAACTGGTTACCATAATCGGGGCAAGGCCTCAGATCATCAAAGCGGCTGCCTTGAGCAGGGCGATTAACAATTCCTTCAGTTCGGCTATAAAAGAAGTGCTGGTGCATACCGGGCAGCACTATGATGAAAATATGTCGGAGGTGTTTTTTTCAGAGCTGGGTATTCCACAGCCCGATTACAGGCTTAACGTAGGGTCGGGCAGCCACGGCAGACAAACGGCTGCCATGATTTCGAGTATTGAAGAGGTGCTGCTGAAAGAAAAACCCGACGCACTGGTGGTGTACGGAGATACCAATTCAACGCTTGCGGGCGCGGTGGCTGCATCCAAACTGCACATACCTGTAGTGCATATTGAGGCTGGTTTGCGCTCGTTTAATAAGAAAATGCCGGAGGAAGTGAACCGCATTTTATGCGATCATGTTTCTTCGTTTTTATTTACACCCACTCAAACCGGATTGCATAACCTCGAAACCGAAGGCTTAACAAGGTATATGAATGATATACTTGCAGGCCGGCTGAAGGTAAGTGCCGATGCCCCCGCAGTATTTCATTGCGGAGATGTGATGTACGACAACAGCCTGTACTTTGCTTCACTGGCCGAACAAAAGAGCCGGTTGATGCAGGAACTGAACATCAATCAGGGCGAATTTATTCTGGCCACTGTTCACCGCGACAGCAATACCGATGTGCCGGAAAGGCTGAATGCCCTTTTCGATGCTTTTTTTGAACTGATTGCAAAAACGGGGATGAAAATTGTACTTCCGCTTCATCCGCGAACCAGAAAGAACATTGCCTCCGACCCTGCGCTGGAAGCCAGAATATCGGCCGAACCAAGATTGATGTTGTTGCCGCCAGTGTCATTTCTGGAGATGATTTTATTGGAAAAAAATTGCAGGCTGGTGCTCACTGATTCGGGCGGAGTGCAGAAAGAGGCTTATTTCTTTGAAAAACCCTGTGTAATTCTTCGCCCCGAAACCGAATGGGTGGAACTTACCCGGGCCGGCGCTGCAATACTGGCCGATGCCGATACAGCGAAAATTGTGAAATCGGCTTTAGATTTTTTGAATACGAAATGCGATTTTCCTCCCGTTTTTGGCGACGGAAAGGCATCAGAGTTTATCTGCAGCCGGTTGATTAACTATCTTGGGCGATAACCATGCAGAATCTGCTCATCTATACCCACGAAATTACCAGCAGGAATCAGTACATATTTAAATTGTACCTGACAGAGTTGCTGGGCATTTCGTTCAGGGTAACTTCCAAAGGAGATGAGTTTATGGCCTGGAAAGGGCCTAAGTTCAGTTACTCGGCACATCCGCTGGCCGACGAACTTTTTTTTCAGTCGAGGCAGTTGTTGTTTGAAACGGGAATTACCGAGCAGAACATTTCTGTATTCACCTGGAACAATCATAAAGTATTTTATGCCACAGGCAAGCAATCGGCCATTCCGTTTGATTTGTTTGCTGCCGGTTTTTATCTGGTAAGCCGGTACGAAGAATACCTACCTCATATCCGCGATCATCTCGACAGATTTGATGCGCACCAGAGTCTGGCCTGGCAACACGGGTTTCTTACACAGCCCGTGGTAGATCAGTGGGCGCAAATGTTGTCGGCTTTGCTGCGCACACATTTTCCGGAGTTAAAGCAAACCAGAAAGACTTACACGTTTACGCCCACCATTGATATCGACAATGCCTGGGCCTACCGCGAAAAAGGAATAATGCGTATCTGCGGAGGAATTGCCCGCGATGTACTCAAGGCCGATTTTGCCGGATTGAAGAAACGCCTCCGCGTACTCTTCAATTTCGAAAAGGATCCGTATGATACGTATGAGTTTCAGTTGGATATTCAGCGCAGAAGAGGATTCAGGCCTATTTATTTTTTTCTGGTGGGCGACTATGGTACGAACGACAAGAATGTACCGGTTCAAAACAGGCGCTTCAGGCAACTCATCCGTCACCTGGCCGATTACTCCGATGTGGGCGTACACCCGTCTTTCGGTTCCAACAAAGAGCCCGAACGGTTAAAAGTGGAAATTGGCCGCCTCCGTTCCATCCTTCATACTGAAATTGTAAGAAGCCGTCAGCATTTTCTGATGCTTAAGTTTCCGGATACCTACCGGAACCTGATTGACCGTGATGTGACGGACGATTACTCAATGGGATTTGCCAACGAAATAGGTTTTCGGGCCGGAATCTCGTCGGCATTTAATTTTTATGATCTCGATTTTGAGGCAGAATCGGCATTGCGGATACACCCTTTTGCAGTGATGGATGCCACACTTAATTTATACATGAAACTCACACCCGACGAGGCCACCGATCGCGTAAAGCAACTGGCCGATGCCGTAAAAGCCGTAAATGGTGAGTTTATGATTCTCTGGCACAACGAAACGCTTAGCGACGAGTGGCAATGGAAGGGCTGGAAGAAAGTGTATGAAGTGATAACCAGCTATGCACTCGATGAACGGCAATTGGCCAAAGCAAATAAGCAGGCAGTATGATCCGTCACTTACAACGCCACGAAATTGACCGCGACAGGTGGGATGCCTGCATAAGACAATCGTTCAACGGAATCATATATGCGTATTCGTGGTACCTGGATGTGGTGTGTCCGCCCTGGGAAGCCCTTGTGGAGGGCAATTACGAAAGTGTAATGCCACTTACTGCGGGACGTAAATTAGGAATATCGTATTTGTATCCTCCGTTTTTTGTGCAGCAGTTGGGTGTGTTTTCGGTGAAAAAACTTACGGCCGATGAGGTGGCGCGGTTTCTTGACGCGGTTCCTTCGAAATACAAATACCGGGAAATAAACCTGAATACATTTAACAAGGCTTCATCAGTGCGCGGGTATGAATTACATCCGCATCTAACTCACGAGCTTGACCTGATTAAATCGGCCGAACAACTCAGGGCCGATTATTCAGACAACACGGCCCGCAATCTGAAAAAAGCATTAAAACTTAATCCGGTTTTTACCAATTCGCCCTCGCGTGAAGCCATTATTACCTTGTTCAGAAATGGTCGCGGGCGAAACGTGAGTGCATTGCGCGAAGTGCATTACGATATGCTCAGGCAGTTGTTGCAGGCACTTGATGCACGCGGGCGTTTGCACAGCCGGGGCGTTACAGATGCCAATGGCGAATTGCTGGCGGGAGCGTTTTTTGCGGATGCAAACGGCAAGGTTATTTTTCTGTTTTCCGGATTGAGTGAGGCAGGCAAGGAAGCAAGGGCCATGTTTGCGCTTATCGACCGGTTTATTACCGAAAATGCGCATAAAAATCTGGTGCTCGACTTTGAGGGTTCTGACGATCCGCAACTGGCAAGGTTTTACAGAGGTTTCGGGGCGAAAGAATGTGTATATTTGCAGGCTCGCAGCAACAGACTTCCAAGACTGCTGAGGCTGTTAAAAAAATAATTCCGAATCGGTTATGGTTATTGACTTCAGCAAGCAACATTCTGTAATAAGTGTTTACATGGCCGAGATGCGCGATGTAACATTGCAGAAAGACCCGATGCGTTTTCGCCGCAATCTGGAGCGTATCGGCACACTCATTGGTTTCGAAATCAGCCGCAAGCTCGAATATGTGCGCCGCGATGTAACCACGCCGCTGGGTATTGCCCAGGCCGATGTGCTGAAGGAACAGCCTGTAATTGCCACCATTCTGCGTGCTGGTTTGCCATTGCATAACGGTTTGCTTCAGGTGTTTGACTATGCCGAAAACGGTTTTATCTCGGCCTACCGCAAACACCATAAAGACGGTTCGTTTGAAGTATTTGTAGATTATATGGCCTGCCCGCTGCTCGACGACAAAGTGCTTATACTTTGCGACCCGATGCTGGCCACCGGCACTTCAATGGTAATGACGTATCAGGCGCTGCTCCGCCGCGGACGACCCAAACATGTGCATATTGTTTCTGCCATAGCCAGCGTGGCCGGGGTGGAATATACCAAACGTCACATGCCCGAGAATGTTACAATCTGGACAGGTGCCATTGACGAAGAATTAACCGCACAATCATACATTGTTCCGGGTCTGGGCGATGCTGGCGATCTGGCCTACGGAGCCAAAGTGTAAAGTTTAACCCCGCAGTGCCGATATGAGTATAGTAGAGATTGAACAGATAGGGGCACTGCTGATTGCCGGAGCAACGAAGTTTTTATTTGCACCGGCCATTTCGGAATATTTCGGATACAACTTTGCCCAGTCGTTTCTTTATACGACCTCGGGCGGAGTAATCGGCATACTGGCCTTTACGTTTGTGGGCGACTGGCTCACGGCCGGATGGCGAAAGCTGATTACCCGGATAAAAGCCCTCATTATGCGCCGCAATCCCAAAGCCATGCTGCGTATCAAGCCACGTCGTTTTACACGTACCACACGCTTTATTGTGAGAATACGCGGGAAATTCGGGCTGGTGGGGTTGGCAATTATTACCCCCTGCATCATTTCCATTCCCATAGGCACATTTGTAATAAACCGGTTTTACAGTAAGAAGTGGAAAATTCTGCTTGCACTGTTTACCTCGCTTCTCCTTTGGTCGTTGATATTAAATTACCTCGCGCAAACGCTGCACCTCTCCCAGTATCTTAATTTTTCCAAATAAACGAATTGCAATACACGCATCTCTTTTTCGATCTCGACCGCACACTCTGGGACATGGAGCGCAATGCGACGGAAACTCTCTCTGATCTTTTCTTTCAGTTTAGTTTACACGAAAAAGGCATTGGAAGTGCCACGGAGTTTATTGAACATTACAATCACTACAACGATTTGCTCTGGGACCGTTACCGCCGAAAAATTATAGATAAAGCCACACTGCGCGCCCTGCGTTTCCGTCAAACATTAGCACATTTTGGTATTCACGATAAAAAACTGGCGCATCAATTCGACGAATCTTATCTGGCGCAGGCTCCGCTTAAAAACAACCTGATTCCGGGGGCTCTGGCTTTACTTGAAAGTTTAAAAGATATATATGAAATACATATAATTACTAATGGATTCCACGAGGTGCAGCATCATAAGATTAACAGTAGTGGCCTGGCTCCCTACCTGAAAACTATTATAACGTCTGAGCAGTGTGGATATACTAAGCCGGATTATCGTATATTTACCCACGCACTAAAATTGACGGGAGGGGAAACCGACAATTCGTTGATGATTGGTGATGATTTGCATGTGGACATTGTGGGAGCCCGCGATGCCGGCTGGCATCAGGTGTACTTCAATCCGGCTGCAAATCCGCATCAGGAAAGTGTGACATACGAAATCAAAGAATTGAATGAACTAAATCAAATACTCAGATCATGACTGAAAACAAAGCCCGCGACATTATCCGCGACGAATCGATCCTGTGGATCAAACTCGACAATGGAACCATTACCGCCCGCAGTTTGTTTCCCGACGGACCGGAACTGGGAAACTTTCGCGGTACAGCCGCCAGTGGCAACAGCCCCAAGGTGTATGCAATTGTAACCACCGAAGGTATTTGCCTGATTGGAAAAACACGCCTGCCGCTGTCGCTGCGTTTTTGGTTTGGTCTCGATAAAAAGAAAAGCGGAAGACTTCGCGCCAATGCCAAACCCCGCAAGCCCGATGAGCGCTGGAAAACCATGCGCGAAGCCGTAATGTGCGTGTGGGAACTCGACGAAACCATTGCCAACGACGATGCCATACTTGAGCGCATCGAAGCCGAAATGGTTTACCGCATCCGCCAGTATTCCGGCAAATGGCCGCTTTTCCAGCAGGAAATCCGCCTGAGCAATGTGGAAATGCCCCGCGTGGAGCAGAACCTCGTACGTCTTGCCCTGCGCAGCATTAACAATGTGGAAAAACAACTCCGCAAAAAGTCATCGCCTTGGGCCGATAAGCCCAAAGCCCGTGGCCGCGCTGCTGCTAAAAAATCAAAGTAAGTTTCAAAGTACATATACAAAACGGCTGCATCAATTGCAGCCGTTTTGCGTTTGTATGGTTATCCCACAAAAAAGCCTGGCTGAAATGTCAACCAGGCTTTCTGTATAATATTAAAGCTTACTGAGGCTTTGCAGCGGGAGCCGGAGCGGGCTGTGCAGCCTGCTTGTCTTTGCAGCAGCCACCAGCGGCGGCACCGTCTTTAGAACAGGCTTTGCCGTTGCTTGAGGAAGCAGCAGCACCCTGCTGAGAACTGCAGCACTCTGCTTTTTTGCCTTTTTTCTTTTTCTTCTTGTCGTCGCCTTTTACAAACTCCACCTTAGTGCCGGTGAAAGTAGCCACGGTAGCTGCCGATGCAGTGCCCACCAGTCCGGTGAGTGCAAGAACAATGAAAAACTTTTTCATTTTGTGTATCTGATTTTGATGAATGACTGTTTGAGTACTGCAATAAAAGTACCAAAAAAAATGAAATTATACCAGCCCCGGACTAATTTGTGATTTTTTAGAAAATCAGACTTTACCGGTTAAAATGAGGCAATTACCGACTCACCGCCGCGTACAACCTGATTTAGCTGCACATCCACTTTTGTGCCCACAGGCAGGAAAATATCTACCCGCGACCCAAATTTAATGAACCCGAATTCGCTGCCCTGTGTGGCTTTGTCGCCTTCGCGGGCGTAATACACAATGCGGCGGGCCAGTGCGCCGGCAATCTGCCGGAAAAGCACTTCGTGGCCCGATTCGTTTTGCACCACTACCGTGGTGCGTTCGTTATCGGTTGACGATTTGGGGTGCCAGGCCACAAGGTAAAGGCCGGGATGATATTTCACATATTTCACCGCCCCGCTCACCGGATAACGGTTTACATGCACATTGAAGGGCGACATGAATATGGAAACCTGAAGGCGCTTTCCTTTGAAATATTCGGGTTCTTCCACTTCTTCAATTACCACCACTTTGCCATCGGCCGGCGCAATAACATGAGCCGGATTAACCGGAGTATTGCGTTTGGGATTGCGGAAAAACTGTAAAATAATATACAGAAAACCAAGACTGAGCACCAGCGCAATCCAGTTGGCGATGCCAAAGCCGGGATCAATCATATACATTCCCACATTTATCACACCCAGAAAAATGAGGGTCATGGTAATGGTAAAGGTTCCTTCGCGGTGAAGCATAATGTAAGTGTGTTTTGGCCGCAAAGATAGGTATTGCGGAGGTACAAATTGTCTTAAAAGCAAACACCTGCTCCGGTAGTCGGAACAGGTGCCTGTGTTATTGCAAAGCGGCTTAGTAATTGCCTTTGTAGCGGATGGCTTTGTCCACTTTTTTAAGAGCGGTAACGTAAGCACCAATGCGCATGCTGGTTTTGTACTGCTGTGCATTGAACCATACGTTTTCGAAAGCCTGGCTCATGGAAGCGTCGTGTTTGGTGTTTACTTCTTCTTCGCTCCAGTAGTGGCCGTATTTGTTTTGTACCCACTCGAAGTAAGAAACGGTAACACCGCCGCCGTTGGCCAGTACATCGGGCACCACGATAATTCCTTTGTTGTTGAGGATTTCGTCGGCATCGGCTTCGGTGGGGCCGTTGGCGCCTTCCACAATGAGTTTGGCTTTAATGTCGCCTGCATTGGCACCGGTAATTACGCCCTGAATGGCGGCTGGCACGAGCAGATCCACATCGAGGGTGAGGAGTTGTGCGTTGGTAATGGCTTCGGCACCGGTAAAGCCTTTGAGCGTGTTGCCGTTGGCAGCCGCATACTTGAGGGCGTTTTCGATGTCGATTCCTTTTTCGTTGTAATATGCGCCGGTGTGGTCTGAAATGGCATTTACCTTAATGTTTTTGCCAGCCAGCAGGCGTGCGGCATGTGAGCCAACGTTGCCAAAGCCCTGAACCGCTGCGGTGGCATTTTTGTGGTGAATCCCCATTTTTTTCATGGCAGCCAGCGAGGCCACCATTACACCGCGGCCTGTAGCAGCCTCGCGGCCTTTCGAGCCGCCCAGGGTGAGGGGCTTGCCGGTAACCACGCCGGGCGAGTCTTCGCCCTGAATGCGGTTAAACTCGTCGAGCAGCCACGCCATTTCGCGTTTGCCGGTGCCCATATCGGGGGCGGGAATGTCTTTGTTTACGCCAAACACATCGGCCATGGCGCGGGTGTAGGCGCGGGTAAGGCGCTCAAGTTCGCCTACCGACATGGTGCGGGGATCGCACTTGATACCACCTTTGCCGCCGCCGTACGGCAGGTTGGCAATGGCACACTTAAATGTCATCCATGCGGCCAAAGCACGCACTTCGTCGGCATTTACATCCATTGCATAACGGATGCCGCCTTTCGACGGGCCGAGGTGGGTGGAATGCACCGTGCGGTAGCCTTCGAATACTTTTACGCTGCCGTCGTCCATTTTAATGGGCAAACTCACAGCCACTTCTTTTTTGGGGTGACGGAGTACTTCGGCTACTTCGGGTGCGAGACCGAAAATTTCAGCCGCTTTGTCGAGGCGGGCCAGCACTGCGTCAAACATACTGTGAGCTGCTGCTGCGGCCGGGGCCTTCTTGGTTGATGATGCCATAAGGTTCTTAATTAGTTCTTACACGAACGTGTTGAGGGTGCGAAATTAGGAATTTTTGCCGTTTATACGGGGTAAGTTATGTTCAGGTTAATGTGTCTATAATCAGTATCGAAGCAGCAGGTAGCTGGTTACAAACGGAGAAGCCAGTAAAACCGCGTCAAACCGGTCTAAAATGCCCCCGTGGCCGGGCAAAATTGTGCCCGAATCTTTAATGCCGATGCTGCGCTTGAACATCGATTCGGCCAGGTCGCCGAGAGTGCCGGTGGCGGCCACAATGCCGGCCATCACCATCCAGTCGAGTACCGGCAGGCTGCGCAGGAAGTACCACACAATCCACGCCGCCGCAATGGTAAATATCATACCGCCGATAAAGCCTTCCCAGGTTTTCTTGGGCGAAATGCGTTCGAAGAGTTTGTGTTTGCCAAACAAACGGCCGCATACATAGGCAAGACTGTCGCTGGTCCAGAGAATGATGAAGAAGCCGAGGAGGATTTTGCCGCTGTAATCGGTCATTCCTGTATCCTGCCAGTGCGGCGCCACAATAAGTCCCCACAGGGCAAACGGCAGTGCCACATAAATCCAGCCCATAAAAGTGTAGGCCAGATTGGTAAAGGGCTTATCGCTTTTGGTATAAAGTTCGAAGAAGAATGGAAGGAATAAAAACGGAATCAGCCCCAGCAAAATCGAATTTAAGCCGAGATACTGCTTAAAGAAAAAAGCCGCAAAAATCATTGCCCCCACTGCTGTTCCATAAATCCGCCACGGCGCAGCCGGTACGTGTGCGGCAAGCCGGTAAAATTCCCAAAGCCCGAGCACGGTAATGAGCAGAAACAGCCCGAAGAACGACCATTCGTTCCATATAATTCCGCCCACCAGCACCACTACAAACACGGTTCCGGTAATTAGGCGCTGAACAAGGTTTTTATCCATGAATGAAATAGGGGAGGAGTGCGTTACACCGCCGGCACATCATCAATAAGGAAGACGAAAATTTCTTTTGGGCCGTGTGCGCCCTGCACCAGTGTTTTTTCAATATCGGCTGTGCGGCTGGGGCCGGTAATGGTGGTAATCATGCTGGGCTGGTTATCGCCGTAGCGGGCTTTTATGCCTTTGAGTGCGTCTTTCACCTGCTCCACAAGCTGCGAGGTGCGGGCCACCACCAAATGGTTATCGGCAAAGAACGGCCCGCGGCGGCCGCTGGTTTGGCGTGAGCTTATTACCACGCTGCCGGTGCGTGCCACGAGATATTCGCAGCCGGTTATGGCAATGCCGTTTTGCACGGGTTCCTGCGCATTGCTGCGGAAACTCAGCCCGGCTTTCTGTAGCAGTGTGCCGATTTCGGGTTCGGGGCACCAGAGTGTGTCGCCCTGATGGTCGGCGAGGAGAACGCTGATGCTGTCGCAGAAATCGTCTTCGTTTTCGCAAAACACAAATTGCCCGCCGATGTCGGAAAACTGTTGTGCGAAAATGAGTTCGGGAGTTTCTTCCTGCGAGGTAAAAATGCTGCTGTCGAAATCAATATCCGTAGGTTCGAGCCGCGATTTGTTGATGAGCGCAGCACGAACTTTTTTCAGGATTTTTTCCCTTGATGTACTTTCTTCCATACAGCAGGCAAGGAGTTTGTTCGGGTAAAGGTAATAAAGAGTTTACAGAAAAGGCGCAGCCGTTTCGACTGCGCCTTTTCTGTATCTGAAATGATTAACTGAGCAGGTCGGTGGTAGCCGGTGTTTCGGGTTCGGCCGGGGTTTCGGCGGGTTTCTGCTCGGTTTTTTCTTCAATGGGCTTTACGCTTTCGAGTTCGGGTTTATCGAACGGGCGTTTGCCGAAAATGCTTTCGAGGTCTTCTTTAAAGATGACTTCTTTTTCGAGAAGCTGGCGGGCGAGACGCTCGAGTTTGTCTTTGTTCTCGTACAACACCTGCTTGGTACGCACATAAGCCTGATCGATCATCTTCTTCACTTCCTCGTCGATGATTTCGGCCGTGCGTTCGCTGTAAGGTTTATTGAACGAAAGCTCGCCACCCTGCGGATCGTAGTAGCTGATGTTGCCGATTCGGTCATTCAATCCGTAGAACGTTACCATGGCATACGCCTGTTTGGTAATGCGTTCGAGATCGCTCAGTGCGCCGGTCGAAATTTTGCCAAACACCACTTCTTCGGCTGCGCGTCCGCCAAGCGTGGCGCAGATTTCGTCCATGAATTGTTCGGTGGTGGTAATTTGCCGTTCTTCGGGCAGGTACCACGCTGCGCCCAATGAGCGGCCGCGGGGTACAATGGTTACTTTCACCAGCGGAGCCGCGTGTTCGAGCATCCAGCTTACGGTGGCGTGACCGGCTTCGTGGAAGGCAATTACTTCTTTTTCTTCCTTGGAAATGATTTTGTTTTTCTTCTCCAAACCGCCAATTACGCGATCCACCGCATCGAGGAAATCCTGACGGCCAACCACTTTTTTGTTGTGGCGGGCGGCAATGAGTGCAGCCTCGTTACAGATATTGGCAATATCGGCGCCGGAGAAACCGGGTGTCTGGCGGGCAAGGAAATCGAGATCAACCGTATCGTCGAGTTTGAGCGGTTTGGTGTGAACCTGAAACACGGCTTTACGCTCGTTCATATCGGGCAGATCGACAAAGATCTGACGGTCGAAACGGCCCGGACGCAGCAGGGCGCGGTCGAGAATATCGGCGCGGTTGGTGGCGGCCAGAATAATAACGCCGCTGTTTGTGCCGAAACCGTCCATTTCGGTGAGAAGCTGGTTAAGCGTGTTTTCGCGCTCGTCGTTGCTTCCCTGCGAAATGCTGCGGCCACGCGCACGGCCAATGGCATCAATTTCGTCGATAAAGATGATACACGGCGCTTTTTCCTTGGCCTGACGGAAGAGGTCGCGCACACGCGAAGCACCCACGCCCACAAACATCTCCACAAAATCAGAACCCGAGAGCGAGAAGAAAGGCACTTTGGCTTCGCCGGCCACCGCTTTGGCAAGCAGGGTTTTACCTGTGCCGGGAGGACCTACCAGCAGCGCGCCTTTGGGAATTTTAGCACCGAGGTCGGTGTATTTTTTCGGGTTCTTGAGGAAATCCACAATTTCCTTAATCTCCACTTTGGCTTCTTCCAGTCCGGCCACATCGTTAAAGGTCACGTTTACAGTAGTGTCCTTGTCAAACAGCGTGGCGCGCGATTTTCCGATGTTGAAAATCTGGCTTCCGGCTCCTCCGCCCATACGGCGCATGAGGAATACCCAGAGCAGAATCATAAGCACAATGGGCAGCAGCCAGCCAATACTGTCGAGCAGCGAGGTTTCCTGCGTGTTTTTGAGCGGAATGTAATCGGCCGGAGTATAGCCGTTTTGATTCTGGATTTCGATGAGTTGTTTGTTAAACTCTTCGTTCCACGAGTTGTTCAGGCGGAGTTGCGGATGCTTCGGATCGGCATGAACACGGCGTTTGGTGCGGTCTTCAATTCCTTTTACAATGGTTTTTACCGGAGCGGTGGCAAGCTTTTCGGAATTGAGCATGATTTCTATCCGGTTGCCCGAATTGGTAATCACATACATTTCCTTTACCGCGCGCTGTTTTACCAGTTCGGTAAATTCCTTGGTGTTAATTTCCGGAAGCTCGGTAAACATTCCCGGCAGGAAAAACGCAATTAATCCCAGCACGAGAATAATGTAAACCCAGAAAAATCCTGAAGGCGAGCGCGGCATTCCCGGTTTACGGGAGAAACGGTCGCGCAAACGGTTACGGTCGTTATCGTTATCGCTATTGGGTTGATTATTCATGTCACTCATAATTTCCTTTTGATGTAGTATCAGGGTCGCTTGTCAGGCAGAGATTATTGTATCTATTTAACAATCGTTAACGCGATTAGTTGAGCCTTTCGCCTTTTGGCGAGTAACGAATTTCGCCCGCATCGGCCCAGAGGCGTTCGAGGTTGTAGAAACTCCGGGTTTCGCGTTCAAATACATGCACCACCACGTCGATGTAGTCGATAAGCACCCAGAGTGCATTTTCCCAGCCTTCAGAGCGGTATGCGCGCTGGCCGGTTTGTTTTTTCACGATAAACTCCACCGATTCGGCAATGGCTTCCACCTGTGTGTCGGAATTACCTTCGCAGATGATGAAGAACGAGCAGACTGCATTTTCTATATTGCGCAGATCGAGGCACACGATGTTTTCGCCTTTTTTCTCAAGAATACCGTTTACCACGGCATCGGCCAAAAGAAGGGAAGGATCGTTTAAGTCTGCTTTTTTGATTTTGGAGGCAGCGGCCGGTGCTTTTTTGGCAACGGCAGATTTAGCCGGTGCTTTTTTTACTGCGGCAGTTTTTTTAGCCGGAGCTGTTTTAGCTGCCGTTGCCGGTTTCTTAGCGGTTTTTGCTCCTGCGGTTTTTGCAGACGTTTTTTTGGTTCCTGCAGTTTTTGCGGGGGCTTTTTTCACTGCTTTTTTCGCAGCGGTAGCGGGCTTCTTTGTTGCCATTCTTTTTGTGGGGCATTCTGTGTGGAATGCCAGCAATTCGGTTATGTTTGTAAAAACGAGCAAAGTTAGCAAAAATGCCCGATCAGCCGCCAGAAACACTGTTTACCGGACGACATCACATCCGGCTCGAAGAAGTGCCCTCTACCAATACGTTTGCCCTTGATCTTGTGCGGAGTACTCCCGTAACCGAAGGCACGGTGGTGAGCGCACAACATCAAACCGCCGGGCGCGGGCAAAGAGGCAACGACTGGCAAAGTGCACCCGGCGAAAATCTTACGGTTAGCATTGTGCTGCGCCCCGTGTTTCTGGCACCCGCCGCCCAGTTCGACCTTACGCGTGCCGTGGCCCTGGCCGTGGCCGAGACAGTTGAAAACGCCTGCAAAAGTGCGGAGGTTAAAATTTCAGTAAAATGGCCCAACGATATTTACATTAACCAGCGCAAAGTGGCCGGTATTCTGGTTGAAAATATTTTGGGCAATAATCGTTTTGTGGCCGCGGTAACCGGTATCGGATTGAATGTAAATCAGATTCAGTTCGGCGTGCTGGGCAATAAAGCCACTTCACTCAGGCTGGTGACCGGTACGCAGTTTGACAATGATTTACTGCTCGGGCAACTTTGCTCGTATCTCGAAAAGTACTACCTCATGCTTCGCGCCGGGAAAACAGACGAGTTGAGAACTCTTTACGAAAGCAAACTTTATTTGCGCGGCACCGAATCGGGTTATAGCGAAAAGGGGTTGTTGTTCAGAGGCACACTCACCGGCACCTCGGCCGAAGGCTTGCTGCAAATTACCACAGCGGCGGGCGAGGAGCGGAGCTTTTCGTTTAAGGAAGTGGTGTTTGAAGGTTAATCCGCACTGTCAAACACACTATTCAGCGTCCAGGCCTGTGGCCGGGCGGCAAACAGCACTTTGGTTCGGGCCCAGGTGGTGGCAAACAACTCGCTCTGGCGGTAATTTTCGAGATCGTTTTCCGAGTTCCAGCGGCTTATGGTGTAGCATACATTAGGCATATCGGCCTGCCGGTGCATTTCGAGGCGGAGGCAGCCGGGGAATGAGGCAATGCGGTTTTTGCTTTCTTCGAAAATCTGCAAAAACTCCTGCACGCGGGCCGGGTCGAAGGTCATCTGCACAATGCGTGTAATCATACGTTTCAGTCTTCAAAAACTATGCGCACCACGTCGTTCAGCCGCAGGTTGAGCAGCGAGGCGGCTTTGCCCTGATTGATGGCAATTTCGAGCACGCCCGACGAATTGAACAGTGCCAGTTTTTCGCCCTCGGGCACATCGGCGTAGGCTTTGTGCAGTTGGGTTATTTCGTCGCCAATAAGTTCGAGTGCAAAGCGGCGGTTGCGGCCGGTGGTTTCAAACTCGGCGCGGGTAATGTCGGTAATGAGGTTGCCGAAACTGTCCACGTAAGCCACCGTGCCTTTCAGCACATCGGCTTCGGGCGGATGGTGGCGGCGTAGTTTTTCTACAATGCCGCCAAGCGGTGTGCCGAGGCTTTCGAGTGTTTCGCCCTTAATGAGTTTTGCGGCTGCGGGTGCATACACATCGCGCGCAATGAAGGTGCCGGGTACGGTATCGCCGCTGCTTATCTGCACCACTTCCTCGGGGCGCAAATTGCCGAAGAGCGAAAAGAAACCATTATCACAACCCACAAAAAAATGTGTGCCAAAGCGCACCGCCACATGGTTAAACCTTTTCGAAAGGCCCGCGCCTACGGCCACAATGTGTACGCTGCCATCGGGATATTCACTGTAGGCATTGCGCAATACCCAGGCCGCCTGCTGTATGTCGTAGGCCGGAATGAGGTGAGTAATATCGGCCACCACTGTTCCCTGACATTCGCGCAGCAGCTTTCCGCGCAGTGCGGCTGCGTAATGATCTTTCAATCCAAAGTCGGTGGTGAGGGTGATTACACTCATATTGCTGGATAATCTGCTTGCAGATCGGCCGAAATGCGTTTATTTTGTGGCAAAAATAGCGAAACCGCAACCATAATTCATTCAGCATTCATTTTAGTCACTTCTATTTTGGCAGAAAAAAATCTTGAAATCACCGCAGTCGATCCTATTGTGATCTACGGTGTAAACGATGTAAAAATTGAACGGCTGCGCAATCATTTCCCCAAACTCAAGCTGGTAGCGCGTGGCGATACCATACGCGTCATTGGCGATAACGACGAAATTGCGCGGTTTGAAGATACCATTGCGGCATTCATCAGCCATTTCAACCGCTACGGTTCGCTCACCGAGTCGAACATGGAACATATTCTCACCGGCTCCGGCAATGGCGGCAACGGCCACCGCGGCACCACGCCCGGCGCACCCGCCGGCACCGAGCAGCCCAACGATGTGCTGGTGTACGGCAATCAGGGTTTGGTGGTAAAAGCCCGCACGCCCGGACAGGTGCGTTTGGTGGAAAGCTGCGAGAAAAACGACATGGTATTTGCCATCGGCCCTGCCGGTACAGGAAAAACCTATACCGCGGTAGCTTTGGCCGTGCGTGCATTGCGCAACCGCGAAGTGCGCAAAATTGTGCTTACACGTCCGGCCGTGGAAGCTGGCGAAAACCTCGGTTTCCTGCCCGGCGACCTGAAAGAGAAACTCGATCCGTACCTGCAGCCGCTTTACGATGCCCTCTATGAAATGATTCCGGGCGATAAGCTGCGCAACTACATCGAAAACAACATCATTCAGATTGCGCCGCTGGCTTTCATGCGCGGACGCACGCTCGACAATGCGTTTGTAATTCTCGACGAAGCACAGAACGCCACCGAAAGCCAGCTCAAAATGTTTCTCACCCGCATGGGCCCCACGGCCAAGTTTGTGATTACGGGCGATGTAACGCAGATCGACCTGCCGCGCAATCAGCCCTCGGGACTGCTGCAGGCCATGAAAATACTGCCGGGCAACGAAGGCATCGACTTTGTGATGCTCGATAACCGCGATGTGATTCGCCACAAATTGGTGAAGCGCATTATTGAAATCTACGACACAATAAAACCACAAGCCACCGACAAAAAAGCATGAACGCACTCACCGAAACCCGTTTTTCATTTCCCCGCCAAACCAACTACTACAAAGGCAAGGTACGCGATGTATATAGCATTGGCGACGACCTGCTGGTAATGGTGGTAAGCGATCGTATTTCGGCTTTCGATGTGGTGCTGCCGCGCGGTATTCCGTACAAAGGGCAGGTGCTTAATCAGGTGGCCGCGCATTTTTTGAAGGCCACGGCCGATATTGTGCCCAACTGGGTGCTGGCAGTGCCCGATCCGGTGGTTACCATTGGCCGCCGCTGCACACCATACAAAGTGGAAATGGTAATACGCGGCTATCTTTCGGGTCACGCCTGGCGCGAATACAGTGCCGGTAAACGCACCATTTGCGGCGTACAAATGCCCGACGGTCTGCGCGAAAGTGATCCGTTTCCCGAACCCATCATTACGCCCACCACCAAAGCCTCGGTAGGCCACGACGAAGATATTTCGCGCGAAGAAATAATTGCCCGCGGCATTGTACCCGAAGCCGAATACGTACAACTCGAAGCCTACACCCGCGCCCTCTACAAACGCGGCACCGAACTGGCCGCCGCTCAGGGGCTTATTCTGGTTGACACCAAATACGAGTTTGGAAACAGCCACGGAACCATTTACCTCATGGACGAAATTCACACGCCCGACTCTTCGCGCTACTTCTACGCCGATGGCTACGAAGAACGGCAGCAGAAAGGCGAGGCCCAGAAACAGCTCTCAAAGGAGTTTGTACGTCAGTGGCTCATCGAACGCAATTTCATGGGCAAAGACGGACAGCAGGTGCCTGAGATGGACGATGCATTTGTGAACCTTGTAACCGAGCGTTACATCGAACTCTACGAAAAAGTAACAGGCCACAAATTCGAGCGGGCCGATCTTTCGCAGGTAAGCAGCCGTGTGGAAAGCAATATCAGCCAGTGGCTTTCGGCCAATGGTTATTAGTCTTCGCTGTTGGCTTCCTCTTGGGGTTCAGCGTAGTTTACCGAAGGATCGTAGATCGAAAAGTAGCCGTAGCGGCGCATGAGCCGGGCCACACCTTTTAAACCGTAGAAGTGAATGTAATTGTGCATTGCTTTTACGGTTTCTTCGCTTTTACGGCCTTTGCGTTTGCGTCCCAGCAAATCGAGCCAGTAGGCGAGATAGGGATGCGTGGCATCTTTATCCATGAGGCCGATACGGATGAGGTATTCAAACTTTTCGAGTTCGAGGAACCAGGTGTCGAATGCGTTGCGCACGGCCAGATCGGTTGGCGAAAGCGATGGGTGAACGGTGTGCGGGCGAAGATGCCAGGTAAGGCGTTTGTCGGTAATGGTGGCGTCGAAGGTTTCGGTTTCTGTGGCTAATGTTAAGCGTATGGCCGAAAAGTCGAGAAGCTTTTGCACCAGTTTGGTGTTGGGGCTTTCGTTAAACTTCTGCAACTGGCCCAGGGCAAACTCGGCGCTTTTCCAGCGTTGTGTGCTGCGGTACTGGAAAACGCCCCACACGAAGGCAATGATTGCTCCGGCCAGTGTAATTACTTCTTTGTATTCTTTGAGAAATTCGATGAAAGTGTGCATGGGTTATGATTCAGATGCTGCGAGTTTACGCGATCTGAGGCAGAACTCCGAGGCTAAATTTTCAACAGAAGTTGTTTGCCGGCTTAATCCTGAAGAATAACCTTGCGAAAGGTAAGCGAAATACGACGCTCTCGCGGCAAAGTACGCCCGGCCACCTTATCATTACGGCGCGCAGCAATACCATGCTTCCAATCGTAGCGGCTTTCGCCCGACATAGCCACCACGCTGCGCGGCGAAAGATACAACGGCACATGCGCTGCGGAGGAAACATGCGTAAAATCCATCACACAGCCCGATCCTAATGAAACCGACACAATAACATCTTCAAAGCAGGGCTCACAATCTACGTGAGCAGTAATGCCCTGCCCCGGCTCGTATTCGTTAATGATAAGCTGATCGGGAATAAATGGTGTGATGCCTTCATGGAAAAGGCGCAGGGCCAGAGCCTGCCCCCAATCGGGCAAAGGATTAACCTGCATGGAGGAATTGATACGGCGGGCCTTGTAATCATAACGGTAGCCGTAATGTTGCACCCGGCGTTTTAAATCGGTAATCCACGGAAGTGTATCAATGGCTTTGAGCAGGGCTGTTTCTTCCGAAGGGCGGATGAAATCAGGAAGATAATCCAAACCACCGGGAAGTTCCCTTTGCATTGTTTCCACCACAGTGGAAACAGCAGGCAATTCAAACAACATGAGCGGCGGTGTCATCTTGATTACTTTAGTTAAAGCAAATATAATTAAATTTTACTTTAAATCCTACTTCATCAGTACCGTTTTCCCACGGTATTTGTGGGGAGGGATTAAAGCGATATTCCAGTATTTTTTCATAATTAACAATATTGGGATTTGCCTCTTGTAGCCTTTTAAAAAGCTTATTCCAGTTATTATTATAGCCGTGATTAATTGAGTTTTGGTTGATTATCACTATTTGATGTTGATGAGGAATAAGCGTGTTAATAATCCAATCGGCAAGTTCATTTACAATATTGTCAATATGTTTCATCACATAGGAGAAGATAAGTACAACCGCTCCTTTATGCACTGATACATCAATATCATTAATACTTGTATTGAAATGAAATTCAGAACCTTTGTCAATAAATGGGGCTTGATTAACCAGACATTTACCTAACTCAAGCATTGAAGTGCTAAGATCGACTCCCTGATAAATAAAGTGTAATGGTTTTGAATGGTTGTGCAGAGAATAAAAGTCAGCAACTGTAAGTCCCGCTGTAGATGCACCGCAGCCAAAATCGATAAGCATTGGACTGTAATCCAATATTGGCATAATTGTTTGTTGAATTTCAGATAAACATTGCCTTAGACTATAATAATGCATTTCAATATAATAGTAAGTGTGTAATAATGCCAACTCATCTGGATTTAGTACAATCGATTTATCTTGATATGTAATTACTCTATTCTGAGTAAAATTTACAGCCCCTGATTGAAGTATTCGCTTACGATGCAAATTGCTTTTTTCATTAATCTCACTTAGAATCCATTGTTTCCAGTTGGGGCTGTTAATTGAATTGTATTGAATAAGCACATATTTAATAATGTGTTCATTGAATTGGTCACTTGCTGGTATTTTTTCCATAGCAAGCAATAATATGAAAATACTATAGCATTAGTCGGTAACAAACGGATAAATTGAAGCTGATTACTTTTTCTTCTCGGCCAGCAATTCCACACATTCCTCAATCAGTGCCTCACGGTCGATGGGCACCACGCCCACGCTTTCGCATACCAGTCCACCGGCAACGTTTGATACTTCGGCAATAAGTTCGGGGCGCAGGCCGGCGGCGAGGCAGAGTGCGGCCACACACACCACGGTATCGCCTGCGCCGGAAACGTCGGAAATATTGCGCAGGTGTGCGGGTATGCGTTTTTTCACTTTGCGGCCGTGTACGAAAATGCCGTGCTCGGAAAGCGTAATGAGGGCCAGCTCAATTTTGAGCTTGGTTTTAAGCATGTCCACTGCTTTCGAGAGTTCGCGCTCGCTGCTGTGATCGAAGTCTATTTTCAGGCCCTCTTTGAGTTCTTTCAGGTTGGGCTTAAACAGGGTGGCTCCCTGATAGTGCATGAAATGCTTTTTCTTGGGATCCACCACCACCGGCACTTTGAGTTTGCGGGCGCGGCTCACCACCTCGCGGATGAGCGGCTCGGTAATGAGGCCCTTGTCGTAATCTTCGAAGATAATTACGTCGATCTTGTGCAGATCGAGCAGGTAGGAAATGCGTTGGAGGAAAAGGTTGGTTTCGTGCGGGGTAATGTCGTGTTCAATTTCCTCGTCCATGCGCAGCAGGTGGTGCGAGTTGCCAATGATGCGCGTTTTTACAGTGGTTATGCGGTCGCGGCTTTTGAGTATGCCTTTGGGGGCAAGCCGGTGCTTTTGCATGAGTTCGAGAAATTTCTGCCCGTCGGTATCCACACCAATTACCGAGCAGAGAATGGGCGTGGCACCCATAGCCTGCACATTTAACGCCACGTTGGCCGCGCCGCCCAAACGCTGCTCCTTGTGCGAAACCGAAACCACCGGCACAGGTGCTTCGGGCGAAATGCGCGTTACTTTTCCCCACACATAATTATCAATCATCACATCGCCGATAATAAGTACACGCTGTTTGCGGATGGTATCGAAAATACCGCGGATTTCCTTTTCGGTGTGCTTGGCCATACTGGGTAAAATTTTGGTGCGAAAGTAGCTATTTCTGCCCGATTAGAACGTGCTTAGAATTCGAACGAGGCCTGCGAATCGGGGTTGACCAACTTGGTGCTTTTGCGCTCGTCGTTTTTGTAGCAGTGTATGAAGTTGGTTTGTTCGGGCAGGAAATCGTAGAGCAGTTTGTGGGTGAGCATAATTTTGCCCGGCGCAGTGTAAGGCGTGGTTTCGAGGTGGCACCAGGTGGCTTCTTCTTCAATTTCGTAGCCTATGAGTTTCAGCCGTGTGGTTTTTCCTGCTACACTTAGCTGCACACGCTCGCTGATGTAGCGTTGGAGCAGGGGCAATGCAGCGGTATCGTTCTGCTGCAGGTTTACCCGTTTGCCGTAAAGCTTTAGCAGAGCCTGCTGCAAATCGTCGGTAAACATGCGGCAACTGGTGCTTATGGTTTGCTTGCCGGTGTTGAACCGTATTTCGGTCATGCTGATGTAGTAAGGATGACTGGCCGAAAACGAAGAACAGCACCACGCCGCAGCCAATATGACGCATATAAGCAGCAGACGTGCAGAAAAACGGTTATTTTGCATCCCGCAAAGTTACCCGAAATGAACGATTTCACACTCTGGTTTACCACCGGACTCGAACACATTGCCGACTGGAACGGCTACGACCATATACTTTTCCTGCTGGTACTTTGCGCCGGTTACTCACCTGCCGAATGGCGTAAAATACTCATACTCATTACAGCCTTTACCGTGGGCCACAGCCTAACACTGGCACTGAGTGCGCTGCACATTTTTACGATACGCAGCGGAATTACCGAATTTTTAATCCCCGTAACCATCCTCTTTACCGCCGTGGTCAATCTGGTTCGTTTGCGCCGCCCTCCGGCAAAACGTGGACGCACAATTTACCTGATGGCATTGGTTTTCGGCTGCATTCATGGCATGGGCTTTTCGTACCTGCTGCTGTCTATGCTGGGCGATGCTTCTGCCATTGCCGGGCCATTATTTGCCTTTAATCTGGGTTTGGAAGCCGGTCAACTCATTATTGTGGCCGGTGTTTTGGCTGTTTCGTTATTTTTGTCAGCCTTGATCCGGATTCAGCCGGCCGATAAAACGTTTTTCATTTCCTCGGCCGTGTTTGGCATCGCGTTTATCATGATGCTTGAACGGTTCAATGCCTTACTGACCAGTCAATAAAATGCGCTACAATCCAATTCATGCCATCGCAGCAGCTCTGCTGTGTTTTGCTGTAACTGCCGTTCAGGCACAGAATATTTCCAATAATCCCACCTCCAACCACGGCAACAAGTTCGAGCAACTGGGCACTATTTTGCCCGATGCAGGCACCGTGCGCACAGGATCGGGCGCTCCCGGACACGAATACTGGCAGCAGCGGGCCGATTATGTGATTAACGCCCGCCTCGACGAAAAAGACAACCGCCTGCACGGGGAAGAAGTAATTACCTACTGGAACAACTCGCCCGATGTACTTCGCTACCTCTGGCTCCAGCTCGACGAAAACGAGCACAAACCCAATGCCCCGCTTGGGAATATTGACGGAAGCACGGTAACACCGCCCGTTACTTCCGGCGAACTCGATGCACTCGAACGTCGCAAACAGCTCGATGGCCTGGGCGTAAACATTCTCGCAGTAACCGACAAAGCCGGAAAAAATCTTCCCTACACTGTTAATCAGACTATGATGCGGGTTGATTTGCCGGTACCGCTCAAACCCAATCAGAAGTATGTGTTCCGCGTAAAATGGAACTACAAAATTCCCGCCCGCCTCAAAGTAGGCGGCCGCGGCGGTTACGAATATTTTCCCGGCGATGGCAATATCGTGTACACCATTACACAATGGTATCCGCGCATGTGTGTGTATAACGAACATCAGGGCTGGAACAACAAACAGTTTACCGGCCGCGCCGAGTTTGCATTGGTGTTTGGCAATTACGACGTAACCATGAACGTTCCCGCCGATCATGTGGTGGCCGCCACAGGCGTGTGCCAGAATCCGCAGGACGTGCTTACCTCTGCGCAAATGGAACGTTGGAAACAGGCACAGAAAGCCACATCGCCGGTTGAAGTGGTTACACTCGAAGAAGCAAAAGCCAGAGAAAAAAGCCCCGACAAAACCAACACCAAAACCTGGCGCTACAAAGCCGAAAACGTGCGCGATTTTGCCTGGGGAAGCTCACGCAAATTTGTGTGGGATGCCATGAACAACCCCATCGAAGGACGCAATATTATGTGCATGAGCTACTACCCCAAGGAAGCCTATGCACTTTACAGCCGTTATTCCACCAAAGTAGTGGCGCATACGCTCAATGTGTATTCCAAACATACCATTCCCTATCCTTACCCGGTGGCCATTAGCGTAGAAGCCAACAACGGCATGGAATACCCCATGATCTGTTTCAACTTTGGCCGTGCCGATGGCGAGGGAACCTACACTGCGCGTACCAAGTATGGCATGATTGGCGTGGTCATTCACGAAGTGGGCCACAACTTCTTTCCCATGATTGTAAACAGCGACGAACGCCAGTGGAGCTGGATGGATGAAGGCCTCAACACCTTCGTACAATTCCTTGCCGAGCAGGAATTCGACAATAATTTCCCCAGTTCGCGCGGCCCGGCCAATAAGATTGTCGATTACATGCGTATGCCCGCCAACCAGCTTGAGCCGATCATGACCAACAGCGACAACATTGTGCAGTTTGGCAACAACGCCTACGGCAAACCCGCCGCCGCGCTCAACATACTGCGCGAAACCATTCTCGGCCGCGAACTTTTCGACTATGCTTTCAAGGAATACTGTCGCCGCTGGGCATTCAAACATCCTACACCGGCCGATTTCTTCCGCACCATGGAAGATGCTTCGGGCGTAGATCTCGACTGGTTCTGGCGTGGCTGGTTTTACGATATTCAGCCGGTTGACATTTCGCTCGACAGTGTAAGTGCATTTACCGCAGGCTATTCGGAAAACGTGCCGGTGAAATGGGACACTGTTTTAGTGCCTGCCACCAAAACCGATTTTGTACACATTTCGCGCATACGCAACAAGCAGGCGGGTATGCAGTTTCTGGTGGACAAAGACACCACCCTGCGCGATTTCTACTATTACTATGTACCGCCGCAGGACACCGCCAAGCGTGTGCCCAAAAACGAATATGCCGGCCTGGCTCCGCTCGATTCAGCATCGCGCGATAAGTACGACGGGAAATATTATTACCAGTTGCATTTCACCAACAAAGGCGGTTTGGTAATGCCCATAATTATTCAATGGAATTACGAAGACGGCACTTCCGAGGTGGAAGTAATCGATGTGTATATCTGGCGCAAGAACGAGCTGAAAGTGACCAAAACCTTCATGAAAACGAAAAAGGTAAAATCCATCCTCATCGATCCCATGCGCGAAACAGCCGATATTGATACGGCCAACAACAACTGGCCCCGCGCCAACGGTTCGGCCGAGCCTTCGCGCTTTGATGTATTCCGCTCAAAAGGCATGGGTCGTTTTGAAAACAACGATTCAAACCCTATGAAAGAAAGTTTGAAGAAGAAACAGTAATTCCATTACCCGAAATAAAAAACCGGAGGCTGTGCAGTCTCCGGTTTTTTTATTTGGTGAGGAAAGCTGATTAATTCAGTTTCGCCAGGGCTTCTTTCATGCGGCGCACGGCTTCCACGAGTTTTTCGTCGGAAGTGGCGTAGGAGAGGCGGATGTAGTTATCATCGCCGAATGCAGCGCCGGGTACTACGGCCACATGGGCTTTGGCAAGCAGGTACATGCAAAGATCGGTGCCGCTGTGGATGGTTACGTTTCCGTCGGTTTTGCCGAAGAAGGCAGTTACGTTGGGGAATACGTAAAAGGCACCGTCGGGCATGTTTACCTGCAGGCCGGGAATCTGGCTCAGGCCTTCCACCACGAGGTTTCTGCGGCGTATAAAGGCATCGCGCATCACATGTGTGCTGGCCGGATCCATTTGCATGGCGGCGTGCATGGCTTTTTGTGTAATGGAGCTGGTGGCCGAGGTAAATTGTCCCTGCATTTTGTCGCAGGCCTGTGCAATCCATTTGGGGGCGGCCAGAATTCCTCCGCGCCAGCCGGTCATGGCAAAACCTTTCGATACGCCGTTTATGGTGATGGTGCGGTCGTAAATAAAATCGAACTGCGCCATGCTTTCGTGGCCGCCTATGAAATTGATGTGCTCGTAAATTTCGTCAGACAGAATGTAGCACTCGGGCTGACGTGCAATTACTTCGGCCAGTGCGCGGAGTTCATCCCGTGTATAAACCGTGCCCGAAGGGTTGCAGGGTGTGCTGAACATAAACAGCCTTGTTTTGGGCGTAATGGCAGCGGCTACCTGTTCGGGGGTAACTTTAAAATTGGTTTCTATGGTGGTGGGCAGCAGTACGGGAATGCCGTCGGCCAGTTTCACCAGTTCGATGTAGCTCACCCAGAATGGCATGGGGATGATTACTTCATCGCCCGGGTTAATCATGCTCAGTACCACGTTGGCGATAGACTGTTTGGCTCCGGTAGAAACCACAATCTGCTCGGCGGTGTAGTTCAGGCCATTGTCGCGGCGGAATTTTTCGGCCACGGCTTCACGCAGTTCGAGATAGCCCGAAACGTGGGTGTAGTAGCTGAAATCGCTGTCGATGGCAGCATGGGCTGCGGCTTTAATGGCATCGGGAGTTTTAAAATCGGGTTCGCCGAGGCTGAGGCTGATAATGTCTATACCCTGCGCAATGAGTTCGCGGCTCTTGCGGGCCATGGCAATGGTTTGGGGCTCAGAAAGGCGATTGATACGGTCTGACAGATGTGTCATTTCGGAATGGATGCGGAGATTCCGCGTTTTTTTGAGAGGGCAAAACTACGAAGTAATTTTCGTAGGTGTTAAACGAATAAACAGCGAATTAGTTCATTGCCGGCAAACCCATCTGCACCCATTCTTCGCGGGTCGGGCCAAAAATGCCGGTTACAGGCATTCCGAGCAGACGCATAACCACCGTTAATTGCCCGCGGTGATGCACCTGATGCAGCACAAGCACCTGCAGCACCCGTGCTTTCGACCATTGTTCGCCGTACATGTCGTGCATTTCGGCCAGTGAGGCATCTGTCCAGTGCTGTTTAATCTGCAGCAAAGCCGCCGCCGATTGCTTTTCGTAAGCCGTGCAGAGTTCGGCCACAGTCCACGCATCACCGCCATCTTCTTCATAGCCTTCTACCTCAATGCCGGTACGCAACAGCATTTCGCCAATGGTATGTGTAATGTGGCTTGCCAGCGTGGCCGGGTCGCGCACATCGTTGTGAGGTTTCTGGTGGAATGATTTATCTTGGAGTAAACGGAAAATGCGCAGCGTGGCTTCGCGTTCTTCGTTCCAGACAGTTTCAAAATTGGCTATGGAATGGAACATCGTCAGGTTTGTTGAAAGGCTAAAGGTAGCAAAGAGGTTTAATTTTGCAAGCCCGGCCAATAGTTTTATATGTACCTACATTTATTTTAGGGTGAATTAATAATTAAAAAAGAGCGGCGCATAACTTTATTTTGCAAAATAATGAAAATCAATGTTTTACTTTGTTTTTGAATTCGAAAAATATCTTGTTTATGATATATTTTGTCACAAAAATATCGTAAAATTGTGACAAATTAGGTTGGAAAATGTCTGTAGAACAAGCCATTTTAAGGAAAATCCGGAAGTATCAAAAAGGGAAGATATTTTTTTCTTCCGATTTATATGATCTGGCTGATGCTGTTTCGGTGAGAAAGGCCCTGAGCCGTATGGAGAAAAAAGAGAAAGTAGTGAGGCTGGCCCAGGGCATTTATTTAAAACCTGTTATTCATCAATCTTTAGGTGTGCTGTTGCCGGATGCGGCTTCGGTAGCACAAGCCATTGCAAAAAGAGATAAAGCCCGGATAATTCCCACAGGAGTATATGCACTTAACAAATTGGGTTTTTCAACCCAGGTGCCATTAAATGTAGTATTCCTTACCGATGGCCCGCCTCGAACCGTAAAAATTGGAAAGCAAATAATTAAGTTTAAGATTATTTCACCTAAATTGCTCCATGCAAGAAGTGAAACATTATTACTCATCATTCAATCGCTCAAAGAAACAGGAGAAAAAAGTGTAACCGATACAATGAAATCAAAAATTAAGGAGTTGGTAAAAAATGAATACGAAAAAGATATTAAACATGATTTGAAACTTGCTCCGAGATGGATTGGAGTACTGATTAACGAGCTAATGAAAAACTGATTTTATGCAGCAATGGTTTGAAACTTCAAATACAGACAGAAAAGCAATTATTCAACAGGCCAGTGTGAGATCAGGAATCCGCTCTGCCGCAGTAGAGAAAGATTTATGGGTAGTGTTTGTACTTAAAGCGGTTTTTGAAACTTCATGCGCTCCACATCTTGTGTTTAAAGGAGGAACCTCGCTAAGCAAATGCTGGAATATTATTGAGCGATTTTCAGAAGATGTTGACCTAGGTATTGAAAGGAGTTTTTTCGGACAGGAATTTAATGGTCATTTATCGTCACGCAAAATCAACAAACTCCGTGATAAAACGGCTGCTTATGTACAGAATGATTTTAAGAGTGAATTAAATACGAAACTACAGGAGAATGGGGTAAGGGATTACAGTATTTTGCCAGTGGAAGAAGGCATGAACGAACCTACTCAATTACAGATTCTTTACAATTCTCTTATCGAGCCCGATGATTATCTTAAACCAAGAGTGCTGCTCGAAATAGGTTCAAGATCTTTGAGAGAACCTTTTGAATACAGGGAGTTGCACAGCATTATTGGTGCGGAATTTCCTCAGTCTACGGGTTTAACCAAGTCTTTATCAATTCCAACAGTGAGTCCGGGAAGAACATTATTGGAAAAAATGTTTCTCCTGCATGAAGAATTTCAGAAGAAAGAAATTGGAAAAATAAAGCACCAACGAATGAGCAGGCATTTGTATGACATATCACGTCTTGCCAGCACAGCCTATTACAGAGAAGCAATTGAGGATAATGAGTTGTATGAAACAATAGTCGCCCATCGGTCGCAACTTAACCGTATCGGAGGCGTTGATTATTCGTTGCACAAAAAGAAAACGTTATCATTTGTACCGCCCGATTCGGTAAGGAAACTTTATGCCTCAGATTATGGGGTAATGAGAGAGAGTATGATTTATGGCGATCCTGAATCGTTTGACAAGTTAATAGACCGTTTAACGGAAATAAATACCGAAATAAACAGTCAATAAACGCTTTGACCATACAAATAGCTCAATGAGCTATAAATCCGATAACCACTCTCAACTCCCTGCATACTTCCCCACCCACTCCGCATTCTGCATATCGCGCAAAAGCCTGAACGCCTGTGGCCCGAAAACCGGATCAACCCAGAAAGTGGCTCCGTAGCTGCGCAGAATTTCCTGCTGTCCTTCTGAGGGATGCAACGGAAAACGTGCCCAGCCGGCAGGCATTTTTTCTTTGGTTGCGTATGGCCAGGTGCCGTAGCCCAATCTCCAGATATCATCCACAATAGGGCAGGAGTAGCCCGAACGGTAGTAAATGCCGCCAATAATGGTGTCGGAAATAAGGCCGCAATACTGTACCTCGTATTTCGCAAAGAGGTTTTCCTGTTTCGGGTTGGCCGGGTGCGGGCGTGTGCCGCAGGCAATACTCAGAAATTCGAGGCGCGTAATAGTGTAACCGCTGGCGGGCCGTGCCGGATCGTCGTAAATGCGGCGGTACCTGAAGGAGATGGGCGAACTATTTGGCCCCGGCATGAGCGAAAAGCCTATTTCATCGCGCCAGCCCTCCGAAACCCCGCGCCACTGCGTAAGCAATGCCCAGCCAGCCAGCGCGGTGAGGCAAATAAAAAGGCGATATAACGGCTTTTGGGGTACCATTGTGGAAGAAACGACGTTATTCCACAATAAATTTCATAAACTTCCTTTAAAATGAAAAGCTGGTGGCTGCGTTTTTTATACAACCTGCACGAATTTACCCTCAGGTGTACATCACCCAAAGGAAATAACTATTTTTGAAACCAACCGAAACGTTCAACACACCCTTTTCTGTTTATGAATCCATCTACTTCAGCAATCGTATTAGATATTTTTAAGGTGCTGCTGCCCTGTCTGGTAGTATTTGCCGCCGCGTACCTCACCGTGCGCAACTTCCTCGAAACCGAAACCAAACGCCGTCTGGCCGAAATTCGTCTGGCCAACCAGAGTGTGGTTACTCCGGTGCGTTTGCAGGCTTATGAACGTATTGCCATTTTCCTTGAGCGCATTAACCCCAATACGCTGGTTACCCGCGTTCACAAAAGCGGCATGAGTGCCCGCCTGCTCCAGAGTGAGCTTACCAAGGTGATCCGCAATGAATTTGAACACAACCTTTCGCAGCAGATTTACATGTCGAACCACGCCTGGGAAATGGTGAAAACTGCCAAGGAAGAAATTACCAAATTAGTAAACGTGGCAGCCTCCAAACTGCCCGATACCGCCACCGGCGTAGAACTCAGCCAGATGATTCTGCAGGTATCGCAGCAGATCGACAAAATGCCTACCCAGGTGGCACTCGAATACATTAAAAAAGAAGTGGGCCAAGTGTTTTAATACTGCCTTTTTCTTTGAATAAGCGACTAACTGATTATCTGTAAAGTCAGCTCTCTTTTCCGGTAAGAAATAATCAATGGCCCTGATATGCCTTGTGGCAGCCAATCTGCCTGCATCCTTGTATTTCTCTCCATTTCCTGAATGTTTACCGGATTATTGCAAATGACATTTTTAATATGTTCCGGCTGTTTACACCACTGATTTTCGTGTGTTGAAAATACCCGTCCTTCTTTTCTCCGATTTTACCGACCTTTACCCCATGCAATCCACCCAGCAAGAGCAAGAACGCAAAGCGCAGTTTCTCACTGATTCGGGCATAGAAATAGCCCGCACCTACCCGAAAACCGATGTGCCGGAAGAGCAGCCCGGCGAGTTTCCGTTTACACGCGGTGTGCAACCTACCATGTATCGCGGTAAGCTTTGGACCATGCGCCAGTATGCGGGTTTTTCTACCGCCGAAGAGTCGAACGCACGCTACCATTACCTGCTCAAAAATGGTACCACCGGGCTTTCGGTGGCGTTTGACCTGCCCACGCAAATCGGGTATGATTCCGATCATGCTTTTTCGGAAGGCGAAGTAGGCAAATCGGGTGTGGCCATCGACTCGCTGCGCGATATGGAAGTGTTGTTCAATGGCATCCGCCTCGACGAAGTAACCACGTCGATGACCATTAACTCCACCGCGTCTATCCTGCTCAGCATGTACATTGCGCTGGCCAAAAAGCAGGGAGCCGATGTGAAGAAAATTTCGGGCACCATACAAAACGATCTGCTGAAAGAGTATGCGGCACGGGGCACATACATTTATCCGCCCAAGCCTTCGATGCGCATTATTACTGATATTTTCGAGTATTGCAGCAAGGAGGTGCCCAAGTGGAACACCATTTCCATATCGGGCTATCACATACGCGAAGCGGGTTCTACTGCGGTGCAGGAACTGGCTTTTACGCTGGCCAATGGCAAAGCCTATCTGAAAGCGGCCATCGACAAGGGGTTGGACATCGACGTGTTTGCCCGCCGTCTTTCGTTTTTCTTCAATGCGCACAACAATTTCTTCGAGGAAATTGCCAAGTTCCGCGCCGCGCGCCGCATGTGGGCGCAGATTACCAAAGAACTCGGCGCCAAAGACCCGCGGTCGATGATGCTGCGTTTTCACACGCAAACCGGCGGTTCGACACTCACCGCGCAGCAGCCGCAAAACAATATTGTACGCGTTACCTTGCAGGCAATGGCTGCGGTGATGGGCGGCACACAGTCGCTGCATACCAATGGTTTCGACGAAGCCCTTGCCCTGCCCACCGAGGAAGCCGCGCGCATTGCCCTGCGCACCCAGCAAATTATAGCCAACGAAAGCGGCGCTGCCGACACGGTTGACCCGCTGGCCGGCTCGTGGATGGTGGAAGCCCTCACCAATGAAGTAGAGGCCAAAGCCTGGGAATACATCCAGAAAATTGATGCCATGGGCGGGGCTGTTTCCGCCATTGAGCAGGGATACATGCAGGACGAAATTGCCGCTTCGTCTTATGCTTACCAGACCGACATCGAAAGCGGCGAAAAAGTTATTGTGGGCGTAAACAAATTCACCGTGCAGGAGCCGCCCATGGAAAACCTGTTTACGGTTGACGACAGCATACGCACCCAGCAAATGGCCAAACTCCAGGCCTTGCGAAACGAACGCAACAACGAAGCGGTAAAACAACACCTGCAGCGCATTGAGGAAGCCGCCAAAGGCCACGAAAACCTCATGCCTCACATTCTTACCGCCGTTGAATCTTACGCTACCCTCGGCGAAATTGCCGATGTGATGCGCGGTGTTTTTGGCGAATACAAAGGAGTATAATTATTACATCGCCTGAAAGCGATGGGTAAAAGCGATAATCTTTCCTGTTAAAGCAGCGCGTCCGGCCACTTTGTGGCCGGACGCGCTGCAATTTATGCTGCTTCATTCACTTCTTCGAAGCGGTATCTTCCACGATGATAAAAATATCTTCATTATCTTTTTTGAAGAGATAATGTTCGCGGGCAAATTTTTCGAGTTCCTTGGGATTGCTGCGCAGTTCCTGTATTTCCTGTTGATTGATTTTGATTTCGTTGGAATAATAATCGCGCTCGTCTTCGAGTTTTTTTACTTCGTTACGACGTTTTATCTGCATAAAAATATCGTTGCGGTCGAAAAAAAGAAGCCATATACCCAGCCCGAAAATTACCAGCAGGTATTTATTTTTAAGAATGCCCGGAATACGGTCGAGGAACTTCACAGCTCAAAAGTAGGATAACCACAGGGCTTTTTCTTAGCTGTGCATAACTTGGGCAAATTGTTAATTATGTATGGTCGCGTACAATTTTACGGTTTACGGCGTTTTGAACTTGTAATTACCTTTGAGTAAATGAAAAAAGGCATTTTTATCGGGTTGTTTTTGCTGCCGGTACTGGTTTTGATTTTGTGGTTTACGCCTTCGTCGGAGGCTTATCCTGCACACAGCGGCAGCACGTTCAGGGCCGGGCAGCTTAAAAATGCGCGGGTAAAAAAGGCCTATCAGCTAAAGTGGAATTCCATTCGCAAAAAGCTGGCGGGGCTTGATGTGGACAGTTCCTCGTTTAAAATCTTCATCCGCGCATTTAAGCAGGAGGAAGAATTGGAACTCTGGGTAAAATCATCCGGGGCGCAGAAATATGTGTTGTATGAGAAGTACAAAATATGCGCCTCTTCCGGCACGCCCGGGCCCAAGCGCTGCCAGGGCGACGGGCAGGTGCCCGAAGGGTTTTACCACATCAGTGTGTTCAATCCGGCCAGCGCCTACCATCTTTCGCTGGGTGTAAATTATCCGAATGCCTCCGACAAAGCCTTTGCCTGCAAACCCGATCCGGGCGGCGCCATAATGATTCACGGAAACTGTGTAACCATTGGCTGCATTCCGCTTACCGATGAAATAATTCGCGAAGTGTATGTAATGGCGGTAGAAGCCAAAGACGGCGGGCAGCAGAAAATTCCCGTCCACATTTTTCCTGCGCGCATGAGCAGCACCAACATGGCCGCACTCAAACGCACTTACACCGATGCCGCCGTGCATAAATTCTGGAACAATCTTCTGCCCGGCTACGAGGCGTTCGAAAGCAAACATGTGGTTCCATCGGTTTCGGTAAATGCCAAAGGGTTGTACGTGGTGGAATAATTTTGCTTTGGCCGCCCGGCTGCGAAAAATAATTTCTCATGCTTTTGGTATCTTTCGGCAACCATTGCCCGAAACCACACCATTAAGCTATGTACACTGCCCGACGAATTCCCCTGCGCATCATTTTTCCCTTTGCGTGGAAACCGGTTCTCACCTTCGTACTTTATTCCTCTGCCATTTATGTGCTGCACACTGTGGTGGGCTGGGATCATTTGCTGCTGCCGTTTTTACCTATTACGTTAATTGGTACGGCTGTGGCATTTTACATTGGTTTTAAAAACAATTCCTCCTACGAACGACTTTGGGAAGGCCGCCGCATCTGGGGTTCTATTGTAAATGCCAGCCGCGCCTGGGGTGTGCAGGTAATTGATTATGTGGATTCGCCAACAGGTTATATAAGTACCCCCGAACATGTAACCAAAGCACACCGCGAACTCATTTACAATCACCTTGCCTATATCAATGCTTTGCGAAGCCAGCTCAGGCGCAAAACCGTGTGGGAAGAACACCGGCCCGAAATCGACATCCTTAATAAAATCGGCGATTTTCATACTACCCATGTCGAAACCGAACTTAAAAAGTTCATGAGCGAGGAGGATGCCCGGCGTCTTTCCAAGCACGCCAATCCGGCCACACAATTGCTTAAAATGCAGTCGGCAAGGTTGCGCCAGCTTCATGTAGATGGTTTAATCGATAATTTCAGGCATATCGAACTCATGAAGCTCATTACCGAATTTTACAACCAGCAGGGCGCTTGCGAGCGCATTAAATCGTTTCCGTTTCCGCGCCAGTGGGCATTTTTCAGTTCGGTATTTATTTACATTTTCATTGCACTGCTGCCCTTTGGCTTGCTCAACGAGTTTGTGAAACTTGAAGGCTGCTACACCTGGCTGGTAATTCCGTTTACCACGCTCATTGCCTGGGTGTTTAATACGATGGAAGTAATTGGCGATTCGAGCGAAAACCCGTTCGAAAACGGCATTAACGATGTGCCCATGACTGCCATTTGCCGCACCATCGAAATCGACCTCCGCGAAATGCTGGGCGAAACCGATTTGCCGCCACGCATTCAGGCCATCGATCATATTTTATTGTAGGCCCAATGCTTTGTACTTTCGCATTCCTTTACTCAGGCCATGAATAAACCCGATTTCACGCAGGTCGATCTGCTTCACCTCGTCACTCATCACGTAGGCAACAAGCAGCGCGACGAATCCTATACACTTTCCGACACGGCCACCGTGGTGGATGCCGACACAACCGACTATCTGCTCACCTATTTCCTGCAGCCGTTTAACAGCGAAGAGTACTACAGCTTTCACCATTCGGTAAGTCTCGACCTGAATGCGGTAAACACCGTGGCCGCCCGCATTTTCGCCGATCCCGATACGTTCATTGCCGCCTCGCACGATCTTGCCCGTTTGCTTTTCGACCAGACCACACACCCCAAGGTGAAAGCAGGCGAGCTTAACGTGGCCTACTTCACCAACGTACTGCTGGGCGATGAAAAAGTAAACGCCATCGGCCTGTTCAAATCAGAAACCGATACGCCGTTTCTGAAAATGAAACACCAGCGCAAAAACTATTTCATCCGCCACGATTTCGGTTTCGAACTCAAAGGCATGGACAAAGGCTGCCTCATTTTCCAAACCGCCGCCACCGAAGGCTACCGCGTACTGGTTTCTGATGCCTCACCCCGCGCCGCCGAAACGCAGTACTGGAAAGACGATTTCCTGAACATAAAACCCGTAAGCAACGCCTACCACCAAACCACACAGTTCCTGAACATCGCCAAAACCTACGTCACCGAAAAACTCGCCGAAGACTTCGATGTAAGCAAAGCCGATCAGATCGACCTGCTCAACCGCTCGGCCGAGTATTTCAAAAAGAACGAGAGTTTTAATCAGGAACAATTCGAGCAGCAGGTGTTTCAGGACAAAAGCGTGATCGAATCATTCCGCAGCTTCGATCAAACCTACCGAGAAGAAAATTCCATTGCCATTGAAGAAGAGTTCGATATCTCCAAACAGGCCGTAAAGAAGCAAACACGCGTATTTAAAAGTGTGCTTAAACTCGATAAGAATTTTCACATCTACATTCACGGCGACAGGAATCTTATTGAGCGCGGAACGGATTCGGACGGGAGAAAATACTATAAGATTTATTATACGGAAGAGACGTAAGTGCATTGTACTGCCCCCCCCGCTTCGACTCCGCTCAGCGTGACGGGGGATTTTAGTTTTTCAACTTGGTAAAACATTTGAGTTTTTTCCCGGTATAAAAAAGTATTTCGGTTTTTCCCTGCGTAAAATACTTTTCAGTTTTTACATACCATAAATAAGCATTTCGGGTTATCGCTGCGAAAAAACATTTCAGTTTTTCCACTGCATAAAAAAGCATTTCGGTTTTTCCCTGCGAAAAGAGCATTTCAGTTTTTCCACTGCATAAAAAAGCATTTCAGTTTTTCCCTACAAAAAAAGCATTTCAGTTTTCCCCTGAAAAAACATTTCAGTTTTACCCTGAAAAAACATTTGAGTTTTACCCTGAAAAAAACATTTGAGTTTTACCCTGAAAAAAACATTTGAGTTTTGATAAATGTGTAAATGAAGAGTAGTTAAAAAACGACTATGCTCCTGTCACGGTGAGCGGAGTCGAACCGGGGCAGGAGTTAACTCACCCGCACCCGCGGATCCAGAAACCCATAACTAATATCCACCAGCAAATTCAAAATCACAAACATGATGGAAAACACCAGCGTACTTCCCATCACCACCGGCAAATCATAATTCATAAGCGCCTGCACCACTTCGTTGCCAATGCCTTTCCAGTCGAAAATGGGTTCTACCAGCGCGGCACCGGCCATTAAGCTGGCCAGCCAGCCGGAGATGGATGTCACCACCGGATTCATGGCGTTTTTGAGGGCGTGTTTGAAAATTACTTTTACCCTGCTGAGGCCTTTGGCGTGGGCGGTGCGGATGTAATCGTGCGAAAGCACTTCGAGAAGGCTGCTGCGTGTGAGCTGGGTGATGAGCGCCAGCGGACGAATGCCCAGCGTGATGGCGGGAAGTATAAGGTTTTTGAGTTGCAGCGATTCATCTACCGGATCGAAAAGGCTGCCGGCGTTTTTGAGTCCGGTAATTTCCTTGAGCAGGTAGCCAAACACCCACGAAATAATAAGCGCGTAAAAGAACGACGGCCCGGCGGTGCCCAGCGTGGAGAAAACGGCAATGCCACGATCGGCCCACGAGTTTTTGTGGAGCGCGCCCACTATGCCCAGCGCAATGCCGAATATGGATGCGATGAGCATTGCAGCGAATGCAAGCACAATGGTTTCGGGCAGGGTTTCGAGAATGATGTCCGACACGCGCCGACGGTCGTGGTAGGAGCGGCGCAGGTAGGGTGTTTTGAGCACAAGTTCGCGGCCGCCGCCTACTGAAAACAACTGCAGGGGCTGGCCGTATTTTACCGTGTCGAGGTAGTAGCGGTCTTTTTTATCGGTGGGATGATGCACCGATACAAAAGAAAGGTCGTTGAGAAACATCAGGTACTGCTTAGGCAGCGGCTGATCGAGTCCGAGATCCTGCCTGATGATGGCCACCGAAGCCGAGTCGGTATGCTGGCCCATCTGCATCCGCGCCGGGTCGCCGGGCATGACATTGAACATCAGAAAAACGACGGTAAGCACCCCGAACAAGACGAGGAAACCATACATCAGTCGTTTGGCGATGAACTTGAGCATCAGGGCTTGTTCAGGTAGTCGGGTGCGGGGAAATCGTTAATGTGCCACATATTCAGTACTACACCCCGATACATCTGCACAAGTCCGGGGTTGGAGCGCACCACGGTTTTCAAAGCCGTGCCGTCAGCCGTGTACATGGGATAGGTGGCACCGGTGGCTTTGCGGAAGGCTTCCACCTGCTCGGCCGAGGCCGAACTGAGTGCGTAGAACGGAATATTCTTTGCCGCACACGCCGCCGCAAAAGCATTCACCTCTTTCATTCGCGAAAGATCGGCCTTTTCAATATCGTACATCACCAGCATGTATGAATTGCGGATGCCGGAGGCAAACAACTGATCGTTCATGGCCTCGCCCGTTTCGGGATTGCTTATGCTGAAATCGCCAATGGTGGCGTTGCAGTTGCCTTTGCGCACCAGTTCGTCGTGGCGGCAATAATATTCCCAAATAGAATCGCTCGGATATTCCGAAATTTCAAATTTGCCGATTGTATCTACAAGCGTATTCCGCAAATAGTATGTAATATGAAAGGAATCGGTCACACAGCCGGTTAGCTTAGGATCTTTGTTTTTGGAAGCGGTAAGAATGTGTGTGCCTATTTTGTACGGACGGAAATCAATTACCGGCAAATGCTGCCAGGTATAAACCGGGAACGCAAACGAGAGGAACGTACCAATGCCGATAAGTCCGGCGGTGAGTATGGTATTTTTGAAAAGCGGCTTGAGGTGTTTTTCGCCTGCAAACAGCACGGCAATAAGAATGAGCAGAATAAGGTCTTTCCAGAACGATTCCCAGGGCGTGAGTTTAATGGCATCGCCAAAACATCCGCAACTGGTTACCTTATTGCAGCAGGCCGAGTAGAAGGTGAGGAAACTGAAAAACACAATCATGGCCAGCAGCAGCCACAAGGTCCACCTTACTTTAAAGCCCAGCAGCAGAAACAGGCCCAGCACAATTTCGGCTCCGCAAAGCACGATGGCCAGCAGCAGCGAGTGTTCGGCAAAAAAGTGCCAGATGGTTTTTTCGTCTTTTACAGCGGCAGGAGCTATTGCGGCTGTTTCGGCGGCTTTCTGTTCTTCTTTTACGCAGGGAATACCGGCTTTTTTATCGCCGGCCACTTTCATATCGCAACTGAAACCGGCATCGAATACTTCGAAGTATTCTTCGAGTTTGTAGCTGAAACCCACCGGGTCGTTGGCCTTGATAAAGCCCGAAAAGATGAACAGTCCGCCCACGGCCAGCCTTGCAAGCTGCGTAAGAATGTGCACACGCCCGAAAATCATGTCGAGATTGACAATCAATACCAGCCCGAGCAGCACCATGCCCAGCGTGATCCGGTCGAAACAGGGCGGGCAGATGAAAAAGAAGATGGCGGCGATCAACACAGACACGCCTAAGCGAAACCAGCGGGATTTGAGCAGGCTCATAATGTTCCTTCTGAAAAGCGGATGAGTACGAAAATAGAATAATTGATGATATCGAAGTAATTGCCGTCCACACCTTCGGAAATGAGGGTGCTGCCGTTATTATCTTCGATCTGTTTGATCCGCAATAATTTTGCCAGAATCAGGTCGGTGAGCGAACTTATTCGCATTTCGCGCCAGGCTTCGCCGTAATCGTGGTTTTTGTCTTCCATGAGGGCTTTGGCCTGGGCGGCGTATTTATTGTAAAGGGCGAGGGCTTCGGTTTCGGGCAAATCGAGGCGGCTGTCGGTGGCGAGTTCGAGCTGGATGAGGGCCATGATGCTGTAGTTGACCAGCGCCACGAATTCGCCCCGCACATCGTCGGCAATTTTCTGGGTGCCTTTTTCCTGAATGGTGCGCACCCGGCGGGCTTTGATGAAAAGCTGGTCGGTGAGCGAACTCGGACGAAACACCCGCCATGCCGTGCCGTAATCGCGCAGCTTTTTGGCGTAGATGTCGCGGCAGATGGCTATACTTGCGTCGTACTGTTGCGACGTATTTGACATAACTGTATAAAAGAAGTATGACGAAGCCCGAAGATACGCACTTTAAGCTCACCGCAAACGGCCGGCTGCTGGCATTGCACAGGCCCGTGGTGATGGGCATTTTAAACCTTACGCCCGATTCGTTTTACGACGGAGGCCGCTACACCACGGCCGATGCCGCACTGGCCCAAACCGAACGTATGGTGCAGGAAGGTGCGGCCATTATCGACCTGGGTGCGGTAAGCACACGGCCCGGCTCGGTGGCTCCCGACGAAAACGAGGAGTGGCGCCGCATTTACGAAGTATTGCCCCTGCTGCGCCGCCGTTTTCCCGAAATCTGGCTCTCGGCCGATACGTTCCGCGCATCCATCGTACAAAAAGCCGCCGCCGAAGGCATCGACCTGATAAACGACATTTCCGGCGGCAGTTTCGACAGCGAACTTATCAGCGCAGTGGCCGAAAGCCGGTTGCCCTACATTCTCATGCACATACAGGGCACGCCAGCCACCATGCAACAGGAGCCGCATTATCACGATGTGGTGGCCGAAGTAAGTGCGTGGTTTGATGCAAAAATTGCGGCTTTGCAGGCACAGGGCATTACCCAAATCGTGCTCGATCCCGGCTTTGGCTTTGGCAAAACAGTGGAGCATAATTACCGCCTGCTGGCCGCGCTGCCGCAGTTTGTGCAAAAAGGTTTTCCGCTGCTGGCCGGTGTTTCGCGCAAGTCGATGATTACCAAACTGCTTGGTATTGGCAAAAACGATGCACTGAGCGCCACCACCGCTGTGCATACACACGCCCTGCTGCGCGGCGCACATATTTTACGTGCGCACGATGTGAAAGAAGCGGTGCAGGCGGTGAAAATTTTTGAGGCAGTGAGTGAGGTGAAATAAGTATTTGTTTCAATAAAAAAACGAGGCCGGTTTCAATACCGGCCTCGTTTTTTTAGGGTAAATATTTTTATAAATCGATATGTACGCCAATGGTGTATTGGTTGAGCGAAGGCCCGGCATTACCGCGGAATACTTCCGAAAGCATGTAGTTGGCAAACAGGGTGTACTCGCCATAACCAATGCGGGCAGTGAGTCCGTAGCGGAAAGGATTAATGTTGAAATCGTCCTTTATTTTGCGCTCCTGAGTCTGGCCATCCAATTCGTATTCCTGTTTCAAACGGTTTTCAAACACGTTGTAGCTGAACAAACCGCCTGCGGCTACGTGAAATGAACGGTGTTGATTGTTCGTATTGGTATTAAACTCCAGCATAACCGGCACATTGATGTAGAACATTTTGAGTTTGTTCTTCGAATAGTCGCGGGTTTCGAGGATGGCGGCCACGCGGTTGGTATCGGGAATAAGGCTTACGTTGTTGCGGAAGGCATAGCTGTTCCACTCAATTCCGAAACCGGTAACCAGGTTTACATGATTTTTATAGATGTGAAAATTATGCTGCCAGAGGTTGAGGGCAAAGCTGTGCGAACGGGCGTAATCGAGTTCGAGAAACTCATTGCCGGCCGGAAGGCCGAGGGTGCGCTGCGGGTTTACAAATCCGTTCATGCCGAGGTCTATTCCTTCCCAGAAATGGAAGTTTTCGGTATGATCGTACCAGCGGGTGCGGGTAGAATCTTCGCAGGCATTGGCGGCTGCGCCGGAGGTGAGGAGTGCGGCAGCAAGGGCAAATTGGCGTATTACTGTTTTCATGGCTTTATGTTGTGCTAAATGGTTGTTTGCTGTTGGTTTTTGAATGTGACGGGGAGTTTTGGGCATTAGTTACAGCCCACATCTAAATTTTTTGGTGCAGGTACACATTTGCCCCGTCTGATGCATCTTTGCAGCCATGAACAGGAAGCTCACCACCGGCGAAATGGGCCGGAAAACCGTGGAAGAATTTCGCAGCGCGGGCAAAACACCGCTGGTATTTGTGCTCGACAATGTGCGCAGTGCCCATAACACAGGTTCGGTATTCCGCACGGCCGATGCGTTTCTGCTTCACGAATTAGTGCTTTGCGGCTACACCGCCACACCCCCGCACCGCGATTTGCTGAAAACAGCCCTGGGTGCCACCGAAACCGTACACTGGCGGCATTTCGAGCACACCACAGAAGCAGTAACCCAACTCACACAGGAAGGCTGGACCGTACTTGCCGCCGAGCAAACTGAACAGAGCACAGCCCTTGATACCTGGCAGCCCGCGCCGGGACAAAAATTGGCCATTGTATTTGGCAACGAAGTAGAAGGCGTGCAGCAGCAAGTAATAGATTTCTGCGCAGGCACACTCGAAATTCCGCAACACGGAGCCAAGCACTCGCTCAATATTGCCGTATGTGCAGGAATTATGGCCTGGGAACTAAGCCGCAAACTGAAAAGCTGACAGCTAAAACAAAAAACAAAAACAAATATTTCCCACCGGGGTCTTTTTTGACCTCGGTGGGTTCAGCCAGAATTTTTTTTGTTTTAGCAAGCACAAAATCCAACGGACACAATTCAGTGCACACAATTCAACGCACACAATTCAAACTCCCCAAATCAAACCTCAAAAGGTTCACTTCGCCGCCATATTGTACAAAGAGATTTGGGCTTGCCAGCCGCATTTTTTTTCTTCACCGCTTTCTGCGTTTTCGGCTGAGTTTTTTGCGGCTGTGGTGCCGGTACCGAATCCTGCTGCAACTTACCTGCCGCGCGCAGCGAATCGCGGCGGGCGGCTTCGCGCTGGGCGTTTTGGGCTCTTTCTTCGGCGCGGCGCAGCGAATAGTACTGGTTGTACATTTTCTGCAAATCGCCGTTTACCTTGGCGGTGTATTCTTTATCGTAATCAAAATCTTTGGTAAGCGGCCTATACCTGATGCGTGAGATGGGCCGATCGAGCACTGACACATCGAGCTTTTCGATCTTCTCGAAAATATCGACGTTGAAGGTAAAAGTGAACACTTTGCGGTCTTCTGCCGGTACGAAGGTTTCAACGCGGATGAGTTTTTTTACGTAGCCGGGTTTGGTAATGGAAATGGTGAAAGATCGTCCGAGAGGAACTTTAAACACGAGCCTGCCTTTACTGTCAGAAAATCCTTCAATACATACCTGATTTTGCTGGTTGATGACCTGCACCACCGCACTGTCAAGACTTTGTTTTTCTTCATCGCGCTGTTCGCCTTTCCATTCGAGAATGCGGCCGCGGAGTTCGAGGTAGTGTTCGCTGTCGCCGATCAGTGTATCGGTTTGTGCGTTCAGCCCGGAGCAAAAGCCCAGACCTAGCACAAACAGCAGTATGTTGATGCGGTAATTCAACGAAATCATGATAGACGGGTGTCCTGTGTGTTTCAAATATACATCAAGACTTGCCCGGAAACAAAGTCCTGAAAAATTTAAACCGAAGATTTATTTTTTAGAAGCCAGCCAGGCTTCAAATTCGGGCAGTGTTTTGGCGTTCAGACAATGTGCGGCGGTGAGCATTCCTTTGCGTGCGGCGGCCACGCCCCACTGCACATCGCGCAATCCGTCGGTGGCGTGTGCATCGGGGTTTATGCTGATGAGTACGCCTTTTTCGAGGCAGTACGGAATCCAGCGCCAGTCGATGTCTAACCGCCACGGATGCGCGTTTAGCTCGATGGCCACGTTGTTTGCCGCGCAGGCATCTATTACCATTTCGTGGTCTATCGGGTAGCCCTCGCGCGAGAGCAGCAGGCGGCCGGTGGGATGACCGAGGATGCGTGTGTATGGATTTTCGATGGCCGTAATGAGCCGTCGTGTGGCTTTTTCTTTGTCCATTTTGAGCCCGCTGTGTACCGAGGCCACAATGAAATCGAACTGTTTAAGCAAGCCGGGTTCGTAGTCGAGGTTACCATCGTGCAGAATGTCGGACTCGATGCCTTTGAAGATTTTGAAGCTGCCATCGAACGTGGCATTGAGCCGGTCTATTTCGGCAAACTGTTCGAGTACGCGTTCGGGCTTGAGGCCCTGTGCGTAGAAAGCCGACTGCGAATGGTCGCAGCAGCCGTAGTAGCTGAAGCCGAGTTTTTTTGCGGCATCGGCCATTTCGGCCAGTGTGTTTACGCCGTCGCTGTAAGTGCTGTGGTTGTGCAGGTTTCCGTGCAAATTGGCCACGGTAATGAGCGCGGGCAGCGGGCCTTTGGCGGCCAGTGCCAGTTCGCCGCGGCCTTCGCGGAGTTCGGGGGCAATTTCGGAGAGGCCCAGCGTGGAAAATATTTCGGCTTCGGAAACTGCTTCGGCCGGAATGGAAAGCTTTTCGCGTTCGAGTTGCAGCAGAAATTCGGGCGTGGCCGTGGTGCTGAAAAGCACGGAGGCAAATTGTGCTTCGGTGCAGGGATATAATTGCACAGGCAATTGAAGTTCGTTGTCGAGCAGTGTATCATCAACCGGCTTATCTGTTTGCACCACAAATTCGAGCGAGTCTATTACTTCCATGCAGCGCCGGACGGCTCCGGTAATTTCCACGCGGGCAAAACCGGCTTTGAGCAAAGCGGCTTTTACTTTTTCGGCCACGGGCAGGGCAGAGGAGTAGTGGAATTTGCCGCGGTTGGAAAGTTTGTATTCGATGGCTTTTTTTACCTGCTCCTGCGTTTTGGCACCAAAGCCTTTGAGGTCAACCAGCCGGTTTTCGAGGCAGGCATACAAAAGCTCGCCCGGCGATTCGGTACCGAGTTCGTGCCACAACTGCGCCACTTTTTTCACACCCAGCCCTTTTATATCGAGCATTTCCACCACACCCGGAGGCGTTTTATCGAGCAGCACCGCAAGCTCTGACGTGGTGCCAGTATGCTGCAACTCGATAATTTTTGCCGCAATGCTTTTGCCGATGCCTTTTATGGCTTCGAGTTCTTCGAGCGATTTTCCGCTCAGATCCATATTGGTTTTGTCGAGCGTGTAGGCGGCTGCGCTTATGGCTTTCACCTTAAACGGATTTACGCCGTGCAGTTCCTGAAGCTGGGCAGTGAGTTTGAGGGCTTCGGCTATGGCTTCGGTGGTCATGTTGCGGTGTGGTTTTTAAAGTGTAAAGATGGGGAGAATGTGTGTGATGTGCATTCATTTTTGAGGATGCCCGACAAAAATTTTGATTTACGGTATTTTGGTTTTTCGGTAAACCGACCTGTAAAGAAAAAGCATACATCACTCCCGTTTTATTCTTCATCCTGATAAAAAAATACTGTAAATATGCACAGTTGTATGAACCATGTTGCAAGAAAAGACCAATACAATTACTCATCACGAAATGATGAAACTTGTTAAGATGTAATGCGAAAGAAAAGAATGAATTACCGGTGATTCCGGTTCCGGGCGCGTTATTGATTTACCCATCTCTGTGATTGAAGTAAACTATGGGCATACACAGCTATGTTATGAAGCATTTTTTGTTCAACGACAATTCAATTTTTTTTCAGAGATGAATGTTCTTAGCCAAAATAGCACACACATTTATTACTTACTTTGCCATTATGCGAATATACCTTTCGGCTATACTACTGGCGCTTTCCACCCAACTCGCGGCACAATGCGGCAACTGGCTTGTACAACCCGTGGCAACCATGCCTGCGCGCATTGCCAACAATGCTGTGTGCGAAGGCCGCGCGGGCAACAGTTTATACGCGTTCTCGTATGGCGGCATTGATACTTCGCTTATCTGGTCGGGCATTACGCGCAGGGCGTTCAGGTATAATGTGGCGGCAAACAGTTGGGACACCATTGCCCCGTTGCCCGATACGCTGGGCAAAATTGCCTCGTCGGCAAGCTGCATTGGCGATACGGTGTACATAATTGGTGGCTACCATGTGTTTGCCAACGGCAACGAAATTTCGTCGAACAAAGTACACCGCTATGTGATTTCGGCCAATGCCTATATTGCCGATGGTGCGCCTGTGCCTGTGGCCATTGACGATCAGGTGCAGGCCGTGTTTGCCGATAGTCTGATATATGTAATAACAGGATGGAGCAACACGGCCAACGTAAACAATGTACAGATTTACAATGTGCGCACCAATACCTGGGCTGCAGGTACGCCTGTGCCCAATGCGGGCAATTACAGGGTTTTCGGCGCATCGGGTGTGATACAGGGGCATACTATTTACTACTACGGCGGCGCGGGCAATGGCACTAATTTTCCGGCCACCACATTTATACGCAAAGGCATAATTGATGCGCAGAACCCCACGCAAATAACCTGGAGCATAGCCGATACCGTAACCGCCACGCCCGGCTACCGCACGGCAGCAGCGGGTTTCAGGTATGCGCCGCAGGTGAATTTTTCGCCGGTGTGGATGGGTGGCAGCAATGTATCGTACAATTTCAATGCGCTGGCCTACAACGGAAGCGGCACCGTGCAGCCTGCCGGAAAAATTTTACAGCTTGATGCCGCTGCTCCCGGCTGGACAGTTTGCACCGGCACCGGTCTGCCCATGGATCAGCGCGGACTGGCCGAACTGGGCCCGTACCAGAGCTACGACTATGCCGTGCTGCTTTGCGGCGGCATAGACAGCAACCGCCGCGTAACGGATGCCGCGTATCTGGTGACGTATATGTTTACACCGTTGCAGGAAACCACGGCGCAGGAGTTTGCATTGTTTCCCAATCCGGCGCAGGAAACAGTGACCATTGCATTTGCGCAGCCAACAGCCGGCAATGTGCAAATTACCATAACCGACATGCAGGGCCGCATATCTATGCAGCAACGCCAGCAGGCAGCCCCGCGCATGAGTGTGCCCGTGGGCGAACTTGCCCGCGGGGTGTATGTAATGCGCGTGGAAACAGAGCAGGGAACGGGTGTGCAGCGGTTGGTGATTAATCGCTGAGCAGGTTTGGGGATACCGACAAGGCACAGGAGATATTTCAACCAGCCCTGATTGTAGCGGAACCCCGATGAAAATCGGAAAGGAATGAACGGTTTTTTGAGGCAAACCTGATTCGCTCCTCAAAATTTTTCTTTGCAAACTAAATCTGTTGAAAACTATAACACGCCAAAAGCCTTTTCCACATTGGTTTTCGGCAAAAAGGGGTATTTTTCACGGGCAATAAAATTTGCAAAACCCCTTTCCCGAATTGTATTTTGGCTAAACAACAAACCCTCTACACCAATGAAAATAAAATTGCTTCTGTGTTTCTATATGGCATTTGCATTTGCAAAAGTGCCTGCACAAAACAATGATTCGCTTACCCCGGGCCAGCTTGCGGCCATAGACAGTACGGTACATGAACAGCTTAAAACGTACTTAGAGCTGGTAAGCAAAACCACCGCCACAGGCAGTATTTATGGCGATTATCGCGCCCGCGGCCTCAACCCCGATGCCGATATACTGGCCGACTGGAAAACAGAAGCCAAGAAAGTAAGTGTGGTGGACATACAAAACACCACACCTGCCCTTAATCCTGCCGAGCGAAAAGAAGCCGGGCTGCAATCATACGTATTGGTAAGGCTTAGCAAACCGGCTCCCTGGCTGCGTGACCCTCGCTGGCGCAGCGAATTATGCCTGACCATAAACGGAATGCCCCTGCCCGAAGTGCGTCCGCTGTTTTTCAATAACGACTCGGTATTTACCTTTTATCTCGAACGCGGCGATTCGTCGGTTAACCAGATTACCTGGGATATTTTGCAGCAAATTGTGAACTGGCAATTTACCCGGAAAGTAAAACTGAGCATTGGCACACCAGTGCTTCCCGCACTGGAGGTAGCCAACACCAAAGAAACCGCCTTTACCTATATAATAGTGTATAAAACGGGAGCCTTGATATTTTTGGGTATTGCGGTGTTAATGGGATTTTTGTTTTACTACTTCCGAAAATCGCCCATGTTCCGTGATGCGCCGGGCGATAATTCCACCCTCAAACCCGATGAAACTTCGTACAGCCTGGCTAAAGTGCAGTTGGCGTTCTGGACAGTAATTATCATACTCTGCGAAACCTATATCTGGTGCATTACCGGCGTGCTGCCCGATTTGAGTGCCTCGTCGCTGGTGCTGCTGGGTATGAGTGTGGGTACCACGGCGCTTTCCACTTTTGTGGGGTATGCCAACGAACTGAAAGGCCGTAAGGCATCGGGCAATTTCTGGAAAGACCTTATTTCGGATGCGGCAGGAATTCCTTCGCTGCACCGGGTACAGATGCTCATCTGGACGCTGCTCATCGGGTTTTACTTTGTGCGGCAGTCGTGGCTGCATTTTTCGATGCCCGATATCAGCGAGAATATGCTGATACTGATGGGCATAAGCTCGGGCACTTATGTGGCCTTGAAAACGCAGGAGCGTAAAAAGCTGAACAACACCGATACGCAAGACGCCGACAATACCGACAACACCAACGACGAACCGGCCGCAGGCTGATAAAACCCCTAAGCCATGAGCACAACATTTGAACAGAAATATTCCATCATAGCCCGTTACATTGATGCGCCCAGCAAACGCCGTTCAGGCAGGCTGATAAATAAAGTGGTGTTTCTGGTGGCACACGATACAGGCAACCCGCGTTCTACGGCGGCGCAAAATGTGCGTTACTATCAGAACTCGCGCAACGACATGAGCGCATCGGCCCACATTTTTGTGGACGATAAGGAAATAATAGAATGTGTGCCCGCACTTACCGGAACGCCCGAAAAAGCGTGGCACGTACATTACAACGTAACCACCGATAACCAGCTTTACGGCGTGAATGCCAACGACTCGGCCATAGGTGTGGAATACTGCTACGGCAGCAACATAAATGCCGACGAAGCCTACAAACGTTATGTGTGGGTGCTGGCTTATTTATGCTGGAAATTTGAGCTTGATCCGGCCAAAGCCATTACCGGCCACTTTTTCCTCGATCCACGCCGCAAAACCGATCCGGTTACCGGTTTGGCCCAGAGCCGCCGCACCTACGAGCAGTTGCTGCGCGACGTGGTGGAAGAATACAGGGAATGCACCGGCAACACGGCACCGGTCACACCCGAGCCTCCCGCCGCGCAATGGCCCATTACGGTAAAGGCTACGGTAAAACTCAATATCCGTGCAGGAAAACCCGGCATCCGATCGGCCATTAAGCAAACCGTGGCCGCAGGAACCATTTTAACCGCCACCCAGGCCGTTACCGGCGATGCGATTAATAACAACAGCACCTGGTATGCCGACGGGAAAGGAAATTTCTTCTGGAGCGGAGGAGTGGTGAAGGTGTAAAAGCGTGTTTTTTTGAGATAATAAAAGCGGCCCGAATGGCCGCTTTTTATTTTAATATTATAATACAATATATATAATTTACTGGAATAACTATTTTAATAAAAAATAGTTTTGAAATACCCCGATTATCTGTTTGAAAACGGTTAGAATGTGAGATTTTGTTAAAATTAGAAAAAGTGTAAAGAAAAAACGATACCATCAACAAATTTATTGTCTGTAAATTTTGGCCCTTTTTAAAAACGTTAAAATGCAATAAATCAACGTTTTATCAAGTTATCAACAGGCCAATCCTATGAAAATTCCGGCGAAAATTTCTCTTGACTTTGGCTTTTTGGGAGGCCAAATTTGCAGTGTCAGATATGACTGACTAACCCCGGCTCCCAATAACTTGTATTTGTCAGCCGCATTTTAAGTACAAAGTAAAAACAGTGTAGATATGCCCCTGTTATCAAAAGATCTGTTAAAATCCTTCTTCGAATCGGGCGATAAGCCAACGGCATCCCAGTTTGCCAGTTTGATTGATTCGATGATGCATTTGTACGACGACCGCCACCGGATTGGTTTACGGGTGTATGAATCTTCGCGTTCTTATTTGCCCGGCGATACCACTTTGTTTGACAACAGCCTGTTTGTGTGTACCACCGAAACAACGGGTACATTTCAGTCGGACCACTGGCAGCCGGTAATGTCGGCCGGAGCGGTTACGTACATGGGTACGTGGAATGCGCAAAGCAATACGCCCGCGCTGCAAAACAATGCAGGAGTGAAAGGCCAGTACTATGTGGTAACGGTTGCGGGCACCACTTCGATAAACGGAATTACCGACTGGCAGGTGGGCGACTGGATTATTTACAACGGCAGCCAGTGGCAGAAGGTTGACAACAGTGAAAATGTGTTCTTGCCCACAGCCACACAAGTGGTATTTACGCCCACAGGCGTAATTACCGAAAGCAATGTTCAGGCTGCTCTTGCTCAGCTTTTGAACTGGACCACCTCGCAACTTGCCGGAAAAACCGATGCGTTTACAGGCGCCACCGGCAATGTGGTTTCGTTTGATCTTCAGCAAAGGCCGGTTGACAGCGGGCTGAGTTTAGCTGTAGTGCCACGACTCCAGGGCGGAATCTCTGAGCCGGGAAATTTCATCAGCAGTCTTGGTGGCAATGAAATTCAGGATGCAGGAGTAAATGCGGGCAGTTTTATGCCGGCTTCGGCCACTGCCGAAAATATTCCCGTGAATGCGCCTGCAGGTTATACGGCCACCAACCTGCAAACAATGGTGAATGAGCTGGATGCCAATCTAATTGCCAAATTGCCCGGGGCAGCAGAGTCAACAATTCCAATCATTTCGAACATCGGAGGACTTAAACAAACGAACGTCACACTCAACGATTTTCTGGCCAAAACCAACACCCTGAGCTATACGCCCAGCGATAGTTTTCATCCGGCCACCAAACAATATGTGGATGAAGGTGATGCTAACTTTCTGAGTAAAACAAACCGGATTCCGTTCATACCTTCAGACACATACCATCCGGCCACCAAACAATATGTGGATAATTACAGCCGGAATTTTCTGAGTTTAACAAACACGAGCAGCTATACTCCGGGTGCTGACTTTAATCCGGCCACCAAGAAGTATGTGGACGATGCGGATGCCAATTTCCTCAGCCGCACCAACACCGGAATTTATGTACCGACAGAAAACTATCATCCGACCACGAAAAAATATGTGGATGAATCGGTGAGAAGTGTGGTAATGGTTTCCATTCCGTTTACCGGTGTAGGAGTTCCGGTTGGCGGCACCGCATGGTCTCGTTTGGGGTTGTTTGTACTTGGCGATCTGGCTGAGATGTATCCCGGGGCTACTTTTGTGGGCATCAAAGCACGTTATGGATACCGTCTTCCCTCAGGCACTACCTGCGATCTCGCCCTCTCGGTTGATACAGCTGTAAATCCCCTTACATTTCTGTCTCAGTCGATGGTTGCGCTTTCGCCTTCTGCGCTTGTAGCACGTTCGCCCATATCTGGAGAGTCAGTAATAAGCAACAATGCCAACACCCTGATTTCTATAGTAGGCCGCAGGCCTACAGGTCCAGGAACAATAGCCATTCATTCAGCCACGTTGTTTTTGCGATTCATCTGATTTATCAAGCCTTTATATCTGTTTCCGATCATGATTAATCAAGCCATGAAATTTCTTACTGATGAGTTGAACGACTACCTCGGCGTACAGGCCACTACGTTGTCGCTTCCTCCTCAGATCAAACTTTCGAATGTAGCCGATGCCGATGGCAAAGTGGTTATTCCGTCGAACACACTTGGTATTTCACTTATCAATGTGGAAGAAGAGCGTGTAATGAAAGACCAGCGCACATCGGGCCGCGCACTGAACGGCGATGTGGAGTACTTCAATCCCGAACTGCGTTTGAATTTGTACGTGCTCATCTCGGCCAACTTTATCGGGTCGAGCGGAGGAAGCAACACGATTACACCGGAGTATGAAGAAGGATTGAAACAGCTTTCGTACGTAATTGGTTTCTTCCAGGGAAAGAATGTGTTTACCTCTGATAATTCGCCCGCGCTTGATGCGTCGATCAAAAAACTGATTGTGGAATTGTATTCATTCAGTTTCGAGCAGCAATACAATTTCTGGTCGGTGATTGGAGCCAAGTATATGCCTTCGGCGCTTTACCGTGTGCGTATGCTTACCTATCAGGAGAAACGCGTTACCGGAGTGCAGGTGCCCATCGGCACAATTGATTTATCTGTTAATCAGCTTTAGTCATGAGTATTATCACGTATCATAAAGCATTCAGCATACAACTCCGCCACGAGTATTTTGCCGATGAGTTTGCAGTAAACAACATGCTGAAACTTGAACCTACCGCTTCGTGCGAAGACCTGCTGGGCCGCGGAAGAATGGTTTTCCGCAACACCGGCAAAGGCGGACTGGTGATGTATCGCTCCACCAATGCCACACCCGGCACACCCTCGGTTGAACTGAAAGGCAAACAAATATTCAACTTCAAACTGAAGCTGAATGCAGTGACCGAGTTCATGAACATTACCCATCTCGATCTGGGAGCAGGCACATACACGCCCGGTAAGCCTGTTTTTTTGAAAGCCACCGTAACCAGTTCGCCCGTAATTCCGGTTCCGCTTACCGTAGAATTTCTCGACGGTTATCGTTCGCCGCGTTTCAGCGAAAGTGTTCAGGTAACAGGCGGCAGCAATACGCTGGAAGTGTTTGACATTACCGGAACCATTGTGCAGGCGCAAACCATTACTTCGGGCATTGCGGCTACACGTCAGGCAGTGATTGATCTTTCAGCAATGCAGCCGGGCTATTACGAAGTACGTTTCACCGATTCGACCAGTGCTGTAACCAGTCGTCGTTATTATGTGGGCGACAACATACAACCCGGCGAAGTGCTGGCCATGATTTCGCTGTGCTATCAGCTTGGTACATCGGCTCCGCTGTATGCCGCAAATGCTATGTTCGATTATGAGTTTCTGGCCAAAGAAGTAATGTGGAGATACTATATCATACCCCGGTTTATTGAGAGTGGCTATTATTCGGCGGTAATGGGGCCATTTCTCAAAACTAATTTTGTTCAAGGAACAATTCCAATCCCTGAATTTCAACCTATAACGAATTATCAACCCACACCCGGTATTCTGATTGGCGGACTAAATCCGATTGTGTTTGAATCAACCAATCCTGTACCGCTGAGAGAAGAACATTACTTCAACGTAACGCTTCATAACGATAAAGTAGAAAATGTACTGGTTAACTCACTCCCTCAGCCAGATCATTCACTGCCTTCATCAAACCCGACGATGAAAGAAATTTATTTCTACATCGACAGGCTCATGATTCCGCCCCAATAATCTTCTACAAGTTTTCGCTAACCCAATACCCCGTTAACCTCAATACAATTCACTGTAACTAATCCTATCACAATATGGCAATTAATCAAACCACTCCCGGAGTATATATCCGGGAAGTAAGTACCCTCCCGCCTTCGGTGGCACCCGTTTCCACAGCGGTACCGGGTTTTGCGGGATACACAGAGAAGGGGCCTGTGGCTACGCCTACACGCATTACCTCGATGCTTGAATTTGAGCAGATTTTCGGAGGTGCTTATACCGAAGATTTTAATGTAAACTCTGCCACGCTTGTCGTAACACCGCAGAGCAGTTTATCGGAATACAATTTGTATTATCATATACAGTTGTATTTCGCCAATGGTGGCGGCCCCTGCTGGATTTCATCGGCCGGAGATTACGACAGCAGTGTTGAGTTACTTGTTTCTACAGAAATGGTAGCTGCGCTTTCAGCTTTTCGTCAGATTGACGAAGTAACGCTGCTTGTGGCTCCTGAGTTCGGCACTGCCGCTACTTCGCCCACAAACAGTTATGTCGAAATGCTGAATCAGTCGTCATTACTTCAGGACCGTTTTGCCATTCTCGATGTGAAGCACACCACGTCTGCATCTGCTTCCGCCACTGCATTTCGCTCAATTTCGCTTACCAACCTGAAGTATGGGGCAGCATATTATCCGCCTTTGCGTACTGGTTTTACCAACCGTTATTCCGATCAGTCAGTGCTTGTAACCGGGTTGCCTGTTATTCCCGCTGCTTACGGTCGTCTTGATATGGTTAACAAAGGAGCAGGCAGTTCAATGAAAGTAACTGTGCCCTCCTCCATTACCTCCGGCGATAAAATCACAATTACTATCGGCACGGTAACAGAAGAATTTATCGGAGGTACTCATTTTGCCCTTACCCTGCCTAATGCATATTCAGAACTTGTTAAGGCCATAAGAACCCGCGCGTCTCTTATCGACAAAATACTTGTGGCTGATGATTATTCGACCACAGTAAATCCTAATTTGTTTGTGATTACTGCTGTAGGTAACGGCCAAACTATTGCAGTTACCGGAACAGGTACATTAACCTCGGCGGTTGCAGTTTTAACCACTAACCCTTCGCCGGTTACGCTGGCAGCAAATCCTGCACTCTATCGTTCGGTAACAGCCGCGTTGAACAAAGTAACCATCGAACTTTCACCCTCAGCAGCCATTGCAGGCGTTTATGCTTCTGTTGACCGCGACCGTGGTGTGTGGAAAGCCCCGGCCAATGTGGCGTTGAGTGGCATCATTCAACCTGCTGTGTTGCTCAACGACGACGATCAGAGCGGATTAAATGTGGATGCCACCAGTGGAAAATCCATCAACGTAATCCGCCAGTTCTCGGGCAAGGGAAATCTTGTATGGGGCGCACGCACGCTGGCCGGCAACGACAACGAATGGCGTTATGTGAATGTACGCCGCCTGTTCAATTTTGCTGAAGAGAGCATTAAAAAAGCCATTGAGCAGGTAGTGTTTGAACCCAACGACCGCCAAACCTGGAACCGTGTGCGTACCATGATTGGAAATTTCCTTTCCAATCTCTGGAGAGATGGCGGCCTTGTGGGTGCCACAACCGAACAGGCATTCCGCATCGATGTGGGTCTGGGTGAAACAATGACCGAGCAGGACGTGCTCGAAGGACGCATGATTGTGCGTGTGAGCATGGCTGCTTCACGTCCGGCCGAGTTCATTACGCTTGAATTCTCGCACCTGCTGCAACAGGGTTAATTCCATCCAAACAAGTAACCAACTAAACTAAATACTATGTCAAACAACACAACTCCCGGCGTTTATATCCGGGAAATTGCAACCCTTCCGCCTTCGGTGGCACCGGTGGCAACGGCTATTCCGGCGTTTATCGGGTACACTGATATTGGTCCGCTCAATCAGGCCGTTCGTGTATCGTCCCTTCTTGAATTTGAAGCCACATTTGGCGGTGCAAAGAAATATGGAATCACCGTAAATCTCAATTCCGGTGTAATGACTGCTTCATTGACTACAGTTGCGGCTAACCTGAAACACAACATGTATTACAGCCTGCAGATGTACTTCGCCAATGGCGGAGGGCCTTGCTGGATTGTTTCGATAGGCAGCTATACTGATACTATTGATGCTGCCGATTACACGGGTACTACCGGAGGTTTCAGCGTAATTTCAAAAATCGATGAACCTACACTGCTGGTGTTTCCCGATGCGGCTAATCTTGCCGCAGCTACTTACGGGCCTATTGTGGTGGCAGCATTGACACAGTGCAACGCACTCCAGGATCGTTTTGTGATTGCTGATTATGTGGGTGCCGATTTTGGCAATACTGATCTTACGGCTTATCGCGGAGCTTTGGGCACTTCTTATCTCAAGTATGGTGCTTCATACGGACCCGACCTGAAAACTTCGTTGACCTATGCATACGACGAAACTGCTGTGACCCTTGCTGGTCCGGGTGCCTGGCATCTTACCGCAAATACGCTTGATGATCTTGCATCGGGATCAAATGCAAACCTCGATCAGTACAACAAAGCGAAAACAGCCATTGCACAGCTTGCAGTTACGCTTCCTCCTTCTGGTGCCATTGCAGGTATTTACGCTGCTGTGGATCGCGACCGCGGTGTATGGAAAGCTCCGGCCAACGTATCACTTGCCAACGTAATTGCTCCCACCATTTTTGTTACCGATGCCGATCAGGGCCTGATGAACGTGGATGCCACCACCGGCAAATCCATCAATGCCATCCGCTCGTTCACCGGCAAAGGCACCCTGGTTTGGGGCGCACGCACACTGGCCGGCAACGACAACGAATGGCGTTATGTAAACGTGCGTCGTCTCTTCAACTTTGTAGAGGAGAGCGTGAAGAAGGCCAGTGAGTTCTCGGTATTCGAGCCCAACGACCGCAATACCTGGACGCGTGTGCGCACCACCATTGCCAACTTCCTCACCAACCTCTGGCGCGACGGCGCACTGGTAGGAGCCACACCCGAGCAGGCATTCTTTGTGGCTGTGGGTCTTGGCGAAACCATGACCGCGCAGGATATTCTCGAAGGCAAAATGATTGTGAAAATCGGTATTGCCGCTTCACGTCCGGCCGAGTTTATCTATCTGGAGTTCTCACATAAACTCCAGGAAGCTTAATCCAACATCTTTAAAAACCCGAAATCTCTTCGTTGGGCTCGTCGCGAAAATCCTCATTTATCAAAATAAACTCCGGTTTTCGCTCCTTCGCCCGCCTCAATCTTTCGGGTTTTAAAAGATGTTCACAATCAACAAAACCAAGTAACAAACATTCTTAAATACACCATACATTATGGCTAACGAAAAAGAATATCCGATTGCCGTGTTCCACTTCAGCGTAGAGTGGGGCGGAAGCCGTGTCGGTTTTACCGAAGTATCAGGTCTTACCAAAGAAGTACAGGCTATTGAATACCGCGAAGGTCACAGCCCTGACTACCTTGTAACCAAAATGCCGGGCATGCAGAAAGTGGCCAACATCACGCTCAAGCGCGGCATGTTTAATGGCGACGGCGAACTCATGGCCTGGCTCAAGACCGTGAAGCTCAACAAAATTGAGCGCCGCGATCTCACCATCAGCCTGCTCGACGAAACCCACCAGCCTGTAATGACCTGGCAAATTAAAGATGCCTGGCCGTGCAAAGTGGAAGGTCCGTCGCTCAAATCAACCGGCAACGAGTTTGCCGTGGAAAGTGTGGAACTCTGCCACGAAGGTATCAACCTCATCGTAGCGTAAAGGTCATCTCTAAAAACTCGAAATCTCTTCGTTGGGTTCGTCAGGAAAATCCTCATTTGCAAAAAGCAAACTCCGGTTTTCCTTCCTTCACCCGCCTCAATCTTTCGAGTTTTAAGAGATAACCCAATTACAATTCACGAAACACACCGGGCTGTGGCCCTTGCAGCGCAGCCCGGGTGTTTCCTTCAACACTCATTTTTTTCTATTGTAAATATTCATTCACATGGCTACCTCGTATCCTCCGGTTGGTTTTCATTTTATAGTCACCATTGCCGATTTGCAAATGCCCGACGGTGCTGTGCCGTTTATCCGCGCACAGGAAGTAAAAGGATTGTCGGCCACAATTTCAACCGAAGAAATTCAGGAAGGCGGTGAAAACACATTCACGCATAAACTTCCCAAAGGTGTAACCTATCAGCCTCTCGTCATTACACGGGGCATGGTATCGGGATCTGTTTTTGTGGAGTGGATTAAACTCGGCGTAGAGCAGTTTCGTTTTTATCCGGTTAATCTGCTGGTTACACTTCTCGACGAACAGCATCTTCCGCTCGAATACTGGTTTATTGCCAATGCTTATCCCATAAAAATCGGCACGTCCGATCTGAATGCACAGGATAACAAGATTGTGATTGAAACACTCGAACTGCAATACCAGTATTTCCGCCGCGGCAGTGCCGTAACCAACACTTCGATTCTCTCTCAGCTTCAATCGCTCGTGAAAATCTGAGCTAATATATAAAATGCAACACCATGCCCATCGAAATACGCGAACTGATTGTGAAGGCAGTTGTGAGTAACGAAGATATTCAACGACACGAAAAACCTTCGGCCGGAAGCAGTATTCAAATGCACAGCATTGAAGCTGTTCTTGAGCAGTTAAAAAAAATGATGTCTGATTCTAAAGAACGATAAGCTATGTCACTATTATCTTTTGCCGATGCGCATTTGCGGAAGCTAGCCAAGCTGACGATTATTCCTGTAGCCAATGAAGAGTTGAATAGTCTGGCTAATCTGGGGCGTTTAAATAAGAATCTTATTGATATTTCTAAAATAAAAACATCAGGTTCTGCATTTGAAGTGCTTTACAATCCTAAAGCATTTAAGCGAAACTATGCGCTTACTCTTGTTGATTTGCAAACCACCAATCCCGCCGTTCCTCCGCCCGTTGCAAATACAGGTAAAGAGAATGGAACAATGTCGTTTGAATTTATTTTCGATGCAACAGGGGCTTCTCCCACGTCTGCGTTGAATATTAAGAATAAGATAGAAACGTTTAAGAACTCATTTGATGGTGTTGAGAAAGAAATAAAAGAGTTTTTGAAAACTGTTTATTCAACGAATAAAGACGGCCATTCCGCAAATCCGGTAATTATAGTATGGGGGCCTAATTTTTTTGCAGGGCAGTTTAAATCAGTTTCAATCAACTATACATTATTCGATCGTCAGGGTAAACCTCTTCGGGCAACTGTAAATGCAGAATTTGTTGAAGATGATCGTTCAAAAAACGCCGATATAACTAACGTATTAAGATCGCCTGATGTCACCAAAACATACACTGTAAAAGCTGGCGATACACTCACACTTCTTGCAAAAGAAATGTACGACGACGAATCGCTTTACCTCGAAATAGCCCGCATCAACCAACTCCGTAACTACCGGAAACTTACACCGGGAAAGGTGCTCGTATTTCCGCCTATAAAGAAGGAGGACTTGTAAGATGGCTTTGAGAAGAAAAATTCCCGGACATAAACATATCACACTGCCTTCGATGCGCATATTGCTGGAAGGGCAGGATATTACGCTGAAATACGGTATAGTATCGGTATTTACCAGCAATCAGGTAAACCGCATTCCACAGGCCACGCTGGTGCTGCATGATGGAAGTGCGTCAAAGCAGAATTTTGAACTGAGTGCCACTGATGAGTTTATACCGGGTAAAAAAGTAACCATCAAACTCGGATATAAACAGCGCGAGCAAACTGTTTTCGAAGGCATCATTATCAAACACAGCATAAAAGCCCCGCTCAAAGGAAACTCCACGTTAGTGCTTGAACTCCGCGACGAGAGTGTGAAAACCACGCTGGTGCGTAAAAACAAACTTTTTTCCAACACCAGCGATTCGCAAATAATTACCGATCTGGCCAAGGCGGCCGGGTTGAAGGTGATTCCGCCCCTGGACACACCGGTGTTGCACAAAGAAATGGTGCAGTACTACAGCACCGACTGGGATTTCATTCTCTCCCGTGCCGAAGCCAACGGCTGGCTGGTGATTACACAAAACGGAAAACTCACCGTGGGTGCTCCGCAATGGGCCAAAGCCGCACTGCCCAAACTGAACCTGGCTTACGGCGATAACATCGTTGACTTTGAAGCCGACATCGACGCACGCGATCAGGTGAAATCGGTGAAGGCGAAGTCGTGGAGCACGGCCGAGCAGAAAGTACAGGAGAAAGACGGCCGCGCAAAAATTCCGGCCGAGCAGGGCAATTTAAACAGCAGCCAGCTTGCCGATGTATGCGGTGCAGAAATTGAATTGCAGCACCCCGGCAAACGCGGAAAGCAGGAACTTCAGGCCTGGGCCGATGCAAAACTCCTCCGCAGCCGGTTGGCCAAAGTGTGCGGACGTGTACGCATCTACGGCACATCGGCCATTGAAACCGGCGATTTTATTTTGCTCGCAGGTTTGGGTAAACGCTTTAACGGCCCGGCTTTCGTGTCGGGTGTGGTACACAGCTTTACGGCGGGCGGTACCTGGGTTACTGATATTCAGTTTGGCTATTCGCAGGAAGCATTTGCCGAACGCTATGCCACCATAAACGACAAGCCTTCGGCCGGTTTGCTGCCTTCGGTAAACGGACTGCTCACGGGCATTGTCACCAAAATTGAAAACGACCCGGATGGCGAATTCCGTGTGCAACTGCGCATTCCCGTAATGAGCAGCACCGGCGAAATCTGGGCACGTATAGCACGCGCTGATGGCGGAAACGGACGCGGAATGATTTTCCGTCCCGAAGTGAACGACGAAGTAATTGTAGGTTTCATAAACGATGATCCCCGCGATCCGGTTGTCCTCGGCATGTTGCACAGCAGCAAGCTCGCTCCGCCGTCTGATTTCAGCCACAGCGACGCGCAAAACAAACTCAAGGGCATTGTCACCAAAAGCAAAATCAAACTGCTTTTCGACGATGAAAAAAAATCGGTTACCGTTACCACACCCGGTAAAAATTCCATTGAGATAAGCGACGACGAAAAAAGCATCACGCTAAAAGATCAGCACGGCAATAAAATAGTGATGGACAAAAACGGCATCACCATGGAAAGTAGCAAAGATTTTACCGTGAAAGCCAAAGGCAATATCAAAGCCGAAGGCACCAACATTGAACAGAAAGCCAAAACCAAATACGCCGCCGAAGGCAGCAGCACGGCCGAACTGAAAAGCTCGGGACAAACTGTAATCAAAGGCGGTGTGGTAAATATTAACTAACCCTGTAATACCCTGCAATATGCCCGCAGCAGCACGCATCGGCGATTCCACTTCTCACGGCGGCACAGTTACCGGCCCCGGCGAAGCAACCGTTCTCATTGGCAAAAAACCTGCCGCTGTGTTAATGGACACACACGTTTGCCCGATTATAACCAATCCGCCGCATCCTTCTTCCACACCTTTTACAGTGGGAAGTACTTCGGTGTTTATCGGCAACAAGCCCGCGCTTCGTGTAAATGCGGTGTGTGCCTGCGGTGCGCAAATTGTAACCGGAGAATTTACAGTAAACATTGGTGGATAACTATGAGCCTGTTTAAAACCCATCCTTTGGCCTTGTTATGGCACATTTTTCCTCATCTCGCGTTGCATTTTTCGTCGATATTCTCCAAATATCGCCTTCAAAATGCGCCTAATCTGAGAAAAAATGTACTCATAACAAACCTCAAAAATGAATTTTAAACAGGCTCCAAATCATTCGGAGGAATTTAATTATGGACGAACAGCACATTCGCGAACAACTTGAAACAGCAGGCTTTCTGGGCCAGGGCTGGGCTTTTCCGGTAACCTTCCGCCGCAGTCAGGCAACGGCCGATCTGGTAAAAGGCGACGAAGACATTAAACAAAGTTTGTACATCCTGCTTGGCACCGCTTTGGGCGAACGCGTATTGCGTGCCGACTTCGGATGCAACCTGGAGAACAACATTTTCGATCCGCTCGAAACAGGATTTCAAACTCTCGTTACCGAAATCATCCGCCAGGCCATTGTGAAATACGAGCCGCGTGTAAGTTTCGACGACATCGAAATATTTACCGAACCCAACGAAGGTCGTGTGGAAATTACCGTGAACTATTTTGTTTCCTCCACCAATACACGATCAAATATTGTATATCCCTTTTACCTGAACGAAGGCACAAACGTAGCGCAATGAGTACCGACTGCAAAAATAAAAACACCCTGCTGCGCAACGGAACCAGCCAGCCGCAGCGCAAACTACGCGAGTTGCTGCCCGATTATATCGGCGTGGACGAGCGCAGTATCGACGACCTTATGGCTTTTGCCCGGCAGTTTGCCACCGAAATTCGTTTTCACGATGTGAGCCTGCCCATTACGCAGCCCGCCAATACCAACTGGGTCGATTTCTTTACACACTCGCTCAGCAACGATCAGCGCACGGCTCCGCATTATGCACTGTTTGCGGCTTTTCTCGAATTGTTCAGCGTGGCGCAAAACGACCTTAACGGTTTTACCGAACAGCATCTCGATTTTTATTATCGCGATGTGCTGCAACTCAAGGAAAAACCCGCCGCCGCCGATCAGGTATTCCTCGTATTCAAACTCGCGGCCGAAACAAGCCAGCTGCTTATTGCCAAAGCCGCCGAAGCCGATGCGAAAAAAGATGCGCTGGGCAACGACCTGGTATATACCACCGACAACGACATTGTACTGAATCAGGCCGAAGTGGCCGAACTCAAATCGGTTTTCATTGATCGTTACAACACCACCGGCCTGCCCAATGCGCGTCCCAATCAGTTGTACGCTTCGCCCGTGGCCAACTCGGCCGACGGACAGGGCGCAGAGTTCGACACCGACGAAAAACGCTGGAAGATTTTTGGCCGCCCAAGCACCGGCACTATTTTCACTCCGGCTGATTACCGCCCGTTTGGCGAACTTGGCTTTGCCTTTGCATCGCCCGTGCTGTGGATGGCCGAAGGAAGACGAAGCATTACCATTACACTTTGCCTCAATCAGAATTTTCTTACTGATCCGTCGCAGCCTTCACAGTTACTGGGTTCGCCGCTCACTTTACCGGTATTGGCACCCGCACCGGTTTCCGTTTCGCGCCCCGAGCTTGAACTTGTCGAGTTTCGTTCGCCCGGCCCGGTTTCGTACACAATTGAGGAGGCTGATTCCGAAACAACAATCAGCTCCAACCCGGTAATTCCCGATCAGTATGATTCGATGGCCGATGTGGAGAGCACTGCAGAGGCGCTCATTAATGCCCTTGATGTAAAATTCAGCGGAGAAAAAGAGTGGCTGCAGGGGCTGGTTACAGATGCGCGATATGAAACAGCGGAGAACAAATTGATAATTAAGGTATTTCTTTCAGAAGGAATTAAAGCAGTAACCGGTTATCAGGAAGAGGTGCTCCAGCAGCCTTTCCGCACTGCCGAGCCTGTGGTGAAAATTACATTCCGTCAGAACTCTCCCGGTTATCCCTTGTTTTTTTCCTATCTCAACGGAAAAACACTTTACCGTGCTCATATACGCACGCATGTAAATGGTGTTCGCAAACTGATTCTGCAAAGCGACGATGCTACCATTACACCCGATAAACCGTTTGCTCCTTTCGGAAACCGCCCGCAGATTGGTTCCACATTTTATGTGGGAAGCCCCGAAATAATGAGCAAACATATCGACCAGCTTAACCTGAGTTTAGTGTGGCATGGCCGTCCCGATAATTTTGCCGAGTACTACAATCATTACAAAGCCGATAATACGCAATACCGCAACAACAATTCGTTTAAAGTGCAGGCCGATTTACTCATCGACCGCAAATGGAAAAACATTGCGCAAAACATGAATCTTTTTGCCGGAACGCTTACCACACGCCGGTTTAATTTCGACAATACACTGCCCTCGCTTTCTTTTGATACCGATACCCGAAGCGTGGAAGAATATACTTCGCAAACCCGTAGGGGCTTTCTCCGCCTCACGCTCAAAGAGGCTGATTTCGGGCACAATGATTTTCAAACCATTTACGCCGAACGTGCGCTGTACCTTGTCACACTGCCCACCAATCCGCCGCCCAGTCCGCCGGTAACCGACAAGTCGATGCCGCGCGAGCCGCATACGCCCATGATTAAGTCGATACTGATGGATTATGTGGCCAGCGACCTGATTGACTTTACTTCCCCACCCAATGCCTCACCCAATGCTCCGCAGGCCGCCGTGTTTTACCACGTAGAACCTTTTGGTGTGGCTCCGCAGCAACGCATCGGCAATGTAACGGGTGTAGATGCCATGCCGTATTACGGGCACGAAGGCAATTTGTTTGTGGGTTTGCGCAATCTCAAATCGCCGCAGGTGCTTACGCTGCTTTTCAAAGTAGCCGAAGGCAGTGCCGATCCGGATGTGATGCTGGCGCAGCTTACGTTCTCGTACCTCTCGCGCAACCGCTGGGTGAATTTTACCCCGGCACAGATTCTCGGCAACACCACCAACAACCTGCTCGATTCGGGCATTGTAACGCTTTCGTTGCCGCGTGCCATGAACACCGACAATACGCTGTTTACCGACGGCTTGGGCTGGATACGCATTTCGGCCGCGCAGGATTCGGCTTCGATCTGCGACCTGATTGATGTAAAAGCGCAGGCAGTAACCGCCACATTTGATAACCGCGACAACGATCCGGCACATCTCGAAAAAGCATTGCCTGCTCAAACCATCAAAGCGTTGCTTAACGACGACGACGGCCTGCGCACGGTGGAGCAGCCCTTTGCCTCGTTTGGCGGCCATGCAGCCGAAACACCCGAAGCCTTCCGCATACGTGTAAGCGAACGCCTGCGACACAAGCAGCGCGCCATTACCATCTGGGATTACGAGCATTTGGTGCTGGAGTCTTTCCCGCAGGTATTCCGCGCCAAAGCCATTAACCACACCCGCATGGAACCGGCCACGCCGCAAACACCGGCTGTTTACACCGAGCTTGCTCCGGGCCATGTGGCCATGGTACTCGTGGCCGATTTGCGAAACAAAAATGCCGTGAATCCGCTGCAACCGCGTTTGCCGCTGCTCACACTCGAAAAAGTAAAAACCTTTTTGCGTGCCATCATGCCGCCGCTGGCCGAAGTGCATGTGCGCAATCCGTACTTCGAAGAAATACGCCTCACGTTCGATGTGAAATTCCGCGCCGGGTTCGACATCAGCTATTACAGCGATCAGTTGCAGAAAGACATACGCAGCTATCTCGCTCCCTGGCTCAGCGGCAATGCCGAACTCAATTTCGGCGGAAGCATACACAAATCGGCGGTGATTGACATGATAGACGAATTGCCGTATGTTGATTATGTGTCCTGCTTCACAATGGATCAGATTGTGCCCGGCAGTCCGCCGCTTATTCTCAGCGACATTGAAACCGCCGAACCCACACGCGCCGCATCGGTGCTCACGTCCTCGCCGCTGCACATCATCACTGTGCTCGAAGACGAAACCTGCGACTGCCCCGAAAACGATATACGCAGTCCGTTCCCCGAACCCGGCACACAGATGGCGCATTGCGGCGACGAAGACGATCAGACACAAATCGGCATCGGTTCCGACATTATCAACAACAACTTCATTGTGGGGCAGGGCAGTCCGGAAGGAATTGACTACTGGACCATCGATCACAATTTTAACGTTCAATAATCTTAACCCGCTTATATCATGGCAACCAATCGTAATGAACTGAAGAACTATTTCCTGAATGGCAAGAAACCGAATCAGGATCAATTTGCAGCGTTTATTGATGAAGCGCTGATTAAGACAGACGACAAACTCACCATTACGCCCGTTATTCAAAACGGCGAAACGGTAAACACGCGGGTAGGAATTAACGATAATTTACCCGACTCGCCGCTGAGTGTAAAAGCGCAGAGCGGTGGTATTACACTTACACTCAAATCGGCAGTAACCGATGCCAACCACTGGCGTTTTATTGTGAATCAGTCGGTGGCAAGTGTAAATGCCACGGGCCTCACCATTGCCCGCGACGAAACTAACGGCACCACTCCGCGCCTGCATATCGACGAACGTGGCTTTGTGGGTATTGGTACACAAACACCGCAAAGTGTGTTGCACATATTTGCTTCGCAAGCCAATGGTTCCATTGCCATCCGTTTCAAAAATGCAGCCTGCAGCAACTCCTGGTCACTTGCTCATACACAAAGTACCGAAGATGAACTGAACGAACGTTTTTCGATTAACAGCGTATCCGATCAGGGTGGTGTAAACGAATTTTTTACCATCAGCAGCAGTGGCAATACCGGTATCGGAACTTCAAGTCCGGCTGTAAAACTTACTGTTTTTGCAAATACCGGTGCGCCCAATTCCACACTCAGGCTCGATACCACTTCGGGTTTGTTTATGGCGGGAAATAATGCGCAGAATGTATCGCTCGATGGAAAAGGGATTCAGTCGCGCACGGAAGACAGAAACACCAACACTATTACTGCCGGCGAACTGAGCCTGCAGCCGCTCGGGGGTAAAGTAATTGTGCATACCTCGAACGATATTAAAGAGCGGGTGCAGATTGAAAACAACGGCCGCACCCTGTTTGGTCTGAACAGCACACCCAACAGCCGTATCGAATTAAAGGGCTCGATTCGTTTGCATCCTGATGAGGAAGAAAACGAACAGAACGTGAGTGCCCCCGGAACAATTCGTTACAAGGACGGTTCTTTTGAGGCACATAATGAATCAGACTGGATTGAACTCGGCGTGCCCGGTGAATCGAAATGGCAGGAGTATGAGGAGAATCCTGATCAGATCCGCTTTCAGGGCAATGCGGCAACCGGTAATGTAAATGTAATTGTGGGCAATGGTCCTGCTGCCGGGCAGTCGCTGGGTACGTTCAGTGTTTTTGCTACCGGAACAGATTCGTCGCCAAGTATTACAGGAGCCGTAATTAACCTTGCCCGCACCTATCGGGATTCCAAGCTTAATACCAGCCGTTTTGGTCTGGCGGTGAATATGGCACTTACCGTACCCAACACCAGCGGCAACAGCCGCGATGTGGGTTTGTGGATTCGCACTTACGAAGGCACAGTGGCCCGCCCCGAAAACCGAATGGCCGCCATTTTCGACGGCAACGTGGTGGTGGGAACACATCTTGGTTCTGGTTCGCACATCGGTTCGGGCGGAAGTAATGTGCTGGCAATTTCTACCGAAGGCACTGCACCCACAGACGCAAGAAGTACTTCGGTGCAGATTTACGCCAAACCTGTACCTGCCGGCGGACAGGTGGCGCTTCACCTGATGAATCCCGGAAATGCAGCCACACCGGTGCGTCTGTATCGTACACCAAGAATTACCACACCCGCTGCAGAACCTGTAGATGCAGGCAGCGCCGCGCTTAACGCCTATATCGCCAATCTGGTTGCACGCGTGGCCGATCTTGAAGCACGTTTGGTTACACTCGGATTGTTGACTCCGCAGGCTTAATACGATAATTTCTTCTGCACACATTTATTTACTGCTTATACACTTTTGTTATGTCAGAACCGATCACCATTTCCGCCTCGCCGCCGCCGCTCGACAGCATGAATTACGATTTGCTGCGCGAGAAAGGTCTTACGCATCTGCAACGGCTTTCGGGTAAAATCTGGACCGATTACAATGCGCACGATCCGGGCATTACCATGCTCGAAGTACTGAGTTATGCCATTACCGATCTCGGCTACCGCACCAATTTTGATATCCGCGATTTGCTGGCAGCTCCGCCTGCGGTAAATGATATAAAGAATTTTTTCACCGCTGCGCAGATTATGCCCAATGCGCCGGTTACCATTCGCGATTATCGGAAACTGCTGATGGATGTAACCACCGATGTGCAGGTTACACCCACCGTGTCAACCGTGGTTGGCATTCGAAATGCCTGGCTGCTCAAAGCACGCAACTGCGAGCAGGTATGGTATGCCAATATTGCGACCGAAACGCTCACCTACGATCAGCCCGCACCCAATGCCGACAGAATGTTGCCCATGGCGCTGTACGATGTGTTGCTCGAGTTCGACGAAAACGAAGTGTTGGGCGATCTTAACGCCAACACCATTTCGAAGGTAATTACCTTACCGGCATCGCTCAATATTGCGCCGCCGTCATCGCCTGCGCAGGTGGTAAATGCGGGTGTGCTTCAGGGCATGACCATAAGCATTGAGGCCGAGTTTCCGCGCTGGGATACGCCGGGTGTGGACTGGAGCAGTGTGGCTTCCATACGCTCGCACATGGGCAGTGCGCGAATGAGTTTTTCGCGTGTGCCTTCGCCTTACGACGTGAGCTTTGTGGGCTTGAACCCGGCCGGCGATGTGCTGCTTTCGGTTACCGATACATCAAATCCAACCAATCCTGTTTCGCCCGCCACAATAAGCGCGGTGGCCGATATGCTGGAGTTTTATCTCTACGACAGTATTACCCCATCGTCGATGCTGTTTGAGTATCAGCGCAAGATTGCGGCCATACACAAACTCACTGCCGAAGCACACCGCCGCCTCATGGCCAACCGCAATCTCTGCGAAGATTTTCTGGCCATACGCGCATTCAAGGTCGAAGAAATTGCACTCTGCGCCGATGTGGACATTGAAACCGGTGCCGATGTGGAAACCGTGCAGGCACAGATTTTCTACGAAATTGCGCAGTTCATTTCGCCCACACTGTATTTCCATTCGCTGGCCGAAATGTACGAACGCGGTTATACCACCGATCAGATTTTTGAAGGCCCGCTGCTGAGTTCCGGCTTTATCGACAATGCCGAATTAGACAAAGCCGAACTGCGCAAAGTGCTTCGTGCCTCCGATCTCATCAACATCATTATGGATGTGCCCGGTGTGGTGGCGGTGCGCAATTTGCAGATGGCCAATATTCCGCTCGATAACGACGATCAGATTCCGCAGCAGATTGTGCGCTGGTGTCTTGAACTGGCGTTCGACCGGTTTTATGTGCCGCGCCTGAGCGTGCCTTCTTCGCAATTTACATTTTACAAAAATCAATTACCATATCGTGGCCGGTTGGAAGAAGTGCAGCAACTGCTCGACAACCTGAACGCCACCGACCGTCCGCGCCGCCTGTGGAATACACCGCTCGACATACCCGTGCCGCAGGGCACCTGGACCAATGCCGGCGAGTATGCCACCATACAGAATGAATTTCCCCGCATGTATGGCATTGGCGAAGCAGGTTTGCCGGGCAACGTAAGCGATGTGCGAAAACTCCAGGCCAAACAGCTCAAAGAGTACCTGTTGTTTTTCGATCAGCTTCTGGCCAATTATCTGGCGCAGGTGGCCAATCTCTGGCAATTCTTCTCGCACGATAATTCGCGCAGTCCTTCGGGCGATTTTACCATCAACAAAACGCTGTACAGCCAGTCGCTCATAAACCTTGTGCCCAATGCGGCCGAGTTGTATTTCGATGGCGGCACATTGACGGGACAGGCGCAGCACGCCATAGACCTGCAGCGTTTCACCGAATCGCGCACGCAGTTTGAAGAACGCCGCAACCGCGTGGCCGATCACCTCATGGCCCGCTTTGCCGAATCGTTTAACGATTATGCACTGCTCATGTATCGCATAGACGGTGCCCGCGCAGCCGATGAACTGATTGAAGACAAGTTCGATTTCATTAATGCTTATCCTCAGCTCAGCAGCGGCCGCTTTAAAGCGTTTAATTACGCCGAAAGCAATCTCTATTACAATGCCGCCAATGCCGCCGGTTTTGAACAGCGCACTTCGCTCCTGGCCGGTATCGACGAATGGGCTCCCGAAGAATTGTATTTCAGCAGCGATTATAAAATCATCGGAAATACCATAAGCGGTTTCAGTGTGGAGATTTTCAACGGCATTACATTGCTCATGGCTTCTCCGGCTTCCATAAACACCGCCACGCGCAACGAAGCCGTGCTGCGTATGGAGAAGCTCATTACTTCGGCCATTGTGCTTGCCAACTACCAGCTTGTGGATGCTTCCACGCTCATTGTCACCGACAGCGATCATTACAACCCTGCGGGCACCTACCGCATTGGCGTATGTGAAGGCGAACAGGTGCTGGCCCTTATTGATACCGCTGTAGTGCTGCCCGTGCCCGGTGCAGGATTTACCGCAGGCACTTATGCGTATGCAATGGAGCAGATCAGGCTGTTGTTTGTGAATACGTTGTTTGCACACATCAGTTCGGAGTATATGAATAATGTGGGCGCCAACCGCCGCAATTTTGCAATCGACTTTGATCGTTACTTCAATGTGACTGCGATTACACCGGTGCTGAATCCGCCGGACGGATGCGGCAGTCAATGGACAATTGATTATACCCTTTCCGACGGAAACGGCAATACGGTTATGTCGGGCACGGTGCCTTTCCTGAAATTAGACATTAACGATAATCCAGGAACTACATTAGCGCCCAATTTCAATCTCGTTAACCGTACTTTCTTCTGGCTGCTTCGTGTGGCAAAAAATCCGCTCAACTATCGTTACGATCAGGCCGATGAAGGTGTGGCGTTGTACGATACCTGCGGCGTGAAGGTGGGCACGGTGGTAAACACCGATATTCTGAGCAGCTATCTCGCGGCCATACAATCGCGATTGAAATTTTCAATTTCAGATTCGTTGCACAACGATGGTAATTATCTCATGCTTCAGGCATCGGATGCGGTGCGTGTAACCACTTTACCCGGTTCCGACTCGCGTTTGTTTACCATAGCGGCACCGCTTACCACAGTGCCTGCCAATCCGGCACTGAATACCACGTATGTGGACGGAATTTTTGAAAGCGCATTCAGCTTTGCGGTTACAGCCATTTCGCTCACCGAAAACTATGTAGAGCTTACCGGTGCCGATTCGCTTCTGTTTGGCGCGGGCGATAAGTTTGTGATTACTGCGCCTGTGGCATTTCCATCGCCCAATACGGGCAACTACACCGTGCAGCGTGTGGTGCGTTTAAATGCGGCAAACTGCCGTGTGTATCTGAACGAGTTGCTGGCCTCGGCCACACTTACTTCGGGACTTGCCGGTGAACTTTACTTTACTGCACCTATTGTAGGATTTGATTCGGTACTCAATGCCGTGGTGGTGGAAATGCCACAATGGACAAAAGTAATTGACCGTATGACCGCCGAAGTGCAGGGTAATTTCTTCGCACACGAAGGCATGCACCTGGTAGAACATATTCTTGTTCGTCCGAAAAACCGTTATACGCTTACCGAATCGCTTAGCGGAAACGGTTTGCAGCAACCGCCCACCAACGCCGCTTTCGGCAAGATTGCGGTATGTACAGATCTTGTGGTAACCACGGCCGATCAGGCATTGCGCAAGTTTACCGTGGCCGGAAATTACCAGTCGGTGCTGGGTGTAAACTCTCGCATACGCATTACAGGTTCGGCGGTGAATGATGCGTTTTATACGGTTTCGGCGGTAGCGGTAAATGGCGGCAATACCGAAATTACCGTAAACGAATCGCTGGCCAATGTGGTGCCGCTGGGTACGCTTCAGTTCTGGATTACGCGCACCATTACCGGGCTTAACGATTCCAATGCGCCCACGCCCAATGTAATGAAGTTCAGCGGCGCAGGTTTGCCGTCAACCATTACACTTACGGGCGAAGCCGTGGTGGAACTTTCCATGCCGCTCAGCAACAACGGACGTTACACCATTGCCACATCGCATACACAAACGTTGGCCGGTAATTTCGAGATACAGTTTCTGAACCGCATCAAAACAGTGCGCGACGCATTTCTCGACATCAACACCACCGCCGATTGCGACGACTGCAAGTACACTGATCCGTATTCATACGTGGCTTCGGTAATTCTTCCGGTGTGGCAGGGACGTTTCAGCAACATTGCTTTCCGCAATTATTTCGAGCGTTTGTTGCGCACCGAAGCACCGGCACACGTAATGCTCAATATCTGCTGGGTGGGCTACGAGGATATGGCCATGTTTGAATCGGCCTGGAAATGGTGGTTGCGGGTAATTAATTCGCCCATTGCCACTACCGCCGAAAAAACCAATGCGCAAATTGGCCTTGTAACCACACTTAAAAAAATACGTTCGGGCTATCCTTCGGGCACGCTGCACGACTGCGATACCGACGATACACTTCAAAACTCAATCATTCTTAATAACTCCAACATAGGCACGCTTTAATTCCGATCAACCATGAGTAACAATCTTCTTTCACGGTATCCTGTTTTTGAGAATAATCAGGTACTCACCAGCTCGCAACTGAATCTTCTTGCTGGTTATCTCGACGAGCAAACACGAATCACACGCACCCGGCTGATCGGGGTTGGTATTGTATGCGGCCTCGAACAGTCGGTTAGTCCGGCGGGCAACGATGTGGTGGTAAAAATTACCGAAGGCAAAGGTGTAACAACCGAAGGTTTTCTGATTTCCATCACCGGCAAAGCCTATACGAAGTACAAGCCTTACACGCTTCCTTCGGGTGTGAGTTATGATCCGTTTCTGGATTCATCGCTTCTGCAGGTTCCGCTTTGGGAAATGTACGAAGCCAGTTCAACCGTTACGAGTACAAGTCCGCTTTCGCAGGCATTTGTCGATGGCACAGGCCCCAACAACGGTGGCCGCAAGGTAGTACTGTTGTTTCTCGAATGCAAAGATGTGGATTTGCATTCGTGCCTGGGCCGTGCGTGCGACGATCTGGGAATGGATCGTGTGTTTACGCTTCGCGCGCTGCTGGCCAACGAAACCGATGTAAGCAGCATCATTCAGGCCGATATGCTGGCAGCCAATGTAACGTTCTCTGCCCGTTTCGCCATGCCCGATGTGCGCATGCTTCGTCCGCTGTTCAGTCCCGCCGGGACCGAATCAAGCAACTATTTCAGCTTCCAGCAAAATTACGTCACTGCATTGCGCAAAGTGTATGATACTAACGGAAATATCCCGAGCATTTTCGATCTTATCCGCGATTCGTATCAGGTTTTCCAGCCCATTCTGCAGCCGGTGTATGGCAGCAATCCGGTAACTGCGGGCAGCATTGCGGCCTACAAATCGGTGTGGGACAATATCATTAACAACATCAATGTAACCGGGCCCAACTACATGGGGGCGCAGTATTTCTACGATTTTATGAAAGACCTGCTGCTGGCCTACAACGAATTCCGCGAAGCCTCGGCTGATCTCATTTCGCGCTGCTGCGTATCGAGCGGATATTTCCCCAAACATCTTGTGCTGGGTTTTGCCCAAAACAACGGCCAATATTCGGTTATGCCTTATCGCACCAATTTTATTGCTTCACAGGCATCGGCCGGCCAGCATGAACTTGAACAGCATGTAATTGTGCTGCACAAGCGCATGGTGCTGCTCATGGAAACATTCAATGGCAACCTTATTCACAATCCGAGCGGCAACCAGACCATTCTCATTACCCCAAGTGTAGAGAAGCAGACTTATCTCACGCCACGCGCCATTCCGTATTACTACCAAAACGATATTTCCAATTTTACTTCGCTTCCTGCGGCACTCAATGTATCGCTCGAATCGCAGTGGAATTACGAAAATCTTCGTCGCGGAATAGGTTCGGGAACAGATTATCCGGTGCTTGGTTACCACAATCAGAATAACACGTCGATAAACGGCAACTACATTACCAAGCCGCTCAACTTTGATCTTGATCCGTACAATTTCCTGCGTATCGAAGGTTATCTGAAGAAAAATTACTCGCAGGTGCTGACTGATATTGATACCATCAGAACCACCTACAACCTGCCGTTTAATGTAATGGCTGTTCGTTTGCAGGGCCAGCTTACAGCCGCACAGGCCAAGGCTGTTTGTCCGTACAACGATCTCGATGTACTTTACCGCAGCCTGCGTGCCGAACTCAAAGCCAAACTCGGAGGCTGGTTGCAGCGCGCCACCAATTTGCAGAACTACGTACAAAGCGGCGGCGATTTCTTCGATCAGCTTTTCCTCGAAACCACCAGTACTTCTTCACGCACTTCGGTGGCTTTCAGCACCCAGACAATTAACTCGGTGCTTAACAATCCGGTGTTGGTCGATTCTACTACTTACGTGGCACAGCGTAATTCGCCGTCGGAACCACTGCTTGCTAATTCCACACCTTCTGAACCCCCTCCGGCAAACAGGAGTACAGAGCGGATTGCTTCACCGTCCTCCAACAATTCTTCGTCATCTGTTTTGCATGATTATGTGGAGCCGCGTGTACCGGCCGGGCCCAATAACGTGTTACAGCCAAGCTCCATGGCGGTCGATTATGTACTGGCCACATTACCCGCACCTGTGGCAAACAGGCCCAGCACCATTGGCAATGTAATTTCAGACCTTACAGCAATCATCGGCCAGAACACCGGTATGATCCGCTACCTGAATAATCTGCTTAACGATGTGGTACTTGCCGAAACGCTGAGCGAATTTGATTTCGGTTATCGTCCGCAGGTAGTGGGCGAAGAAATTCCGCTGGCCGCACCCAACACCACGCTCACTGTGGATACGAGCTTCCTGCTTTCGTATCAGGCTTTAGTGGCAAGTGCCGTAAACGCCAAAGCCAATCTCATGCTGCTGCTCGATCAGGTTACGCACACGCTTGCTGCGCGTTTCCCGCAGGAGTTCTACTTCAGCTTTGGCCAGTGGGCTTCGGAGCAGATCTGGTTTTTAAACAGCCTCATCAGCGATCAGACTTACCGCGCTATTGAGAAGGTGTATTACCAGTATCTCTACCGCGTAGGTTTTGTAATGGCCAACGATCCGTCGCTGTTTAAAAACTTCATTCGTCGTCACCCCGGCGTAGATCACAAAGCCGGTGTGCAGCCCGGCGGCACGTTTGTGGTGGTTTATCCGGGCGAGAATGTAACGCTTCAGTCGCAGACCCTGCAGAGCAGCAACGTGGCCATAAATCCCGCCGAGCGTTCGGCCAGCAATACGAATGTGGCTGTACTGGTAAACCCGGCGCTTACGCCCGTGCTGGCCGACCAGGCCATTGCCGACTTTTCGCTGCCTTATCCGATAAGCTGCGATTGTTTCTGCGAAGAAATTCCCACGCCCACTGATGACGAGTTGCTGCAGCCCTCTTATTCCATGCTCCAGTTTAACGACTACAACCCCGGCGACTTTGCCTTTGCCGAGAACACTTACGGCATCCCCGTACTTCCGGGCTCGAACCAGACCACGCAGCCGATCAACATCAGCGTGGAGCGTTGGGTAAACTACAACCGCAATTTCGATCTGCGTTTGTACGGTCTCAACAGTCAGGGCCAGGCCACACGCGCCACGTTTACCACCGCCATGGGCGGACGTGTGCAAATAGCCACGGTAAACGGCGAAGAGGTGTTCCGCTATACACCGCCGGCACAACTCATCATAAGCGATTATTTTGATTATGTGTTTGAAACGGTGGATGCCACGCAGAGCCCGGCAGTGACCAAAACGCGTTCGAACCGAGCGCGGGTGATTTTGTCGGTGACCGAACGTTTTCCTGCGCCGTTAAATCAGTTGCAGTCCAATCAGGATAATCCTGTGGCGTAATACAGGCGGCAGCGTGCGCATACACAACCCCGGAGTATAACGTGTATGCGCTGCTGCTGTTTTTTTCGATAATAATGTCTTGGTGTGAAAATAAAACCGCCCCGAAAAAGCATACGGCCGGGAGTTTTGGAAAAGGTCTTCCGGCTGTTGCTTTTTTTAAGGGTGAATGCCCTCGTAAAAGTTTGTTTTTGATAATTGAAAAGTAATGGAACGTGTTCATCAGCCTTCGTCGCCGTCCTCTCAGCAGAATTCTTTGCAGCCGGGTTTTCCGGCGGAGATGAGTAATTTGTCGGATTTGGGGGATGATTTTAAGGGTTCGGGTAATCCTGCGCATTTGGTTCAGCATGTGCAGCGGCAGATGATGAAGGGGAAGAAGTTGAGTGTGCGTGAGATGCAGTGGGCATTTTCTTTTGGGGGTTGGGATTTTCATCAGCGGGCTTTGGGGCATAATTTGCGGATGAGGTTGCGGGAAGAAGCGGATGGTAAGAGTGAGAAACAGAGCGAGAGCGGAGTGCAGAGTGAGAAGCAGAGCGGTTTGCAGAGTGAGAAGCAGAGCGAGAGCGGAGTGAAGGGGAGCGGAGGTGAGAATTTTTCGGGGATGGGGAAGGATTCTTCGCAGGCTCAGAATTTGACGAGTTCTCAAACGGCTTCGCCGTTGTCGGAATCTAAGGCTACGGAGCATACTACAAATTCTTCGCAGGCTCAGAATTTGACGGGTTCTCAAACGGCTTCGCCGTTGTCGGAATTTAAAGCGACTGAGCAGAATACAAATTCTTCGCAGGCTCAGAATTTAACGGCTTCGCCGTTGTCCGATGCAAAAAAAGAACAGCCTTTATCACCGCAGCAGCGTTCAGAAGTACAGAAAGTAAACGGGCAGGTTACGCCTCTGGATGCCACGAAGAATGCGGTGGAGCAGCCCGCGGTGATAAACCCGCAGCCGAAAATGGAGGAAACAGAAGAGGAGAAGAGGCGGAAGGAAGGTGTAAATCATAAACCAGAACTTAAAGAACCTGCGGCAGATAAGTCAGAGGCAATTTCACAAATTGAATCCAGTCACGATAAAGTGATGGAAAGTGAGGTTCGTGAAGCGGAGTCTCAACTTCCGGTAAAGGCTAAACGCACTAAGGGACAACCTACTTTGCTTGAGCCAAAGCCGGGGACAGAAGTTTTTAAATCAAAAACAGGTTTACCTGAACAGCAAACAAGTACTGAATCTTCGGCACAACCTTTATCGAAGCAGAAAGAGCAGGAAGATTTATCAATAAATAAAAAAGCAGAAGATATTGAATCGCAGTCGCTGAAGGGTGATGAAAAACTATCGTCTGATCTTTCACAGGCAGAAGAAAATATACAAAGTCAAACAGAAAAGACAAAGGAAAAATCAGAAGAACCTGCTGCACCTGAGCCAGTGGCTTCATTCGGTCAGGAAATTCCTGCCGATACAGATTTAGCAGGTGAAAGTATTTCTGAATCTCCCGAAGGAGAAGAAGAGCCATTACCTATTGTAGAACAGGCTGTTCTTGAAGGATTAAAAGCTCAGGTTATTGCTGCCGGAGATAGCGAGAAGGCAAAAATGCATGAACAAAATGCGGCCAGACGGGCTGCATTTTCAATGGAACTGGCTCAAAGCCGGGCAAATTACCAGTTGGAAATGCAGGCAGTTTGTATGAGCATCAGCACACATTTTTCGTCGCAGCGTTCACTCATTTCCACAGAAGCGTCAAGATCCAGAAAGCAGATTGAACAACATTATAAGAAGCAACAACAGGCTTTAACGAAAACCACCGGCGATAAACGCCTTAAACTGTTTGAAGAAGCAGAAAACAGGAAGAATGATTTTCTGCAATATGTTAGTGAACAAAAGCAAGAGCCATATAATATTGCGGCCAACGAAGGAAAGCGTGTGGATACTGAATTAAATCAGGCCGCAATATCTTCGGTTTCGGTTGGCAATCAGGTTGCCGCGAAGTACCCGGGTAATGATGATACCCGGAAAGAACAACGCAAAGCAGCTATTGAGGTGTCGCTTGGTGCAAGGGATGAAATACTTGCACAAAAGCAGCCGATGAAAGAAGACCTGATGGCACGGGCCGAAGAATTTGACGGCGGTTTTGATCAATATACCGATGATACAATTTTACAAATTGAAAATACCCGCGACCAGATTGCTCCGGAGTTAGATAAATTAAATGAGCAAAACCAACAGGCACTTACGGCTCAGTACAAAGCAGCGATTGATGCTGTGACAAAAAATGAGAAAGCAGCACTTGCTGTATTAGCCAAACAGGAAAAATCAGCGATTCAAAAATTCAAACAATCAGAAACCCGATTACTGGAAGAATCTGTTCAGGCCGAACAGGAACTATTTGCTTCCTTAGAGCAGCAGGATTTACAGACCGAACTGGAAATAGATCAGATGGTGGAGCACTCTATCACTCAATTGGTTCCCCAACCAGGAGTAGAAGAGACAGCCTACCAGACACTCACTGCCGATTCGATTGCTGAAATACAAAATACTGCAGGAAGTTCTGTTACCGAAACGGCTGAACTTACCGATGAATTGAAAAACAAACTCAGCGAAGGATTTACTTCTTCTGTGGCCAAATCGAATGAAGGGGCAGTAAGTGTTAATGCAAAAGCCACAAAACTGGCCAATGCCACAAAAGCCGGTTTTGCCAAGACCTATAATGGTTTTAAAACAGAGTCGCAAAAACTGGCAGACAAACTTCCGGTAACCTTAGATAAATTGATTGATGGTGCCTATACCGAGGTTGACAAGGCAATTAAAGAACGCAAAGGCAAACTGAAAGCTACCAACGACAAGTTCCGCGATGAACTTAAAGCCGAAACGGACGAAAATCTTCTTGCAGCCAAAGCCCCGCTTACCGACGATCTGAAAGAACGTGCCACCGAAGCTGCAGAAGAAGCCGGAAAGTCGTGGTGGGAAGCTGTGCTCGATGCCATTGGAAGTATCATAGTGGGTCTGCTCATTGTAATTGCGTTAGCCATTGTGCTTGTGGCACTTGGATTATGCTCTACCATTCTTGGTGCCATGTTGCTGATTGGCATGGTGATGATGGCGTTTACCTTCCTCTCGTCATTGGTAAATCGTTTACAAATGGGGCAGGGCTGGGAAGGAGTGGGCTGGGCGTTGGCAGATGCGTTTGGCGTAACAGGATTAATTGAATCGAGCACCGGAAAAGATTCGTGGACGGGCGAAACATTGAGTGATTATCAACGTACCAAGCGGGGTACTGAATCGGGAATCACAGTGCTGCTTACGTTGCTGGGCGCGCGGGGTGCGCGTGGGCCGAAACGATTGCCAATGAGTGTGCGCAATAGTAAATTGCGTTTGAATTATACACGCACTGTAAAAACAATTAAGAATTCGAAGCCTTCGAAAACACTTTCGAAGTACAATCAGAAGCTGAAAGATTTTGGAGAGTTTAACAGACAACAATGGGGTGGGGGAGAGATGCCGCGCACATGGCAGCAGAAAACTTATAAGAATATTTCAGAGGGTTTTGGGTTGCTGGAGAAAGATGCAGGTGTGTTTTTCAGGGGTATTGATAAGACTGTGAATACGTTGGTGGTGAAGCCGATTGCAGGAATTATTAAAGCACCTAAGACTATTAAGAGTGTGTTTACGCCGAAGCCGAAAACCAAGTTGACAGCGAACACTAAGTCACAAAGATATCAACCAGTTGATGAGTTTGTTGATAATGAGTATCTTAATCAAGAATACATTAATAGATGGGAAAAAAGAACCAAAAGGGTAGAGCCTGATATGAGATTAATTGATGAGAATAAGGGTTTAGTTGTAAATGGGGAATATCTTGATAACCCAACAGCCATGAACATAGAAGATATTGTTGTTAATCCACAAAGTGGTAAGTTAAGAATGCCCAATCAGAAACAAGTTCTTGATGGACAGTTTATGTTTGTAATTGATATTGAAGGAAATATTATTATTGGCACAAGAGCAAAGGGTTATCCAGCACCATTTGATGGAAAAGCGCCACATCCAACCTTAATAGGGGGAAAAAACCCCATTACTCAAGGAGCAGGCATAGTAGAGTTTAGGGGAGGGAAAATCTATAGTGTTGATAATATATCTGGTCACTTTAAGCCGTTTAATGAAATGATTATTGCAATTGAAAATTCATTTATGCAAAAATTCTCTTCCAAAAGTTTTTCTCCTAATTTTGAGGGATTCAAAACGTTTAAAAAATAAAAAATGGCAATTCAACTAAATCACTGGATTTCGTATAACTGGATCAGAAATCATAGCCCTGTATCTCTTATTCATCCTGATGATATTGATAAAATTAATTTTGGTATAGGCTTAGCTTTTTGCTTTGACTATAATGAAGGGTATTTTCATATTCGTTTAATAAATACAGTTATACGTGTAAAGGATTTTACTGGATCTATTATTATGCCTTCTCCAAAATTTCAATTTAATCAAATTGTCAAAGAACTAGAAAGACCTGAAGTTGTCGGAGAAGTTGATAGGATTGGCTATCATGACAAAGATGGGGAATATTTTTATTATATCAGGATAAATAATAAAGTAAAAAAACGTCGTTATATGGAGAGTGAATTAAGCGATATTAATGTTTAGTATATTGATTGAGCCACCAATTTGAAAGACTGTAAAATTGAGTGTATCTTTAATTTCATTTACTTAAAAAGCAATCTCAGAATAGTCTGTTTGAAGCCTTTCTTAAAAACAGACAGGAAAATAGTACAATCCATGATAAATAGCCATATTGAAAATCGTGTCAATAATCACTATCTTCTTGGTGCTATTAAGGCCAACAATGATGTGAGGTACTATATGGCCCCAATAGCCTGGTGGATTTTGGATTATCCAAAATATGATCCAAGTATATTGAATGTGAAAGATTCCGAATTTAATTTCCGTGAGAATCTTCTTGTAGTAAGACCGTCGGATAAAGAACATTTTTTGGAAGTTATGCAAGAAGATTATGTAGATATAAAAGATGTATTACTTTATAATTCTGTTCACGATACGCCAATTCGATTACTCTTCATTATCGATTTTGATAGAAGTGAATTTTACAGTTCATTTTACGATATTGATATTCATGAGTACATACCTGATCAATGGAAAGGGTATCTCCGGGAAGAACTTCCTTTTTTCTGATAGATGTTAATGTGAGGTTGCGTTATTGCTTTTGGATTCACAGCTGTCCAAAATAAATTTTCAGAATAACCTTACCTGAGCCAAATCAGCCTTTTCGGGGGGTCTGAAGAAGGGATCATCCAACCAACCCCACAGA
>JALONL010000005.1 GCA_025454955.1 Bacteroidia bacterium | reverse complement strand
AACACTCGCAAAACTTCCCCCAAAAAACACTCGCAAAAAACTTCCCCCAAAAAACACTCACAAAAAACTTCCCCAAAAAATACTCGCAAAACTTCTCTCCCAAAAACACTCGCAAAAAATCCCCAAAAAACACTCGCAAAAAACTTCCGTAAAAACACTCGTAAAATCACACTCAATAAAAACACTCGAAAGACATACTAGTATCCTTGTCATTTCGAGCGAAGCCGAGAAATGACAAACGCCCCCCCCCGCCCAAAAGCAGAAAGAGGCGTTTAAGGCCGAAGTGAGCTGGTACCTACGTCCCGCAGGGTCTGCGAATGCAGTGAACTACCCCAATACAGAGCAATTCAAGAACAAGGTATGGGTGATGGCAAAGAAATCAACCCGCTGCGGCCCAGGCCTGCTCATCGCTCACTATACCGGAGGAGGATCCGGATGGGGAAAGCAAACGATGCAGAGGCTGGTAGTGCGAAGCGGATAACGGTACGCGCACCGCTGGCCTTACGGGGCCACCCGCTTCGTCTTGTTGGCTAACATCAGTATCGGCGGCAGAAACGCTGCCCGGACTTACAATGGTAATACCTCCCAACGCCTGGGGAAGCAATTCTCTGAGTGACAAGGTTTGTCCGGTGCGGTTGTTCATTTTTTTCTGCCTTTTATATTGGATGAAACTCTTTTTTATTATATTTGACTATTGAAAATCGCTTTCACCAATCATTCACACCACAAAAATATAGCATTACCCAATACAAGTCAAGTATTTTTATTAACTTTGCCAATAAATTATTCCAAATGACGCTTTCTCAACGTATTAAATTGATCCGCAAAACGCTCGACCTGAGCCAGACCATCTTTGCTGCGGAAATTGGCATTACGCAAACCTCGCTTTCCCAAATCGAGAGCGGGAAAAACGGCATCTCTTACGATGTATATAAAGCCATTATTCACCGCTTTAAGGTTGATCCTTTCTGGCTCATGGAAGGCACCGGCGAAATGTTCCGCAAGCCCGAAACTCAACGCTCAGGCTCTGTGCTGCCGCTGGTGGTTACCGTGGGCGATGATGGCGAAGAAAACATCGTGGTGGTAGATCGTAAAGCCGCCGCCGGCTACCTGCGCGGTGCCGAAGATCCCACGTATTTCGAAAAACTTCCCGCTTTCAGGCTGCCCGGCTATTACGGACGCACATTCCGCGCGTTCGAAGTAATGGGCGACAGTATGCAGCCCGGCATCCGCCCCGGCGATTACATTGTGGGCGGCTACGAAGAATCGCTGGCGCACATACGCAGCAACGATATTTATGTGGCCGTGCTCAACGACGGCAGCATTGTGGCCAAACGCATTGTGCCCCTGCCCGATAATCAATACGAATTCCGGTCAGACAATACCGAGTTTGCCCCCTACAAGGTAACCGCCGCCGACATTGCCCAGATCTGGCACGCCGAAGGCCGCATCACCAAGCAGTTCGACTCGCCCGAAGACAACCGCTTCGAAAATCTCGAACAACGCCTGGCCCGCCTCGAAAAGCAGATAACCCGCTAAAAAGCAGGTTTGCAGCCATTCCTACAGCCGCTTTATCAACGGCCTGAAATTGTGCTGCCTGATCTGTACATAAACACTGGCTTACAGCATATTCCATTTTAAAAATTTTTACCATGAATCCGCAAACAGAACAACTCAAACGCCGTCTTCACCATAAAATAAACAGCATAGAAGACATCGACTATCTTACCACGCTCGATGCGGTAATTACCTGGGAAACAACCCGCGAAAAGGCACAGAACCCGCGTTTTTCCTTATGGAAATGGCTTTCCGAAAGCATGGCCGGGCGAAAAAAAAGCCGGAGCAATCTTTATCCTCAAACCGCTTTTCGTTGAAAACACGTTAAGAACAGCCACACTCTCTTTTTTCTTCGCGGCCTGCTTTGTCTATCTTTGCGGCCATGCACGAAACCATTCTTATTCTCGATTTCGGTTCCCAATACACACAACTCATTGCCCGCCGTGTACGTGAGTTAAACATCTACTGCGAAATTCATCCCTGGAATCATTTCCCCGAAATTACGCCAAACATCAAAGGCGTAATTCTCTCCGGAAGCCCGTATTCTGTGCGCGACAGTGCCTCGCCCAATCCCGATCTTTCGCAGTTCAGGGGTAAACTTCCCCTGCTCGGTGTGTGCTACGGTGCCCAGCTCATGGCCCAGCAGGGCGGGGGCGAAGTGATGCCCTCGAAAATAAGAGAGTATGGCCGTGCCAACCTTCAAACGGTGGATAATGCCGACAAACTTTTCAATAACATCTCGCAGCACTCGCAGGTGTGGATGTCGCACGGCGATACCATTGCCACTGTGCCCGATACCTATAAAATTGTAGCCGGCACGCACGATGTACGCGTGGCTGGTTACCACATTTCGGGCGAAAACACCTGGGGCATTCAGTTTCACCCCGAAGTATATCACTCTACCGAAGGCACACAACTGCTCCGCAACTTTGTAGTAGGCATTTGCGGCTGCAGCCAGGACTGGACACCCGGCTCGTTTATAAACGATACCGTGGAAGACCTGCGCAACAAGCTGGGCAACGACAAAGTGGTGCTCGGCCTTTCGGGCGGGGTCGATTCGAGTGTGGCGGCACTGCTGCTGCACAAGGCCATTGGCAGCAACCTCTATTGCATTTTTGTGGACAATGGCCTGCTGCGCAAAAACGAGTTTGAGTCGGTGCTGGAATCCTACAAGCACATGGGCCTGAATGTGAAAGGCGTGGATGCCAAAGCCGAATTTTACGGCCCGCTTGCAGGTGTAACCGATCCCGAAACCAAGCGCAAAATCATTGGCCGCGTGTTTATCGAGGTATTCGACCGCGAGGCGCACCTTATTGAAAACGTAAAATGGCTGGGGCAGGGAACCATTTACCCCGATGTAATTGAATCGGTATCGGTAAAAGGCCCGTCGGCCACCATTAAATCGCACCACAACGTAGGCGGACTGCCCGAAACCATGAAAATGAAAGTGGTGGAACCGCTGCGGCTGCTGTTTAAAGACGAAGTGCGCCGCGTGGGCGATGCGCTGGGCCTTGAGCATAATATCCTTCACCGCCATCCTTTCCCCGGCCCCGGCCTGGCCATTCGCATTCTGGGCGACATTACCGAGGAAAAGGTACGGATATTGCAAGAGGTGGATGATATATTCATTGGAGGCTTGAAAAAACACGGATTATACAACCATGTATGGCAGGCAGGAGTAATTCTGCTTCCCGTACAAAGCGTGGGCGTAATGGGCGATGAACGCACCTACGAAAACGCCGTGGCCCTGCGCGCAGTAACCTCTACCGACGGCATGACTGCCGACTGGTGCCACCTTCCGTATGAGTTTTTGGGCAGCATTTCCAACGAAATTATCAATAAGGTAAAAGGTATTAACCGCGTGGTGTACGACATCAGTTCGAAACCGCCCGCCACTATTGAATGGGAATAAAACCAATGACACACTTCCGTATTCATTCCATTATTGCGCTGCTTTTATTGCTGCTGGTATTACCGGCAACACCGCTTGCTGCGCAACCCGACGGCATAAAAAAGTCGAAAAAAACGGAAGTCATTGACGGGAAGAAATACTACCTGCATACCGTGGAAAAAGGGCAAACCCTTTTCGGCATTGCCCGTGCTTACGGCTTAACCACCAACGATGTGCTGGTAGAAAATCCCGACCTCATAAACGGCAGCATAAAACCCGGCATGGTACTTCGCATTCCTGTCGAAAAACCGCTGCCTCCGGTAAAACCCAATCAGCCCGTTCAAACGCAAACTCAAACTGCGGCAAAAGACACCTCCACATTTTTATACACAGTTGAAGCCGGGCAAACATTATACAGCATTGCCCAGCAAAACAAAACCACCGTGGAGGTTTTGCAACAGCTTAACCCCGAACTCAAAACCGCCCCGCTCAGGGCAGGCCAACAGATCAGGGTGCCCGGCAAAGCACAGCCGCAAAATATTACTTCGCTGCCCGCCAATGTGTCGCTTACCGACACCACATTCCGTGAAAATAAAAAAACACTTTACAATGTGGTGCTCATGCTGCCGCTGCAACTGGCGCAGGTTGACAATATCGACCCGGAAAATGCCGATAAAGGAGCAGGATTTTCGGCCAAGGCACAAGCCGCCATTGAGTTTTATGAAGGCGCACTGCTCGCAGTAGATTCAATGAAACGGCGCGGAATGAAAGTAAAACTGCACGTATTTGATATAGGCATCGCCGATTCATTAAACGTAGAGAAAACACTGCTCAAACCCGAACTTCAGCAAGCCGACCTCATTCTCGGCCCGCTTGATCCCGAACCGTTTGTAAAAGTGGCTGAGTTTGGACGTAAAAAAAACATTGCCGTGGTATCGCCATTGGCCGCAAGCAACAAAGTGCTTTTCAAACAACCCACTTCGGGCAAAGTAGTGCCGTCTCTTTCCACCCAATTAGAACAATTGGCTGTTTACCTTCAAACTTCTGCCACAAACGACCAGATAATTCTCATCAACAGCGGAAATCCCAAAGAGCAGCAAATGGTGAAAACCTTCCGCAGCAAATCCGACGAATTACGGATTAAGGCAGGAAAAGACAGCATCATTTACATGACTGGCTCAGCGGGTATCGAAGCCAAACTTAAAAAGGGAGAGAAAAACATTATCGTGGTTCCTTCCACCAGTCAGGCTTTTGTAACAGGGCTGCTGCTTACGCTCAAGGGCCTTGCCGAAAAATACACCATTGAAGTGTATGGAATGCCCAAATGGATGGAGTATGGAAATCTCGATAAAGAATACATGCAGAGTGTAAACCTGCATTTCGTTTCACACTATTTCATCGACTACGAAGATCCTGCCACCAAACGACTGTTGCTCCAATATCGTGCTGTATTTAAAGGTGATGCAGGTCCGTATGTATTTGCAGGCTTTGATGTGACCTTGTTTTTCCTCAATGCTCTTTTTACCGAAGGCACCCTGTTTTACATGAAACTCGGCACCATTAAAGGCGATGGCCTGCAGCAGCGTTTTGAATTTTACCGCTCGGAAGAAGAAAGCGGTTTCGACAACAAAGGCATTCGCATTGTAAAAATGGAAGACTATAAGCTCGTGCGAAAGTTATGACACTTCTTACCCGCGAACGCATTGCAGAGCGCCTGCAACAACTGCAAGCCGATATTTGTAAAGCAATAGAAACCACCGACGGAGCGGCCACTTTTTCGGCAGAAAACTGGGAACGTGACGGCGGCGGAGGCGGCATTACCCGAATTATTCAGCACGGAAGAATTATTGAAAAAGGCGGGGTAAATTTCTCTGCCGTACATGGCGAACTTCCCGAAAATATTCAGCGCGCACTCAAGGTGGAGGATAACCGTTTTTTTGCCACAGGCGTGTCTATCGTGCAGCATCCCGTAAATCCCAACGTGCCCATCATACACATGAATGTGCGCTATTTCGAACTGGGCAACGGGCAATGGTGGTTTGGCGGTGGAATTGATCTTACCCCGCATTATGTGGATGAAGAAGATGCCCGCTGGTTTCATGCACGTTTAAAGGCCGTATGCGACAAGTACGATGCAACCTGGTATCCGCGCTTCAAAACCTGGGCCGACGATTATTTTTTCATCACCCACCGCAATGAAACCCGCGGAATTGGCGGCATTTTCTTCGACCGCCTTTCGGGAAATGAACAGGAAAAAGAGCGTTTGTTCAACTTCCTGATTGATGTGGGCGAGGCTTTTGCCCCGGTTTACACCCGTTTCATGCAAAAACATGCCGATGAGCCCTACGGCGAAGCCGAAAAAAAATGGCAGTTGCTGCGCCGCGGCAGGTACGTGGAATTCAACCTCGTTTACGACAAGGGAACCCGTTTCGGGCTCGATACCGGGGGGCGGATAGAATCAATTCTGATGAGCCTTCCCGAGCAGGCAGGCTGGTTTTACGACCACAAGCCCGAAACCGGCTCGCGGGAAGAATTGACTGCCAGATACTTAGTAAAAGGGCTTCGTTGGGACTGAAATACTGAAAATTCCATAAAAAAGTATTAATTTTTTTCTTTCAGGTATTGACTTGTACCTGTATTATGCTTTACATTGCAGGTGGCAAACATGAATTACCACTCACACAAAGAATAGATGAAACAACGTCTTACCCTGCTCTGGTTGTTGGTCTTTAGTTGTATCACAGTTGTACAGCTTCAGGCACAGGTACTCGCCCCCTCAACACCACCCGATCATGACCATCACGATCATGAACACACCAACAGTGTGTACGGCGATTCGCTGGAAGGGTTTAACCCCGATGCCATCATGGACATTGCAGACAGCAAGAACCTTACGCCCTATGAAGCGGCGTTGTTTCTTGGCCGTGCCCAGCGCGAATACATAAATCTGAAGTACAACCTCGCGCCCAAATCGCAAACCGCTGCCATGTATTCACGCCTGGCTCCGCTGCCCAACAATGTGCAGTCGATGCCGCCCTGTACCAACATGGATTTCGAAATGGGCGGTTTCTTTGGCTGGACAGGCTCTATCGGCGATAATAACCTCAACTCCGGTGGCCCCTTACAAAACATTCAGGCCGGTATTTTCAGCACCGTAATGGATGCGCTTATTTCCGACTGCAATGCCCGTCACACCATCATGAGCACAGCATCGGGCAACGACCCCTGCGCTCCTATGCCAACCGTGGCTCCCGGGGGTAACTTCTCTGTTCGTTTGGGAAACAGTTGCGCCAACTACATGGGCGAAATTCTCGAACAAACATTCACCGTAGCACCCGGAAACACCAGCTTTACCTACCAGTACGCCGTGGTGCTTAACGATGGCGGCCACCTTGCCGGTGAACAACCGTATTTCCGTATCGAAATGTTCGACCAGAACGGAAACCCCATTCCCTGTTCAGATTATTTTGTGGAAGCCAGCGGATCAATTCCCGGATTTCAGCAGTGCCAGCCCACCATTTACTACAAGCCCTGGACAACCGTAAACATCGACCTTCTGGCGTACATGGGGCAGAACGTAACCATCCGCTTTACCTGTGCCGGTTGTATTTACGGCGGTCACTACGGTTATGCTTACGTTGATGCATCCTGCCTCAACTACGTAATTACCCAAACCGATTCGCTCTGCCCCGGAAGCACCATTCAGTTGGCGGCTCCGGTGGGTGCTCAAAGCTACCTCTGGCAGCCCGGCGGACAAACCACGCAGGTAATCAGTGTAAATACCCCCGGTACCTACACTGTAACCATGACATCGGTAACCAACTGCACCACGCAGCTTACCGCCGTAGTTACACAGTATCCCCAGCCTACCGCGGCGTTCAATCCTACTTTCCCCCCATGCAGCAACGTATATACATTTAATAATACGTCAACCATTGCATCGGGAACCATGACGTATCATTGGGATTTTGGAGTCCCTAGTCTTACCAACGATACCTCGAATCTGGCAAGCCCGGTATGGACATATACCACACCGGGAACGTACACCGTTACGCTCGTCGTCACGAGTAACAACGGTTGTGTCGATACCATAACACAGGTGGTTTATCCGGGCAATGCCGGTCTGGCCAACTTCTCGGCTCCCGATGTGTGTCTCAACAACCCCACGGTATTCACCGACCTTTCGCAGCCCGCTGCCGCCTGGGGCTGGAGTTTTGGCGAACCCTCCTCGGGCCCTGCCGATACTTCCATCCTGCAAAATCCCACGCACACATACAGCACGCCGGGAACCTACACGGTAACACTCGTTGCCGCCACGCAGCCCTGCCCGTCTATACATATACAAACAGTAACCGTACATCCGCTTCCCACGGCGCAGTTTACCTACAACCAGTTGTGCGGCAGCGATCTGGTGCAGTTTACCAACACATCCACCATTCCCGTCACCGACACCATTGCCAGCATTTCATGGAATTTTGGCGATCCCGCTTCCGGGCCGGCCAATATTTCCACGCTGCAATCGCCACAGCATACATTTAGTGCAGCGGGAACATATACCGTAATACTCACCGTTACCTCCACCAACAACTGCCAGAGCACATCGAGCCAGCAAATTGTGGTAGGTCCGCTGCTTACGGCTGCATTCAACGCCCCCAGCGTGTGCGTAAATACACCGATGAGTTTTACTGATCTCTCGTCCACACTCTCCGGCAACATTGTAACCTGGGTATGGGACTTTGGCGACGGTTCGCCCCTTGTAAACGGACAGGCCAACCCCACGCACACTTACACCACCACCGGTACATTCAGCGTAACACTTGTGATTACCACCAACACCGGTTGCATTGATACTGTGGTTACACCGGTAAGCACAAGTGCTCCGCCAGTGCCGCTTTTTGTAGCCGATACACTTAACGGCTGCTCGCCGCTGTGCGTAAACTTCACCGATCAGTCCACAGTAGGTGTGGGTACCGTAAACGGCTGGCTCTGGGATTTCGGCGATGGTTCGCCCACTTCCATCAGTCAGAATCCCTCGCACTGCTACACCGTGCCGGGCACCTACGATGTGACACTCACCGCCTCATCGGGGCCGGGATGTTTCTCCACGCTCGTACTGCCGGGCTATATCACGGCATATCCCTCGCCGGTAGCCATTGGCACAGCCACACCGCCGGTAACCACAGTGGTGAATACCGATGTGGACTTTACCGATGCCTCGCAGGGCAACCCGGTTACCTGGAGCTGGAATTTCGGCGATCCCACCACACTGCTCGACACCGCCAACACCCCCACCGCCGAGTGGACATACCCGCAGGATGCCGGTTCGAGCTATACCATTACACTCACTGTTACCAACCAATATGGTTGCACCGACGATACCACACTGCGGGTGGAAATTGCACCCGAATTCACGTTCTTTATTCCCAATGCATTTACTCCCAACGGCGATGGTAAAAACGAAACCTTCTTCGGTCAGGGAATAGGTATTGCCAAATACGAAATGTGGATTTTCGACCGCTGGGGCAACCTCATTTTCACCGCCACCGACATTAACGACGGCTGGGACGGAAAAGTGCAGGGCGGAAGCGGCGAAATATGTATGCAGGATGTATATGTGTGGCGCGTAAACATTGTGGACGTGTACAACAAAAAACATAAATTAATCGGGCACGTTTCCCTTATCCGATAAATACACCTTAACCCGAAATAAGCACGAAGAAGATGAAAAAAATAGTTCTCACTCTGCTGTTGGTGGTAGCTGCCACCGGACTTGTTCAGGCACAGTATCACTACACCGAAACCAGCCCCGCCGGAGTGCTGCTGGTTGATGGCTGGTACAATGCCGACCCCAAAATTCTTCCCACCGACAGCAAAGATGTAATTGCCCAGAAAATGTCTGCCGTTCATAAAACCGGCACCTGGAAGCATTATTTCGACACCGGAAAACTGGCCGTGGAAGAACATTACACCGCAGCCGGAATTCCCGAAGGAAACTGGAAACAGTGGCATCCCGACGGAAAGTTGAGTCAGGAAATTAACTACACCTCCGGCAGCGCAATTTTCTATCACCCCAATGGCGCTGTGGCCGAAAAAGGCACCATGAAAGGATTTGTACGCACAGGAAAATGGGAAGGCTACCACCAGAACGGTAAACTCAATTTCTCCGGCAGCTACGACAGCATGGGTAACAAAGACGGAGTATGGATGATTTATGATGCTTCCGGAAATCTCATGGCCAAAGAAACTTACAGCAAGGGAAATCTGGTAAGTTCGGGCAGGTAACAAATTGTAAAACGAAATACAAAAGGAGCAACCTCAGAAAAGTTGCTCCTTTTTCTTTTCTTTGAATCAATATGCAAAAGAAAGAGCGATTTGAAAAAGTAATTGAATGGTTTGAGCAGCACATGCCCGTGGCCGAAACCGAGTTGCACTACGGCAATCCGTTTGAACTGCTGGTAGCCGTAATTCTCTCCGCACAATGCACCGATAAGCGGGTGAATCTTGTAACACCCGCGCTGTTCAAACGTTTTCCCGATGCCGAAACACTGGCCGCTTCATCGGCCGAAGAAGTGTTTACCTACATACGCAGCGTGAGTTATCCCAACAACAAGGCCAAACACCTTGTAGGCATGGCCACCATGCTGCTCCACGATTTTGGCGGCACAGTGCCCGACACGGTAGAGCAGTTGGTAAAACTACCCGGCGTAGGCCGCAAAACAGCCAATGTAATTGCTTCTGTGGTTTACGAAAAACCGGCAATGGCGGTAGATACGCATGTATTCCGCGTATCGGCCCGGCTGGGGCTTACCACAGCTGCCAAAACCCCGCTGCAAACCGAGCAGCAACTGGTAAAACACATTCCCGAAAACCGTCTTGCCGTAGCGCATCACTGGCTCATTTTGCATGGCCGCTACACCTGCCTTGCCCGCAACCCCAAATGCGAAAGCTGCCCGCTCACCGCCTGGTGTGCCTATTTCGAAAAGCAAAACAAAGTTTCGGCACGATCAAAAAGCGCTTCTGCCGCACCCGCCAAAAAAGCGCGAAAAAGGTTGAAGTAGGGTAAAAGTCTTCATGAAATAATAGTCAGTTTGCTACTTGGAATTCATTTTTCGCTAATTATAAATGATTGATAATTAGGCCAAAAAATCACTATTTCGGTAGAAAAGATGATTTTTTTAGGCCAACTGTTTGCAGAATTGAAAAAACGTCTATTTTTGCAGTCCCAACAACTACGGATCGGTAGTTCAGCTGGTTAGAATGCCGCCCTGTCACGGCGGAGGTCGCGGGTTCGAGTCCCGTCCGGTCCGCAAGCCCACTGAAAAGTGGGCTTTTTTTATTCCATGCAGCGAAGCTGCATGCTGCGGAAAGTTTGCATCGCCGAAGGCGATTAAACTTTCCGCCCGCCTGAAGGCGGTTTGTAACCGCCGGATATACTCTCTGCATTTATCCGCAATTTCCCCCCAATGATTCCTACATGAATTTTCCCCACATAATTCCTACATGAATTTTCCAACCTGAAGGCGGTTTATAACCGCCGAATACATTCTTCTCACAATATTCCCCCGAATAATTCGTGTATGAATTTTCTCAGTTGATTGCGTCTTTAAATTACTGTTAACACAAAATATTACCGTCCATATTACATTACTTTACCCACACAATGTCCTCCATCCAAATCCATATCCCCGAACCCTGCACCGTACCCTGGCAAAGCATGAGCGATGCCGGAGAAAACCGCCGCCACTGCGCCAGCTGCAACAAAGTCATCACCGACTTTTCGGGCATGAGCGATGAAGAACTCCTGCGCTACTTCCGCAAAAACGGCAATTTATGCGGACGTTTCAGCCCGATGCAGTTGAACCGGATCATTGAACAACCGCAACAGGAAAAACGCTTATGGTCCAAGTTGCTTGTTCCGGTGTTTCTTACTCTGGCACAGATTGCCGGAGCCCCTGTGCAGGCGCAGCCTGCACAGAATTCTAAAAAACAATCTCATACAATAACCAAATCATCAGCAACAGCTGCGTCAAAAACTACAACTGCAAATGGCAACACCCACATATTGCCAACTTTAACTCAGCCAGGAAAAATTACCATTAGCGGCCAGGTAACCAATACTGATACGCTTTGCCTCAGGCTGGCCTGGATAACCATTTCTACCCGGTATGATACAGCAAAAGTATATACGGATGCGAATGGAAATTATACGGCAACTGTTTCTGCCAAAATCAATGATTCCATTTCATTGAAATGTTTTACAATGGGTTTTGAATTAAGTGAAGATACGCTGGTGGTAAAACCGGGAACAGCCAATTTCCTTTGCAATTTTAAACTGATGAAAGAACCCGTACTTCCACCGGTGAGCAGTTATACGGTAAAGTTTGAAACCTGCAATTTTGTTATGGGAGAGATAGTTTCAAACAGACAATCCCGATTCAAGCGACTGCTGAATAAGATTAAACGCCCTTTCCGCCGTCTTTAACGCACAATTACTTCCCTCTCAAACCATAACCTCGCATGGGAAAATTAGTGTAAAGAAAATTTCCCAACCGGCTTTCAGCAATGACCTCCATCCGCATCCATCTCCCCGAACCCTGCACCGTACCCTGGCAAAGCATGAGCGATGCCGGAGAAAACCGCCGCCACTGCGCCAGCTGCCACAAAGTCATCACCGACTTTTCGGGCATGAGTGATGAAGAGCTCCTACGCTACTTTCGCAAAAACGGCAATTTATGCGGACGTTTCAGCCCGTCGCAGTTGGATCGGGTTATTACACTTCCTCGTCACGAAAAACGTATATGGCCCAAGTTGCTTATCCCGGCCTTTCTCACCGCGGCTTCGTTGCAGGCGCAGCCGGCTCCGAAACAAATGTCAAAATTGCCGGTAGTAAAAGAAACAAAACCGGGAAGCACTGTGACCGCAAAAAATATTACCATTACAGGCAAAGTAATGGAAAATGACACCACAGGTTTACCCGGTGTTATTGTTACGATTAGCGGAAAATCAGACACTACCATGGCAATGAGCGATTCTGAAGGGAACTATTCCATTGCCCTCAACGCCAATCCGGGCGATACAATTAGTTTGGAGTTTAAATTTATTGGCTATGAGAGGAAGAATGAAACTCTCCTCATTCGGCAGGGTGAAAATAAATACACTGTAAATATTCAGATGAAACCTGAATTTGCTCAACCAGCTGAAATTTCGCAGCCTGAATTGCCCTGGGTTGGAGGCGCAGTAATTTATGTAGAAGCTGTTGAAACGCCATCAAGGTGGAAGCGTTTCATGTACCGCATTCGCCACCCGTTCCGTTTTCTGCGCCGTCGTTAACGCACAATTACTTCCATCTCAAACCACTGTGCATTTTTAGCAGGAAGGAAATGATGGCGCAGGGAAGAGGCGCAACGGGTAATTTCGATAAGACCAAGTTCGGCCGAAGGTTTGGTATCGCGCGAAATTACTTTCTCGCGTGAGCGGAGTATATAAAGTTGCTTTAGCCCGTCGGCCGATTTGGCCTTGAGCGCGAGGATATGATGATTGAATACTTCGATTTTTTCTTCGGCCACATAATTGGCAAAACAAACTCGCGCTTCGCCATTTTTCCTTATCTCAATTTTAAAACCGACTACCGGATGCTGACTGCTTTCTTTATGGCCATACTTCACGGCATTTTGAAGCCCTTCGATAACCACCAGAAACAAACGCTTGCGAAACGGCAACGGCAAAACTCTAAGCCCGGCCGATTCCTCAATAAGCTGCAGCAGTGATTCCACCATGCCCTGATGAATAGGGCCATGATAATGCTGCTGAAACAGCACCTCATGCTCCTGCTCGGTGGGAGGCTGAAAATACGACTGAAGTGATAAAGTTGTAAGCGTCAGCATAATTGGGTCGCCTGCTTCCAGTTTTGGGATTCTATATATAACGTTCAAATGTAGAGATTGTTTATGAACTAATTATGGCTCCTCTGGTGAAGCTGCTATCCGAATTGTTACGGACATTAAGGTTGAAAAGTGACGGGAAACCGATGCTTAGCCGTTTTCAAACGGTTATTGGCCTGTTTTTAACGATAACCGGGGGCAAAACTGTGCATAAAATGTTGAAAAACAGGGTGTCATGGATTTCTATGATTTTTATTTGACATCGCTTTAAATAGCCCTTATCTTTAAGTTGATAACAGGCTCTGGAGGCCTTTTGAAATTCCGGCATTACCCCTTTTTTTACCTTTTCCCTGCCAATTCCCTGCATCCATGAATTCATCCATTGCTCCAAAAACCTTTCTTAAACGAATTGAACTGCTATTGCTGTATATCAGGGTATATATAAGAGGTGGCTGGAAATCGATGTATCCGCATATACATGATATTTTTTCGGTATTGCGCTGCATCTGGTTTCATATCATGATGCTGGGTGTGGGGTATTTTGCGCTTACATCAACCGAGCAGGCGCAGGATATGCTTTATGTGCTTACTGATGCGTTGGAAAATGGTGTGGATGATATGTTTAGCAACGGTAACCCGGGAATGCTGTTTGTATTTATGCTTTCCCTCAGCGGATGGTCGTTTGTGATGTGGTTTACCGCGCGGATGATTCTTAAATCCACACAGATCAGTTTGCGCACAAGAAGGGGGTATCTGGCTGGCGATAACAGTTCGGCACGGGGAGCCTGGTATGTACATTTCATTATACGCTTCTTTCCCCGCATTGCAGGCGCTTTGCCTTTTTTGTTTGTGATGCTGGGTTGTTTGAAGCTGGATAAAATTGGTTTTACCACGCTGCTGTTTGGCATTCTTACTGTGGTATCGTTTCTTCTGTACGTTTTCCGTTCGCGCATTCAGGCTTATCTTGCCCGCCGTTCGTGGGTGATACGCATGGTGGGTGAGGGGCGTGTGAGGCTGCTTATTGCCGATCCCGACCGGTTTAATCCGCATCATCAGCAAATGACAAAAGCGGGAAGGCTTATGGCGTTTCTTGCGCTTGGTATTACACTGCTGCTGTTTTTCTTACTCTCTATCATCAAACAGGCCAGCTTTGCGCAGGGCATCGGGCCGCACGGATTAATTCTTTCGGCTTTGTCTTGCTGGTCGGTGTTTGGGAGTATTCTGGTGTTGTATTCGCTGCGATACAGGATTCCCGGGTTTTTGCTGCTGGTGCTTTATCTGCTGCTGGTGAGCCGTTGCAATAACAACCATGCGGTACGCACCACCACAAGGCTCGATCATGTGGATCAGCGCCCCGAATTGCGCGGGCAAATCAGAAACTGGATGAAAGCATATATCAATGAATTCCTCACCGATTCTACTGCGCTGAAAAACGACAGCAGCGAAATACCCATTGTGGTGGTGGCCGCGCAGGGCGGCGGAATAAGGGCCATGAACTGGACGGCACGGGTTATGGAACAGCTTTCGACCGACAAAAACCTGCCCGGTTTTTACCGGCATGTGTTTGCCGTGAGCGGTGTTTCGGGCGGTTCGGTGGGGCTTACCGTTCATGCGGCGTATAAATTTGACGGGTTGAATGACTATGCGGCGCTGGGCGAAATGGTTTCGGAAGATTATCTCTCGCCCGTGACAGCCGGACTGCTGTATCCCGATCTTGTGCAGAAATTCCTCTGGTGGCCCCGCCCTTCGTTTGATCGGGCGCGAAGACTGGAAGATTCCTGGTCGGAAAAATATACTGATGTATTTAAGCCGGTGGTACCAAATGCGTCTGCAGAAGAAAATAAACTCCGCACACTCGACCACGATTTTCTTTCGCTCTGGAAAAAAGATCCCTGCAAAATTCCCAGCATCTTCCTCAACAGTGTGGTGGCCGAAAGCGGGCAAAAAGCCATTATCTCCAACATTCAGCTCGACGGCACTTATTTCCCCGATGCCATTGATGTAATACACGAATCAGGTTACGACATGCCCATAAAATCGGCCGCATTGTGCAGCGCAAGATTTCCGTACGTTACCCCGGGCGGACTCATTCACCTCACCGGCGCCGATGCAGGACATCTTATCGACGGCGGTTATCTCGAAAATACAGGAATGGTAACGGCACTCTCGGTGCTTTGTGCAATAAACGATTTTATTAATGATACCACCGCAATAAGCAGCGACATTCCCGCGCACATCAAAAAAAGATTCAGGCCGGTGATGGTGTTTATTCAGAATGCCGATTTCGGTGCTTCGGAAATTAAACCCATTGTCACAATGCACGAAATTCTTGTGCCGCCTTCGGGCTTTATAAAATCGTGGGACAGGGAAGGCGTGGCGCTCGACAGGCAGATGAAACTGCTTACCCAAAAACTTACGCCCAAGGTAACCTACGTAAAATTCGAGCTCGACCGCACGGGCACAGCCATTCCGCTAAGCTGGTACATTTCCAAAAAGGCAAACGAAGCCGTGGCTGGTCAGGTAAACAAGCTGGCGGGTTCGGCAATAAACAAAGAAGCATACAGCAGTTTGCATCGCCTGTTTTCCGACCTGCGCAACACTAAAGCAGCACACAGCCCGATAACGAAATAATCGGGGCTGATAATTCTCATACCATACCGAGCCATACAAATCCTACTTTTGCTTCATGCCCGATACCGGTAAAGCACGCATCCGCGTAATGCGGTTTACGCTCATCATCAGTGCAGTTTTGCTTTGCATCAAGTTTGCGGCGTGGAAACTTACCCATTCCAATGCCCTGCTTACCGATGCCCTTGAAAGTATTGTAAATGTGGCCGCCGGGGCATTTGCGCTGTTCAGCATCTGGTATGCCGTGCAGCCGCGCGACGAAGATCATCCGTATGGCCACGGCAAAATAGAATTTCTGGCGGCCGGTTTCGAAGGTGCGCTTATTTTGCTGGCGGGCGGCTCCATACTCTGGCGTGCCATAATGGGCTTAATTCACCCGCAGCCGCTGCACGATGCTGACATTGGTGCCTACCTCGCTGCCGCCGCAGGGGCCTGTAATTATGCGCTTGGCACTTACCTTGTGCGCCGGGGCAAACGCGAAAACTCGGCACTCATGCAGGCCAGCGGCAAACACCTAATTACCGATACGGTGTCGTCCATAGGCCTTGTGCTTGGCCTCATTGCCATAAGCCTTACGGGCAAAGTGTGGATTGATAATGTGATGGCTTTGCTCTTTGGCGGATACATTATCTGGTCGGGCTTTCAGCTTGTGCGCGATGCGCTGCGCGGCCTGCTCGATAAGGCCGATACCGACAAACTCAAACAGGTGGTGCAGATTTTAAACGAACACCGCAAACCGCAGTGGATAGACGTACACAACCTGCGCGTAATTAAATACGGCACACAACTTCACGTAGATGTGCACCTCACCCTGCCCTGGTATTTAAGCCTCGAAGCGGCCCACGATGAAGTGGACGCAGTGGGCAATCTCATAAACAGCCGCATGGGCGAAGATGTGGAGTTTTTCATTCACGCTGATCCCTGCATTCATTCATCGTGCGCCATTTGCACTGTCGAAAACTGTGTGCAGCGCAAAGAACCTTTTCAACGTAAAGTGGAGTGGACACTTAATGCCGTGTTGCCCGACAGCAAGCATAGCATGGCCACGAAAGTGTAATTTCCGGCAGGCAAAAAGAATTGATTACTGCACTCAGTCCTCGCCCAGGATACTAACCGGCTTAATCACCTTGCGCAGTCCGTAACGCCCGCGGGTATTGTCTTCAACCCACTGCACGGCTTCCTCCACCGAATCGGTAAACAAAAGAAGTGTTGGATCAACGGCTGAGATGGTTCCTTCTTTCACCATCAGTGCAATGTGCTGTTTGATGTGCTGGTGATATTCGTTGCCAATGAGCACCACCGGAAACTTATCCACCTTGCCGGTTTGCATGAGTGTTACGGCTTCAAACAATTCGTCGAGCGTGCCGAAACCTCCGGGCAGCACTATAAAACCGTATGAATATTTAGAGAGTAAAACCTTGCGCACAAAGAAGTAGCGGATATTCACCCACACATCGAGATACGGGTTTGGGTTTTGTTCGTGGGGCAGAACAATATTGCATCCCACCGAACGTCCGCCTGCTTCGCGTGCACCGCGGTTGGCGGCTTCCATTATGCCGGGGCCGCCGCCGGTCATTACAGTAAAGCCAATCCGGGCCAGCCCTGCACCTGCCTGGCGGCCAAGTTCGTAATACGGATGTCCTTCTTTAAACCGTGCCGAACCGAATACAGTAACGCATGGCCCCACAAAGTGCAGTTTACGGAAACCGCGCACAAACTCGCGCATTACTTTAAGCACAAACAAAAACTCACTCCACCGCGATTGCGGGCCTTCGAGGAATATTCTTTCGGCGTTGCCGTTTCCGTTTGTGGCTTTGGCGGGTTTGGTGTGGGCTTCGGAGGTTTTGCTTTGCATACGCATAAAGGTACGCAACAGGATTGTTTGCAAAACTGCGCAGCATCGGTGCCTAAAAAAAACGATCCAGACCGTAAAGTCTGGATCGCGTGCAAAGCACCGGACACGCTGCCATGTATGGCCGGCACTGTTTTCAATGTGAGGGTTTTGGCGGGGCCGTGGCAGCTGTTGAGTGAGTTAAAGTTTAATGAATTCCACGCGCCGGTTGTTGGCTTTGCCCGCCGGGGTGGTGTTTGCATCGGCCGGTTGCGATTCGCCCTTGCCATCGGTTTCGAGGCGGCTTGCGTCAATGCCAAACTCGGTGGAGAGTGCTTTTTTCACCGCTTCGGCACGGCGTTTCGAAAGGTCGAGGTTGGTGGCATCGTCGCCGTCGCTGTCGGTGTGGCCTACAATTTTTACGCGCACCGTGGGGTTTTCCTTCAGCACGGTGGCTATTTCCTTGAGTGTGCCATACGACTCGGCTTTCACCTTATCCGAGCCCGATTCGAACTGGATGCCGCGGGTAACCAATTTGCCTTCGGTAATGAGTTTGCTGCGTGTGTCGGGCGCACCCACGGCAAGGCGGAGGTTGGAAAGCAGATAGTAGTCTTCCGAATTGTTCATATCGCTGTTGTGAAACACAATGCCGTTGTATTTTACGCCATCCTGAAATGCACGGGGCAAATCCCACACTTTTTCCTCGTTGAAATATACACGCAACCGGTTTTTCTGGCGCCACACCGATACATGCACTTTATTGTTTCCGAGGTGTGCGGCAAACTGCGAGGTGCCCAGTTCGTTTTTAATGAGCTCTTTTCCTTCGTGAATCACACGCACATTGGTGGTGCCTTCGCGGTTTCCTGCACCGGTGGGATGCATGTACAGGCGCACACCTTCTTCGCCATCGCCGAAACGCGCCCACTTCACGAATTCAGAACCGGGCTTGGTCATCTTCACAAAATTTACATTGAACCCCGATGAATAGAAACTGAAGTTCTCGTTGCACACGATATCAAACTCGAAAGTGAAATTCTCGGGCAGCTCGGTAATGAACTCGGGCAGGTAATTGCCGTTTTTATTCACCTTGAGCCAGTGGCCGGTGCTTCCGTCAATGGTTACTAATTCGCCGCTTCCGTTGGTGTTCCACTTGGCCGGAAAATCGCCTACGGCATCCTGCATAAAATCTTCCTGCACCACTACTTTCTCGCCGGGCACAAAATCGTATTTACCATAAGTTTTGAGCGAAGGAGCGGATGATTTTCCCGGCTCGCTGCTTCCGCCCGAATTGTTTCCGCCAGAACCGCTGTTGCCCGAATTATCGGTGTTGCCCGACGAATTGTTGCCTTTCTTGTCTTTCTTTTTTTCGCCTTTGGCGGCACTGTCAACCTTGTTTTCTACTTTGTCAACTCCTTTGTTGACTGTTTTGTCAACCTTTTGTTCCACTCGTCTTTCGAGTGTGTTTTTTGTATTGTTCAATACACGATCGCCGAGAGTTTGGGCGCTGAGCTGTGTTATTCCGGTTATCAGAAAAACGGCAGCAAGAATAGGGTGGATCTTTTTCATGGCAGTGAATAAGTTGTTTTGCACAGGCCAAAAGTAATACCACCTACGGTGTCTGAACAAGGATAAAAAAATGAATTGTGAGGTGGTTTTATATATTAGTGAATTGATTTTCAGTAAATTATAATATATCCTGTGATCGAAAACAAACCTGCCCGATAGTTTAAATATTAAGTGCCTGCATGAGTATATCCCTTTTTTGCTTTGAAACGGGAATGAGCTTTTGGTTATTCATTTTCAGATAACCCCCGTTTTCGCGGATATAAGTCACTGCATAATTCAGGTTAACTATATAAGAGTTATGAATGCGAATCAGGTGGCTGTTTGATTGAGAGGTTATTGTATCATAAGATTTCAGCGGACGGGTTGATATCAGCATACGACCCTGCGTAAGCATAAACACCGATCTGTTTGCCTGAGCTTCGATATAGATTATTTCCTTATAATTTATCACATTAATCCCATCATTTGAATGAACAGTCACTTTCTCGTGTTCGCTGTTTAAATGATGGGTAAAAATGTAGGAAAGGGACTCAAACGTATTTTTCCTGATTTTATTTTTCTGAATCCTTGAAAGTGTCGAATGAAGTTCGTCGCATTGTACGGGTTTCAATAAATAATCGAACGCTTTTAGTTTTATTGCTTCGATTCCAAATCCCGAAAAAGCCGAGGTAAATACAAGATAAAATCCGGTAAAAGACAACGATCCGATTAAATCTAAACCGTTTATTCCCGGCATCACTATATCCATAAATACCACGTCGGGTTTGAGTTTATTGATTAATTCCACTCCTTCCATCGGGTCTGTAGTATCTGCAATGACCGTTATTTCATCAGAAAATGAAGCCAGAAGATGTTTAAGAGTTTGAATACTTAACCTTTCGTCATCCACAATGATAGCGTGCAGCATAGAGTATGGGGTTGGTTTGCATTAAAATAATAAACACAGGAAATAATAAAAAATGATTTTGCTCAAGTTAAACGCCCGAAAGCTATCTTTTATTTATCCAAACCGGATTTTCAAGGCATGAAATTATGCTTAACCGGGCGAGGTTATTTTTATGTTAATAAGATCGTGATAAATGCAATCTAAAGCAAACCATCCTGAGAAATGAACCACTTATTTATCCGGAACCGGTTTCCAGGCTGCATCAATTGATTGATGGCCCGGTGTGAATGTAATATTGGATGAATAATTTCTCAAACCAATCATTCATCTCACCAAAACAAATGCGTATGAAAAAAATTGTTTTTGCCTTATTTATTGCAGGAACAGGAATTAACCTGCAGGCACAGCCTCAAACTTCTGTTATTAATCTGAGTACAGGTGTATATAATGTCCCGCCTCCGAATCAGCCCGCACTTATGCCTTGTGGTATTGATGACAGCAACTGGAAACTGCTCAGACAAAATCCGGTAAGCGGCGACTGGTCGGCTATTCCGGACTATACTTCCACCGGCCGGGAATATTACTACATGAATTGCTGGTGCCCGAGTTATAATTCGAGCAATTGGCAAACTTCATTTCAAAGTATTAACCCCGATGTAAGGATGATTGCTCCCAATGTGTTGCCAAACGATCTGTATAATAGCTCAAATAATATGATTATCGATTATAAAGGCGATTTGCTTCCCACTACTCCCGGGAATTATTTATTTGCCAGAGATTTTGACTTTGGAAAAACCTGTAATTCATCCATTCAGTCGGCTTACCTCGATCTTCGGCTGCTAACCGGTGATGGTATTGTTTCAGTGGAGATAAACGGAAAGATGCTGACGCTGCCCAATTACCCTTCGTTACCTTCTTCTCCCAATTTCCCGCATACAAATTACCTGGAAGTATTTAATGCTCATGCAGCCGGTAATAATTTTAACGATCAGCCTCCTTATTCACCCAATATGCCGAATGGGCCGTTTTCTACCTACATTCCTGCTGTGCAAATCAACATTCCAACCTGGTATTTTGAATCCTCCGGCCCAAACAGATTAATTGTAAGGGTCAATACCAATGCTTCAAGCGCATCTATGCATCATATTGCTGCGCTGATGATGGATGCAGACATAGTAGTAAACTGGACAGCCGGCCCGCAGTTAATGTCGGTATCACCCACCGGCCCTCAAAACCTGATAACAGGACAGCCGATTACTATTTCCGCGACAGGATTTTTCCCGGGCTATAATCTTCAAATTCTGCCGGGTACCACTGCCGGTGCCACACCCGTTTCGCTTTCGGCAACCTATACTCCTGTAGTCAATACTAGGTACATGGTTAGGCTCACCAATAATGCCAATGGATGCGTTGACAGGGTAAGAATTCCTGTAACTGTTTCTACTTCTTTATTTCAACGACTCGACCTCAACCAGTCGAGCGAAATGATAGACCAGGGCAAAACGGGTATCATCATGCCACATATTGATGACATAAACTCAAATGATTATTGGGTAAAAGTGGTGGATATGCATACGCTTACCACAATTTACAACGGCTATCCCAATGTGGCCACCGAGGTTAGTCCCTCAGTTACTACCGAGTATTATGTGAGTTGCATATTGCCCGACGGTTCAGAAACGGTTGACTTCTGGACAATAGAAGTACTTTCAAACGGAGGCGGAGAAAGAATTGCTTCACAACCTGCCACGCAAAACGCTGCCAACTACTTTACCGTTTCGCCCAATCCTTCTGATGCTCTTTTCAATATCACACTGCCCAAACCCGAAAATGGAAGCATCAGTGTATTTGATCTCACCGGAAAAGAAATCTGGCAGGGCCAGCTCAATGCTACTTCTAATCAGTATGTAATTGATATGACTGCTTTTGCTCCAGGTGTGTACGTGATTGTTATAAATTCTGAAAGCGGCAAATACAGCCAAAAACTCATCCGCGAATAAACTGCTTATCATGCTGTACACATAAAACGACCGGCCTGAGGTGGCCGGTCGTTTTTCGTAGATTAATTTTACCCTGCAATTTCCTTCTGCGCAAATTCCAGAATCCATTTCACGGGCAGCATATCAAACCGGCTGCTCCACACTTTACGATATTCATCGATACTGTGTTGAATGGCTTTTCGTGAGCGTACATTATCGGGCCGCTGCACGGCTTTGCTGAAAATGCGCACTACGTGAATAAAGGGTTGAAACTGATCGGATGCGCGGCGCAGGCTTTGTTCAATGTTTTCGAGTTCGCGCAGGCAGAGATCGGTTTTGTCTTCCCTGTAAAAGGCAATGGCCAGTGCCAGCCGCATGTAAAGCAGCACATCGTAATCAACCGCACTGTTGTTTTCGAGAATAAGCTGCTTGGCTTCGTGGTGGCGGTTGGTGTAAATGAGGCACATCACCATCTGGCAAAGTGCGCGTTCCCAGAGGCCGCCAATGCGGCGCAGGGTTTTTTCGAATTTGTTTATTTCCTCCAGCGCCTCGGCATAGCGGCTCAGGCGGATGAGGTTGGAAATGTAGTTAAACGCCACTGCAGCCTGCCGGTGTGTGCTCGGATGTTTGGGGCTGTTCATTACTTCCTTGTAAAACACATCGGCCTCTTCGTGGCGACCAAGCAGAAAATATTCGAGCGCAATATTGGCATTGATAATCTGCCTGCGGTGCGGCATTTCAATAAGCCCCGGCGATACCACGTCAATAAGGCTCAGCACTTCTTTGAGTGCGTGAATGGTTTTTTCGCCCCGGTTGAGATAGGCTTCTGCGGCGGCATTATAATACCTCACAAACGGATCGCCGCTCATTTCGGGATAATCGGGCAGGGGAGGCAGGGCAAGAGGAGTGGCCGGATTTACCTCATGCTCGGTGCGGGCAAGCTGCGCACGGTAAATGCCAATTTCGCCTTTCAAATATTCATTTACACGATACCTGATGATGTCGAATGCCTCTACCGATTCTTTATGGTGCTTGGTACGCTGCTCCGAATGTTCGGGGCATACGGTAAGGTAGTGCAGGTATAACTCGCGAAGGCGGATGAGTATTCTGAAATTGTTGGCACTTTCGGCCTCGCGTATGGCCTGCTGTGCTTCGCGTTCAAACAAATCCCAGGCCTCGCGTTCGAGCAGCGAGGTGAGGTAAAGGTAGTTGGCTTCGGTATCGTACTTCTGATCTGAAAGATCAAAAAGTTTGCGCGCCATAAACGATTCAAGCTGACGACTCAGCAAACGAAGTTCGTTGCGCAGCAGGTAATCGTCTTTCTTGCTCCAGGCCTTTCCGAAAATTTGTTTGAAGAGTTTTTCATGCAGGTCGGCACCCGGTTCTTCCCGGCTTTTGGCCAGAAAAGAAAAGGCAAGCCCGGTTCGTTCGTTTTTCAGAAAACGGAGATGGTGACTGAATTCATCACGTTCTTTCGGGCTGAGCAACCTGATGAGTTGCAGTGCTTTCATACATGGCAGTGTATGGGGCAAATATCGGACTTTGTAAGAAGCAAAAGGAAAAACAGGCTCATGGTTTGTACTTAATTATTTGGGAAAGGTGTAATGAATTGCTTAAAAACCGGCAATTAAAAAGCCACCCGGACGAAATTGTCCGGGTGGCTTTCAGATAATCTGTAATGGATTATGAATTTAGTTTCTGCATTCTTTCAGATACTCCGCAGCATCAGCATGATTCATACCGGCTGCGCGGCTGAAGTCTTTGCAGGCGTTCATCATGTCTTTCATTTCGCGTTCAATCATGCCGCGGCGGTAGTAGGCTTCGGGATCGTCGGGGCGTAATGAAACGGCCATGCCGTAATCGTAAATTGCCGAAGTAAGCTGGTTGCGGCGCTCGCAGCACTGTGCGCGATACATGTAGGCATCGTAGTTGCGCGGGTCGTTGTTTATGGCGCTGGTGAAATAGTCGAACGCTTTGTCGTGGTTATCGAGACCGAAGTAGTAAAGACCAAGCTGGTAAAACGCATCGGGCGATTTGGGTGCAATAAGTGTGGCCTTGTTGAAATCTTCGAGCGCCTGTGTTTTGTGTCCCAAACCTAAGTGCGCCTGTCCGCGGCGGGTGAGGAATTTGCCCGAGTCGGGGCAAAGGGCCACGGCAATGTCGAATTCTCTCAACGCCTCATCGTACTTGCGCATACGCAGGCTCGATTCGCCATTCTTTACATGAATGTTTGCCTGGTTCCAGCAAAAATTATCGTCGAAAGCCGACTTGGCTTTTACATGACCCATTGAAGCGGCGCGGCTGATGTCCATACAGGCATTGTCGCGGTTTTCGGCCGAAGTGTTAAGCATGGCGCGCTGATAGTACGCATCGGCCATACCCGGATCGAGTGCAATGGCAATATCCAGATCGGGTTTTGATTCGCCCTTTTTGCCCAGTCCTGCATTGGCCATGGCGCGACCGTAATACAGTTTGGCCCAGTCGGTTTTGGCTGAGTTGATTTGTGAAGCATCCTGCAGGGCTTTTTCGTACTCGCTCATCTTCACATAATCCATGCGAAGTTTCACAAGGCTTTTTGCCTCCGCATCAATCTTTGCAATTTCGGGCCCGTAGGCCGCCAATGCTCCGCTGAAATCGCCTTTATCGAGCTTCTCATCGCCGGCGGCAGAAGGACCTGTATAGGTATTTTTAGTGGCGGCAGTGGTACCTTTTGTCGATTTGGCCGGTTGTGCTGCAAGTTGTGTAAAAAGGGTTGCACACAACAGCAGGGCAAATGCGTAACGAATGTTCATGTAGTAAAGCGTTAAGTTTGGAGTTCTTCGGTGGAACTAATGTCAAATGTAATGAGTTTCGGCAAAATCGCCTAACCCGGTTGAGCAGTCAACCGGGTTAGGAAAGAAAGAATCGTGCCAAATGTAATTTGTGCTTACCTCGGCGGGTTGGACACATGCACAAAGCCTGCTTTCTCAAACGGCTCGCCGGTAATGGATGTGCCGGTGATAATGTAGTAGTACACGCCTTCGGTCACATACTTGTTATTGTCGTTGCGGTAGCGGCCGTCCCACCAGTTTATGGTTTGTCCGCCTTCGTGTACTTTCCAGCCCCAGCGGTCCCACACATCAATGCGGAGGCCCACAATGCACTCGGGATCGTACGCCACTTCAAACAAATCGTTTATACCGTCGGCATTGGGTGTAAATACGTTGGGGATGATGATGTTTTCCACCGCACGGGCGCAGTTTTCCTCGGTGGTTACCGTCACGGCAAGTGTATCGGGGCAGCCGTTGGCATCAAATACAATGACGGAATAAGTGGTGGTTTGGCTGGGCGAAACCACTATCGACGAAGTACTGTCGCCGGTGCTCCAGAGGTATGTTCCACCGCCAGTGGCCACGAGTGTGGTGGTATCGCCGGGTTCTATGGTAATGTTGTTGCTGATGGTGCCCGAAAATGGTGGCGGCGCTGTAATGGTAATTACGGCCGTATCGCTCACACCGGCCGCATCGGTTACAATTACCGAATAGGTATCGGCACAAAGCCCGGTAAGTGTGGCCACCGTATCGCCTGTGGGGATCCAGAGGTAAGTAAACGGCGGCTGGCACGAGCCCGATGCCGTGGCGGTGGCAGTACCGATGCAGTCGTTAAAGCACTGGTTGTTGGTGCCGGATACTGCGGCGGTGGTGGTGCCCGACGAAGCCGCATCAAATTTCATAATGAAAAAGTCGTCGGCATCAATATTGTTTTTCACATAAGCACCGCCGCCGGGATTCATTACCCCGTTGCTGTTGCTGTAAAAGCACCAGTAGCCCACGGCAAAAATGCGTCCGTTGGGATCTACTTCTATCGAGGTGCCTTTTTCATCGAAACCGGTGGTACCGTTGTAGGTTGACCAGGTAAGGGCAAGCTGCGTGTTGAAGCCCACAAAATATACATCGTCGTTTGAAAGATTGCCCGGAATGAAAAACGCACCGTTGCCCGGATTCACCGTGGGCATGTTGTTTGAGAATGTGTGTCCGGTGCCATAAATATTTCCGCACGAGTCTATTATTATTGCACCGCTTTGCTCATCGTCTGAGCCGCCAAACGTAGTGGCCCATTCGCGCTGGCACTGGGCGTTAAACTTCATGTAAAATGCGTCGCCCTGTCCGCCCGGACTCTGATTGTAAGAACCCGCACCGCCGTTTTGCAACGAAATTGTATTGCCCGAACGCGTGTCGCCGGTGACATAAATATTTCCGTTTCGATCAACCACCATTCCCCGACCGGCATCGTTGTCGGTACCACCGTAATAGGTTGACCATTCAAGTACACCGCTGGCCGAAAAGCGCATAAATACAGCATCACCCACATCATTACGAAACAAGAAAGGCGTAAAATTACCGCCCTGAAAGTTAGGCTCGTAATAGGCCCCGTTGCCGGGATTTACAGTTGGAAAGCCTGTACCGCTGGCTGTGCCGGCCAAATACACTTTTCCGCTGCCGTCGGTAATTATAAAATTCCCCCAGTCGTCGGCCACGCTTCCTGCAAAAGTGCCCCAGGTTTGTACGCCTGCAGGGTCAAAACGCATAATGAAAATATCGTTGATACCGCCAATAGTTGACTGATAAAACGAACCTCCGCCCGCATTCACCAGCGGCAGGTTTGCAGAGGCGGTTTGGCCGGTAAGCAGCACATTGTTGTTTACATCCACATCAATTCCAAAAGCCACATCGTCCCAGCCTCCACCAACGTGTGTAGCCCAGAGGCGCACACCGTTGTTGTCGAATTTCAGCAGAAATGCATCCGATGCACCCATCGCAGTCTGGTTAAATGCGCCCGCCAGCACCTGCAGCGGGAAATTTGATGATTCGGTATTGCCCGTTACGTATATATTTCCGTTTGCATCGCAGCTTATACCATTGCCGTTATCATCGGCCGAGCCACCGTAATAGGTTGACCATAGCATTACTCCCGCATTATCAAATTTCATAATACCCACATCGCCGCCCTTGCCCTGTATATTAAAATTAGGCCCGGCCGTAGTGCCCTGAAAATAGGCGCCACCACCTGGATTCTGAGTGGGATAGGTGGATGAAAGCGTGTTGCAGGCCACAAAATTATTTCCAGCCGCATCAATTACATGGTCAATATCGGTGTTCTTCTCCCACGAATCGCCACCAATGTAGGTGCCCCACATCAGTGCCAGCGGAGGGTCAATAATTAAATCCTTGCTTTTGTCCCAGGCACCGGTTTCAAAACGCACTTCTTTTCCTTTCAGCACAAAACGGCTGCTTACCGGAATTTTATCGCAATAACTTTCCACTTCGCCTTCGCTGATTTCGCCCAGCGGAGTTTTCAGAAATACTTTGCTGCCTGTGGCGTTTACCGATACATCGGCCCACTGATACACCATGCGTATGGCATCGGGCGAGGCACCGGGATGCACCACAAAATCATATTTCAACCCATTCTCCGCCGAAACATGCCAGAGCCAGTCGATGCCCGGATACACATCTTTTACAATTACCTGCTGATACCGCTGCACATTGGTAATGCCCTGCGGACAATGATGCAGGTAGTAATTGTAAAAACCCGGAAGCGGCTGCTCAAAACGAATCTGCCTGCGACTGATGTTTGCTCCGGCAAGATTCATGTCGATGCGCGCAAATTCAATAGCGTCTTCCTTACCCTGTCCGTGATCGTGTTCGTGGTGTACGAGCACATAGGTGATACCTTTTGTGGTAAGGTAAATATTCATGCCCGGCACATGCGATTTGAAAAATACATCCGGCACCGGCTCGCCTTTGTCGCTGAGCATTTGTCCGCGGTTTTCTTCAAAACCAGCCAATGCAGCCCCCGAAGGGCGCAGGCTTTCCTGTGCAAATACTGCCGATACGCAGAAACACAGAATCAGCGTGAGTAATTGTAAGTAGCGTTTCATCATTGGAATTTTGTGAGAGAATGTTTGCCACCTGTAAGATATAAAAATCAACCGTCGAACCTCAAGAATTACCTCACAAAACCTACATTAAATTTTATTTTCAAGACTAAATATGCCCGCTAAACGGATACTAAATAGGTTAGTGTTAATTAGTGCTAATCCAAATCGGGTTAAAACAGATTTCTTTTTCCGGTTAAAGAGTGGGTAAGGGGCAGGAATTGTCTATTTCGGTGTAAATGAGAATAAAATGTATTCAAAAAAATGAAAATGCCGGATAATCAATGCAGGGATTCATTTCCTGAATATTAAAAATCAGGAAGCCGAAGTTTTAAATAATTCCAATTGTTCTATCTGTCCCTTTTCCACCGAAAAAAGCTGAAACGGAAGGTGGCGTGAGGCAAACAGATTCATCATACGCTCGCGGCTGGTATCGGTTACAAACAGTTGCCCGAATGCGTCGCCGGTAACAATTCCGGCCAATCGCTCCAAACGTTCTTCGTCTAATTTGTCGTGAATATCATCGAGCAACAGCAGCGGTTTTTTTCCGGAGGCATTTTTTAAAAACACATACTGCGCCAGTTTGAGGGCAATTAAAAATGTTTTCTGCTGTCCCTGCGAACCGCTGCGTTTTAACGGAAAGCCGGCCACCGAGAAATCGAGATCGTCTTTGTGAATGCCTGCCGAAGTATGTTCCACCGCACAATCTTTTTGAAAGGCCATTTCAAGCAATGTGGCAAAGGGCGTGTGGTTGAGTTTCGATTCATACACCAATTCCACTTCCTCGGCACCGCCGCTGAGTTGGGCGTAGTACTCGTGAAAAAGCGGGAGCAGGTTTTGGGTAAATGCGCGGCGGGCTTCGTGTATGGGTGTGCCGTACTGTTCGAGCTGCAGGTTGAGGATTTCGAGTGTGCCGGTGTCGGGCGGATTTCCGGCGGCCTGTTTGAGCAGGGCGTTTCGCTGGGCCAGAATGCGGTTGTAGGCAATAAGCGCATCCAGGTAGCGACGGTCGTACTGGGCAATTACGCTGTCCATAAACCGGCGGCGTTCTTCGCTGTGGCCTGTTACCAGCACGGCATCGGCCGGAGCCACCACCACCAGCGGCAGCAGCCCGATATGGTCTGAAAGGCGTTCGTATTCTTTCTGGTTGCGCTTAAATACCTTTTTCTGCGCCCGTTTTACTGCACAGTACACATTTTCGGGTGTGCCGTCGTCCATGGCAAACTCGCCCTGAATTACAAAAAACGGGTCGCTGTGGCGAATATTCTGGCTGTCGGCAGGGGTGAGGAAGCTTTTGCAGAGGGTTAAATAATGAATGGCATCGAGCAGATTGGTCTTTCCCGAGCCGTTTAAACCGGCAAAACAGTTAATTCCGGGGCAGAGATGCAGCCCGGCATCTTCATAATTACGAAAAGAAAGCAGGGAAAGGCGGCTCAGGTGCATAGTTCAGACTGCAAAAATGCTGAAAAGCATTGGTTTTCGGAAGCAATTGCGCGCCGCACCCCTGCATATTGGCGAATATTTTTCGACAAATCTGCCCCGAAAGTAGCCTGAGGCAGAAAAAAATCTTATTTTTGCCGCCTGTCAGAAATAACTCTCTGATTTAAGGAATAATGGCAAAAGAAACAAAAGACAGTCCCGTAATCGACATCGAAGGCACATTCGACCGCACGGAACGTTATATTGAAGAGAACAAGAAAAGCCTGCTCCTCATTGTGGGCGCAGTAGTGGTACTGGCCGGTGGTTTTCTGGGCTGGAAATACCTGTATCAGAAGCCGCGTGCCGAAGAAGCCTCTTCCGCGCTTTTCCGCGCCGAAGCCGCTTTTGCAAAAGACTCGTTCAACCTGGCCATGAACGGCAAGGGCGACATGATGGGTCTCATTGCTATTGCCGATGAATACGGCAACACCCCCGCAGGCAATCTGGCAAACTACTACCTCGGCATCTGCTACCTCAATACCGGCAAGCCCGCCCAGGCCATCGAAGTACTCAACGAGTTTGATGCCAGCGATAAATTTGTAGGCACACTCGCCATCGGTTTGCTTGGCGATGCCCACATGGAAAACAAGCAAATTGACGAGGCCATCAGCTACTATATTAAAGCTGCCGGCCGCGAGCCCAATAAATTTACCAGTCCGATTTTCCTCAAGAAAGCCGCGCTGGCCTACGAAGACAAAGGAAACAAGGCTGAGGCGCTGAAACTTTATCAGCAAATCAAATCCGAGTATCCAGATTCGCCCGAAGCGCAGTCTGTGGACAAATACATCTACAGAACCGGCGGCACGGTAGAATAAGCGGTTTGTTTTGGTTAAATTCCTGAACGCCCCGCTTACCATAAGTTGGGGCGTTCGTCATAAAAAACACAATGGCCACAGCCTTAAAAAATTTGTCGGACTATGATGCCTCCTCGGTTCCTTCGGGAGCCGGCAAGCGCATAGCCGTGCTGGTGGCCGAGTGGAATGCCGAAATAACCCACGCCCTTGCGCAGGGCGCCATACGCACCCTGCACAAACACGAAGTAGCCGAAACCGATGTGGAACTCCACCACGTCCCCGGCACCTTCGAACTCACCCTCGGCGCACACTGGCTCGGCCGCCGCAACGATATTGATGCCGTAATCTGCATCGGCTGCGTCATTCAGGGCGACACCCGTCACTTCGACTTCATCTGCGACAGTGTCACCCAGGGCCTCACCGAGTTGAATATCCGCCACGGCAAGCCGTTTGTGTTTGGTGTACTCACCACCCACACACAAGAGCAGGCGCAGGAGCGCGCCGGAGGCAAACACGGCAACAAAGGCGACGAAGCCGCAGTAACCGCGCTCAAAATGCTCGGCTTGCGCGAAGACATAGAAAGTACCAACCGGGCTGGCAAACAGCTTGGATACGGGATGTAGCGAAGTTGGTATCGCACCTGCTTTGGGAGCAGGGGATCGCTGGTTCGAGTCCAGTCATCCCGACGGAATTCAGAATAACGCATCGTTTCGGTGCAGGTTGGGGTCCCATAGCTCAACTGGATAGAGCAGTTGCCTTCTAAGCAACCGGTTAGGGGTTCGAGTCCCTTTGGGATCACTGAGTTTGATAAAGGCAGATTTTTTTCTGCCTTTATTTTTATCAGTGCATAATCCACCTTGTCCATGCGATATTCCGGATTTTTCAGAAATTAGATAAGAATCAAATTTCTAAGAATCTCCGTCATGGAAAACCCAAAGAATAGCCGATTGCCGTTGCTTCACTCTGTGAGTTTGCAAAATATACTTTCTTTTGGGACGAGTATTGAGTCACTTTCATTATCTGGTCTGAATGTACTTATCGGTACAAATGGTTCGGGAAAATCTAATTTTATTGATATAATTTCATTGTTAAGAGCCACTACAAGCGATATACCAACATTAATTAGTAAGGGTGGTGGAATAAATGAGTGGAGATGGAAAGGAGGGAAAGAATTACCCATAAATTTTACTTTTCATGTAAATCATCCCGATTTATCACTTAGTCATCAAGTATCATTTCAGGTTAATGGAAACAGGATTAAGATTGATAAAGAGTATATAAATCTATCTATTGAATTTGTAGAATCACCAATTGATTTTTTGTATCACTTTGATTCTAAAACCAATGAAAATAGTGCATTGATTATTTCATTTTATTTACTTGAAGACGGTTCTGGATATGCATATACTCCTCCAAATACTCAAGTTAGGGTTAGTAATGAAAACTCTGTATTAAGCCAAATTAGAGATCCAGAAAAATATGGTTATCTCGCATACCTTACCGATACCTACAAACAAATAAGAATCTACCGTGAATGGACTTTCGGCAGAAACACCATCTTCCGACAACCTCAACGGGCAGACCTGCCCAATAATTGGCTCGAAGAAGACTTCTCGAACTTAGGTTTGTTTCTAAGTAAACTAAAAAGAAACCCACAGGCCAAACGGGCAATTCTTGATGGGTTAAATTCATTGTATGCAGGAATAACTGATTTTGATTTACTCATTGAAGGCGGAACGGTACAGGTATTTTTCACCGAAGGTGAATTTACTATTCCCGCCACCCGTCTGTCAGACGGTACATTACGTTATCTCTGCCTGCTTGCCATTTTAAACGATCCCACACCGCCACCGTTAGTGTGCATCGAAGAACCTGAACTGGGGCTGCATCCTGATGTTCTGCCAAAACTTGCAGAACTGCTAAAAGATGCTTCCACACGAATGCAGTTAATTGTAACCACACATTCTGATATTCTGATTGATGCACTTTCCGACACTCCTGAATCGGTAGTAGTGTGCGAAAAACACGAAGGCCAGACAACAATGAAACGTCTCAATGCCAATGAACTTTCTGTTTGGTTAGATAAATATCGTTTAGGGCAGCTTTGGTTGAGAGGCGAAATTGGCGGCAATCGTTGGTAATCAACTTTAATATTTATGGTTATGGCTAAAATATATGTAGAAGGTGGTGGAGAGGGTAAGGACTTAAAAAGTAAATGCAGAGAGGGATTTCAAAAATTTATCAGGGCATCGGGAAATTTTGAAGGCCGTATGCCGCGTATTGTAGCCTGTGGTGGAAGAAATGAAGCGTTTAATGATTTTACAACGGCGCATAAGTCAGCAGATAATGAATTTGTGGCTTTATTGGTGGATAGTGAAGATCCCTTAAAGAATATTGATGAGCCGTGGCAGCATCTCAAACAGCGAGACAACTGGGAAAAACCAACCGGAGCAAGCGATGAACAGGTGCTACTAATGACTACCAGTATGGAAACCTGGATTGTTGCAGATCGCGATTTATTGCGTCAATATTTTGGTTCGGAGTTTCAGGAATCGGCATTGCCTGCTTTGAATAATTTAGAAAATAAATCGCGAAAAGATATTTTCGATCAACTGGTTCATTCGTCGAGAAACTGTAAGAATGTATATAGAAAAGGCGAGCGATCTTTTGATATTCTTGGCAGATTAAATCCTTCGGTGATGAGAGTACATTTGCCAAGTCTTGAGCGTGTGATAAATATACTTGACTCAAATCTCTGATTAATTTCCGGGGCTGATGGCACATTATCAAAAAACCATCAGATCATAGGATTTAAAAGCGAGGTGAACTTTTTTTCCTTTGTGGTAAATCAAAAAACACCATTTACCCATGAAAAAAGCAATTCACCTCTGCACGTTTATTTTCCTACTCCTGCTCACCGTTCAAACAGGCTGCCAAAGCGATGATCCGATTGACAAAGCACTCGATCAGATGGAAGCCGGCATTGAAAAAATGGAGGATAAAGAATCAATTACTTTGTCTGACGCAATGGATATGCAGAAAGGCATGGATATTTCAGTACTTTCTGATGAGAAAAATTGGAGCGAAAGCCAGAAAGAACGGCTCAGAGATTTGCAGAAACGTATGATTGATTTGCAGGGAAAAGTAAAAACAGAGTTTTAGCTTCGGGCTGTTTCGCTGAAATTTTAAGCGTAAGTGTGAACGTTGAAGTATGCACAGTGGGTTGAGGTGAAAACCTCAGCCCACTTCGCTTTGCTGCAAATACTCGGGCATGGCAAACCGGTATTTGCTGCCTGCTGCTGCTGCTGCAAACCATTGGTCAAACACAATCCACTCGTGGGTGAGCGGGTGCCAGATGCAATCGTCGGAGCCGGTTTGGAGTTGTTTGAGTTGCGGGGCTTTGTTTTCGGCCACGCGTTTGAAATTGATTCCTCCGGTTGCAAAGCCGAGCAGGGTTTTCATTATTGCCACGTCGCGCTGGCGGATGTGGTGTGTGCCGGTGAGGCGTTGCATGTATTTCTGATCGCGTTCGAGATCGTCGCAAAGGTCGTCGAACTTGTCGAGCATAATCAGATTCATGCAGCGCAGTGCGCGTACACCGAGGTTGAAACCGCTTTTGTTGCGGCGGGGCAGTATGGTAATTTCCTGTAGTGCTTTGATCGATTCTTTGTAGTTGCCTTCGGCAAAATAAGCGGAGGCCACACCCAGCATCATTTCATCGGCCTGATCGCCCCAGCGGCCGTTGGGATGGTTGATAAGCTGGATGAGGATATTTCTTGATTCTTTGTAGTCTTCGAGGAAGAAGAGGGCTTCAGCTTCTATTTTGCGGGCCAACAACCAGTTCATTGGCTCGCCGGTAATATTGCGTTTTACATTTGAAGTTAATTGAAGGGCAGCCTCAAATTGGAAATTACGAACGAAATTATCGGCCTGATTGAGTTGCGTGAGTTGAATCAGGTGAGGCATATTAAGTGCCGGGGTATTTGTTACCAACTCATATAACTGACTGAAAATATTGCTGGCTTTGGTGAAGTCATGTTGACGTTGGTACAAATCGGCTTCAATAAGTAAACGATTGTATTTTACAGTATTTGATTTTGTTGCTTCTTCTTCGAGAAGTAACAATTCAATAGTTTCGTTATGCCATGATATATCGTCATCGGAAGAAACTCTCCTTACCCTGTGTGCCGCTTCCTGCATAAGCATTCGTGCAAGATTAACAGCATCTTCTCCGCGTCTGGCCAGTTTTATTTCATTACTAATGGGTTCAAGTTCTTCTTTGGTTAATCTTTGCGATGCCTGTTCCCTGATAATGGTTAATGCTCTCTGCCATTCAGAATATAATTCAAGTCCGGAACTGAGCGATGCCACCCTGTCGAGCATATAAAGTGAAAGGGTATCATTTCTATGCCAGATAATATCAACGCTGTTTAGCCATGATTTTAAACGACTGCGTTCCCGTGTTCGATCAGAAAATTTATTGCTTCGATTCGTGTAATAATGTGTGTTCATTGCATGAACAACAATATTCAATAAGTCGGAACTTCTTTGCTGAATACTGCGCCCCCAAAATTTAACAGCTATATTTTTTAATTCATCAACAGGAGTTAGTTGTCTTGTTTCAATGAAGTCAAACAGTTCTACCATTTTGTTTTCACCACTCTCGTTCATCATGGTGATATAACGCCTGATGATTCTGATTTCTTCCTGTTGCTGGCTACGTATTAGCTGAACCAACAGTTCGAAAACAGAGGCTGAAACCTGCCGGTATTTTGTTATTGATGTAGGCATCTGGTAAATTAACCCCAAACGGAGGTTTTGGTAAAGATAATACTTGACTTACTTGCAGCCAAAACCAAAAGATCATGGAACTCATACTTACACTCCTCAACATCATTAATGGAACTGGCGGCGGCGATACAAAATCAAAGCCCTAACCAATCTAAAACCGGAAACGAGCCCGCCGAAAGCGGGTTTTTTTGTGCCCAAACGGGAACCTATTTCACCGCCGCAATTCGTCCCTTGCTGCCGCTTAGAAAAACCCGCTTGCCCCGGCGGGCGCATTTGGCGGCATGATAGCCGTTTTCACTCAGCTTTCGCCAGGTTTTTCCGCCGTTTTTGGTTATGTCGGTGCCTGAAGGGCCCGTGGCTATTGCAGTTTTGCCATTGAGCCAGCTTACGCCGGAACGGTAGCCGCCTGTGGGTGTTTTGGGGGCAATCCAGTGACGGCCTCCGTCGATGGTGTAGAATATGTGGTCGGTGCGGAGGCTGTCGTTGGTGTAATCGCCGCCCACAATGATGCCCTGACTGGAATTGCGCCAGGTCATGGCGAAGGTGCCGGTGGCGGGCCGGCCGTGGAGCATGGGGCAGGGGCGTTCGGTCCAGGTTTGGCCGTAATCGGTTGATAGCCAGAGGCGGGCGTTGGTGCCTCCGGTGGCCAACCAGAGTACGCCGCCGGGCAATGCCTGCAGGCTGCTGTTGCTGGCGGCAAATGCGGCTTCGCCTTCGGCGGCGGGCGGACACTGATCGGCCGGGGCCTGCTGCCAGGTGAAACCTCCGTCGAACGTATGCAGCAGCACAAAGCGGCCGTTTATGGGGTCGCCAAGCACCACGCCGCGGTTTTTGTTCCAGAATGCAGCGGCATCTAAGAAGTAAGCGGAGTCGGTATTGCTGTATCTTTCGCTCCAGGTGCGGCCTCCATCCATAGTTCTGAGGATTACGGCCGGAGTGCCTGCGCTTACCACCATTGCATTGGCCAGATCGAACGCCACCACGCTGCGGAAATCGAGTGCAGTGTAGCCGGGAATTTGTTTGAAATCCCAGTGCGAACCGCCGTCGCTGCTGCGTCCCACGGTGCCCTTGCTGCCCGATGCCCAGATGATGCGATCGGTAACGGGGCAAATGCCGCGCAGGCTGGCTTCGGTGCCGGTGCTGAAGGTGGTGAGTTCCTGCGCGCCTGTGGGGGAGGCGATGAGGAGGAAAAATGCAAGGCGGAGAAATTTCATACGCGAATGTAATGAGATCGGGGGAATGGGGAATAGGGGTGTCGTGTGTGCGGGGAAATCAGTTGAGGGGAATTTTAATGTGAGGGAGGGGATTTTAATTGCTTGTTTTTAATAATCGCGGGTACGGTCACTTCGACAAGCTCAGTGGCCGGGGCAAACAATTTTTTCTGCCCGGTCACTGAGCCTGTCGAAGTGAAAGGGTTAGGTAGGGTGTTTTGATAAATGCCGGTGTTTATGTTTTTCTGGAAATGAATTTGATTTTTCTTTATTGAAATTCTTTTCAAATTTCTTTTGAATTTTTTTGTTGAATGCTCATTTTAAATTCCCGTGTTGAATCCTCGTAGCAGCGCGAGGCCTCGCGCTGCCACGGGAATCGGGAATCTGGGGATTGAAATTCATGATGTTTGGGAGAATTAAAATTCGAGGTGTTTTTGGGGAAATCGAAGTTCTCGTTGTTTGGGGAAATGAGAATTCGTAAATCTCATTCCTGATATATTAACGTTAATTTTGCGGTGGATTTTATTATTCACTTTTCATTATACACCTTACATTAAAAAAAATGGAATACAGACGATTAGGCCGCAGCGGCCTTCAGGTGAGTGCACTTTCGTTCGGGTCGTGGGTGACGTTTGGGGCGCAGATTGGCGATGATGTGGCGGAAAGCTGCATGAAATTGGCCTACGACAGCGGCGTTAATTTTTTCGATAATGCGGAGGTGTATGCGGCTGGTAAATCGGAATTAGTGATGGGGCGTATTTTGCAAAAGATGCAGTGGGAGCGCAGCAGCTACGTGGTGTCGAGCAAGGTGTTCTGGGGCGGTAAACTGCCCAACCAGATTGGGTTGAGCCGCAAGCATGTGGTGGAAGCCTGCCACGCGGCATTGAAACGTTTGCAGGTGGACTATCTCGATTTGTACTTCTGCCACCGGCCCGATCCGAATACGCCCATTGCCGAAACGGTGCGCGCCATGCACGACTTAATTACGCAGGGCAAAGTGCTTTACTGGGGCACTTCGGAATGGAGCGCGGCACAACTCATGGAAGCATTTGACGTGGCGCGCACGCAAAACCTTATTGCACCCACCATGGAACAGCCGCAATATAATTTGCTGTGGCGCGAACGTTTTGAAAAAGAGTACGCACCGGTGTTTGCACAGCACGGCTTAGGTTCCACAATCTGGTCGCCGCTGGCATCGGGGTTGCTGAGCGGGAAATACAACGATGCCCTGCCCAACGACACCCGCCTGCAACGCCACGACCTGGGCTGGCTGAAAGAAAAAACCATTGGCAGCGAAGCCGGCGACAAAATTGAAAAATCGCGCAAACTGTCGGCCCTTGCGGCTGAGCTGGGTGTGTCGCAGGCGTGTATGTGCATTGCGTGGTGTTTGAAAAACCCGAATGTGAGTACAGCTATTCTGGGCGCATCAAAACTGAGCCAGCTTGAGGAAAACCTGAAAGCGATGGATGTGTTGCTGCTGCTTACCGATGAGGTGATGGAACGCATGGAAGGTATTGTGCAGAATAAACCGGTTTGAGTTTTTGCAGGTGGTGATGTGAAGGTTTTTCAGAGGGAAAGCGGTATGAATTCCCAGCCCTCGGCTGTAGTGGAAATGTAGTTTTGTAAGATGCTGTTTTGTGGCAATGCTGCATAGGCGCGAAATCCCGATGAAAAATCGGGAAGGAGCGGACGGGTTTTTATTGCGTTGGTGGTTCGCTCCTACAAGCGAATTATTTCTACTCAAACAACTGTAATCAGTACGTGGGGGACGGGGCAAAAAACAAAATTGGTGGCTACTTCTCCGAGGTTTCCGGAAACCTCGGAGAAGTGAGTACTCGAATAAATTGTTTTTTGCCCCGTGCCGGTTTCTGTGTAAACATTAACTTTAACACTGAACCAGATTTCCCCTCGGTGCCATGCGTTATTTTTTACTGAGCCTGTTTTGTATTGCGCTTACGCACACTTATGCGCAGCAAATTTCGGAAATGCAGCAGCAGAGCCAGCAGTACGCCGCGCTGGGTGCGCATAACGATTTTTACTGGGATAGTTTGCGCGTGGCGGGGGGCGGTACAAATTCTGTTGCGGTATTCGCTCCGGCGCAAACTACGCAAAGCTGTACACTTACACGCCGTGTGTTTGGCTGGCATCCTTACTGGGTAGGATCGGTGTACAATAATTACCAGTGGAACCTGCTCAGCGATTTGTGCTATTTCGATTATGCGGTGAGTCCGACTACGGGCAACAACACCAATGCTTCGTTTCAGTGGAACACAAGCGCAGCAGTGACGGCGGCCATAAACAACAACGTTGACGTACACATTTGTGCCACATTATTTGGCAGTCACAGTACGTTTTTAAACAGTACCACGGCAAAACAAACTTTTATTACCAACATCATCAGTCTGTTGCAGGCACGCGGCGGAAAGGGCGTGAATATTGACTTTGAAGGCATGGCCTCATCAGACCGGAATGCGTTTACGGCTTTCATTGCACAACTGAAAACGCAGCTTACCACGGCCATTCCGGGTTCGGAAGTGAGCATGGCTTTGTATGCGGTTGACTGGGGAAATGTGTTCGACATTGCGGCTCTTACGCCCAACGTGGATGCATTTATTATTATGGGTTATGATTATTACTGGTCGGGTAGCACCACGGCGGGGCCGAATGATCCGCTGTATAATTTTCAAACGAGTTATAACTATACCCTTTCGCGTTCCATTACATTTTATCTGCGGCAGGGAATGCCTTCGAATAAACTTTTGCTTGGATTGCCTTACTACGGGCGCGAGTGGGAAACAGTATCATCGGCTGTACCTTCGGCCACTACGGGCAATTTTACGGCATCGCGCACTTACGAAGTGGTGCGCACAAACGCAAACAATTATTACAACACGCAGTTGTGGGAAGCTAATAGTTTTACGCCCTATTTCACCTATCAGCTTGCGGGCAACTGGCGACAGTGTTTTATAAACGACGGCAACAGTATGCGAAGCCGTTTTGATATGGTAAACCAGCGTAACCTCGGCGGCATAGGCATTTGGGCATTGGGCTACGACAATGGCTACATGGATTACTGGAACGCCATTGAAGACCGCCTGAGCTCCTGCGCCGTTGTGCCCTGCAGCGATACCATCTGGGACATGGGCGGCCCGACACGGAATTATTACGACGGCGAAAGCTATACCTACACCATTGCCCCGGCTGGTGCGTATCGCGTGCAGCTTGTGTTCAGCAGTTTTGATGTGGAGACTAATTTCGATTCGTTGTTTTTGTACGACGGGCCCACCGCAGCATCGCCGCTTATTGGAAGTTATACCGGCACCAATTCGCCGGGTACAATTATTTCATCGGGCAGCACGCTTACGCTCCGCTTAAAATCTGACAATGCCACCACACGGCCGGGCTACACGGCAGTATGGACCTGCCTGGCCGATACCATTGTGCCGCAAACTTCAATAGCCGTGCCACCGGGATGGATTACGCAAAACTTCACAGCCACTTTTACCGATGCCGATGCACAAAGCGGAATTGATAAGGCATTTTATCAGGTAAGCGATTACAACGGCAGCGAGTGGCGTGCCAATGCACAACGCGGTTTTTTTAACGATGATTTTGTGACACTGCATCCCGACTGGACTGTGTACACAGGAACGTGGAACGTAAACACGCAGGGGCAGTTGGTGCAAAGCGATGAAGGGTTGGCAAACACCAATATTTACGCCTCACTCACACAAAATCTCTCGAACCGCTACTGCTACCACTGGCAGGGAAAAATTACGGGCACGGGCAACAACCGCCGTGCAGGTTTTCATTTTGCGTCGGACAGCGGGGCGCTGGCCAACCGGGGCAATTCGTATTTCGTGTGGTTCAGGCTCGACCAGGGCACACTTGAATTTTACAAGGTGGTGAATGATGTGTTTTCGTTGCAGCAAACCGTTGCTTTACCGCTTACGAATAATGTGTGGTATGATTTTAAGGTGATGTATGATCGTATTCTGGGAAGGATTGAAGTGTATGTGAATAACGAATTTGCGGGAAGCTGGACTGATTCGCAGCCTTACCAGAACGGCAGGTACATTTCGTTCCGCAGCGGAAACAGCAATTGGGCCATCGACGATTTTCGTGTGTATCGTTCGCGTGTGGCCAGTGCGGGCACAGTGGTAAACGTGGGCAACTGTGCATTGTGCGATATGCGCTGGCAGAGTGCGAATCCGTCTGCAGAGGCTGGCCGCATACGTTCGCTGAATAACGATGTGGCGAAAAACATTTCGGCCATTGCCACCGAAAGCGTGCTGGTGGATTGGACTCCGCCGCAGGCTGTGAACATAAACGACGGTGCCGCTGCCGATATTGATACCACATTTTTGCTCACACAACTCGAAGCCAACTGGACTGCCGCGGTTGATCCGCATTCGGGTGTGGCGTTTTACGAATATGCATTCGGCACCACGCCTGGCGGCACTGATGTGGTGAACTGGACTGCGCTCAACGCCAACTACGTGCTGCACGCGCCGCTTACACTTACGCCTGGACAATGGTATTACGCCACCGTGCGCAGTACCAACGGCGCGGGTCTTACGGCTTTGGCCGATACCAGCAACGGACAATTGGCCGAAATAAGCACGGCTGTGTGGTGGGCAAATCAGCAGGCAGGTGTGGTGGCATATCCCAATCCGTTTGGCGAAGAACTTCAACTGAAACTTACTCTTGCGGCTGCGGCTCCGGTAATGGTGTGCATAAAAGATGCAACGGGCCGTGTGGTTATGCAGCAGCCTGTGCAGGAAATGCCCGCCGGCACTGCTTTGCTGACACTGAACACGGCTGCACTTGCGCCGGGAATGTACATTACAGAAATAAACTGTGGCGGTAAATTGCTGCAAATTCCGTTAATTCGCCGGTGATGAAATTTCTTGCGCTGTGTTTTATCGTTGCTTTTCCTTCGCTTGTGCGGGCACAATCGCCGTGGATGGAGCGCATGGGGCCGCCCGGTTCGCCGGTTTATACCGATTTGAAAATGGCCTCGCGCGAAGCTGCATTGGTGTATAAGATGCACCTCACCGGCACATTTACTGAGAAACAGTTGCGGGTGTTGCCTGAGTTTCAGCAAATGCAGGGTCTGCAACTTTCGCAAAACGGATGGAGCAATTTGCCTGCACCGTTTTACACGTTAAGCTCGTTGCTTTACCTGCGTTCGGAAGGCAATCCGCTGCTTACGCTGAGCGACAGTACGCCACTGCCTGTATCGCTGCGTTATGTGGAACTTGCCGGAACGGCTTTCGATACGCTGCCCCGTGCGCTTGTTCGTCAGGGCGCACTGAGTATGCTTACCATTTCCAAAAACAGCGATACACTGCGGTTTCCTGCGCTTGCCGGTCAATGGCCGTTCCTCACCGGGCTTCATCTCATGAATCTTACCACCGACAGCACGCTCTGGCACATTACTTCGCTGAAACGGCTCGAAAAACTTTCGCTATACAACTGCAACCTTACCACGCTCAGCCCAACGATCAGTTCGCTCACTTCGCTGCAGGAACTGAATCTTACCGGCAATAAACTCACTTCACTTCCCCGCGGTGTAACCGAACTCACGCAACTGAAACGATTGGTGCTGCGCAACAACCAGCTTACACACCTCAGCAGCCGCATTTGTTTTCTTACTTCGCTCGAAGTGCTCGATTTGCGGGGCAATCCGATGACGTTGTATGAAGTGGAGTGTATAAAAGTGCTGTTGCCGAGGTGCGATGTGTTGTTTGACGGGAAAGAGTAGGGGAGCGAATTTAAAATAACCCTGATATGTTTGGACTGTTTTCGAAAAAGAGAAAATATTCTCATCTCAACGAGCAATTGCGACTGGAAATTGAGAACCAGTTGCTTTGGTTTATTGCCTGCTACGGAATGGGGCCTTTGAAAGAAGAACCATTTGTATTTGCACATGATACCGGTTTTTTATTCCATATTAGCAGTAATCTGGCTAAGGAATACAGCAAAATTGGGAAGCGATGCAGAGTAGATGTTGCCCAAACCGCGCTATATATTTTTGATGATATTGATACCAGAACCTGGGAGAAATGGGAATTTAAGACAGATTCGGAAGGAGAGCCATTTTTTGAACAAACCGGGGATACAAATACCGATTTGTATCGGATTGATATTTTCCGCTCTACTCTTAAAGACCCTTACTGGTCGATATTTATTCTCGCACATCAGCTAAGCGCATTTTCATTGATTTCGAAAAAATTTCTGGAACAGAAATCACCTGATTTCATTTCGTATAATGATGCGGCTGTAATTTATTTCGGCTATTCGATTTTTGCAGCAAATTGTGTGGATAAGCCTGCTCCGCAGGAATGGAAACTCACCCAGGAAGGATATTATTTTGATAAAGTAATTTATGCAACAGGTATTATGTGTCTGATTACAAACACTGAGTATAAAACCCTGTTGCCGCATCTTAGCGATCGTGCGGCTTTAAATCTTCGCCACGAAGCCGAATTATTGATCAAATTTGGTGAAACCAATGTGAACCGGAAAGAAATAGAAAAGTGCGAAAGTCAGGCCCGGTTAATCAATCTTTATAATGAATACACCAAAGAGCATGAGTTTGAAAAGGTATTTGAGGTGGTTCAGAAAATGCTGGAGATATTTCCCGATGATTGTAATCTGACAAACAATGCAGGATATGCACTTTTGATGCTTAAAAAATATGAAGAAGCCATACCCTGGTTTAATCGTTCGGCAGAAAAAGATCCCTATTTTGATTATCCTTTTAACAACAGAGGATATGCTTACCTCATGCTGGGCAACTTTTCGCAGGCTAAAACTGATATATACACAGCATTTGAACTGAATAACGACAACTCATTTGTATGGAGAAACAAAGCAGTATATAGCATGACTCAGGGTAATTTTGAACATGTGCTTGAATGGCTTGCCAAAGCCCGGCAGTTGGATAAGCATACCGAACTGATTCATTTTTACACCAGCATTGCTCATCGTAATCTGGGAAATATGCAGGAAGCGGAATATCACCAAAAACTTTCCGAAGAATTAAAAGAGTTTAACGACTCCGTCTTTCACTTCCACACTATCTTTGAGCGCCAAAACTAATTACATACAATGAAAACAGCACTCATCACCGGTTCATCAAGCGGCATTGGCTTAGGCATTGCACGCGCATTTGCACAGGCCGGTTACCAGATAGCATTAAACGGACTCGAAAAAAACGGCCCCGAAATTGCCGACGCATTGGCGAAAGAGTTTAACGTCCGCGTAATTTTTTTCGATGCCAACCTGCTGCAGCCCGAAGCCATTGAAGCCTTTGTAAAACGCACCGAAACCGAACTTGGCGGTGTGGATGTGCTGGTAAACAATGCAGGAATGCAGTTTGTGGCGCCCATTGAAGAATTTCCGGTGCAGAAATGGGACATGATTCTCGCGCTCAATCTTACTGCCGCATTTCACACCACGCGTCTGGTATTGCCCGGCATGAAGGCCCGCAAATGGGGGCGCGTCATTAACATTGCTTCTGCTCATGGCCTTGTGGCATCGGAATTCAAATCGGCGTATGTGGCGGCAAAGCACGGGTTGGTGGGGTTTACCAAAGTAACCGCCCTCGAAGGTGCGCCGCACGGCATTACCGCCAATGCGGTGTGTCCGGGTTATGTGGACACACCCCTTGTACGCGGACAAATAGCCGATCAGGCCAAAACGCATGGCATGAGCGAGGAAGAAGTAATAAGCAAGGTAATGCTGCAAAAACACGCAGTAAAGAAATTTGTGACTACCGAAGCGCTTGGGGCGCTTTGCGTGTTTTTATGTACGCCTGCGGCTGATTTGATGACCGGGACTGCTTTGCCGGTTGATGGGGGATGGAATGCGCAGTAATTGAATTAAGATACGGTAAATTCAGGGGGATTTGATGGCTTATTTACGTCAAACAAAAACTAAATAGCACTCAACAATTTCTTATACTCAGGATCGGTAATCAATTCGGCCGAAGGCTGATCGGGTGTATTCTGAAAATACTTTTGGGCAAGTAAACCGAGGAAATATAAATCAGTCACTCCGTTTTTTGAGCGCGATATTTTTACCTCTTCGAAAAATTGCCCAAGCAATTTTACTTTATGCACTTCATATTGATTTATCATAAAATTATCGCTATCCAAACGGCGATGTTCGGCAATAACAAGATCAATTTCTTTGAGATTATTGAGGAGGTTCTCTAAGCGCCACAGTTTGTCTTTTTTATCCATAAACAAATTTAAAAAATAACTTCTATAAATCCTTTCTTTAATCTTAAATTTTTTCTTCTCGGTCGGGTATGTATCCACCAGTCGTACCAATATTTTTTATCTAATTCTGTGATTTGAGCCGAGGGGTGAGCTTCGGGAAAGGTTCGAATGAAATAAGCATCTACGCCATATTCTTCTTCTGATAATGGTGATTTGAAGCGCCTAAGGTCATGTTCACGTTCTTCCATTACTCTGTAATCCAGAAATACACAAACGTCAATATCGTTAGGGTAGCGTTCCAATGTGGTAAAACTACCATCGATCCAAAGTGTGAGTGGTTCGGGGTAAATTTTTTTCAGACCGTGGATGTATTTTATAAAGCCGTCGTAAATAAATTTTCGTGTACCGGTTTGTACGAAGTAATGTTTAAACTCTTCGTGAGTTAACTGTATCAGTCTGGCTGGTTCGATCAAGCCTCTGAAATCAAATCTCAGTTTTTGCGACATATTCAATTTTGCAGGTTCATGTTAAATATAAACGCAGAAATCATACAATCACCCTAAACCCGCCAATAAACCGTATTTTTGCCCTCCACGATAAAAAGCCCTCATGCCCAACAAGCGCAAAGCAGTTAAACAGGTAGCCATAGCCCTTCAGGGTGGTGGCGCACACGGTGCATTTACGTGGGGCGTGCTCGACCGCCTGCTTGAAGAGCCCGAATTGGTGGCCGAAGGAATTTGCGGCACCAGCGCAGGGGCTGTAAATGCCGTTACTCTTGCCTACGGCCTGCACACCGGCGGGCCCGATAAAGCCAAAGAACTGCTCGAACAACTCTGGCGCAAAGTGGCACAGTATGGCAGCTTTCTCTTTAAACCATCGCCCTGGGACAAAAGCATGAACTTTGGCGATCTTTACAACTCGCCGGGCTATTTGTTTTACAACGCCATATCTCAGTCGCTTTCGCCCTATCAGCTTAACCCGTTTAATTACAATCCGCTCAAAGACATACTCAACGACCTGATTGATTTTCGTGAGTTGCAGCACTACAATACCAAAAAACTTTTTGTGTGCGCCACCAACGTAAAAACCAATCGCGCAAAGGTGTTTCACAACCACGAAATTACTGTGGAAGCCGTGCTGGCTTCCACCTGTTTGCCCATGTTGTTTCAGGCGGTGGAAATAGACGGAGAGCATTACTGGGATGGCGGCTACATGGGCAATCCACCCCTTACCCCGCTCATTGCCGAAACCGAAACGCACGATGTGCTGCTGGTGAAAATCAACTCCATAAACATTCACAAACTACCGGTGAACGCCCGCGACATTACCGAGCGCGCCAACGAAATAAGTTTCAACAGCAGCCTCATCAACGAAATGCACATGGTGCATTACCGCAATGAATTACTGCGCCGCGGCATGACCCTGCCCGAGCAGGACCGCGAAATTTTCGTGCATTGCATTTCGGGATATTCGGCACTCGATCACCTCAGCTATTCCAGCAAACTCAATACCTCGTGGGAATTCCTTCAACACCTCAAAGCCGAAGGCCGACGCATTGCCGATGAATGGCTCGAAACCGAATACGACCAGGTGGGACTTCGCTCCACATTCGATATTCACGAGCATTTTTTGAACAGGTATTGAGTTTGTAGCAGAAACTCCGCACACAGGCAGAAAAATAATTTGTACCAATACCCCTCGCAGGTCTTCGAAGACCTGCGAGGGGTGTACGAGTTTTTATTTTTCTGCCTGTGTGCTGCGCAAATGCAATCGCGCCTGCAGTTTTCTGTTCGCTTGCCCTATTATTATTTTCAACAACCGATTTTTGAACAGGTATTGAGTTTGTAGCAGAAACTCCGCACACAGGCAGAAAAATAATTTGTACCAATACCCCTCGCAGGTCTTAGAAGACCTGCGAGGGGTGTACGAGTTTTTATTTTTCTGCCTGTGTGCTGCGCAGCTCCACCCGCTCCAGCAGTTTTCGCAATGCACCAATTGTTTGCGGAATAGCTTCGAGATTGAGCGTATGTCCGGCGCGTTCAATTACAGTAAATTCTGCATCGGGAATTGCATCGGCCACCTGCCGGGCCACATCGGGCGGAATGAGTATGTCTTCTTCGCCCTGCACCACACTTACGGGAGCTTTCACTGTGCAGAGTGTGTTGCGGTAATCGCCGCGGTTTTCGGTAGCCTGCATCAGTCGCAGCAGGCGTTCGGGTTGAAGGTTGGCAGCTACGCGGCTTTCCTTTAATGTGGCAATGGGAATAAACGGCTTTTCGAAATACGTTTTGCCAAGCACAGTGGGCAACATCACATCAAGCATAAGCGCATAGCCGCCGGCAAGCAGCGCAGCTTTCCAGCATTCGCCAATGGCCTCGAAATGCGCTGTGCTGTGTGCAAAGGTCGAAAGCAGCAACGCCCCGGCGCATAGCTGTGCATGATTTACCAGCAGATGCTGCGCCACCGCACTGCCGTATGAAATGCCAACTAAAATGGCCCTGCCTGCATTCACATGCTGCAACAACGCCGCCACGTCGGCCGCATGTGCATCATAGCTCCGGTAAACCGCGCTGCTGCCCGAACGTCCCTGATCGGCAAGATCAACCAGCAGCACGGCATACTCGCCGGCAAAGGCCGGGGCAATGCCTGTCCACGCCACCGTGCTTTGCGAAAGACCGTTTAAAAACACCAGTACATATTCCGAATCGGGCTTTCCGCTTAACTCATAGTAAAGCGTTATGCCATCGTTTACAACAAATTCCATGCTTTTATTACCTTTAGCTGAATTCGGGAAGTACTTATTTCGCAGTTACCGCCCGGGCAAATTTAACCATTCAGCCACTGGTAAATATGTCAGAATCATTTTCACAGCATTTGCTGGATTTATCTCCTTTGCCCACATTGCTGCTCAATCACGATCTGGTGATTACCTACAGCAATAAAGCAGCACAAAAATTATTTGGCGGGGAAATAAACGGCATTGCATTCGACCAGTTTACCACGCCCATGCCGCTGCCGCGCATTCTGTTCGAGTCAACCGGTGCAAATTTAAACGTGGACACCGGTGCCGAAATCAGGCAGTTGGCCCGGTCTGACGGTTCGGTGTTTACGGCCAGTGTGATTCAGGAAAAGATTTCGGAAACCGAAATGGCGGTGTTTGTGCGCAACATTTCTGAACCTGTTGACTATTGGGGAAAGCTGCACCAGCAAAAACGCACAGAAGACGAACTTACCCGATCGACCCTGCTGCAAAACGGCGATTTTCAGGCGGCACTCTACGAAATTGCCGCACGCTCAGCCGATACACTGCAGGTAGAACGGGTAAACATCTGGCTCATCGACGATGGTTTTTCAGCCATCAGAAGCATCATGAACTACGACCGCGAGAATAACAAGGTGCTCGAAAACGTAATTCTCAGCCGCGAAGACCTGCCGCAGTATTTTCAACTGCTCGAATCGGAAGATATTGTCATTACCATCGACTCTGAACACGATGAGCAAACCCGTGAACTTGCCGAAGGCTACATCAGAAAGTTTAATATTAAATCAATGCTCGATGTGCCGGTGCGTGTGGCCGGAAAAATGATCGGACTGATTTGTTACGAAGAACTTACACGCATCCGTAACTGGGACGTATCGGAACAGAAGTTTGCCCTCACCATAGCGCAGTTGCTGGCGCAGGCACTCGAAACACACCGCCGCCGTGAAGCACAGATAAAACTCGAAGAAACGCTGGCCGAAAAGCAACTTCTGCTGCGCGAAGTGAATCACCGGGTGCGAAATAATTTTAACCTTATCAGCGATATGATAAGGCTGAAAAAAGGCGAAGTAAAAGACGAGCATCACGCAAAACTATTTGAAGACCTTCAGGCGCGCATTGCCAGCCTCAATCAGTTGCACCGGCAGTTGTATCAGAGCGACAATATTTCGCAAATCAATTTCCGCAACTTCCTTATCGACATGGCCGGAAGCATGAAACTGCTTGCTTTCCGCGAAGATGCCATTCTCACCACACAAATAGATAATTGCGTGCTTCCGCTAAGCAAAGCCATGCTCTGTGCCGTAATTATCAACGAACTCATGCTCAACTGCGCACAACACGCCTTTTCGCCCGAGCAGAAACCCTTTACCCAGCTCATACTCGAAAAAAGAGGGTCTATTATTACCGTTACAGTAAAAGACAACGGCACCTGGCAACCCAACAGCCGCGAAGGAACCGGACTAAAATTAGTAGAAGAACTCAGCGAGCGGTTATCGGCCAAACTCGAAATGAAAACCGATGAAGGAACCGAGTTCAACCTTACCTTTACCGCATAATTTAAGAAGCCAGTAAATTGTCCGGTTATATGGAGGAACAAAATCTCCCTTCCGATACATCAGAAGAAAAAAAGCCTCGCGGCAAATGGAAAAAGTATGCCGCCGTGGGCGCATTTCTCTTTTTCCTCATTAAAGGACTGCTCTGGCTGGTGGGGATATATTTTGGCGCACAGATTTTCGGCTGCTGAGTTTTTTCCCGGCAGTGTGAAGCACAGATAAGTGTGTGGGATTAAATGCGGTTTACGTTCATCACCGTGGCTTCGCCGTTTATCACCACATCGCCGGTGTTTTTGTCGGCAATTACGGTTTCCACAATGGCGCGGTGTTTCTCGCGGTTTACTTCTTTTACCGTCATGCGCACTTCGTAATCGGTATCCACAAACATGGGGCGCATAAATGCCATGCTTTGTTTAAGGTAAATCGTGCCTTCGCCGGGAAACAACGTACCAAACACTTTCGAAAACACACTGCCGCCCAGGAAACCGTGCATAATGGGACGTTTAAACATGGTAGTGGCCGCATAAGCCTCGTCGAGGTGAACCGGATTGCTGTCGCCGGTTACCGCCGCAAATTTCTCCACATCTTTCTGGGTGAAACGAAATTCGTGTGTGTAAACAGTGCCGTTGTCAATAGTCATGGTGCAGGTGTTAAAAGTGTGCAGCGAAAATAACGCATTCTGCCCAGCCCTGAAACATTGGCTGTAAAATTTCATCTGAGCCTAACATATACTGTTACCGGCGCGGATAAATCAGCACCGAATCGCTGCGCTGCACCACCACCACAGGCTTTTCTATGCGCATGGAACGCGCCAGACTGTCAACCGGTTTTTCGTACACGCTGTTTTCGTAAGTACTCAGCGCATAGCTGTGCAGTTGCTTCCCGTCAAACCAAACCAGCGCATCATCGTCAATCTGAAACTGCGACAAACCGGGCAGGGGAAGTTGTTTGGAATAGGTGCCAAACACATCAAACACCAGCACACCGGTTTCGGGGTTATTCATAAACAGGCGGTTGTCTTTTTCGAGGATGAAGTTGGGGTGAAGCTCGATACCTAATTGCTGCGAGAGATTTCCGGTGCGTTGTTCAATCTGCAAATTGCGGTTGAGCCTGAGCAGTTCGAAATTCTGCTGGTCGTAAATCCACAGGCCATTGTCGTAAGAAGTGGCGGCGAGCGTGGTAAGCGGGTAGCCCAGGGCTTCGAGCTGCACGGGTTCGCCGTTCTGACTCAGTGTGTTGTCGAGAAAAATAATGCGCGAAAAGTCGCGGTAAAAAAGCAGAATGCGCAGCGGGTTGGTGGCATCGGCCGTAGTAATGGAGCCGAAATTTTTATTGCTGAATTCTTTCTGAAACTGCCCGCGCTGGTCGAATTTGCGGATACGGTCGGCCAGAACGAGATATACATTGCCCAGATTATCGGTAAGCATTTGCTCCGATTTTTCGGCAATAACGGCTGTTTTCTGCGTATCGGCAGCAAGCAGTGGCAGGAGCAGAAGCAAAAATACAGCGAGTTTTTTCATGCAGGTGAAAGTACAAAAACGGTGCCGCTCAGCGTGTCACCTCCAACTGACTAAGAATGGCATCGGCCACTTTGCGGTCGTTGGCCAGGCGGGGCACTTTGTACTGGCCGCCCAGTTTGTTGCTGTCGCGCAGCCAGTTGTAAAACGTGCCGCAAGGCAGTATTCGTATTACCGGAGGCTGTAAAATAAAATTGTGGTAGCGTTTGGCTTCGTAGTCGGAGTTGGCTGCTTTGAGCGCATTGTCCAAAAGTTCGGCAAAATAGCCAGGCTCTTCGGGTGGCTGTGTAAACTCGATGAGCCATTCGTGTGCGCCTTTTTTGCCGTCTTTATCCATAAACAAAGGTGCCACGGTATATTCGCCCACCACAGCGCCGGTTTTTTCGCAGGCAGTGTGCAGGGCTTTTTCGGCATTGCCAATCATTACTTCTTCGCCAAACACATTGATAAAATGTTTGGTGCGGCCTGTAATTTTAAAGCGATAGGGCAAAATACTTGTAAACTCAATGGTATCGCCCACACGGTAGCGCCACAGTCCGCCGGTAGTACTAATAATTAATGCGTAAGGCACACCGGGCAATACATCGGGCAGCAGTACGGTTTTTCCGTCGGGCTTTTCCCATTCGCCGGGAGGCAGGAACTCATACACAATGCCGTAGTCGAGCATGAGCAGCAAATCGCCGTTGCACTCATCCTGTATGCCGAAGAAACCTTCGGAAGCATTATACAATTCGAGCAGGTTCACATCGCGTCCGAATAGTTCGGCAAACTGCGGACGATAGGGCGTAAGGCTTACCCCGCCGTGGAAATACACTTCGAGGTTGGGCCATATTTCGGCAATTGTTTTTTTGCCGCTGATATCGAGTATGCGTCTGAGCAGCACCAGCATCCACGAAGGCACCCCGGCCAGGCTGGTTACATTTTCCTTCATGGTGGAGCGGGCCATGAGTTCCAGCTTTTCTTCCCACTCGCTCATGAGCGCAATCTGTATCTGCGGCGCACGAAGCAACTCGGCCCAGAGCGGAAGGTTTTGGATGATAATGGCCGACACATCGCCGTGATACGATTCGTAATCGTCGTAGAAATCGGTTTTGTGGCTTCCGCCCAGCGCCAGGTTTTTTCCGGTAAAGAGCTGATGGTTGGGATACGTGCTGCAATAAATAGACACCATATCTTTGCCGCCCTTGTAATGGCAGTCGTACAGCGACTCTTCGGTAACCGGAATAAACTTGCTTTTATCGCCCGTGGTGCCTGATGATTTGGCGAACCATTTTACATCGGTAGGCCAGAGCAGGTGTTGTTCGCCCCGGCGCAGGCGTTCTATCCACGGCTTGAGATCGTCGTAGCCGTGCAGCGGCACCCGCTCGCGAAACTGATCCATGTTTTTGATTTCACCCATGCCATGCAACTGCCCGAATTCGGTTTCCTTTCCCGAAAGCATGAGTTTGCGAAACCATTCGTTCTGCACATCGTGCGGGTATTTGCGGAACAGATCAATCTGATGCATCCGCTTTACCATAAGCCACGAAGCAATTGAATTAAACAGAGCCATGCACGTTCAGGTTTCGGTATAAATGCTGATGTGGTAAACTTAATGAGTTTAACGGGAATAAAAAATGAGATTGAACCGAAAACCGCCATTTACACGCAGGTTAATCCCATTTAAATCCCACTCCCTTTCCGGCGAAGCCGGAAACTGAGAAGCTGCGTCCGGTTTACCTGCCCTAAGGGCAGAGAAACCGGATGCTTTTCCTGAGATAAGTTTATAACTTATCTCAGGAAAGACAATGTATAATTCTGAAAAAAGGCACAGACTTTTTTCAGGTTAGCGGAAAGTTTTATCCGGCTTTTCCGGATGAAACTTTCCGCAGCTTCGCCAAAAAAAATTACAGTGATTTCAATTTTTCTTCAATCAGGGCAATCATTCCCGCAATATCATCGGGAGAAATAAAAATCATTTCCTTATCCCTCCGATTCCACGTAACCTGTCTCTTGGCATAATTCCGGGTATGCTGCTGAATAAGCGTCACCGCTTCATCGCGCGAAATCTTTCCATCGAAATAATCAAACCATTCCTTATACCCCACCGTTTGCAAAGCCTGCTCGTTTCTGAACGGTAGCACCGCCCTTGCCTCGGCTTCAAACCCTTGCGCGAGCATGTGCAGTGTACGCTCGTTAATGCGCGAATAAAGCGTTTCGCGGGGCAAATCCATGCAAAATTTCAGGTAAGGATAAGCCAGCGGCTCCGCATTATTCTGCCGCAATTCGGAATAAGGTTTGCCAGTGGTTACACACACTTCAATGGCCCTGATGAGCCGTGCAGGATTATTTATATCCACCTGCGCAAAGTAAACCGGATCGAGTGTACTTAATTTCTGCTGCAATGCCTCAATGCCTTTTTCCTCCAATTCCTGCTGCAACTGTACTCTCAGCGCCTCGTTAGCTTCGGGCAAAGCATCGAAGCCACGCAGCACGGCATCAATATAAAGTCCGGAGCCGCCGGTGAGAATGACCACCTGATGCGTTTCAAAAAGACGTTGCAGCAGTATGCGTACTTCGCGGCTGTAGGTGCCGGCATCCACCGGTTCGGTAATGCTTTTATTGCCCAGCCAGTGGTGTGTAATGCCCTGCCGTTCCTGCAAATCGGGCGTGGCGGTGCCAATGGGAATTTCGCGGTAAAACTGCCGTGAGTCGGCCGAAATGATTTCGGTGCCGAAATGTTTTGCGAGATGAATTGCAGCCGAAGTTTTGCCCGACGCAGTAGGACCGGCAATAACCACAAGCAGCCTGGCGCACATGCGTAAACGGCTTAGTAATCGTCGTGTGAATCGCCACCCTCGAAACCGAAGTCGGCGGCTTCTTCTTCGCTGCCTTCCGCACTTTCTTCGCCCTCTTCGCCGGCTTCTTCACCTTCTTCGCCAAAGGCATCGCTGTCGTGATCGTCGCCAAATTTTTCGTCGGCCACGAAGGCGCGTTCCTTTTGCGGCTCGTCGTCGTCGAGCAGGTCTTCGTCCTCATCCACATCGGGCGGAGGTGTGTTTACCTTGTATTGCCTGGGCGCAGCGCCCACCGACTTGCTTACTTTGGGATATACCGTTTTGGGCTCGTCTTCCACAATGCGAATGAGTTCGATGCAGAATGTCCACAGCGCCTGCGGGTCGAAGAGGTAGAGTATTTTCTGGTGCGGATCGTCGATATAGTCGGCAATACGCGCATCGCGCATGGATATGGGCGCGGGTTTTTTGGGACGGCGCCAGTCGTCATCGTCATCGTCGTCCTGCTGTTTGGGATTGAGCGCAATTTCGCGTCCCTTACGCCAGAAATCATCGCTGATGAAAAAAGAAGCGTCTTTGGAATTGTCGAAACCAATCGCTTCCTGAATACAGCGGTGCAAATCGGCAAACGATTGTTTGGTTTGCACATCAATTTCACGATAGATGTCTTCCTGGTCCTCAAACCAGATACGAAAACGGTAAACTGCCATAGCCCGATAAAAGATGTGGCCAAAAATACCGAATTAGCGATTAATTCAGAAGTGTCTTTAGTAATAATCGCCGGTAAAATTAACTTTGCAGCCCATGCACATTCATGAGCATTACATGCGGCGTTGTTTCGAACTGGCCCTGGGCGGCGCCGGCCATGTGGCCCCAAACCCGCTTGTAGGCTCGGTTTTGGTGTGCGGCGGGCGTGTTATTGGCGAGGGTGCGCACCAGATGTATGGCGGGCCACATGCCGAGGTAAATGCCATTAAAAATTGTTCACAGCCCGAATTACTGAGCCAGAGTACGCTGTATGTGAACCTCGAACCCTGTTCGCACCACGGAAAAACGCCGCCCTGTGCCAACCTCATTGCCCAAAAGCAGATAAAGCGCGTGGTGGTGGGCAGTTCCGACAGTAATCCGCTCGTGAGCGGGCGTGGCATACAGTTTTTGCGCGAGGCCGGTGTGGAAGTAATTACAGGCGTGCTGGAGGCCGAAGCACGCGAGCTGAACCGCCGGTTTTACACCTGGCACGAGAAACGCCGCCCCTACATTATTCTGAAATGGGCACAAACGGCCGATGGTTTCATCGACCACCGCCGCACGCCCGATCAGCCCCGCGCCATTATTTCCTCGCCCGATTCGCACCGCCTGCTTCATGCCTGGCGGGCCGAGGAGGCGGCCATACTCATTGGCACGCACACCGCACTTTTCGACGATCCGCACCTTACCGTGCGTTTGGCAGCCGGCCATCACCCCGTGCGGCTGGTTATTGACCGCCACAACCGCCTGCCCCACGCCCTGCGCGTGTTCGACGGGGCTGCACCCACCATTATTTTCAGTTATATCGATGAGCAGCATCCTTACAGCGATACCGTGTTGCTTGAACCCGGCAACAACGAACTGGGTCAGATCGTTCAGGTGCTTTTCGAACGCAGCCTGCAATCGGTGCTGGTAGAAGGCGGGGCGGCCCTGCTGCAGTCGTTTCTCGATGCCGGGTTGTGGGACGAAATACGCATCTTTACCTCGCCGCAGCAGTTTGGCACCGGCGTAGAGGCTCCGCGCATTACGCTTTTGCCGCATTCGGCCTCGCATTCGGGCCCCGATAAACTCACCATTTACCGCAATTTATGATCTGGCTGCTCATCAGCATACTCACCAATACCCTGCTGCTGCTCATTCTCAAAGGGTTTGAGCGGGTACGGGTGTCCACACTTCAGGGCGTGGTGTTTAATTACATTACTGCGGGCCTGCTGGGTTTGCTGCTTAGCGATGTGCATTTGCCGGTAAGCGAACTCGTGCAGCAGCCCTGGGCCTGGGTGCCGCCGGTGCTGGGAAGTATTTTTATTTCGGTGTTTTTGCTGGTGGCCTATACGGCACAGAAAATAGGCGTTTCGGTGGCCACGGTGGCCAATAAAATGTCGCTGGTTATACCGGTTATTGCGGCTGTGTTGCTATACGACGATGAACTCACAGCAGCAAAAATTATTGGCATTGTACTGGCGCTGGTGGCCGTGGTGTTTACTTCCAAACAGCAGGGTGGCGCGGCAAAAGGCGGCTGGCAGTTGTGGGTGCTTCCGGCAGTGGTGTTTGTGGGTAGCGGTATTATTGATGCACTCATTAATTATGCCCAGCAGCAACTGGTACCTCCGGCCCATGCACTGTTATTTTCGTCGTGCTGCTTTTTTACGGCCTTTACGCTGGGCGGAATTGTGCTGGCGGCGCAGGTGGTGCGGGGCAAAGAAAAACTCAGTTTCAGAAATGTGCTCGGCGGAATTGTGCTGGGCGTACCCAATTTGTTTTCGATCTGGTGCATTATGCGTGCGCTCGATACCGGTATTATGGACAGTTCCACCATGTATCCGGTAAACAATATGGGCATTGTGGCGCTTTCGGCCATTGGAGCGGTGTTGCTGTTTAAGGAGAAACTGAGTAAACTCAATATTGCCGGACTGGCGCTGGCGCTGGTGGCTATTGCGGTAATGACATTTGTGTAATTCTGCCCGCACATGCTCTTCGACGATACGTTTAAAACCATAGCGGCACCGGCCGAAGGTATATTTAAAGACCGTGGCAGCCGTTTTCTGGCCTTTGCGTTTCCGGTAAAGAACGAGGACGAAATACGCACACATCTTGAAACACTGCGCAAGGCGCATCCCGGCGCCAACCACCATTGCTATGCCTGGAGGCTTGGGGCCGATAAGCAGCGTTACCGTGCCAACGACGACGGCGAGCCTTCGGGCACAGCCGGGCGGCCCATTCTGGGGCAGTTGCAATCGTTTGATCTTACTGATGTGGTGGTGATTGTGGTGCGCTATTTCGGCGGCACACTGCTGGGCGCGGGCGGATTGGTGCAGGCCTACAAAACCGCTGCGGCCGAGGCGTTGAAAGTGGCCCGCATAGAAGAAAGGTTTGTGACCGAAAACTATGAGCTAACGTTTGACTATGCAGCAATGAATGCTGTAATGAAACTCCTCAAAGATTTTGATGCCACACAAAGCGCACAGCAGTTTGAACTTACGTGCAGCCTGAATTTCGAAGTGCGCCGCCGCGATGCCGATGCACTTTGCGAGGCATTGAAAAAAGTGGAAACGGTAAAAGTAAACTGGAAAGCGTAAACGCTCAGCCTTGTAAAAACGGTTCCAGCGCCTTTATAAAACCTTCGGGAGCCATGCAGGGGCGCTTGGTTTCGGCGCTTATGAATACGAGTGTGGTTTCGCCTTCGTTCAGTTTTTCGCCTTTTTCGTTCCAGGTTTCGTATTGAAAGGGAAGTCGCGTTCCGGGACGTTCGCTGATCATTGTTTTTATCGTGAGCAGATCATCGTAGTAGGCCGGTTTGAAATAACGGATGCCGAAACTGTACACCGGTAGCAGAATGCCGCTGTCTTCCATTTCCTTGTAATTCCAGCCCAGTGTGCGGAGAGCTTCTACGCGGCCCACTTCGTAGTATTCGGCATAGTTGCCATAATATACGTAACCCATTCGGTCGGTTTCGCCGTAGCGCACCCTTATGTTGGTTTCAGCAATAAACATAGAATAGTGTTTGTAATGCGAATGTAAAGAGTTGCGGGAAAAAAGCAGGCGAAAAAAAAATTGAATGTCTGATCTGCAACCTTATGCGAAATCTGATTCAAAATATAGCTTGAGCGCTTCTTTAGCTGCAATAGATTTGGTAAACTTGTAGGACTTCACACACACGCACCCGCAGTTTTTTATGCATTCTGTTTTTTTACCACGTCTGTTTGCACCGTTTTTACTTTCGGCGCTGCTGCTTACTACAGCGTGCAAACGTCATGCACATGTAACCGAAGTAAGTGTAAGTGCGGTAGAACTTAATCCGAAAACCACTCAGCACGATTCGGCCACGCACGTAATTATTGGTCCCTACAAAATGCGGCTCGATGCGGAGATGAATGCGGTGGTGGCGCGCACCACCGAGGCCATGCCCAAGGAAAAAGACAGGCCCGAAACCCTGCTTGGTAATTTTGTGGCCGATGTGGTGCTTGCAAAAGCCCGCGCCAAAGATCCGCAGGGCGCAGCGGCACAGGTGGATATGTGTTTGCTCAACAACGGTGGTTTGCGCAGTTCGTTGCCCAAAGGCAATGTAACCCGCGGCGATATTTTCAGCCTCATGCCCTTCGACAACGAAATTGTCATTGTCACCATAAGCGGTGCCAAAATGGAAGAGTTGCTGAAATACCTTGCCGTTTCGGGCGGAATGCCTGCGGCCGGCATCAAACTCGGCATACGCGCCGACCGTACGCCCGGCAAAACACTCATTAATGGTAAGCCGCTCGAACTGAGCCGTAATTATCGTGTGGCCACTTCCGATTATCTCTCGGCCGGTGGCGATAAGATGTCGTTTTTTTCGTCGCCCGTAAAAGTCGAAAGCACTGCGCTGAAAATCCGCGATGCACTTCTGGAGCATTGCAGCGAAGTTTCGGCCAAAAATCAACCAATCGGTTCGCCGCTCGATGGGAGGATATATTATGAGTAATACCTCACGCCGCGATTTCCTGCGCCTGCTTGCCTCGCTGGCTGCCGGTGCCACACTCAGCAGTTTCCGCAAAGCCGGCAACGACAATGTGCGCATTGTGGTGCTGCACACCAACGATGTACACAGCCACCTCGATCCGTTTCCCGAAAACGATCCGAAATACGCCGGACTTGGCGGTGTGGAACGCCGGGCTGCACTCATCAAAAAAATACGCGCACAGGAAGAACACGTATTGCTGCTCGATGCCGGAGATATATTTCAGGGTACACCGTATTTCAATTTGTACAACGGCGAACCCGAAATAAAACTCATGAGCAGCATGGGCTACGATGCCGCTGCAATAGGCAACCACGATTTCGATGCCGGACTTGACAACCTGTCCACACAACTCAAACACGCCACATTTCCGTTGCTCTGCGCCAACTACGATTTTACCGGCACACCAATGGAAGGAAAAACAATGCCGTGGAAAATTTTCGATAAGGGCGGCGTGAAAATTGGCGTGTTCGGATTGGGAATTGAACTTGCGGGTTTGGTAGATAAAAGGCTTTATGGAAAAACCGTGTATGAGAGCCCTATATTAAAAGCAGCCGAAATGGTTCATACACTGCGCGACGAAAAAAAATGCGATATTGTAATCTGTTTGTCACACCTCGGTTACAAATACGAAAACGATAAAGTAAGCGATGTGGTTTTGGCGAAAGAATCGCGCGGAATAGACATCATCATCGGAGGCCACACGCATACCTTTCTCGAAAAACCGGTAATACTAAAAAATCGCGAGAATAAAAATGTTTATATCGCACAAGTTGGGTGGGCCGGAATACGTTTGGGTAAGATAATCATCTCAACGGATAAAAAATCAAAAAAAATGGCCCTGAATGGCATATCTGTTGAAGTTGGGAAAATGTCAAGTGTTTGACGAAAATTTTCTGAAAATAAATTGTTCAAAAAATTGTTGTACACGTCTGCGAAATGATAATTTCGTGACATCGTAAAAACGATCACCTAGTTCACACACACACACCATATAGAATTGCAGGAGTACCTTAGAATGGAGAAAACGCACGACAACGTCTGGGAAAATTGCCTTCACATCATCAGGGATAATGTTAGCTCCCAAAGTTTCAAAACCTGGTTTGAACCCATCAAACCCCTGAAACTTTCAGAAAACATCCTTACGATACAGGTTCCCAGTCAGTTTTTTTACGAATGGCTGGAGGAGCATTACATTACCCTGCTCAAGAAAACCATTAAGAAAGAACTCGGCCCCGAAGGCAAACTGGAATACTCCATTATTATGGAGAACAGTTTTAACAGTACAAAACCTTATACGGTTAAAATTCCCACCTCAAACCGCAAGGACGTTAAAAACCCTTCTGTGGCCATGCCTATCGACTTAAATAAAAGCACGATACGCAATCCCTTCATTATTCCCGGCCTCAAAAAGGTAAACGTGGAATCGCAGCTTAACCCGAATTACTCGTTCGAGAATTTCGTGGAAGGCGATTGCAACCGTCTGGCACGTTCGGCCGGTTTTGCGGTTTCACAGAAACCCGGAGGTACGGCGTTTAATCCGCTGTTGATTTATGGCGGAGTAGGTTTGGGTAAAACACACCTGGCTCATGCCATTGGGTTGCAAATCAAAAACCTGCACCCCGGAAAAACCGTTCTCTACGTTTCTTCCGAAAAATTCACCCATCAGTTTATTGATGCGGTGAAGAACAACAATCAGAACGACTTCGTACACTTCTATCAGATGATAGATGTACTCATTATCGATGATGTGCAGTTCTTTGCCGGTAAAGACAAAACGCAGGATGTGTTCTTCCACATTTTCAACCACCTGCATCAGACCGGAAAACAACTCGTGCTCACCGCCGATAAACCGCCGGTAGAAATGCAGGGCATGGAACAGCGTCTGCTCTCGCGTTTCAAGTGGGGACTTTCGGCCGACCTTCAGGTGCCGGGCCTCGAAACACGCATTGCCATACTCGAAAAGAAACTGTACATAGACGGTATCGAACTTACGCGCGACGTAATTGAATACCTTGCATACAGCATCACTACCAACATCCGCGAACTCGAAGGCGCATACATTTCTTTGCTTGCCCAGGCATCGCTCAACAAAAAAGCGATTACCCTCGAACTGGCCAAGAACATGATCGACAAGTTCGTGAAAAACACTGCCCGCGAGGTTTCCATCGACTACATTCAGAAAGTGGTGTGCGATTATTTCGACCTGCCCATCGAACTGCTCAAGTCGAAAACCCGCAAACGCGAAGTGGTACAGGCCCGCCAGATTGCCATGTTCTTTGCCAAGAACATGACCAAATCGTCGCTCGCCACCATTGGTATGCACTGCGGCGGAAAAGACCACGCCACCGTGCTGCACGCCTGCCGCACCGTAAACAACCTCATGGATACCGACAAACGCTTCCGTGCCTACATCGAAGAGCTCGAAAAGAAACTCAGCATTCAGTAAGCCAAAGCAAATTCATAAAACAAAAAAGCGAAACTCACGGGTTTCGCTTTTTTGTTTTATCGTGTAGTGTGTTTCTCAGGAAATTATGAGCGGAAAGCGGCCCAGCAAATCATTCAGCCCTTTGCCTTTTACAAAGTCGCTGCACCATTGTTGCACTTCGTCAGAAGAGAAGCAGATGAAGCCTTTCTGCTCCAGTTTATCGAGCCTGAGTTTTTCGCGCACCGAGAGATGGCCGTCTATAATCATGCCCAGCACAATTACCAGCAGGCATAATTCCTGCACTTTTGCCGGAGCCTGTTTGAATCGTTCCACATATTCTTTGTCGAGTGTGTGTTTGCTGCGTCGTTCAATGCCGTAACGGTTAAGCACCAATGCCGCCAGTCTCGAGTGGTTGCTGTGATAATCGCGTTTGCTTACGGCCACAAACTGAAGTGCATCGTACACCAGCGAGTGGTGCGCCGGTTCAATTTGGCCTTTGAGTTGTCGCGCCAGTGCCTGCAGCAGATGTTCGCCCATAATTACCACACGCGCCTCGCGCAATACGCGCCTGCTGGCCCAGGCATTCCAGAATGCAAAAATGGGAATGCCCAGCAAATCAAGCACCGCACGCATTACATAACGGCCAAACAAACGCCGCACCAGCAGTTTGATGAGCAAATTGCTAAGCGTGGCCTTTAGCGTAAACACCACATTGCGCAAAAACACCGCCCACCGCGAAAGTCCCTGAAACGGATCAAGCCCATACAAACTCAGGCTTTTATCCTTCTTCTCCATACCAATGCGCACCAACTCGTTTACCGATTCGCCCTGCTTGCTCTTGTCATCGCTGAACAGCCCGGTACGCACCGCAATTTCGTGCGCACAGTACAAATGCAGCGCCGTAAGCATGAGAATTTCTATGTACACCAGCACAATACCATATACCAGCGAGAGAATCGACATCGGAAAAGAAATATCGGTAAACGGCAGCGTGTAGGTGCTTTCGGCAAATAAATCGGGCCAGGCATACTGCGGAATGTAGAGTACCAGCACCATCACCGCACCAATAAGTGCCGAAATCCACAGCGTAATCAATTCGAGTTTACGCAGCGATTTTTGTTCCTCTTCCGAAAGCAGGTAAAGCTGATGGTCGGCAGTGGTTTTTTTCACTGCCAGACGACGAAACCAGAATGTAAACAATCGCTGCATAACAAGGGCCGTTTCAGAAACGGTCTTTTACTTCTTCGCGGAAATGAATTTTATACACTGTGCCTGTGCCTTTTACCATTTCCACATGCCCGCTGAGTTGTTCGCTCAGCATTACAATAAGCTGCATACCCAGCGACGAGGCTTTTGAAAGGTCGAAGCCTGCGGGTAAGCCGCGGCCGTTGTCGCCGGCCTCGAGCATATATTCGTTTTCGCCGGTTTTTTGCAGGCGTACCATAATTGTGCCCTCAGCCAAACCGCGGAAGGCATATTTCATGGCATTGGAAATAATTTCGTTCAATATAAGTCCGAGCGGTACAATGGTGTCAATGCGGAAAGGCAGGTTTTCCACATCAGTTTTCAGGTGAATGGTTTTATCGGTATCGTAAGCATCCACCAGCGAGTGCATGAGTTCGTCGATATAGCTGTTTATATCGATGTTTACCAGATTATGACTCTGGTACATCTTTTCGTGAATGAGCGCCATTGAATTTACGCGGTGGCGGCAGTCTTCGAAAAGTGTAAGCACACGCTCATCGGTAATACCTTCGGCCTGAAGATTGAGAAGACTGGAAATTACCTGCAGGTTGTTTTTTACGCGGTGATGAATTTCCTTGAGCATCACCGATTTTTCTTCATTCTGCCTGGAAATTTCCTGCGTGCGTTCGGCAATCTGCGTTTCCAGCATTTCGCGTTGTTTGCGCACAAGCCTTGCCCTTACTACAAACACATAATAAAGCACTGCACCAAGCAAACACAGAAGTATGGAAAAAAACCACCAGCTTCGCCAGAAGGGCGGAGGAGGAGGCAGTATAGTGATAAGCGCCGAACTGGCCGGATTCGGATTCCACATATTATCGGCGTTGCCGGCTTTTACATGAAAACGATATTCGCCGGGAGGAAGGTTGCTGTATGTAATCTGGCTTATTTCGGTAACCGGCTGCCAGGTCGAATCAAATCCCGAAAGCATAAACATGTATCGGGTATTTTGCGGATTATGCAGTTGCAGTGAGGTAAAGTAAAAGGTAAGGTGATTTTTATCGGCCGGCAGAGTTACCTGTTCAGGAAGGTTAAACCAGTCTGTTTTACCCTTACCATAAGAAGTCCAGTTTGTTTCTTCGAGAAACAACCTGATATCGGTCACATATACGTTCGATGTATTCTTGATGATACGGTCGGAGGCGGGCGAATAGTTTATCAAACCTTTTATTGTTCCAAACCACAATGCGCCGGTATGGTCTGTGGTTACTGCTCTCGAATTACATTCAATTCCCCTGAAACCATTACTCATGGTGTAATGGTAAACTGTTTTTACGTTGTTGTTTTCGTCGAGCAGAACTCTATCCACACCTTTGTTTGTGCCTACCCAAAGTCTTCCGAGCCGGTCGAACTCAATAAAGTAGGTGGTGTTTGAAAGCAATCCTTCGTTTTCCGAAATATTGTGAAATTTCTTTCCATCAAACCACGATACGCAGCGGTCGGTGTGCATCCATATATTTCCTTTCTGATCTTGGCGCAAAGACCCTACATAACTGTTGCACAATCCGTAATTTTCGCTGAACGATTGAAAAGATTTACCGTCGTAGCAACACACGCCGGCACCGGTTCCCATCCATATACGCCCTTTGCGGTCTTCCAAAATGGCGTGTACATAATTTTGTGGCAGTTGCCCGTTTTGTTCGGTAAACTGTTCCAATGTATTGCCATCGTATTTGTAGGCTCCGTCGCCCCAGGTGCCTATCCATAAATTTCCTTTACGGTCAAAGCACAAAGCCCGCACACGTTTTCCGGGAAGGATAGACTGTACGGGTTTATCGTTTACCAGCCGTGTCACTCCATTTCGGTGGCCTATCCAGAGATGCTGGTTTTTATCTTCCACAATGGCCACCGGCTGGTCGAATTTAGTGTTGCCGTTGAGTATGGGTTTTGAAACCCCGTTCTCAAAACTGTAAAGCCCCTGCGAATAGGAACCGGTAAGAATTCGATTGCGACTGTCTTCGAAAATGCGGAAGATATCGTTTGCATTCAGCCCCGGTGTGTTCGGGTAGTAGGTAAATGCTTCGCTGCGCCAGCGGATAAGACCAAAACCACTGCTGCCAATCCAGATATGCTGCGACTGATCCTGATAAAGACAAGGGATACCGCCGGTAATTAATCCGTTTGCTTCGTCATATACTTTGTATTTCTCTTCATTCTGTGGTATGATAAACAGCTTACCGCTTTGTGTGGAAATAAGGGTTTTTTTATCGGCGGTAAATAATAAATCGGTTACATTTTCTCCTTTCAGCAAACGAACAGGAAAATTGTCGATGAATTTGGCCGAAGAGAGGTGATAAATCAGCAAACCATTTTCGGTGCCCAGGTAGAGGTGGCCGTCGGGGCTGCAGGTGATGTGATTAATTGTTTTGTGGTTTTCGGCGGGACCCGGCAAAGGCACATTGGTTATTTTACCGTTTTGCATACAGGCCAGCTTGTTTCCCGACGCAATCCATACTCTGCCCTGATTGTCGCTGCACATACTCGCCACATCGCGCAGTGTGCTTATTCGTTTGTGCTGTCTGGTGGTATAACTGTATTCGTAAATACCACCATCGGGAGTGCCCATATATACTTTATCACCCGCACAGAGCAGCGACAGCACACAGTTGGAAGTAAGACCGAAATCTTTGTTGAACAGCTCAAACGATTTACCGTCGTAACGTCCGGCACCGCCCCAGGTACTGCCTACCCAGATATCGCCGTTGGGTGCTTCGGCAATGCTGCTGATAATTTGCCCCGGCACATTGTCTTTGAGCGAATACTCCCTGAACGTTACGCCGTCGAACCTGTTAAGTCCGCCACCGTTGGTGCCTATCCAGAGGTAGCCGCGCGAATCCTGAATAATATCGGTTACATTGCTTTGGGTAAGGCCGTTCTCTACGTTGTAGTTTACAAAATCATAGCTCTGGGCCAGCGCAATACGGCAGTGGCAAACAAGCAGAATTCCCAGAAGGAAAAGGGCACGGGCGTTCAACACAAAATGGTGCAGGTTAAGAGTTTCTAAATGTACGAATAACAGCACGAAAATGCGTTGTATTTTTGCCGTCGCAACATTTTAACTTTAGCCCTGATATGAAGTATAGGATTTTAATGGTTTGCCTGGGAAACATCTGCCGCTCGCCACTGGCCGAAGGCGTATTGCGCCAACGGCTCAGCGAAGCAGGTTTGGATGGTAAGGTGGAAGTCGATTCGGCGGGCACGTCAAATTACCATATCGGCGAAGCACCCGATAAACGTTCGGTGGCCAATGCGCACAAGCACAGCGTGGATATTTCGTCGCTGCGTGCGCGGCAGTTTACAGCTGGTGATTTTGAGCAGTTCGACGAAATATTTGTGATGGACTCCGAAAACCTCGGCAATGTACTGCGCTTAGCCACCAGCGATGCCCACCGGCAAAAAACCGATTTGCTGCTCAACCAGAGTTCTCCCGGCAGCAACCGCGCCGTGCCCGATCCGTACTTCGGTGGCGAAGAAGGTTTCGAAAAAGTGTTTCACCTGGTAAACGAGGCATGCACGGCTATTGCCGATCGACTTACCACACAACTCCGCTGATGACCGGCACACTCTATCTGCTTCCCGTGCCGCTTGGCGATGAAGTACTGCCCGAGGCAGTGCTTTCGCCGCAGGCTTTATCCGTTATGCGCCAGCTCAAAGAGTTTGTGGTGGAAAACGAAAAAGCCGCAAGGCAGGTACTCAAACGCGCTGCCATTGAAACTCCGCAGGCAGAGCTTGTGCTGCATCACATGGGCAAACACATTGCCGAAACCGATATGCGCCACTACCTGCACACCGCCAAAAACGGCGGCGAAATGGGACTGCTCTCCGATGCAGGCTGCCCCGGCGTGGCCGACCCCGGTGCCGTAATTGTGCGCATGGCCCACGAAGCAGGAATTAAAGTGGTGCCGCTCACCGGCCCTTCATCGCTGCTGCTTGCACTCATGGCCTCGGGCATGAACGGACAGCAATTCATGTTTCACGGCTACCTGCCCATAGACCAAAGCGAACGCCGCAACGAACTCCGCCGCCTCGAAGCCGACATACAACGCCGCGGCACCACACACCTGTTTATCGAAACACCTTTCCGCAACCAGAAATTCCTGCAGGAACTTTTGCAAACACTCCACCACAGCACCCGCCTCTGCGTAGCCTGCGACATTACATTGCCCACCGAATGGATAAGAAGCTGCACCGTGGCCGAATGGAAAAAACTTCCCGCTGTTGATTTGCAGAAACGACCTGCGGTGTTTGTAATCGGGAAGTAAATATCCTCTGATCTGAGGAGGTGTTTTTTCTTTCTGTTTGAATTAGTTTGCGGCAAATAAAAAATATGCCGGAACAATATTCTCCCGAACTCTACGAACTGATTGGTTTAGAAATTCCTTCCTTTCCCCAAAAAGAAGAAACCTTTCTCGATGTAGCCGGTGTGCAGTATCGCGAAAATACCATCTCGGCCATTTACGCCTATTTCCTCTCGCACCGCAATAAAGCCATAGTGGAACTGTTTCGGAATACATTGCTGGAACTTATTAACTCGAAAAAAATATCAGGAGAAAGGTTTGAGTTTGAAGGCGATTTCTGGTGCGAATTGGAGTACCACACAGGGGAGGGCAGAATCGATATTCTGCTTCAAATGAATAATGGTGAAGGAACATCAACTGGTTCTGCAATTATTATCGAGAATAAAATATTTCATATTCTGGCAAATGATCTGAAGGATTATCTCAAATCGGTAAAGGTTGAAAATAAGCTCGGTGTTTTGCTCACACTCAGGAAAGAAACTATTCCCGAAGAAGTGAAACACAGTTTTGTAAACATCACCCATACCGAATGGTGCAGCGCCATACAGCAAAAAGGAATTCCGCACACACTTACTCCCAAAGAATACATTTACCTCACCGATTTTTTGACAAACATGACCGGTATTACTTCCTCACAACAATCAGAAGAAGCAAAGTTCTTTTTCGATCATTCCGCTAAAATCCTCAAAGCTGTTGAGGTCAGGGATCGTGCATGGGATTATCTGATTATGCAGCTTAAACAAACAGCGGAGAGAATGGATTGCAGATTAGGAGGTAACTCATCAGATTACCGCCACATTCTGGGTATAAATAAACAAGATGAGGTTCATTATGCCGTGATAATTAAGAACATAATTTCGTCAACTCCCCAACTTATGCTCATTATTGAAATTTATAAAAGTGCTATGGCCAAAAAAGCAGATGTGGAAAGTGTTATGGCAAAGCACAATTATTTCAACCTCGAGAAAGCAAGCGGCGAAGGCAGCGGTTGGAAACACATTGCCCTAAAAACATACCCAATTACCCGCGATAACTGGAATAATTTCAACGAATTTGTGTATGAGATAATCCAGCGCGATTTTTCAGAAGCAATGCAAAAAGTAATAGAAGTGGTTTACGGGAAATAACTACAGTCACATAAACTGCGCCGGCTTATGGCTAAGCACCTGCCACGCCGCTCTCACTTCATCGTCGAACGCTTTTTCAAGCCGCGCATCTGTACCGCGTATCTGATCTACCACGGAAAGCGCCCAGGTAACATAATTAAGTCTTTCGGTAACGGCCCAGTTCATGGGCGGGGCCAGGTGCATATCATGCACATTGCAAATTTTGTCGCTTATGCGGATGAGCCTTGCTTCGGGCGAAAGCTGGTGTGCGTTTTCTACCTGAAGCAGTTTGCGTTCGCTTTTGCCCTGATGTTTATCGTCGGTAAGCTCAACTACAATAGTGCTGATGCGTTTGCTGTAACGCTGTTCGAGTTGTATTGCAGTAACGTGGGTATCTTCCACCACATCGTGCAGTACGGCGGCGCTCAGCAGTTCTTCGTCGGTTACTTCGGCCAGATGCACAAGGTGGTGCATCACCTCGAGCGGGTGATTGATGTAGGGCGTTTTACCGTCTTTGCGGTATTGCCCGTTGTGGCACACTGCGGCAAACAATATGGCATCGGCAAGTAGTTTCATCAGCGCAGTATTACATCATCAATAACAACCGAACCGGCCGCATCGTTCATCATTTTTACAATTTTGCTCTTGCCGTAGCTGAGTTCCTGCCGCAGTGCCGCCGACGAAATTTCCACATACAGCGTGCGGTTGTTTATGGAGAGGTGTTTGGTGTAGCGTGCAATGGCCGGGCCCATGAGTATTTCCCATGCCTGTATGGCTTTAAATTCGTCTAATTTGGTATTGAGACGATAACTTTCGAGAAGCTCATTAATGGCCTCTTTCAGTGTGTATTCGTTGGTTTTCTTTACCGGACCGTTCATCAGCGTACCATTAACGGTTGAACTGTGCGGCCTTTTTCGGTTTGCAGCACCAGATGATAAGCGCCCGGCGACATGGCCGCAGTGTCCACAAAGTAATTGCGCTCGCCCTGTGCAAAACTGCCGGTGTGAATAACCTGTACCACGCGGCCTGTCATATCGGTCATTATCAACTGTCCGCTGCCAGCCTCGGGCATGTTTACCGGAATGCAGGTAATGCCGTGCGAAGGATTGGGGTAAGCCGGCTTGAATTCCGGTGCAGCCGTGGGAGCCACCGCCAGCGGGCCGGTTACTTTAAACTTCCACCATCCGGCCGGAGCGGGCATTGGCCGCACCTGTGTTTTACCCGACACTGAAGTGGCCTCGATGTAATAGAAAATGGTTGTGCCCACAGGCTGCGCCGGAATGAAACCGGTAAAGCCATCGGGCTGTGCGTTGGTGCTCATGCTTGCCGTTTGCCAGGCCTGGGCTGTATCGGTTGTCCAGTAAAGTGTGGCGGTTTGAATGCCGCTGCGGTGACGAATCAACGCATCTACCTGATACGGCGTGGTGGTGTTGGTGGTATTGGGCAATGCCTGATGGCGGATGATGAGCGGATCTTCCACACCCACGCTGTGCGTAATGCAGTGTATGGCCCCGCTGGCCTGAATAATGGTGTTGCAGTTTACCGGCACCACATTATAACCCGGCAGCGATTCCTCCCAGATTCTGATGGCCGTAGTGTCATACTGCTGATAATAGGTAGGCAGGATTACGGTTTTGTTTACAAACACGGCATTGGTGTAAGTGGTATAGTCGCCGTTCTGGTCGGGATAATCGCCCCACTGGTCGGGAGGCATGGGTATGCGCACTACTTTATAAGGTGTGCCGTAAACCGAGTTGTAATTGGAAAGCACAAACTGCAGGTTGGCTTCAATTTGCGGCCCGTCGGCCACGCCCACCGGGTATTGGCCTACCAGCAGGGTTTCCTCATCAAGCAGTTTCATGTGCATGTCGATGTGGTGGATGCCGTCGTAAGGCAGCACCTGCATCTTGATATAAGTGTCAATGCCCATGAAATGCTTCATGATGGTGTCTATCTGAGAAATAGTAAGCAACGGGTTTTCGTCCACCACCAGATTGGACGAAAAAGCGGTGCCAAAACCGTCCGACATGAAATTGCCGCCGGTATGAATGAGGTTCCACGGTGCGGTGGTGGTTTCGTAAAGGGGAATGCCCATGGTGCGGGCCAGTACCGAGGGAATGGTGTCGTCTTTGGGGCGGGGGCGGTTGTAAATCCAGTCCACCAGTGCCAGCGAGTCGTCGCCGGCGGTGTAAACGGTGTTTTGGCCGTAATCACGGAACCAAACCGAATTGAAGGGGGCAATGATGTAATGGATGTTAGAGAGGGGGACGTTTCCGTTGGTGAGGTAGTTTTTCACCACCACCGAATCGGAGCACACAATGTACACCTGTGTTTCGAGCCGGGCCGCGCGCACAATTTCGCGCAGGGTCGATTGGTAGCTGGTCCAGGTAATGGTAAGTGCCTGAATTTCTTCCCATTCGGCCATGGTTCTTACCTCGGTGCCGGGGGGCGGGGTGGTAATGCCGGCCACACGCTGTTGCTGCAGGTAGGCGGGCATGGCCTGCTCTTCGCCGGGGGCAAAAGAGGCGGGAAGCGATGACTGGGCGGTGGCCTGATTCAGCAGCAGGGTGCCGAAAACGGAGAGTATAAGGTAAAGGTGACGCATAGAACGGTGCATAAAACCTTAAAGTTAGCACAATTTTATGCCCCGTATCCATTGGTTGTATCTTTTTGACCCGTTTGCGTTATGTTCAAGGCAAACACATGTACAACTGCTTCTGATAAAAAACAGTTGTGCAGGTAATAAAAAATTGTAATTTTATTCCCGGCAGACTAAACGCAACCTATGAAACCACTCCTTACCCTATTAGTTCCCGCCGCCCTTTGGTGCTTACCGGCTTTTTCCCAACAGCCCGTACACCAGCACAATCATGGCGATCATTCCGGACATGGCCATTCGCATTCGGTGGCCGTTACTCCTCCCACGGTAACCGACTCACTTATCGGCTTCAATGCCGATAGTGTGCTGTTCAGGGCTCACCAGGCCAATCTTTCGCCCGGCGAAACACAAACGTATCTCGCAATTTCAAAACGCCGTTTTATTCAGAATAAATACGGCCTGAGCCCCAATGGTATGCGCGTAACCAGTTTCCCGGTTACCACCACTGCCGTGGCTCCATGTACCAATCCCGGCTTCGAAACCGGCGATTTTACCGGTTGGAGCGGCACTATTGGCGACAATAACGTTATGTCGGGCGGCCCCCTCAGCAATGTGCAGGTGGGCTTCTTTTCCACCACCAACGACGCTGCTGTTTCCGACTGCTCCGCCCGTCATACCATTATGACAGCCGCTGCCGCCCAGCTTGATCCCTGCGGTGGTTTTACCACCATTCCGCCAAACGGTGGCCAGTACAGTGTGCGTATGGGCAACAACTGCTCAAGCTACATGGGCGAAACCATGGAGCAAACCTTTACCGTTGACCCGCTCACTACCAGCTTTACCTACCGCTACGCCGTAGTACTGAACGATGGCGGTCACCTGCCCTCAGAGCAGCCCTACTTCCAGATCGAAGTACTCGACTCTACCGGTGCACCCATCGGATCGTGCCTCCAGTACTACGAAAATGCCGGTGGTTCCATTCCCGGCTACCAGCAGTGCCCCACCGATCCTTTCACCTCTTTCAAGCCCTGGACCACAATTACCTACGACCTTACCACCTATATCGGTCAGAACGTAACCGTGCGTTTCACTGTGGCCGGTTGCATTTACGGTGGTCACTACGGCTATGCTTATGTGGAAGCCTCCTGCGGTAATATCGACGATGCCATTTCGGCACGTTTCTGCCCCGGAAATACAGGTGCCTTCCTCGTGGCCAGCCCCGGTTTCAATTCCTATCAGTGGATTGATCCCAATGGAAACAACATTCCCGGTGCCACCAACGATACCCTTTTTGTACCCAACGTAAACGCCGGCGATACTTTCGAAGTAGTGATGCAGGCTGTAAACGATACCAACTGCATCACCCGCCTCAATGTTATTATTGAACTCACCGAGCTTCAGACCTTAGCCACCGGCAACGATCCCGATTGTCACAACTATACCAACGGTTCGGTGGCCGCCAACTGTTTAACGTGTATTAACCCGGTAACTTATACCTGGAACACCACACCGTCGCAAACAGGACAAATAGTAAACAACCTCCCGGCGGGTGTATATATCGTAAACATTGTCGATTCGCTGGGGTGTACCAAGAACGATACCGTCACGCTCATCAACCCGCCACCGCTCGATACGGCTGCCATTACCACCCAGTTCTGTTTCGGCGATCCGCAAATTACACTTATTGCCCTGCCCAACCAGCCCAGCTATCAGTGGTATGATCCCACCGGAGCTGCCATTCCCGGAGCAACCAGCCAGACACTTATTGTACCCAACCCGCAGTTGGGCCAGCAGTATTCGGTAGTATATGGTGCGGTTCCTTGCCCCATCAAAGACTCAATCATCCTCACTTATGTGCCGCCGCTGAATATCTTCTCGCCCGATTCGATGGTGAACGTATTTACACCCAACGGCGACGGACAAAATGATTTCTTCTATCCCTACTACGATGCTTCAATTGCCAATCAGATCCAGTCGCCCACCATGCCTGGTTATGATTTCGCCAGCCTGTATGTAGGTACTTTTGAAATGTGGGTGTACAACCGCTGGGGACAGGAAGTATTTTACACCAACGATTATACCGTAGGCTGGAACGGCCAGGTAAATTCGTCGAATGCAAACGAAGGGGTATATTACTTTGTGACCAAATACACCTCGCGCTGCTTCCCTGATATGGAACCGATTACCGGTTCCGGTTTCGTTCACCTGCTTCGCAAATAATTGGAAAATATGTTCAAAAGATCCCGGTTAGCGCCGGGATTTTTTGTTTTTATCTTTGATGCATGTCTCGCATACTCATTCTGCTTATGGCGGCGCTGATGCTTGGTGCCATGAAAAGCAACAACTGCCCCAAACTTCAGTTTGAAGGCATTTATGCGTTTCGGGTTGATGCCGAAAGTTCGGCTGTAATACGCTTTTATGCCGACAGGGTAGTGCTGGTATCCACCTCCATAAACGACTATGCGCAGGTAATGACCTGGTTTAACCGCGAACCCGAAAATTTCTCGCGCGTGCTTACCGGCAAATACAGCAGAGATAAAAACTGCAGCATACAGTTTAAAGTAAAAGGCGAAACCGGTGTGCAGGTTTATACCGGTAATATTGTAAATGATACCCTTCTCAACCTGCAAATACTTAATCCCGCCACAAAAGCCAAAACCAGCCGCGAATACAAATTTGTGAAGCTGTAAATTTTTTTACCCCAAAAAGTTAGACATATCTAACTCATGTAAAAGATTTATGTAACTTTGGCCGGAAAATAATCTTCGAATATCCTTGAGTAAACCACCTACACCCTCGTTGCAGGAAGTAAACAGCAGTGTTCCCACCCACCAAACTGGCGGGTTCTGGAAGAAACTGATGGCATTTGTTGGCCCGGCCTATCTGGTAAGTGTGGGCTACATGGATCCGGGCAACTGGGCTACCGATATTGCAGGGGGCAGCCGGTTTGGTTATGCCCTTATCTGGGTGCTTCTGCTTTCCAATCTTATGGCCTTGCTTCTGCAAAGCCTCAGTGCCCGTCTGGGTCTGGTGGCCGGGCTCGATTTGGCCCAGGCCTCGCGAGCGGCCTATCCCAAAGCGGTAAACCGCGCGCTCTGGGTGCTGGCCGAAGTGGCTATTGCGGCTACCGATCTGGCCGAGGTTATTGGCATGGCCATTGGTCTTAAACTGCTGTTTGGTTTGCCGCTTCTGGTGGGCGTGGTGATTACCGTGCTCGATACGTTTCTGCTGTTAATATTGCAACGTTTCGGGATACGCAAAATGGAGGCGTTTATTATTGCGCTCATCGGCCTCATCGGTATGTCGTTTCTGGCCGAACTGTATTTTGCAAAGCCCGATTTCGGGGCAATTGCTTCGGGCCTGGTGCCTTCGCTGCCGGGCGACGGGGCGTTGTATATTGCCATTGGCATAATTGGTGCCACGGTAATGCCGCATAATCTTTACCTGCATTCGTCGCTGGTACAAACACGCCGTATAGAGCGCACGCCACAGGGAATAAGGCAGGCCATTAAGTTTAATGTAATTGATTCGGCTGTGGCGCTTAACCTGGCATTGTTTGTTAATGCCGCCATACTCATACTTGCCGCCGCCGCCTTTTACTCGAACGAAATGAAAGACATTACCAGCATAGAAGATGCACACGCCATGCTGGGCAATGTATTTGGTACTACGCTGGCTCCGGCGCTTTTTGCCATTGCGCTTATTGCAGCCGGACAAAGCTCCACGCTTACCGGTACACTTTCGGGGCAGATTGTAATGGAGGGTTACCTCAACCTCAGGCTGCAACCCTGGCTGCGCCGGTTGATTACGCGGTTAATTGCCATTATTCCGGCTGTAATTACGCTGCTTATCGGCGGCGAAAGCCAGACCGAAAACCTGCTTGTGCTTAGTCAGGTTATTCTAAGCCTGCAACTTGGTTTTGCGGTAATTCCGCTCATTCATTTTGTAAGCAATAAAAAACTCATGGGGCAGTTTGTGGCCGGGCCGTGGTTAATTATACCGGCGTGGTGCTGTGCCGCCATTATTGTAGGGCTTAACGGGAAACTGGTAATTGACACCATAGGCGAATGGCTGGGCACAAGCGAGCATCCGGTGCTGATAGCCTGCACGGTGGTTCCGGTGGCGCTGGTGGCGGCTGTGCTGCTGCTTTGGGTCACATTCAGGCCGTTCATTGGCCGGCAGCGTGAGCAGCGTACCACACTACCGCATCTTTTGCCCGAAAGTCTCGAACTGACCTCGCGCCACAATTACACCCGCATTGCGGTATGCGTCGATTTTTCGGATACCGATGCCGTGGCACTCAGCCACGCGCTGCAGCAGGGCGGGCGCGAAGCCACTTACCTGCTTATACACATTACCGAAACAGCCGGTGCCCGCGTGATGCAGCAGGAAACAGCCGATTTTGAAACCACTTTCGATGAAAACGCCATGCGCGAGTACGAAGAACGGTTAGTGGCGCAGGGGCTGAGCATTGAAACAGCCTTAGGCTTTGGCAATCCCAAAGAACGCATTCCCGAAATAGTAAACAATTCGGGCTGCGAACTGCTGGTGATGGGCGCACACGGGCACAACTGGCTTAAAGACATGCTCTTTGGCACAACTGTTGAAACAGTAAGGCACAGGGTTCAGGTTCCGGTGCTGGTGGTAAAAACGAAGTAATCTAAACGAATTTTTGCATTTAGATCGGTGTAGATGCACCTAAATCGGCACAGTTTAGCCATCTGATAAAAATCAGGTTAAAGCCAAAGTTTAGCACGATTTATGCTGTATATTTATCAAAGTATTTGAACAGTATTCACTATCAGATGGCCGTACACATGAAAAAGCTCACTTTACTTGCCCTTTCAGGAATTGCCCTGCTTGCGCTTGGTTCGTGCAGCAGCATGAAAATGTCGAAATCAGCCCCGGAGCAGGATGATATTTATTATTCTTTGAAAGATGCCAAAGCCGACCGCAAAGCGGCCGCCAAGGCTAAAGAAGAAGAAGAACAGCGCATGCGCGAAGCCGCCGAGGCGCGCGAACTTGCCGAAGCCCAGCGCGTGGCCCGCTCCAAGCCCGGTTCCGATTATTACGACGAGCCTTTTGATTATGATGATTACTATGATTATGAATACGCTGCCCGCCTTCGTCGTTTCGGTCCCGGAGCGGTAAACGGTTGCGGATATTATGATCCTTTCTTCACCAATTCCTATTTCTATACCGGCAACCCGTACAACTACGGCACCAGCATTTACAACGGCTACAGTTTCTGGGGCCCGCAGTATCAGATGTATAATTACAACCCGAGTTCGTTCTGGTACTGGAATCAGGGCTGGGGCTGGGGCATCGGCAGCGGTCTTACTTATATGTCGCCCGTGTTTATGAATCCCGGTATGGGCTTTACTCCCGGCTGGGGAAATCCTTACTGGTACAACCCCTGGGGCCCTACCTACGGTGTGGGCTGGGGCAATCAGTGGGGCAGTTGGTATGATCCCTGGCAAACCTGGGGTTATTATGATCCCTTCTGGAACGGATTTGGGCCCGGTTGTAATATGGGCGGAATGAACGGTATGGCAATGAACAACTGGTACTTTAACAGTTTCGACGAAAACAGTGCCTACTATGGTCCGCGCCGTTCCACCAGCGGAGTGGGTGGCCGTGGCGAAGCCGTACAAAACGGTACGCTGGGCGAACGTTTCATGAACGAAGTAGCCGCCGAAAACGGGGTGGAAGAAATGAACCGCAGCGAAGTAAACAATGCCCTGAACTCACGTCCTGCACTTCCTCCGGTATATGGTGTAAACACCAGCGGCACAACACCCGCACCTCCCGCATCCACCGAAGGCCGCAGCACTACCAGTTCGCCTGTGGGCACTGTGCCCGCACCTCCTGCCACCACCGACCGTGTAAACACACCGGTAGCTACCGACCGCAACACGGCTGCTCCCGGCGGCACACCTCCGCTGCCTCCGCGCCCGCGTGTAAACGACTCACAGCCTTCTGTTAGTCCCAATGCTGTACCTTCCAGCTCAGGCAACACGCCCCGCAGCAACAGCGATTCCCCGCGAAGCCGCCCGCGTGTAGAAAGCAGCCCGAGTTCAAGCCCCAGCCCGAGTTTTGAAAGCTCGCCGCGCTCTTCGGGCAGTTCTTCTTCAGGCTCTTCTTCCTCACCGCGCAGTTCCGGTTCGTCGGGTACATCAAGCCGTCCGCGCTAATTGTGCGGTGCACACTGTGTAACTTCTATGAAAAAAATATTTTTTGCCGCACTGCTGCTCCTTACGGGCAGCAGTGCGCTTATCGCACAAAACGAAATTGACGTGCTGCGCTATTCGTTTACCGGATTTGGCGGCACAGCACGTTTCATGGGTATGGGTGGCGCATTTGGCGCAGTAGGCGGCGATATGTCGGTGCTTAGCAACAACCCCGCAGGTTTGGGCATTTACCGCCGAAACGATGTGACTCTCAGCCCCGCACTTTTTAACCAGCGGGTTTCCTCCACCTACAACGGCAGTTCAAGCGAAGATGTGCGCTCCAACCTGCGCGTGGAAAATGCAGGCATTGTATTTGCCGGCCGCACCGAGAATAAAGAAGCCAAAGGCTGGCAAACTCTTTCCTTTGCCATTACCTACAACCGCTATCAGTCGTATCAGGCCAATTTGCTCATGAACGGCAACAGCAGCACCTCGCAGCTTGATGCCTGGCGAAACGAAGCGCAGGGCAATGGCGTTTCCACACTAAGTGGATTTGGCAACGGACTGGCCTGGAATGTATTTCTGCTCGAATTTTTTCCTTTCGATACGACCCGTTATTACGATACCATTCCCGACGGGAACATTGTGAATCAGGAAAAAAGCGTGGAAACCCGCGGCAGCATGAGCGATATTTCGTTTGGGCTGGCAGGCAATTACAGCGAAAAACTCTACATCGGTGCATCGCTTAGTTTGCCCCGTGTGCGTTATCAGGAAGATGTATTTTACAAAGAAACCGAAGACAGCACCAATACCGCTTTTCAGTCGTTTGAATATGAGCAGTCGTTAACCACGCGTGGAAGCGGGTTCAATTTGCGCATTGGATTTATTTACCGGCCGGTCGATCTTTTCAGGTTTGGATTCAGTTTGCATACGCCCAGCATTTTGCGGCTCAGCGATGAGTACAGTTCGCTCATCCGTTCGCGCATTGGCAATCAGGAACGTTCATCGAGTTCGCCAACGGGTGAGTTTGATTACACCATCCGCACACCGCTTCGCGCACAAACCAGTGTGGCTTTCTTCTTTGGCAAACGCGGTTTGGTGAGCATTGATTACGAGTACATCGATTACACCGAAGGCAGTTTGCGTGCCGAAGATTACAGTTTTACACAGGAAAACCGCGCCGTGAAAGCCAAGTACGATGCCGCTTCAAACGTGCGTGTGGGGGGCGAAATGCGTTTCCCGCCATTTCTGATTCGCGGTGGTTTTGCGTATTATGGCAACCCTTATTCCGAACGCGTAAACAACAAAACATCGCGCGTTGTTCTCTCGGCCGGGGCCGGTTACCGCGATCCGGAAGAATCGTTTTATCTCGATTTTGCGCTGGTAAATATCCGGCAGAACGAAGATTACTTTTTCTATACACCCGAATTGGCCAACCCGGTAAAAAATAAATGGTCGTCGGTAAACGGTGTGCTTACCTTCGGATTCAGATTCTGATATCAATACATAATAATCTATGGCCTACGTAATGGTTGACATAGAAAGCGACGGGCCTATCCCCGGCGATTATTCTATGATTTCTTTCGGCGCAGTGATAGTGGATGAGGCGTTGGACAAAACTTTTTATGGTAAACTGAAACCGGTTTCCGATAACTATATTCCCGAAGCGTTGGCCGTATCGGGCCACACGCGCGAGGAAACCATGAGTTTCGACGAGCCGGCAGAAGTAATGAAAGCCTTTGCGGTGTGGATTAAAGCTAACTGTGCCGACCGGCCTATTTTTATAAGCGATAACAACGGGTTCGACTGGATGTTTATTTGCTGGTATTTCCATCATTTCACCGGCGAAAATCCTTTCGGGCACAGTTCGCAGAATTTGGGAAGTCTTTACAAGGGAATGGAAAAGGATATGTTTAAAACATTCAAGTATTTGAGGAAAACCAAACATACGCACCATCCGGTGGATGATGCGCGGGGCAATGCGGAGGCTTTGCTTACGATGCGTAATAAGCTCGGGTTGAAGATCAAATTCTAGTTCAACCATCGTCATAAAAAAAGCCGGTCGGGGAAAAATCCTGACCGGCTTTTGTATGGTTTACAGTGGCTTATTTGTTGGCCGCTGCGTTTTTCATGAGTTCTTCGATGCTGCTGTGACCGAGGAGGAAGTCGGCTTCGACGAGAATGCGGCCGCAGTGTTCGCACACGATAATTTTCTTGTGCAGACGAATATCGAGCTGGCGCTGGGGCGGAATTTTGTTGAAGCAGCCACCGCAGGCATCGCGCTGAACGGGTACTACGGCGAGTCCGTTGCGCACGTTCTGGCGCACGCGTTTGTAGGCGTTGAGCAGGCGGTCTTCGATTTTTACTTCGGCAGCAGTGGAGCGTGCCATGAGTTCTTCTTCTTCCTTGCGGGTTTCGGAAACGATGTCTTCGAGCTCTTCTTTTTTGAGTTTGAGGTCGGCGGCACGTTCTTCGAGGGTGGCCTGAGAAGAGGCAACGAGGTCTTTTTTAGCCACAATCTGCGCTTCAAATTCCTTGATGCGTTTGTTGGCCAATTGCTCTTCGAGGTTTTGGAATTCGATTTCTTTGGTGAGTGCGTCGAACTCGCGGTTGTTTCGCACTTTGCCTTGCTGGGCTTCGTATTTTTTTACGGCCGCCTGTGCGTCTTTGATGGCGTTTTTCTTTTCCACGATACCATCCTGAAGGGCTTTGAGCTCTTCGTTAAGGTTGTTCAGGCGGGTTTCGAGGCCTGCAACTTCGTCTTCGAGGTCGCGCACTTCGAGCGGAAGTTCACCGCGCACGGTGCGTATGCGGTCGATCTGAGAGTCGATCTGTTGCAGTTCGTAAAGGGCGCGGAGCTTTTCCTCTACCGGAATATCAGCGCGGTCGTCACCTTTTTTAGCTTTAATGCTCATGTATAGTAGCTTATCGGATTGGTATTAACGCCCGAAAGGCGGACTGCAAAAGTAGTAAATTTTTCGGTAATGCGGTCGGCCAAAAGTTGTTTTGTAAACTGTTCGCTTTCGTAGTGGCCAATATCGGCGATCATGAGCTGGTTCTCGGCATCGAAAAACTCGTGGTATTTGTAATCAGCTGTAACATAAGCATCTGCGCCGGAGGCTTTTGCGGCTCCGAGCAAAAAGCTGCCTGCGCCGCCACATACGGCCACGCGTTTTATGGGTTTTTCAACCGGGGTGAAGCGTATTACGGTGGCCTGCATGGTGGTTTTGAGGTGGGCGAGGAAGGCTTGGGGGGGCATGGCCTGGGGCAATTCGCCCACCATGCCGCTGCCGGTTTGTGCCCAGGCATTGTCGAGCGGAATCTGGTCGTAGGCCACTTCCTCGTAGGGATGCGCGGCCAGCAGGGCTTTAATTATGCGGCCTGCCAGGTGGCGCGGGTAAACGACTTCGATGCGTTCTTCGGCTTCGGTGTGGAGCTGGCCTTTTTCGCCTACAAAAGGAGTGGAGGCTTCGTTGCCACGGAAAGTGCCCTGCCCGGGGGTGCTGAAGCTGCAACTGTCGTAGTTGCCAATTTGTCCGGCTCCGGCGGCAAAAAGGGCCTGGCGCAGTGCGGGGGCCTGTGCGGTGGGGCAAAAGGTGACCAATTTGGCCAGCAGCCCGGCCTTTGGCTGTAAAATGCGTGTGTTTGTGAGCCCCAGCCGCTCTGCAATGCGGGCATTTACGCCGGTATGCACATTGTCGAGGTTGGTGTGTATGGCGTAAATGGCAATATCGTGTTTGATGGCCTTAATGATGGTGCGTTCCACATAATTGCGGCCGGTAAGTTGTTTGAGGCCGCCAAAAATAATGGGGTGATGCGCCACAATAAGGTTGCAGTCTGTGGCAATGGCCTCGTCCACCACGGCCTCGGTGCAGTCGAGTGTGCAAAGTGCGGCGGTGATTTCCATGCCGGGGTGGCCGGTGAGCAGGCGGCTATTGTCGTAGCTTTCCTGGAAGGCTGGCGGGGCAATGCTTTCGAGGTAATCGAGCAGGTGTGCAAGTTTCATGTGTGTAAAGATAGGGAGAGGATGGCGGGTTTGGCAACAGGTGCAGGAGGCGGGGGCTGGGGGAAGTGAATGAAATGCGATGGTGGTATGATTTTCCAGCCCGGATAGGAGTGGAAACCCCGCAGGTTGTACTTTGCTTTAGCATAGGTAATATGCACCGAGGAGTTGGAGCGGATAGCCGGGACAGCTGTTTTTTTGATGCTGCTTACGGTTCGCTCCAAATTTTCCTTAAATAAATTAAAGGTTTTGAGCGGCGTCCCCTGCTGTTTAATCTTCTCATTCTTATCAATTTTAACTCAGTCGTTTTCAACGACTTGAGCGCCTGTTGATATTTATTTCTCCTCAACCGGCACCTCACCCATCTATTTTGCCATTTTTCAAAACCATTCACCATGAAGTTGACAAAAGTGCAGTACAAAGAATTGGTAAAAAGTATCGGCCACGCGATACATACAGGCCGGGAAACGGCAATTAATCAGGTAAACCAGGCATTAGTTCAAACCTATTGGGAAATAGGCCGCTATATTGTGGAGTTTGAGCAAAAAGGCAACGTGAAAGCCGAATACGGCACTCAGTTACTGGACCGACTTTCAAAAGATCTTACACTGGCTTACGGGAAAGGTTTTGGCCGATCCAATCTGTTTCAAATCAGGCAGTTTTATATCCGATTTGAAAAAGTCCGGACACTGTCCGGACAATTGGAGAAAATCCAGACAGTGTCCGGACAATCTGAAAAAATCCAGACAGTGTCTGGACAATCTGAAAAAATCCAGACAGTGTCTGGACAATCTGGAAAAATCCAGACAGTGTCCGGACAATTGAAAAAAGGCAGAAAAGTGTCCGGACAATCTGAGAAAATCCAGACAGTGTCCGGACAATTGAAGAAAGGCAGGAAAGTGTCCGGACAATCTGGAAAAATCCAGACAGTGTCCGGACAATTGGAAGTAATTGAGCTATCGCCCCGGCAATTTAACCTTTCGTGGAGCCATTATATAGAAATATTAAAAGCAGAAAGCGATCTTGAATTCAGTTTTTACCTGCGGCAGTGCGATCAGGAACGCTGGAGTGTGCGCGAGTTGAAGCGGCAAATGCAAAGTATGCTTTTTCACCGCATTGCCCTGCAGAAAAACAAAAAGGAAGTATTCCGCATTTCAAACCACGGGCACAAAATAGAACATCCGGCCGATTTGATTAAAGATCCGTTTGTGCTTGAGTTTCTGGATATACCCGAGCCGCATCAATTTGCCGAAACCGAACTTGAAGACAAAATCATTTCCCATCTTCAGCAGTTTATTATGGAAATGGGGAAAGGCTTTGCATTTATTGCCCGGCAATACCGGATGAGTATTGCCGGCAGGCATTTTCATGTAGACATATTATTCTATCACCGCATTCTGAAATGCTTTGTGCTTATTGATCTTAAACGCGGCGAAATAGACCATCTCGATATCGGACAAATGAATCTTTACTTAAACTATTTTAAGCGTGAAGAGGCGGCCGACGACGATAATGCACCGATAGGAATTATTCTGGGCGCGTCTAAAAACAATGTGCTGGTTGAATATGCACTGGATGGAATTACCAATCAGATTCTTCTGGCAAAATATCAGCTTTATCTGCCCCCTAAAGACCGGCTGGAAGCGTTGCTGCAGGGATTGATGGAAGAGTAAATGCCTGCGGATAATAGCTGTTCAGGCAGATTGGCGGGTGAATTTTCTGGTAAGAGTAATTATCTTGTGATTCAGTTTCTGAAATGAATCATTCCATCGCATCCGAATTTTCGCTCCATTCGTTGCTTTCCGGTTACGGAATAAGTGAGGAACGTTTGGTGGAATTATTTGCCAGGCATACCCGGATACGACTTGCAGGCAAAGGCGAAATTTTGCTGGAGCGGGGCAGGGTGAATCAAACCGCATTTTACCTTATAGATGGTTGTGCGTACCAGTACGAACTGAATGATACAGGCGAGGAACGGATTATTGATTTGCATATTACCGGCGACTGGGTGCTCAATCATTCCAGTTTTGTGGGGCAGCGGGCATCGGAGGTGTGTATTAAAGCCTCTTCGGTGTGCAGGTTGCTGGAGGTGAGAATGGAGGATATTCATTATCTCATTTCTGTTTCGCAAAAGTTTATACAGCTTGGGCGTATTCTGGAAGAAGTAAATACCCGCGTGCAGTATTTCGACCGGCAGCAAACGCCCTACGGGAAATACGAAGGGCTTATGAAGGACAGGAAAGAACTATTCGGGCATTTTCCGCTGAAGATGATTGCCTCTTACCTGAAAATTACACCGGAAACGCTGAGCCGGGTGCGCGAGAAATTTGTGTCGGCGGGTAAAACCTGATTGCGATTGAGTGTGTGTGATTGTTTAGTGCAGTTTGTAGCCCACATTTACACTGCCGTAAAAGGGCATTATTCCAATATCGGGCAGTGATATAAGGCCAAGGCGGTTGGGCTGCCAGTTGAAACCGGCTTTTAGATTAATGTTCCAGTGGGTGCGGAAATATGCCACACCGGCGCCAAGTTGCAGTGCGAGATTATCCTGCAAAAACCATCCATCGCGCGGGGTGGTATAGGTGCCGCTGCCAGAGGGATATAAACCGGTGTAGGCTTCTTTGGAATAATCGCTGTGGCGTATGTGCAGCCAGGGGCGGTAATCGAGTGCAAGGTGCGGGCCTGTCATCCAGTGCGAGGTATAATACGCAGGAAGCATATCCAGTTTAAAGCCGGAGCAGAGGTAACGTCCGTTTATATCCTGGCTGCGCATGATGTTCCAGCTAAGGCCGGTAATCATGTTCCAGTTTTTGGCCAGTGCCCATTGATAGCCAGCGCCCACGTTTAATTCGGCATCAAATCCTTTTTGTGAAAACAGCGGAAGGGTAATTCCGGCCGTAAACACCAGAGGTTTGTCTTTTATTGTAACGCCTGAAAAGGCATACCCGGTTTGAGCCATGAGTGCCGGGGCCGCACTTACTCCGGCATACACATACTGCGAACCGGGATTTAGCAGGCTAAAATAATCCTGTGCAGTTGCTTGTGTAAAGCCTGTGAGTAAAAGGCACGAAAAGAGCAGCCGTTTCATACTTAGTATTGATTTAAATAGTTTTTGATAATGCTGATTACTTCTTCGGGTTTCTCGATATTCATGCGGTGGCCGGCGTTTTGTACTTCAATAACCTGCGCGGCGCTGAAATGCGGCCGGGTATATTGGTTTTGCACTGAATAACCGAGCGAACTGCACGAACCACCCATTACCAGCACTGTGTCTGAAAATGCGCTGATTCCTTCACGGAAATCGTAGGTAAAGCCGCTTACCGGATTGCCCAGGGCTTTGTTGCGCAGGTATTCCATGTAGCCGCCTACGCGATGCACGGGCCATACGGGCGGGTTGTTGCCATCGCAATGATAGCCGGCTGTCATGTTACTGCGCAGAATCATGTGGGCGCGATAATCAATTTGTGCATGATCGTCGGCCGAAAGTACCATGCCCTGCACGGCCATGTTGTTCCAGCTTTGGTTGTTGTAGGTAAATTCCACAATGCTTTTGTACAGTTGCTGCATGTCGCTGCCGGTGAGCGGAATGGGCTCGATGAGCACCAGTTGTTCCACCTCCTGCGGATGCTTTGCCGTGAACAATGTGGCCATTCCGCCGCCCCAGCTTTGGCCTATGATGGTGATTTTATTGTGGGGCGAGTAATGTGCTTTCATCCGGCTCACTTCTTCGGCTGCGGTTTCGAGCGAAAATTCGTTTTCCGTTATCCGCTCCGAAAGCCCGCATCCGCGCTGGTCCCAGGCCACTACATAGTATTTATCGGCAAGGCTTTCGCAAATGTTGAAGTAGGGATGACAATCGGAGTAGCTGCCGTGAATGAGAAACAGCACGGGGTTTGCCGTATCGCCAAAAGTGCGCACATGAATTAGCCGCGAATGTCCGGCCACATCGATGCGAATGGAAGGCAGGCTGCGATCCTGATCTACGGTAGGCGGAACGAGGGCTCCGATTTCGTCGGTGCGGGTGCAGGTGGTAAACAGCAGCAGAAGCGGCAGCAAATAAATTGTTCGCATGGCTTTTTATTTTCGGTGAAAGTTAGTCCGGCTCCGGTGGTGCAAACAGAATTTGCATCAGTTTGCGGGTATGATTATCGTCAGTATATTATATGTATGGTTATTAAATGCGGGAAAAGCAAAATAGGTTCGTGTTAAATGATTATTATATTGATGTATCGAAAAAGGGATGGCTGAAAAATATTCTGCAAATTTTCCCGGTATAATTCTCTCGACACTGTCGAGAGAATTATAAAATGTTTATTATCAAGTATTTAAACTGCTGTAAATTCCCCGCTCCAAAAATCGTATTTTCGCCCCCGTGAAATTCCTCCGCATTCTTGCCTGGCCAGTATCGCTGCTTTACGGAGTAGTGGTATGGCTTCGTAATAAGCTGTTTGATCTGGGAGTGTTTAAATCAACCACTTTCCCCGATCTGGCGCTTATTGGCGTGGGCAACCTTACGGCGGGAGGCACAGGCAAAACGCCGCATGTGGAATATCTGGTGCGGCTGCTGATGGTGAATTTGAAAGTGGCTACACTGAGCCGCGGCTACGGGCGCAATACGCGGGGTTTTATTTTGTCGGATGCTCACTCTGATGCGTCACAGATTGGCGATGAGCCCATGCAGTTTCGCCGGCGTTTTCCCGAATCGGTGCCGGTGGCGGTTGACGGGCGACGGGTGCGGGGTGTGAAACTTTTGCGCGAGAAATTTCCCGAGTTGCAGGCCATTGTGCTCGACGATGTGTATCAGCACCGCCGCATTAAACCCGGCTTGCAGATTCTGCTTACCGATTACAACCGCCCTTTTTACGAAGATCATTTGCTTCCCACCGGCCTGCTGCGCGAGTCGAAAGCGGGTATGAAACGTGCCGATATTGTTATAGTGACCAAAACTCCGGCCCTGTTTTCGCCGCTCGAACGCAAGCGTATTATCCGCGAAATAAATCCGGCAAGCTGGCAGCAGGTATACTTTTCCACCATCCGCTACGGGCAGCTTGTGCCTTTTGGCGCCAAACCCGGCAAAGCCCTGCTGAGTAAGGAATACTACTTCGAACGCGGCTACAGCATTGTACTGCTCACGGGCATTGCCAATTCGAGTGTGCTCGAATACGAACTCCGCGATAAGGTGAAAGAATTAGTCACCCTGCGCTTTGCCGATCATCATGCCTACACACTTGCCGATTTGCAGCAACTGCGTAAATTGTACCACAATCTCCAAACCGAAAATAAACTCATCCTTACCACCGAAAAAGATGCCATGCGTCTTCTGCGCCCCGAACTGCTTGCAGCCGTAGAAGGATTGCCGGTGTTTTATATTCCCATTGAAGTGGAGTTTCACGATAAGGATGCCGAAAACTTCAACAAGCAAATAACCGATTATGTACGATCGTATTATCAACAGCGTAAAGCACATTAACGAAGCCACAGCCGGCTTCGCTCCCGAAATCGGAATTATTCTTGGCACTGGTCTTGGCGGATTGGTGCAGGAAATTGATATTAAGCATTCGTTGCCTTACGAGCAGATTCCCGATTTTCCGGTGTCCACGGTTGAAGGCCATTCGGGCAAACTTATTTTCGGTATGCTGGGCGGCAAACGCATTGTGGCCATGCAGGGACGTTTTCATTACTACGAAGGCTACACCATGCAGCAGGTGGTGTTTCCGGTGCGTGTAATGAAGTTTCTGGGGATTACCAATTTGTTTCTCTCCAATGCCAGCGGCGGGGTGAATCCCGATTTTGAAGTGGGCGACCTTATGCTCATTACCGATCACATCAACCTTTTTCCGGCACATCCGCTCATTGGCAAAAACGACGACCGTCTCGGCCCCCGTTTCCCCGATATGAGCGAAGCCTACGACCACAGCCTGCTGGCCCGGGCCAAAGCCGTAGCTGCCGAACTTGGCATAAAAGTGCAGGAAGGTGTTTACGTGGGACTAAGCGGTCCCACCTTTGAAACACCGGCCGAATACAAATACGTGCGCATTATTGGCGGCGATACCGTGGGCATGAGCACCGTGCCCGAAGTAATTACTGCACGACACATGAATTTGCCCTGTTTCGGAATTTCAGTAATTACCGATTTGGGCGTGCCCGGCAAAATTGTGGAAGTTTCGCACGAAGAAGTGCAGAAAGTAGCCAAAGTGGCCGAAAAACAAATGACACGGTTAATGACCGAGCTTATCGCACGAATCTGATTATTCTGCATTTCAACTTTACAGGCGGTTGTTTCTGATACATATACGGAAGCAGCCGCCTGATTTTTTAACCTTATATTTACCATATAAAGACTCAACACCATGATTCGAAAAATTACTTCTCTTGCTGCCGGTTTGATATTGTCGATGCCTGTGGTTGCACAGAACTACAATGCGCAAAACATTTCGCTGGTAGGACATTTTGATGATCCCAATGTGCCGGTAGCTTCCGCTTTCGGTATCCATTATCAGGGTGTGTGGGGATGGCACAATCCGGCCGATAACCGTGAATACGGTATTATTGGCGCCGCACACGGTACTTTTTTTATTGATGTCACCAATCCGGCCACACCGGTTGAGGTAGATTTTCTGCCCAGTGTGCAGAGCGATTGTATCTGGCACGAAATAAAAACCTACAGCCACTACGCCTATATTGTGGGCGATGATGCCGGTGGAAATACCTTTCAGATTGTTGACCTTCAGTATCTGCCCGATTCGATTCATGTAGTGCACAACGGCACCACCTATTTCGAGCGTTCGCATACAATTTATGTGGATGGAAACAAACTCTGGTGCGGAAGTGTAACGCTGGCGGGCAATCAGGGCTACTATTCCATGGCCGTTTACAGTTTGGCCAATCCCGAGCAGCCGCAGCTTTTGCGCACACTTAATCAGGATTATCCTTCGGTGAGTACTGTACATGATATGTTTGTGCGTAACGATACTGTGTATGTATCGGCCGGTTATCAGAAACTGTATATCTACAAGTTCAATTCAAACAATACATTCACCGAACTGGCATCGTTTGGAAGTTATCCCGAATCGGGTTACAACCACAGCAGCTTCCTTACTTCCGACGGGCGTACACTTATCTTTATGGATGAAGTGCCCGACGGTATGGGTGTAAAATCGCTCGATGTGTCGAATCTGGGCAACCTTACCATTAATCAGATTTTCCGTTCCACACAGGGCTGTACGCCGCACAATCCTTATATCATTGGGAACAATACATTGGTATGTGCCTACTACCAGGATGGCGTGCAGATTTTCGACATCAGCAATCCATCGAACGCCGTGCGCACCGGTTATTTTGATACCGATACACTCAATAACCAATCGAACGGCTACCCCGATGCGTATCACGGCTGCTGGGGTGCCTACACCGATTTGCCGAGTGGTTATCTGCTGGCTTCCGATATGCAGAATGGGTTGTACGTTCTCGACATATCGCAAGCTATTGCAACCAGCACGCCCGAACCGGCTGTTCCGGTACAAACGCTTAATGCGTATCCTAATCCGTTTGTGAACGGCTTTATGGTTTCGCTGCAACTTGATCGTGAGCAGGAAGTAGAGTGGGAGTTAATCGACCAGACCGGACGTGTGGTGGAACAGGGGAAACAGAATATGCCTGGTGGCTCTGCGTTGTTTGAGCTTGATGCTACCGGCGTAGCAGCCGGAGCTTATACGCTGCGGTTGAAGGGTGAGACTTTTACCGGCCGTTCGCTGGTGATGAAGCCTTGATTGGGTAGCGTTTTTTATACGATAAACTTTAATACAAACAGAAAACACCGGCCAATCAGCCGGTGTTTTTTGATTGTATTATTTGCAAAATTATTTTGACCTGTCTGAGTTTGTCTGCTTGAATTTATTTGCGTGTATTTGCCTGCCTGTATTGATCTGCAGTACGCATTGCAGCAGCCTCAAAAACAACAGCTAGTGGGCAAATCCTCCGAGGTTGGAAAAACCTCGGAGGATGGGGGATTTGTTTTTGTTTTATTGTCTGTATTTATTACTCTGAATTTACCAGTCTGTATTGATCTGGATGCGCATTGCAGCAGTCTCAAAAACAACAGCTAGTGAGCAAATCCTCTGAGGTTGGAAAAAACTCGGAGGATGGGGGATTTGTTTTTGTTTTATTGTCTGTATTTATTACTCTGTATTTACCAGTTTGTATTGACCTGGATACGCATTGCAGCAGCCTCAAAAACAACAGCTAGTGGGCAAATCCTCCGAGGTTGGAAAAACCTCGGAGGATGTGGGATTTGTTTTTGTTTTCTTGTCTGTATTTATTACTCTGTATTTACCAGTCTGTATTGGTCTGGATACGCATTGCAGCAGCCTCAAAAACAACAGCTAGTGGGCAAATCCTCCGAGGTTGGAAAAAACTCGGAGGATGGGGGATTTGTTTTTGTTTTATTGTCTGTATTTATTACTCTGTATTTGACCAGTCTGTATTGACCTGGATACGCATTGCAGCAGCCTCAAAAACAACAGCTATTGGGCAAATCCTCCGAGGTTGGAAAAACCTCGGAGGATGAGGGATTTGTCGTGGTTGTTTTTGAGGATGCAGGGTCAGGTCGAGCGGAGCCGAGACCTGGCCCTAGGCCCGCGATGAACGCATCGCCTTGGTTTGCTTCAGCGATTTATCTGTCATCAACTTTTTATACTCGGCAGAACCGGCAGCATAAATAGCCACTTTGCCTTCTTCATTGTTATGCACTCCCCAGCCCCAGCGTTTGGTAAGTGGCGATGCGCGCAAACAGGCCTGGCCTTTCGAGAAAAATGCTTCGCGTGCAGCTTTTTTCTCGCTGGCTTTTATTCCGTTGCGTTGTGCATATACTTCAAACAGTACATCATCCGAAGTGTATTTGTACGGATTATCGTAAATCATTTTAAACTGCAACTCGGCAATGGAGGGTTCTTTTTTGCCGGGAGCGGGTACGTCGGCTTCTTTGAGCGGGCAGTCATCGGCAATTTGGATGAAGGTGCTGATGTAGTTTGTGGTATGCATGGCTGAAATTTTAGCTGCTGCAATTTACGCGATTCAGAACAAACGCATTTGTGCGCTGGCGGCTTCGGGGTTGAAATCGCTGAGGTTGAATTCGAATTTGGTCTGGTTGAGGTTGTTTCGTTTTACGGCCAGCGCAAACATTTGTCTGATGCTTTCGGCCACGGGGCCTTCGCCGCGCATGCGTACTCCGTAGCGGCTGTCGTTTACCTGTCCGCCGTGGCAGGCCTGTATCTGATGCCAGACTTTATCGGCGCGGCCGGGGTAAGTTTTTTGCAGCCAGTCGCGGAAAATTTCGCCTACCTGTCCGTTGAGGCGTACCATGGTGTAACCGGCAAACATTGCACCGGCACTGGCTGCTGCGTGGAGTATGCCGGGTATTTCATGGCTGTTGAGGCCGGGGATGATTGGTGCACTCATTACGCCCACGGGTATATTGGCTTCGCGCAGGGCGGTTATGGTTTCGAGGCGTTGTTTGTAGGTGGCGGTGCGGGGTTCTAATTGCAGGCGTAGTTTTTCGTCGAGGCCGGTAATGCTTATCATTACCTGTACCAGACGGTGTTCGGCCATTTCGCGCAGTATGTCGATGTCTCTTTTGATGAGTGAATTTTTGGTAATGATGGCCACCGGGTGCCTGAATTTTAGCAGCACTTTGAGCATGTTTCGGGTAAGCTCATACTTACGCTCGAGCGGCTGGTAACAATCGGTATTGCCCGAAAGCATAATGGCCTCGGGCTGCCAGCGCGGGTTGCTGAGTTGCTTTTCGAGCAGGGCGGGGGCATCGGGCTTGACGATAATTTTTCGTTCAAAATCGAGCCCGGCGCTGTAGCCCCAGTACTCGTGTGCATTGCGCGCATAGCAATACACACAGCCATGTTCGCAGCCCTGATAGGGATTCATGGAAAGGCCGCGAAGGTCGGGACTATCAACTTTGTTGACGATGGTTTTGGGGTGCGTAATGATTACTTCCGTTTTTTCGTCGAGCAGTGCAGGCTCATCAATTACTTCGATGTGCTCCTGCACGATGCGGTTTTTGAGAAAACGGTTGTGCGGATTGACTTGCGCCCCGCGGCCCCGGAAACGATCGGGGACAGGTGTATTTTCATCCATGAGTGAATGGGTGAGGTGATGAAAAAAAGTAAGCGGTGCGCGTTGGGTGCTAATGTACTATCGGCCGAAGGCCAATGTCAAGTGAAAAGCGTAAAAATCCGCGTAAAAAAAACGGAGATGCGATTTTTTGCACCTCCGTTTTTTAGTGGAACCAATTTTTTACTTGCTTATTCCCTGCTGAATTACCTCAATCCATTTACCCATGTTTCGTGCATTTACAGAAGCATCGTACATGGCTTCGGCATTGAAGGCGGGGAGATAGAAGCGGCCGGTGTAGGCTGCATTGAGCCTTACGCGATAGGTGCGCGAGCGCTGGGGCGGAATGCTGAAATAGGTGTACACCCGGTCGTCGCGCACGTCCTGATAGTCGAAACCATCGGTGCGTACCGGCGATATGCCTTCTTCCATGTGTTCGTTGCGTATTTCCCAGCCCGAGGGGAAAATCTGACTCAGGGCTATTTCACGGTATTCGCCGCGTACACCGGTGTTGGAGAGTGTGACTACGGCCATGAAATCGGTGCCCTGTTCGAGGTTGCTTACGTCGATGGGGGCGCCGCTGTTGTCGGTGAACTTCACGTCAATGGCTAAGCCTTCGGCCGAGGGAGTTTCCATGCCGATGTCGGGCACACCGCTCAGAATTACGCGTACGAAGAGCACACCGGCACCGTTGTTTTTCACGCTTACTTTTCCGGCTTCGGTGCCGTTAATGGCAATGTCGGTTTGCGAAACGGGTTTGCCATCGTTTGCGGTGCCTGCTTTTCCGTTAATGGTAAAGCTGCTGTTTACGCCTTTGGCGGTTTTGTCGGCGGTCGAAAATTCGCTCAGTGCCAGCAGGCAGTAGGCGGTGGCCTGTGTGCTCATCCAGTAGAAGTTGCTGTTGAGTGCGTCGGAAATCTGTTTGGCCACCGGCGCGGCTTTGGTGCGCTGGCCCATGAGGGTGAGTGTTTCCAGTATCATGGCCATGTCGCGATCGCCCGAGCCGTAGGTGTACGAGAATTCGGAGTAGGGCGATACGGTGGTGGTAAGGCCATTGATAAGCTGTTTGGCAATTTCGGGCTGACCGGCCAACTGATACGCGGCGGCCAGGCGCCATTTGGCGGTGGCGTTTAGCGATTTATGTTCGCGCAGACGGTTCATGGCACCAAGCTCGGGCGATTTGGCTTTGGCCAGCGTGTAAAGGCGGTAGGCCTGCACCAGATCGTCGTTGTAGTAGTAACGCTGATCGGCGCGGGGTGACCATGCAGAGGCCTGCTGACGCTGGAATTTCTTCCAGTTGTCAATGAGTCCGGCGGGCAGCGTGTAGCCGTGTTCTTCGGCTTCGAGCAGGAAGTGGCCGGCGTAGTTGGTGCCCCATTCGCTCGGACTCTGATCGCCGGGCCAGTAGCCCATTGCACCTGCCGAAGTCTGGAAAGTGCGCAGGCGGTTAATGGCCGCTTTAATATTGTCTTCGGTGCGTTTGCGGCGTTCGTCGCTCAGTTTCATCAGGTCATTGAGATACAACTGCGGGAATGCGGCCGATGTGGTTTGCTCCACGCAACCGTGCGGATATTGCATCAGGTAATCCAGACGGCGGCCCAGATTGAGCGGCGGAATTGTGCTTATTTCGAGTGTGCCTTTGTTGGTGCCCGCAATGCCCACCGGCGTGTAGGCGGTGTTCCAGCTCTGGCCCGGATCAATTACGGCTTCCAGCACATTGGTTTGGCGTGTGTTCGGGTTGCGCACATCAATTTCAATATCGGTCACGGCACGTTCCTTTCCGCTGGTGGCCACAATGCGCACTTTACCCACGCCCACGGCTTTCGATACATTCAAACGGAACGTGGCCACTTTTTCGCCCACCTCGCTAAAGCTGAGTGTTTGCGACGATCCGCCGTCCACGCTCATCATTTTATCGGTAGTGATGGTTACGTTTACATTCTTCACAAACTTTTCCATCGCAAATACATTCACCGGCAAATCCACCGTTTCGCCCGGGCCCAGCACGCGGGGCAGTGTGCCCAGAATCATGAGCGGTTTGCGCACCGGTACGGTGGTTTCTGCTTTTCCATAGGCCGCATTTTGTCCGGCCACCACCATTACCCGCACCGAACCCACGTATTGCGGAATGGTAATTTTATGATCGTTGCGTGCTCCCTTCTTCAATTCAAACGGGCCGAGGTAGCGCACCATCGGTTTAAAGCGGTTGGCTTTTTGTCCGCCGTTGGGGCCGTTGTCGCCGTCACCGCCAATACCCAGTACACGTTCCAGTTCGGCACCGTAAGCGCCCATTACCAGATCGTACATGTCCCAGGTTTTTACGCCCAAAGCCTCGCGGGCGTAGAAATTGCTCCACGGGTCGGGTGTTTTAAAGCGGGTAATGTCGAGCAAACCTTCGTCCACCACGGCCAGCGTGTAGGTCATGGCTTTGCCGCTTTTTTCGGTTACGGCCACGTTTACGGTTTCTTCGGGAGCCCACACGGCTTTGGTGGCAATTACCGGATCGAGGTGAGTTTCGGCATTGTCAATTTCTATGGGAATAACACCATACAAGCGAATGGGCGCATCGTTCTTCACCTGTGCGTGCGGCTGCAAAAGGGTAACGTGTACAAACACGTTGGGAGCCATTTGCGGTGTTACCGTAATTTCGGTAGTAATGTTGCCTTTTACCTTGGTTTCGGCCCACTGCGAGCTGATGATGCGTGAACCGTTTTCGACACTGATGAGCGCACGGCCTTGTCCGGGCGAAGGCACGGTAACTTTGATTTTGTCGCCAACTTTGTACTTCGTTTTATCCGAACTAAACTGCAGCATAGTGGCTGCTTCGGCGTTTTGCATGGCTCCGCCGCCGTCGTAGGGCCAGTCGAACCAGGTAATTTCGCCGGTCGAGTGTCCGCTTTCTTCGTCGGTAATGCGTATCAGGTATCGGCCCCAGTCTTCTTTGCCAATTTTCACTTTAAAAGCTCCGCGGCCTTTTGCATCGGTGCTGGTGGTTGTTTCGTAGTAGGGGCTGTAGTAGCTGCTGTTTACATAATTGGCCACGTAGTCGTCGCCCGAGCTCCACCACCAGCGCCAGTCCATTTTATACACTTTCACGGTGAGGCGTGTGCGGGCTTCGGGTTTACCGTTTTCGCTTACCGTAACCAGCGGTACTGAGTATTCGCGGTTGGTTTCGAGCATACCGCCCCAGCCTCCGCCTTTGGGCATGAGCACGCCTACGTAATGCGAGAACGGCGAGTAATTAATCGAAAAACGATCCACGCTGAATGCGCCGCCCTGTTCAAACACGCGGGTGTTAAAGCTGGCGCGCAGCATGCCGGGTGCATTGGCCGCAGCCAGTTCGGGCGAAAATTCGGCATGACCGTTTTCGTCCAACCTGCCTTCAAATACCGTTTTGTTTTCGGAATAAAAACTTGAGGCCGGATCGTCGAACGCATAATTATCAAACCCTTTAAACTCGGTGGCGGTTTGATAGAAACTCACTTCCACATTGGTGCGCAGGTTTTTGGCAATGGCGCCGTGCAGCCATTTCACATCCATTTTTACCGGCTCCTTGTTTTCGTGAAGCAGTGTTACGGCGTTGGCAAAGCCCATGTTTATTTTCAAACGGTTGGGCATAATGGTTTCCACCTTCACGGTTTTGGTGAAAGTGGCTCCGCCAACTTTTACGCGGGCAGTCCAGTTTCCGGTGGGCGCATCGGCATCGGTGGGAGTGGTGAAATTGTAGAAACCGTTTACCGAAGTGGCGCGCACCACGCGGCTTACAAGTTGTCCGCGCGGGTTGTTGAGTTCAAACGTAACCGGGTGACCGGCGGGAAGTTTGTTTTCCTTGTCTTCGAGAATGAAGCCGAGGAAAAGCGTATCGCCCGGCCTCCACACGCCGCGTTCGCCGTAAATCATGCCTTTCAGTCCTTTCTGCACCGTGGCACCCGACACATCAAACGCACCCAGCGAGAGTGAAGAGCCATCGTCTATTTTCAGGTAGCCGCGCTGGTTTCCGCTGCGGGCCACCAGCAGGAAAGGTTTTTTCTTCAACTGCATGGAGGCCATGCCCAGATTGTCAGACGTGGTGCGGGTGATAAGCTGGTGCTGGAAATCATAGAGTTCGAGTTCGGCTCCGCCCACGGGGTCGGTGCTGCGCAGGTTGTTTACGGCCACCAGCATACTGCCGTCGTTGCCGCGTTTGGCGAGCAGGCCAAGGTCGGAGGCAAGCACATTGCGGCTCACGGTGCGGCCGTAGTAGTAGCTTCCCGAGCAGGGATCGTCGCGCTCGCCGTAGTCGTCGTAGTAGTAATAGCTGTCGTAGTAATCGCTGCCGTAGTAGCTGTATTCGCTTTCGTCTTCGCTGTTTTCCTGGCGGTTGCGTTCCTGTTCGGCTTCCTGCTCGGCGATGGCGGCATTCGATACCGAATCGCACGACACTACGGCATACGAGCGTTTAAAGCCAATGCTTACGCGGTAAATGGCTCCCGGCTCGGCTTTTATCATTTCGCCAAGGTCTATGGCGTAGTTTGTCCAGTTGTTGTAGTCGTTTTTATTGCGGATCTGGAGGTCGATTTTTTTCTTCGTCACCACCTTGCCCACACGATACAGTTCGTCGCTTCCTTCGAGGCTGTTTACCTGCAAAAACTGCGGAATGTTTTTCTCGTAAATGCGAATCACTTTCACATCCACCGCTTTCAGTCCTACCGCCTGAAACGGCAGGGTAAGTCCGCGCGGACTGTTGGGCAAAATCACGCCTTTTCCGCTCAGCCTTACTTCGGGCTTCATCATTTCAAACTCAATGGTTTGTGTAAATGAGTGCGGGAGTTCTTTGCCAATTACGTTTTTCACGCCTGTTTGCACGGTTACGGCGTGCGAGCCGGTGAGGCGTTCGAGTGGATATACTTTTACGTCGTTGTCTTCAATGGAAAAGCGCAGCCCTGTGGCATCGGCAATGGTAATGAGTCCGTCGAGGTTTTGCCGTTCGGCAATGGGATCTGAGAACTGAATGACGATGCATTGTTCCTGGCCTTGTTCGGCGCGGGCGTTCATTACTTTAAAATCGCCCAGGGCGGGAATGGTAATTTCCTTGCGGTCTTTGGTATCGGCACCTATGGCGCTGCCGTTCCATTCGAGCAGAATTTTGCTTTCTTTTTCGCTGCGTTTGATATTGTCCACCGTAAAGCCATGTACCACGTTGTTGCCTTCGTGTACCCAGGTAATTTTCAGCGGTTGTCCGTTTTGTGAAACGGTCAGCGTTTGCTCTACGGCTTTATGGTCGGCTCCGTCTGTGGTGTTCAGGCTGCCGCGGAGTTGCTGCAGGCGCAGGCTCTGGCGGTCGGTGGTGCGCATACCGTCAACCACTACGTCTATGCCCTGGCGCATGGTGCGGAATCCGAAGGGCATTACCTTGAGGTTCGACGGCACATCGGGCACGAGTTTGCTGAGGAAGAATTCGGCCTCATAGGCTTTGTCGGAAGGCAGTCTTCCGGCCGGGCGGAATTCGAGGGTGCGGTTGTCGAGCCAGAAAAGCTGTCCGTCAATTTCGGGCGAGAAGCTGAAGTACTTTTCCGTTTCGGGCTTGTCGAGGCTTATGGCGCCTTTGTATTCTTCGGCCAGCGTCACACGTATGTACGACTCATTAGAAATCACGCCCGAAGTGTAGGCCGACACGTAAGCCGCGTAGGCCGGGTCGAGGCGTGTAAAAGTAACCGCCGAGTTACTTTTCTGCGAGAGGAACGGAATGGCCAGCATGGCTAGTGTAACCACAGCGGCAAGGGTAAGCAGCAAACGTTTTGACATAGTCAGAGGTGTAGCTTGATCTGGAAGCTAAGGTAGAGGAAAAGGCGTGGGCGGGGCAATGGGGAGGGGGGAATTTTTTCAGGTGTGGGGTGGGGGCGGATAAGTGTAGGGTTTTAGAGTGAGAGTAGAGAGCGAGAGCGAAGAATTTTGAGAGCGATGAAATCCCGTAGGGGCGCGAGGCCTCGCGCCCAAGGACATTTTCAGAGTGAGAATTCAGAGCGGGAATTGAGAGTGAGAGCGAGAAAGGAGAGCGAGAGCGGGAAAAGAGAGCGGGAGTTTTACAAATTTCTGTTTTGAATATTTTTTACCTCCGATTACGATTATTTAAAGATTTTTCCATGATTAATTGTTCCCGAATGCGATTTGTGGTGTCGGAACGGGAAAGTAATATCCTAAACTAAATTTGGAACATTAGTGAAAAAAGCACCGGGTACTCAAAAATGGAATTTTGCAACTTTGCCGGAGATCAAATATTTGCCAGTTACCGTTTCAAAAATTATTGCCCGAATGAACCGAATTACCAAGCCCGTTATTGCACTTCTGGTGCTTGCAATCACGCTTAGTTGTGCCGTTTCAAAACAACGTAAGTTCAATGCCAAACAGGTGTACAAATCGCCTGATTTAATTATTACACAAATCACGGCAAATACCTTTCTGCACGTTTCCTACAAGCAAACCAACGATTTCGGCAATGTACCCTGCAACGGGCTCGTGGTGCGCAGCGGCAGCGAAACTATGGTGTTTGATACACCCACCAACGACAAAAGCGCCGGCGAACTCATTAAATGGATCAAAGAAACGCTGAAGTGTAAAGTGAATGCGGTTATTCCCACACACTTTCACGATGATTGCCTGGGCGGGTTAAACGCATTTCACGCCGCGGGCATTCCTTCCTACGCCAACGCGGGCACCATTGCACTGGCCACGGCAAACAATTTGCCCGTTCCCCAACACAGCTTCACCGATTCGCTCCGGCTCAGTGTGGGCATAGAAACCGTTACCGCCCGCTTCTTTGGCGAAGGACATACAAAAGATAATGTGGTGGGCTACTTTGCCGGCGAAAATGTAATGTTTGGCGGCTGTTTAATTAAAGCCCTAAAAGCCAGCCGCGGCTTTACCGGCGATGCCAATCTCGATACCTGGTCGGGAACGGTGCAGAAAGTGAAGGCGGCTTATCCCGATGTAAAGGTGGTGGTGCCCGGGCATGGCGCGTATGGCGATAAGCGGTTGCTTGATTATACCATTAAGTTGTTTGAGGTGAAGTAGGGGAATATAACTTATCAAATAATCACTTTTACTGGTTCATTGCTGCATTATTTCATCGAAATTCACGTTTAGGTTTGATGTATATTTACCTATCAATCTAAACACACTCCCACATGCGTTTTTCGCTTATCCTTCTCCTCTCGCTTTTTACAGCCACATTCCAGTTCTGCTCATCCAACAGATCAGCCACACCTCCGGCAGCAGAATCTCAAACAATCACCATCACCGGTACTTTTAAAAGTGTTCGGGGAGTAATGGATCCGCTCAGTTGCTATGCTTCAAACGGCGGTTACGTTACACAAAGCAATGGCGAACGTGTGGCTGTAATGTTTAAAACCGAAGAAGAGGTAACGTGCTCAACAATTGAGGTAAAAGGCATGTATGTAACAAAAACAGCAGCAGCCAACCCCACAAGTCCCTGTCCCGACGGACAACGAAGTATTTTGCAGGTGGAGAGTTATACGTGTAAATAGGGATTAAGCCAGCTTGAGAGATTACAGTGAAGCAGATAAATGATCTGCTTAGGATGTCGTATTTCTATATTACTTCAATAATAATCTCATTCGATTTTTTGTCGTAATAACTCACAGATATTTTATATGTTCCCGGCATCAGCCTGTTATCGCTGCTATTTATTATGGCCAGATCAGATATTTTGCAAGTGCGTGAAACAGATTTGCCGGGCAAAAATTCCTGATAAAACTTTTTAAGTTCATCGGGCATATAACACTTTGAGCTTAAAATTCCCTTGCTGTTGTATTTCATTACCGAATTTCCGGTTTTCACGTCTTCAATATTCAGCGATGTGCGCCAAAGTCCATAAGCGTCAAAATCAGGTTTTTCAAAAAGAATTTTTTGAACTGAATCCGAAGTACTTGTAAGACTCACTGTAATTGGAATATCATCGCCTGCTTTGAAATCAGAATCAGGTATCATTAAATATACTTTTACATCAGGTGTGTCTGTTATTTCAGATTGTTGTAAATCTGTATCTAAATATATATCGCTCAGGTAGTAGCTTTTAGGTTTATTGTTACATGAAATTAAAAATAAGGAAAACAGAAACACCACAAAAAAAACCAGCAAAACCGGATATGCTTTGATAAAATCAGTTGATCTGGGTTTATTCATTGCAAAACAGTATTATTACGGGTTAGACTAATTTAAAATGTACTTTTCTTTGAATTTAAATTCTTTAGTTACTTCAGAAATTTCATCCCACGAATGCAAACATCCTGAACAGGTTCTGATAGCTCCTTTTTTACTTTTCACATACCCGATCATCTTCCATTCATCAGGTGTAATTTTTTCTCCTTTTTTACATAATAAATATATTCCCTGCACTGCATATACTTGTTTCTGCGAACTTGCCGATTGCAGCCATTTGACAAGTGCTGCTTTATCATTTGCTTCTACATAACTGCTCATTTTCATATATCCATAGGGGGCACTACCTGCCAATCCACATCTATATCCATAAATTAATTCATTATCGAACAGATCTTTTTCATTGATTGCAGTTTTGAATATTGTTTTGAACGATTGGTCAAGTTTGTGAAACCCTGTCGTGTCTTTGTAGCTGTCGAGGGTATCGAAACGAAGGTGATAATCCACTGTATCTCTAACGTTTACTTTCGCAATATAAAGGTGTCGGATTATACTGTCTCCACATCTTATTAAATTGATCTTATATTCAAAAATTATTTCGGCCTTTTGATCGTTTGACTGGTTTTGATAGCAATAAAACGTGCAAATACTTTCTTCATATTGCGGCACTATTTCTCTTTCAAACACCCACCATACATCTGATACATTTCCTGTTTTTTGGAGGCTATCCAGGCTCGACTGCAGTTTGGTTACATTATGGGATCTCAGAATTGATTTTATTGCTTCGGTCTGATTGGCAATGAGCGATTGTGCAAGACAAAAAGCAAGCAGCAGGAGTAAGGGTTGTTTTAGGGTTTTCACAGTATTAAATATAAAGGCAAATTTCAAATTCAATGTCATCTGCCTACCTGTTTTTCATGTGTTGAAACGTAATTTAACCGCTAAAATTAATCTCATCCAGTTTAAAATTTTCAGGACGCATGTGTGGCGGCCTTCTGCACAAAAAGCAAAGTACCCAAACCGCCACACACCGTGCTCACGGCTATAGATTTGCTGCCGCAGCTTATCCTGAGCGGAGCCGAAGGAAAGCTGCCGCCTCCATCCCTTGCGCAGCGTGTGGCCAAAACTCCCTACTTTTGCCCCACACCATGCGCCTGCTGCTCCTTGCCGATGCCGACTCTGCCCACACCCGCAAATGGGCCACCGCGCTTGCCGCACAGGGCATTGCAGTGGGCATTTTCTCCCTGCGCAAAAGCACCGCCGGTTGGGCCGGAGCTCACAAAGGCATCACCATTTTCGATGCACACGGGCTGGGCGACGAAACTTTTACCGGTTCAGCAGCCGGCAAGTGGGTCTATCTCAAAATGCTTTTCCCGTTGCGCCGTGTGCTTGGGCAGTTTCGTCCGCATATTGTGCATGCGCACTACGCCACCAGCTACGGACTGTTGGGCCGTCTCTGCGGGTTTCATCCCTTCGTGCTTTCGGCCTGGGGAAGCGATGTGATGAATTTCCCGCAACGCAATTTCCTCAACCGCTTCCTGCTGCGCGGCAACCTGCGTGCGGCCGATGTGGTGCTGGCCACCAGTCCCACCATTAGCCGCTACATAAAAGAAGTAGTGCCGCGCGACGTGGAAATTACACCCTTCGGTATCGACACTGTTGCATTTTGCCGCCAGCCGGTTACGCGCATTTTTGGCGATGATTGCATCGTAATCGGTGCCGTAAAAGCACTCGAAAAAGTATATCGTCACGATTCGCTGCTCAATGCCTTTGCCGCATTGCACAAGGCCAATCCCGGACTTCCGCTGCGGCTTCTGCTCGTGGGCGATGGTACACAACGCGACGCGCTCGAACAGCAGGCACACACGCTGGGCATTGCACACCTTACAAAATTCGCAGGCCGAGTGCAGTTTGCCGATGTGCCGCAGTGGCACAATCAGCTCGACATTTTCGTAAATATTTCCGAGTACGAAAGCTTCGGCGTATCGGTACTCGAAGCCATGGCCTGCGAAGTGCCCGTAATTGTTACCGACACCGGCGGCCTGGCCGAACTCGTGGAGCAGGGACGCGAAGGCTACCGCGTACCGCTTCAGGGCCACAACGAACTTGTAGAACGTCTCCGCCAATTGGCCACCAACGCCGGACTCCGCCGCCAGCTTGGCAACCAGGGCCGCCAAACCGTGCTGCGCAGCTACACCTGGCAAAACAACCTGCAGCAAATGCTCGCCATTTACAAACGCCTCGCTCCCCAAGCCGCACTATGAAACTCCTGCTGCTCACCCAGTATTTTCCGCCCGAAGTAGGTGCCCCGCAAAACCGCCTCTACGAACTCGCCGTGCGTTTGCAGCAGCGCGGCATTGAAGTAACCGTGCTTACAGCCATGCCCAATTATCCGCAAATGGAAATTCATGCGGCTTACAAAGGCAAATCGTATCACTACGAAGAAATGGACGGACTTAAAGTGCATCGCTCGTCCATTTACGTCACGAAAGAAAAGGGCATTGCCAAACGCCTGCGTAATTATTTCTCGTTTGTGTGGAGCAGCTGGCGTTGTGGAAAAAGCAAACTCGAAAAGCATTACGATTACATTCTCTGCGAAAGTCCGCCGCTGTTTCTCGGCATTTCGGCCTGGATGCTGTGCCGCAGCAAAAAAGCTAAACTCATTTTCAACGTGTCTGACCTCTGGCCCGAAAGTGCCGAGAAACTCGGACTCGTGACCAACAAATTTTTCCTCGGCGCAGCACGCAAACTCGAAGAAGGTTTGTACAAACGCTCAACCCTCATTACCGGACAAACCCAGGGCATTGTGGCCGACATCCAACGCCGCTTTCCGCACAAAACGGTTTACTGGCTGCCCAACGGCGTCGATCTCAATTACTACCGCCACGATGCACAGCCGCAGGGCTGGCGCGAAAAAAATAATTTCGCCGCAGATGATTTTCTGCTGCTCTATGCCGGCATCATCGGCCACGCGCAGGGGCTCGAAGTCATTCTCAAAGCCGCACACCGCCTGCGCGAACATAAAGGCATACACTTCCTGCTCCTCGGCAGCGGCCCCGTGAAAGACGAGTTGCTGGCCATGAAAGCCGAATTACAGTTAAACAATGTCGTTTTCATCGACACCGTCCCCAAAGCCGAAATGCCCGCCATTGTAGCCGCCGCCGATGCCGCAGTTATTCCGCTTCGCCGCCTCGATTTATTCAAGGGTGCCATTCCCTCGAAAATTTTCGAAAATCTCGCCATGAAAAAGCCCATTGTGCTTGGTGTGGAAGGCGAAGCCAAAGAATTGTTTATCGACCAGGGCAAAGCCGGTGTGTTTTTCACTCCCGAAAATGAGGAGGAACTTGCTGATGCCGTGTTGAAATTGTATCACAATCCCGCCCTGAGACAGGAATTGGCGGAGAACGCGTATCACTACGTGCGCGAAAAATTTAATCGAGATACAATTGCGGAAGGGTTGTATCAGTTGCTTGTAAAGCACAGTGCGAAGGCACAGTAGCTTCAAAAACAAAAAACAAACAAATTACCAAATACTCCCACGCTTAACTCTCCGATGTCTTTAAGACATCGGAGAGTTGAGCCGGAGAGCTGAGCACCCAAATAGTTTTTTGTTTTTGAAGCGTTGGCAACTAAACTAACTCACCCATCAGCTATTTGCGACAAGTTGCCAGCGAAGTATAATTCATCGTAGTTTTATAGCAATGAAAGCGATTTATTACCAAATAATCCTGTTTGTTTTATTCGCATCCTGCACGGGCAGCAATAAACCCGATTCAACCGAAAATACGCAGGATCAACCACCACCTGTTACAAAATCAATAAATTGTAATACCTGTTTGGATCATCCGCAAAAAGCCGCAGGATATGGCTGGTTTAGCGATGCAGATAATTGCGGCAACATTATTTTATACCGCGGCAGTTTAACCGATTCGATCAAAAATATCGAGGAAGCAATTGCCAGATTCAACGGTGCTTCCACGCTTCGCATCCAGAAAATCGGAGAAAAAAAAGATACTCTTGTTGTTAAACTGATTCATTCCGAAATATATACCCAGCAAATGGGCACACACGGAGCCAATGAATACATGCTCTCGATGATTTATTCCCTGACCGATCATTATGGATTCAATTTTGTGGATGTACGTTTCGAAGAAGGCGATCATGGCGGGCAACCGGGAGTATTTAGCAGAAACAAAACTGGTGTGGGTAAACCGGGTAAAATCTGTGAATAGCTCAAATATCCGCGGTCTTTATAATCCCCAGTAATTCCCCTTCGCCCCCCTGATTTATTCAAATGCTCAATTCGCCGATATATTTAAGTTACCTGAGAATTGAGCACCCGAACTGGCGGAGAACGCATATCGCTACATGCGCGAAAAATTTAATCGTGATACAATTGCAGAAGGTTTGTATCAGTTGCTTGTAAAGCACAGTGCGCAGGGACAGTAGCTTCAAAAACAAAAAACAAACAAATTACCAAATTCTCCCACGCTTAACTCTCCGATGTCTTTAAGACATCGGAGAGTTGAGCCGGAGAGCTTAGCACCCAAATTGTTTTTTGTTTTTGAATCCCTAAAAGGGCAACCAAATCAATTTCCCACCGTCAGCAAATTGCGAAGCAATTACGTACTTTCGCTTCGTCACACTATGCACACCTGGCACCGCGCTTTACGGCAATTTCAACTTGGACTGCTTCTGCTGGCGGCTTTGTGCATGCCTTTCGGATTTTTTCAGGGCCCTTTGGCTGGTTTTCTGGCCCTTAGCTGGCTGGCCGATTTGCGCTGGGGGCAGAAATGGCACGACCTGCGCCGGGCCGGTTGGTTCTGGGCCATGTTTTTGTTTTATGGGCTGTACGCGCTTACGCTGCTCTGGACGGTAAACAAAGACGCGGGCAGTATGAGTATGCAGGTGAAATTAGGTATGTTTATTTATCCGCTCGTCATGGCAGGTATTCGCCTCGACGAACGGCAAACGCGGCGAATCATTGCTGCTTTTCTGCTTGGTTTGCTGGCGGCGGGGCTGTATATGCTGGGGCGCGCATCGCTCATCTGGATAAACGAGCACCGCAACGCATTTTTTTATCAGGCTTTTACCGAACGTTTGGTGCATCCTGGCTATCTGGCCATGTATTATTGTTTGGGCATTGCGTTGTTGTTTCACACGGTATTATTGCAAAACGCGGGTAAACGCTGGAAAATTGGCGCGGCGGTGCTTTGCGGGTTTTTTGTACTCATATTGTTGCTGCTGGCTTCCAAACTCGGATTGGTGGCGCTGGCATTGCTGGTGGCGGGTTATGTGGTGTATGCCATTATCCGATTCCGCCGCTGGGTGGTGGGCGTGGCGGCTTTGCTGCTGCTGGCAGGTGGTTTTGTGGCTGCCTGGAACTTTTTTCCCGGCCTGCGCGACCGCGTTTCCAATCTTACGGAGACGCTTAACAGCAAAACGCCTATCGATCCCACCGAAGTAGAAAGCAACCGCGTACGCCTGCTCATCTGGAGCGCCGATATAACCATTATTTCCAGCAACCCGCTGGGTGTGGGCGCGGGCGATGTGCAGGACGCGCTCGAACAGGAGTATGCCATACGCGGCATGACGGGCGCGGGCGAAAAGCATTTGAACGCACACAGTCAGTTTTTTCAAACCACCATTGCCGCGGGCTGGGTGGGGCTTTTTATGCTGCTGCTTATTGTGCTGGGACCGGTGCTTTGGGGGCTTCGGGTGCGTTACGGGTTTGCGGTAATTTTCGGACTGCTGTTTTTTATCAACTGTTTGCCCGAGTCGATGCTCGAAGTACAGGCAGGAACTTTATTTTTCGGCTTTTTTTATTCGCTATTTTTGCTGTCAGCCAGCCGTAATTGTCTTACACCGTTGAAAGCACCGCCGCTGGCCTGGCCGCTATGATTCCATTTTCTCCTCCGCGCATCGATCAGCGCATTATCGACGAAGTAACTGCCGCACTGCAATCGGGCTGGATTACCACCGGACCGCGCACCAAGCTGTTCGAAAAAAAGCTTTCCGAATATACCGGCGCACCTGCCACACTCTGCCTCAACTCGGCCACCGCCGGGCTCGAAGTCATTTTGCGCTGGTACGGCGTGGGCCCCGGCGATGAAGTAATTTTACCGGCATACACCTACGCCGCCACGGCCAATGTGGTTATTCACTGCGGCGGCACACCGGTGTTTGTGGATGTGCGTGCCGACGATTTCTGCATCGACGTGGAAGCCGTGGCCAAAGCCATTACCCCGCGCACCAAAGTAGTGATGCCGGTTGACATTGGCGGCTTTCCGGCCGATTATGCCGAACTTACTGCATTGGCCGAAAGCCGCCGCAACGAGTTTGTGGCCGCCACCGATGCGCAACGTCAGCTTGGCCGCATTCTCATTCTCGGCGATGCCGCGCATTCCATTGGCGCACACGTAAACGGCGTACCTGCCGGAAGACTTTGCGACGTAAGCTGCTTTTCGTTTCATGCCGTAAAAAACCTCACCACGGCCGAAGGCGGAAGTGTAAACCTCAACCTGCCCGCACCGTTTGATAACGAGGCGCTTTACAAATGGCTTTGCATGTACACCCTGCACGGCCAAACCAAAGATGCCCTCGCCAAAATGCAAAAAGGCAACTGGCGCTACGACATTGTGGAAGCCGGCTGGAAATGCAACATGACCGATTTGCAGGCCGCCATTGGATTGGTAGAACTCGAACGCTACACCGCCGACACCTTGGTGCGCCGCCGCCATATTTTCGACCGCTACGTAAATGCGTTCACACAGCACGCCTGGGCCGAAATGCCTGTGTTTGAGCGAAACGGCACAGTATCGTCGTACCACCTCTTTTTACTGCGCATAAAAGGCATCACCGAAACACAGCGTGACAGCATCATCCAGCGCATTTTCGATGCCGATGTATCGGTAAACGTGCATTACGTGCCCGTGCCCATGATGACGTTTTACAAAAACATGGGCTACGATGTACACAACTATCCGGTAACCTACGACAACTTCGCCCGCGAAATTTCGCTGCCCGTGTATTACGATTTAACCGATGTACAGATCGACACGGTAATCGCCGCCGTAGTCAATGCCGTAAATGCCGAACTCGCCGCACATGGCTAAACGAATTTTCGATCTTGTATTTTCGTTCATCGGCCTGCTTGTGCTGCTGCCGTTGCTGCTGGGCCTCTCGCTCTGGGTATTGCTCGACAGCCGCGGCGGAATTTTTTACCGGCAGGTGCGTGTAGGCAGGTACGGCAAAGATTTCAAGCTCTGGAAATTCCGCACCATGCACCCCGATGCCGACAAACGCGGCCTGCTCACCGTAGGCGGCCGCGACCCACGCATTACGCGAGCGGGCTACTACCTGCGCAAATACAAACTCGACGAGCTGCCCCAGCTGCTCAACGTCCTTGCCGGACACATGAGCCTCGTAGGTCCGCGTCCGGAAGTACGCAAGTATGTAAATATGTACACGCCGCAGCAAATGCGGGTGCTTGAGGTACGCCCCGGCATTACGGATTATGCGTCTATTGAATATTCGAATGAAAATGAGTTGCTGGCCCAATCGGCTGATCCCGAGCGGACTTATATTCAAGAAGTAATGCCTGCCAAGCTGGCGTTGAATGAAAAGTACATTGCCGAGCAGGGATTGGTGACTGATTTTAGAATTATCTGGCGGACGGTGGTGAAGATTGTTTCCTGAGAGAGATATTACAGAGTTTTACGCTTTTATCGGCAATATTTCAATTCCTATCACTTTGAAGATTTTGAGAGGCCAATACTTTATATTGGTGTAGGTATCCTGATTTCTTCAGTTTATTGAGTCACAACTATTGATTACCCACCCATGATCTTCATAGTTAGAATTGATATTTCCATTCTCATCAAATTGAATGAATAAACAAAACTGTTTATTCTCTATTGTATTAATGATCCAATCTGTTCTGTAAACATCGACTGGTTTAGTGGTGATGAAATAGCTGTATTGATATGTTGTTTTGCTCAACAGCCCAATATCTTCCAATTTGATTGTATCACTGTCATTTGTAATCAACCGGGAATTATTTTCTGTTTTCCATTGCCTTAATTTTCCTTGAAGCTGTAATTCATGCGTACTGTTCAGTTTCAATGGATTTACTTTTATCAACCGGTCGAGCCTTCCTTCGCAACTATCAGGCCTGAATTCACCACTTTCAATATACTCCGTTACATCTATCGATTCGGGGAGCATATTATACATTTCATATTTTTGCCCGCAAGAAAATAACACCAGTGAGAATATTGATATATAGAGCTTATAGTCCAAGGTTTGCCGGTTTCAATTGATTTGATTTCTGAAACAATTTTACAAAAAAAACTATAGACACGGGCACTCATATAAATTAGCTCAAATCAACACCTTCCCGTGCAGATATTGACTATTGTAAAATAACATCGCCTATTGTTGTGGCCACTTAACACTACTTGTTTAGTCACCCGGATTTCAATTGTATATCACTGTATTTGCGGCAACGCTAAAATGAAGGGTTTCTGAACCCGGAACATCACCCCAAAAGAACAATGTCCGTTTTCAGCTATTCCGGCTGAAAACTGCATTTATCTTTGCCATTATGCAAAAAGAAGAGGTGTATTACAAAGCCATGCTGTCGAGAGATCCCCGGTTCGATGGTAAATTTTTTATTGGCGTAAAAACCACCAAAGTATATTGCAGGCCGGTTTGCCCGGCGAAGCCGCTGAGAAAAAATGCGGTGTTTTTCGATTCATTTATTGAAGCCGAACAGGCAGGTTTCAGGCCGTGTATGCGCTGCAAGCCCGAAAATGCACCCTCGTTTAAAGATATTTCCGAAAATACTTCGCTCATAAAAAAGGTGCTTCCGTTTTTGAAAAGCGATGATTTCTTTGAAATTCCCAACGAAGATTTTGCAAAGAAATTTAATGTTACCGACAGGCATATAAGAAGAGTATTTGCCAAAGAATTTGGTCTCACTCACACCGAAATTGCCAGAATACACCGGCTTAATTTTTCGAGAAAATTATTGATCGAAACAAATATTCCCGTTCACGCAGTGGCCTACCAGTCGGGCTTTAACTCGATAAGGAGATTTAACGATGCGTTTAAAAGCAGGTTTCATCAGGTGCCGGGCGAGATCAGAAGAAATAACAAGTCGAATCAGGTAATTAAACTGTATATCAATTACCGTCCTCCTTATCATTGGGAACATATTCTGCAATATTACCGCAACCATATTCTGGCTCCGTTTGAAAGTGTAAACGATACAAGTTATTCGAGACTGATTGAGATTAACCGCGAAATTGCAAGAATAGTTGTTACCCACGAGCCCGATAAAAATGCCATCGTAGTAACGGTTCAGGGCGAAGAAAGCCCGCCTCTGTTTGAAATTGTAAACCACCTGAAACGCATGTTTGATACCGATTGCGATCCTTCATCGGTGCAGCATATTTTATCGAAAAACAAACATCTTGCGGCAATCATGGCCGAAAATGAAGGCATAAGAATACCGGGAAGCTGGTCGGTGTTTGAAGCGGGAGTGTTTGCCATTCTTGGCCAATTGGTGTCGATGAAACAAGCCCGAAATTTGGTAAAGCAATTGATTACCGCCTGCGGGAAGGGCGTGTATTTCAATAACGAAGCGCATTATTTATTTCCCACACCCGAACAGGTAATACACCATAGTTTGGATGAAGTGAAAACCACCCGCATCAGAAAAAATACACTCCGGAATTTTGCGCAGTTTATTCTTGATAATCCCGAACAGGATTTGCGTTTACTGCCCGATAATGAATTGCACGCCCGGTTGATTTCCATAAAAGGTATCGGCAAATGGACGGCCGACGTAATTATGATGCGGGCTTTTAACATTACCACCGTGATGCCTTCTACCGATTTAATCATTAAACGCGCATTGGAATTACACCCCGAAATTGATCCGAAGAAATTGCAACCCTGGAGCAGTTATGCGGCATTTCTGCTTTGGCATAAATACGCACCGCTGTTGAGTAAAGCCAAAAACTGAACATGAACTATTACCGCTCATATTACGAATCGCCCATTGGCAGGCTGCCTTTGATTGCCGGCGAAAATGCACTGATTGCAGTACTTTGGGAGAACGACAATCCCGAACGGGTTTCGTTGCCCGATAATTTGCGGGATGAGGAAAATGAAGTGCTTGTGCAAACCCGGAAACAATTGTCGGAATACTTTGCAGGAAACCGAAAGGTGTTTGACCTTCCGTTGCAAATGAATGGCACACCGTTTCAGCAAAGTATCTGGCAGCAGTTGCAGAAAATTCCCTTCGGCGAAACCCGCAGCTACGGACAATTAGCCAAACACATTGGCCAGCCCACCGCTTCGAGGGCCGTGGGAGCAGCAAACGGGAAGAACCCGATTTCAATAATTGTGCCCTGCCACAGAGTAATTGGTACCGGCGGAAAGCTTACCGGTTTTGCAGGTGGTATTGAAGCCAAAGAGTTTTTGCTGCGTCTTGAAGGTAAATTAAACCTGTTCTGAAAATGAATTTGCCTGAAGTAATTTATCAATCGACACAAAATGGAAATGTTTTCGGGTTGAATTTACAACCGGGTGAAATACAATGGCAATTTGAAAATACCGGTAAGCCACGAAATTATCAGCCAATAGATATTCTTGTGGTTTGGGTATTGTAAAATCTCTCTTTGGCCTACGGCTAAAAGCCAGGGAGACTGCCTCATTTACAGGCAGCCTCCCTATGCATATTTAGTAGTAAATACAAATTAAGTGCAGCACAATTATTCCGACTTAATAATCTTGCAATATCCAACCCTGTTTGCCGTGCTTATTCTCACCAGATAAGTTCCCGCAGAAAATCCTGCCAAATCGATTACCGTATTCAACTGTCCGGCAGCACTGAATACTGTTTGTGATTGCAATTCCCTGCCAGCCAGGTCAAGTACTTCAATTCTCACTTCCGGTTCAGTTACACTGGCATTAATCTGAAACAATCCCAGTCCCGGATTGGGCGAAACCTGAATATCAGTAATTGATCTTTCAGGTTCAATACCGGTAGTACTGAGTACCTGAATGGCATCTACCGCAATATCGCCAAATGAGCCATTGGTGGTAAATACTTTAAACCTGAACAACACCGTTTGTCCTGCATAACTGCTGAGCGGCACTGTAGCCTGCCTCCACGCATTGCCCTGATCGCCGCTGCGTACAAATAGGTTATTGGTCCAGGTGCCGTTTGAGAAAATGTCCACACGCAGGCTGCCTGTAGAAGAGCCAAACATGTGATAGTAAAATATCAGCGCAGGATCGGTAGTTGTGCCAATGTTGATGCAGGGTGTGAAGAAAATCCCTTCCCTGAAATCGCAGTGCGAGGCTTCTATGTACATATAATTTCCGGTGGAAGTGCCCGGCAGAAAATCGGTATTGGGGCCTGTGTTTGCGGAGGGTGTGGGCCCCTCAAATACACGCCAGTCAATATCATCCACATCACCGTTGCCGAGGTTGATAAATCCGTTGCTGAGCGGACAAAGCGTTACATCGCAATCGGCAGTGGAAGCGCAAAGCGTGAAACTTTCAAAGTCTTCTATCCACGGCACATTCTGAACCGGTGTGGCATCTACTACAATATTGTAATAGAATGTGTCATTCTGGATATCAATATCAGCCGGATAATCTGTCCATACCTTCAGCACATGAGTACCCGGGCCGGGCAAACTGAGTGTGGTAGTGAAATTGTAATTCACAAATCCGAGTGAGGGAATTACTCCCGAAGTGGTTTCTGCCACCGGCGTTAAATTGCTGAGCTGGTACGAAACCGGGACATTACTGATTACAGACGGACTTGGATTTTCGACCCTCACGGTTACTGTTATTGCCGAGTTGCTCATGCAGTTTGAATACACCGGATCGGGCGAAGCCACGCTGCCGATTTTTGCATCGACTGTGCCGGGGCAGAATACGCCGGGTGTTTTTTCGATGGCCATTGTTCTTCTGCTCACTACATTTTGCGGGCCGCGTGCTCTTACTGCAAACCAGTATGTATCGGTGGTATTGTTCAGGTTTGTAATAATTACACTGTCGGCTGTAACGGTGGTTAACGAATCCATATATACAGGGCCTTGCATAAACACATCGTAGGCAGTGGCACCGGGCACGGCTGTCCAGTGCAGCAGCAGCGAATCGGGGCACGACCAGGGAATGGTAATGTTTGTGGGCAGCGGGCTTATGGTAAAGGTTTCATCGCTTACGTCTGATGTGCTGCCACGCGTTACACGCAGTAAACTGTTTCCGCTAAACTCATTCGGAACCGGCCAGGCCAGTGTGCGGGCCGAAGCACTTACGGCTGCGGCCACCGTATTCCACGTAAGTCCGCTGTCGGTGGAATAGTCGATGGCAAACGTACCGCTGTTGCCGAAAGCGTCCCAGCAAAGCATTTGTGTTTCGCCGGGTTTTAGTCCTTCGCCGCCGTTAGGATAGGTTACCACCACTTCATCGGCCGGGTCAAAATACCATACAAGTGTGTAAGGCTGCGGGCCAAACGGCACCGATGCACCGGCTACAGTAACTGTATAATTTCCTGCTGCCGGAGCCGTAATAGTTACCTGCTCCTGCGGGTTCAGGCTGTCTATGGCACGTTGGGCGGGCGCAGTTAAACTGGCCACGTTGGGCGTATGATTGAGCACCCAGGGATTGTAGGTTACGCTGGCCGGATCGGTTACAGTAATGTTTAGGTTGTTTACCAAAGCAGTGGTGGCGTTCACTGCGGCGGGCACATCAGTCCAGCATACCATTACACGCATACGGCCTGTGTTTGCAGGTACGCTTATTGTGTGTGTAACGCTTGCTGCATTGCTTACCACCGAATCGATGTGTTGTTGCTGGAGCACAATTTGCATGGCACGCCTTGCATTGAGTTTGCCGAAGCCATAAATAAAATCGGGCCCGGCATTGCCAAAATCGTCGGCCGAGTTGAGCAACACGCCACGCATAAGTGCATTGGGCGGGTCGTTTCCGGCATTCAGCAAACGGTAAGCCTGATAAAGCTGTGCCAGTGTGCCGCTCACCGATGGAGCCGCCATTGAAGAGCCGCTGCGCAATTCGTACGAATTAAATTCCGAAGTGGAATACACATTTACACCATCGGCAATCAATTCGGGTTTTATGCGGCCGTCGTAGGCAGGGCCCCGGCTCGACAGTGCGCTTATCAAATCGGTCGAATCGGCAACTCCCACTGAGATTGTATTTTTCGATTGCTTATGTCCGCCGGTAATGTTGCCCCAGCCTGTTCCTGCTCCATAACCACAATCGGCCGTACCATTGTTTCCCGCAGAGAATACGTGCATGAGCGAAGGAAAATCAATCATCTGCTGATCGAGAGTTTGCGCCAGTGTGGTATATGCAATATTGCAGCCATCGCTGTAACTGGTAGAAGTAATTACAGTTCCGTACAATGCATAATGTGTATAAATACTGTCAAAACCTTCGTTGTTAAACACTTTATACACAAATACATTTGCACCCCAGGCCATGCCGCGTGCAAGCGGATCCTTATTTCCCGCACCCATAATAATTCCCGCACAATGATCGCCGTGATTGCCGCTCACAAACGTATGAAACTGCCCGCCAATACGTCCGCTGAAATCAATATGCGGCCCGATGAATGCATCGTCCTGAAGCATCACATTTACCCCCGCACCGTTGTAGGCAAACGACGAGCTCCGGTCGGGTGCTGTTACATTGCAACGTACTGAATTTCGGTTGTGAAGGTTATCGGGTGTGTAGGGGCCGCTTACAATTTCGGCAGCAGCCACATAATACTCCTGCGTGAAACTGTTTATTTCCTGCACCGGCAGCCACAGCGTAATCCGGCGGCTGTTGGAATTGGAATAGCTTACTGTATAGCCTTTACCGGCGATGGATTGCAGTACAGTTTCCAAACCAATATCCGAATAATACGAAATGGTAATACCGGCTTTTCCCTGCTCATCTTTTGCAAATGCAGGAAACTCGCCGGTAGCCAGCGCATGTCTGAGCATGGCCGATTGTTTGTCGATATACGGAACAGATCGTTTTGAAATAATATTGAACTTCCCTGCTTCAGCTTTGCTTCCCGGTTTTACCGAAGCAACAAAGGTATTTCCCGACACGTAATTCATCAGAAATATACCTCCTGATTCCAATTCTTTGCGCGCATCGGCCCCCGGCAACGCTGACAAAATCAGGTAGCAGTACTGATTGTGGTTTCCCGAATTTACGGGCAGGGCCGAACCGGTTTGCGATTTGATTTCGCCCGTACTCATTATTCCGCACAGCGAAACGAGTACGTAAATGAATTTTTTTCTGAGTGTGTGCATAGGTGTAGGAGTAAGTACCAGTTTTTACTCATTGTTGGTATTGAAATACACAGAGATGATGCAAGAACTTTTTTGCTATGCAAAATGTGTTGCAGAGCCATTGTTAAGGAGCACCATCTCTGTAATTTTGTGTGTAATTAATTTGATTGTTATGCAGGGCCACAACTGTTGGGTTGTATGCTGTTTAAGTATGAATGTGTCAGTTTATTTTGTTCAGCATCACCGTCTTCACAAAATCAGCCGATGAAACACGCACTACATACATTCCTTCCGGGTATGCGAGTAAGTCAATCACCGACTCAGTTTCGGAAGAAGCAGCGTTAATTTGTTTTTCCATGATGGAGCGCCCGGTAAGGTCATATACGTCCACACGTATTTCGCTTGTAATCTCATCAAATTTGAGTCTGAATATTCCCTGCGAAGGATTGGGGGAAATTTCAAAAAGCACCACCCTGCTGTTTTCGTTCACCGAAGCTGGTACGCTGCACGCAGTGCAGGGACCGGCCTGACATAACGTAATGGAACTTGCAATATTTCCCGATAACATATCATTGAAATTATTGGGTGTGGCGTCGCACAAATCTCCGGTTCCCGTCATTGATCCTGTATTGAACAATACATTGGAAACACATACTTTTCCATTGTTTAAAAATGTACTGAAGTTCATTAACGTATCTGTGCTTATACTTCCCGAATTGGTAACCAGATCACTTATCATCATCTCGCCCGATACACATATTGACCCGGTTGGCGTATTCGTAATCGGTCCTTCATTTTCGAAGGCCTGACTTATAAGTATCTGCCCGTAGTTGAAGAAAGAGTTGTTCATATACAACCGCATTGCTTCTACTGAAATAGTACCCGAGTTGGAAAAACTACCGTTTGAAAAATTGACAATACCTGAGGTTACCGTAAACGAAGCACCCTGGTTAACAGTAAATACAGGGTGAAGTATTACCATCATCGTATTTGCGGTAACATGACTGTTTATCACCACATCATCAGACGAAGCCGGAACACCGGCAGGCATCCAGATTGAAGGATTGTTCCAGTTTCCGTTGGCAATGGACGTTTTAATATTGGCCGACAGAAATTGAACAAATGTGAGTGAAAGGAGTAGAGTTGTAATTCGCGTTTTCATGGTTTTGCTTTTTAGTTTATATCAGGAGCCAATCTGTGTGATGTGTGGGAGATTGTGCTTCTGATGTTGAAGGCAAAACTATTGTGGGGGTATTCTGAATGAAAACGGAAAAATTGCCGGGCAAAATTCTTTTTTGCGAAAAAAGGTAAAATGAACTTTCGGGCGATTCGTTTTGAGATTAATCTGCGAAATATGCAAAAGTGAATTTAGTAATTACGATTATTTGCAGATTTAAAACCGGGATATACGGGTTATGTGACATTAAAATTGCTTTAATCAGGCAGCGGCGTTTGAGAAGTTTGATTGTTTACCGGTTCATTTTTTGAAAAACATCTTTCACGAAAAAAGTCTTGTGTAATAAATCGTGTTCTTATTTCATATTGCATTCTACAATTTCCGGGTAAATCATGTATTTACACCTATTTTAATTCAGGCGGGGTGTTAAATCGGTTTAAACGCGTATCTTGAAACTCGTTTCAACACCTGACCAATGAACAGAAAAATACTTGCCGCAGGTTTACTGCTGATTGCTTCGCCGCTGGTGGCGCAATCGTCGTTTGAACTGCCACTTGTTTCGGGCACTGTAGTGTATCAGTTTAAAGCCAATGCCTGGGAGGGCGCGGCACCCGTAAGCTCCGAAATTGTAAACGGCCGCTACTACCGCCATGTGCGCTTTGCCGTTTTTCCCGGCCCAGCCGAAAGACAGCAGTTGGAAACTGCCGGTTTGCGCATTCTCGAATACGTGGCTGCGCGTACGTACGTGGTTTCCATTGATGCGTCGGTTACTTCGCTCAGCGGTTTCGGCATCGAAGGTGTGTATCCGGTTACCGGACGCGCCAAGCAGTTGTTTGAATTGCGTGTGGCTATTGCCGGGCAGGATTTTCCGGCCTTTGCGCGCAACGAAAACGGCCACATCGGCATTACGTTTACACATTATAAAGATGTGCCACAGCAGGAAGTGCTGTCGCGCCTGGCAGCATCGGGCTACAAAGTAACCTACGCCAATGCCAACAGTCGCCGCGTGATTGCGTGGATGCCCGCATCAGCCATAGAAACATTCTGCAACGAGCCCTACGTGGCCGTGGCCGAACTTAAAGACGATGTGCCGCAGCCCGACAACAACGTGGGCCGCACCAACCACCGCAGCAATATGGTAGCGCAGGATTTCCCCGGCGGACTTGGCTACAACGGCGCAGGCGTAAGCGTTATGCTCCAGGACGACGGCATCATAGGCCCGCATGTGGACTATACCGGCCGCCTCATGCAGCAATACATCACCTTCAACGGCGGCGACCACGGCGACCACTGCGCAGGCATTATCATGGGCGGAGGAAACAAAGATCCGCTTACCCGCGGCATGGGCTGGGGCGCAAACCTGTATGTGTATGAAGCCGCACCGTATCAGGGTTTCGACAGTATATACAGCCACTACAATTCAAACGGAATTGTAATTTCATCCACCAGCTACAGCGATGGTTGCAATGCAGGTTACACAACGTTTGCGCAAACACTCGACCAGCAGATTGTGGATATGCCTTCGCTCATTCACGTATTCTCGGGCGGTAATGCCGGCTCGCAGGATTGCGGCTATGGCGCGGGTTCGGGCTGGGGAAATATTACCGGCGGCCACAAGCATTCCAAAAATTCAATTTCAGTGGGCAACCTCAATTACATGGATGTAATTAACGGTTCATCGAGCCGCGGCCCTGTTCACGACGGACGCATGAAGCCCGAAGTGTGCGCCGTAGGTACAAACGTGTATTCTACAATTGATGTAAACGACTACGATTTTAAAACAGGAACATCTATGTCGTGCCCCGGTGTTTCGGGTACGTTCAGTCAGCTTTATCATGCTTACAAAGATTTAAACGGAAACGTAAATCCACCCTCGGCACTCATGAAAGGCATACTCATGAACACCGCCGACGATCTTGGAAACGCCGGTCCTGATTTTGTGTATGGCTATGGCCGCATCAATGCGCGCAAAGCCGTTATTTCCATTCAGCAGCAGCAATACGTGAGCGGAAGCATTGGCAACGGTGGTTCGAACACGCACACCATTAACGTGCCTTCGTCAACCGGCCGTGTAAAAGTGATGGTGTATTGGCACGATGTGCCGGCTGCCGCAAATGCTTCGGTGGCGCTGGTAAACGATCTCGACATGACCATGACCGATCCTGCATCGACCGTGTGGCAGCCCTGGGTACTTAACTTCAATCCGCCCGCAGCGAACCTCAGCGCAGTGGCCACACGCGGCAACGATGTGCGCAACAACCACGAGCAGATTACACTCGACAATCCTGCCGCCGGAAATTATACCGTAACCATAAACGGCACGGCTGTTCCCTCGGGCCCGCAAACGTATTACCTCGTATGGTATTTCGAACCGGCCGATGAACTCATGCTTACCTATCCCAACGGCGGCGAAGGCTTTGTACCCGGCGAAACCGAAACCATCCGCTGGGATGCACTCGGAAATACCGGCACTTTCAGTCTCGACTATACTACCGACAATGGAAACACCTGGCAAACATTAACCAGCGGCATCAACGCCAACCTGCGTTACTACGACTGGCTCATTCCAAACAGCGTGGCGGTAAGCGGAGAATGCAAAGTCCGTATTACCCGCAACAGTGCCAGCGACATGAGCGATGCCAACTTCAGTTTCCACCGCGTGCCTTCAAACATTACCGTGGTTTGGTCGTGCCCCGATTCGCTGCTGCTGCGCTGGAACGGTGTAGCCGGTGCCACCGAGTATGATGTAATGCAGCTTGGCACCATGTACATGGATTCTGTGGTCACCACCACTGCCGACAGCGCCGTGGTGCGCAACCTCGATAACGTAAACAACGGCTACTGGTTCAGCGTGCGCGCCCGCGGTGCGCAGAATGCGGTGGGCCGCCGCGCAATTGCCATCGAAAAACTGCCCGGCATAGCCTGCCCCGGTACGTTTGATGCAGAGCTTACTACCGTAAGTTCGCCCGGAACCAGTTTTGCCTCGTGCATGAACGTGAGCAACCTGCCCGTGACCATCGAACTTACAAATCCGGGTGTAACCACGCTTACCAACATTCCCGTGGGCTTCAGTCTCAACAACGGCCCTGCAGTAAACGAAACATACTCCGGCACGCTTGCGCCTTCGGCCACTGCCACTTATACGTTTACCGCCACGGTGTCCATTACCACGCCCGGCAACAACACGCTCGAAGTGTGGGCCGCTTACCCCAGCGACATCAACGTACAAAACGATACACAAACGCTGTCGATAAACTATGGCACTGTGCCCGCCATTACACCGCCGTGGTCAGAAAACTTTGAGAGCTTTACCCTCTGCAGCTCAGCCAGCGATTGCGAACAAACAAACTGCCCGCTGGGCAATGGATTGGTAAATACCACCAACGGAAACGGCGACGATATCGACTGGCGAGTGTTTGAAGGATCCACGCCTTCCTCATCCACCGGCCCTTCGTTCGACTTTATTCCCGGCACCGCAGTTGGAAACTACATTTACCTCGAACCTTCGGGCGGATGCTTCTTTAAAACAGCCGAGCTCCTCACACCCTGTTTCGATTTAACTACGGCGGTTAATCCCACGCTCACATTCGGCTACCACATGCAGGGCGCAAACATGGGCGAACTTCATGTGGACATTTACGCCAACGGCACCTGGACAAACGATATTTTCGTGCGCACCGGCAATCAGGCCGGTACGTGGCAAACGGCTGTGGTGCCGCTCACAGCCTACAACACGCAAACTGTACTGTTCCGTTTCCGCGGCATTACCGGCAGCGACTTTGCAAGCGATCTGGCCTTAGACGGAATTTCGGTTACCAACTCAGTTGGTATCGGCAATACACTTAATGCCGCCGGTGTACAGGTGTTTCCCAATCCCGGCCAGGGACTGTATCAGGTGCAGATCAGCGGCGAAGCGAAAGAATACACACTCGAAGTATTCGACCTCAGCGGCCGTGTAATGATGCAGCAAACGCATCAGGCCGCCGCAGGACAACTCAATACCTCGCTCGATCTTAGCGCGTATGCTTCGGGTGCTTACCTGCTGCGTATTTCTACGGCCGATGCTTCGCAGTTTGTGAAGCTGGAGAAAATTGATTAGAATATTTTAATAGATAGTAAGCCCGGACAATTTTGTCCGGGCTTTTTGTATGGTTAAATCGATATAGAAATCAGATAATGGAAAAACTGGTTGAATAATATCAGGTACATAGTTGGGCAATAGATTACAAGGACTTCAGGCTTAATAACTGCTAAAGATTAAAAGTTTTTTTAGTGTGCAGAATAGGGGTAAGCGCGAATACTTTTGTCATCACATTAAAATCAACTTATGAAAAAGTCACTACTATTTACCATTCTCGCTTTACTTGGTTTCGGAGTATCAGGTTTCGCACTCACACGTACATCCATCGCCAACGGCAACTGGAACAACCCTTCAATATGGAGTCCTGCGGGAGTTCCATTGCCCACTGATGATATTATTATCATTAATTCGCAGGTGAGTTTTAATCAGAATATCACGCACGGCACGCAGGAGTTTCGTGTAAATCAGGGTGCTTCGCTCATCAGTTCCGGCCAGGATACAATTACGCTTGGCTGCCAGTTTGTGCGTATCGACGGTTATGTGCAGACAGCTGTAGCTTTTTTTTCGGCTACCGACAGTATGGCAAACTATGGAACAATTGTAGCCATTGAACTGCAACAGGCCGGTACTTTCCGTAACAATGCTTCGGGAATGATTTGTGTAAATACCGGCATTTTTACGAGCGATGTAATGATAAACAACGGAAGCATTGTTTCTGACAGCTGGCTAAATTCAGGATCAACTTCGGGCTCGGGGAAATTTTGTATTGCCGGTATTTTCATTAACTCAGCCAGTATTACCGGTAATGTGGATATTTGTGACGCATCAGCCAACGGATTGGGTGATATGAATATAGGAACCATTGCTTCCACTATAACTTATTGCCAGACTTCGCCCTGTCCGGGCTGTGTACAACCCAATTCGGTACACGAAAACCTGGCCGGTAATTTGCTCATTTCTTTATCACCCAATCCGGTAAATGATGTGGCCACAATTACGCTTAACGGCGAATTGAGTAATGATGCGTTATTAGAAATTCTTTCGCTGCAGGGGCAACTCATCAAAACCATTCCGGTTACAGCCACACAAACCGAGATTTCTGTTATTGATATGGAAGCAGGAATTTATCTCTGTCGCCTTCACTCAAAAGAACAAACGGGAGCGGTAATAAAATTTGTAGTGCAGTAATAAGGAAATGATGTAAGGTGAAAGCCTATGCTTTTCCTTCCGCCATCATCAGTTTCACCTTTAAAATACCTGTTACCGTTAAACTGTCAGTTAGTGTGCCGTTGCACACTAACTGATATGCTTCTTCAAAAGGTATTTTAATTACGCGCAGGTCTTCGGTGTCTTCGGGTTCGGCTTCGCCAAAGGTTAAGTCCTGAGCAAGAAAGAGAATACAAAACTCATCGGTAGCCGAATTGCTCAGGTGCATTTCCTGAATTTTTGTCCAGCGGGCGGCAGTAATTCCTGTTTCTTCGAGCAGTTCGCGTTGAGCCGAAAGCAGCGGATCGATCCCGGGATTGCCCCCGCCTTCGGGTATTTCCCAGGTGTAGGCTTCGAGCGGGTAGCGGTACTGGCCCACAAGCCATGTATTCATTTCCTCGTCAAGCACCACCACGCCGATGGCCAGGTTCTTGAAATGCACCACCGAATAGGTGCCGGGATTGCCTGATGGATTAAGCACATCGTGTTTGCGTACTTTTATCCACGGCGATTCATACACTTCGCTGCTGTGGAGTGTAGTCCAGGGATTTCCTCCGTGATAATCGGGTAGTGGTGCCATGCCGTAAAGATAAAAGAGCGGGGCGTTGATGTCATCGTCCGTTGAAAACACTTTACCTTTGCCGCATGAATTTCAGCACCCGCCACCTTACACTGTCTGAAACCCGGCAGTTTTCGAAATTGTTTACCGATTATGTACAACAGACCGGGGCATTAAATGGCTACTACGCATTTCCTCCTGATGAAGCAGGGCTGATGGCTTCTGCATTATCGTTAAAATACAACGAATCGCATCGTGCGGTGCTTGCGGGTGCCATACAGGCACAATATGAAAAGGCCGGAGTAAAATTGCCCGAAGCCCTGCACCAGAAACTGGCTGCAGAAGGAACACTCACGGTTTGCACAGGACATCAGCTTGTGTTGCTGGGCGGGCCGCTGTTTTTTGTGTATAAAATTCTTACCATCATTAAAACAGCAGCACAACTCAGCGAACGTTTACAACGTGAGGTGGTACCGATATTTTGGATGGCGGGCGAAGATCACGACATCGACGAAATACGCAGTGTGCAGCTTTACGGCAAAACAATAAACTGGAACCAAACCGGAGGCGGGCCGGTAGGCCGTTTGCGCACCGATTCACTGCAACCCTTTCTCGAAGAACTGGCACAGGTGCTGGGCAATGCTCCCGGCACCGACGAAATGAAAACGGCGCTGGATGAGATTTATGCACCCGGACGTTCGCTCACCGAAGCCACACGCCGTTTTGTACATTTCCTCTTTGGCGATAAAGTGCTTTGCCTCGATCCAGACGATGCCTCGCTCAAAAAACTTTTCATTCCCCAGCTCCGCGCCGAAATGGAAACCGGAATTGCCCTGCAGCCCGTGAGCCAGAGCATAGCCGCAATCGAAGCCGCCGGCTACGAAGCACAGGTGAACCCGCGCCCAATTAATCTTTTCTACATTACCGATACTACCCGCGAACGCATCGACCGCAGCGGAAACGATTTCATACTCACCGGCAGCAACCGCATCATCCCTCGTCACGAATTGCTCGCCGAACTCGAACAACAGCCACAAAACTTCAGTCCCAACGTTGTGCTGCGTCCGCTTTTTCAGCAACACATTCTTCCCAACATTGCCTACGTGGGCGGCCCCGGCGAACTCGCCTACTGGCTCGAATACCGCGCATTTTTCGAATCGCAGCAAATACACTTCCCCGTGCTCATGCCGCGGGCTTTTATGCTCGTGCTCGACAAAGGCACCGCATCAAAACTCGCCAAACTCCAAACCGATCTCACCGAACTTTTCCTTCCCACCGACGAACTGCTGAAAAATTACATCAAACGCACCTCCGGCGATCAACTGAGTTTTGAAGCCGAGCAGGAAGCCCTGCAGCAACTGTTTGTCACCATCGCCGCCAAAGCCGCCGCCACCGATGCCACCCTGCGCGGCGCCGCCGAAAGCACATTGCAGCAAATGAAAAACAGCCTTGCTGTCCTCGAAAGCAAAGTTGTGCGCGCCGCCAAACAAAAAGAAGAAACCTCGCTCGACCAGCTCAAAAAACTCCGCGAGAAAATATTGCCCGGCAATGTACTTCAGGAACGAAGCGATAACATTTTACCGCTGCTGCTGCGCTATGGAATGGATTTCATACACACCCTCGAAGAGCAAATTACTCCCGGCGTACACGAACTAACCGTGCTTACTGAGCAGTAAACACAATCTTTTTCACCAAATCGGCCGGGCATTGCTCCGAGCGCACACGAATAAGATACAATCCGTTTTGCGGCAACGAAACCGAGCCCCAAAGCGCCGGCTGTGCCACACGCTCAATGAGTTGTCCCGAGGCATTCCACACTTCCAGCACATCGGCCGTTTCGCAGCCCTGCAGGGAATAGCTGAGTTGATTGCCCTGCACATTAAGCAGCAGCAAAGGCATTTCCGATGGCGGCACGGTTACCACACGAATTATGCTGTACTCGTAATCGCCGTTAAAATCTACCTGTTTGAGACGATAATACACTATTCCCTCCGGCGCAGCAGCATCGAAGTATGAATACTGCTGCGGCTGCGAGGTAGTACCTGCTCCGGCCACAGTACCAATTCTGGCAAATATTTCGCCATCGGCAGAGCGCTCAATTTCAAAGCGGGCATTGTTGGTTTCGCTGGCCGTTTCCCAACGCAGCAGCGGACGATTCTGATAAAGATCGGCTGTAAACGAAGTAAACTCTACCGGCAGCACGGTGGCGCACGAAACACTGTACGGTGTTACTTCCAGGTCGTCTATTTGCAGATGATGATCGTTTGAGGTATTATCGATATCTGTCCAGCGCAGAAAAATTTCGTCGCCCGCCGCAACGCTTACCGTAATACAGGCTTGAATTAATACCCGGTTTGCTGCTGCATTCCCGTTAAGCGCAAGACACTGGCCCGAAGCTCCCGAACATGCCGATCCGCCCAATCCTGCACTTTGCGAACTCGTATAAATTTGTGTAAAGTCGAGCGCGGCTACGTTTGTCCAGGTACCGGCCGTAAGTGAGGTAACTGTGGTACCGGTTTGATAGCTGAACGCAAGAGAATTTACGTTGGTGCCGTTTTCGGCAATAGACCATTGTTCGCCATAGTACTGTACATAAATTGAGGTAAGTGCAGAGCCGGTAGAGTTTACCATGCGAACACCATAGCGCAATGTTCCAGAACCGCCCGATGCCCGTGAACCAAGATTTCTGTCGGTGCCCGAAGCAATTGCGTAAACGGCACCGGTGTTGTTTACGCTGGCGGCGGTGGGCCCGCAGGTGGCCTCAACAATAGGAGCGGTGGTGCTTACGTACCAACCGGTGAGGTATGTATTGTTTGCCCAGGCCGAAATTGCAGCACCGTCGGTGGTATTGGGCAGCGAATTGAAATTTTGCGTGTAGGGCGTACCCAGAGTAGTTAAACTGGCCTGGCTGTATAAGGTCTGAACCAGGAATGCGGAGGCGGCTATAAAAAAATTGCGAAGCATGAGAATACTATTCAGCAATTTCACCGCAAAAAGCTGGTTTCAGTCGCAGGTGACATCAAGGTTTTCAGCTTTTTGCACTTCAAAATTAGGCAAGTACTATAAGCTATGTGTTCAGGTTCCGTCAACGTTTTGTAAAGATCTCCGGCCTGTGTAAAAGGCCGGTTAACACTGTGTGTAAAATAGAAATGAGTATATTAAGATAATAAAATTAGTGGAGAAAAAGTAAGGCCAAAAAAAAATCCCGAACCAGAACGGTTCGGGATGTATGGGTAATGCAGGATAAAATTATTCTGCAGAATCTGAAGTTTGAATGCGCTCCTGAATACGGGCTTTCTTACCGGTGAGTTTGCGCAGGTAGAAAATGCGTGCGCGACGAACCACACCGTGTTTTTTCACTTCGATTTTCTCGATGAAAGGTGTGTTGGTGGGGAAAATACGTTCAACACCCACGCCGTTTGACATTTTGCGCACGGTGAAAGTTTCTACCGAGTCATGTCCGCGACGCTGGATAACCACGCCGGTGAACTGCTGGATGCGCATCTTGTCGCCTTCCTTAATCTGGTAGTGAACCGTTACTGTGTCGCCCGCCTTGAAAGAGGGGTGATTTACCTTCGGAGAAAGCTGTGATTCAGCGTATTGGAGGAGATTCATGATGCGTATAGTTGTAATTGTTGTTCGAAATTGGAGTGCAAATATACGGACTTTCACCTAATTAGCAAGTACCGGACATATTTTTTACTGCAATCATTCTATAAGCCCCGGCCTGCGTTGGCGGGTGCGCTGTATGGCCTGTTCGTGCCGCCAGTGGTGAATATTTGCTTCGTGGCCCGAGAGCAGAACTTCTGGCACTTTCCAGCCTCTGAATTCGGCCGGGCGGGTGTAAACGGGCGGAGCCAGCAAATTGTCCTGAAAAGAGTCACTCAGGGCCGAGGTTTCGTCGTTAAGTACACCCGGAATAAGGCGTATTACGGCGTCGCTTACCACGGCCGCCGCCAGTTCGCCGCCCGAAAGCACATAGTCGCCCACCGAAATTTCGCGGGTAATGAAATGCTCGCGCACCCGCTCGTCAACACCTTTGTAATGCCCGCAAAGGATAAGAATGTTTTCGAGCGACGAAAGCCGGTTGGCAATAGCCTGCGAAAACTGCTCACCGTCGGGCGACATGTAAATGATTTCGTCGTAATGCCGCTTGCTTTTGAGATCTTCAATGCAGGCGGCAATGGGTTCTATTTTCATTACCATGCCCGCCCCCCCGCCGAAGGCATAATCGTCAACCGTGCGGTGTTTGTCGTGGGCATAATCACGAAGATTCACCAGATGTACTTCGGCCAGTCCTTTTTGCTGCGCCCGTTTCATAATGGAATGCGAAAACGGACTTTCAAGCAGTTCGGGCACTACGGATATAATGTCTATACGCATGGCGTTTCAGTGTGCGTAAACCGAAAAATTACGGTCCACGTAAAGTAAATGAAACACAAAGGTATCACGCCAGCCGATAATTGCCTTCTTTCCGTTGTACCTGAACGCAAGAAAAAAGTCGATATGCTCCGGAACGCCCGCCGGAATACCCGGCCGTATGCTATCCTTACTGATTTTCTCGCAGCCTATGCCATGCCGCGGAGCCAACTGAAGTTCGTTCCAGTTTATACGCCCGATCATGGCCATACGCTGAATGAGTGCCTGCTTGTCGTCGCCCTCACATTGCTCCACATTATAATTCGGATGCAGGTATTTGAAGCTGAACACCGGATAATTTACCGGTGAATGAAGTTGTGCAGTAGGGGCAGAAGTGATGAGTTTACCAGACGAAAGCTGCGGCTGCCGCAACTTATTCTTCCCCATCGTGCTTCAATAAGTGGTTTTTGAAAAACTCGTAAATAAGATCGCGGCGGATTTCCTCGTTGCGGGGAGTAACAAGCCACGGGTACTCATTATGCGTCATATCACGAAGTTTCCACGCCGAAAACTGACCATACACCGTATTTACATCAATAATGAGAGCGAGTTGATCGGGAGTAAAAATATCCGTGCTATGATAATTTTCCGGCGGGGGAAGCGAGGCCGAACCCAGGTGCTTGAACCGGTGGTAAATTTGCTGCACCACCGGGCCGTGCTCCCACGCAAGAATAGGCTCTTCGAAAAGCGGAACATTATAAAGTGCCAGATGGTAGCCCTGTGCATAATACAACAGCTTCTGCAACTTTAAATGGGTAAGTACATCGCCGGTTTCGGGCTGGCTGAGTTTAAGAAAAGCATCTGCCACCGAATTGGCCGAAGCCAGCGGGGAAGAAGCCGGTGTACTTTTTTGGTGACAATGAGTAGTTTCTTGTAATTTCATCATTTTAATGAATAAATTAATAATTGATTTACTTATTAAACAAAACCACTCCAATAAACTGCTTAATTTTCCCCACAAAGGTAACACCCACCAACCACCCCTTGTCAAGTCCCCCCCTCCACATTTTATTAACAACCCTCCACATCCCTCGTCATTGCTCAAAATTCTGACACCTGCCATTATATATTTAACCAAAACCACTGATAATCAGCATTCGCAAAATTAATATGCGTATGGCCGAAAAACTCCGGTATTTTTGCCCCGGTTTGCCGCTCTCCGGCATTCTTCTATATTTGTTAAACTGGTATGACAAACATTCGCCACAACTGGACGATTCAGGAATTAGAGGAGGTTTACAACCGTCCGCTGCTCGACTTAATCCATCAGGCTGCCACAATTCACCGCGAACACCACAACAGCCGTGCGGTTCAGGTGAGTTCGCTGCTTTCCATCAAAACCGGCGGCTGCCCCGAAGACTGTAGCTATTGCCCGCAGGCAGCCCGCTATCACACCGAAGTAAAAGTGCATAAACTGCTTCCGGTGAAGGAAGTGGTGGCCACAGCCGAAAAGGCCAAAGCAGCCGGCGCATCGCGTATGTGTTTGGGCGCAGCCTGGCGCGAAGTTCGGGACAACCGCGATTTCGATCAGGTGCTGGATATGGTGAAAGCCATAAACAACCTCGATATGGAAGTGTGCTGCACCCTGGGCATGCTTACCGAAGAACAGGCCTGGAAACTGGCCGAAGCCGGCGTGTATGCCTACAACCATAACCTCGACTCGTCGGAGGAATTTTACGGCGAAATTATTTCCACCCGCACCTACGACGACCGCCTGAACACGCTCAATAATGTGCGCAAGGCAGGCATGACCATTTGCTCGGGCGGCATTATCGGCATGGGCGAAACGGTAAACGACAGGCTGGGTATGCTTAAAACGCTGGCCAACCTTAATCCGCACCCCGAATCGGTGCCCATTAACGCGCTGGTGGCCGTAGAAGGCACGCCGCTCGAAGATCAGCCGCCGGTGCCCATCTGGGACATGGTGCGCATTATTGCCACAGCCCGCATTGTACTGCCCAAAACAGTGGTGCGCCTCTCGGCCGGACGAACCAATATGAGTGCCGAAGGCCAGGCCCTGTGCTTTATGGCCGGTGCCAACTCTATTTTTGCCGGCGAAAAACTGCTTACCACACCCAATCCGGCCTTTGATGCCGACATGGAACTTTTCCGCCTGCTTGGCCTCGAACCGCAAACGCCTTTTGCCAAAGGCCGCCCCTCACATACAAAACCTGCCCCGCAGGAAATGGCTCAACCCTGATGAAAAAATTACACCTCTTTGCCTGTTTCTGTTTATTCGCCATTGCCGCGTCGGCCCAGCCCGGTGCGCGAACCGATGTGAAGAAGAATATGGACAAGCAATTGGTGTATTTCGGGCATAGCTGGGGCTCGGCGCGCTGGTTTTCGGAGCTCGACAAAACTTCGCTTTTCGACAGGCAGGGCGTGGCCATTGAAACCGGAAGTTTTGGTTTCAGGGCCACCAGTCCGTTTACGTCCTGGGATAGCGGCATACTTTTTCCCTTTGGCAAAGTGCGTGCTGGGCTGGGACTGAGTTTCGAGAAGTTTATTCTTTCCAGCATTCAGCTCGACAACTCTTCGGCACCGCTTATTTTCGACGAGAGTTTCCGGTTCGATGTGCTTTATGCGCAGTTTGAAGTTCCGCTGTTTCCCGAAGCCCGTTCGGCTGTTTCGGCGTCGGTTAATTTACGCGGCGGGTATTTCAATTTCAGCGGAGTGCAGCGCATCAATTTGTTTGGCAACGACAATGCTTCAAGCAACTGGTTTTTATCGCTAGCGCCCGTGGCCGATTATGCCATTTGGGGAAACTTCTTCGTGTATGTGCAGCCTCATGCGGGCATTAAGTTTTTCAACAGCCAGGCAGTTGATCCTGAGGGAAGCGTAAAGCATACCATTGTTTCTTATGGCCTCAATGTAGGCCTTCGTTTCGATCCTTCGCAGGAACGATGAATACAGATTTTCCGGCCGATGAGTTTATGAGGCAGGCGCTGCAAAAGCGCGAAAGCGAGGGTGCGCTGCGCAAGCTGCACTCGCCCGAAGGATTAATTGATTTTTGTTCGAACGATTATTACGGGCTGGCTCATAGTCCCGAATTTTCTGCGCGTGTGGCCGCCGCCGCCGAGGGCTTCAATTCGGGCTCGGGCGGATCGCGGCTGCTGGTGGGGAATACGGCGCTTGCCGAAGAAACCGAGCGTGAAATTGCAGCAATTTTTAAGGCCGATGCGGCGCTCATTTACTCGTCGGGTTATGCGGCCAATGTGGGCTTCTTTCAGGCCGTGGCGCAGCGCAATGCTACGGTGCTTTACGATGAATTTATTCACGCCTCGGTGCGCGACGGAATACGGCTTTCCACCGCAAAGGCTCACAGCTTTGCGCACAATGACACCGACGATTTGCGCCGCAAACTTGCGCGATGCAGCGGCCTGGTATTTGTAGCCGTGGAGTCGGTGTATTCGATGGATGGCGATGAAGCACCGCTGGCCGAAATGGCCGAATGCTGCCGGAAGGCAGGGGCGCAACTGGTGGTGGACGAAGCACACGGCACGGGCGTTTACTTTCCGGGACTCACCGCCGAACTGGGGCTTACCGGAGAAGTGTTTGCCCGCCTGCATACTTTTGGCAAAGCTGGCGGTGTGCATGGTGCGGCGTGGCTGGGCTCGGAATTGCTCAGGAATTACCTCATCAATTTTTCGCGCTCCTTTATTTATACCACCGCCCCTTCGCCGCATTCGGTTATTGCCCTGCGCGAATCGTGCCGGTTTATGCAGCAGAATCATGGCATGTTGAAACTGGAGTTGCAACAGCGCATTCATTTTTTCCGACAAACGGCTGCAAACTACCCGCAGTTACATTTATTGCCCTCACAATCAGCCATTCAGGCCCTGCTTTTGCCGGGAAATCATAAAGCCCGCGAGGTGGCGGAGAAATTGCGCAGCAATGGTTTCGATGTAAGGCCGGTGCTGGCTCCCACGGTTCCGGCGGGTACTGAAAGAATCCGCGTATGCATTCATACGCACAACACCGAAAAAGAAATCAATGATTTCTTAAAATGCGCGGCTTTGTGGTTTTGAATGTTCGGGGTTTATTTGCGACATTTGACGCAGCTACCCCCTCTGAATGAAGAAAATATTCGTAACCGGTATTGGAACGGATGTTGGAAAAACCGTGGTTTCCGGCATTCTCGTAGAAGCCCTCAAGGCCGACTACTGGAAACCTGTGCAAACCGGCAGTTATTTTTCTACCGATTCTGATAAAATCCGCAAGTACATTACCAACACGCAAACGCGCATCCACCCCGAAGCGTATGTGCTGCGTCAGTACATGTCGCCCCACGCGGCCGCCGAACTCGAAGATACCCGCATTGATCTCCACAAAATTGTATTGCCCGAAACCACTAATACCTTAATTATAGAAGGTGCGGGCGGGTTAATGGTACCGCTCAACGAAGAGCAGTTTATTATTGATCTTATTGTGAAGTTTGAGGCTGAAGTGGTGGTGGTGATTCAGAATTATCTCGGAAGCATTAATCATACCCTGCTTACACTTGATGTGCTTCGTTACCGGAATATTCCCGTGGCCGGATTGGTATTTAACGGTCCTCCTCACCAGCTTTCGGAAGATATTATTTTACGTCACAGCGGTTTGCGCTGTATCGGGCGTATTATGAAAGAAGGGGTGATTAATCAGCAGGTGATAAGCCGTTATGCCGGGCAGTTCAGCTTGCAGCCCGCTTAACATTTCCCGATTGGTTTACTTAATTGCCCGATGCGTTGGCTGCTGTATTGCGGCTGCTATCTTTGCGGCATGAACACGCCTTCATTATCAGCACGCGACCGTGCCGCGGTTTGGCATCCGTTTACGCCGCAGTTGCCTGTGCAGGATGCCGTGGCATTGGTGCGTGGCGAAGGAGCTTTGCTGTTTGGCGAAGACGGCCGCAGTTATATTGATGCCACGGCTTCGTGGTGGGTCAATTTGCATGGTCATGCGCATCCATATATTGCGCAAAAAATTGCGGTGCAGCTTGTCACGCTCGAACATGCCATTTTTTCGGGCTTTACCCACGAGCCTGCGGTGGAACTGGCCGAGCGGCTGCTGGGACGGCTGCCCCACATGAGCAAAGTATTTTATTCCGACGATGGCTCCACCGCAGTGGAAGTGGCGCTGAAAATGGCTTTGCAATACTGGCACAACAAAGGCACACCGCGTACAAAAATTGTGGCGTTCGAAAATGCCTATCACGGCGATACATTCGGGGCCATGTCGGCCGGGGCGCGCAACGTGTTCAGCCGGGCATTCGGGCCTTTGCTGTTTGAGGTGGTGCATATTCCTGTGCCGCTGCCGGGTAGCGAAGATGCAAGCCTGAATGCTTTGACAGAGGCGCTCGATGAGCATACGGCGGCTTTCATTGCCGAGCCGCTCATACAGGGCGCAGGCGGCATGATTATGTACGAAGCCGAAGCACTGAGCCGCATTTACCAACGCTGCAAAGACAAAGGCATACCGGTAATTGCCGACGAAGTAATGACCGGTTTCGGCCGCACCGGCACCTGGTTTGCCAGCGACCAATGCACGGTAAAGCCTGACATGATTTGCCTTTCGAAAGGCCTTACCGGAGGTTTCATGCCGCTGGGCGTTACACTGTGCACCGAAGAAATACACGCCGCATTCCTCACCTCCGACCGCACGCGCACGTTTTTTCACGGCCATTCGTACACCGCAAACGCCACCGCCTGCGCCGCTGCCCTGGCCAGTTTCGACCTGATGGAAGAAGCACACACGCAACAGCAGATACACACGCTTGCACACTTTCAACAGGCACAAACCCGGCGGCTGAAAAATCACCGGGCTGTGATGCAGGCACGTTGCAAAGGCACCATAGCCGCATTCGAACTGCGCAGCACCGAAAGCACTTCCTACCTCAACCCGATCAGCGAACGTGTGCATCCGTTTTTCCTCGAACGCGGTGTGATACTTCGTCCGCTGGGAAATATAATTTATGTATTACCCCCATACTGCATTACCACCAAACAGCTTGAGCAGGTATATGCCGCGCTGGAGGAGTTTCTTGAAACCTGTTGAGCCTCATTTTTAGTTGGTGCAGGGGCAATCGCTTCGGCGTGAACAAAAACGCTCCAGCATGGTTTTATTTTCTACATTTCTGCCATGCAACTTCAACACAAGCGCACACGGCTGCTGCTCATTCTTTCGGCCATTTTTATTACCAGTGCCATTACCGCCGAGCTCATCAGCGCCAAACTCATTCAGGTTCCGCTCGATCTGGGTTTTATCAATCTCGGCACGTATGTGGCCATTATCGGCATTCTGCCCTGGCCGGTGGTTTTTCTTACTACCGATATTGTGAACGAATTTTACGGCCGCAAAGTAGTGCGCTGGCTTTCGGTGCTTACCAGTTGCATGATTGCCTATTCGTTTGTGATCGTATATCTGGGCATGCAGCCCAAAGCCTTTACCGGTTCGCCCGAAGCTCCCATTCCGGGCGTGGCCGACGATGCCACGTTTAATCTGGTCTTTGGTCAGTCGCTGTGGATCATTATTGGCAGCATTACCGCATTTTTTATTTCGCAGCTTATCGACTCGGTAATGTTCTGGTTTATCCGCGAACGTACCGGCGGTCGTTTCATCTGGCTGCGCAGCACAGGTTCCACAGTAATTTCGCAACTCATCGACAGTTTTGTGGTGCTTTACATTGGCTTTGTGGTTCCGGGTAAATTTACCCACGCGCAGTGGTGGGAAAGCGGCTGGCTGAATTATGTGCTTAAACTTGTAATTGCGCTCGGACTCACTCCGCTCATTTATCTTTTCCATTATCTGGTAAAAAAATATCTTGGAAAAGAAGATGCCGAGCAGCAAATAAGACATACAGCCGAAGAATCGTTGAAACACGAAGTAGCCGATTAACCTTGTAAAAACGGGAGATAGTTCAACTTATCTTCTTCCAAAAAATATCCGATTGTCGTAAATGCGGCCCTGAAAACAATTTCAGGCCGCATTTTGAATTTTTGCTTCGCATTAATTGAAGACTTTTTCCGAAAGTATAAACTTCAGTAGAAAGTACGTGTTTATGTAAAATACTGATTGTTAGGAATTTGATCGTTTCTGAATGTCGCTGCTCAGCCCATGTCCATACACAAAACGCGAATTGATTTTAACTGTTTCTTGACAGACCTTCGCAAACGCAGACAGCCGGCGCAGGGGCCGGCTGTCTGTTCCGGAAGAGCGAACGCTTAACTGCGTCCCGCTCCGATGGTCAGGGTACCAATAATACCCGAGAGTTGCAGGATGGTCGTGATGATCTCCATAGGTTTAAGATTTGGTTATCTCCAAAGGTGATCGTCACGCTCCATACTGCAATGGAAAAACACTAACTCATCCGACATTCAAAAATCAATAATTAAATAAAATGTTAACAAAAAGTATAAAAAGATTGATTTTTATTTTGAAAAGGGTAGAGGGTGGTTGTAAGTTTGTGGTGGGGAAGAGGGGGAAAGAATGGATATGTTTTGAAAGAATACGATCCGGATCCGTTGCCTGTTTTCAGTTTATCAGCCGCCAATCCTTGAAGCACCTGCCTGCGACACTCGGCAGAGTAGAAATTCTGTTTTTCAAGCCATTTTTTACCGGTGCAGGATTGTGCCGGTGCTGGAAAAGTATTGTTTAACCATTCATTACAAGAGTTATGAGCGGATTAAAAACAATCCGGAGATTACTGCTTTCAATGCACCCGGAAGAACGCACCACTTTCAGAAATTACCTCACTTCTTTCGACAGCCGGGGCGAAAAGTTTAACAGCAAAAGTGTAAAACTTCTTGATGTGCTGGCAGAACGTCCTGATTTGCCTCCCGACAGCGATGTGGAGTTTTTTCTGTACGGAAAACGCGCAACCATGGCCTACAGCCGTTTGCTGATCCGGTTCAGGGATAAACTGCTGGAAGCCCTGCTGCTTGATGTAAATGTGAAACGAGAAGGCAATTACGGCGACTATTACCGCTACCTTTTTGAAGCTCGCAAAAAACTATGCTATGCCCAGATTGTGGCCGGAAGAGGGCTCGAAGATGTGGCCAATTTTCTTTGCGACAGTGTGTGCGAAACGGGCGAAAAATTTGAACTGTATGAAGAATGGCTGCTCGCCCTGCGACTGAAAATGCAGTTTGCGGCTGTAGTGCAGCAGGACAATACCGTGTTTAACCGCCTCATGCACCGTTACGAAAAAACCGAACGCGCCCACCGCGCGGCGTTTGATGCCTACTGCACTTACAACAAATGGATAAACCGGATAGAAAGCAAAGCCTATATAAATGCCTATGATCCTGAACTTGCTGCCGATGTGGAACGGCTGCGCGACCATGCCCAGAAAGTAAGTTCGGACCATGTAAACTTTTACTGGCTCTACCTCGATGCAGCCCGAAACCAGTTTAACCGCAACTACCGCACAGCCCGCCGCTGCCTCGAAAAACAGCTTACACTGGTCGAAAATTCAAAGGCTTTGTACAACGACAGCCGCCTTGGCACCGTGCTGCTCAACCTGGCCGATAACGAAATTTACCTGCACCGCTTCGATCGCACGGTTGATTACTGCCAGCGCGCAATGGCCCTGCAGCATCTCGAAAGTTTCAACGCCGGGCAGTGCATGGAGTGCGAATTTTACGGGCATTTTTACAGCCAGCGTTTCGGGCAGGCACGTATGATTCTGCAACAACTCCTGGCCACCGAAACCGGCCGACGAAATACCTTTCGCCGCGGCAAACGCCAATACCTGCTGGCCAATATCCTCTTCCTGCAAGGCATGTACCGCGAAGCAAACGACCTGCTGCTTGCACTCAATGCCATTGAAACCGACAGCGAAGGCTGGAACGTGGGCCTGCGTGTGCTGCTCATTATTACAGATATTGAACGCACGCTTCACGAACTGGCCGGCAAACGCATTGAAAGCACCCGCAAACACCTGCGCAAACTCGAACAGCAGGATAAACTCCACCCGCGCGATAGAATCATTTACGAAATACTCCGCCAGCTTGATGCAAACAGCTACGACTTCAAAACCACCTACCAGCAAATGCCCGATGAATTTGAGCTGCTCAAATCAAACAAAAGAGGCTACCGCTGGGAAGTAAAAACGCCCGAGATGATTGTTTTTCATGAATGGTTCTTTGCCCATGTCATTAAAAGCAGCTACACCCAGAAAATTCCGCGCTATGCTGAGCCCGATCCCGATGAAAATTCGCCCGCTACAGATGCAGAACAGGCGGATGAGGATGAAACCACGGATGAACACAATCAGCCTCTGGAATCTTAACCGGATTTGCGTCGCGGATGAAAACTTTGTACCTGCTCGCGTAAGTAGTTGCGGTCGAGATGGGTGTAGATTTCGGTGGTGGTAATGGAAACATGGCCAAGCATTTCCTGCACGGCCCGCAAATCGGCGCCGCCTTCTACAAGGTGAGTGGCAAACGAATGCCGGAACGTATGCGGACTGATTACCTTACGCACACCGGCTTTTATGGTCAACTGCTTGATGATGGTAAAAATCATTACCCGTGTAAGTCGCCGGCCGCGACGGTTGAGAAAGAGTATGTCTTCTTCGTTGCGCTGCACATTTATTTTGGCACGCACCTGAAAGCGGTAAAGTTCAATGAGCTGCGAAGCACGGCCGCCAATGGGAATGAGCCGTTCCTTGTTGCCTTTGCCGGTTACGCTGAGGTAGCCTTCGTCGAGATGCAGATCGGAAATGCGCAGGTTGACCAGTTCCGACACGCGCAGCCCGCAACTGTACAGGGTTTCGAGCATAACCAGGTTTCTTTCGCCTTCGGGTGTGCTGCGGTCGATGTGCGAAAGCAGCAGGTCTATTTCCTCCACGCTCAGCGTATCGGGCAGCATACGGCTGGTGCGGGGCGATTCGAGCAATTCGGTAGGATCGTCGTTTATGAGATTTTCGAGCAGCAGATAACGAAAGAACGCACGAATGCCTGACAGCATACGCGCCTGTGTGGTGGCACTCATGCCAAGCTCATTGAGGTATTTCAGAAATTCGCGGAGATGCTCGGGCTTTATTTCCGGGGCTGAAATGGTGTACTGGCGAAGCTGAAGAAATTCATTCAGCCTGATTACATCATGCAGGTATGCTTCAACCGAATTAGGCGAAAGTGACTGCTCTAATTTCAGGTAATTTTTGAATCCCTGTATATCTGCTTTCCAGCTCATATCATAATCTCAGGTACTAATTACGCAATATTCTTCAATTCACGAACAGATTTGGATTAGAAATGAAGGTCTGTTGAAAAGTATAGCCGTCTTTGCCCGGGAGTGCAGAAATCACCATTCAGATCGTCAGGATTTTGCATATTCGCAGAATAAATATTCTATTTATGCGACTCCTTATTCTCAACGGCCCCAATCTGAATCTTCTGGGTGTACGCCAGCCCGAAATATATGGCTATACTTCGTTCGACGAATTTTTGCAGGTATTAAGAAATAAATATCCTCAGGTTACTTTAGAATACTTCCAAAGCAATGTGGAGGGTGAATTGATAAATAAAATTCACGAATGCGGTTTTACGCACGATGGTATAATTCTGAATGCAGGTGCATATACCCATACATCGGTTGCGCTGGGCGATGCGGTTTCGGCTGTGCAGGCACCGGTGGTGGAGGTGCATATTTCCAACATTTTTGCCCGCGAAGATTTCAGGCATGTTTCGTTTATTGCTCCGTATTGCAAAGGCAGCATTGGTGGTTTTGGCTTGCAGAGCTATGAACTGGCCATTGCCAGTTTTTTGCAAAACCAGGATTAATTTCAGAATAATGTGCGGAAAATAATTATTCCGCTATTTTTGAATAATAAGTTGCGAAATAAACTGTTTGTGTTTTACTCATTGTATTGACAGATCATGAAAGCCATTATAATTGATGATGAAGAAAACAGTGCTCAGCTTTTGAAAATACTGATTGAGCAAAATTGCCCTGAATTGGAAGTATTGGCTGTTTTTATCAATCCGCATGAGGCGATAAAAGCAATAAAAAGTAAAAAACCGGATCTTGTTTTTCTTGATGTGGAAATGCCGGAGATGAATGGTTTTGATTTATTGGAGGCCATAAGAGGGAATTTCAAAGCAGTTGTATTTACTACCGCTCACTCACAATACGTAATTAAGGCATTGCGTGCTTCGGCATTTGATTATTTACAGAAACCAATTGATGTAAATGATCTTACCGAAATGGTGAAAAGGGCCATTCAAAAAACAGGTAAAGAAAATAAATCCCCGCAAACAGAAGAAATACATCACCGGCTTGAACGTCTTGAAAATGCCCAGCGTAAGCCTAACGTGCAACGTTTGGCCGTGCAAAGTGCCGATGGGTATAATATGATTGCCTTTGACGAAATTATTCGCCTGGAGGCTGAATCCAATTACACACATATTTATACCCTGAACAAAAAATATACTGTAGCCCGGTTGCTCAGAAATTATGAAGAACAGCTTTTGGAGGCAGGTTTTATCAGGGTACATAATTCACATCTGGTTAATGTGAAGCATGTGCGCCACTATCAGCGCGGCGATGGAGGGTATCTGATTATGTCTGATAAGTCGAATGTGGAAGTATCGCGCAGTCGTAAGAAAGAGGTGTTGCGTATTTTGCTGGGGGAGGAATAAAGCATGCCGCCCCTCCCGGATATCGGGTGAGGCGGCACGGTTAAACGAATTAAATGTTTATTCTACGACGAGTTTAAGTGTTTCTGTAGCTTTACCGTGCTGAATTCTGATGAGGTAAATGCCTGCGGGAAGTGGCTGGTTAAGTGTTAACCTTGTTTGTTGTTCACCATCAGGAATTGTTTGTGTAAAGCTTTGTATTTCTCGCCCTTCCACATTGATTATGCTTGTCATAATCTGCTTTTCTTCCGTGTAATTTGTATTAAGTAACAGCATTTGTGATGAAGAGGATACAGGATTAGTTGCTAAAGTCGCATTGCCGCTTTCATTAGTACCATTGTTACCGGCAATTCTGATGTTGCTGCCTCCACCTATGGAAGATGCATTGCAATTCGGAGTGTCAGAAGAAGGGCCAAGAGGAATAGCGGAAATATTGGTCAGATTGAGTGGTGCAATAGTGAGCACATTGTCATCGAAATTGTTGGTTGACGCAGTATTGGATGAAAATGTGGTAAGAACTTCACCGCATCCATTCACTCCGTTGAAGTAAGATTTAACCATATACATATCACCGGCAGCACCCGTAAGGAACCCGGCACCGTCGTTGCAGTATACAGCCAGCCCTTCGATGCCGGGGGAGGTTTCTATTCCCAAACTTACTCCCCACTGGTTTTGTGTGCTTGTTCCGGGCATGGGATAGTTAAATTCGGTTACAGCATTTCCGGTATTGTCGCATTTAAAAACTACCGGATCACCATTGCCAAATGTATAACCAAAATCCACAAGTCCTGTGAGATAATATTCGTGTTGCCCCAAAGTGTTTACCCGTGCAATAATGTCGTTTACAGTGGCATTTGAACCGGCAGCCGAGTAGAGTAGTTCCTTGCTCCATATTACTACACCCATGTCGTTAATCTGAAACAACCAGGGGTGCAAATTTGAACTGGAAATTCCGAAATCGCTGTTACCGCAAATTACATGAAAAGGAGTGCCTGTGTTGGTTAATCGGGTGGCAATGCCTGTAACTATGTCTATTCCGCCCGCATTATCATATAGCATCACTTCATATCCGATACCTGCCGGATTAGTGCGTTGAAGAGGAATACCATTGGTATAATCAATATCCATAAAGAAACCATCAACTGCTCCTGCATTATCGCTGGTACCTACCATAATTAATCTGTTGCCTGATAATGGAGAAATAACATCAGCAGGCCTGTTATCGTCGGGCAGAGAAGGGCGTATGTTGTAGGTTTGAGACCATAAAACCACATTGTTTACCCAATCAATGCAAACTATAAAAGGCATTACGACGAGGTTTGCATCTGTAGTGGTTACATAGCCACATACGTAAATATTATTTGGATAGGGGGTTGAAAGACATGCTGATGTGGCTGTTGCATTATTCCAGACCGGGTCAACAAACCCCATACTCCAGTTCAGAGTTCCTGTTCCGTTCAACTTGGTAACAGAAAACTCAGGACTGGTTGAAGAAGAATTATTTGTATTGCTAACCACCAGAATATCATTACTTGGGGTATTCATTACCTTAACCGGCGTACAGTAAAGTGTGCCCGAACTACCATTGATGCGATACACTTCGTTAAAAAAAGGCGGGCCGGGTACCTGACCTGCCACATTTGTTCTTACCAGTTGAATATCCTGACCTGAATACAGGTCGGTATGTCCTGTTAAAACATGGCCCATAGGCCCGCTAATTGCAGTTGTTCCGTCGCCAAGAGCCTCGCAGGCACCTCCATAGGCATGTTGAAAATACTGTGCTTTAAGTCCTGCCGACACAAGCAACAGTCCCGCAGTAATTGAGATAATTTTTTTCATGATTCAGATGTTTTTAAAACCTGACTTAAAGTTGGTTTTAAAACAGAATTGAAAACAAGGAGGATTGCGTAGTCAGCAGAAAAGATGCAATAGTTTGTATGACTTATTGCGTAAATTGCATGTTGCCGCAGTTTATTGTGTGGCAAAATCAAACCAATCGCGCTTGCGGGTAAGTTTAAGATCGTTGAGGGCGGCGGCTTTTACCTGAATGGTAATGTTGTAGCTCTGCCTGAATCCAAAGGGAACCCAGTTAAACTGCATTTCCCAGCAGTGCAAATCGCGGTAAAGTGTAAACTGTGTAAAACCAAACTCGCCGCGTTCGAGGTCGTAGTTGGAGTTAAAGCTTATTTTCCATTTCGGAGTGATATTCATATCGCCCGAAAAGCTGATGGCCTGTGTAACGGTTTGATCCAGCAGCGGCCGGCTCCAGCTCAGGTTGTAGCCCACATTGAGCGACCAGGGAATGTTGAAATCGACAAACTGGTCGGGGTTGGCATTGATGTATTCGAGTTCGTCCTGTGTGGCAAGCGGGCTTTGGCGTGGCATATCGCCCGATTGTGAGGAGAGTCCGCCCGGCCGCAAGCTGGTGGCGAGAACAAGAGTGGACGATGTGAGGCGGGCGAGGCGTTTGCCTGTGCGCCATTCGAAGCGGTTTATACGTACGCCATTTTCGTTTACCCGGTAAGGATCGGCGCTGAAATTGGTGTTTACATCTATTACGCGGAAAAGTTTGGTGCGGAAATTAACAGTAAGCTGCGACCATTGAAACGTTTCGGCCATCATGTTGTAATTCATGGTAAAGTTAAAGGCATCTATCAGCATCCGTCGTGCAGCGGCGGAGGTGGCCGAAGCAGTGTCGTTTTTGGGGCGCAGTTTGCCTTCGAGGTTGTTTTGCAGGTTTAAGCCTATCGAGCCAATGCGCCCGGCAGGCGAGCCGCCATATACGCCGCCTTCGAAAATGGAATATTTCTGCTTTCCGCCAAACTCATTGTTCTGGACTTCTTTCCAGAAACCGAAGCGCGGGTCGGTATAATCGGGCGTGTAATTGAGCGAAATGTTGGGTGTAACCGTGTGACGGATTACACTGTATTTGCCCTTGCGTTTGGCGTAAGTACCGAAAAAGCGTGTGCCTAATGTAAGCGCGGCATTCCAGTCGATATTGGCTTTTACACCGTTAATGGTATCAGTTACAATACGGCTGTTTGCAGCATCCCAGGTTTTTTCGATGGTGCGAAACTGGGTAACTGAATTGAAGTTGACTTGCGGGGTGAGTGTAAAATATTTCAACAAATTGAGCGTGGTGCTTACGGGTAAGGTCTGGCGGATACCGTTTCGGAATTTTGGGCCGAGATTGTTGAAGTTGTTCAGGCTCAGTTCGCGTTCCTGTACGCTGAGCAGGTTTTGCATATCGGCAGTGTAAGAAAAGCCGATTTTGTCGAACCACTTTGTGCCCACACGGGTTTTGCTGCGGAACGGGAAAATACGTGTGGAGGTAAGTGCCACCTGAGGCAATGTCATATCCACAATGCCGGTTTGTGTGTTTTGCGAGTGGCGCAGGTTGGTGGCCAGTGTAAGGTATTTCCAGCTTCGCGACCAGGCAATGTTTGACTGGAATGTATTGGCCAGGTAGTTGTTGGCCACCGTGGCGTTGTTTTGGTTGTAGGTGCTGGTGCCGGCATTGACGTTGGCCGAGAAACGCACATTGGGGTTCGATTTGGGGTCTTGCGTGTGTGTCCAGGTTACGAAAAAGTCGTTTCGGATCTGGCTGTCGGGCAATTCGGTATCGCCGGTAATGATGCGCGAAAAGCGGGTGCTGATGTTGCCGCTGTATTTGTAGCGCACACGGTAGTTTGAAATGGCTTTTGCTCCCCAGCTTCCGCGTGAGTAAATATCGCCGCGCAGGGCAAGATCGAATTTGTCGCTGGCTCCCCAGTAGTAGCCGCCATCGCGCAGGAAGAAGCCAAGCTGGGGCGATTCGCCGTAAGTGGGAATGAGAATGCCCGAAGTGCGTTGCTTTTTGTTGGGAAAAAAGCCAAACGGCACGGCAAGGGGCGTGGGAATGTCGGCAATTTCGAGATAGGCCGGGCCGGTAACTATTTTATCGTTCTGAATAATTTTGAGTTTGCGGGCGCGTATGCTGAAATGCGGGTGCTCGAGGTCGCAGGTGGTGTATTGCCCGCGGTAAATGAAAAATACGGTGGAGTCTTTCTTCACGGCCTCGCCAATAATATGGCTTTCGCCGTCGATGGTGGCGGCTTCCGAAATTTTGCCTTTTCCGGTGAGGTAGTTGTAGCGTATTTTATCGGCGTAGTAAGTTTGGCTGCCTTCGGCAAATTCTACTTTTTGCGTGGTGTAGCCGGTGCTGTCTTTTTTGCCAATGGCGAGGATGATGTTGTTTTTGAAGTCGATTTCGATGTAGTCGGCCATTACGGTGGTGGACTGGTACACCACTTTGGCGCTGTCCCAGAGGTAAATAATCTGGCGTTCGAGATCGAACCGCATGGAATCGGCGGCGCTGTACTCTACCATGGCTTTCAGCTTATCGCTGATGCCTTCGGTGCTTACTTTAGCCGTGTCGGGGGCCTGTTCTTCGTTGTTCTGGGCCATTGCCGGACATACGAAAAGCATAAGCAGCGTTCCCATGAACAGCCGGGCGTTGAAAAGTCGGATTGAAGCAGGCAAAGGGGCCAATGTTTGGCGGTATTTTTGTTATTAACCGTAAATACGGCCCAAAACTAATGAAAAAGGGCTGTACGGAAAATGGAAACCATGCGAAGGATTGTTAAAAGCCCAATACTCCGTATCCTCACCGCAGGCACATTGTTGCTTGTGGCAGGTGCTTTTGCGCTACAGTCGCAGCCCGAAGAGAAAAGAATAAAAGTGGTGTGCATCGACCCCGGCCACGGCGGCAAAGACCCCGGCTGCCACGGCGATAATGCCAAGGAAAAAGACGTGGCCCTTGCCGTGGCACTACAGCTTGGCAAATACCTCAACGAGCATTACCCCGACATAAAAGTGGTGTACACCCGCAAAACCGACGTATTCGTAGAACTCAACGAACGGGCCGCCATTGCCAACCGAAACAACGCCGATCTGTTTATCTGCATCCACTGCAACTCGGCCTGCGTGCGCGACAAACGCACCAAAAAAGACGTATGCAACGAAACCGCGCAGGGCTCTGAAACCTACGTTATGGGCTTGCATAAAAACAACGGCAACCTCGAAGTAGCCAAGCGCGAAAACGATGCGGCGCTGTTTGAAGACGATTACCAGAACAAATACAACATGAACATTGCTTCTGATGAGGCCATGATTATTCTGAGCACCTATCAGAACATGTATCAGAAGCAAAGCACCCGTTTTGCCGAGCTTTGCCAGGAGCAGTTTGCGCAGCGTGCAGGCCGTGTAAACAAAGGCGTAAAGCAGGCCGGTTTCCTCGTACTCTGGAAAACCAGCATGCCCTCGGTGCTCATCGAAACCGGTTTCCTCACCAACCCGGCCGAAGAACGTTTTCTGGCATCAGCCAAAGGCCAGACCTATATGGCCTCCAGTATTTTCCGGGCCTTCCGCGTATGGAAAGACGAAGTGGAAGGCACCAAAAAACAATACGCCGATGCCCTCGAAAACGAAAAACCCTACGAAATCACCCCCGAAGACACCGCCGGCCTGCGCAAACCCGCCGACAATGTGGCCAACCGCAACAACCCGCAGCCTCCGGCAAACAACACCACGGTAACTCCCAACACCGCCAAAGACACCGCAGGCACCAAACCGGCAGCCGCCATTTCCGGCAGCGTGGTTTATCGGGTACAAATACTTTCGTCCGATAAACAGCTTGCCGCCGGTTCCGGCCAATTCAAAGGCATTTCCGACATCTGGAGCTACAAAGACAAAGGCTTATGGAAATACACCGCCGGAAGCTATGACACACAGGCCGAAGCCGTAAAACGCCAGGCAGAACTGCGCAAAAACGGCTTTGAGCAGGCATTTGTGGTGGTGTTTGATGAGAAAGGTAACCGTATTACATTGGAGGAGGCGAAAAAACGGAGCGGGAAATAATTTTTTGCGTGAATAATGAAACCTTTGTGAGATAAAATTCGTAAATACGGCATATATGCCGTATTTACGGGGAGAAAAATTTGTTTTTTTGAGGGAAATGTATTAACTTTGCTGTATTAAGCATATATGCTTAATACAGCAGATGGCTAAAATCTCTAAAATTTTACTTCAAATTTCCCGAATAGAGCAGGATTTAGAGAAGGCTGGTGTAAAATCATTTACCCGATATTCTTTCAGCCGCTTTTTTTCAGCACACAAAAATGAATGGGAACTGCCTAAATCTGCCACATTTTACCGATTTCTGAAAATTTTATCGGATAATCAGATAATCACTAAATCTGTAATCTTTTCGGAGAATGAAGATGGAAGGTTGCCTGATTATTTATATGCATGGAAAACAGACGATATCTGGACAATAATTCAGGGATTGAAGCATGATGCTTATTTTTCCCATCTGTCGGCCGTTGTATTGCATGATTTAACCAACCAGATTCCCAAAACCTTTTACCTGAACAACGAAAGAACATCCGTAGTACTCAAAAGTAAATCTGCAGCACCAATTCAGCAATCGGCAATAGACAGGGCTTTTCTAAAAGAACAACGAAGATCGGAACGCAGTTATAGAATCAATTCGCAGAAAATTCTTTTGCTGAACGGGCAGTTTACCAACCGATTGGGTGTTATAAAAACAAAGACGGCCTCTGCCGAATTTAATTATACCGATCTGGAACGAACTTTAATTGATATTACTGTAAGGCCAGGTTACGCAGGTGGTGTGTTTGATGTGCTGGAAGCCTACAAAAAAGCATTGCCGGATATGGATATTCCCAAACTGATAAAGTATCTGAAAGCATTAAACTATGTATATCCCTATCATCAGGCTATAGGCTTTTATCTTGAAAAGGCGGGTTGTGCCGAGTCTTACTTAAGAAAATTAGAATTACCAATGAAGTATGATTTTTACCTTACCTATGGAATAAGGAAAAAAGAATACGCCGAACGCTGGAAATTATACTATCCCAAAGGTTTCTGAATCAGAGCCTGCCTAAATGGGTAAATTTAGTGAGTACAAATTCAAAGTAGTAATCAAAATCCTTTGCCTGATCCTCACTGAGAATTGTGTCTTTTACTATCTGCCAGCTTTGACGATGATGCTCCTTGTATTTGTTTAAATACCGGATGAATCGCAATTCTACTTTTTTGATCTCGAAAATATTGCGGGCAAGTGCAATGTTCTCGTCTGTGTTAAAATCGAGATTGAAATGAGTAACGAGCGTATGAATATCAAAAAAGTCGCGGGCTCTCGATTTAATTGAAATTGGTACAAGGGCCCGATACTCTTCGGTTTGCTGGCAAAGTGCCCTGAGTTTTTCCAACACAAGCATTTCGGGCGAATACACATAAAGCACAGTGCCGTCAATTTCTTTGGCCCGTTTTTGTCCGATGAATTCGTATTTGCTGATGTCTATTGAAAAAGTACGTAACCCTGAGTTAGTTAACGGAATGGCTTCGCGTCTTAACTTTTCAATATCGTTTTGGGCCTCAGATAAAGGGCATACTTTAAATTCAACCGAGTAACCACCCCAGAAATGTTTTATTTCATCGCCAATATGTCTGGGGCGTTCAGTAAAACGGATATCAAACACATGAAACCGATTGGCCTTAAATTCTGCCTGTAATAAAGTGGCTATTTCTTTTTTCAGATACTGTTTTTCCTCTTCGGTAAAATCATCTTCCATGGAAAAGTCAATATCCATAGAGCCACGGTTCGAGAGGTCGTAAGCAATGTTAAGTGCGTTTCCTCCCTTGAGGACTAATTTTCTTACAAGTAAATCGTCGGTGAGAAGTGCGGTAAGGGCAATCCGTTTTATTCGTTCTATTGTTTCCAGATTGGTATTCATACAGAGGGGATAAAATAAAGTTATTAGTAATGCTGAAATTGACAAAACAATTCAACAGGTAATAATAAATAAATTCAGGATAATAATAAATGAAAAAGGTTGAATATTAGGATCTGAGCGAACTAAACAGTCGGCTTTCGCGTAATTGTCTGATCGCTGATTCTTTTGTAGCTGTCCTGACTCCGTTTATTTCCGGTATATAATACAATTCAGGCCTAAAACTTATTTTATTATCCAAAAAAACAAAACTTGCATTCAGTGTATAATAGTATGTCGTATCGCCTTCCCAATTTCCCGAATCATTAGTGAAGTGTCTTATTTCGCGGTATTGTATAGTGTCCGGGGCTACGGTAAGGCTGTTAAGAGCAGTCAATAGAAGGCTGTCTATTTGAGTTTGGTTAAATAATTTTCTTATGGAACTATCTGCAATTTCCGGCCAGGAATAAATACAGTATGGAAGGTAAATGGCCAGCACTTCGTTATATCTTTTTAGTCTGTAGTAGCATTCGGCATAATAGCATTCCATTTCAGACTTAAACATCATAAAGCCGGTTCCACAGGAATAGCTAATTCTATAGAGTGTGTCAGCACGTTGTAAATAAGATAACGCCAGTTGGGGATTGTTTCTGTTTAGTTCAAGCTTCATTAAATTAAGTGCAGCAAAGTGCTTGTAATTGCTTGTAAATCCTCCATATCCATATAGAGTTAATTTTCTTTTGCTTCGTTTCGTTTTACCGTCGGGAAAGTGATAATATGTTTCACCGTATTCCTCAAGCGGGCTTTCCAAAATATTGAGAAGCATTTTTCCGGCCGCACTATCCTTAAAACGAACAAGTGAAATAGCGGTAGAATAATACTGGCTATAATTCTTTTTTGTAGGTTTTGTTGATTTAAGGTAACTGTATTTTGCCACATTCACACTGTCTGCAGAGTCGGGCGGGGATTCTTCTGAGTAATACCCGCAATTGGAAGATGTTATGCTAATTGTTTTTAAGGTAAAAGTTGAGTTTTTACTAATGTATTGAGAGAGTGAGGAATCAACAGAAATCTGCCCCCGGAGATTTCCGCTGTAAAAATTGAATAATCCAACCAGAGTAAGGGTTATAAAAAGGCGCATAGTTTAAATTTACAAAAAATCGGCTATTCACTTCTCCTTCGCCTGATACTGATTGGCCCTCACATTCTTCTCTGCCAGCATCACCGTTTCACTCACTCTTTTCTGCCGGGTTTCTTCGCGTTTGGCATTCATAATCCATTCCAGAATACCACGTTTCGCCGAACGCGGAAAAGCATCAAAATATGTTTTCGCTTTCTTGTTTTTACTCAGCGCAGCAGCAAGATCGGCGGGTAGTTCGAGTTCTTCTACCTGGTCGAGTGCGGTCCAGGTGCCGGTTTTTTTTGCCAGTTCAATCATGGCCAATCCGGCGGGGGCCATTTTGTTTTCTTTGAGCAGGCGTGCTACTTTGGCCTTGTTTACTTTGCTCCAGTTGCTTTTGGGCTTGCGTTGGGTGAAATACTGATAAAAGCTTTTATCGTCGCGCTTGTTTATTTTGCTGTCTATCCAGCCAAAGCATATTGCTTCGTCAACCGCCTCGCTATAATATACGCTCGGTACGCCGCTTTCTTTTTTATAGATGATAAGAAAGAGTCCGCCTTCTTTGGCGTGGTTTTTTTCGAGCCATTTTCGCCATTCAGCGGCCGATTTGAAATGCAGGGCAGGATATCCGAGGTGAGTTTCCGGGGCGGGCATGGTGGATCAGAGTTGGTAAAGGCTGCCGTATTTTTTGCGGGCGTATTGCATGAAATAGCTGAACGAGAGCGGCTCGCCGGTAATGCGTTCGCATAATTCGCGGGCGCTGTATTGTTTGCCGTGGCGGTGAATGTGTTCGCGAAGCCATTGAAGCAGGCTTTTGAGTTCGCCGCGTTCTATCTGTTCGTGCAATCCGTCGATCTGCTTTTCGGCGGCGGCGAAAAACTGTGCGGCGTAAAAGCTGCCAATGGAATAGGTGGGAAAATAGCCCAGACTGCCGTGCGACCAATGCACATCCTGCAGGCAGCCGGCTCCGTGATGAGGCACATCAATGCCCAGGTATTCGCGCACACGGCTGTTCCAGAATCCGGGCACATCTTTTACGGCGAGGCTGCCTTCGATAAGGGCTTTTTCCGTTTCAAAGCGCACCATGATGTGGAAGTGATATGTCAACTCATCGGCCATGATGCGTATGAGCGAAGGCCGCACCACATTGAGCGCCTGGAAAAGATCGTTGGCGCTGTGCCCGTTCATTTGTTCGGGAAAAGCAGCCTGCAATTGCGGCATTATGGCTTTGCAAAATTCGAGGCTGCGGCCCACGTTGTTTTCCCACAGTCGCGACTGCGATTCGTGTATGCCCAGCGACACATACTCGCCCGAGGGCAAACCGTATCCATTGGCCGGAAGCCCCTGCTCGTAAAGCGCGTGGCCGCCTTCGTGAATAGTGCCGGTGAGCATGTCGGAAAGATTGTGCTCGTCTATCTTGGTTGTTACGCGCACATCGGTGGCACCGAAATTTATGGTAAACGGATGCAGCGAAATATCCTGCCGCCCGGTTCCAAAGTCGAAACCAATAATACGAAGCAGTGTTTCGCTGAATGCAAATTGCTTGTCTTTGGGGTAATGCTTTTTCAGCAGCTCATCAGAATGCGGTGCCTGCTGTGCAATCTGTTTTACAAACGGCACCAGGTCTTTGCGCACATCGGCAAAAAGCTGTTCCACTTCGGCGGTGGTGAGTCCGGGTTCAAACTCATCGAGCAGGGCATCATACGGATGTGCCGTGTAGCCGAGCAATTCGCATTCGCGGCGTTTGAGATTTACAATTTTTTCGAGGTGCGGGGCAAAGGCTTCAAAATTGCCGGCGGGCTTGGCCTGCTGCCATACGCTGAGGGCTTCGGAAACAGTATGACTCATTTCCACCACAAACTCGCGCGGAAGTTTAAGAGCCCGCTGGTATTGTTTGTTTACATACTTCACATTGCACCGCTGCACTTCATCGAGCGATACATCTTTGCCCAGCACTTCCAGCAAACTGCCCAGCTTGCCGCCAGTGGCCCGCTCGTGTACCAGCCCGGCCAGTGTGGCCAGTTGCCTTGCCCGCAAACCGGCGCCGCCCTGCGGCATATACGTTTCCTGATCCCAGTTTAACACACCTGCCGCAAAGGAAATATCGGCAATGGATTGTACTTCGGTTACGAATTCGGAATAAGTGCTTGACATATCAGATCAGGATTGTGTGGATGATTTACGCGAAATGCTTCCCAGCGCCAGCAATACCCAGCCAGCCAGAAAGCAAAGCCCGCCCAGCGGCGTTACCGGCCCCAGCCAGTGCCAGTTTGCAATACCCAGCACGTTGCGCAGACTGAGCAGATAAAGCGAACCGCTGAAAAGCAGAATACCTGTGGCAAACAGCCAGGGTGCGGCTTTGAGTAAACGTGAAGTGCTTCCGCGCAGCACCAGTGCACAAAGCAATATGCCCAGGGCATGGTACATCTGATAACGCGCGGCAGTTTCGAAATTGTGCATTTGCCGCTCCGTCATTAGCCCTGTTTCGAGATGTTTTTCCAGCCCGTGAGCTGCAAACGCTCCCAACGCTACCGACAGTCCTGCCAGCAAAGCCCCTTTCAGCATCCAGTTTACTTTCATGGAGCCAAAGATAACTGCATCTGATAATCGTACATATACAAACCGGCCCGGAATCAGACATTGGTTCCGGGCCGGCTAAATAAATTTTGGCAATTTTAGTTTGCCGACTGCACAAACTGCAGCTCAGCACTGAGCTTCACATCTTCGCTCACCAGCACGCCGCCGCTTTCAAGAGCCGCATTCCAGCCCAAACCGAATTCGGTACGGTTAATTTTGCCCGATACCGAGAAACCCGCCTTCTGGTTGCCCCAGGGATCTTTGTTGGTGCCCGAAAATTCCACATCAAGCGTTACCGGCTTGGTTACGTCGCGGATGGTAAGATTGCCCGAAATTTTACCCTCAGCAGCATTGTAGCTGCCACTCTCGAAGCGAATGGCGGGATATTGCGCCGCATCAAAAAAATCAGGGCTTTTCAGGTGGCCGTCGCGCTGTTCGTTGCCGGTATTGATCGAGTTCAGATCGGCAGTAAAGTTTACACGGGCTCCGTTAAATGAAGCATCTTCCGCTTCCACTTCGCCCGAAATCACGTTGATCTGGCCGGTAACATTGGTAATCATCAGGTGTTTAACTTTGAACTGAAGTTCGCTGTGCGTGGGGTCGAGTGACCATTTAGTTGCCATGTGCGTATGTTTTTGGGTGATTATTTGAATATGACAGTTCAAAGGTAATTAAATATATGTATATACATATATTTAAGCATATTTTTTTTATAACTCAATGATTATCAGCAGTTAAATTTGTTTTTAGGAGAGTTTAGGACACAGGTGGGATTACAGGAAAAAAATGACTGAAAATCAGTTTACAGACTGCGGTTTTCTGATTTTTTCGAGAAAAATGGGGGTGTAAATACCTGCGCCGGTATGATTGAGGTGGCCGATGTCTGCAAAACAGGAATCGGGAAGCCGGGGGAGGATTCGGTGAAAATCGATGAAAGTGCAGTTGGGCAACTGGTCGAGTTGGTGCGCACGTAGTAAAAAAGTTTCCTCGTTGCGTAATATATAGGTATGATGCAGGGGCGTTCGGGTAATGATAAAATGAGTGTGAGGAAAAGCGGTGATAAGATTTTTCAGTGCGTCAAAATTGGCCAGCTCGGTTGATTCATCGTAGCGGGTTTGTGGTTTAGTGGAGTTATCAGCGGTGTCGGGGTTGATGAGGTTGTTACGTTGAAGTTTTTTGTAGCTGCCATCTACCAGCCTGTAAGTTTTAAGGATGCGCAGCGGCGACATGGCCAGCATGGTTTTCGCTGCCTTGGCCGGTTTGTGGCGCAGTAAGAAAAGATGTTCGTGCAGTTGCATACGCGTAAAGCTTTCCTGGTATTCAGTGTAAAGCCGGTCATCGTCCAGCACCCATTTAATAGTGGTGAGCGAATTATTGGTAAACTCAATAATGACTGTATCATTCCCGTATTTTTCGAGAATAGCGCGGGCTTTAATTGTGCTGTAAAACAAGGCTTCGCCCGAACTGGCCACGTTGTGAAATTTCGGTGGGAGCAATTTATCGTTAATGGCACTTTCGGCCCGCGAATTGCCAAAAATGAGAATGTCTGTTTGTTTTACAGGCTTTTGTGTGGCAGTATATACATACGGGCTGGTGCTGAATTTTACATACGCCATACTTGCCAACAGCACAATGCTCCATGCAAAAAATGCATATAGCAGGTAGCGGCCCAGTTTTTTCACGAAAGAAACCATCAGAATTCGAAGTAGATAAATGAACTTGATTCGTCGGCACCAAACAGATTGTAAATCACAATCAGTGCCATAATAATATAAATCAGCGGAGCAAACCGTTTCGGCGTACGCAACTTACGTTCATCGTGTCGCAGCCACCAGTCGCAAACCAGCAGTATGCCTATGTAAATGAAGGCCGTACGTCCGAAAGTGGGCAACTCAAGCGGATTTTGAAGAAAGCCATACAAAATATGACTAATGTAACTGTTGGCTGCAAGCAGATCAGGCGCACGGAAATAAATCCACGCAAAAGTGACAACGCAAAATGTGGCAATCATTTGTACAAACTCTTTGCCCGTGGGCAGTGTGCGTTGCGCTGCCACAATTTCTGTGGTGTATTTCCGGTTTCTGTTCAGCAGCAGCAGCGGCATAAATGCAAGGGCATGCAAGGCACCCCAGACAATGAAGTTCCAGCTTGCCCCGTGCCAGAATCCGCTAACCAGAAAAATGATAAGCGTATTGCGAAGCGCAATCAGTTTACCGTTGCGCGATCCGCCCAGCGGGATATAGAGGTAATCGCGGAACCACGATGAAAGCGAAATATGCCAGCGTCGCCAAAACTCGCTGATGTCGCGCGAAAAATAAGGGAAGCGGAAATTGCTCAGCAGTTCAAACCCAAAAAGCTTGGCTGTACCCAGTGCAATATCGGAGTACCCGCTGAAATCGCCGTAAATCTGAAAACTGAATGCCAGCGCACCCAGCACAAGGGTTGCCGCGTTGAGATCGGAGTATTGCCCGAAAATCTGATCGGCAATCGGTGCCAGATTATCGGCAATAAATACCTTCTTAAACATCCCCCACAAAATAAGCCTGCAACCCTCCACAGCCTGCGCATAATTAAATGTTCGCTTGCGCTGAACCTGCGGCAGCAAATGATTGGCACGTTCAATTGGTCCGGCCACCAGCAGTGGAAAGAAACTCACGAAAACGGCATAATCCACAAAATTACGAACCGGCTGCTGCAATTTGCGGTAAATGTCGAATACATACGACATTCCGTGAAACGTATAAAACGAAATGCCTATGGGTAAGCCTATTTCCAGCAAAACAGGACTTACATGCCAGCCAAACAATTCGCATAACTGCTGGAATTCGACAGCGAAAAAATTGTAATATTTAAAAACGAACAGTATGCCCAGGTTGTTAATAATACTGAGCCATAAAAACAACTTTGCCCGTTTCCGGTTTTCAGAGGCCACACCAAACCCGTAGAGATAATCAACCAGCGTGCTCAGCATAAGCAGTGCCATGAATTTCCAGCTCCACCAGCCATAAAAGAAATAGCTGGCGGTGAGTATGAGTATGTTTTGCCAGGTTAGTTTTTGGGAAAAAACAAACCAATAAAGAACAAACACAACAGGCAGAAAAAGTAAAAATTCGGCCGAGTTAAACAGCATTGGGCAGAAGGGCAGTTTTCGGAGTAAATGATTTTAATATTGTTTGTCTGCACCTGATAATGCAGGCACACAACAGGAAGGCCTGCAAAAATAAAAAATCAATAATGTTTATTCATGGAAAATAAGCGACATCTCATTATTTGCCACAAGTACAGGCCGTTTACTATGTTATGCAGGTGGCTGAGCGATATATACAGTAACAACTGAAGGAATCCGGAATGGCCGGTGAATCAAGACGCGGCTCATGAATTGAATACAAAACGATGCGATATTGTACCTTTGCGGGCAATTCCGAATTATGAAACATATACTTGTTATTGGAGCCGGACGTTCATCGTCGTCGTTAATTGCCTACCTGTTGCAACACGCTGCCGCCGAAAACTGGCAGATTCGTGTGGGCGATATGAACGGAGCGGCCGCTGTGCAGAAAGTAATCGGTTTCGAGCGCGGCACCGGCTTTGGTTTCGACATAAACAACGCCGAACAGCGCGAGGCCGAAATTGCGGCGGCCGATCTGGTGGTTTCCATGCTTCCCGCATTTATGCACGGCGCCGTGGCGCGCGATTGTGTGCGGCTTGGAAAACATCTTGTTACAGCTTCCTACGTATCAGACGAAATGCGGGCGCTGCACAATGAGGCGGTGAAAAATGGCATTGTACTCCTTAACGAAATCGGGCTTGATCCGGGTATCGATCATATCTCGGCGATGCAGATTATCGACCGCATCAGGCACGAAGGCGGCACGTTGCACGCATTTTACTCCTACTGCGGCGGACTTGTCGCGCCCGAGTCGAACGACAATCCCTGGGGCTATAAGTTTTCGTGGAATCCGCGCAATGTAATTCTGGCCGGACAGGGCACCGCGCAATACATCGAAAACGGCAACTACAAATATTTGCCCTACAGCCGTCTTTTTGGCAACGCCACAAGCATTGAGGTGGAAGGCCACGGCCGTTTTGATGCCTACGCCAACCGCGATTCGCTTTCGTACCGCAGTGTGTATGGCATTGATGAAATTCCCACCCTGCTGCGCGGCACGCTGCGTATGCCGGGCTACTGCAAGGCGTGGAATGTATTTGTACAGCTCGGCATTACCGACGACGGCTGGAAAATTCACAATGCCTCAGAGTTAACCTACGCACAATTTATCGAAGCATTTCTCCCGCCCGGCAGCGGAAGCCTGCGCGAACGTGTGGCCGCATTTATGCACACCACCCCGCAAAGCGAAGAAATAGAGATGGTGGCCTGGACAGGCATTCTGGGCAACGAAAAAATTCCGCTCCACGAAGCCAGTCCGGCACAAATTCTACAGCAACTGCTCGAACAAAAATGGCTGCTCCGCCCCGGCGATAAAGACATGATTGTGATGCAGCACATTTTCGAATACACACTGCACGGACAAACACGCAAACTCAAATCATCGCTCGTAGTAAAAGGCGATGATGAAATACACACCGCCATGGCCAAAACCGTGGGCCTGCCCGCCGCTATGGCCGTGCGCCGCATACTGCGCGGCGAGTTTACACGCACCGGTGTGTGTGTACCGGTTACGCCCGATATTTATGAACCGCTGCTCAAGGAGTTGGAAGCACACGGAATTTGTTTTGAAGAGAAAGAATAATTCAATTTGGAATAAACGAAAAGAGGCACATCAACCGGTGCCTCTTTTTTGTTTACTTCGACATTCTTAGCTGCAAGCCCAGTTGAAAAGTCAGCACCGGACTTTCATCGTCGAGATCGGGCAGGTACGAGCCGGTGACCATTCCGGCAAAGTCGGTAAGTTCGGCACCCACAAAATATTCGGTTCTGAAAAACGGGCAAATGACCCAGCGTGCATTAACGTTAAATTGTGTACCCACACCGGCCATCATGCGAAAGGCAGGTGAGAATGGCCGGTAAATTTCGTCTTCGGCCACTTCTTCGCGTTCGCCATTCAGTTTTACACGCGGCATAAGCAAGGCAAAGCCGGGCGACACGTCGACAAAAACCGACGAGAGAATTGTTTGCTTAAACGGCACAATACGCACACCTGCATCGGCTGTGAGGCAATTAATGCTGGCGCGCAACTGATATTCGCTGCCGCCGGTATGTGCAGCCGATGAGTACGCCTGAGAAGTGGTGCGGTGAAAGCCCAATGTGCCAAAGCATCCGAAACGTGGCTTTATTTGCCGGAAGTAGCCAGCCTCGGCATTCCACCCGAAACTGAACAGGCGCATTTTTTCTTCCACATTGGGGCGCGAGAAATTGTAGGTGCGCACAATTTCGTCCCATTCGTCGGCCATCATGTAACGGCCCGAGGCAGAGGCGAAAAATCCGTGTTGCGCGGCAAGGCCAACGTAGGCAAAGGCAAAAACAATTACCAGTAACTTCCTCATTGCTGTGCCGATTTGAGGATTTCGGTGGCAGCGCGAAGTCCGGTTTCGAGTGCGCCGTGAAGTGTGCCAAAATGCCCGGCAGTATGCGTGGCTTCTCCGGCAAAGAAAATTTTATTGGCCACGGGAGCTGCAATCAGTTCGCGCGCACCGTCGCCGCCGGGAATGGGGTAGGAGTATGCGCCGCGAATATGTGGCTCGGCAGTCCAGTTCATGATGTGCGAACCCTGGAGCGAACCGGAGGCCACGCCTGCGCCAAATATAGTGTCGAGATCCTGCACAATGGTATTCACTAAGTTGTTGCCCTGCGCAATCAGGAACTCGGCCTTTTCGCCGTGTACAAATGCGGTGAGTATGTTGTTGGCCGCACTGCGTCCGCCGCCGCCGGTTGACCAGTATTCGGGTACAACGCCGTCGCCGTAAATAGAGCCGGTATCGGCAGGCCAGAAACGGTTGGCGAATTTTAGAATTACTTTCATGCCTGCGCCCATGCCAATGCGTGAGAATGCGGCAGCTTTGGCCTGTTCGAGCGGAGGATTGAACACAATATCGCCGTCGCGCAGAATGGTGAGCGGTACGGCTACAATTACTTTGTCGGCGGTGTAGGTGGCGCCGTTCTGGTCGGTGAGTGTAATGGTGGAAGCGCCGTAGCTGATGTTTACCACGCGTGTGTTGAAGCGTATTTTGCTGATTACAGGCTGCACCACGCTTTCGATAATGGAGAGGAAAGAGCGGTTGCGCACGAGTATGTTTTTGTTGCCGGCAGTCCATTCCTTATCGCCATCGGCCACACCTTTAATGCCGAGGCGGTTGCTGCTGGTGGCAAATTCGTTGCCGAGCACGGCATTGGCATAGTGCATAACCCGCTGCGGAATGCCACTCTGCTGTAGATATTGTTCGGCAGTAATGTCGGCTCCGTTGTAATCTTCCACGCCGTCGGCAATTTCTTCCACGCGCTTTACATCGGGGTCATTTTCCACATCGCCGAAAGCGCGGAGTTGTCCGTCGAGGCGGATATAATCTTCCTCTTCGCCGGTTGCAAACTCTGCTCCCGAGTTTTGTACCATATCGTACCACAGCGAGCGTTGACCATGAATTTCTTCGGCTCCCAGTTCAATGGTAAAATCGCTGAAACCCGTAAGTGGCCTCACACGGCCGCCATATACAGTATCTGCTTCGAGCAGGGTTACATCGGCCCCGCGCTGATGCAGGAGATAAGCGGCATACAAACCGGCAGCACCGGCACCTACTATAATTACACGGCCGTTATAAGTTTGTCCGTCGAGCAATTCTTTTTCCTTGCACGATGAAAACAAATGCGGAAACAACAAACCGGCAGGAACACCCCAGGCCAGTCTCTTCAAGGCTTCTTTTCTATTCATATATTCAAATTAAATAAGGCAATTATACGGAATAAAAAAAGCCACATCAAACATAATGTGGCCGTTCAATAGTAAAGAGTATGTTAATTTTCTTTGGGCGTGGTAGCGGGCGGAGCCGGCTGCGCCGGAGGCGGATTGGTATTGCCCGATGCGTTTTGTTTGTTGCCGCTGCTTCCCGGCATTCCGGGCTCGTCAACCGAAATTTGTCCTGATCCGGGAGCCGGCGGTGCAGGAGAGGAAGCAGGCGCGGGAGCCGATTGTGCGGGCGGGGCTGCTGATTGTTTTTTAGCTGCCTGGCTGCGTTCTGCCGATGTTGTTTTGCCCTTACCGCGTTGTTTTTTGCGGGGCTTGGTGGTGGTGGTATCGGATGCGTTTTTGTTTTTATTTCCGGGAGAGCCCGTTTCATCTACCGATATTTCGGCTTTGCCGCCGTTGTCACCGCTGCTGCCGCGCTGAGAAGAAGCATTCTGCGATTTCTTTTTATCGGCAGGTTTGTTTTTATCGTTCTGCGCCTGTGCGGAGGTGGCAAAACCTAATCCGGCAAGCAGGAAGAACAGGAAAAGCAGGTTTTTCATGGTGGTGAGATGTGTTGGATATGCGTGTGATGAACAAATATAATGCCATTGGCCTGATAACCAAATATCCACCTGCCGGAAATTCAGAAACAGGACGATATTGTGCGCCTGCAACTTTTCGTCCTTTGAAACGTTCAATAACCGACAGGCCCTCATTTAATCCCGTTTTCGTAAACGGTACGTATATTGCAGCATCAGATGAGAATCTGTAGAGATTTTATCATTAAGAATTTGTTATTATGACTAACGAAGAAAGAATCAGACGTGCTTTTGCAGAAAAAGACTGGCACGAAATCAAATCAGGCGATTCCTGGCTCATTTTCAAAATCATGTCGGAATTTGTGGAAGGATTTGAGAAAATGTCGCGCATAGGCCCCTGTGTATCCATTTTCGGATCGGCCCGCACCAAGCCCGATAATCCGTATTACAAACTCACCGAAGAAATTGCCGAAAAGCTTTGCCGCGAAGGCTATGGTGTAATTACAGGTGGTGGCCCCGGCATTATGGAAGCCGCAAACAAAGGAGCCAAAGCAGGTGGCGGAAAATCGGTAGGACTCAATATCCGCCTGCCTTTCGAGCAATCGGGCAATATTTATGTGGATCCCGACAAGAGTATCAATTTCGACTACTTCTTTGTGCGCAAAACCATATTCCTGAAATATTCGCAGGGATTTATCGGTATGCCGGGCGGTTTCGGGACACTCGACGAGTTGTTTGAGGCGTTAACGCTGGTGCAGACATCCAAAATTGCCAATTTCCCGGTGGTGCTGGTGGGTTCCAATTACTGGAGCGGGCTGGTTGACTGGATACGCGATACCCTGCTTGAGCGTGAGCACAATATCAGTGCGGCCGACCTCAACCTGTTTCATGTGGTGGATACGGCCGATGAAGCGGTACACATCATCAACAGTTTCTACGAGCGTTACCTGCTGAAACCCAATTTTTAATTTAACAGTTTTTCAAAACCGGCCCGGTGTTCTTTACAGAATGCCGGGCTTTGCTTTGCACAAAAGGTTGTTAATAACTGCGCAGGTTTTCCACAGGTGTGGAAATCGACTTGCATTTTGCCTGATTGCCTGATTTTGTGGTGGTTATTGATGTTTACCTAAAGCCTGATTAACATTTTGCTGTGTATAAGTAGGCGGGGTTATGAACAAAGCGCCTGAGTGCCTTAAATAGATTTGTTCGGAGTCGTGTACGAACCAGAATCGTACAGTTGAACAGAATAAATCACCGGTGCTCATGAAATACATTGCTTCCCTGCCTTTGTTTCTGATGCCTTTAGCGGGCGGGTTGATGGCCCAGTCTGAAAAACCTGCGCGGCAGCTGCCCCTTGTGGCGGCGGGTGTGGGTGGAACTTATTTTGGCGGTGATGTGGGTTCGGGCGGAACGACTTCGTTTAATACTTCGCTGCGCACCTGCTGGCGGCTGAGTGTGGAACAGCGTTTTGGCAAATGGGCCGGCATACAGCTTGGCGGTTTTTACGGAACGCTTTCGGGCAGCGACCGTTCGCTGGCGCTGAACCGGAATTTTGAATCGTCGCTTGTGCAGGGGCAGCTTTCGGGGCTGCTTTTCTTTGATAAGGGCGACCGCACCCGGCTGTTTTCGCCCTACCTCGGCGCAGGCGTGGGCTACATGCTTTTCGATCCGCACGGCGATTTGCGCGACGCCAATGGTGTGCTGTACAACTACTGGAGCGATGGTTCCATACGCAATTATCCCGAACAGTCCATGATTGCCCTGCCTTCGGTAATGCTGCAGCGCGATTATGTGTACGAAACCAAACTCACCGACAGCACGGCCAATTACAACCGTAACACCCTGCTGCTGCCGCTTATGGCCGGTGTGCGCCTGCAATACAGCTACCGCCTGGGCATTGATATGAATGTGTGCTGGAACATGGCTTTCACCGATTATATAGATAATGTGAAAGACGGCGGCAACGACAGCTACTGGTGGGCAGGCGTGTCAGTGTATTATCATTTCGGAAAACCGCCCGCCACCGAGCAGCAGAATGCCCGCTTTGCCGATGTGGACTTTAACAGCATGATGAATGCCGACAGCGACAGCGACGGTGTGAAAGACATAGACGATCAATGCGCCGGAACGCCCGCCGGTGTGGAAACCGACAGCAAGGGCTGCCCCAAAGACCGCGACGGCGACGGCTACCCCGACTATCTCGACAAAGAGCCCGACACGCCCAAAGGCATGAGTACCGATGCCAATGGCGTAGGCATTGACTGGAAAAAAATTGAAGAGCAGGCCCGTCTCGATTCTATTGCAGCCGTGCAGGATTCGTTGAAACAGGCTTTCAAAACCCGTTTCGAAAACGAGCCTTCCTCTCAGGTGCTGCAACAGGCCAGTCCGCAAACCACCACCACACAAGGCACAGCACCCAACGGCAACCGCCGCATACCGGCCGAACTGCAACCGGCCGATAAAAACAACGACGACCTCATCACCGCCGACGAAATAAACAAGGCCATTGATGAATTCTTCGACGGCACCGGCAACTGGACCGCCGACAAAATAAACCGACTGATTGATTATTTCTTTGAACAATAACACAACTGCTGCACTATGATTCGAGTACTGCTCATAATGGTAAATGTTTTCTTCTTCTGGATGGCCCGCCTCCTTTCAGGCGATCCGGCTGCGGACATTACAGCTCCCGAATCTGTAAAACCAGGCGAATCGTTTACCGTGAACGTGCGCATTATGGTGAATGATGCCAAAGATTTTATGCGTTTCACCATGCTGCTGCCCGAAGGTTTTACAGCCACGGTGGGGCAAACCGACGGTGCCAAGTTTCTGTTTGAAGAGCAGAAGGTGAAATTTATCTGGGCACAGCTTTCCAAAGAGGAAATGAATATTACATTCAATGTAAAAGTGCCGGCCAATGCTTCGGGTGCTTATACGCTGCAGCCCAACATTACGCATCCGGTCAATAACCTGCCTTCAAACGTGGTGCTCAATCCGCTTAAAATAAACGTGGGCGAATCGTCCACTCCCGTTGCCACACAGCCTTCCAAACCCGATACCACGCAGCGCCCGCCCGTACAGGTAAGCGTGCTGCGCACAGTGCCCAACACCGCCGTAACCGGCGAGTTTTTTGTGGACATGTCCATACAGAAAGGCGATTTGCGCACCTTCCTCAAACTGGTCGATTCCATTCCGCCCGGATGCAGTGCCGTGCTGGTAAGCGGCGACGGCAGCAGCGATTTCGAAAGTAAAGACGGCGCAGTTACAATTCGCTGGTACTCGCTCACCGAGCGTCCCACGCTTAACATTCGCTACAAGGTAATTGCCTCGCCCGATATGGAAGGTACCTATCCGATTAAAGGAATGATTTCGTATGTGGAGAACGAAAACGGTAAACTCATTCCCATTCCGCCATCAGACGTAACCTTCAAACCCTCGGCCGCACTTACCGGAGGAAACCAGCGCCAGAACGAAACCACACCCGAAGAAAACAACAAACCTGCTTTTCAGTCGAACGCCAATGCCGGCGAAGACGCGCAAAAAACACAGGAAGGCGGCATAAAGACTACTGCCGTGGTTACTTCGGGCAACAACCAGAAAGCTACCGAAAACCAGACACAACCCGAGCAAACCACATCGGCCGTGGGCGTAAACTACAGCATACAAATTGCCGCCATGCAGCGTAATGTGCCGGTAAGCTATTACGCAGGAACCTATGCCATAACCACACCCATAAACCGCGAACAGATTGACGGACTGAACAAATACACCACCGGCAATTTCTCCACCTACGATGATGCCCGCAACAGCCGCGAGCAGTTGCGCGGAAAAGGAGTGGAAGGGCCTTTTGTAACTGCATACAGCAACGGCCGCCGCATTACGGTGCAGGAAGCACTAATGATTACCAGCCAGAAATGGGTGAGATAGCTTTTTGTTTGGTTTGGTTTTGTTTGAATATCGCGCCCGGCTTTTACTGAACTGCCGGGCGCACCTTTTTTGCCTGACCCTCGTATAAAGGAAAACGAATTAAAAAAACTCCATAATCCGTACCTTCGCACCATGTGCAAAACCCTGTGGCGGCTGTCTTTTGTGTTTCTCATTGGCCTTTTGGCCGGTTGGGTTCCTGCGCGGGCGCAAAGTCCTGCTGCACAGGCCGATTCCACTAAAAAAGCCAAACGACCGGAACCGGCTCCGTTTGTGTTTAAGCCTACATTGGGTCTTGGTGTGGGCATGTTTTCCTACTACGGCGATTTGTACGAGCGCAATCTGGTAAACCCGCAGGTGAGCCGTATTGGCTACGAACTAAGCCTTTCGCAGCCGCTTACGCCCTGGCTTCGGTTGGGGTTTTATACGCTTTTCGGGAAGTTGGGGGCAAACGAAAGGCTCATTACCCGAAATCTCAATTTCGAATCGCAGATCAGGGTGGGCGGTGTGCATTTTGAGTACAATTTCGGGCACTTCATCAAACCCAACAAAATGATTCATCCCTGGGTGAATGTGGGTTTTGAGTCGTTCGAGTTTTTAACCAAAACCGATTTGTTTGATGCCCAGGGCCGCCGCTACCATTATTGGAGCGATGGTTCCATACGCAACCTCGACCAGAGTGATCCCAACTCGGGCAATGCCATTTTCCTGCAGCGCGATTATGTGTATGAAACCGATGTCCGCGAACTGAACCTCGATGGTTTTGGCAAATACCCCGAACGTTCGTTTGCCGTACCCGTGGGTGCAGGATTTCTCATGCATCTCGATGAGAAATGGGATGCGCGCCTGGGCGTTACCTTCCATTTCACCCGCACCGATTTTATTGACGGAGTTACCCCGCAAAGTGCTTCACCCCGCACCGGCAATGCACGAAACGATAATTATGTAATGACAGCCTTCTCGCTGCGCTACAACCTTACCGGCCCGGCCGAAAAGCTGGACGAAGACGGCAACGACGCGTTCAGCGATGTGGATTACTACGCACTCGACAACAGCGATTACGACGGCGACGGCGTAATTGACCTCAAAGACTCGTGCGAAGGCACTCCGCCCGGCGTGGCCGTAAATGAAAAAGGCTGCCCGCTCGACAACGATGCCGACTACACCGCCGACTTCCGCGATAAGGAACCCGAATCGGCACGCGGGGTAATTACCGACGAAAACGGTATCACGCTCACCGACTCGCTCATTTTGCGCCGCTACCAGATGTACATGGATTCAACCGGCATGTTTGCGGTAACGGAAGTGGTGCGCTCGGGCAGTCAATACAAACCTGTGCTGGCCGAGAAGAAAGTATATCAGGTAATGCTGGGCAATTACAGCAGCGGTGTGCCCAATGAACTGCTTGTAAAATTCCTGAGCATTACCGACATCGCCAGCAACCAGCAGCCCGATTCATCCACCACCTACACCGCCGGAAAATACAACGATGTACTCTCGGCCGAAAAACGCCGCCGGGCAATGGTACAACAGGGCTACACAGATGCCAAAGTGGTGTACCGCAAGCCCGATGGAAGTTTCCAGGTGGTGGATAATGTGTTTGTGAATTATCAGCAAACCACAAAGCCGGGCGATTCGCTCAACGTGGTGCAGAATCCGGTAACCAACCCGGTGACAAATCCCGTTACCAATCCTGTCACGAATCCTGTGACCAATCCCTCGATGCCGATAGACTCAATGGAGATGAACGAAATCGATCCTGTAACCGGCCAGCTGGTATTTCGTGTGCAGCTTGGTGCGTTTAAACAGCCCTTATCGCCGGGCGTATTTTCCGATGTGCCCGATCTGGTAGTAATTCGCACGAGCGATGGATTGTACAAATACATGACAGGTTCTTTCGCCACTTTCGAGCAGGCGGCCGCACACAAGGCGCAGATGCTGGTGAAAGGCTACAAAGGCGCGTTTATTGCGGCCTACAAAGACGGACAGCGAGTGCCGCTTACACAGGCCGGTGCCACGGTGGTAAAATCAAACACACCCTCGCAGCCCGAAAACCTCAGCGAAAACACTGCGCCAAGCGCGGAAATGAAACAACTTGTTACGTTTAAAGTACAGCTTGGCGTTTTCCGCAACGAACCTCCGGCCGATGTGAAAGAGAAACTCAGCACACTCAGCGGCGTGGAAACAAGTACCACCCCCAACGGACTTGTACGTTACACCATTGGCCGCACGGCCAGCTACGAGCAAATTATCGCCCTGCGCAACGAACTCAAGGCAAAAGGCTTTGATGATGCGTTTGTGATTGCGTTCTTCCAGGAGCAGTTAATTCCGGTGTCGGAAGCGTTGGAGTTGCAGAAGTAAGTTTTACTAATCAACCCTCATTCATTTTCCCGAAATAGGTTTATCCCGGCTTTGCCGGAACAAAACAGGCCGCAATTTCTTGCGGCCTGGGAAAATATTTATGAGATGATTTTATTCCTTATCAGCTTCCTCTGTTTCGGGTTCGGGAATTGACTTCTTGGGGAAGTTGAACAGCACGCTGGTCAAAATCGGTAATCCGAAAATAACTACAGTAAGAATAGAAACATACACATCCGCATCGTGCTTTAAAAATTCACTTGCCTGATGTTCAGGATAGAAATGTTCGAAGAGCGAAAGCAGAAGTTTTAAACCAAGAACACCAATTACCACAAAAGCCGAAGTTTCGAGGAATTTATATCGCTCCATGAGTTTCACGAAAGCCTGTGCCACAAAACGCATGGCCAGAATACCGATGAACACACCTGTCCAGATCAATACAAGATTTTTGCTGAAAGCCACCGCCGCAAACACATTGTCGATAGAAAAAGCAAGGTCCATCAATTCTACCAGCGCAACCGTGGCCCAAAACTGTCCCATCCAGCCCACCGTACTTCTGTAAAGCCAGTTCGATTTCTTATCGAGTGTATCATCGTCTTTCTCCGGTGTCATTTTACCTTTGAAATAATCAAATACAAGATAAAGCAGATAAAGACCACCGAGCGGTTTCAGCCACCAGATTTTAATAAGCCAGGCAGCAAACAGCAGGCATAAACCACGAAATACATACGCGCCAATGATGCCGTATTTGAGTGCTTTATTGCGCTGCTCTTTCGGTAAATCCATTACCATTGTGGCTAATACGGCAGCATTATCAACAGATAGCAAACTTTCGATAATGATAAGATTACCGATGATAGCCAACGACGGGAGCGGATTATTTATAATATCCTGAATGTATAGGTTAAGTTCGTTCATGTTTGGATGTTATGGTGTTGATTTAATTGGTAACTAACTGAACAATCACAAGCCTTCCTCCATCATCGGCCGAAAGCAGAATCTTTTTCCCGTCGGTAAGTTCCACCATTTCGTTCGGGCCGATAATTTTGTTTTGATCCACGTCTTTAAGACTGTTCATGGTTTGATTAATGAGTACCCATTTACCGCCATGCTGCACGAAATAACCCACAGGCTTGCGCTGTTCGGGCGTGAGTTTTTCGTTGGGGGCAATGTTGCGGTTAATGTGCCAGGGATAAAGATACTGATTGTGATACACCATTACACGGTGTTTCTCCTCCGTCCATTTTCCCGGCGAACGTTGCGCGTAAAGGTTGAGAATGGGCAACTGTCCCTGATACAACGTGCCGCAGAACGGGCATTTCGGGCGGGTGCTGTTGTCAAACACAAACCATTTCTGGTCGCATTTTACATTCTGACACGGCTGCATGAGGTCAACCGTTTTAATGAGTGCGTTTTCCCATTCGTCGGCAGTGGGGCGTTGCATGGGATTGTGCAGGCCGGTAATGAAAGCACGTTCAAAAAGTTCTTTCAGGTAAGGGCCGGTAATTGAGTAAGGAATTTTGGTAATGTCGGCCCACGGCAGCTGGGTGGGTTTTACCTGATTGAGTTTGGGGCGGTTGGTGGCATCGGTGGGATGCTCCACAAACAGGGCTTTCTGGCCCATGGAAAGTTCTTCGTCTTTCTGCGGGTCGAGGTCGTTTACCTTGCCGCCACGAAGCGGATGGCGGTAAAGCAGATACATATATATCATTACGGCCAGCGCGTGGCGGTCGGTGTTTATCGACGGGAGTTTGCGGCCTGCATCGGTTTTGGGCAGATGCTTGGTGGCCATTACTTCGGGCGCAATGAAATCGGGTGTGCCAATTACGTCGGGCGGAAATTTGCCGGGTACCACAAGTCCGTCAATGTCAATGATGGCGGCGTTGCCGGTTGTCGGATCAATGAGTACGTTTTTGTACGAAAGATCGGAGTGGGCCAGTCCGGCTGCGTGCATACGCCTTACCGCGCGTGCAATGCGCAGGCAAATGAGCACGTATTTAAACCAATCGCTGAGTTCGCGTTTATCGAGGTGAAGTTTAAATGCCGGATTGCGAAACTGTGCCGCCGCAAACCATTTGCCTTCTTTTTCCTTGCCTACAATGCTGGCAATTTGCGCTGCCGCCGCGTTGTAGCCGTAGGTAAAGAAAAAATGCTTCTGATACACCGGAGCCACAATGCCTATTTTGCCATTGTATTCCACCACTTTGGTGGGCCAGCAGAAAAGATCTTTCCAGTAATCGCCGCCGGCCTGATTGAAAATGCGTTCGCGGTAGGTGGTTACTATGGTCGTGAGCCGTTCCTTGGTGGCACTGTAATCGGCCGAACTCATTTTGTCGCGGAAGAAAGCCACCACGTAAGAACGGTCGGGGCTGAAATACACGTCTTTCAGTCCGCCCTGCATCGGGTCGCCGGTATCTACATACTGCACCTGTGTGCCGTCGTGCGCTTTGAGGGTGATGGTTTGTGCCATGTGTCAGAGTGGGGCAGTGGTTCAGTAAAGTATGGCAATGGTGCGGTCGTCGTGGTTGCCCGGCGACCAGAAATCCATCCAGGCAAGAAGTTCGGCGGCCGTGTTTTCGTTGTCGTGCGAAAAATTCACCACGGCACCGTCGTTGTTTTTTCCGCCAAGATCGTCCCACAATTCATCCCACTTTTCAATCCGCGCCAAATTGGCATCGGTCTGGAATTTGGGATCGGTAATGCCGTCGCTCATTACCACAATGGCGGTAAAATCCTGCACAATTCTGAAGCCGATGCGTTTATAAAACGAAGTATCGGCAAAAATTTCAGGCATGGTCAGAAAGCGTGTCTGCCCGGCAAACTCGCCGCCATCGGGCGTTCCAAGCATCATTACTTCTTCGCCCCGGCGGTAAATTCCCATGCCGCCGTCGCCTACCGAAAACGACATTACACTGTAGCCAAAATCAAATTTGCGCAGCAGCACAAACAGTATGGTAGTGGCAAACTCTTTGAGCTTTACTTCTTTGCCACTGTTCTTTGCCAGTTCGGCGGCAAAGGCGGCAATTTGCTGATGCGCTTCAAACGGTGCTTTGCTGAAACGCTGTGTAAGAAATTCGTTCAGCGCATTTTTGCTGGCTTCGTCTTTTTGTGCGTGGTAGGCCGTAATTACATCGTCGAGCTGTTTGTACTCTTCGGCCGGAATTTGTTTGAAGTAATTCACCACAGCTTCGCAGGCCAATTGCGAACCCTTACGCGAAAACTGCGCACTGCCCGCCCCGTCGGCCACGGCAATTAGCGCATAGCCGGTTTGCTCATCGAAGAAATATTCAAAATCATCGTCCCTGAAAATTCCTTCGTGCGCATGGCTGCGGCCGCGTTTCGAGGCAACGGCCAGTTTATGGCCTAGCATCGTGGTAAGTTCTTTTACCTCATCGGGTTTCCAGTAAATACTGTCGGCCGATGAAGGAATATTTCGCCAGAGTTTTTTCGGATCGGGATTCACCACGAATGCAATTTCTTTTTCGTGTGTTTTTTCGGGATCACTCTGGTTGGTGAGTTTGAAAAACATTCTCACCCTGAATTCGCCCTGTTCGAGCGGCACGCCCGAAATTTGTCCGGTTTGCTGATCGTAATTAATGCCGAGGCTTTCGGGAAACTGCAGCGTGAAGCTGGCAATTTTTTCGAGCCCGTACTGAGTGAGCGAAAATGTCTGCGTGTAAGGTTTATCCACCGTGCCGTTGGGCAGTTGCAGAAGTTTTTCGCGTATGTTGCTCAGTGCAATATTTTCCTGAAGATTCATGACCAATGTATCAGTAGTAACCGAAATGAGGCGGCATTGCTCAATTACTTCTTCACTGTCGATATATGCTTCGAGCAGGGCCGATTGTTTTTCGGTAATGTCCACACTGCGCTGTTTGAGCAGTTGTGTAATGTAAATGCGTCGCTGTTGTCGTTCCATCGGCCTCAGCCCTGTGCGGAGTTAATATCAATGCGGCCTTCGCCGAAACCGTAGCGGCCTTTGTTTCCGCACCACGGGCAGGTGCTTACTTCTTCGTTGCCACAGCAGTGTATTTTTCCGCACTGGCAAATACTCAGTCCGTACTGATTGCCGCACGAAGGGCAGGTGGGCGCGCCCTGCAATTCATCGGTGCCCACTTTGTTTGCCCCGCCGGTTTCGTCGCAGTAATCGAAATACGACGAGTCAACCAGGTAAGCGCCCACCAGACGATACACCAGGCTGTTCATTTGCATACCGCCCACCATAGTTGGTTGAGTGGTGCGGCGATATTTAATGAGATAAGGTTTCTGCGAATGCTGGCACTTGCCGGTAAACACCGTAAAGTTGTGATCGAACCGCGGCTTGGGCGGCATTTCGCGCGGATCAATTTTCGAAATCACCGACTCGTCGGGCTTTGTTAACTCAAAACCGGTGCCTCCGGTTTCCACACTCATGCTGCTGCTTTTGATGGAAGCAGTAACCCATTTGAAAAACGATTTGTATTGATTTACCGAAGTGTTTTTAAACATAAACACGTTCTCGGTAAGCTGCTGCAGCACTTCCAGATCGGCCTCCTCGCCAAACGATACGGCTACCATGCTCGATTTGGATGCCCAGTTCTTTTTCCATTCGGCAATGGCTGCCTTGGTGTCGTCGGTAGGCACACCGTCGGTAAACAAAAACACAATCGGTTTCCAGTCGCCTTTTTGTTCGGTGGTGGTTTGAATTATGTTTTTGCGAAGTTCAAACATAAGATGTCCCAAACCATTGCCCAGCGAAGTGCCGCCACCAATGGGAAAACGCGGCGGATAAAACGTAATTATTTCCTGCAGCGGCACCAGCGTGCGGGCCTGTCCGGCAAACACCACAATGGAAATATGCACGGTTTCGAGCGCATACGGATCTTCTTTCAGCGCCTTGATAATCATTGCCAGCCCTTCTTCCACCATCTGAATGGGTTCACCGATCATCGACTCTGAAATGTCGATCAGGAAATAAATCGGAAGTCGTCTCATGGTTTGCAGCGTGTTTGGGTGCGGTATGGTTTACCGGAAAATGGAAAGCAGGAAAAGCAGCAGGATAAGCAGCACAAACTGTGCGGTATCAATGGCCAGTCCTTGTCCTACCTGCGCCGGTTTAAATGCTTTGCGCAGCAATCGCAGAATGGGTTCCAGAATTTTTTCAAGAAACTGAAACCGTTTCAGAATTTGCGGCGCCATTCGGTTTTTATACGGATACAGTTTCGAATAAAGGAACAAACCGATAATCAGAAACTGTACAACAAGCGTAATAATGAATCCTATCAATCCCATCAAATCACCATGTTAATTTCATCGGGCGGCGGAGGCAGCACGAGTTGTTCGGTAGAAGTTACACTTTGATTTCCGGTACCGATTGAGGCCGATACCCATTTGAAAAATGAAGTAAGTGTGTTGCTGTCGGCTGTATCAAGATGTACCACCGTATCGGTAATTTCTTTCAGAAAACTGTCCTGTGCCGATGCGCCTGCGGCGCAGGCCACCACCATTGCAAAATTGTAGCTTCTTATTTTGGGCACTATGCTGCGGAACAGGGCAAGGTCCGAGGGTTTACCGTCGGTCATCAGAAACAGCAGCGGTCGCCAGTCGCCTTTATCATCGCCGGCACCCGTTTTTACTTCGCGTCGCATTACGTTGAGCAGCAGTTCGAGTGCGGCACCCATGTTGGTGGGGCCCGAGTCGGGCGTGGTCACTTCGGGCAGCAGCAGCGATTCGAGATCGGTGAGCGGCACAATCTGTTTTACTTCACGATCGAACGTAATGAGGCTGATCCACACTGTTTCCAATGCATACGGATCCTGCCTGAGTTTCGAAAGCAGCACCTGCAGGCCATTATTTACGGCATGAATGGGTTCGCCTTTCATGGAGCCCGACGTGTCGAGCAGGAGATAAACGGGAAGTCGTCTTGAAGCCATTTACAGCAATGCAATTACACTACAATATTTACTTCGGGCGGCGGCGGTGGCAGTTCGTTGAGTCCGCCCACTTCGGTGCCCGAGTTCTCTACTTTCTGGCTGCCGGTACTGATGGAGGCCGACACCCATTTGAAGAATGCCTTGATGGTGGATGAATCGGCCGTGTCGAGGCCCACCACCACATCGGTAATTTGTTTGAGCACGTTGGTATCGGCACCCGAACCTGCGGCACAGGCCACAATAACGCCGGTTTTGCGTTTCTTCAGTTCGGCAAGGCCGTTTTGCCATTGGTCGGTGGGACTTCCGTCGGTCATTATAAACACGAGCGGTTTCCAGTCGCCTTTCATTTCTGCGCTGCCGCGTGCCACTTCGCGGTCAATGCATTGTGCCAAAAGATTCAGTGCTTCGCCAAAAGCAGTGGTGCCGGTGGCGCGTATTTCCTGCATCTGAAACGAAGCCAGATCGGTAAGCGGAATAAGCTGCCGTGCCGATGAGTCGAACGTAATTACGCTGATGTATGCAGTTTCCAATGCGTGCGGATCCTGACGCAATGTGGAAATAAGCACCTGAACGCCGTTCTTCACGGCTTCAATAGGTTCGCCTGTCATCGAGCCGGAAGTGTCGAGCAGGAGGTAAACGGGTAGTTTGCGCATGATAGCAGGTTAGTGTGAAGTGTGCAACACTGTCACGAATTTCATTTTTTGTTTCTGTGAAAATTTCAATTCACAAAAACCGATTAGTTGTAGCGGTTCAGGTAATCGGTGAGGCCGCCTTTCATGCCCACGCCCACGGCTTCAAATTTCCACTCGGCACCGCGTTTGTAAATGCGGCCGAATTCCACGGCGGTTTCAATCGAAAAATCTTCGTCCAATTCGTACTTCACCATTTCGGCACCGCTGGCATCGCAGATACGAATAAACGAATTGCGCACCTGGCCAAAATTCTGGCGGCGGTCTTCAGCATCGTGAATGGTTACTATCACGCAAATTTGCGTCACGCGCGAATCTATTTTGGAAAGATCCACCACAATCTGTTCATCGTCGCCGTCACCATCGCCGGTACGGTTATCGCCCGAGTGCGACACGGCACCGTCGGGTGAAGTGGCATTGTTGTAGAAAATAAAAAACTCGTCAGCCGGAATTTTGCCTGCCTCGGTAAGCATAAATACCGAAGCATCAAGATCGAAATCGCCGCCCGAGGCAGAAGCGTTGGTGTCCCAGCCCAAACCGATGGTAAATTTTTGAGCATTCAGCGTTTCGCGCTGTCCTTTCTGAAGATTAATGGCCATGTGGTGTGTGTATGTGTTGGTAAATGGTATTGAGGTTATTCTGATACTCGTTCATCAGGTGATAATTGTTTCCGAAAGCAAGATCGCAGAGCCGGATTAAAAACTCTGGTTCGGAGTTTTCTACAAGCACCTGCAATTCGGTATCGGAAAGCGAAAGAACGAACTTGATGACGCGGGTATTAAAAGTAAAGATTTTCTCCCGAATGAGTTTCAGCAAATCCTGCACATCTTTGATTTCGCTGTAGTTCAGTACATTTTCAAATTCGGGGGCAATTTCCTTGCTGGTAAGCTCGGCAAAATAGAGGAACATGAAATTGCCGGGAATTTCCAATTGTTCAATCTGCCTGCGCAGCACCAGTTCGTGGCTGCCGGTAATGCGGATATCGTCGAGCAGCAATACATTGCGGTGGCTCAGAAATACCTTGTCGATATGGTAAGTTCCCTGCGTGATGAGCCTGTAGCGGTCTTCAAAACTCAGGTTTCCGTAATCCACACTGTACGTTTTGTAGCGGTGTATGCGCGATTCGAGCAGCGAAGGTTTGTTGTTTTCGGCCAGAAAGCGGTTTACCTCGCGCACAAAATAGCGCGTCATGGCGCAGGAAGCTGTGGGAATAAAGTCATACGGACTGGGTACGGCCACCATGGGAATATCGCCAAGTAGTAACGTGCGGTGGTGCAGAATAAATTTTTCGGCCAGCGCAGTACCGAAATTTTCGGCTTCCGATTCATCGCCAAATTTAAAACGGCTGTATGCCCCGGCAGAAAAGGAAAGCGCAGAGGCCGAATCAATCTGATGCAGCGAAAAAGTAGTAAAATTCATATACCGGTTAATGTACGCAGCGAAGTTACTTCTTTATCGTACAGCAACGACCTGAAGCCAAAGTTTAACGCCCCTTTCACATCGGCCACTTCATTATCGCCAATGTGCAGAATTTCATGTTTTTGCGCCGGGCGGAACGCATTAACTGCCTCAAACGCACTGCCGAAAAATGCAGGCGAAGGTTTGGCCGCTCCATGCTCATCAGAAAAGAGGAGGAAGTTGAAATACGGCGAAAGTCCAAGCTGTTCAAGCCTTTTGCGCAGGGTGCGGCCCTTAATGAAACCGGTATTGCTGAGCAGGCTTATGGAAATATTTCGCTCCTGCAGCATTTCAAACGTTTCTGCTGTATCACTGTTGAGCAGGCGTGGCGGGTGTTTGAAAAACAACTCTTCCATTTCGTCGTAAAACCCGTTCAGCGTTTCGGGCTGCACTTTTGCCGCATCAGCACCCAACGCATCGAGCGCAAGCAGAATAAGGCTTTCGTAATGCGCGGTTTGCCCGCACACCACGCTTACATGGTCAAAAAGTTTGTCCATGCGGCGCAACGTGGCCGATACTTCCTCCTGCGGGGCCTTAATGCCAAAACGGGATGCCAGAAGAGCATCCCGTTTTGGCTTAAATTCCGGGTCGGAAGCAATCAGGGTCATCCACAAATCAAACGATACGTGGATTATGCCGTGGCTTTCGATCATTGATACACGTAGTTGCGCAGAATTTCGAGGAAATTATCGGTGCTTTGCGGATTGCCCAGCGCACGGAATTTCCAGGTGTCTTCCTTGCGATATACTTCCGCAAAAATCATGGCAGCCGAACCGGCCATCGAAGCATCGCCCGAAAGATTGTAACGCGCAATTTCCTTACCGCGGGCATCCACCGCACGGATAAACGCATTTTCAATCATCGAGAAATTCTGGTTTTTCTGGCGGCCCTGATAAATGGTTACCATAAAAAGCACTTTCGAATAACGCTTATCGAGCGAGTCGAGTTTTACCACAATCTGCTCATCATCGCCATCGCCTGCGCCGGTGCGGTTATCGCCCGTGAGCCAGATATGGCCGGTGGGGTGGCGCATGGAGTTGAAGTAAATTACGTCGCTTTCATACAGCGGAATTTTCATTCCGTTTGGATTCTGTACCGTGCGGCCCAGGTTGGCCACCTTGTCGTTCGAATCGAGAAGAAATGCCTGTGCGTCCAGGTCATAATCTTCGCCCTTGTTGCCACCAAAAAGTTTGCCGAGGAAGCCGCCACCACCCTGTTTGCGCATATCCCAGCCCAAACCGATGGTTACGGTAGAAAGGTCGAAACTCTCGCCTTTGTCGTTTTTGCGGAGGTCAATTGTTTGACCTTTCTGTAAGTTAATTGCCATATCAAGCCTTGTATTTGTGTGAGAAATTGAGGTGTAAGTTATTTAATAACCTGTCCGGTGTAATATTTTTCCACGAAGAAAGAAAGATCTTTCTGATAACCGATGCCCGAAGCCTCGAATTTCCAGTTTCCTTCGCGGCGGTACAAACGGCCAAACTCCACGGCTGTTTCAATCGAGAAATCTTCGCCAAGTTCGTATTTGCAAATCTCGCTGCCGTTGTTGTTATCTACAATGCGGATATATGAATTGCGCACCTGTCCGAAATTCTGGCGGCGTTCATCGGCATTGTGAATGGTTACCACAAAAAGTATTTCCTGAATATCGGCCGATACTTTTTGCAGGTTTACCATAATAGTTTCGTCGTCGCCTTCGGCACTGTTTCCGCCTGTAGGATCATCGCCGGTATGATGCAGCGCAGTATCGGGCGAATCGGGCTGGTTGTAAAAAATGAAATGTCCTTCGGATGGAATCATCCGGTTTGCGTTGAGCATAAATGCCGAGGCATCAAGATCGAAATCATTTCCGGTACCTTCATTCGGATTCCAGCCCAGTCCTACGCTGAGATTCGAAAGGGAAATGTCAACTTTTTGGCCTTTTTGAAGATTGATAGCCATAACAGATAATGTGAATAGGTGTGAAGTTAGGAAATCGTGATACGGGTTAAAAACCGACCCAAAATAGGAATTTTCGATAAATCAGCGGGGAGGTGTGGAAAAATGAAGATTGAAGATGGAAGGAAAATTTTTTCACCACGTCAGGGAATGTACCTTTACCCTATGAAATCAGTCATCACTTCAGCGGGTGCTCCGGCACCAATCGGTCCGTACAGTCACGGAATACTCGTCAATAACATGCTGTTTATTTCGGGCCAGGTGGGCAAAGATCCCGTAACCGGCGAAATACACAACAGCAGCATTGAAGCCGAAACCACGCGGGTTATGGAGAATCTGAAAAGCATTCTTTCCGATGCCGGGATGGATTTTACGCAGGTGGTAAAAACCACCATTTTCCTCACCGACCTGAACAATTTTGCCAAAGTAAACGGCATTTACGGCAGCTATTTCCCCCAGGGAGCCGACTACCCGGCCCGCGAAACCGTACAGGTATCGCGCCTGCCGCTCGATGTAAATGTGGAAATTTCAATGATTGCCGTAAAGGACTGATCCTTCTATGTGCGGCATAGCAGGCAGTATCAGTTGGCACGAAAGTACGCGGCATTATTTGCAGCGTATTGATTTTGCCGTTTCTGCCCTGCAACGCAGAGGACCTGATGGCAGCGGAATTTACAGCAGCCCAAACATTGTTCTCGGGCATCGTCGTCTGGCCATTTTCGATACCAGCGAGGCTGCGGCACAACCGTTTTACTCGTCATGCGGGCGATATGTGATTGTGTTTAACGGCGAAATTTTCAATTTCCGTGAGCTGCGCGAAGAGTTGTATGCAGGCGGTATTCCCTTTCGCAGCAATGGCGATACGGAAGTGCTGCTGGAATTGTACAAACAATTTGGCGCAGATTGTTTGCCAAAGCTGAACGGCTTTTTTGCCTTTGCCATTGCCGATTTGCAGGAGCAATCCTTGTTTATTGCCCGCGACAGGTTTGGCGAAAAACCGCTGCTGGTGTACGAAGCCGATGGTGTGGTGTGTTTTGCATCAGCGCTTAATGCCTTGCTGGAGTTTAAAATTCCGCGTTTACTTAATGCGGAGGCTTTACAGGCTTATCTGCATCTGAGTTATATTCCGCCCCGGCTTTCGGTGTTGCAAAATGTAAAGCCGCTGGAGCCGGGCAGTTGGCTGCAAATAAGCGCATCGGGGCATATTACGCGGAAGCAATGGTTTTCTTCTTCGCCATCCGTATTGCAGCCTCCCACGTTTGAGGAATCGGCCACACTGCTCGAACAAAAACTTACCGCGGCCGTGGCACGCAGGCTGGCAGCCGATGTGCCGCTGGGGGCTTTTCTCAGCGGCGGCATTGATTCGTCGGTGGTGGCGGCTTTGGGGGCAAAACTCTCGCCCGGGCTGCGCACGTTTTCAATCGGTTTTCCCGATACGCCGCTTTTCGATGAAACGCAGTATGCGCAGCGCGTAGCCGCACACATCGGCACACAGCACAAAGTATTTCCCGTTACGCAAACCGATCTTGCCGCGGCCCTGCACGATACGCTGGCCGCCATGGACGAGCCCTTTGCCGACACTTCGGCGCTGGCTGTAAACATACTCAGCCGCCATGTGCGCAGCGAAGTAACCGTGGCCCTTTCGGGCGATGGTGCCGACGAATTGCTGGGCGGCTATAACAAGCACAAAGCCTGGCTCATGCTGCTGCAACCCGGGTTGAAAGAAAAGTTGGTCAGCGCCAGTGCTCCGCTTTGGAACATGCTTCCGGCCTCACGCAATTCCTCTATTGGCAACAGGGTGCGTCAACTCCGTCGCTTTGCCGAAGGAATGCAGCTAAGTCCTGCCGCCCGCTACTGGCGCTGGGCCGGCTACACCAAAGGCAATGAGGCGCTGCATTTGCTTCTCCCGCATCTGCAACGTCCCGAAGCATTGCGCATCGGCCATTTTCTCCCCGGCATCAGCTTCCAAAGCAACGATGCCATGAACGACATGCTGCACGCCGACATCGCTTTCGTACTTCCCGGCGACATGCTCGTTAAAGTCGATCGCATGAGCATGTATCACAGCCTCGAAGTACGTCCACCTTTCCTCGATCACGAAGTGGCCGGCTGGCTGCATTCGCTTCCTTCGCATTATAAAATAAACGCTTCTGGCCAGAAACTCCTGCTTAAAGCAGCCTTTGCCCATCTGCTTCCTCCCGAAATTTTTACCCGCCGCAAACAAGGCTTCGAAGTTCCCGTGCTGCACTGGCTACGCACCGAACTTCACACCGAACTCCTCGATTTATGCTCGAACGAAGCATTACGCCGGCAAAATATTTTTGATCCGGCCCATCTACACAAGCTTCTCAATCAGTTGCATTCCTCCGCTCCAGGCGATGCGGCTGCGCGGGTTTGGGCGCTTTATGTGTTTCAGAAGAAGTATGCAGCTGTCTTTGGAGACAATTAATAATGCAACAATATTGCATTAAATATACTTCATAAAGCAGGAATGTGTAATTTCGCGCCACAATGAGCAAGACCGGGGCAGAAACGGTATGGTATAAAGGCTGGTTCGACAGCCCGTATTACCATATACTTTATCACAAGCGCAACGAACAGGAGGCCGCGCAATTTATTACCCGGCTTTGCCAATATCTCCATCCTGCTGCCGGAAGCAAAGTGCTGGATCTCGCCTGTGGAAAAGGAAGGCATTCGCTGGTGTTGCACAGCCTGGGGCTTGATGTAACCGGAATTGACTTATCGCCTTCGAGCATTGCGGCCGCGTCTGCATCGGAAACCGAAAGACTGGAGTTTTTTGTACACGATATGCGCCGCCCGTTCAGAATACGATACTATGATATTGTATTCAATCTTTTTACCAGCTTCGGTTATTTCGATTCTGAGCGCGATAACCGGCAAGTGCTGGAATCGGTGCATAAAGGATTGAAACCCGGAGGAACTTTGGTGATTGATTTCTTCAATGCACTGTGGGTTCAGGGCTGCCTCAGCGTAAAAAGCGATTACACAGAAACTGCGTCGGGCATTGAATTTAAAATTCACAAACAAACCGACGGGAAATTTATACACAAAACCATCCGTTTCAGCGATAACGGAACGGAATATAATTTCAGGGAACAGGTGCAGTTGTTGAAATCAGACGATTTCAAAAAACTGATGCACGGACTCTTTGAAATCACCGCGGTGTTTGGGAATTACGAATTGGGGCCGTTGGAAGAAACCACCTCGCCACGACTCATTCTCATAGCCCGCAAACTTTGATTATGCTGCTTATTGCCTCAGTTATATTGCTTTCGGCATTAGTGAGCGGGCTGCTCATGCTGGTGTTTCGCGTGCCTCGCAAACCGCTGCGTTTGCTGCTGGGGTTCAGCGGTGCGTTTCTGTTTGCGTTGAGTCTGCTGCATCTTATTCCTGAATTGTATCACGAAGGCGGCTCAAATACCGGACTTTGGATTCTGGCCGGGTTTCTTATTCAGGTATTGCTCGAATACATTACCGCAGGGCTTGAGCACGGTCATGATCTTGCACACGGGCATTCGCACGCACACAACCACGATCATTCGCATACACACGATCATGCACATTCGCATGACGAACATTCGCATACCCGTCATATTGTTCCGGTTGGTGTGCTGGTGGGTTTGTGTCTGCACGCATTTCTTGAAGGAATGCCCTTGGGTTCGAAAGCGGTGGGCGAGTCACTTTTTCCGCCGTTTGTGCTGGGCATAGTGTTGCACAATATTCCTATTGCCATTGCTTTTGCGGGACTCATGCTGCATCTGGGAATTAACCGCAGACGCATTGTGCTCAATCTGCTTTTGTTTGCCGCCATGACTCCGGCCGGAATGCTGGCGAGTTATTTTATCGGCACACAGCTTACGGGCGGGCTTACACCATATTTCCACGCCATTACGGCCGTAGTGGTGGGAATATTCCTGCATATCTCCACCACCATACTTTTTGAATCGTCGGAAAACCACCGGTTCAATGCCATTAAGTTTTTCATCATTCTGCTGGGGGCTGCGGCTGCCTGGTTAGTTACACTTGCTGCTGCACATGGCTGAAGAAAACAATGAAATACAGCCCGGCGAGTTTCGCATGGTGGCCAAAACAATGCCCGGACTTGAAGCCGAGCTTGCCCGCGAACTGGTGAAAATTGGTGCCCGCAATGTGGAAGAACACCGCCGTGCAGTGAGTTTTGTGGGCGACAAAGGCACCATGTACAAAGCCAATTACCTGCTGCGCACTGCCCTTCGCGTACTCATGCCGGTAGAACAGTTCGAAGCAAGCAACGAGCAGGAATTGTACGACGGAATCCGTCGCATCGATTGGGAACAATGGATGGGCCCCGATGATACGCTGGCAGTGGATGCCACAGCCAACTCCGAATTTTTCGACCATACTTTTTACCTCGCCCAGAAAACCAAAGATGCCATTGTCGATCAGTTTCGCGATAAGCATGGGCGCAGACCTTCGGTAGAAAAATTTTCACCTACGCTGCGCATCAATATTCATGTGAATGAGGCTTCGGTAACCGTATCGCTCGACAGTTCGGGCGATTCACTGCACAAACGCGGCTACCGCGAAGACACAGGCCGGGCGCCGCTAAACGAAGTATTGGCAGCGGGCATGATTGCGCTTTCGGGCTGGAACAAACGTTCGCGCTTTATTGATCCGATGTGCGGCTCAGGTACTTTGCTTATTGAAGCAGCATTGCTGGCCACCAATGTACCTGCGGGCTGGTTCCGCGAGTCGTTTGGCTTTCAGCGCTGGCGCGATTATGAGCCGGAACTTTGGGAGAAAATTACCGAAGGTGCCATCAGCCGCATCAACAACGAAACTGTAGAAATTCTGGGCAGTGATGTGTCATACAATGTACTGCGCAAAGCCCGCGAGAATATTAAGCTGGCCAAAGTGGACGACATTGTAAAAACTGCCTGCCAGGATTTTTTCGACAGCGAACCACCTTCTCAGGGAGCCGGTTTGGTAATGCTTAATCCTCCTTACGGCGAGCGTATGGCGCAGGATGATGTAGCCGCGCTTTACAAACAGATTGGCGATACGCTGAAGAAAAAGTATTCCGGTTATCAGGCATGGATGATTACTTCCAACCCCGACGGCCTTAAAGCGGTAGGTCTCAGACCATCGCGCAAAATAGCCTTGTGGAACGGGCCTCTCGAATGCCGCTTTGTGCGTTACGATCTTTACGAAGGCACGAAGAAAATTCACAAGCTGCGTTAATCCTGCTGGCGGATTACGCCCGGCTTTTATTTCCTTCTTATCTTGAGGCTATGAAAACGATAGCTGTGTTTACCTCCGGTGGCGATTCGCCCGGAATGAATGCCTGTGTGCGTGCCGTTGTGCGTACTGCACTGAGCAAGGAACTTAAAGTATTTGGCATTCGCTACGGTTACGAAGGCATGATTGAAGGCGATATGGTGGAGATGGATGCTTCTTCGGTGGCCAATATTATTCATCGGGGCGGCACAATTTTAAAGACGGCACGCAGCAAACGTTTTATGACCATCGAAGGCCGTCAGCAGGCTAAAGCCGAATTGGAAAAACGCGGCATTGAGGGTGTGGTGGCCATTGGCGGCGACGGCACTTTTCGCGGGGCTGTGGTTTTTTCGGAAATATGCCCGATACCTTTCATTGGCTGCCCTGGCACAATTGATAACGATCTCGCCGGCACCGATTACACCATTGGTTTTGATACAGCCATAAACACAGCCGTGGAAGCTGTTGACCGTATCCGTGATACGGCCGAGTCGCATAACCGGGTGTTTATAGTAGAAGTAATGGGCCGCGATGCCGGACTTATTGCCTTATACAGCGGCATTGGCTCGGGAGCCGAGGGCATCCTCATTCCCGAATCGCCAAACGATTTGCAGGTAGTCCTGAACAGGCTGGCCAATTCGAGAAGCGGCAAACAATCGAAAATAATTGTAGTGGCCGAAGGCGATGAAGCCGGCGGAGCCTTTAAGGTAGGCGATGCCGTAAAAGCCAATTTCCCCGAACTCGATGTGCGGGTAACCGTGCTGGGACATATTCAGCGTGGAGGCGCACCTACGTGTATGGAACGCGTAAATGCCAGCCGCATGGGGTACGCTGCCGTTGATGCGTTGCTGAACGGACAAAGCCACGAAATGGTGGGAATAATAAATAATAAAATCGCCTTCACGCCCTTTAAAGACGCAGTAAAACATATTCTCGAACCTGATAAGGCCCTGTTGAGAATGGTAAGTGTTTTGGCCCGCTGATTTGGAATTTAGAAATTATTGATTTAGGTTTGCGCCTCATTTCACGATAGAAGTAGATAGTTTCTGTTAGTATTTAACTGATTTTAAACCTTACAATGAACAAAAGAACAAGAGCTGTAAAGCTGTCTGATGACGTAGTCATCAGCAAACTGTACCTGGTTCGCGGAACCAAAGTAATGATGGACAACGACCTTGCCGAATTGTACAAGGTTACCACCGGAAATCTTAACAAAGCAGTAGCGAGAAACATAAAACGTTTTCCGCCCGATTTCATGTTTCAACTTACCCGCGAAGAGGCTAATGAGTTGTTGAAAGTAATACCTAAACCCAAATGGGGCGGCACAAGAAAACTGCCCTTTGTATTTACCGAACAGGGTGTGGCCATGCTCTCGGGTGTTCTGAACAGCGAAAGAGCCGTAGCTGTAAATATTCAGATTATGCGCCTTTTCTGTAAGGTAAGGCAGTACATAATTGATACCACACTCATGGGTTTTGAGCTGGAAGAGATTAAGCAAAAAGTTTCTGAACAGGATAAAACTATCCTGTCAATTATTGCATATATCGAGTCGTTGCATAAAGCCGATTCTTCGACGGGAAAAAGGCGTAAAATAGGCTACAAACTTCCCTCAGAAACAGATCAAACTTGATATTCCAATTTGGAAGATCAAGTTTGTAAATCATTGTATTTCAAAATTTTATATCTGCCTAAATTGCACATTACTTATCCTGAAATACATCGTAAATACAATTCAGCGTTATTTGAAAAAGAGAAAGAATCCCTAAGTGAAATTCGGGCATCAAAATGGTAAAAAGGGCTATAATTTTTATGAATTAAGGCCTTCGCCGGAAATTTTTCGGGTGGCCGAGATTATTATTGCGATGAAAGCATTTTTAAAAAACAGGGTAATACACAATATGTGTACATATTAGAATGGCGGGAGGCAAAGATTATGGGATTATCTTCCCAACTCCCGCCACCCTCTTCTTACAATGGTAAAGTCGTTTCCAATCTTATAATCCTTGGCATAGAGCATATTCAACCTTGTACATACCATTTCGCTGCGCTGGTTTTGGGGTAAAAGATCATCAGGATGCAGAATGCCGGGGCGGAGTTTGGGCAGATGATGCTGTGTTTGTGTGCCGGGTGTGTAGCCAATCCAGGTGCGAAGACCAAAGAGCACACGCAGCAGGTTGGGTATGAAACCGGCCGGCCGGCGCATGAACCAGATAAGAAATGGCGTAAGCGGCAGCAATAACATGGCAGTGGCCACATCAAACACGCGTTTGTTGCGGCGATTAACTGGTTTGCTCACCGAGTTAATGTCTATCACATACAAATCGCCGGCGGTATCAATGGAGTTGCTGCCTATGATGGAGAGGCTTTCGGGTGGTGCTATTTTATAATCAACCGGCCGTGAAGTTTGCAGCAGGGCCATACGGTTTATGATGTCCTGGGCGGCGAGGTCTTTGGCGCAGAATATTACCTCATCAATGCTGTAAATGGTCACAACTTCGTTGAGCTGCCCGAAGCGGCCAATAAATGCCGGGTCGTTTATTTCTTCATTGGTGCTGCTTACAAAGCCGATGAAACTGCTGGTAACACCGGTTTGATTAAGCAGCGATTTTACGCGGCGGCATTCATCGGGGCTGCCTACCACGGCAATTCGCTGCGGGTGGCCGCTGTCAATGCGGAGCGATTTAACTCGCAGTGCATGAAAGGCCAGACGGCTCACGAGCAGTTCACCCAATGCCCAGGCCGCACCCAGCAGAATAAGTGCGCGCGAAAAACGCAAACTCTCGGGCAGCAGCGCATAACCTATAAGAATTACAGCGGTTCCGGCCACCACGCCGCGCACTATTTTTAACAGGCGCACCGGCTTATCATAACCGCCGCTGAAATACACTGCCGTGAGCCAAAGCAGCACATATACCGGAAACAGCATATTCACCAATTCGGGCGAATAATAGTTTCCTGCATCGGCCAGCTTGATATTGGACTCGTAATAATTCTTTATAAAGTACAAGCCGCCCAGCATAAGCGCCGCATCAAACAGCGGCAAAGCCAGCGCCCGGAGTGCACGCATCACCAACGCCGCTCCGGCACGCAGATACACTGCCAGATTGATGAGAAACGAAAACAGCCGCGCATTTTTCTGTGAAAAATGTTTACGCGCAAAAATGATCATGGCGCGATAAAACACAAACACATAATTTACACTGCTTTTCTTGGTGCTCTCGCCTTTGTAATGAATAATGCGTGTATCGTGGAAGTAGTAGTTTTTCCAGCCGCCAAGCTGTATGCGGTACGAAAGATCGATATCCTCGCCATACATGAAAAAATCTTCGTCGAGCAAGCCAACCTTGTCCAAAGCCGTTTTGCGCATGAGCATAAATGCTCCCGAAAGAATGTCCACTTCGTGTGTGGCATTTTTATCGAGGAACCCAAGATGATACCGCCCGAAACGTTTCGAGCGGGGAAACAATGCCGCCAACCCGAATATCTTGTAAAATGCCACAGCTGGTGTAGGCAGTCCGCGTTTTGATTCGGGCAGGAAATGTCCCTTGCCGTCAATCATCTGAACCCCCAGTCCGCCGGCATCGGGGTGAGCATCCATAAACGAAATTACTTTGCTGAATGTAGTTTCTTCAACCACCGTATCGGGGTTGAGCAGCAGAATGTATTCGCCTTTGGCCACTCGCATGGCCTGGTTGTTGGCTTTCGAAAAGCCGGTGTTTTCGCGGTTGGCAATTACATGTACTTCGGGAAATTTTTCCTGAACCAATTGAACCGATCCGTCCACCGAGTTATTGTCCACCACATACACTTCGCCTTCAATACCGGCCAGTGCTTTTCGCACACTGTGCAGGCACTGTTCGAGAAAGTGCTGTACGTTGTAGTTGACAATGACAACGGTTAGTTTCACTTCGGCTGTGTATTTTGTGCGTTGGCTTTTTCTGCGGCGGCTTTGTATTCCTGAAGAAGGGCAGGAGCAGCCCCGCGTTCAAAAAGCGTAAAAAAGCCTGAGTTTTTTGCCTTTTCGGCCACTGCATCGGGCACGAGCACGAGTTGCAGCGTGCCTTGTTTATGCAGCACGGTATAAAATGAAGCTCCTTTTTTCTGCTCGCTCAGCGCGGTGTTGATATCGTTAATCAGTTCGGGCGACCAGATGGAATCGTATTGCTGATAGGCTTTTTCGTAAAGCTGGTTGCCAATGCTGTAACGAACCACATGCGTGCTGGGGCTGGCCTGCTCATCGGCCATTTTCGAAGGATCGAGCAAATTGCCCGACACGGATGCGAGATTGAGCAGCACATCGCCATAAGGGTAATAATCGTTGAGCGAACGGAAATCGGCAATGGCAAAAAAGCGCGAAAATTCGTCGTATAAATTTTCCTGCGAATAAATGGTGGTTTGATTTACTGCTGCACGGGCTTCGCGCCACCATGCGCTGTCGGCCGCGGTGAGCAGGCCGGTGGAGGCAAAGCGGCTTAGCGTTTCGGCAATTTTGGCGGTGCTGTACACGTCAAACTCATCGAGCTCGTCAAGCATCAGATCGCTCACGGCCATTGCTGCTTTGGCCTGGCTACGGGTGAGGCGCAGAAGCCCAAACCGGCGCACATCCATTTGTATTTCGCGCTGGTCGATTTGCTTTTGACAGTTGCGGCAGAGGTAAGGCACCATGAAAAGGCGGGTGCTGTCGGCACGGTCAGCAAGTAATTTGTTGAATGTGCGGTAGAGCAGCAGGTCGGTTACATCGTCTTTCATCCAGTCGTGACGGCGCTCGTAGGTAATGCCGCCGGCGGTAAAACGGGCCAGTGCGTAGGCGGTATCTTTGTCGCCGGGTTCGGAGGGGAGAAATTCGCCGCTTACATTTTCGGCTTTAAGATCGGGCCAGCGTGCGGCAATTTTCGCGTATTCGGGTGCATAAAGTTGTGCGGCATTCATCAGCGTATCGCCGCCGAGTTTCATTTCGAGCATGGCACCGGCACGCACGAGGAGTTCCTGCAGGGCGTTTAGCGAATCGGCACCGAGGCTAAGCTTTTCGAGCGAGTCGAGTGCGGCATCGCTTTTCACATTCAGAATGCCTGCTGTGCGTAGTTGCAGGGCTGCATTGTGCAATTCCACCACACGCTGGTTTTGCGGCTCTTGTTTTCCGGGCGGCTGCGAACAGCTATTTAAAATGAGTGCTGCCGGGGCAAGCAGCAAAAACAGTGTGTATAATGAGTTCCGCATTACTTTTCTGATTTGGCAAGGTCGTCGTCAAATGCTTCCAGCATTTCGCCCCAACTCATGGCGCGCTCTTTGGGCAAAGGATACGTGGCCGCAAATTTCGTAAAAGCCAGCCATTCGGGCTCGGTAAAACCCAGGCGGCCCATTACGGGTTTCATCTTGTCCATGTTTTTGCGCTCAAACCTTACGCTGCGCAGGCTGTCGAGGGTCATTACCTGTTGTTTAAGCTGCGTGTAGGTGCCTGAGGTTTTAAATTCCTTGATATGCTTGAGCACATCGCCGTAAGTAAGCGAATCGTTGCCCGTTTGCTGCTGAAACGTAATGTAGTCAAGCGCCAGATTGGGCACCACATATACAAAATCGAAACTGTCTAACCCGCAGGCTGTCATGAGGCGTAAATCGGCCAGCAGTCTTTTGCCGGTGGCATCTGTCACCACCCGTTTGCGCAAAATGCTGCAGTCGTTTTGTTTACGTGCTGTGCGGGAAGTGTCTGATTGCAGCCACACGCTTTGGCCGGCAGTGTTCGTTACCGAATCGCCTTTGAGCGAATCGGCGGGCGTTTCCGGTTTGGTTTCGGTGCAGGCGGCGAGCAGCCATAACAGGGAAGCAAGCAGCAGGAATTGTTTCATCGGGCGTTAAAGATA
>JALONL010000047.1 GCA_025454955.1 Bacteroidia bacterium | reverse complement strand
TTTACCATGAGGATGGGGGTTGTTTTGTAGCAAAAACAATGTACCGGTTTTCGGTACACCATCCTCTCTTTTTTATTTAGCTATTTTGGACAGATGTGGCATGTCGGGGAATCTCTTATGTTTTTTCGAAGCCCTGTTTTTATTGAAATAAAGGCAGGGCTTTTCATTTAATTTATTTTATGTGAGGATTAAATGGGTATAAAATAAATTGTCGAATGTGCGAATTAATCTATAACTAAATCTGTTAATTAATACATGATTGTTTTGTTGCTTTTTGCGTATCAGAGGTTGTAGCTTTCGCACATAAATAATAATCACACATACCATGAAAACAAAACTTTTACTCATTGCCATGCTGTTGTCGGGCGTATCGCAGGCACAGTATTTTCACGATGAAAACGGCACAGGCCGTTTTGAGCAGACTTACGACGGCACCAATATTCTGATTGGTGGCCAGGGCCATCTGGTAGCCGCCACCACACAAGTGCTGGGCGGAGAAGATTTAATGCTTACCCGCACCGATGTAAACGGGCAACTTGGCATCGGCACATTCAACAACATCTATCAGATGTTTGATGCAGCCGGAAACCTGCTGAATGCGCAGCCCTGCAAAATCCTGCAAATTGCAAACGGTACCGTGTTTGTAGTGGGCAGTTATTATTCGTTTAACGGCGTAGTACCTCCCGGCATTTTTACTGCCATTCTCAATCCGGCCACGGGTGTGGCAATAAATGTACGGGGCTGGCAAACCTTTGCACCAGCACTCAGCGGCACTATCTCGGCCACCTCGGCCTGCCGTGCGCTGGCGCCCAACAGTAATATTGTACACATTACCGGATTTACCGATGCCACCGTACCCGGAAATGGTGTGCGTCCGCTGGTAATGACCATTAACGGAGCCACCAATGGACTTGTATGGGCACGCATTTACGATTTTCTGCCAACAGGGGCGGTGGCCAAAGTAATACCTTACGACATTGTGGCTTCGCCCTATCAGCCCAATCCCGGTATTGCCGAATTAATGATTGTAGGTACCTACTACGATGGTAGCGGCGCCGATGAAGGTTTTGTATATCGTGTAAACACCGCAAACGGAAACCCTTCGGGCGGAGTAACCACTTACGACAGCGGCCGCACCGATCAGTTTAACGCGGTTACCGTGGCCAGTGGTGGCGGCGGCGGTGGAAACGGATTTGTAATTACCGGCTACACCGATGTGCCCGGCATCTGGCAAACCACCACAGTTAAAGTTGATCCCACCGGAACAGTTCTGCGCTGGAGCACCATGCACGATTACAGCATAAGCGGCGATAATTTCGGTGAAGATGTAATTCAGCGTCTCAATACTTTCGGACAGTGGAACTACTACACTGCAGGATTTGTAGCCAATGGTGTGCAGGGAGCCAACGACTTTGTGGTTTATTTCGTGGACGATGCCGGCAATGCACTCCGCGAATTCACCTACGGCACTACTGATAATGAACGTGCAGTGGAAATTTCCAATTTTGTAAACACGGCTTCCGACGGTATTACGGTATATGGAAATATTGGCACTGCCAACGATCCGGGCAACGAGTATTTCGTAAAAGCATACTACAACGGCGTATCAGGCTGCCGCGAAAGTTTCAACCAGCCCAACACGCAGGTATATAACATTAACAGCACCATCTGGCCCAATACACGCGCAGGTACTTTCTCATTCAGTACTTTCACACTGCCCATTATAACCAATCCGAATCTGGTGCAGCCCTGCTTTAACATGCAGATAGCCGGAGGAAACAATCTCCGCCAGGCCGAAAATGCAGAGGAACAAACCAGCTCAGTTTCTGTATTCCCCAATCCGCTTTCGCTCATCAACCCGCTGCTCAGTCTCAGCCTCACTTCGCCCGCCGAACAGCAAATCGAAATCCGCATTACCGATATGCTTGGCCGCGAAATTCTGAACCAACAAATACTTGTTACACAAGGCCAGTCGTTGCAGCAAATTCAACTGCCCAAAGGCGTTACAGCCGGAGTGTACTCAATACACATTACCGGTGAAGGCCTTACCGAAAATCATCGTTTCGTAATTCAATAAGCTGAACATCTCAGAGTTCATACATCGCCATTCTCACACAATGGCGGTGTATGAATTCCACTTCATTTTCACACACACACAAATACTCATTATCATGAAAAAACTATTCGTCACTTTCTTTCTGCTTGCCGCAGGCATTGCGCAGGCACAGTATTTTCAAAACTACAACGGCATCATCGGCAACTTCGAACAATCGTTCGACGGAACCAATGTGGTGGCCGGAGGCCAGGGGCATCTCATTGCAGGCACCACCGATGCGCTCGGCCAGCAGGATTTGCTGCTCACCCGCACCGATGTGAATGGGGTAATTGCAGGACTTAATTCCTTCAATCAGGTGTATCGTTTGCAACTGCCCACCGGCGCACCGTTGTGGACAAGCCCCTGTAAAATTCTTCAGGTGGCTTCGGGCAATATTTGTGTGGTGGGAAATTACAACTCACCGCTTTCGCCCGTGCCGCAGGGTATTTTTACCGCAGTGCTTTCGCCGGCAGGTGCTGTAATTAACGTCACCGGATGGCAGGTAATTTCACCAAGTGCAGTGACCAGTCTGGTTTCGCTTTCGGCCTGTCGTGCATTGGCTGTAACCAGCAACAATGTATTCATTTGCGGATATACCGATGCGCTTACTCCGGGTGCAGCTTTGCGCCCGTTTGTATTGGCCATAAACGGAAACACCAATGCTTTCATCTGGGGACGCGTTTACAATTATTTACCGGCCACAGCTACCGGACGATGCTTTGCGACTGATCTTGTGGCATCGCCTTACGCTACTACAATTGCCGGAGAAATTATGGTGATTGGAAATTATTTCGACGGACTTGGAAATGATTTCGGATTTACCTACCGTGTAAATGCCGGCAACGGTAATCCGATTGGCCTGGTGACACAGTTCGACAGCGGCCGCAACGAAGAATTTTGGGGCATTACCGTGGCCTCCGGTCCCGGCGGTGGTGGCGATGGTTATGTAATTACCGGATCAACCAACGTAAACGGTAGCCTTGATGCCTTGACCATTAAAACCGATCGCGCAGGTTCGGGTGTGCGCTGGGCAACCACACACGATTACAGCAACCTCACCCGCGACAATTCAGGCACCGACGTAATTCAGCGCCAGAATACCAGCGGCCGCTGGCTCTATTATGTATGCGGCACCACACAGGCCGGAGCATTGGGTGCAACCGATGCCGCCGTATTCCAGATCGACGATAACACCGGCAATGCCGTGGCCGAATTTACCTACGGCACCGGAGCCGATGAAAGCGCCGTGGAAATCTCATCGTTCAGCGGCACACCCGCCGACGGAATTACCGTGTACGGAAACACCAACCGCCCCGACATCGGCGAAGAGTATCTCGTGAAAGCATACTACAACGGCGTATCCGGTTGCCTCGAAGCGTTTGGTACACCCTTCACACAGCCATATCCGCTTTCACGCACGCAGTTTACCAATACGCGTAACTTGAATTTCGGCGGCTCAACGCTTGTGCCCACTACACCGCTTTCGGCTACAATGAACGTAATCTGCTTCGCCGTGGTGGTACCCGGAGGAAGCAATCTCCGTGTGGCCAATAACGACATTGAGCAAACCACACTCACTTCGTTGTATCCCAACCCGGTTTCTGCCTCCAGCCCGCTAATACAAATTCAGCTCACCTCATCGGCCGATCAGCAAATTGAAATCCGCATCACGGACATGCTCGGCCGCGAAGTACACAACCAGCAGATCATGGTAACAGAAGGCCAGTCCTTGCATCAGATTCAGTTGCCATCGGGCCTCGGCACCGGTATGTATAACCTGAATGTCATTAATGGTGAAGCAGTAGAAAATCACCGCTTTGTAATTGAATAACCTGCCCCGGTTATGGGTATGAAAAAAGCCGGTTGTTGCATGAGTGCGGCAACCGGCTTTTGTTCTTTGTGTGATGTATGAAATTAATCAGCGGAGCACATTTACATGTCCGATGTAATTATGCTGTTTGGAAAACACATCAATCACATTGATCTTATACACATACGTATCAATCTGCACCGGATTGCCCTTGAATGTGCCGTCCCAGGGCTGGTTCATATTGTTGCTCGTGTAGAGCAGCATTCCCCATCGGTCGAAAATGTACATTTCAAATTTTTCGATGCCTATGCCGTAAGCGGTAAATCCATCGTTGTTGCCGTTGCCGTCGGGCGTAAAGGTGTTGGGGATGTAGATAATGAAGTCGCGTACTTCGATGCGTTGTGTGGCCGTATCGGCACAGCCGAAAGAGTTGGTTACAATCAGTTGCACATCCATCCCGCCGTTGTTGAGCATCAGGTCGTAGGTATGCAGCGGGTTTTGCTGTGTCGATGAATTGGCATCGCCGAAAGACCATTGCCAGGTGGTGGCATTTACCGAGAGGTCGGTAAACTGAACCTGTCCTCCGCCAAGTTCGGCGTATGAAAAGCTGGCCACCGGCGAATTGTAAATATTTACCAGTGTGGACAATGCAGCGTTTGAAGTGCAACCGTTGCTGAAGGTAACCACCAGTGTTACGCTATAACTTCCGGCTGTGGTATAGGTGTGATTCGGATTCTGAAGCGTGGAAAAATTACCGTCGCCAAAATCCCATTGCCACGAAGTAATGGTTACAGAGCCGGGCGCAGTACTTAAATCGGTAAACTGCACGGGCCAGGGCACACAGCCATCGGGCGATGCCGCCAGTGCTGCCGTGCCCGACTGACTTACGGTTACCGTAATTGAATCGGCAAAGGTGCAGCCCGACGAATCGGTAACGATAAATCCATAAGTGGTGGTGGTTACCGGCGAAACAGCTGCCGTATCGCTCGGAGGCCCGCCTGTTGACCATATCACCGAATACGGCGACGTGCCACCCGTTGGATTTACCCAAAGCAAAAGGTTGTTCCCGCCACACAACGAAGTATCGTTCGACGAGGTGGCCGAAAGCACCTGCGGCTGTGTAATGGTTACTGTAATGTTCGATGTACAGCCGCTGGTATCGGAAACCGTGCAGGTGTAATTGCCCGGCCCCAGGTTGGCTGCCGTGGCGGTGTTTTGTGCAGGCGTGGTATTCCAGCCATACGTGTAAGGCGGCGATCCGCTCAGCACATTTACCGTGGCCGAACCATCTGTTAGTCCGTTGCAGCTCACATGCGTCACATTACTCAAACTAAGCGGCAGCGAATTGGTAGAGAATGAGTCGATGGCCAGCGGCCCGCCGCAAAGCGGATTAATCTGCGCAATTACCGTATAGTTGCCCGAAGGCAGCCCGGTGATCGAATCGGTAAAGCTGGTAGTGCCAGTGGTGGTGCCCACCACATTGCCGTTTGAATCGTACCAGGTATAAGTAAATACCGGGTTGCTGATGTTGGTGGTAACAGTGGTAACTGCCGTGCCTGAACAACTTGAGGCAGTGGAAATATTTATTGTATTGCAGGCTAAGCTGGCCGTGGCCGAATATACGCCCACAAAATTATCGCCCGATACAAAAAGGCTGTGCGTGGCCATGTCGTATCGCACATCATACACACTGGCGAGCGATAAACTTGCTCCCAGACTTATGGTTCCAGCCGGCGTAAACACCGAGCCGTTGAATGTATAAATATGAATCTGCCCCACACCGCCCACATAAATATTATTGCATTCGTCAACCGCTATCCCGCCCTGAAAAAGCGGTGTATAGCCTGCAATGGTTGTGGGTGTACCGGCGGCTGTGCCCGATACGGTGAAGAATGCTTTCAGGTTAAATCCGTCGTAGTAATAGACATAATTTGCATTTGCTGCCAGCGCATTATGACCGTTGCCGGTAAAGAAGTTGGAGGCCGGGAAATATGGGCGGTTATTGCCTTCGGTAAAACTCATGTAGCCGGAAGCCGTGTTCCACACATTGCCGTTAAAAGTGCTGTTTACGCGGTAAATGTGATTGTTCACGTTTGGATCCATGCCGCAGGCAAATAAACAATACACATTGCCCGATGGATCTATGGTGGTGCTCACAATATCTTCGCCTATGTTTGAAGCCGGGCCGCTGGTGATGTTGGAAGAAGTAACCGCACCGGTAATGGTGTTTACCACACCCATGTTTATGTTGGAAGTGGTGCCGCCACCCATTGCATACACCTGATTGAAATTACAGTCGAATACAAAATCCCAGTTTTCCTCAAACGTAGGCGATTGTGCAGATATAAAATTGTCGTATGCTCCCGCAGCATCTAATCTGATAAGCTGTGTGCCCAGGTTGCTGTATGCCTGTCCTACGTAAGTTTTCCCGGTGGTACGGTCAACCAGAATATTTCCCGGAGCAAAAAACGAAACGCCCGATGAAGTCCAGGCCGGAGCCACCAGCACACCGTTAAATGTCCACAGCAACACACCTGTTGGGCTGTATTTCGCAGTCTGATAGGCCGGAGTTCCCGATCCATTCGGGTCGCCGCCGCCATATACAAAGAGGTTTCCGAAATTATCGTGCCTTACACTAAAGCCTTTTTGCGAAGTGCTGAGGTTGGTTAATCCCGTTACCACCCACGGATCGATAATGAGTTTTTGCGTGGCATCGTAGCCTGCGGGGAAAATAAAACTCAGCACATTGTTTTCAAACTTAAAGGCCGATTTAACGGGAATACCATCGCCACGCAGGGCCACGGGGGCATGTTCGGTTACCGGTCCATCGGGCGTGAATACGGTGAAACTTCCGTCGCTGTTTAGTTTTTGCCGCGATACATTACCACTGTAACTTATTTTCACCTGCGAAGGATCGGCACCGGGATGCACAATTACATTGTATTTAATTCCGCCTTTTTGAGGAATGAAGTATTCGATGTCAATTCCCGGATACAAATTGCGGTAAGTGATTTTTCTGAAAATCTCCGACTTCACTCCCTTCATTTCGCCCGATGCAGTTTTGAGTACGTAAGTTACATAACTGCTTTCCTTGTCTGATGGTTCGGGCACTGCCTGAGGGTTTGAGCCAATCCACCGCATGGTGGCAAAACTTTCGTGTATGGTGGGGCGGTGTTCGCCGGCTTCTTCGCGTTCCCGCTCGTTTCGGCTTTCGCGTTTCTCCTCTTTCTCAATCCGTTCTGTAATTGTGCATGTGCGTATGTTTACTCCGGTGGAAGTAAACTGAAACATTTCGGCTCCGTTGGTTACGGCATAGTGTACATTTTCCGATGCATTTGTCCAACTGAAAAACTGACCGTTGTTGGCAATAAATACATCGTTTCGGAAAAAGTGTTGTTCCTGAAATTTTACCTGCGCCCAAATGGAAAATGAACCATTGAACACAAATAAGAGGAGTAAAATGATAATACGATTCATGGGAGTAAATGTTTGCCGTATTAAATATACAACAAAACAAATCCGGCTGTAGTATTGGTTACTATAATAATCCAATTTTCCCCTTCAAAAATACCAGTATGGTCGGAAGTTCAGGCAGGAGGGGGTGAATGGAAGCTGGTTTCTAAACGCGGGCTGTTATTTAGTTGTAGTGTGATTTAACCTTAGCTACTTTCTTTTTCAAAAGGTTATTGTTGATTTGGTAGTCACTCCTCGAAATTAAAAAAACAGGAGCAGCAACCTGGCAGCAGCAAAAAACAGCAGAGTGCTCAACTCTCCGAGGTCTGCGCAATATGAATATCCAACTCAGATAAAATCAGAATAGTTTAACACAATGCAACAAACACGCGGGTTTCAGCGTTAGAATAAAAGAACCCCGGTTGAATGTGGTTGAACTGATCTGAATAGGTTATTGTAAGATTTGTTACCCGGCTTGTTACTCCTAATCGGGGGAAACTTAAACCAACAAGCCATGAGCGTTAAGTTAAGAGAAAAAAAGTTGAAAGATGGTCGAATATCCCTGTATTTGGATATTTACGACCAGCACGGTAAAAGAAGCTACGAAACCCTCTATTTGTACCTATCCGGCAAGCGGGGCAATCCCAAAGACAAAGAAATTCGCGAAATTGCCGAGCGCACCCGTTTGGAACAATTTACTCAAATGCCTACCTTACCTATTGGCTCCATTGACCGGGCATTTATTCTGGCATTTCAGCAGTTTATGTTGGATGAAATCAAAAACACCTCCAACACCGTAGTGGGAAAACTCAAAAAATTTCGGACGCAATTGCAAGAGGCAAAAGAGGAAGGGTTAATTACGGTAAATCCCTTCGACAATGTGCCGTATCACCTTCGCGTGAAGTATAAAGAACCGCCGATTGACCCGCTTACGACGGAAGAAATCCGGGAAATGATGCACAACCACGATAAATTGCCCGCACAAATAGCACAATGCTTTTTTGTGGCACTTTTTACCGGTTTGCGCTGGTCTGATGTATCTCAACTGCTGAAAAGCAGAATACAAACAATTCTGATTGACGGGAAACGCCAAAAGGTAGTGGCGATAATGGTGAAAAAAACAGAAAAACCCACCTATCTGCCACTATCTGCCGAGGCAATTCATTATCTAACCTTGCGTATGCTGGATGTACGCAAAGAAGTTAACCAGCACCGCAAATTGGGGCTGACTTACCGGCATAGCGAGTATGTTTTCCCCCGGCTTACACAACCCAATCCCAAAGCTGGCTACGGGTACATGAAGTCGCATTTGAGGAAATGGGCAAAAAGTTTGGGTATGGAAGGTCGTTTAACGTTTCACCTTACCCGTCACAGCTTCGCTACCATGATGCTGCCGCTTGTGGGCGATTTACGTGTAGTACAGAAATTATTGGGGCACGCAGATATAGCCACCACACAGCGATACGCGCACGTTTTGGATGCTTACAAAGCGAGTGCAGTAAATAAGATTTCAGCGCACAATTTTTTAAGAGGCAGGTAATGTTAACCCGCCCGGCTATGAATAATCCCGAAACCCTCAATTTCCGCGCCCGGTATAACCGGATGTTAGCGTATAAATGTGTAACCCTTTCTGCCCAATCAACCGATGAGCAGGAAAGCCTTACAGATTGGTACTACTACTTCCGGGGGCGGTTTTCTCAGTACCAGAGCCATGCCTACACGGCTACGGCATTGGAAATCTTTGCTGCCGGGCAAACCCAGAAAGCCCCGGTTGCACAGGTGTTCGATCAAATGGAGCGATGGCGGAAACGGTGTATGAATGAACTGGCTGAAACGGGTTCAATAGAAACGTGGGCAGATGCGCCGGATGAACTGACCGGCCGGACAGACCGGGATAAGATCAAATTGATACAGCGTTATTTTGGGTGTTTTGATATGCTGCTTTTGCTGGCAGAGATTCTTTTACAGAAATACCCGCTTTCAGCGGAGGCAATACAGATAGGCAAGGTTATCCGCGAAACTACCGGTGTGGTGGAAACGGAGCCAGAAGCAAAGCCATTGCCTGTAATTACTGATTTCCCGGAGGAAATGAATATCCGGGAGGCGGCTGCGTTCCTTAAATCTACCGTAGATACGTTGTACCAGCTTACCTCTCAGCGGCAGATACCGCACTATAAGCGGGGACGGCGGTTGATTTTTATTCAGAGCGAATTGAAACGGTGGCGGTTGTCGAAGGTGTTTACAACTGAGGAAATGGGGACGCTGGCAGCGAATAAGATGTTTTTGGATATGCCGATGGTTAGAAAAAAGTAAGTATTTTACTACTTTACAGTTGTGTTATTCGAGTTTATATTATGTTTTAGTTTCTATTTATTAACAGACCTTCGGAGATTGCCTAATAATTACGGCTTTAAATAGCTAATAATCAATAATATATACGAATGTCTTTTTTTGAAACTTTCTGAATGGCTTTTTTGTTTTTGAAATTAAATTCATACATTATAGTTTAGCAAAAAACCCGGAATAATCCGGGTTTATGGTTTGATAAATAATGCAAATTGTTTATCAACCTGTTCCTTCGGTACTACCTACGACAATGCGTAGGATAGCCGAAATAAGTTCCGGGAGTGCCATGTGATTAAGTTTTTACTGTTAGCAACTGCAATTACTGAATCACTGGCCTTCCAAACTTGTCTGATCTGATAAAAAAAAGACATTCGTAAAATGCCTCATTTTATGAGCAGTTTGACCGTTTTAAGGCAAATAGTTTCTTCTCTGTCAAAGGAGGAAAAGGATGTTGCAGCCAATTTTCTAAAGTTATTTAATACTCGCGGGGAAGCCGTTGAAACCAAATATTTGAAACTCTTTGAGTTATTATGCAACGAGGATGGAGAGAAAGACAAACTAACTGATAAACAGATTGAGCAATACATTTATGGTGGCTCATCATCGGCATTTCCCAAACTTGTTCTTCGGCTGAAAGCAAAAATTGTAGAATCTTTAACGCTCAGTATAAACCTTGAAAGAAAAGGGGCTTACACTGATCGGGGGCGGACAGTTCACTATATACGGAAGCAACTTTCGGCGGCACAAATACTCTCTTTTCGTGGTTTATCAAAATTGAGTACAGATATTCTGGATGAATGTATTACCTACGCCGGGAAATATGAGTTTTATGAAGAATGGTTAACGGCTTTACGTATCAATGTTCAAACAACCGCTTTGCAAAATAAAACCGCAGTATCTCAGGCACTTTCAGATGAATTTGACCGTGTGCAAAAAATGTATATCGGGTATAAACTCGCTCAAAAATATTACTCAGACTTGATAAATCATATTGAATATCACTCTAATCCGATAGACACAGCATTATTAAGATATAGAGCAAACGAATTGAAGAAAATTGCTTTAGAAACAAAATCCGCCAATATTGCATATTTCCAGACTTTTTTAGAAATACAACTCAATCAAGAAGAAGAAAAATATATTTCTGCGTCTGAAATTCTTACCAAACAATATAAGTTAATTGAAAAACATCCTGCTCTAAATAGTCCTGAAAGATTGAGTCTTGCACTCGTCAATCTTGGTTGGAATGAAATATTAACACATCGTTTCAAGAATACTCTAAAATTTTCAAACAAAGTAGATGATTTACTTCCTTTTAATCATACAAATAGGAATCAGAATGAATTGAATCGGTTTTATGCCTACTACTATTTGGGGGAATATTCAAAAGCCCAAAAAGTCTTAACAATCTTGGATAATAGAGATGATGAAAAAGGCTCAGAGTTTAGGCAAGGTAAAAGACAATATTTTAGAGCTTGTGTTCTTTTTCTGGAAGGAGAGCACAAACAAGTTAATGAAATTTTACGCACACTAAATCCGATTGAAAAAGATACGGATGGATGGAATATCTGGTTTAGGATACTTCACATCATTAACGATATTGAACTGGAGTTAACCGAAAATGCTTTTAATCGCATTCAAAGCCTGCGCAAGCAAATGCTGAAACTACAACCTCAGAGTAGAGATTCTGCAAGGCTTATAGCTATTTATGAAGTACTCAAGTTACTTGCAAACTCTCGTTTTGAGTTTGTTCAGGTAAAAAAGAGAAAGCAAGCAGAAGTTGAGAATCTCAGTCTGAGCGAACACCTTAAATGGCGTACCACATCACCCGAACTCATCATATTCGATCAGTGGTTTGAAAGCCACTATTACCGAACAAAATTCAAACAAACCATCCCCGACTACTGGGAACCCGCGCAA
>JALONL010000024.1 GCA_025454955.1 Bacteroidia bacterium | reverse complement strand
TCTCGCTCTGAAAATGCCCTTGGGCGCGAAGCCTCGCGCCCCTACGGGAATTTCATCGCTCTGAAAACCCTCGCTCTCGCTCTGTTTCTCACTCTGAAAACCCTCGCTCTCGCTCTCTTTCCCGCTCTGAAAACCTCTATCTTTGCGCCAGCTATGCACATCGACATTCCCAACGTAAGCCTCCAACGAGTAGTAATAATAGGTGGCGGTTTTGCCGGTCTCCGGCTGGCACGGAAACTTCGCAACCGGTTTCAGGTGGTGCTCATCGACCGGAACAACTACCACACTTTCCAGCCCTTACTCTATCAGGTAGCCACGGCAGGCATAGAGCCCGATTCCATCGTTTTCCCCATCCGCAAAATTTTCAAAGGCTACCGCCATTTCCATTTCCGTATGGCCGAAGCATTGGAAGTAAAAGCGGCCGAACGCCTGCTCGTAACCAGCATCGGCGAAATTGAGTACGATTATCTGGTCATTGCCACCGGCTCCGATACCAACTACTTCGGCATGGAGCGCCCCAAAAAACACGGAATGCCCATGAAATCGGTGCGCGAGGCACTCGATTTGCGCAGTTGCATTCTCGAAAATTTCGAAATGGCCATAACCACCGCCGATCTTGTAGAACGTGAAGCACTCATGAACTACGTAATTGTGGGCGGAGGCCCCACAGGCGTGGAACTGGCCGGGGCGCTTGGCGAACTCAAACGCCATGTGCTGCCTAACGATTATCCCGAACTCGATTTCCGCCGTATGCAGATTCACCTCATCGACAGCAACGAAAGGCTGCTGAACGGGATGGAAGAAAAATCGTCGGAAAAATCGAAACGCTACCTCGAACAACTCGATGTGCATGTTTGGCTCGATCTCCGCGTAACCGATTACGACGGACGGCTCATTACCACCAACACCCACGAAACATTCCGCGCCGCCACCATGATCTGGGCGGCAGGCGTAAAAGGCGAATTCATTCCCGGCCTCCCAGCCGAAAGCATTTTGCGCAACGGCCGCATAAAAGTGGACGGCAGCAACTGCGTGGAAGGCCTCGAAAACGTATTTGCGCTGGGCGATGTGGCCTTTATGACCACCGATGCCGCTTTCCCGCAGGGACATCCGCAGGTGGCACAGGTGGCCATGCAGCAGGGCGATTTGCTGGGACAAAACCTCACACGGGCCGGGAAAGACAAAACCCGATGGAAATCTTTTACCTATAACAACAAAGGCTCCATGGCCACCATTGGCCGCAACCGTGCCGTGGCCGAAATTGGCAAGTTTCACAGCCAGGGTTTCGTGGCATGGATGCTGTGGTTGTTTGTTCACCTCATGTCGCTGGTAGGATTCAGAAACAGGTTGGTGGTGCTTTTCAACTGGATTGTAAACTACATCAATTACGACCGCGGCATGCGCCTCATTATCCGTCCGTTTAAAACAGCCCCGCGCCATGGAGCAGAAGATTGAAAATATTAGTCCGCGAATGAGCGTGGTAAAAGGCGAGCAGGAACTGAGCGTGGTTATTGCCGCCGCGCTGCCTTCGCGTAAAGTAACGGCCTCGGGTTTGCTGCTGCTGGTGTGGCTGCTCAGCGGACTGGCGGGCATCTGGTATTTTTTCCAGCTTACCGAATCGGAATCGGTGCAGCGTACCTATCTGTTGGTGTGGCTCGGTTTCTGGGTCTATTTTTTATACATCGTGGGCCGTGCGTGGAGCTGGTGGAAGTTTGGCAATGAAATCATCAAAATAAGAAACGGAAACCTCCTGCTCAAGCGCGATGTGCGCGGGCGAGGGTACGTACACGAGTACAAATTAAGTACGCTGAAAAACATACGCGCCGGCACCGACAATACGCCCAACTGGGTAAATCAGATTGGCGGCAACTGGTGGAGCACCGATGCCAGTTCGGTTTCGTTCGAATCGGGCGATAAGGAAGTGGCGTTGGGCTATCAGCTTAGCGCAAAAGAGCGCGATCAGCTTATCAGTTTGCTGCGGCAGTATCAGAAAAAATTAGCCGAAACGGGTAACGGGAAAAATTAACAGGCCGCTTACAGCACTTTCTCCATTTTGTAGTGCTGAATAATGTCCCAGAGTTTAAAACTGGCTCCGGTATTGGCATATCCCTCCGAAAGATAAAAGTTAAGCGCATTTTCGCGGGCCTGCAGCACGATGCGTTGCAAACCCAGCTTGCGGGCTTCGGTTTCGAGGTGACGCAGTACGAGTTTGCCAAGTCCTTTGCCCTGCCAGTTTGGATGCACGGCCATAAAGCGTATTTGCCCTTCTTCGGCGCTGTTTTGCTGCAAACGGCCTACTGCTATACACTGGCCCGTTTCATCGGTAAGCATGGCGTGGGTGGAATGGTCTTCTTCGCTGTCTTTTTCGCTGCCGCGCGGCTGTTGCCAGGGAGCACGAAGCACATCGTAACGAAGGGAAAAGTAGCGGTCGAATTCTTCCGGCGTGGAAGGTGAAATAATCTGATACATCCGATCAGAACTTAGACTTGGTTCTGCGGAAACGACCTATTTTATAATTCACGGTAATGTGTGCGAAGAGATACGAGTCGTTGTCGGACGAATCGCCGCGTTGCTGGCCAATTCCATTGGGCTCGAAGCCGGGAGGTGCCTGAATGAGACCGAGGGATGGATCGGCAAAATAACCTGCTGCGGGGCCAAAGGCGGCGGCAATGAGGTTTTTGTCGTAGTAGGTGGTACTTACATCGTCGATGTAATCGGTAAATGTTTTGCGGATACCCAGTTCAAGCCCCACGCTCCAGCGCCGGTTGATTGCATTTTTGATACCAATGCCAATGGGTACAGCCACACTTACGCGGCTGTATTTTTTTGTGCCGGGTTTTAGTGTTTGCCCTTCGGTGGCAAGCGGTTGCAACGCATACCATACACCGTTGAAGTTGGCTTTGGGATTAAACCAGAAAGCACCTACACCGGCAAAGGCATAAACCTGCATATCAATATTTTTCAACCCGGTTACGCCCTTGTATCTGTAAAGGTGGCCCGGGCGTTCCTTGGTAAAGTAAAATTCAAACTGGGTACTTAACTCAAAAATATTCGATTTGAAATGCAGGTTGCGGTTATTGCGGTAAGGCTCGGTGGTTAAACCGTCGTAACCACTTACTTTAGCATAAGCAAAAGCTACTCTGTAGCCAAAGTAGCGTGCTTTGCGGTAGCGAAGAAAGGCACTGAATGAGGGACGGGTAAGCGAAAATTCAAGATCGCGCAAACCGTTGGTGCCAATCTGGTTGGCACCGCCAAGATCGCCCAGAAAATTGGAGGCTCCCAATCCTACGCCTACCTCATACCGGTAGCGGCTTTTACGCTGTGCCTGTGCCAAAAGGGGCAGCACAATCAGCAATAAAACAAGATAACGCTTCAACATCGGGTTTTGAACTGGATTCTTGAGGTCTTTTGCAAATTTAATCAAAAACCGTCTTGATTGTCACTTTATACGTGTGAAGGCTGCTTTAGGTTATTGTCAAATCAAAAGCCACTGTTTTTACAGCCCGTGCAGGGTTGTTTTCAATATTTTGATTGTCAATAAGATGTGTTGATTCTTCTCTTTCCAGCACTTCGGCCACAGTGTGAATAATTGCAGCCGGAACCTGATTTTGTTCGAGCAACGGGAGTATTTCTCCGGCGCTTTGCCGGGCAAAAAACGGGATGAAGTATGCCGTGAGTGCGGTGCGGTTTGCCACGCGCTGGCTGTTGGTGGCAAAGCGCGGGTCGGTGGCGAGGTGCGGTAAACCGGCGGCCTGGCAAAGCCCGGCATATTGCCTGTCGTTTCCGGCGGCTATTACCATGTAGCGTTCGTCGCTGCAGCGGAAAGTTTCGCCGTAGGGGGCAATGTTGGGGTGCAGCGATCCCTGCAAACCGGGATTGTGCCCGGCCATGAGCCAGTTTCCGGCCTGATTGGCCAGCGAGGCCACGGCGGCATCAAACAACGATACATGCACATAGCTTCCGCGGTTGTGCTGTGCACGTTGCAGCAGGGCCACCAATATGCCTTCCTTGAGCTGGTGTGCGGCCAGCAGGTCGATGAGGGCCACGGGCATTTTCAGTGGGCCGCTTTCGGGGGTGCCGTTCATGCTCATAAAGCCGGTTTCGGCCTGCAGCACCAGGTCGAATGCAGTGCGCGGGTTTTGGTTGCCGTAGCCGGTTATGTGGCCGTAAATGAGCCGCGGGTAGCGGGCTGCCAGTTGGGCATGGCTTACCCCGAATTTTATATCGTCGCCGGGTTTGAAGTTTACCAGCAGCACATCGGCATCGGCCAGCAACTGGTGCAGGGTTTGTTGGCCTTCGGGGCTGCCAAGGTCGGCAAACACCACTTTTTTGCCCTGATTTACCGAGGCGTAGTAGGCCGAAATGGATGGTGCAGGCGGTTCGGAGGGAAGTTTCCAACTGCGGGTTACATCGCCGCCGGTGTGCGGGTTTTCTATTTTCACCACTTCGGCACCCAGTTCGGCAAAAAAACGCCCCACGGCGGGCCCGGCCAGCACGGTGGCCAATTCCACCACCTTCACTCCCGCAAGCAGCGATGTAGTGTTCATCCGCCCGCCTTTTTGGTCTGATACCCGGCTTTGAGCAAAAGCTGCAGCAGTTTATCGCGGTGGTCGCCCTGTATGAGTATGTCGCCCTCTTTCACCGATCCGCCCACGCCGCATTGCTGTTTCAGCTTTTTACCCAGCGCCTCCAGTTCGGCCACCGGCCCCACAAAACCGGTAATACGGCTTACTACCTTGCCACCGCCCATGCGGTCTAAATGAATACGCAGGTTCTGTTGCTGCGGAGGCAGCAAAATGGCGTCATCCTGCGCTTCCGGTTCGGGGTTGAAATCGGGATTGGTAGAATATACAAAGCCGTTTTTGCCGGTTTCGCCGTTGCGGTTTTTCTTCGACATGGGGCAAAGATAGGGGGAATAAAAAAACGACCGGCTCTTTTTGAATTGAGCCGGCCGGTGATAAACCGGGAGAATTTAATTCACCACAAAACGTACTGTTTCGCCGGTTTCTTCAATGCGTAAGAGGTAAATGCCGGAGGTAAGAGCAGAGTCAAAATCCATACTCACTTGTCCGGTCGAAAATGTACTTGTTTTCGAATATACCCTTCGGCCATTTATATCGAAGATGGAGATCGTAAGATTCCCTTCGGTTTTATTCAAGAAAGAGAGTTTGAAATTTCCGTCTGATGGATTTGGAAGTATGGCCAGGTTAGAGTTAATAATATTAAACTGATTTTGAGACGAAGAATCTGTATCACCTTCTTGTGCAATTCTTGAAGCATAATATGTATAACTACAGTTTGGTAAAGCTCTGAGAATAACTCTCGATCCTGGATTCGCTCTGAAATTTTTTACGCTGATGCTATTTGCCAAGACCATTAACTTTTCACCTGAATTTACTGGCCACTGTTGGCAAGTAGGAGAAAATGTAATTATCCCACCATAAATTGCCTCATTGGGTTCTGTAATGTATTGTGTTGCAGGATCATTGGGATAACATAATGTTGTAGCTGAATTGGAGCATTTTACATAAACACGCACGTAATCAACAATAAAGTCAGATGGAAGAACCGAAGTTAGGGTTTGACAAACTTGCATATTGTTCATCGGTGTATAATGTTTTGGACCAGTACCAACTTTAATATGCATAGGTGCCAATGGATTAGGGAAGTTGGTTTGTTTATAATAAGCAACATTATATTGAGTAAAAAATCTTTTTTCCTGGGCTATTAATATTCCGTCAAAATACCATCTAAGTTCGTCCGCATCCCATTCAAGTGCGTAGATATGAAAATCATTATTTAATTGTACGCCAGTATTGTAGCATTTCTGGTATTGACAACGATTATCATATCCGCCAATTCCGTCAAAGTAGTGATATGTACTAATAATTCGTTTAGAGGCATCATCTGGTAACTGATACCCCTGGCCTTGTGGATCATTACAGCCATTATTGTAACTGCAGCCACTTGCCGGGTCATCCTGAATCATTTCAAATACATCAATTTCTTGATATGTTGCTGATTCATGAGATTGCCCACCCAATAGCCAGAACGCTGGCCAAACCCCCATTATCCAAGGGACTTTACAACGAACTTCAAATCGCCCCGGCCCAAACAACATTTTGCTTGTTATTCCACCTGTTGTATAGTTGCGAGTAGCACCATATTCAATATTCGGCGGCACCCAAGAATGAACAATGTTACATGTGCAACCTGGCTCTGATTTAGTGGTAATATAGCAATAGCCATTAGCTATGGTAACGTTTTCTTCCTTGAGACAAGCATGATCTGTGCCCATCAAATTACCGTCACGCTCCCAAACATTATTGTTGAGATCTGTTCCGTTAAATTGATCTTCAAAGATTAATGAATAATTGCCCGATGGATTTGTTGGTGCTACTCCCACATAAGTCGTAGCTGGGCAATAAGAATGTTGCTGAGCAGGAGGAGTGCCTACACACAAAGAACAAGGAAAACCATATCCTGTACTTTGGGCGATTATTTTAACATCAGCTACTGTCAAATTAGCTAATGAACAAATTAGTAGTTTAAAAAATGTTTTTGTCATAGCTTATTTTTTTTCGAGGGATTCTATTCTTTGCTGAAGTAATTCTATCTGAGATTGCTGAGCATCAAGTTTTGACTGAAGAATCTCTATTCTTTTTTCCTGCTGAATCGAATACAAAGTCAATTCTTCCACCTTTTCCAGCAACAACACATTCAACCGCCCCACTTCAAAACCTCCCTGTTGGCCTACTTCCTCTGCCGAGGGCATTCCGGGCAGGTGGCCATGTAAGCCAATAAAACTGTTTACTTCTGAAAGCGGGCGTAATTTGTAGTCGGGTTTAAATACATAGTCAGCCCAGGGAATGTTTGTGGTAACGAAAACTTCAGGGGCAATTATTCTATTGGATACCAAAAAGTCTCCATTTGAATGGAATTGAGCAGTCATTCCTGTACATCCCGGAGCCTGAAAGCATAGAGCCGAGAAACTGGCACTATTGTTTGGCGCAACAGTGTAATTGATACCAATTCTCCATGCCGTGTTTGAAACTACTCCTGACGCATTATACATCTGTAAGCGTATTAATTCAGCACTTGGTCTCGTGTATATTCTGCCTACAATATGCAATGGAGCAGCAGGTGTTGCAGTACCTGTATTAATCCCAACAAATCCTGAGGTTGGAAAAGTATTATTTGCCAATGTTGAGGGTAATGTGAGATGAGTTAAGAATTGTGTGGTAGCAGGGTAACCACAGTTCTGAGCTGAACCATAGGCTAATAGTAAACAGCCTAATGCTGAAAAAATAGTCTTTTTCATTTTTTTAGGTTTAAGTGATTTGGTTATATCAAACCTATAAAAATGGATCATTGAAAACAATGATAAATGTCAGGTGCTATTCTAATTTACCCAAAGTAATAAATCCGTAGGTGCATATAAATAATTATTTGATCAATCTATAAATAATACCTTTTAGCACAGTTAATTGAAGTCAACTTATTTCCAGACGTAAGCGCATTAAAAGCAACTAAATAAATGGCGAAATCTAAACTTTGATAATTGAGTAAAATATTTTAGACATCATCAAGTTAGCCCCAATAAGAAAGGCTGTCTCAACTTTTTGAGACAGCCTCCTAAAATTAGGTTTAATGTGATTATTGTTTAATCCAAATCGAAGAACAACTTTCAATATTTGACTGAGCATCAGCCCAAGTATAATTGTAATTGATAATAGTAGAGGGAGTTGTAGAATAGGTCATAGTACAACTTAGCAGATTCGATGTGCCATCAATGGCTTGAGCATTAACTGTAATTGTACCATTACCACGGGTGCCAGCAAGATTAACATTATTGCCAAATCCACCAAAATCATTAAATGAAACGGCGTTATTTACAGTTGTTGAAACATTTACATCCCCATCATAGTCGATAACTGTTGACTGTTGGCACGTATCTGAGTCAGCATCGTAAGTACCTGCAAGAAACTGAGCTTCGTTAACGATGTTTACGGTAACGGTTTCGGTAGCCATGTTACCGGCAGCGTCAGAGCAGGTGTAGGTGAGGGTATAGGTGCCGGCCAGGTCAGGGTCAACGGTACCAGATACGTTAATAGAGGTGATTTCACCATCCTCGTCGTCGGTAGCGGTTACGGTGGGGTTGGTCCAGGTGCCTTGACCAAAAATGGCGGGAAGGTTTTGTGTGAAGCTGTTTCCACCGGTTACGGTGATTACAGGAGCCACGGTATCTTCCTTAGCGCAAGAGGTGAAGGTTAAGGTGCCGGCGATCATCGCTACGGCAGCCAGGGCAAAAACTTGCTTTTTCATGTGTGAAATAAAGTTTATTTGGTTTTGGTGAAGTCGAAACAAAGTTCGTGCAAAAGTAATCAGGTTCCTTAAAATCACAAAAATTTTTGTAAATAATAAAATAATTCTATTTTTGCGCCCGGTTAACCAACTATCACAAACCAAAATGAAAAAAGTACTCTTTTTTGCAGCTGCAGCAGCCATGATGGCTTTCGCAGCTTGCGGTGGTGGCGACGACGCTGCTGCCAAAGAAAAAGCCCGTCAGGATTCAGCCCGTAACGCCGATTCTATTGCTGCCATTGCAGCTAAAGAAAAAGCTACAGCCGATTCAATCCGCATGGCTGATTCAATGAAAATGGCTGCTGAAAAAGCTAAGGCTGATTCTGCCCGTATGGCCGATTCTATTGCCAATGCCAAAAAAGGCAGCAGCAAGCCCAAGCCGAAGCCTACCACCACAACACCGCCGAAACCGAAAGTTGGTGGTACACGCGGCGGTAACTAATCTGCTTGTGTAAAGCTAAAATAAAGGCAAATCCTAACGGGTTTGCCTTTGTTGTTTTTTCCCCGTCACGTCCACCCGGTGACGCCTCATGCCCTGTAACGAAGAAAGATGTTACTGCTGTTGTCAATCTATCGGGCGATAGAACTGCGGTGAGGAGCTGACCCACAAAGGCGAGTTTTTTTTGCAGAATAGATAAATTTAACGGTTTGATTGTCATTTATTTAGGTGGTTTCCGGGGGCTTTTACCCCTGATTGTTGATTAGCTGTTAAAAAAAAATAAAAAAACTTGCAGGTATAAGAAAAAACGCTATATCTTTGCGCCAGTTTTAACCAAAACAACCAACAACAACAACCAAAATGAAAAAGGTTTTCGCCTTCGCTGCAGTTGCCGCTATGATCTCTCTCGCTTCTTGCAGTGGTGCAGCTGACGCTGCTAAAAAACTTGCTGATTCACTCGCCAAAGTTGATTCTATGATGAAAGAGCAAGTTAAAATGGATTCAATCAGAATGGCTGACTCAATGGCTAACGCTGCTAAAATGGCTGCTGAACAAGCTAAAGCTGATTCTGCCCGCATCGCTGATTCAATCGCAAACGCTGGCAAGAAGAAGTAATCTTCTTTACCGAAGTGAGAGGGGAGCGGGTTGCGCTCCCTTTTTTTATTTCCTGTTCCGCCGTAACTCTCCGGTTGCGGCTTTTTTATTTCATCTCTTTTTCACCTGCGGCCCTGCAAAACACGTAATTTTGCCACGCTTATACACTTTGCATGATTACTGCCGAAACACCTATCCGGTTTGAACGCCAGGCACTGGGCAACGATGAACTGCTCGACCTCTACAAAGCACTGGTTAAACCACGTATGATTGAAGAAAAAATGCTGGTGCTGCTTCGTCAGGGCCGCATTTCCAAATGGTTTTCCGGTTTCGGGCAGGAAGGCACTTCGGTGGGTGCGGCAAAAGCCATGCTCGATTCGGAATATATTTTGCCCATGCACCGAAACCTGGGCGTGTTTACCTCGCGCGGAATCCCGCTCCACAGGCTTTTTTCGCAGTTTCAGGGCAAGGAAAACGGCTTTACCAAAGGCCGCGACCGCTCGTTCCATTTCGGGGCCAAAGAGTTTAAGATTGTGGGCATGATTTCGCACCTCGGCCCGCAATTGGGCATTGCCGATGGTATTGCACTTGCACATAAACTCAAAAAAGAAAACCACTGCACGCTGGTATTTACCGGCGACGGCGGTGCCAGCGAGGGCGATTTTCACGAAGCCCTCAACACGGCTGCCGTGTGGGAACTGCCCGTAATTTTTGCCATCGAAAACAACCAGTGGGGGCTTTCCACACCTTCCTCGGAGCAGTTTCGTTGCAAACAGTTTATCGACAAAGGCATTGGCTACGGCATGGAAGCGGTGCAGGTGGACGGAAACAACCTGCTGGAAGTATATCACACCGTGCGCCGCATTGCCGAAGATATTCGCCAAAATCCGCGTCCGGTGCTGCTCGAATGCGTTACGTTCCGGATGCGCGGGCACGAGGAGGCTTCGGGCACGAAATATTATCCTTCCGGTTTGCAGGACACCTGGAGCGTGAAAGACCCGGTAACCAATTACGAAACCTGGCTGCTGGGCACGGGCATTCTTACCGAGGCGCTCCGCGAAGAAATACGCGCGGTTATTAAAACCGAAATCGATCAGGGCCTCGAAACAGCTTTTGCCGAGCCACGTCCGCAGCCCGACACCGCCCGCGAATACCGCGATCTTTTTGCCCCGCATAATGGTGCCGCAGTGGCTCCGGCCGGCGGTACATCGAGCGAAAAGCGTTTTATTGATGCCATTTCCGACGGCCTGCGCTTAGCCATGCGCAAACATCCGCAGTTGGTGCTCATGGGCCAGGACATTGCCGAATACGGCGGCGTATTTAAAATTACCGATGGTTTTGTGCAGGAATTCGGCAAAGACCGTGTGCGCAATACCCCGCTCTGCGAATCGGCCATTGTGGGCGCGGCGCTGGGGCTTTCCATCAGCGGTATGAAAGCCATGATGGAAATGCAGTTTGCCGATTTCGTAACCGAAGGTTTTAACCAGATTGTAAACAACCTGGCCAAAATACACTGGCGCTGGGGACAAAATGCCGATGTGGTGGTGCGTATGCCCACAGGCGCAGGCGTGGCCGCAGGGCCTTTCCACTCGCAATCAAACGAAGCCTGGTTCTTTCACACACCCGGGCTTAAAATTGTATATCCCTCCAACCCGCACGATGCAAAAGGACTGCTGCTGGCGGCGTTTGAAGATCCCAACCCGGTGATGTTTTTCGAGCACAAGGCGCTTTACCGCAGCATCAGTGGTGAGGTGCCCGACGATTATTACACCGTGGAAATAGGCAAGGCCGCACGCGTGGCCGAAGGCTCGCAACTGAGCATTATTACTTACGGCTTTGGCGTACACTGGGCCTTGGAAGTGCTCAAAGAGCATCCCGAAATAAGCGCCGATGTAATTGACCTGCGCACCCTGCTGCCACTCGATACGGCCACGGTGTACGAAAGTGTGCGCAAAACCGGCAAGGTGCTTATTCTGCACGAAGACACCTTAACCGGCGGCATTGGCGGCGAACTTTCGGCACTCATCAGCGAGCATTGCTTTGATGTGCTGGATGCGCCCGTAATGCGTGTGGCCAGTATAGACACGCCCGTGCCTTTTGCAGCCGAACTGGAGCAGAACTATCTGCCCCGCCAACGTTTCGAAGAAAAACTCCTCGAACTTCACGCCTGGTAGGCCGCATGAGCATCGAACTCAACCACCGCCATCTCATTCTCTTCATCATTGCCTTTGTGCTGGTGTGTGCGGCTGCTTTACCGGTGGATGTGATGGATGTGGATGCTGCGCAGTATTTCGGTATTTCGCGCGATTTGCTGGAATCCGACAACTGGCTGCAAATAAAAGACCGCGGCCACGATTACCTCGATAAGCCCCCGCTGCTGTTCTGGGTTTCGGCGCTGAGTTTTAAAATTTTCGGGGTAAGCAACTGGGCCTATAAACTTCCTTCGTTTCTGTTTGCTTTGCTGGCCGTATTTTCCACCATCAGGCTGGGCGGGTTGCTTTACGACCGCAAAACCGGTTTGCTGGCCGGTCTCATGCTGGCTTCGTGCCTTGGCGTGTTTATCATTACCAATGATATACGCACCGATACCATTTTGCTGGGTTCGGTGAGTTTTGCGGTGTGGCAGTTGCTTATGTTTCTGAAAACAAAGCGGTGGCTTAATCTGGTGGCCGGTTTTGTGGGTGTGGCGGCAGCCATGCTCACCAAGGGGCCGCTTGGACTGATAATTCCGGCTTTGGCTCTGAGCAGCGAATTTGCCTACAAACGGCAATGGATAAACTTTGTGCGCTGGCAATGGCTGGTGGGACTGGCCATTGTGGCTTTGCTGCTTACACCCATGTGCATTGGTCTTTACCAGCAGTTCGACCTGCATCCCGAAAAAGTGGTAAACGGCAGCACAGGCGTATCGGGGCTGAAGTTTTATTTCTGGACACAAAGTTTTGGCCGCATTACCGGCGAAAGCGACTGGGGCACCAAGTTCGACAACGGGGCGGGGCCGTTCTTTTTTACACATACGTTTCTCTGGGCATTTTTTCCGTGGGCTTTGCTCGTGCTCGGGGCATTGGTGAAAACCACGCTTAAACTTATCCGCAGCCATTTAAAGCCGGGTTATATTCCCGAACTGCTTTCGTATGGCGGTTTTGTGCTGGTGTTTCTGGCCATGTCGGCATCGAAGTACAAGTTGCCGCATTATATCTACATCACTTTTCCGTTTGCGGCTTTAATGGCTGCGCGGTTTTTTGTGCACGATGTGTTTTTGCCGCGCAAACGGATTTTGCTTTATGCTTCCATTGGTCTTCATATTATATTTTATCTCGGACTGGCTGCCATAGTAGTGCTGCTGCTGTTTTACAGTTTCCCCGATGCAGGCTGGCTTACCGTGGCCATTGCTTTACTCTGGTTGGTGGCAGGTGTGGCGATGGTGTGGAAACTCCGCGAATCGGGTACGCGGCTGCTTTATCCTTTGCTTTGTGCCCTGCTGGCCGGTTATTTTACGGCCAATGTGCATTTTTATCCGCACCTGCTTCAATTTCAAACCACCTCGCAGGCCGGAAAGCAAATTGCTTCGATGGGAATTACGCAGGACAGGTATTTTTATTTTCACAACCTGTTTCAGTTTCCCGGCGATGCATACAGTGGATTTGCAGTGAATTATATTTACGAAAACCAGTTTGATTCTGTACTTGCTGCACAAAAAACAATATGGATTTATACCGATGAGGAAGGAGTGAACGAGTTGAAGCGTGCAGGTTATGCCGTATTGAAAGAACAAAAACTGATTGATTTTCCTGTACAGTTTTTGAAAGTACAGTTCTTCATTCCCGAAGAAAGAAGTAAAGTAACCCGCACCCGTTTTTTGCTCGAACTGGGTAAGCGCGAAGCGCCGATTCAGTAATTTGAATTTCGAATCGCATGCTGGAAACGCACAATATCTGCCCATATAAATCGTATTTTAGAACGTTATGAAACGTTTCGGGCGGTTTTTGCTTTGGCTTGGATTGGGACTGTCGCTTGTGGCGGTTATACTTTGGTTTACGCCGCTGCGCAGGGTGGTAATTTCTTCGCCCGTTAAATCATTTACCGAAGCGGAATACCGCAATGCCTGCGATTCGCTGCGGAAAAAAGCACGGACGGGCGGCGATGAGGCACGAAAGAAGATTTTGCGCAAGGCTATTTCGCACGATATTTTTCAATACTGGGAAGGCACCAAATGGAGTTTTTACGGCACCACCGAAGTTCCGGGGAAAGGTAAAATTGCCTGTGGATATTTTGTAACCACCGTGCTGCGCGATTGTGGTGTGCCTTTGCAGCGGGCAACGCTGGCACAGCAGGCTTCGGAGCAGATTATAAAAAAGCTGGTGGCCGAAAAAAATATCCGTCGTTTCAGCAAAGTTCAGCTCGGCGAGTTTGTGAAAGCCATAAAAGCAAAGGGCAATCATGCCTACGTGGTAGGACTTGATACGCATGTGGGCTTTCTGGTGTGCGAAAACGGCGAAGTAAATTTTGTGCATTCGTCGGGCGGTTATCCCTGGGCGGTGGTGAAAGAACGTGCCGAAGAATCGGCGGTGCTTAATCAGTCGAAATATCGGGTAACGGGATGTTTAACGGCCGACGAAGGATTTATGCAGCGTTGGGAAAAAGCACTTCAATGAGCATGGCGGGAAACGAACGCATAAAAATTATTACCGGCGATATTACTGCGCTCGATGCGGATGCAATAGTAAACGCGGCCAACAGTTCGCTGCAGGGCGGAGGCGGTGTGGACGGAGCCATTCATCGTGCTGCCGGGCCTGAACTTAAAGCGTATTGCAAAACAATTGGCACCTGTCCCACAGGCGAGGCGCGCATTACACCGGGTTTTAAGCTCAGGGCAAGGCATGTGATACACACAGTGGGCCCGGTGTGGCATGGCGGCGAAAAAAACGAGACCGCATTACTTGCGTCGTGTTATCGCGAAAGCCTGCAACTTGCTGCTTCGGCTGGTTGCCGCACGGTGGCTTTTCCGGCCATCAGCACCGGCGCATTTCGTTTTCCGGCCGATAAGGCTGCGCGTATTGCGTGGGCCACAATTACCGATTTTCTGCGCACACATCCGCAACCCGAAACGGTGTATCTCGTGTTTTTTGAGGAGAATGCGCGCTCGATATTTGAACGGGCGGTGAAAGATGAATTTTGAAAGTCCGGCAGAAACACATCCACAGTGCCGGCAAACACCTTTTATTACTGCATAATGACAAAGCAGTATATGAATTGAACAGCGCGTGAAATTATTTACTCCCTGCTTTTTTCAAAACATCTGAAACAGATTCGGTAACTGGCGTTTTTTCAATCACGGCGGCTGTTATATTTGCACACCCTGCGACTTTTCATGCAGCGGCCTGCCAGGTTTCCCCAGAACCAAGCCAAGCCACTGTCAGACCTTGAAACAGTCGTGTATGTTTAGAAGCTTATCGGCCCGGCAATGGTATTGGTTACTTCAGGTAGCCGGGTGGTCGTTATTCTTTTTTCTCGAGTTGCTGGTATATACACGCGATCAGCCTATCACGCTGAGAATGTGGATAAACGCGCTTATCAACGTGGGTTTATACATCATGCTCACCGATGCCTGCCGCCTGATACTGGTGATTACCGGTGCACTCAGGCTGCGGTTGCGCAGTCTTGCGGTACTGGTGCTTTTTCTTGTGCTTATAGTGGCTTTGCCGGTGGCCCTGCTTAATGTGCCGCTCGATAACTGGACATTTGAAAAGCTTCGTCAACGCGTTTTTTCGGGCTGGCTTTTTTATGATTATTACCTGCATGTAATAAAAAATCTTTTGCCGTGGTTTGCCATTTATCTCTTGTACGTGTATCAGCAGCGTATGCGCAAGTACGAGATGGCGCGGGTGAATTTGCAGATGCATGTGCGCGAGCAGCAAAACCGCTCGCTGCGCAGTCAGCTGAATGCGCATTTTCTGTTTAATGCGCTCAACAGTATTTCCACACTTACGGTAAAAGATCCCGATCAGGCGCGCAAGGCCATTGGGCGTTTATCGCGTTTGCTGCGCCGCACACTCGATTCGCAGGAAGAAAGTCTCATTCCGTTTGCCGATGAGTGGAGCCTGATTGAAGATTATCTCGCCCTCGAAAAAATGCGCTACGAAGAGCGGCTTTTGCTGCACACCGAAATTGAACCGGCCGTGAAAAGTGTGCCTGTGCCTCCCATGCTTTTTCAAACACTGGTGGAAAATGCCATTAAACACGGCATTGCTCAGCAAATGAACGGCGGCGAACTGCGCATCACTGCAAAACTGGTGAAGAAGCATCTCGAAATACACATATACAATCCCGGCCGTTACGAAGTAAAGGAAGATGCACAGGGAACGGGTTTGCTCAATGCCCGCCGCCGGCTGGTGCTCATGTATGGCGAAGAAGCCGGGCTCATGATCCGTAACAAAGACAATCAAGTAATCACCGAAATAAGAATACCAGCCTGATGATACGCGCATTTATTGTTGACGATGAAAAACTTGCCCGCGAGGGTTTGATAAGCCAGCTTCACTCTTTTCAGGATGTGGAAATAGTGGGCGAAGCTGCCGATGCGGTGGCCGGAATTGCCGGTATCAAAGAGTTTAAACCGGATGTGGTTTTTCTGGATGTGTCGATGCCGGTTACCGACGGCTTTCGTATGCTGGAGCAGTTGAGCAATCCACCCTACGTAATTTTTACCACCGCGCACGCCAACTATGCACTCGATGCCATACGTGCCGATGCGGTGGATTATCTGCTCAAACCGATAGACGGCGAAGATATTCGCCGCGCCCTCGAACGTTTGCGCAGGCGCACCAACACGCCCGAGAAAACAATACAAACCCTGCTCAAACATATTACGCCCGTTGAAAAAGCATTGCCCGAAACTCCGGGAAGTTATCGCCGTAAATTTTTGCTGCGCGAAGGTTCGCGGTTTCATCCGGTTACGGTAGAAGATATTGCCTACTTTTTTGCCGAAGAAAAAAATGTGTTTGTGCAGTTGCGCGATGCCCGCAGGTTTGTGTGGGACGAATCGCTCGAGAAATTGGGCGAGCAGCTTGATCCGGCTCATTTTTACCGGGTAAACCGTCAGCTGGTGGTGGCACATGCTGCCATTACTGCGGTGCAGGTGTGGTTTAAGGGTAAACTGAAATTGCAGCTTAATCCGCCTTTTCACCGCGAGGCTGTGGTGAGTGCCGAGAAGGCTTCGGCGTTTAAGACGTGGCTGAATCAGTAGTTATTTCAAAGTCCAGCGCACCCCGGCAAACCCGCGTATGCCCTGCACCGGCGCATACGTGTAGGAAGGATCAAACGTATATCCATGCGGGTTATTCACCGGGTCGTTCACTTCGCGGTCGAACGGATCGAAGGGGCGCATGATGGGATTTTGCGGCAGAAAATTGAGCAGGTTGCGCACACCTGCATACACTTCGAAACCGTGTTTTAGGCTTTTGCGGAGTTGTAAATTAACCAGACAAAATGCGGGCGAATACTCGGGTCTGAAATCGTTGGGCAATATGGGCAAACGCATGGGACCAAGCCAGCGGCCGGTAAGATCAACGGTAAACAATTTCTTCATTTCGTAGCTCGCCGAAAATGTGCCCGACCAGCGCGGTGCGTGCAGTTGTTGTGTGCGTTGTGTATGGCCCGCGGCATTGTTTGTTACAAGCGCCACATCCATATACGTGATGCCAGCCGAGAGTGTGAGCGGGAATGTAAATTCAGCATCGGCGTTGAGTGCGGCGCCTTGTGTAACTGCGTGGCCGCGGAGATTGGCGTAAATTATTTCGTTGGGATTGCTGTCGTAGTCGGCCACAATTTTATTGCTGAAACGCGTAAAGAAAGCCGAAGCATCGAGCGTGAGCGAAAGGTGTTTGAAGAACAACTGCCGGTAAAGATTTGCGCTGAAATTGGCCGAACGTTCGGGGCGCAAGGCTTCGGCAATCACTACATTTCGTGCGCCGCTGAGTGCGGCATGGTCTTCGGCAAAAAGATTTACCACGCGGTAGCCGGTACCCGCAGCCAGGCGCAGTGTGGTGTAGGGGCGAAGGTTCCAGCGGTATGCCATTCGCGGCGAATGCACAAGGCCGTGGTTTTGGTCGTAATCGCTGCGCCAGCCCAGCAGCAGGCGGTGTTTGGGGTTGAAGGTGATTTCGTCCTGCATAAAAATTCCCGGCAGCGGGGTGCGCATGGGAGAATTTACTATTCCGGTTTCGCTGGCGGTGGCCGGTGTATTGTCGTCGTAATGTGTAAAACGAAATGCAGCACCGCCCAGCAGATTATGCTTGCCGATATTTTTTTCCCAAACCAATTGTGTGAAGCCCACGGTTTGCAGTGCCGTGTAGCGCATGAGCCCGTACCACGAATCCTGTGCGTGCGAATTGAACGAAAACTGCAGCGTAACTTTTTCGCGCAGCGGAAGCGGATAAAGCCCAATCACTTCGGCACGGCGGGTGGTAATGCTTTCGCCATACACCTGGTCTGAGCCACGCAACGAGGGCGTGAAATTCATTTGTCCGCCGTTTCGTTCTTCCAGCACCACACGCGCAGCCAGCGAGGCTTTGCGGTTTTCGCGAAGGGTAAATGTGTATTTGTTGAATACCGAAATGCGCTGCTGCAGCGACATATCCATAAACCCGTCGCCATTTGCGTCTTGCGGCTGTGTGTAGTTAAACGCATTAATACCCAGCAGGCCATGTATTTTCTTTTTGCCAAACGAAGCCGCCGCATCGCCCGAAAATTCCTGCCAGCTTGTGCCCGACACATCAAAGCTAAGTTTGGGCGCACATTCCGGATCGCGTGTAATGATGTTGATGATGCCACCCATTGCCTCACTGCCATAGAGCGACGAAGCCGGGCCTTTCATTACTTCCACGCGTTCGATGAGGCTTACGGGAATTCCATTCAGTCCGTACACCGACGAAAGTGCGCTCACAATAGGCATTCCGTCGATGAGTACCATTGTGTATGGCCCTTCCATTCCGTTTATGCGCAAATCGCCGGCGTTGCATACGTTGCAGCTCACCTGAGGCTGCACTCCGTTAAGCATTCCGGCTGCATCAAACAGGCACACTGCCGCACTGCGGGCAAAGAGTTTGGGCGTAATTACATCAATCGCCACCGTACTTTCGCTGCGGGTTACGGGTTTCATGGTGCCTGTAACCACTACGGTGTTTAAAGTCTGATCGCTGCTGCGGAGAGTTATTTCGTAGTTCGTTTGGGCACTGTGTGTGCGCAGCGTGTCGGTAAAATACCCCAAACGGCTTATGAGCAGCACGGCAGCCGGTTCGCCCGAAGGAGCAGAGAGTGTAAAAGTTCCATCGGCCTGGGTATAAGTTCCGGCCGACGAGTTCATTACCCTTACCGCGCACCAGGGCAGGGGAAGCCCGTTTGCCGCATCCGTTACTTTGCCCGAAACAGACTGGCCTGAAGCCGCCTGTGAGCTGCAAACGAAAATTAGCAGTATGAAAGTTAAAATTCGCATTAAATTGAAATAAGTGAGACAAAAGTATAAAATTAGATTGATCTAACAAATTAATTTTCCTCCCCATTACCTTATCTTCGGGATATGAATTCCCAGACCGAAGAGAATTACATCAAAGCCCTGTTCAATCTGGCCAACGAAAAAGGCGAGGTGAGTGTGAACGAGCTGAGCAAGAGCCTCGACATAAAAATGCCCACGGTAACCAGCATGATGAAAAAACTGGCGGCCAAAAAATTAGTGCATTACGAAAGCTATAAGCCGCTCCGCCTCACCGAAAAAGGCCGGCGCGAGGCCGGGCTTATTATTCGCAAACACCGGCTTACCGAGATGTTTCTGGTAGAAAAAATGGGTTTCGGCTGGGAAGCAGTACACGAAATTGCCGAACAGGTAGAACATATCAATTCCCCGCTGTTTTTTGAGAAAATGGACGAACTGCTCGGCCACCCGAAAACCGACCCTCACGGCTCGCCCATACCCGATATAAACGGAAAGATAGAATGGCTGGTGTACGAAAAACTCAGCGCCTGCAAACCCGGCGACAAAGTGCGCATTTGCGCCGTACTGCATTCCTCGGCCGAGTTCCTGAAATTTCTGAACAACCGCGATTTAAGGCTGGGCCTGCAACTCAGGATAAAAAACGTGGAGGCGTTTGACGGGAGCATGCAGGTGAGTTATGGAAAGCACAGTGTGGAAACACTGAGTTTGACGGTGTGCGAGCAGTTGCTGGTGGAGAAGATTAGTTGATTACTTCCAGCAATAAGATAAAAGCAAGCTGCCAAAAAAAAGACCAAAGCCCCTTCGAGGTCTCTTTTGACCTCGAAGGGTTACCACGAATAATTAAATTGAGCAGCGTGCATCCCCAATAAAAAACGAAGACAATTTAGAGTACCATACACATTGCAAAAAACACTAAGAAATTCAGTATAGCCGCTTACCGATCACGGCAAAATCAAAATCTTAGTATAAACCGGCACACGCTTATACAAATCAATCAATTCGTTATTCTGAACACTGATACAGCCCCAGGTAAGGTTTTGTTTATCATTCCCCGGCCAGTTGCCGTCCCAGCCGTGAATACCGATACCGCCGCCAAGCACAGTAGTTTTAAGAGGCTCCTTACCCGCTTTGTTGGCGGCCAAAATGCTGTTGTACTGTGTCTGTGTAATTTTCTTTTTAGCCAGTGCAGCGTCGGCATCATGGTTGTTCGGGTAATTAATACGCATCCACGCTTTGCCGAGGTAGTTTGCATAATTACCGGTAAAAGGCCCGAGTGCTTTTTGAATGATTTTGTATTCGCCTTCGGGAGTACGGTTGTCGCCCTGCTGTTGTTTGTGGCCGATGGGTTCCTGCGCAAGTGCGATGCGGTATTCCTTTACTTCGCGGCCGCGGGCGTAGAGTTTCATGCGGTAGGTGTTTTTTACGGCCACCAGCAGCGTGTCCTGTGCGGCGGGCACAAGTAGTTTGCGGCGAGATTTTATAAACTCCGAAGGCTTTTCGTAATGCTTGAGCACCCAGGCGGCATTTTTGCCGTTGTCGCTGGGCCAGTAGTCAACGGCAAAGTCTTTCATGGCCGCCTTGCGTATTTCGAAATGCAGGTGAGCCGGGTAGCTGCCACCGCCGGTGCCGATGGTGCCTATTTTCTGGCGGCGTTTCACCACATCGTTTTTCTGCGCCAGCCGTTTATCGAGGTGTGCATACAGTGAGTAAACTGTTTTCGGCTTTGCATTGTCGATGTAGTGATGTTCGATGAGGATGATATTGCCCCACGGCTTTCCAAAGTCGGCCGAGGCAATGACGCGGCCTTTGGCTGTGGAAAATACGGGCTGGCCGAGGTCGGTATTGCCGCCGCCGTTTCCGTTCCAGTCTTCGCCGGTGTGAATGCCGAGGCTGTATGCTTCGGCCGTGTGTGTGGCAATGTACCAGCCGTTATGTGTTTTGCCGTCGCTGTCTTTGTAGCTTCCGCCGCCCTCGCCATCGCCAAACGGAAAGTCGAAACCATCGGCCAGCAGCGTATCGAAAAGTTGTTCGTAAACGGAAAGCGAATCGGCCGGAGTTTTACCCGGTGCGTTTTTTTTCTGCGCAAAAGCCTGCGGGGCTTCATTGCAGCAAAGCAGGAAAAGCAGCAGCGGAAGGCAAACACGTATCATGCTCAGCGAATTTCAAAATGGAGCATTTCTTCTTTTCCGATAAATGCGGCAAGTTTATCGCCACGTTTTACCGGGCCCACACCTTCGGGCGTTCCGGTAAAAATAAGATCGCCGGTTTTGAGCGTGAAGTATTGCGACACATGCGCCACCAGCACATCGAAATTAAACAGCAAATCTTTGGTATTGCCCTGCTGCACCTTTTGCCCGTTTATTTCGAGATGAAAACCGATATTATTCAAATCGCCCAGCGATGATTTGTGTACAAAATTCCCCACCGGAGCCGAGTGGTCGAATGCTTTTGCTTTTTCCCACGGCAAACCTTTGGCCTTGCACTGCATCTGAATATCGCGCGCCGTAAAGTCAATTCCAATCCCTATTTCTTCGTAATACCGGTTGGCAAATTCGGGCTGAATATGTTTTCCTGCTTTCGAAATTTTAAGCACCAATTCCACTTCGTGGTGAAGGTCGCTGGTAAAATCGGGGTAATAAAACGGCGCATTTTCGCGCAGCAATGCCGTGTCGGGTTTGAGAAACACCACCGGTTCGGTGGGCACGGGGCTGTTCATTTCCTTTGCATGTTCGGCATAATTGCGGCCAATGCAGATGATTTTCATAGAGGTGTATGAGTTTGTGTGGTGTAAGCGTTAACGGTTTACCGCGTCGATGTATTCGAAAATCATGTCAATTTCATCGTTGGTGAGTTTGGGAAAAGCGGTCATGGTTTCGCGCTTGTATTCCACAAACAAACGTGTGGCATAGGCATCGCCGCTTGCAATTACTTCCGACGCATTGCGCACAAAGCGGTAACGCCAGTCGCCGCCGGGCATGCGCTGCGTGGCTCCTTTCAGTCCGGGCCCTTTCTTGGGCTTATCATCTGTGCGGTGACAAACCGCGCATTTGCGGAAGAGTTTTTTGCCTGCCAGTTCGCGTTCGGTAAGTGCCGATTGGTGCGAAAACGAGCTTAGCAACACCACTACGGCCACAATGGGAAATGCCATGCGGATAAATTTCATCGTCGGTCGGTTTCTGAAATGTATTCTAAAAGTAAATCAATTTCTTCACGCGTCAACTCAGGAAATGCCGGGTGCGGTATGTTTCCCCATTCTGCTTTTATTTTTTTGGAATAACCATCGCCCGCAGCCACCATCGAATCAGGGTTTCTGAACCAATGGTATTTCCAGTCGCCTCCCGGAATACGGTCAAGCACACCTGGCATCCGCTTACAGGTTGCATTTGAACCGGGCGATTCGTGGCAACTCAGGCAACTTTTTTCAAACAACGCCACCGTGGCCGAATCAAACCGGAATCTCTTTGCTTTAGCTGAAACATCAGTGCAGATTATGGGTTGCTGATCGGACACTGCATCCTCATTTGCAATGCGCTCTTCATGCTGATGTCTGAAGCATCCACCTGTAAAAAACAACATGAGGTATAATATCCAATTTTTCATCCTGTAGGGTTAATCGTTTTTCAGAATAATCGGTTTCGCCTCTGTTTGCGGGGAACAGGAATTAAATGCAATCACTTGCATGAAACGGTTGAGATGTAATCTAAAAGTAAATCAATTTCCCTGCGGCTTAGTTCAGGAAATGCCGGGTGCGGTGTGTTTCCCCAATCAGCTTTTACTTTTCTGGAATACGCATCGCCCGCAGCCACCATCGAATCGGGGTTTCTGAACCAATGGTATTTCCAGTCGCCTCCCGGAATACGGTCATACACACCTGTGATGGTAGCTGTTGTTCCCATTATTTTCATATTCCGATGACAACTTCTGCATTTTGCATCAAACAATACTTTGACTTCGGAATCGGGCCTGATCGCATTTGTTTCTGCATTTTCACCGGAAACAGTATCAACAGATGCGGCAGGTTCGGCGGTATCACCCATGGTAATACGTTCCTCATGCTGATGTCTGAAACATCCGCATAACCCAATTAACCACAACATCAGAAAAAGATTTTTCACCTGTCTTATTCGCCCGCATCGGCGTACTCTAAGATAGCATCAATATCTTCATTGGACAATGCCGGAAACGCAGTCATTGCCGCATTATTCCATTTTGCTTTCAGTTGCACGGAATATGCATCGCCTGTAGCCGTGAGCGCCGCCGAGTTGCGCACCCAATTATATTTCCACTCGCCACCCGGAATGCGCCCCAGCACACCTTTAAGCCCGGGGCCGGTACCAATTTTTTCGGAAGCATAATGGCACGATGAGCAATTGGCTCTGAACAATGCTTTGCCTTTGCTGTTTACGGGTGCTTTGTTTGCAGCCACCGGTGGTGGGGCGGTGGTGTTTTTGGTTTCGGTGTCGCCATTGGCAATTCGTTCTTCGTATTGGTTGGGCATACATTTCGCGGGTGCCCAGAGAAGGAGAATGATGGCTGCAAAACCGAGGAGAAGATCCCAGGGGTGAGTTTTGCCGAAATTGTTTTTTGATGGTGTTTTCATATTGAGTTTTGATTAGTCGTATGCCCCGCAGGGTTCGGCTCCGCTCACCCTGACGGGGGTGTTGTCGTTTTTTTTCTATGGATTCAATCTGTTTATGTTTTTTGGGTGTAATCGTTATTTTATTTGATTGTTAGTGTGTTTCCTGTTTCCTATGTAACTCGTATAATGCTTTCTGTTTCCCATGTAACTTGTATAATGCTTTCTGTTTCCCATGTAACTTGTATAATGCTTTCTGTTTCCCATTTAACTTGTATAATGCTTTCTGTCCCCGAGTAACTCGTACATGCTTTCTGTCCCCAAGTAACTCGTACAATGCTTTCTGTCCCCAAGTAGCTCGTATAATGCTTTCTGTTTCCCATGTAACTTGTATAATGCTTTCTGTCCCCAAGTAGCTAGTATAATGCTTTCTGTTTCCCATGTAACTCGTATAATGCTTCCTGTCCCCATGTTAATTCTACATTGTTTACCGTCCCCCTGAGCGGAGCCGAAGGGGGGGGTAAACAAAAAAGCCATTCATGTTTTTCAACATCAATGGCTTTTTAAAAAGAAATGAATTAATGAAATACCCTTTCCTGAAAATATCGTAATCGGGTATTGGGATACGATGAAATTTTTGGGGTGATATTTCTGTAATTGAATACATACTTTTTATTTGGTTTTCATCTTCAGCCTGATTTGCGTTATTACCTTTTTGGTATAAAGCGGAAAATCGCCATCCATCATCCAGTTGTAGTACGAAGGTTCTTTCTCGAATACTTCGGTTACCGGTTTGCCGTTGTGTTTGCCGAAGTTGAATACTTCCACGCCTTTGGCATTGCGTACAATGCGGCCGGCCAGATCTACATTGTTGGTGCGGGAGGAGAAGTCGGCGAGGAATTCGGTGTCGCGTTTGAGTTCGGGGTAGCGGTCGAGCTGGGCTTCGAGAATTTCCCAGGTGGCAGTGATGTCGGCCGAGGCGGCGTGTGCATTTTCGAGGGGTTTGCCACAGTAGAACTGATAGGCGGCGGCCAGCGTGCGCTGTTCCATGCGGTGGAAAATGTTTTGTACATCCACCAGCCGGCGGTTGGCTACTTCAAACTCTACTTCGGCGCGGAGAAATTCTTCGGCCAGCAGCGGAATGTCGAATTTGTTGGAGTTGTAGCCGGCCAGGTCGCAGCCGTCGAGGAAGGCGGCAAGTTGTTTGGCTACCTCGCGGAAAGAGGGCGAGTTTGCCACATCGTCATCGGTAATGCCGTGTATGACTGTGCTGTCGTTGGGAATGGGAATGCCCGGATTGATGCGCATGCTCTTCATGTCGCGGTCGCCGTTGGGCATGAGGCGGAGAATGGCAATTTCCACAATCCGGTCGGCAGCTACGCTTAGTCCCGTGGTTTCAAGGTCGATAAATGCCAGCGGACGGTGGAGGCGAAGAAGTGTCATACGTGTGTACAAATTTGAGAAATAGATGAATGTGTGATTGCAGCGGTATACTGATTATTCTCAGTGTCCGGGCGGAAAATAGTGTTTTATTTTTTCGAGCAGTTCTGCGTGTACGCCGGGAGTTCCGCACACAATACGGCTGCCGGAGAGCGGATTGGGTTTTCCTTCAAAATCGGTAACCACGCCGCCGGCTTCTTCGATGAGAATAATTCCTGCGGCTACATCCCAACTGTGCAAACCGTATTCGTAAAACGCATCAAATCTTCCGCAGGCCACGTAAGCCATATCCGTAGCCGCCGAGCCGGGACGGCGCAGGCCGGTGGAATTTTGCAGCAGGTCTTCGAAAAGTGCGAGATAGGGTTTAAGCAGGCCGTGATCGTAGTACGGAAATCCGGTGCCCAGCAATGCGCGGCGGAGTTCGCGGGTTTGTGCTATGTGTACGCGTTTGCCGTTGCACCAGCAGCCGCCATTGCGCCAGCCGTAAAAGCATTCGTCCTGACCAATTTCGTAAATCACGCCCAGCACCGGCACACCGTTTTCGGCCAGTGCCACGCTGGTGGCGTAGCAGGGTACGCCGTGTACAAAATTGGTGGTGCCGTCGAGCGGGTCGATGATCCAGTTGTAATGTGTGCCGGTGGCGCGCTGGTCGTCTTCTTCGGTAATAAAACCGGCTTCGGGCAGCAGCGGGGCAAGTGCATCCACAAACATCTGCTCGGCGGTTTTGTCCACGTAGCTCACTAAGTTGTTGTGGCTTTTTTCTTCCACATCGCCGGGCTTAAACACCTCGCGCTGGCTGCGGATAAATTCGCCCACACGCATACTTATGGTTTGCACTGTGGCGCATAAATCGGCTAACTGTGCGCTGTTCAGCGTGTTCATGCGGCGGGTGTTTCGGGGGCTTCGTCAACGGGTGCGGCTTCTTCGGGTTGTGTGGCAAAACGTTTGCGTGTCCACCACACTCCGGCCACACCCACCAGCAGCAGGCAGAAGGCAATTAACTCGGCCTGTGTAACGCCCCAGCCGCCGAGGTGGAAAAGTATTTCGTTCTGGCGGATGAGTTCGATGAAGAAACGTTCGGTACCGTTAAACATGAGGTAAATGCTGAACAGCAAACCGGGCACGGCAAATTTTTTGCGGATTTTCCACAGCACAAAAAACAGCGAGATGCAGATAATGGCTTCGTAAAGCGGCGTAGGAAAAACCGGCAGCACAAGGTGCGGCGTATCGCTGAAATTGCAAAGTGTTTCGGCGTAGTGCGGGTCGTAGCCGGGCCAGGGGTTGCATACCTGGTTTACATTGTTCGGATAATCGTAGGCCCACATCCATTCGGGCAAAAAGCTGAGCCAGCCGGGCATGGGTGCGGTGTTTACAATGCCCCAGTCGCCGTCGCCCGATATATGACAGCCAATGCGGCCAATGCCGTAAGCAAGCATGAGTCCCGGAGCGCAGGCATCCATTACATGCAGCAAACGCATTTTAAACCGGCGCGCATACACCAGCACCGACACGCTGCCCAGTATCAACCCGCCATACATGGTAAGGCCGGAAAACGAAAAGAGTGTTTCGGAAAGTCGATCGCCGCCGTTTTCGCCCATAAACGAGGGAATATTTTCGAGTATGTGAAACAGCTTGGCACCGAGGAAGCCAAACAAACCGGCAATAAGCGTCATGTTGGCCACATGCTCTGAGGGGCGCACGGCTTCGGTAATTGTTTTGGGTTCGGGCAGGGTTTTGCGGTTGAGCAGCCGCCAGTGTATGCCGCCAAACAAAGCGGCCATGAGTATGCCCATGAGCCAGCTTCCTTCGAGCGAAAACATAAATCGCTGCGGCTCGAAATCTTCGGGTACTTCGCCGCTCATGCCCATAAACTTAAAGCCGAGCAGAAAGCCAAAAAGTGCGGTGCCAAACACATCGCCCCAGCCGGGCTTTTTACCGATTTCGGTTTTGCGGTGTTTGCGCACGGTGAGCACTTTGTTTTCGCGGCGGTTGAGTTCGCGGGCAAACACGAATGCGCAGGCCAGAAAGGCAATGGCCACAAAGAAGCCAAAACTCTGCACCAGCATTAATCCCGGAAGCTGAACACCAAAGAGGTCGTAAACGGCGTGGTAAATGGTTGCGTACATAAAATCTAATTGCAGAAACAGTGGCGGTTACAAATGCGCTTACTGCATCAGGATACGAGTTGGGTTTGTGCCAGTGTGGCGTTTACAAAAGCATCGTCGCCGGCCTTGCCTATTACTACTTCCTGAAGCGTGTTGGCGAGGGTTTGGCTCCAGGGCATTTTTACTTTCACGTAATTGTCGGTATAGCCAAACATGAAACCGTCGCGGTTTTCGTGTTCAAAAAGTACCGGGCGTGTGCTGCCTTCGTGTTGGGTATAAAATGCGCGGAGTTTTTTGGCCGAGAGTATGCGCAGCATTTTGGTGCGGCGGCGGCGTTCGTGCACAGGCACGGTGCCGGGCATGTCGAGTGCATCGGTATTGGCGCGCTCGGAGTAGGTGAATACGTGGAGGTACGAAATATCGAGTTCGTTGAGGAACTGATAGGTTTCGAGAAACTCCTCTTCCGTTTCGCCGGGAAAGCCGGTAATTACATCCACACCAATGCAGGCGTGCGGCATACATTCGCGTATAATGCTTACCCGTTCGGCATACAGCGCACGCAGGTAGCGGCGGCGCATGAGTTTGAGAATTTTGTCGGAACCCGATTGCAGCGGAATATGGAAATGCGGCACAAAGCGTTTCGACTGTGCCACAAAGCGGATAATTTCTTCGCTCAGCAAATTGGGTTCGATAGACGAGATGCGGAAACGTTCGATGCCTTCCACCTCGTCTAATGCCTGCGCCAGTTCGAAGAAAGTTTCATCGCGCCGTTTGCCGCCGCCGTTGCCTTTGCCAAAATCGCCGAGGTTAACACCGGTGAGCACTACTTCTTTAACGCCAAGCGAGGCAATGTGGCGGGCGTTTTTGAGCACATTTTCGATGGTATCGCTGCGGCTGCGGCCACGGGCCAGGGGAATGGTGCAAAAGGCACAGGTATAATCGCAGCCGTCCTGCACTTTCAGAAAAGCACGGGTGCGGTCGCCAAACGACCAGGCATCGACAAAGAAATTGGCATCTTCAATTTCGCAGGCGTGTACATCGGCGTGTTCGCGTTTGTGCAAATCGTCGAGGTAAGCTGCGAGGCGGAATTTTTCGGTAGCACCCAGCACCAGGTCCACGCCTTCGATGGAGGCAATTTCCTGCGGCTTGAGCTGGGCATAGCAGCCAATAACGGCCACCACTGCATCAGGCGACACGCTCAGTGCATCGCGCACAATTTTGCGGCATTCCTTGTCGGCACTTTCTGTGACCGAACAGGTATTGATTACATATACATCGGCCCCATCAGAAAACTCCACCTTGCGGTAACCGGCTTCCTGAAGCTGCCGTCCGATAGCCGATGTTTCCGAAAAATTGAGCTTGCACCCCAGCGTGTGAAAGGCAACCGTTCGCTGCTGATTCATGCGGGCAAAGGTAGGGAAAAATGGGGTTGACAAAGGGGGGGAAGCAGGTTTGAAAAGTAAAGGACGGGCGGGCGAAAAACAGGCCTTTCCCGGCATTTTTTTGCTCATTTTAGCCTAAAATCAGTTATCCGGCAATTCCATTGCTTAACTCCATGATACTTTACCTACCTTTGCGCCACCATAAATAATTATCCAGAACCATGAAGAAATTCCTTTTGGCAGTGCTTGTGTGCGGAGCATTCACAGCCTGCAACAATTCGGCTGCCGAAGACAAAAAACCGGTTGGCGACACCACCGTATCTTATTTCGGCGATACCATTACCGCCGACGGAGCCATTCAGGCCAGCCAGCTTCTGGCACAAATTGCCGGTAAAGATTCCATGCAGGTAAAACTCGAAGGCACTATTGAAGAAGTGTGCCAGAAAAAAGGCTGCTGGATGAAACTGCAACTCGACAGTGCCAACGAAATGCGCGTGAAGTTTAAAGATTACGCATTCTTCGTTCCCAAAGATGCTGGCGGTAAAAAAGTAATTGTAGAAGGCTGGGCCTATGCCGACAGTCTCTCAGTAGAAGAGCTTCGTCACTATGCCGAAGATGCCGGCGACAGCAAAGAGGAAATCGAGAAAATTACCAAGCCCGAAGCCGAATACACCTTCATGGCACGCGGCGTTATCATTCGCAAGTAATGAAAAAACTTATGCTTACCGTCCTGGCAGGAATTTGCGTTCTTGCCGGGACTTTTTCTGCCTGCAAAGACCAGACTGCCGACAAGCAGGCCTGCGAAGTAAAGCCGCTCAACCCGAACGGCGATTCTGAACTGGCCCTGCTCATGCGCGAAATGACCCAAACCACCGAAGCCATGAGCGCCGCCCTCAAAAACGGCACTGCTTTTCCCGAAAAACCACAGGGCTTTGAGAAAATGATAAACGCCGTGCGTACCGACACCACCATTGAACAGGGCCCGTATGAGGCTTACGCCAAAGGCTGGTTAGGCGCACTCGACCGCCTTTACACCGCACCCGAAGCCAACCGCAAGGAAATGTTCAATACGCTGGTGGGCAACTGCGAATCGTGCCACGCCGCTTACTGCCACGGCCCGCTCGACCGGATTGCGAAGATGCATGTGAAGTAAGCTGCACTCCCGCCACGCGAAATATTTCTGAGCATTAAGCGAAGACATTCCCGAAGGGAGTAGCGGTACCCAGTTCAGGTATAATGCCCCGGCCCCTGTTGAAAACCCTGTTAGCATTCCTCCCTCCGCGCACTGCAACCTGCCGCAGCACTTGGCGTAAACTTGTGTATGCTTTTTTTGCGTGTAAAAACCGGGATTATTCTGTGCAGTGTGTTGCTGCTGGCTTCGTGCGGAGGTAAGAGTGAAAAAGAGACGCGGCAGGTATTCCGGTTCAACGAACTGGGCGATGTAACCTCGCTCGATCCGGCGCTTTCGGGCTCGTTTGAAAACAACTGGGCCATTCACCAGCTTTACAACGGGCTGGTGGAAATGAACGATTCGCTGCAGGTGAAACCCTGTATTGCGCGTTCGTGGACGGTGAGTGAGGACGGATTAGTATATCGTTTCATTCTGCGCAGTGATGTGAAATTTCACGATGCCCCGCAGTTTGCCGGTGGCAAGGGCCGCACTGTTACGGCGGCCGATTTTGTGTATAGTTTTTCGCGTTTGTTTGATAAGAGGGTGTCTAACGCCTCCACGCTGGTGAGCATGATTGCGCACGATGCGGAGAAAAACGAAAAAGGTTTCACCGCCATAAACGATACCACGCTCGAAGTCAGACTACGCCAGCCGTTTGCTCCTTTTACGGGTGTGCTTTCGATGAAATATTTTTCGGTGGTGCCGCACGAAGTGGTGGAATACTGGAAAGACGATTTCGGCCGCCATCCGGCAGGCACAGGTCCGTTTATGCTGCGTGTGTGGAAAGAGAAGGAGCGACTGGTGCTCGACCGCCATCCGAATTATTTTAAGGTGGATGAAAATGGCAAACGCCTGCCGTATCTCGAATCGGTGAATGTGTCGTTTATTAAAAGTCCGGAAGCCGCTTTCATGCAGTTTCTGAGCGGCGAGCAGGACATGCTTTCGGGCATTGATGCCATAAACAAGGAAGTGGTGCTGGCGCGCGACGGTTCGGGCTTGAAAAAAGAAATGCAGAAACGCTATGTGGTTCAAACCGGCCCGTTTCTGAAAACCGATTACCTCGGCATTCTCATTGACGGAAAAGGCAGCAACGGCGAGTTAAATCCGCTGCAAAAGAAACAGGTACGCCAGGCCATAAACGCAGCCATAAACCGCGACAGGATTGTGCGTTTTCTGCGTTTCAATGTGGGCACACCAGCCGTTCACGGCTTTTTGCCCGATGGCATGAATGCTTACAACCCTGCCCAGCTCAGCGGCTTTACCTACGACCCCGACAAAGCCCGCCGCTTGCTGGCCGAGGCCGGTTTTGCAAGAGGAAAAGGTTTGCCGAAAATTAAACTTACCACCACTGCGTCGTACTTAGATATTGCCGATGATATACACAACCAGCTAAGCCAGGTGAATATTGATTGTGAGATAGAAATTTTACAACCTGCCATGTTTAAAACGGCGGTGGCAGAGGGCAAGGTGAATTTCTTCCGCAAATCGTGGATAGGTGATTATCCGGATCCGGAAAATTTTATGGCTTTGTTTTACAGCAAAAATTTCAGTCCGAATGGGGTGAATTACATGCACTTCAGCAACGCGGAGTATGATAAGCTGTATGAGCAATGCCTCACAGAGCAGAACGACAGTGTGCGCCGCAGTTTGTTTTTGAGGATGGATGAGTTGCTGGTGGAGGAATCGCCGGTGGTGCCGCTGTTTTATGATGAGGTGGTGCGGCTGGTGCAGAAAAATGTGCAAGGGTTGACGGTGAATCCCACGAATTTGCTGAGTCTGGAGCGGGTAAACATCCGAGGTTTATAATACCCCGGATGTTTACCGGGGGCGGGGGAGCAGGTGGAATTTAACTGCGCCTGACGGTTTGAATATATAGCCCCCGACAATAAATATCGGGGCAGGCGGGATTGCAGCGGAAAGCCGGTAAAACAAAACCAGCAGTTATGTTAAACTTTCCGAGGTTTTTAAAACCTCGGAAAGTTTAACACGCGCGGGATTTGTTTTGTTTTACCGGCTTGGAGCGTAAAGCCCGGACAGGTGGTTTTTTGAAACACCACAGGTTCGCTCCTGACCAAAAAATAACCCTTTGCCGGTTGCAGAATAATTTCCTAGTACCGACCTTTCGCCCACAGAACCGAAACCGTGCCCAGAGTTTTCCGATTGATTAACCGTTTTAACTTAGGCGGCCCTACCTACAATGTGGCCTACCTGAGCCGTTATCTTGCACCCGAATTTGAAACGCTGCTTGCCGGAGGGGAAAAAGACGAGAGCGAGGGAAGTTCGGAATACATGGTGCGGCAACTGGGGCTGGAGCCAATAATTATTCCGCGAATGCGGCGCCCGATTAATTTCCGCGACGACCGGGCGGCCTATCAGCACATCAAAAAACTGATTAAGGAGTTTAAGCCGGATATTGTACACACACACGCCTCCAAAGCCGGAACGTTGGGGCGTTTGGCGGCGGCCTCGTGCAAGGTGCCGGTGGTGGTGCATACTTTTCACGGGCACGTTTTTCACTCGTATTTCGGGCGTACGCAAACGGAGGTGTATAAACGCATTGAACGCTATCTGGCGCGCCGGAGCACCGCCATTGTGGCCATTAGCGATAAGCAGAAAGAAGAACTGGCTCTCGAACACCGCATTTGCCCGCCCGAAAAAATTACGGTGGTGCCGCTGGGTTTCGACCTGAGCCGGTTTGACGATGCGGGCGGACTTATGCGCGCGGCTTTCAGAAACGAGTGGAAACTGCGCAGCGATGAAGTGGCCATTGTAATCCTCGGCCGACTGGTGCCCGTTAAAAACCACGAACTTTTTCTGAACGCCCTGAAACAGGTTATGAACCTGCGCAAACAACCCGTGCGGGCGTTTATAGTGGGCGATGGCGAACTGCGCTCCACATTGGAACAGCTAACCCGGCAAATGGGCTTTTCCATAGCCACCTCGCCCCACGATGCGCCCGCCGATGTAACCTTCACCTCGTGGATACGCGACGCCGAACGCGTGCTGGCCGGTGCCGATGTGGTATGCCTGAGTTCGTGGAACGAAGGCACGCCGGTAAGCCTCATTGAAGCACAGGCCGCCGGAAAACCGGTGGTAAGCACCCGCGTGGGCGGCGTGGAAAACGTGGTGGACGAAAACCGCACCGGCTTCCTTTCGCCCACCGGCGACAGCGAAACCTTTGCGGCACACCTGCTGCGACTGGTAAACGATACCGGCCTGCGCCACGAAATGGGCAGCCACGGAAAGCCGCATGTAATGGAACGCTATCACTATACCCGCCTGGTAAACGACATGGCCGCTTTGTACCGCCGCCTGCTGGACAATGCCTGATGCCGCTTTTTTGTTAGCTTTGTACTCCTGACACCCGCACTCGTACCTATGATTCGGTCGCCTTTTTCTTTCCTTGCCCTGCTGTGTTTGGCCGCACTTGCTTTCCTTCCCTCGTGCCGAACCATTAACTCAAGCATCATGCTCGCTGCCGACAAGGACTTCCCCTTCGACACGCTGAGCACCGATTCGGCATCGACCTACACCCGCGAATACAGGCTCACAGCCAACGACATTATCGACTTCCGCCTCTTTGCCAACGACGGTTTCAAGCTCATCGACATTGGTTCGCTGAGCAGCACCAGTCCGGCCGGAGCCAACCTTGTGCGTCAGGGTTTCGAATACCAGCTTGATTACGAAGGCGTAACCCGCCTGCCCATTATTGGCGCAGTAAGTCTAAAGGGCATGACCATACGCGAAGCCGAAGTTCACCTGGAACAACGCTACTCGGAATACTACGTAAAGCCCTTTGCCATAATACGTGTGGTAAACCGCCGCGTAATTGTATTTCCCGGCGAACCCGGCGCGGCCCGCGTAATTACAATTACCAACAACAACACCACGCTGGTGGAAGCACTGGCACAGGCCGGCGGCATTAGCGACAACGGCAAGGCGCATAAAATACGTCTCATCCGCCAAACCGCCGACCCCGGAAAGCCCAAGATCTATAAAATAGACCTCTCCAACATGCGCAACATTGCCCAGGCCAATATTGTGGTGCAGTCGAACGATATTATTTACGTGGAGCCGCGCCGCCAGATTGCCAACCGTGCCCTGCGCGAAGTAACGCCAATCATCTCGCTTGCCTCCAGCCTGTTTACCCTTTACGTGATTATAGCCCGCCTTTGATCTCACCCGAACCATGCTGCAGGCGCAACTCAACGATAAAAACGAAACCTTAGACCGCTACCGCGAAAGAATTACCAATTTCAGCGGCGAGTTTGAACTGGGCTTGTTTTTATTTATTGCCCGGCGATCGCTGTTTTGGATGGCGCTGTTTTTTGGTGTGGCCGTGGCCGGGTTGTGGCTGTACCTGCGTTATGCCAACCGGGTGTATGAATCGTCGGCGGTGGTGCAGATAAATACGAGCAACAATGCGCGGGTGCTTAATGTGCAGAGTATTTACGAGTTTGACGATCAGAACGACCTGGCGAGTGCCATTGAGGTAATTCGTTCGCGCGTGTTTTTGCGCAGGGTGGTGACCAAACTTCCGTTGCAGGTGGGCTATTATGCACAGGGAACATTTAAAACCAACGAGCATTACCGCAATTCGGCCTATACGATAAACTATAATCTTAAATCGCCGGAGCTTTATGAAGTGCCGGTAACCATTACGTTTAAAGGCACCAGCGCAGGCGAACTGAGTTATTCAATAGGCGGAGTGAATTACAAAAAGCCTTTTGTAAATAATGTATGGGTCGATTTTCCTCAAGGCTCCATATTGGTAAGCATAGACCGCAACAAGCTGAACGGAATGCTGGCCAATGAAGGCGGCGACAAGAACAATTACTACTTCATCATACGCGACCCGGAAACGCTGGCCGATATGTATGCGCCGTTTGTGTCGGTAATGATTATAAACGAAGGAGCTAAAACACTCCGCATATCGTTTAAAGACGGCAATGCGCAGAAAACGGCCGACGTGGCGGGCACCATTGCGCAGGAATTTATTGATTACGATGTGGAGCGGCGCAGCGAAAGTGCCAAGAAAGCACTGGCCTTTATTGATGAGCAATTGGGCAGTGTGCAGCAGCAGTTGAAAAACTCCGAAGACTCGCTGCGCGAAATAAGGGTGCGCAAGAAAATACGCGATAACGAAAGCTCAAATTCCTTTAACCTCAACCGTTTCGGCACACTCGAAGACCAGCTTACCTCGCTGCAGCTTGAGGAAACAATTTTGCGCGAGATAGCGGGCAAACTCAATTCGCCGCAGATTGATGTGCGTTCCATGCTGGCCCTGCTGGCCGGAACCGAAAGTGCATCGACGCTTTCGCAGCCTCTCAGCAATTTGTACCGGTTAAGCGTGGAGCGGCAGGAAATGCTTTACACCATGACCGAGTCGAGCGAATCGGTGAAGGCGATGGATTATCAGATTTCCATTCAGAAAAACATTGTGATACAAAGTGTGAATACACAGTTGCAGCAATCGACCATACGCCGCAATGCCGTACAGGCCAAACTCAATGAGATTGGGGCCAAACTTCCCTCGCAGGGGCAGGACATGGTGGATTACAACAGTATGCAGCGGCAGTATAACATTAACGAGAAGTTTTTTACCATGCTGCTCGACAAAAAAACCGAGTATTCGATTTCCGAGGCCGGTTTTACTGCGCAGCACATTATTCTCGACAAGGCCCGCATTCCGGGTACGCCCATTGAGCCAAGCCGCCGTTCGGCCATTATTACGAGTTTGCTGCTGGCATTGGTGTTTAGTCTGGTGCTTATTGTGGTGCGTTATATTTTTCACGATAAAATTGGTTCGCTCAACGAAGTGATGAAACATACGCAGGCCAGCATAAGTGCGCTGGGTATTGTGCCCAAGTACAAGGAAGATATTCCGGTTTCGCAGTTGCTGGTTGACCGTTTTCCCAAATCGCTTATTGCCGAGTCGTTCCGTTCGTTGCGCACCAATCTGCAGTTTATTTCCAACGAACCCGGGCCTAAAGTGATGGCAATTACTTCCACCATTTCGGGCGAAGGGAAAACATTTATTGCCATTAATCTTGCCGGAATTATTGCCTATTCGGGCAAGCGCGTGATTGTAATTGACCTGGATATGCGCAAACCGAAAATTCACCTCGGCTTTAATGCGCCCAACGAAAAGGGAATGAGCACGCTGCTTATCGGGAAAGATATTCTGGAAAACTGCATCCAGAAAAGTTCAATCGAATCGCTGCACTTTATTACCGCAGGGCCCATTCCGCCCAATCCATCGGAGCTTATTATTTCGCCGCAGATGAATGAACTTGTGGAGAAGTTAAAGACGATGTATGATCTGGTGATTATTGATAATCCGCCGGTGGGACTTGTGACTGATGGTATTTCCTCGCTTCAGCGGGCCGATTATCCGATTTATATTTTCCGTGCCGATTACTCGCGCCGCAATTTTATTCAGATTGTGGATCGTCTTTATAACGAAAACAAAATCAGCAAACTTTCCATTGTGCTCAATGGCGTAGATGTGGATCGCCGCAGCTATGGCTACAATTATGGCTACGGTTATGGCTACGGATATGGCTATGGCTACGGCTACTACGACGAAAGCAAGGGAAGCCGGAAAGCACCGGGCTGGTTGGGCAAACTCTTTGGCCGTTCCTGATTTATTCTCCGCAATGGAAGTTACACGCACACCAATTGAAGGGCTGCTGATTATTCAGCCCCGTATTTTTAACGATGGCCGCGGCTATTTTTACGAGTCGTGGAACCGAAACTCTTACGCCTCGGCCGGCATCACTGCCGATTTTGTGCAGGATAATCAGTCGCTTTCGCAAAGAGGTGTGCTGCGTGGGCTGCATTTTCAGCGTCCGCCATTTGCACAGGCCAAATTAGTGCGTGTAATTCAGGGCGCCGTGCTGGATGTGGCTGTTGACATTCGCAAAAATTCGCCCACCTACGGACAGCATTTTGCGATTACACTTACCGCCGAAAACAAAACCCAGTTTTTTATTCCCGAAGGTTTTGCGCACGGTTTTTACACGCTCGAGGATAACACCATTTTTGCCTACAAATGCGCCGGGTTGTACAATAAGGCATCGGAAGACTGTCTGCTGTGGAACGACCCTGCATTGGGCATTGACTGGAATGCCGAAAACCCGCAGCTTTCGGAAAAAGACCTGGTGGGTAAAACGCTGGCGGCGTTGGACAGTCCGTTTTAGGACTGTTATTGCTTCTCTGCAAATTCTTTAAAAAGGTTCATGTGTTTGATGCCTTCTTTTTTGAACGCGCCGGGCATAATCCATCCCAATACTTTTACAAAACCTTTTAGTTTGAATTCCTGTTCGCTGGTGTAAAGTGTGGCATTTTCGCCGGCTTTGCTGAAACTGTTTTTTACTGTGTTGTACACGTTGGGTGCTTCGTAGGCGCAGGTAAATTCGTGCGGATAGTTGCGCACGAGAACGGTTTCGGTGAGGGTAAGGGTGCGGTTTCCGTTTTTAAAATTCATGCGGGTTTTTGCTCCGGGTTGCCCGGCCACGCCGCCAATCAGTTCGGTGCTTTGGAGTGTGGGAAAAGAATGTTTCAGGTTGGCCGGATCGTCGAACAGGGCAATTACCTGATTGATGGGTTTATGTATGGTGGTACTGATGGTGTATTTCATATTGTATGAAGGCTGTGTGGATGAAGGCTAATTTATAAAAACAGGGTGTAAGGTTCATAATGCATACAGCGGAATATGTGGTGTAAATTTATTGCACGGATTATCAGATAGTTATTACTGGTTTAAGCACCCCCGAATACCGCGTTTTATCGCCCCATAATCCTTACCTTTGTACCCTTATTTCCAAAACCGTCTATGAACAATTATCTGGTACTTATTTATGCCGGTTTTTTTGTAGCAGCCATGCTCATTTCGGTGTTGCTTAACGGGCTTATGCTTCGTTTTGCGCAAACGCTGGGTATTCGTGAAAATACGGAGCAGGTGCGCTGGAACAGCCGGCAGAAACCTTCGCTGGGCGGTATTACTTTTTATGTGCTGTTTTTGTTTTCGCTGGCCAGCTACGGCATATTTTTCCCCGGCCGCAGCATTTTGCTCGACAGCGAATTGCTGGGCATTCTGGGAGCCATTACACTTGCTTTTTTAATGGGCCTGGCCGACGATGCCTACAACACGCGTCCGCTGCTCAAATTTACCGTGCAGTTTACCTGCGGGTGGATTTTAATTGCCTCTGGGCTGAGCATACGTTTGTTTGAGTGGGAGCCGCTCAATATTATTCTCACGCTGTTTTGGGTGGTGGGAATAATGAATTCGATAAACATGCTCGACAACATGGATGCCATAACGGCCTGTGTGGCGTTGTTTATATTGCTCGAAGCACTTATTACGCTGTATGTAACGCGCGATGAGTCGAGTCCGCTGGTGATGCTGCTGATTGGGATAATAGGAGCCCTTGCCGGGTTTTTGTTTTTCAACTGGCATCCATCGCGGTTGTATATGGGCGATACGGGCAGCCAGTTTCTGGGCATTGTACTGGCCATTGTGGGCATCCGTTTTTTCTGGAACCAGCCCGATTTTGGCGGGGCCAATTTTGTATCGAAACGCATTGTAATTACCGCGCTGGCTTTTGTAATACCGCTGGCCGATACCATTTCGGTGGTTATTAACCGCATACGCCGCGGGCAGTCGCCGTTTGTGGGCGGTAAAGACCATACCACACACCATCTTTCGTATCTTGGATTATCCGACTCACAGGTGGCACTTGCCTTTTGCGGCATTTCTGTGATTTCGATGATGCTGATTTTTGTGGTGCAGGGCACCATTGTAAACTGGATGTGGTGGCACGTACTGGTATTTGGCGGCTTTGCGCTGCTGGTGGTTGGTACGCTGTATTTCATTACCCGATATTCTAAACCACCGGTGGCAGCCACGCCTCCGGCCGATGAAGCCAAGTCATGAAAAAAGTATGGAATGCCGTTTATGCCTTTTTGCGCCGCTGGCATCGCCATTTGCTGGCTGTGCCTGCGTTGTTTCTACTCATGGTTTTTATCAAGCTGTTCAACTTTTCGAGCGGCGGGCAGGTTTCGGACGAAGATTACCGGAGTTATTTTGTGGCCAACTACAAGGTGTTTGGAATTACCATTCCCAAAGACCTTAATTTTTGCGGCGAACAGGTGCCGGTAACCGATTTCACGGTGCGCGAAGCATTGGAGCGCGAACTTCTGATAAATACCTACTGGCAGTCGCAAACGGTGCTGTTTCATAAAAAGGCCAACCGTTGGTTTCCGGTCATTGAACCTATTCTGAAACGCAACGGCCTGCCCGACGACCTGAAGTATGTGGTGGTGGTGGAAAGCGGTTTCAGTAACGCGGTTTCGCCGCAGCAGGCAGCCGGGTTCTGGCAGTTTGTGCCGGTTACCGCGCAGCATTACGGCCTGGAAATGACTGACGAAGTGGACGAACGCTACAACGTGGAAAAAGCCACACAGGCCGCCTGCGAGCTTTTCAAGGATGCCTACAAACGCTACAACAACTGGACACTGGCCGCAGCTTCCTACAACCTGGGCATGGGCGGAGTTGACAAACAGCTTGAAAAACAAAAATCGGGCAGCTATTACGATTTGTATCTCAACGAAGAAACCGCACGATACATTTACCGCATACTGGCCATTAAAGAAATTCTCACCCGCCCCAAGGCATACGGCTATCAGCTTCGCACCGGCGATTTGTATCCGCCCATTCCCACCTACGCGGTTACGGTCGATTCATCCATTACCGATCTTGCCGCTTTCGCCATCAAACAAAAATCGACCTATAAAATTCTCAAACTCATGAATCCCTGGCTGCTGAAAAGCAGCCTCAACAATCCGAACAAAAAGAAATACACGTTGTTATTTCCCCGGAACGGGGTAAAACTTTACGGACTCGACGAGCAGGATGATGCTGCACCGAAAACCGATTCAAGCAAATACATTACCACTGCCGAAGTACTGGCCGACAGCCTCTCGCGCACTCCGCTTTACACCGTACAGGAAGGCGATACGTGGGAGAAACTGGCTCAACGCTTTGACGTGGAAGCAGAACTGCTGGCACAGGCCAACAAAGCCGATGTGAAATTGCCGCCGGCAAAAGGAACTCAACTTGTAATACCCAAACGCTGATTATTTTACGCACCGCTGCCCAAAATACGCCGCCCGGCAGCAGTGAAAGATCGGTGTGAACGACGGCGCTGAATATGGCTAAAAAAACAGAATTACCGCCCATTGCCGAAAGTGAAAACGAAACACTCGAAGTAATTGGTGCCCGCGTACATAACCTGAAAGACGTTAGCGTTTCCATTCCGCGCAATCAGCTCGTGGTGGTTACCGGCCTTTCGGGATCAGGCAAATCGTCGCTTGCTTTCGATACCATTTATGCCGAAGGCCAGCGCCGTTACATCGAAACATTTTCGGCCTACGCCCGGCAGTTTCTGGGCGATCTGGAACGGCCCGATGTGGACAAGATTACCGGCCTGAGTCCGGTAATTTCGATTGAGCAGAAAACGGTAAACAAAAACCCGCGCTCCACGGTAGGCACCATTACCGAGATTTACGATTTTCTCCGCCTGCTCTACGCCCGCGCATCGGATGCATTCTCATACGTAACGGGCGAGAAAATGGTGCGTTACTCCGACGAGCAGATTCTCGATCTTTTGCAGAGCAGCTACGAAGGCAAAAAAATTCTGCTTCTTGCCCCGGTGGTAAAAGGCCGCAAAGGTCATTACCGCGAACTGTTTGAGCAAATTCGTAAACAGGGTTTTCTGCGCGCCCGTGTCGATGGCGAAGTGGTGGAACTCACCACACGTTTGCAACTCGACCGCTACAAAGTACACGATATTGAAATTGTAATTGATCGCCTCGAAGTAAACGAAAACGACAAACAACGCCTGAACGAAAGCCTGAAACTGGCACTGCGTCACGGCAAAGGTACTATTATGGTGACTGAGCCGGGCAAAGACACGGTGCGCCATTTCAGCCGCCACCTGATGTGTCCCACTTCGGGCATTGCTTACGACGATCCGGCGCCGAATCTTTTTTCGTTCAACTCGCCCTACGGAGCCTGCCACAAGTGCAACGGCCTGGGGCATATTCTCGAAATAGACGTAAACAAAATTATTCCCAACAAGGGCAAAAGCATAAAAGCCGGCGGCATTGTACCCATTGGCGAATACCGCGCAAGCTGGATTTTCCGCCAGCTCGATGCCATTGCCGACAAGTACAAATTCAAACTCTCCGACCCGATCCGCGAAATTCCCGAAGATGCGCTCAACGCCATACTCTTCGGCACCGACGAAATGCTGAAAGTGAAAAGCGACAGCACCGGAAGCGGCAGCAGCTATTCGCTTTCGTTTGAAGGCGTGGTGAATTTTCTTTCGCGGCAGGAGCAGGAGGGAAGCACCGGCACACAGAAATGGGCGCAGGAGTTTATGAATGAAGCGCAGTGCCCGCAATGCCACGGTACAAGGCTGAAGAAGGAAGCCCTGTATTTCCGTGTAGATAATAAAAACATTGCCGAACTGGCTGCCATGGGCCTGCTCGAACTCAGCGCGTGGATGAACGGCCTCGAAGACCGCATCAGCGAAAGGCAGCGCAGCATTGGTACCGAAGTACTGAAAGAAATACGCACCCGTCTGCAGTTTCTGCTCGATGTGGGCCTTACGTATCTCTCCATCGACCGGAGCTCGAAATCGCTTTCGGGCGGCGAGGCACAGCGTATCAGATTAGCCACGCAAATAGGGTCGCAGCTGGTAGGTGTGCTGTATATTCTCGACGAGCCGAGCATTGGTTTGCATCAGCGCGATAATGTGCGCTTGATTGATGCGCTGAAAAACCTGCGCGACATTGGCAACTCGGTGCTGGTGGTGGAGCACGACAAGGAAATGATTCTTGCCGCCGACCACGTACTCGACGTGGGCCCGCGCGCAGGCATACACGGCGGGCAAATTGTGGCGCAGGGCACACCGGCCGAGCTGCTGAAATTCGACACACTCACTGCCGACTACATTACCGGCCGCCGCCAGATTGCCGTGCCCGCACAACGCCGCAAAGGCAATGGCAAATCCATCGTACTGAGCGGATGCACCGGCCACAACCTGCAAAACGTAACACTCGATTTGCCGTTGGGCAAGTTTGTGTGCGTAACGGGTGTGAGCGGCAGCGGTAAATCGTCGCTCATTAACGAAACGCTTTACCCCATACTCAGCCGCCAGTTTTACCGCAGCGACCGCAAGCCCCTGCCGTATAAAAAAATACACGGCCTTGAGCATATTGATAAGGTAATAGACATTGACCAAAGCCCCATTGGCCGCACACCGCGCTCCAATCCGGCCACATACACCAGTGTGTTTTCGGATATACGCACACTCTTTTCGGAGTTGCCCGAGGCGAAAATACGTGGTTACAAGCCCGGCCGTTTTTCGTTCAACGTAAAGGGCGGGCGTTGCGAAACCTGTCAGGGCGCAGGTTTGCGCACCATTGAAATGAATTTCCTGCCCGATGTATATGTGCTTTGCGAAACCTGCAACGGCCGCCGCTACAACCGCGAAACGCTGGAAGTACGCTACAAGGGCAAGTCGGTAAGCGATGTGCTTGACATGACCATCGATCAGGCCGTTGAATTTTTCGAAGCACAGCCGTCTATTCTGCAACGCGTAAAAGCCTTGCAGGATGTGGGTTTGGGCTACATCACACTGGGGCAGCAAAGCACCACGCTTTCGGGCGGCGAGGCACAGCGCGTAAAATTGGCCACCGAACTGGCGCGCAAGCAAACCGGCAACACGCTGTACATTCTCGACGAGCCCACCACCGGCCTGCATTTCGAAGACATCCGCATTTTGCTCGAAGTGCTTAATTTACTCGTGGAGCAGGGCAACACTGTGCTGGTCATTGAGCACAACATGGACATTATCAAAGTGGCCGATCATATTATCGACCTCGGCCCCGAAGGCGGCAGCGGCGGCGGACAGATTTTGTTTACCGGCACACCCGAGCAGATGGTGAAACAGCTTCCCGGATTTACTGCGAAGTTTTTGAAGGAGGAGTTGGAGACTTCGGCCAAGGGATTGGTGAAGGCGAAGGCGGTTTAAACGAGTGCTGGTTTTATTGTATCGGATGGATTGATATTGCAATTTCTGCGGAAACCGTGATTGCAGTGGGAATCTGGCAGCAACAAAAACAAAAAATACAAACTCACCTCTCCGAGATTTTTAAAATCTCGGAGAGGTAAGCACCCAATCTGTTTTTGCTGCTGCCAGATTAGCTCCGCCCCTTTTTTCAGCGGCTATTGCCATTTGTCACTTTCAAACGGCTAATTCCCTTCAAACGTGTAGCTTTGATAAGATTTTAACCTCCGTTAACGTGTTTCACACCTCGCTTAACCCGCCTGAGGAAAGAAGAAAGGTATGTTTGCGCTGTTACCATAAAGTTTGAAAATGCTGAGATATATTTTTCTTCTTGCAACCCTGCTCATAGTTGGCGGCGAAATTATGGCCCAGCGCGGCACCGGCTCTGTGCGCGGCATAGTGCGCGATAGTGTGTTTGCCGCTCCTCCGGCCGGGAAGGGCGTGGTAGAGGGCGCAGTGGTTACACTCATGCGTCAGCGCGATTCGTCGCTGATTACTTTTACCATGACCGATACGCTGGGCGCATTTACACTGAAAGGTGTGGGGCCGGGAAATTATCGTGTGCTTATTACGCACACTGCTTACCGCAGCTACAGCCGCAAGTTTACTGTTTCGCCCGATACGCTCAATGTAGAGCTCAAAAATATTTATGTAACGCACCGCTCGGTGCTGCTTTCGGAAGTAGTGGTGGAAGAAGAAGCTCCGCCGGTAACGCTGAAAGGCGATACGCTGGAATTTAACGCAAGTTCCTATCGCACCGCACCAAACGCCTCTGCCGAAGACCTGATGAAAAAGCTGCCGGGCGTGAAAGTGAATTCCGACGGGACTTACACGGTTAACGGGCAAAAAGTAACGAAGATACTGGTGGATGGAAAAGAGTTTTTCTCCGACGATCCTGCGCTGGCCGGACGAAACATACAGGCCGATGCAGTGAAGAAAGTGCAGGTTTTTCAGCGTGCATCAGAAACCGAAGCGGCTACCGGTGTGAAGGATGGTTCGAGTGAAACCACTATTAACCTGACGCTGAAAGACGACAAGAAAAACGGAAGTTTCGGTATGGCCAGTGTGGGGGCAGGTACTGACAATCGCTACCGGGCCAACATGAATTACAACCGTTTTAATGGTAACCGCCGCGTGTCGCTGCTGGCCAATGCGAACAACATCAACGAGCGGGCCTTTTCGTTTCAGGATGCGGTGAATATGTCGTCGGGATTTTCGCAGGGCGGCGGTATGTTCAGGATGCTTGGCGAAGATGGCGGAGGAATGGGAATGGGTGTGGGAAATGGTATAAATACAAGCTGGGCCGGTGGAGTAAATTTTACCGATGAGTTCGGAAAGAACCTTACGTTTACCGGAAATTATTTTTACACCAAACGGCAGCGCGAACTGGAGTCGTCGTCAGAACAATATTTCGCTTTGCCTGATTCGGCATTTAACCGTTTCAGCAATTCGCTGCTGGATAATTATACGGATAATCACCGCATCAATTTCAATGCCGAGTTTCGTGTTGATTCGCTTACCAAAATTCGTATGCGCACGGGTTTTACCTACACCAATTCGCGCAGCAATAATTTCAGCGGATTTAATACCACCACGGCATCGGGCGGGTTAATCAATACCGGCAGCAACAATAATTTCTCGGGCCGCGATGCTTATTCGTTTAACAACGAAATCACTTTCACGCGTCGTATGCTGCGCAAGGGGCGTAATTTCAGTATAACCTGGAGAGTGAATCAGCGGTATTCCGATAATTTCAGTGAGCCTGAAAACAGCACTTCGTTTTTTACCGAATCAGGTTCGTTTACCCGTCTCCAGCGCCAGCGAAACCGCACCGACGATACCCGCAGCGAACAAACACTGAACATTTCGTGGACCGAGCCGGTAGGAAAATATTCGAAGTTAGTAATGAGCATTGATGGCAACACCCGCACCCTGCAGAACGACCGCAATGTGTATAAGGTGGATACGCTCGATAATTCCTCATTAATTTTCCAGCAGGCACTGAGCAATAATTTTGCACTTACTTTCCGTTACGCCGGAGCCGGAATACGTTACAATTTCGAAAAGAAAAAGAAGAACATCACCCTGGGAGCCACTCTGCGACAGTCGCAGCTTGTGGGCGAATCGTTCGACCTGCAGGGCAGCAGCAGCAGGGTATTTACCAACATATTGCCGTTTTTCAGACTCAGCTACGATTTCAGTAAGGTGAAAAAACTCTGGATTGTGTACTCCACCGACCTTACACCGCCCGATGTAACAAGCCTCAATCCGGTGTTGGACATTTCCGATCCGCTAAATATTTCTTCGGGCAATGCTTCGCTGCGACCGGAAGAACTGCACAACTTATTTGTTCAGTACATGGCTCCCGATCCTACGGGCAGTTTCAACTTTGTCGTAAGCTCTAATTTCTCGCGTTCGTTGCACGCAGTGGTAAACAGTGTTTCGCTCGATACGCTGGGGCGCCGGTTTTCTATTCCTGTAAATGGTAAACCCAGAGATAATGGTTATGTGATGATGAACATTTCGTATGATTTTGAGAAATTATTCAGCAATATCGATCTCACTTTACAACCCAATTATTCGCGTACCTGGTCGGTAATTAATTCTCAAAACAACCGCAACACCAGCCTTTCCACCGAAACAATACTCAGCTGGAACTTTACACCCACAGACAGCTTTGAAATTGGTGTGCGGGGATCTTTACTGGTGTCTGACGGACGTTTTACACTTACCCCGCAAAACAACAACCGGTTTATTACCCAAACCTACACTACCTCGCTGAGCTGGCAAACCAAATGGGGCATAGTACTTGAGTCGGCATTCGATTATAACATTGCCACCAATCAGAACACCGGTGTGCAAACCCGCTTCCCGCTCTGGACTTCTTCTGTTTCGTGGATGTTTCTTAAAGCCGATAAGGGGCAGCTTAAACTCACTGTGTTTGATATGCTCAATACCAACACCGGCATTGAGCAGAATGTGGAAGATACATTTGTGGAAATTCAACGATATACCACGCTGCGCCGGTATGCGATGCTGAGCTTTACGTATAAATTAGGCAAAGCCCCCGAACCCCGCATGGGCGGACACAGAATGATGATGATGGGGCGGTGAGTGAAGTGTTTCGGCTTGCAGATTGATTTGTGTAATGCCCTTTGTATTTTCTCAGACTGTTTTTTGCGTAAATTGCTGCACAGCTGCTTCAATGCAAAATTATTGGATGAATGCTTTTATAAGCTAAAAGACTTATATCCCTTTGTTATAAGTCTTTTAGCTTGTATTTTTTTGAAACCAGCCCGTTTGGAAATTATTCTTTTTTGTTTTGATACCATCGTTGAAGCTGTTGTAAATAATCATATTCCCAATCGCTGTGATATCAGAATAAAAGAAAATGGAATGGATTGTTCATTGCAATATTAATCCGGATTACCAGTACAACTAAGCTATTCATGCAGAGATGCGATTTGATGGGGGAGAATAAATCATATTGCTTACGGAAAAAAAGGAGAGGCTGTCTCAAAAAGTTGAGACAGCCTCTTATCAAACAGAATAATTCTGAATTTTACCTCGGAGGCGGCATTCGCATTCCGCGGTTCTGCATCATTTTGCGGCGAAAATCGGCTTCTAATATTTTGTATTGGGCGGCAGTAATGTGTTTGCCTTTGGGCATTTTTATTTCTTTCGTTTTTACTTCTTTCGAAATTTCGGTGGCCACACAATGAATGCGGCCGTTGTCCACATCGTATTCGAGAATCATTCCTTTCAATACTCCGGTGGCTTCGGGGCCGCCGTTCAGGCCAAAACCTTCGGCATACCAGGCTACAATGGGAATGGTATCGAGTATGGAATCGAGTTTCATTTCGTCGTTAATAAACTGCATTTGTTTTACCCATCGAATTTCCTGCCGGGTGGCCTTGCGGCAGGTGTGGCCGAGAAGTGATTTGGTTTCGGTGCTTAGTTGCCAGTTTTCGTCGGTGAGGGTGTCGTCAACCACATACACATCTTTGCCCAACTCGCGTAAACTGCTTTTTTTGCGTGTGGTAAGATCGGTAAAGACCTCATTATTATCTGAAGCTCCCATTACACGAACTACCACTGCGCCTTCTTCTTCTGGCGTATCGTTGGTACTTTCCTGTACATTGCGCAGGAGCATTTGCTGACCCGAAAAAAGCAGTTCGAGTTTCTGATTGATTATGTGTTCGCCTCCGCCGCCGGGAGGTTGAAACTGTGGCGGGCCCTGAAATTTTACCTTCACGGTGCGGGTGTAGGAAATAGTGCCCGAAGTAATTTGCCCTACGAGCGAAGTTCCGGCAATGAATAATCCGAAACCTGCCAGAATGAATGATTTGTTCATGTGCTTGTATAATTGATTACTTCAAAAGTAATGTGCCCACAAACCTGTTTGGGTTAACGGATACAGATGTGTGGTTAATTAAGGTTAAGGAGTTTCACTGCGTGTGGCCGGCTCATTATCTTCGTGATATGATGTTTATGTTCCTGAAATCGAAAAGTAAAATGCGGGCACTGATGTTGCTGGCCATTTTAATGATTACCGGTTTTCAGGTAATGTGGCTGTTTGAAAGCTACCAGCGTGAAAACAGGCTGCTTCGTAATGAACTCTCGGCACTGTTCAGGGAAACTGCTTTTGCCATTCTGATGCCCGATTTTCAGTTTACCGATTCGCTCCATACCAATCATTTCATGTCGCCCAATTCGGGCAGGCAGCACATGATGATTATCATGAAAAAGGATTCGCTGAAATTGACTGATTCGGCGATGAAAGACAGCTTGCGACTTAATCAGGAAACATTTTCTCGCCACGAAGAAATAGGAAAGATGCTTTCCGGCGATTCCATTTCGCCTGCGCAACTGCTGGGCGATTTCGCAGTGCGAATGAAGGAGGAAGGTTACAATTTTGAAGTACGGGTTCACAAAGCCAGAGCTTTTATCCGCAAAGACAAAGTAAGTTCCGATACCATTTTTACCCATGCCGTGCCGCTCCGGTTTTCGGGCGAAGCAAGTATTCCGCCTTTGAACGGTATGTACAATGCTTCGGTCACCGGCTTCCACACTTATTTGCTGAAGCGGCTCTGGCCACAGTTTGCGCTTTCGTTTCTGCTCATTTTTGTAACGGTGCTGGCGTTTTATGTATTGTGGAAAAGCATGAATACGCAGCAACGTTTACTTAGGGAGAAAGATCAGCTGGTGAGTAATATCACGCACGAACTGAAAACGCCGGTGGCCACGGTGAGCGTGGCTTTGGAGGCTTTGCAGCGGTTTGATTCGGGCTCCGATCCGGTTCGCACGAAAGAATATCTCGATATTTCGCGGCAGCAGTTGCAGCGGTTAAATCTGCTTATTGATAAAGTACTTCGCCTTTCGATGTTTGAAGGCGGTAAAATTGAATTGCAATGCGAAACGGTATCGCTCCACGAAATTGCGGCCGAGGTGGTGAATCCGCTGCAACTGCAATTTGAATCGGCCGGAGGTAAATTGCTGTGGGAAAGTACTGCCCCGGCGCTGCAGGTGTGGGCCGATAAGCAGCACCTTACCAGTTTGCTGTTTAACCTTATCGACAATGCGCTGAAATATGGCGGCACTCCGCCCGAAGCTGTGCTCAGCATTTTTACCGAAGGCAATTTTGCCGTAATTGAAGTGTGCGATAATGGCACAGGCATTGACCCGCAGTATCGCAAAAAAATATTCGAACCGTTTTTCCGCATTCCGGGCAAAGGCCAGCGGCATAATGTAAAAGGTCACGGGCTGGGCCTTAGTTATGTGGCCGAAATTGTGCGGCTGCATCAGGGAACGGTGGAAGTGAAAGACGCAGGAAAAGGAGCCGTGTTTACTGTTAAACTACCTTTGCACCATGGCTGAGCCCGTAAAACTTTTGTATGTGGAAGACGAGCCTTTCCTTGCGCGAATTGTAAAGGAAAGCCTCGAAGCGCGCGGCTTCAGTGTGTTTCATACCACCGACGGGGCAAAGGCAATGTCGCTGCTCGAACAGCACAGGCCCGATGTATGCGTGCTGGATGTAATGTTGCCCAATGTGGACGGCTTTGAACTTGCGCGAGAAATAATGTCGCGGCATCCGCAGCTTCCGGTGCTTTTTGTAACGGCCAAAACCGAAGCCGGCGATGCCGTGGAAGGCCTGCGCACCGGGGCTTTCGACTATATACGCAAGCCGTTCAGCATGGAAGAACTTATTGTGCGTATCGAAAACGTGCTGCGCATTACCAGCACATTACCCGCACCAACTACTGAATTAGTACTCGGCGATTACATACTCAACACACACAACCAGCAACTGAGTTTCAAAACCGCACAGCCGCTCAAACTCTCGCACCGCGAATGCGAACTGCTTCGCCTGCTCTGGCAAAACCGCCACAGCATTGCCGACCGCCGCCTCATTTTACGCACACTCTGGAACGACGACAGCTATTTCAACTCGCGCAACTTAGACGTGTACATTACCCGCCTGCGCAACTACCTGCGCAGCGATACACGCGTGGAAATAATTACTGTAAAAGGTCAGGGCTATCGGTTTGTATTACCCGAAAATTAAATATGTTTTTGGAGCGAAACCGGCGAGCAATAAAAAACCGCCCGGCTCGCGCTTTCCGTTACAATAAAAACAAATAAACTGATTACTCACACCTGCGAGGTCTCAAGACCTCGCAGGTGTGGATACAATTTATTTTATTTGTTTTTATTTCCACTGCAATCGCGGCTAGGAATTCAAATCACCTGTATTTCAAACAGGCTCTAAGGGTTCATGCTAATTTCTCGGTGCGGTTTTCATTTCGCGGGTACTTCCGCCAGCCATAAGCCCGGCAAAACGTTGCGTGGCCGAAATATTTTGCTCAAGTGCAGTGGAGGAAATTACCTGCAATTTTTCGCGCTGGGTAAGGTGCCAGCTTAACGCCACAGGTTCGCGGCTGGTGTGCTCAAGTTCAAAGTCAATTACATCGAGCGGGCAGGCAAGCCACGACGAAGCATAGTCGAGCATCCTGTCCTGATTGTAATTCTGCACACTGAAAAGGTTGCCGTAAAAACTGCTCAGCGGGCGCGAAAGGCTCGCCGAAATGGTATTGCTGCTTTTTTCGGTTACTTCCTTGAGCTTGCTGCGGTCGCGGGTTTGGAGCATGATTACGCCCGAAGTGTTGGCCTCAATCCATTTGCGGAAGGTGTGCAGAAACAACACCGCATTATCCACCCCGAAATTATCGCGCATACCGGCATCAAATACTTCAATGGCCGGGTTGCTGGGCAGTTCGGTTAATGGCGTGATGTAGGGGAACGTGGCATTCATGCGCAGCACACTCGAAAACCTCACCTCGTCGGCTCCCTGCTTTTCAAACAGGCGCGAAAATTCCACACCGTCGGGCAAACGCTGGTAGCTAACATTGCTGCCCGGCTGCTCCTGCGTGAGCCACGATACGCGCTGCGAACTGATTACGAGTTTGCGTCCGTCGGCAGCAATGGTGGGCGCAAATACCATCATCGGAATCAACGCCTTTTGTTCAGGCTCGCGGTATTCGGCCAGGCTTTTGTCGAAAAGCGAATCGGTATTGCGCAGCAACTGTTGCTCGAATTCAAACGAGCGGTTGCGGCTGTACGAATGGTTGTTCACCTTCACACGGCGAAGCGGCAGAAACCAGTCGTTTACGGCAATGCTCACCGACATTGGATTGAGAATATCAGAGCCGATATCGTTAAGGTATTTCGGATCGCGGCACGAAAAATTTTCGCCGGTTTGCTGCCTCAGCCAGATTTCGCGCATGTAAGCCGCGCCCAGCATTCCGCCCGAGGAGCCGCAGATGAGCGCGGTCGATTGCATCAGTCTTCCGCCGCTCACGCTGTCTAAATGCTGCATGGTGCGCAACGTCCACATTGCCGAGCGTAAACCGCCTCCGCTGCAATTGAAAATTACCAGCTTCGGTTTATGCAATGAATCGCCCGGCTGCCGCGCCTTCCAGTTTTCGAGCACATTTATCATGGCCAGCGAATCGCTATGCCGCGCTGCCGCATCGCTGTCCATTTCCATTAAACGGTTCATGCTGTAAGGTGCCGCTTCCACCGTATAATCCATGCCAAAAGCCCGTGTGCGGTTGTCGAACAAATCAAACTGATGCAGCCAGTTAAACAGCAGCAATATGCCCACCATTACCGTATTCGACCAGCCCCGGCACCAGGTATAAAGTACGCCGGTAAACATGAGGTAAAGCGTAAAGAGCAGAAATATGCAGGCACCCGAAGGAATCATCATCCACTGCACATCGCGAAACAAACCCATGGTGAGCAGCGTGAGCAGTACAATCATTTCAAAAAATACCGCACGGCTGTGGTTGTGGCGGAATACGCGGTTGAGCAGTTCTTTGTCGTAATGCTCGAAGGGACGCGCACGGCGAATGCGCCAGGGCAGCGCCATGTAAGTTTCCACATGCCAGTCGCGGCGTTCGCGGCCGGGCGTAATTTTTTTCCACTTCAACGCCTTGCTTATCGGGTCGCGGCTAAGGAAAATGCGTTTAACGCGGGGTGTTGATTTGCCGAGCGTGGCTTTATCATACAATTCATCGAGATGACGGTGGGTGAGGAAAAAATAATATCCCGCACCGGCAGTAAACAACGCATTCCCAAAAATATATCCCGCCACATTTATCCAAACCTGTGCTGTGGTAATGGGTTCGCCGGAAAGGAAGTGAAAGATGCGCGAGATATATACAATCTGGAAAAGCAGCGGAATCATGAAATTATTGATGCAGAATTTCAGAAACGGATGCGCGGTGGTGGCCAGAAACGGAAAGCGATACGAATTATGGATGTAACACGAAATCTGATACGCCATGATAAATCCGCCGCAGGCAAAACCAATAATAGCGTACGATACAAAATCCACTTCGCCCCTGTATTCGGGATCCACAAAAAGCAGGGGAACGCCAAAACCGGCGGCAAATTTCCCGGTTACAAATCCAAACATGATCAGCCAGAAAAGAATCGGCACAGGATTTTTCTTCAACTGTACCAGCAGCAGTTGTATCGGGAAGAAATAATAAAACCGGGCTAACCAGGGCACACGGCTCAACAATTTTCTGAATCGGCCCATAAACAATGTATAAGGCCGGTGCTGCGTTCCGGCAGTTTAATTATATACGAAAAACTGCTGCGCTTTGTTGTGCTTAATAGGCTGTTTCTCAGCCAATTTTTTCGTTCACAATGGCCAGCACCGCGGCTTCATCGGCAATGGCTTTTTCCTGAATGGCTTTGCCGGTGGCAATCAATTCAGCAGCGGCGGTTTTGTCGCTTAACCCGGCGGCGTTGATTTTCACATTGAGGTAAGCACCCATTACCGCCGAGCGCAGGGCCAATGCACCCACGCCGGCATCGGAAACCGAGTTGGGGTTGCCGTGTGCTGCCATCTGTTGCACCAGTTCAAAGCCCGATGCGGCCACCTGCATCACACGCAGCGGCACCTGTGTGGCATACAACGTGGCGGCCTGAATGGCGGCGGTGCGTGCAGTCTTTTCTTCGTCGGTGGCTTTGGGCAGGCCAAACGCTTCCATGATGCGGTTGAAGGCGCGGGTATCTTCGTCAACCAATTTGATAAGTGCTTTTTGCAGCACCTGACCTTTTTCGGCCACTTCCGAAAACTCTTCCCAGCGGTCGTCCCAGCCGCGTTTGTGCGAGGAAAGATTGGCCACCATAGTGCCCAGCGCCACGCCCAGCGCACCCATGTATGCCGAAATGGAGCCGCCGCCCGGAGCCGGACTTTCGCTTGCTGTTTCGTCGGCAAACGCATCGAGGCGCATGCTTGCCAATTTGCTGTCGGAAGCATCGCGGAGCAGGTATTCAATAACGCGCTCCTCGGCTTTAAACGGCCCCAGTTCATCGAGTCCGAGCGATTTTACGGCAATCTTAATCAGTTCTGCTTCCGACACGCCGGTAGAACGTTGCTGCTTGCGCAGAAAATATTTCCCTGCATCGAGCAGGGCATTGAGCGGAATAAGTCCCACCAGTTCCGACCCCGTTACGCGCAGTCCGCGGGCTTCGGCGCGGCGGCATACTTCGTCGAAGGCAATGTGTACGGGTGTTACTGAAATGTTGGTAAGGTTCATCGAAATCTGCGCCACGCCGTATTCTTCAATGTACCAGCCAATGGCCTTTACCGATTTCAGCGAGCCGGGAATTACAATTGGATTTCCGCCGGCATCTTTCACCACATTGCCTTTTTCGTCTTTCTGTGTGCGTCCGGCTTCGCGCACATCAAATGCAATGGCGTTTGCGCGGCGGGTGGAAGTGGTGTTGAGATTAATGTTGTAGGCCACCAGAAAATCGCGCGCGCCAATTACTGTGGCTCCGCGCCGGGCATCAAATTCGCCCGGACCGAAATCGGGTTTCCATTCCGGTAATTTTATTTTTTTGAAAAAGCCTTCGTATTCGCCTGCGCGGATTATGGAAAGGTTGCTGCGGTTTTTGTTGGCCTGCGCAGCTTCGTAGAGATACACGGGAATGCCCAGTTCGCTGCCCACGCGCTGCCCGAGCTGTTGTGCCCAGCGGGCGGTGTCTTCCATGGAAATGCCGGCAATGGGAATGAGCGGACATACATCAGTGGCACCCATGCGGGGATGTTCGCCTTTGTGTTTGCTCATGTCTATGAGTTCGCCCGCCATGCGTATGGCCTGAAACGCGGCTTCCACCACCGCTGACGGTTCGCCCACAAACGTTACTACCGTGCGGTTGGTGGCTTTACCCGGATCCACATTGAGCAGTTTCACACCTTCCACGGCTTCAATGCAGTCGGTAATTTGTTTTATGATGTGCATGTCGCGGCCTTCGCTGAAATTGGGCACGCATTCGATGAGCTGTTTCATAGAGGCGAAACTACCAAAAATCAAAACTTAACTCACGAACAATTTTAGCGGTTAACGCAGATTAAATACGGAAATTTATAAATGCAATTATGTTGCATTTAATTATATTTACCAAATGTTCAATACCAAAAAAACGAGAAAGGATTTTTTGATTCAAAGTGCGGTTACTTTAGGTGCTTTGGTTTTTCCCTTTCCATTCACCACATCAAAATCAATAAAATCAATGTCAGAGGCAGGTATTTTTGAAGTAATTATTGTAGGAGGAAGTTACGCAGGGCTTGCCGCTGCAATGACGCTGGGGCGTGCGTTAAGAAGTGTGCTTATTATCGACAGCGGGCAACCCTGCAACATTCAAACACCTTATTCGCACAATTTCTTAACGCAGGATGGTGTTGCTCCGGCAAAGATTGCTGAACTGGCGAAAAATCAGGTATTGAATTATCAGTCGGTGAAATTCAGGCAGGGAAAAGCATTGAAAGGATATCGTGATGAGAATGTGTATGTCATTGAGCTTGAATCAGGCGAAAAGGTGAAAGCACGTAAACTTATTTTTACCACCGGAGTAAGGGATATTTTACCGGAAATTAAAGGATTGGCCGAATGCTGGGGAATATCGGCATTACACTGTCCGTATTGTCACGGCTATGAAGTGAAAAACCAAAAAACAGGAATACTGGGTAATGGTGATGCAGGTTTTGAGTTTGCGCGGTTAATCAATAACTGGACAAAAGACCTTATTCTGTTTACCAACGGCAAATCGGAATTAACCGCCAGTGAGACTGAAAAATTAAACAGCCACAACATCCTCATCAACGAAAGAGAAATCAAAGAAATTCAGCACAAAAATGGGCATATTGAAAAATTAGTTTTTACCGATAACGCTGTGGAGTCGCTCCACGCATTATATGTACGGGGCGGATTCAGCCAGCATTGCGAAATACCGGTGGAGTTGGGTTGTGAGATTACCGAAACGGGTTATATAAAAGTGGACGAGTTTCAGCGAACCACAGTAGCCGGAATATATGCGGCGGGCGATAATACAACAATGTTCAGATCAGTTTCGGCCGCAGTAGCTGCGGGAAATAAAGCCGGGGCAATATTGAACAAGGAATTGGTTGATGAGAATTTCTGATACTTTTACATACATGAAATGGAAAGTTTGTTTTTGGCTGCTTGGGCTTTTACCGGGATTTCTCTGCGCACAGTCGCCCCGCCGTTACGACGATCAGTTTCATGCGTGGTATGTAATTATGGGCAATCACCGCCTTACTTCCAAATGGGGTTTGCACACAGAGGTGCAGCTACGGCGGGCAGGAATTATATCGCCCACGCAGCAGCATCTGTTTCGTGTGGGAGCCGATTACCGTTTGCGGGATAATATCATTTTCACAGCCGGATATTGCTACGTTTATACCGGCAGCTACGGCAAACAGCCCACATCGCTTCCGTTCAACGAGCATCGTGGCTGGCAGCAGGTGTTGCTTACACATGCCATCGGACGCGCACGTTTTCAGCATCGTTACCGTTTGGAAAACCGCTGGCTCGAACGGTATAATTCCACCTCGCAGCGCAACGAAGTGGTGTATGTAAACCGCTTTCGTTATCGTTTGCAACTCACCATACCCATCAACAAAGTCGAAATGACTTCCGGTACTTTTTTTGCGGCGGTAAATGATGAGTTGTGGGTGAATTTCGGGAAACAGATTCGTTTCAATGTATTCGACCAGAACCGCGCCTACGCAGGTTTCGGGTATCAGTTCAATGCGGCGTGCAATGTGCAGTTGGGTTATCTCAACCAGTTGATTTTTAAAAGCGACGGGATAAGGGTTGAAAATAATCACACTCTCCAGCTCTCGTTTTTCTGCAACCTCGATCTCAGAAAGAAGGATGCAGCACAGCCTTAGCGAAATCGGTAATTAAATAAGTAATCAGCTTACCGGTTTTATTGTCCATTTTACGGTGAGCCAGTACCGGCGCGGCTTCGGCAAGGTGCAGGTAAAGCGGCATGGTTTGTTTGGCACAGCGATACACAAACAGACGGGCATCGTTTGCGCTAATTCCACTGGGTGTGCGCGCACTGCTGGGCATATTTTCCACACTGTCGAGATCGACTTCAATGCCGGTGTAGGTTTTTCCTGCAAATGCGCAGGCCTGATTGACCGCGTCGGAGAAACTGATTTTCTGGCGGATGAAAATGTTTTCGAACAGTGTGTAATGAAAATGCTGCGGGTAATGATGCATTTCGTGGCGGATGGTCTGCGCGTTGTAGTTTTCGTGCAGGCCTGTAATGCTGTATCGGCCCAGCAGTCCTTCCTGCCAGGCATAACGAAAACCGTTTCCGCTGTGTCGGCCTTCGGGTGCGCGGAAATCGCTGTGCGCATCGCAGTTCAGCACATTGAGCTGAAATGCGGGCTGAAATTTTCGTATTGCCTCCACCGTGCCGCGAATGTTGCCGTAAGCATTGTTGTGCCCGCCGCCAACGATGACCGGAATTTTGCCCGCGGCCACTATGGTGCGTATTACTTCGGTAACGCGCTCGTCAACCTGCGTGGTGAGCTGCCGGGCAATGGCAATTCCCTCGTTGCTTGAGAAGTCAAGCTGATCGGCCTGTTTCATGAGGTCGTCAACCATTACATTGCCCGCCACAATGAATTCGGCACCCGTAAGCAGGTCGGTGCTTTGCACATTGAGCAGGGCAGCCAGCGCAGGCTCCCATGCGCTCCACGCACCGCCACGTCCGTAGTTGGCGCGTATGCCTATGTCTTCGGGAATGCCCACGAGTACAAAACGCGCATTGCTGTTTTGCAGGTAGGCGTAAGCATCTATGCCGGGCGGGAAAGTTTGTACGCGTTCGCCAATTTTTATTTCGCCGTTGCGGCGGCGGGTGCGGGTGGCAATGTCGGTGGCGGTGAGGAGTTGGAGGTGGTTCATGTCAGGAAGCTAACGCATTTAACTTCGCCACAAAATATTTTGCGCTATGGCAGTTAGGGTGTGCGGAGGCGTTTTCGATTGAAAAACCGGAAAGTATCATTTGTTTGGTCAAAATTAATTTGTCGGCTACGCCCCTCTTATTGATTTCTATACGAATTCTTTTTATTTCATCTATTGGACGGTCAAATGATTCAGGAAAGTCACAGGAGTATGTATCAGTGTTAAGATAATTTTTCATTGCCACTGAATCTGCAAGAAACCAGGCTTCAAGTTGTTTTACAGAAACAATAACCGCTTCATCTTCCTCCGGCAAAATTCGTTCTTTTACCGAAGTGATACAGGGTTCCTGATCTTTGTCGGTGAGAATAAAAATATGCGTGGCTCCCTGATCTTTTAAGCTGAGTACAAATTCCCTGCGCTTATCGGGCAATTGATTATTGTTACCTTCTGCATCAATAACTGATTCTACGTACTGTAAATTGATTCTTTGAAGGAAGGATTGAAATGAAGCAGATTCGAGTATTAATTTTTCACTGGCTCCTTCTGCAATAAAACCAATCTTTACCACGGAATACCTCCTCCCAGCATGTTGGTCATTAATGCTTCATCCATGGGGATTCCGTGCAGATTTTTATCTTGTACTTGTTTTATCTGTGTACGTCCGCCAATTTTATCCACAAGAATAATTTCCTGATTGGTTAGTTCACGAACCAAAGTTTGGGAATGTGTATTTAACCAGATATAATGTCCGTTTTCTTCGCATTTCTGGCGGAAAAAACTTACCAGTTTTTTAACCACTTTAGGGTTAAGCCCGTTTTCGGGTTCTTCAATGCAAAGGAATTGAGGTTCGTCGCTTTGGAACACAGCAGTCAATAAAGCTATTATATTATATGTCCCGTTGGATATAAGTTTTTTCGAATAGGCTATTTTATTGTTTTGCTCATATACCAGTAGATTATCAGTACCACTTAATTCGTCAGAATGAATACTAATTTTATCAAATCCGGGGATTAGTAATTGAAGCCAGTCAGTTAACTCTTCTCTTTTATTCTCATCTTCCAGTATCTTTTTTAGGACAGATTCAAGATTTCTGCAGGATGACGATAATCTATATTCATCTCGATAACTAATTTTTTCTTTATCATCATTAATAAATATTCTAGAAAATCTATTGAAAAATGATGAATATTTTTCGTCAGTTTGAACATCATATGTCTTAGAAACGAAAGGCATTGTTATAGGTTTTTCTTCAATTCTAAATATATTTCTTATTACACACTTATTGTCTTTTTCATACTCGGATGAATCTGGTGTTACGATATTAATTTTCCAAGCTATACCTGGGTAATCACGATCCATTTTATTTCTCAATTCATAAGGACCTCCAAATATTCTACGTAGTTCTAAGAATGATTGATCATTATATTTAAGGGAGTAATATAAATACTCTATTGCTTCAAAAATATTTGATTTCCCACAAGCATTAGCTCCAACAAAAACCGTAAAAGGTGATGGATTGACAATAGAAATTTCGCCAATCGACTTATAGTTTTTTATTTCTAGTTTCTCTATCAACATGCTGCTAATTTACTTATTTGGAATTGATTACAGCTTCTTTCCATTAATCCACACTTCCTTCACCAGATTACTCCCAAACGAGTAAGGCAAATAATTCACCGAAGGCATCGGCTGAGTAATAAAAAAGCTGGCAACCTTGCCGGGTGTAATGCTGCCGTGTGTGGCACTGAGATCCATTGCCGCAGCGGCATTGAGCGTGGCGGCATTAATAGCCTCATTGGGTGTCATGCGGTGTGTGATGCAGAGCATACTTACCATCTGGTTCATATTGCCCGTGGGCGAACTGCCGGGATTGTAATCGGTGGCTACTGAAACGGGCAGACCGGCATCGATCATTTTCCGGGCAGGCGGCCAGGGAAGGCCGAGGAAAAATGCAGCACCGGGAAGCAGTGTGGGCATGGTGGTGCTGTTTAGCAATGCGGCAATTTCTTCGTCGCCCACATATTCCAGATGGTCCACACTTACTGCGCCCACCTTTACACCCGCCTGCACACCGCCCGATGCGCTGAGCTGGTTGGCATGAACCTTGGGGCTAAGCCCGTATTTAAGGCCGGTTTCGAGTATGTGTATGGTTTCTTCTGGGGTGAAATAATTGCGTTCGCAGAATACGTCGCAATAATCGGCCAGCTTTTCTGCGGCCACTGCGGGTATGAGTTCCTGCGTGATAAGGCGAATGTAACCGTCCTTATCATTTTTATACGCCGCCGGAACTGCGTGTGCCCCAAGCAATGTGGCTTTTACCGGAATGTTTACCGCACTGCGCAAACGGCTTATCACGCGAAGCATTTTCAGTTCGCTTTCGAGGCTTAATCCGTAGCCGCTTTTTATTTCAATGGCTCCCGTGCCCAGCGCAATCACTTCCTTCAGTCTCCGCAGCGCCGATTCAAACAGTTCGTCTTCGCCGGCATCGGCCAGCCGGGCTGCTGAGTTCAATATGCCGCCTCCGCGCGCGGCAATATCTTCGTAACTCAGTCCGTTTATACGATCCACAAATTCGCCTTCGCGGCTGCCTGCATATACAATATGTGTATGCGAATCGCACCACGACGGGAAAATATAGCCTTCCTCCGCGTCAAGTATCTCCAAACCGGTCCAGTCGCTTATGCCCGGCCAGTTTTCCATGGTTCCAAAATCGGCAATAATTCCGTTTTCCACCGCCATCCAGGCATCGTGAAGCACGTTAAGTTCATTCATTTCCCTGCCCGCCACACGTTCGGGGGCGGTTTCACGTACATTCACCAATCCACCTATATTTTTAATCAGCAGTTTTTGCATAACACAAAGTTGTCAAAAAAATTGGCAACCCTTATAGGGGTTTTCCGTCTGTGGATTGTCGAAGTACTGAAATGCTGTGCTTACATCCCAATACATAAACCACTTACCTGTTACATCTGCCCGTTTACTAAAAAGCAGGTTCAACGCTTGACTTATATGTGAAAAGGCAGCACATTTGCCCTCGTTTATGAAAAAGAAAATCAGTTTACTTGCCCTGCTGTGTTTTTGTTTGCTGGCGGCACAGGCCCAGCAGTCGAAATTTACCATCAGCGGCACGGTACGCGAGGCAGGCAGCCTCGAAAAACTTCCCGGTGTAACAGTGGCCAACCTCCGCGCCCGCACCGGAACAGCCACCAACAACTACGGCTTTTATTCCCTTACTCTTCCGTCCGACACGGTAGAACTCATTTACAGCTATGTAGGTTACTCGCCTGTAAAGAAAAAGTTTCTGCTTCGCGCCGATACCATCATCAATATCGATCTTGGCGTGGTTGAGCTTCAAACCGTCGAAATTTCGGCCGAACAGCAGGAGAGTATCAGCGACAATACGCAGATGAGCCAGATATCGATTCCGGTGGAACAGATTAAGCAAATTCCTGCGCTGCTGGGCGAGAAAGACGTGCTCAAGGTAATTCAGCTCATGCCGGGTGTGCAGAAAGGGCAGGAGGGAAGCAGCGGCTTTTACGTGCGCGGCGGCGGACCCGATCAGAACCTGATTATTCTCGATGATGCCACGGTGTACAATGCGTTTCACCTTTTTGGCTTCTTCTCGCTCTTTAACGGCGATGCGTTGAAAAGTGTGGAACTCACCAAAGGCGGATTTCCGGCCCGTTACGGCGGACGCTTGTCGAGTGTGCTCGAAATGCAGATGAAAGACGGCGACCGGCAGAAGTATCACGGCGAGGCGGGAATCGGGCTCATCTCGTCGAGGCTTATGCTCGAAGGGCCTATTCTGAAAGGGAAATCGTCGTTTATTGTATCGGGACGGCGTACCTACATTGATGTGCTTTCCATTCCGTTTCAGAAAGCATTTAATGAAGACGGCGGAATTGGCGGTTACTTTTTCTACGACCTTAACGCAAAGGCGAACTATGAAATCAATTCCAAAAACACCCTTTATCTCAGCGGATATTTCGGGCGCGATAAATTTTATGCGCGGGTAAAATCGGGGTTAAACAGCGACGATGAATTCAGGGCATCGCTTGCGTGGGGAAATGCCACAGGTACTCTGCGCTGGAATCATATCTGGAACTCACGCCTGTTTTCCAACTCATCACTTATTTTCACCAACTATAATCTGGGTATCAGTCAGCGCGAAGAATTCGGGGGCGATTTTTTCGAACTCAGCTACAATTCCGGCATCCGCGATTACAGTTTCAAACACGATTTTGATTTTGTACCCAATCCGAAACATTATATCCGTTTCGGACTTCTGGCCACTTACCATCAGTTCCGCCCCAGTGCTTTTGTAATCAAAGACAGCTATTCGGGTCAGTTTGAAGAAAAAGCGCGTTTGATTGAAGCCTGGGAAGCGGGTATTTATGCCGAAGACGACTGGACAGTAACCTCCCGGCTGAAAGTAAATATGGGGCTGAGGCTTTCGTATTTCACCACACAAAAGAAAAACTACTGGCGGCCGGAGCCGCGCGTTGCTGCACGTTACATTCTGCGCGAGAATCTTTCACTGAAAGCCAGCTGGGCCATTATGAATCAGTACCTGCACCTGCTTTCCAACACCGGCATTGGTCTTCCCACCGATTTGTGGGTGCCCGCCACACGAAGGGTTAGTCCGCAACGTTCGTGGCAGGCGGCGGCAGGTCTTGCACACGACATTCCCAAACATAAACTCATGGTATCGCTCGAAGGATATTACAAGCGTTCGTTTGATATTATTGGTTACAAGGAAGGTGCAAGTTTTCTGGCCATTGGCGATGTGAATGAAAACGGCGAGCCGGTAAACTGGGAAGATAATGTAACTGCCGGACAGGCCTGGAGCTATGGCGTGGAGTTTATGGTGCAGCGCAAGTTTGGCAAGTTTACCGGATGGATTGGCTACACGCTTTCGTGGACACAGTTTCAATTCGACTCGCTTAACTTTGGCCGGAAGTTTTACGCCCGCTACGATCGCCGTCACGATATTTCGCTGGTGGGCATCTACAAACTCAACGATCATATTACACTTTCGGCCACCTGGGTTTACGGCACAGGCAATGCCATAACGCTGCCGCAGGCCGAGTATTCGCTGCCCATACATTCGCCCGGTACGCCCAATCCACAGGGAGTAAGCTGGTTTGTAACCGACTACGGCGATAAAAACTCCTTCCGCATGGCTCCTTACCACCGCCTCGATATTGGCGTGCAGTTTCATAAAAAACTGAAACGCAGCGAACGCACCTTCGAGTTGAGCGCATACAACGTATATAGCCGCCTCAATCCGTTCTTCTACTACGTGGGCTACGACAGACAGGGCAACCGCCGTTTGCGTCAGATCTCGCTTTTCCCCGTTATTCCTTCTGTATCCTGGACCTGGAAATTCTAAGCTGTATGAAACGCATTCATTCATTATATATAGTTGCTGCAGCGTTTGTGCTGCTTAGTTTCACTTCGTGCGAACGTAATGCCGATGTGGATTTGCCTGAAGTAAAACCGAAACTTGCCCTGTCCTGTTTTATTTCGCCACAGGATACCATTGTCAGGGCTTACGTTACCCAAAGCATACCCATATTCAGTCTTGGCTCTTCCAGCCAGCCTCATCAGCCGGTGAACAATGCCACAGTTACACTTTCTGATGCAAACGGCAGTGCGCAGCTTACCTATAATCCGGTCAACGGACATTATGAAATTCCTGCCACTTCATTTCCCATTCAGGCCGGTCAGTCGTATCGAATTACAGTTCAGTTGCAGGGATTTCCCACACTGGAAGCCACTACGAATGTACCTGTGGCTGTGCCTTCCGATTTTTCGGTTAACCCGCAGATTACTGTTGATACGACTTCCTTTCCCGGCTTCCCGATTTTTGAGGCCGAATTGGAACATCAGTTTACCGATTTAACCGGTACCGGAAATTATTATATGGTAAATACTGTATTCAACTGGACAGACACTTTGATGGGTATTGATCAACAGCTTGATCTTGCCCGTGTGTTGTATAACGACAGCGATCGCGATGGAGAGTTGATTCGCGGCAGACAGAGCGTGGGAGTCAATATTCAGGGCAGTATGAACAACGTAGGAATCTGGCTCACCGCAAGCAACTATGATTATTACGAATTTCACCGCACTTTATTATCGGGTAACAATGGCGGTGATCCCTTTTCTGAACCCACTCTCGTTTACTCGAACGTAACCAATGGTTTTGGAATATTTGCCGGGTGTAATACTACCCGCATTATCATTCCATTATAAATAATAAATAAATTCAAACAGCGGCGGCCGGGATTTTCGGGCCGCCGCTGTTTTTTTCCGGATTAACCCAAGATGAAAACCCCATTAAACCCGGTTCCGCAATACACAACTTATTGTACGTTTGTGCGTCTGTTGTGTAATACAATACCTGAGATACTTAATAATACATCCATCTGACCATGAAAAAAAATCTTTTTCTTCTGACCTTTATTTGCACCAGTACCTTTGTACTTGCACAGGACACTACCAAAATTGCCGGTGGTAAAAAAAACAGGCTGGTGTGGATCAGTGCTGTTTCGCGCGATTCGCTGAACAACCCCGGGCGCAACGAAATTTCCACGAATATTATTCCCTTTGCCGGTTTTTTAATGGGGAGTTATGGCAACGATCTTCACGTTACATTAATGTACAAGCGGGTTTCGGCCGATTATCGCAAGGCGTGGCGTTTTGGGGTGGGTATGTATGAAAGCGAAACATATTCGTGGGGAAATACATTCACCCAGTATTATCAGGTAACTGATACCTCACGAATTGCCAATCAGTTTATGATAAGCGGAACCCCGTCGTTTCGTGCAAATATCGGTTACGAATGGCGCGGAAAAGGCCGTCGCAGGCTGCAAAGCTGGATTGGTGCCGATCTTATTGCGGGCGGTTTCGTGGACAGATACAATCTGGCTGATTTTAAAGAGATCAAAGACAGTACGGGCGAATGGGGATGGGATTTTTCTTCGGGAACAAATGCTTATGAACCGTATGGGCAAAACCGATCGTTCTTTTTTCAGGCTGGAGTTTCGGTAAATGCCGGTTTGCGTTATGCGCTGAACCGTTATTTCCTTATCAACTTTCAGACAGGTGCCGATGTGTATGCTTACATGGGAACGGAATACAAACGGGTTACACGCACCACCATGCGGTCGGAAAAAACTACGGGGGTGGGCATTCACGCTCCTGCCCTGATCAATGAAGTGTCGCTGGTGTTTAGGTTTTGAGGCGCAGTGAATATCTGCCGGGCAATTTGCCATTGCCGGTGCTTTTATGAATAGGCCGTTTAAGGCTGCTGCTAAACGTGTATTTTTGCGTTTATGGCAGGAAATACTTTTGGCACACTGCTCCGGCTTACCACTTATGGCGAATCGCACGGCCCGGCTGTGGGCGGCATTCTCGACGGTTTGCCGGCGGGTGTGGAAATTGATACCGGATTCATCCAGCACGAAATGAGCCGCCGCCGTCCGGGGCAGTCGCGCATTGTGACGCAGCGCCGCGAGGACGATGAACTGGAACTGCTTTCGGGCATTTTCGAGGGTAAAAGCACCGGTTCGCCCATTGGCTTTATGGTGCGCAGCGAAGACAGCCGCCCGCGCGATTATGATGCCCTCAAAGAAGTTTATCGCCCCTCGCACGCCGATTATACCTGGGAAGCCAAATACGGCATACGCGATCATCGCGGGGGCGGACGCTCCTCGGCCCGCGAAACGGTGGCGCGCGTGGCAGGCGGGGCTTTGGCCAAATTATTTCTGCGCACACAGAAAATTCAGGTGCAGGCGTATGTGTCGCAGGTGGGCGCCATTGCCCTGCAGCAGCCCTGGCACGAGCTCGACCTCAGCCAAACCGAATCAAACATAGTACGCTGCCCCGATGCCGACACGGCCGAACAAATGATTCGCCTCATCGAAAGCATCCGCAAACAGGGCGATACCATTGGCGGCATCATTACCTGCGTCATCACCGGCGTACCTCCCGGCATCGGCGAACCCGTTTTCGATAAACTTCATGCCGACCTCGGCAAAGCCATGCTCAGCATTAATGCCGTAAAAGGCGTGGAGTTTGGCTCAGGCTTTGCTTCGGTGGCCCTTACCGGTTCGCAGCACAACGATGCGTTTTTGCCCGGCAATGCAGAACGGAAAGTAATTACGGCCACCAACCGCTCGGGCGGCATACAGGGCGGCATCAGCAACGGCGAAGCCATTTATTTCCGCACGGCATTCAAGCCCGTAGCCACCATTATGCAAAAACAACGCACCGTGAACACCGCCGGCAAAGCCGTGGAAGTAATGGGCCGCGGCAGGCACGATCCTTGTGTGGTTCCGCGCGCTGTGCCCATTGTGGAAGCCATGTCGGCTTTGGTTGTGGCCGATCATTTGCTCCGGCAGCGGGGGAGTATAGTTTAAAATAAGTCGCTATTGAAGTTCAATACGTGCTTGTATGCGAAGTACGTATCCAGTACTTTCAAAAAAGCTATTCATCCTTGCTTGTTGTCCAGACCTTTCTCGTGGTCTCTTGCTATTAGAGATGTATGCCTTTTTGTATCTGTAATTCGTCGTATAACCTTCATTTTCGCAAAACTCAATACTTTGCTTTAGTTGCTTCTCTGCATCTTTTATCCATTTACTACCTTTTTCATTTCTTTCTTTTAACTCTACGAAAATAATATTGTCTGTGTAGGTTAATACACCATCGCATCGTTTTTTCTGAGTACCATCTTCCCGAAGATCGTCAATACAATAATCCAGTGCCAAAAACGTAACTTCATAATAATTCGGATTTTCTACTACAGCAATCCATTTATGGTCATCGGTTTCATCTATGTATGCTGGATTTTTTGCTGGATCAGGATCATCACAAAGACCGAATTTCTCTTTTGATGAATTAGTAAGGCATTTAGGGATATTAAAATCAGCACTCATAAACTTTGATTTAAATCAAGCAACTGTGCGAAAAGCTCATTCGTTTCGTCAAATTCTATATTAAGCTGGTTATCATCAGACGGAATCCCGCTGTAAGTTTCTAATTTTTTTATAGAGCCATTTTCATCATTACATTCGTAAATTGAGAGTTCTTCTTTATTTACTGTCGATAAAAGAGGCACAAGAGATTCCAACCTTTTCTCTTGAACTGATCCATGTTTTATTATTGCTTTCAGTTCACCAGCTTTTACGGCAATAGAACAATAATTAATCAAAAAAGGACTGTGCGTAGTTATGATTAATTTGTTACCCCTATTTGTATTATTGTATTCGAGAAGATTAAACAGTAATGCTCGTTGTGAAGATGGATATAAATTCTGTTCAGGCTCTTCTACAATATTGATAAATGCGGTTTTGTTAAACCGTGAAGAAAGTAGAGATACTGCCAGTTTCTTTTGTTCTGAACTCAAATTCTCATTTTCCAGAATATCTTGCAAATCTTTTTTGAAACGAATTTCCTGATCTTGGCTCATTGACTCAGAACTTCTGTCCTTGATAGACTTTGCGAGATAGCCTGATACTAAAAAAAGAGGAACCAATGACTGAAATCCACTTGAAGATTCAAATAATTTCACTTTATAGTCCAAACCACGAATGTTTAACACATCATTAAGCCTGTCATACTCAAGTTCTGTGTCATTAATTGGAAGGCGAATGGCACCTTTTATATCTTGTTTGGCATTTTCAAATTCAGTTAAAAATTCTTTAAGTGACTCGGACGATAATTTAAGTTCTTTGGGAGTCCTCACATAAGCAATAAAGTTACGTTCAGCAGGGACATACATAATTTGAGGCAGGTTATACTGCCTACCTTCTGTTTTTCGAATGGAAAGTAAGCCATTTTTATATGAGATGCTAAAGGCATCTCCCTCATATTCAATATGTGTTTTTCTTCCATTGTCTTTAAAATAATTCTCTAGTCTATGGAAATTCAGATACTGGTTCTTTAGCTTGTTCTTACGCTCAAAAAATTTTGGTTCATAATCACCACGTACTAAAGCTTTCTCTATCCAGGTAAACGTAGAAATCAACTTGGCAACCGTACTTTTACCCGAACCCTGATTTCCGGTAAATACAGTTACTTTCTTTATATCAATCCAGCCGTCATTATCAGCAAGTCCTGATTTAATGGGGCCGAAATTCTGAATGCGGATTCTGCTCATGGTCGTTGGTTGACTCTCCAAAATTAACATTTAAGCAAACAAAAGCCCAATTTTATGGATTATCTCACTTTGAGGCATCTTGAGAATGATTATTATTCAGGTTACCCAAAAGATTATCTTTGCACTACAACCGTAACGCAATGTCCGACACCACCCGCAAACCCAAAAAAAGCCTCCTCCGCCGAATCCTGAAATGGTCGGGAATTACCCTCGTGCTTTTACTCATTGTGGCTATTGCCATGCCCTTTTTGTTCAAGGACAAAATCATTGAAATTGCCAAAAACGAAATCAATAAAAATCTCAATGCCAAAGTCACTTTTGGCGAATTCGACCTTTCGCTGCTGAGCAGTTTCCCCGATTTCCGTTTCTCGATTAACGATGTGAAAGTGGTGGGTTTGAAAGAATTTGAAAAAGATACATTGGCCAATATTCCCGCCCTGAAATTTGATCTCGACCTGATGAGTGTAATTGGCGGAGATAAATACAAAATCAATTCCATCACGCTCGATAAACCGCGCATTCAGGTAAAAGTGCTCAAAGATGGCAAAGCCAATTACGACATTGCCAAACCTTCGGCCGATACCGCCACAGCCGCGCCTTCTGAGCCCACCAAATTCAGCCTCGCACTCAAAGAACTTGAAATCAAAAACGGCTACATTGTTTACGACGATGCTTCGCTGGGTGTACTTACCGTGATGGATAACATGAACCACACGCTTTCCGGCGATTTTACGCAGGATGTGTTTCTCATGAAAACCATGACCGAGATGGAACGCTTCACCGTGGCTTACGATGGTGTGTCGTACCTGAGCAAAGTAAACACAAAGCTCAAGGCTGATCTCGATATGGATATGCCGAACATGAAATTTACGTTCAAAGAAAACGAAATCAACCTCAACGAACTTGGTTTCGGCATAGATGGTTTCTTCGCCATGCCCGGTGATGATTACAACATGGATTTGAAATTCAAGGCAAAACAATCGGAGTTTAAGAGTTTCCTTTCGCTCATTCCCGGCGCATATACCAAAGATTTTGCGCAGGTAAAAACAGCAGGAAAGCTCATGTTCGACGGTTTCCTCAAAGGCCTTTACAGCGAAAAGCAAAACAAAATGCCGGGCTACGGTGTGCGGCTGAATATTGCCGATGCCATGTTTCAGTACCCCGGTGTGCCCAAATCGGTAAACAATATTCAGGTGGATGTGAATGTGGACGATGCCAGCGGAATTCCCGACCAGACCAAAATTGATGTGAATAAATTTCATGTGGACTTTGGCGGCAATCCCATCGATGCCATGCTGCATGTAACCACGCCCGTTTCTGATGCCAACCTCAACGGCTGGGTGAAAGGCAAACTCAACCTCGCTTCGGTGCGCGATGTAATTCCGCTCGAAAAAGGCGACGAACTGAACGGCAATATTGCAGCCGATGTGAAAATGAGCGGACGCATGTCGGCCATTGAGCAGGAAAAATACGAGCAGTTTAACGCCACCGGCACGGTTGATGTAACTGGCATGCGCTACAAAACCCAATCGCTGGCTTACGACATGAACATTGATGCCATGAACATGAAGTTCTCGCCACAATTTGTGGAGCTCACCCGTTTCGATGGCAAAGTAGGCAAGAGTGATATGCACGCCGACGGCCGCATCGACAATTTCATGAAATACCTCTTCAAGGATTCCATGCTTCACGGTGTGCTCAACTTCCGCTCTTCAAGCATGGACCTGAACGAATTTTCCGGCGAAGAAGAAACCGCCGCACAACCCGCTGCCGCCGGTGAATCATCAGACCTGAGCATTATCGAAGTGCCTTCCAATCTCGATTTCACCCTCAATTCAACCATCACCAAACTAAAGTACGATGATATTGTCATGGACAATGTAGCCGGCATGGTACGCATCCACAACAGCATGGTTGACTTGCAGAATCTCAAAATGCAGCTCATGGGCGGAAGCATGGTCATGGGCGGAAATTACAGCACGGTAAATCCCACAGTGCCCAAAGTAAATTTCAATCTTGATGTTACTGATTTTGATATTCAGCAAACCGTAAAAACATTCAATACGGTCGAAAAACTCACGCCCATTGCCAAACAAACCAAAGGCCGTGTGTCAACCAAACTCAGCTTCACGAGCGATCTCGATTCGAAGATGATGCCCATTGACAAAACCATAAACGGTACCGGCACACTGCGTACCAAACAGGTGGAAATAGAATCGTTCGAGCCGCTGAAAAAACTGGACGAGGCACTCAAGATGAACAAATTCAAAAAAGTTACGCTGAACGACCTCAATCTGGTAAACTATAAAATTGAAAACGGCCGCGTATCTGTTCAGCCCTTCGATTTTAAAGCCGGAAAAGCCAACGGCAAGGTGGGCGGCTCTACCGGTCTCGACCAGACAATTAATTACGTGATGGACATTTCCATTCCGCGTGCCGAATTTGGTGCTGCCAATTCTGCGCTCAACGGATTGGTATCGCAGGCCACCTCAAAAGGCATTCCCGTAAAACTGGGCGATATGGTAAACGTGCAGGCACTCTTTGGCGGCACGGTAACACAGCCCACGGTAAAAACCAGTTTGCGCGAAGCCGCCGGCAACATGATGGACAACCTGAAAGATGCCGCCGTGGATCTTGTTAAACAAAAAGCCGACAGCCTCAAAAATGTGGGCCTCGACAAAGCCCGCGCCGAAGCCGATAAAATTCTGGCCGATGCACAGGTAAAAGCCGATGCCCTCAAATCGCAGCTTTACACCGCCGCCGACAACGCCAAAAAAGCAGCCTACACCGAGGCCGATAAAGTGGAAAAGAGCTTCAAAAATCCCCTCGAAAAAGCAGCCAAAAAACTGGCCGCCGACAAAATGCGCGAACAGGCCGACATTGCCAACCAGAAAGCCAAAAAAGAGGCCGACGAAAAGGCAAAAGCCATTATGGACGATGCCCGGAAACAGGCCGATGCCAGACTGGGCAAATAAATACACACTACAGCCCCCTGAGTTTTTTCAGGGGGCTGTACTATTTCCGGCATCATTTTCGTTATTTACTGCTGAACCAGTGCTTTTGTTATGACCAGATCTTTCCACGCATTCTTTTCCTCTGCCGCATTGCTCGTGCTGCTGGCTTTGCCCTTTGAGGCCGCCGCGCAGAAAAACAAAGAAGACTCAGGCTGCCCCCAGCCCGACAATAAAGACGCTCAAAAGCAATACGACAAAGCCCGCGAACTCAGCAAATACGAGTTCAACGACCGTCTGGGCTTTGTGGCCAAAGCCATTGAACTCGAACCCGAGTGGGCCGATGCCAACATGCTCATGGCCACCATGATTATTAAGAAAGCAAAGGTCGATGGTCACCCTACCGAATACAAAGCCGCACTGCCTTACCTCAAAGCAGCCGTTACTGCCTGCCCGCAAATTGGTGCCGAGCCTTACATGCTCATCGGCAGCCAGTACTTTTTTGATGAGCAATATTCCGAAGCCATTCCCTGGCTCGAAAAATTTATAAAATTTGAAACCGACGACCCCAAGAAACTCGGCAAGGACTATGAACAAAAAGTACTCGAAGCCGAAGACATGATTAAATGGGCCCGGTTTTATGTGGACATCAAAGGCAAACCACGCCCGTTTGATCCCAAACTGGTAAGCGGAATTTCCACCGCCCGCAGCGAATACCTCGCCATCATTACCCCCGACAACAGCCTCGCCTTCTATATTCGTTCCACACCCGTAAACCAGATGGATCGTGTTTGGGCCTCGCAGGAAACACGCGAAGTATTCACCATGAGCAACCGCGAAAGCAACGGGCAGTTTAACAGCGGTGTAATGCTGCCGCCGCCTTTCAACCAGCAGCCCAACGAAGGCGGCCCCACGCTTACCATCGACAACAAACACCTCTACTACACCATCACCAAAAACGGCACCGAAGGCCCCAACACCGACCTCTACACCTGCGACTATCTAAATGGCGAGTGGACCGAAATTCGCCCCCTCGGCGAACGTGTAAACGATCCCGTGTGGTGGGACTCGCAGCCCACCGTATCGGCCGATGGAAATATCATTTACTTCGCCAGCAACCGCCCGGGCGGGCAGGGGGGAATCGACATCTGGATGACACAGAAAGATGCTTCCGGCGAATGGGGCGTACCGGTCAATCTCGGCCCCACCATTAACACCGAGCGCGACGAAAAATCGCCCTTCATTCACTCCGACAGCCAGACACTTTACTTCAGTTCGCAGGGCCATCCCGGCATGGGCGGCTACGATATTTTCTATGCGCGCCAGGATGAAAAAGGCAACTGGAAAACGCCGATAAACATTGGCATTCCTATTAACACTGAGAATGACGAACTGGGATTTTTCGTAAGCACCGACGGGCAAACTGCATTCTTCAACACCAACAACATGCTGCCCGGAGCGGCCGGCGGATACGATGTATATCAGTTTCCTTTATATAAAGAAGCCCGCCCCGAAAAAGTGGTACTGCTCAAAGGCGAACTTAAAACCGATAAAGGCGAGCCGCTTACCGGCAACGTGGTGGTGGAAGTGAAAAACGTGGAAACCAAAAAGGTTACTCAGGCCGTGGTGGATACTACTTCGGGAAATTACATGGCGGCAATTAAGGTGGAAAAGCAACAGGATTATGTAATTACGGTGAAAAAAGAAGAAACCGCATTTTCTTCGCAGCTGGTTTCAGGTAAACAGGAATTTCCGGCGGTAACCACTACGGTAAAACCCATTGAAGTAAAACCCCTCGAAACCGGCAAGGCATACACGATCAACGATATCAATTTCGCCTCCAACTCGGCCGTTATTTTGCCCGAGTCGATGGCTGTGCTCGAAGCCTTTGCCGAATACCTGAAAGCCAATCCCAATATCCGCATTCAGATCCAGGGCCATACCGATAATGTGGGCGACGACGGCCAAAACCTCAGCCTTTCGAGCGAACGGGCCTTTGCCGTATTTGAAGTGCTCACACAGAAATTTGGTGTGCCGCGCAGCCAGATTGCCGGTGCCAAAGGCTTTGGCGAAACCCAGCCCGTTGCCGACAACGTAACCGAAGCCGGCCGCGCCAAAAACCGCCGCACCGAATTTGTGATTGTTAGCAAATAGCCGGCTTTCCCATTTAATTTAACAGTAAGCCCACTTATTTTATTTCTCCTCCCACTTGTCGGGATGCAATTGTCCTTTACCGGGCAGTAGTTTAATTTTCATGTGATAAAGTGCGCTGCGTTTGCAGTTGCGCTGTTTCATCTGTTCAAACACTTATCCATGAAGAAAAAAACTACTCTTGTATCAATGGCTGTATTGGGTTCTGTCGTTGCCTTCGCTCAGATGGCCACACAGCCTGCCGGAAGTTTTTCCCCGGCTCCCGTGTCTCCTGCACATCAGTCGGCACAGTTGTTTGTATCACCCTTCGATGTGTTTACCGGTAATCCCGGTCAGCAGCCTTCGCAAAACGCGCAGCCTGCCGTACCGCTCAGCACTACCGAAAGCATTATTGGTACTTCCACCTATTCGCTGCAAACAAACAACTCGGTTCACCGCCAGATCATCGCACACAGCGACGGTACTATTTCGGCGATTTGGACATTCTCATCCGGTTCGTTTTATTCCTGGCCCGAACGCGGCATCGGCTACAATTATTACAACGGCACCTCCTGGGGCGCTCAACCCACGCTGCGACTTGAAAATGTGCGTACCGGATTTGGCAATATCATCGTAACCGGTGCAGGAGCCGAATTAACCGTGGCGCACAACACCAACTCCAACTCGCAGCATTTCATGACCCGCCCCGCCAAAGGCACAGGTACATGGACCGACAATCCTTCGCTCATTACTTACCCCAACGGGCATCCCGGATCGCTCTGGCCGGTTACCGCTGTGGGCGGAGCAAACAACGATGTAATTCACCACATTGCACTTTCCACACCATCCACATTTGCCGGCGGAGGCCCCTGGCGCAGTCAGGATGGCGCTATCCAGTATTCGCGTTCAAACGATGGCGGACAAACCTTTGCCGTGCAGAATACATTGCTGGCTGCGTTCGACTCTACTCAGGAAATAGGCTACAGTGCCGATGCCTATTCCATTGATGCCCGCGGCGATTATGTGGCCATTGTGGCCGGTGGAATTGGCCGCGATCTGGTGCTGGCCAAATCGGCCGATGGCGGCGTAACCTGGACCAAAACCATCGTGCATGATTTCGCCATTCCGCTTTTCGACGATCAGCTCACCGATCCCGACAACGACGGCATTATAGACACGCTCGACACCAACGACGGAAGTCTCGCTGTGCTTATCGACAACAATAACCTGGTGCATGTTTGGTATGGCAGTATGCGCATCCTCAATGACGATTCTACCGATGGAAATTACAGCTATTTCCCCGGCACCAACGGCCTCGAATACTGGAACGAAAACCTCGGCAGCGGAAACGGCGTATTCCTCACCGGCGCACTCGACCTCGATAACAACGGCCAGCTTGATATTCCTGTCGATTTCGGCACCTATCAGAAATCGCTTTCCTCTTTCCCCTCCGCCTGCATCGACAACAGCGGCACCATTTATCTCGCCTACTCGGCACTCGTTGAAAATTCGGCCGAAGTGGTTACCGGTTTCAGTGTTCGCAACATCTACCTCATGGCCACTACCGACGGCGGCGCAAACTGGACTCAGCCCTACAATATTTCACCCGATTCCACGCTCGAAAAAGTATATCCCAACCTGGCCCGCAGCGTGGTTAACGGCCGCCTCAATCTGGTTTATCAGCGCGATGAGGTAGCAGGTCACGGAGTAGGCACCACCAATCCTCCCGACCCCGACAACGCCAACAGCATCCACGAAATCATCCACGCCGGCCTGCCCGCCACCGATGTGTTCGTAGGCATTCAGGAGCCCGTTCATTCTGCCACTGGCATAATGCTTTTCCCCAACCCTTCATCGGGCGAAGTATGGATGACCACCAAAGAAAACATCTCCACCGCCACCCTCGAAATCTATTCCGCCTCCGGCCAGCTCATCACCTCAACCCAGCTTAACAACATCCCCGGCGGCACCCCCCTCCAGCTCGGCACCGAAACACTCCCTTCAGGAGCCTATCTCGTTCGCCTGCTACACAACAACACATCCACCACCCAACATCTCATCATCCAATAATCCAACCTCCACAAAAACGCGGCCGCAGGGATGATCCTGCGGCCGCGTTCGTTTATCATCATAAATGCTCACCCCTCACACCACACCCTCATAAAATCAGCCCCCAAAATCTCCCGTAAAAAAATCTCCCCCATAAAAAAAACGTAAAAATCCCCCGTAAAACTTAACACAAAGATTTCCCCCAAAATCTGCTCAAAAATCCCCCAAATCTTCTCGCAAAACTTCCCCCAAAAAACACTCGCAAAACTTCTCCCCAAAAACACTCGCAAAACTTCCCCCAAAAAACACTCGCAAAACTTCCCCCAAAAAACACTCGCAAAACTTCCCCCCAAAAAACACTCAAAAAACACTCGCAAAACTTCCCCCCAAAAAACACTCGCAAAACTTCCCCCCAAAAAACACTCGCAAAACTTCCCCCCAAAAAACACTCGCAAAACTTCCCCCAAAAAACACTCGCAAAACTTCCCCCAAAAAAACACTCGCAAAACCTCCCCCCAAAAAACACTCGCAAAACTTCCCCCAAAAAACACTCGCAAAAAACTTCCCCCAAAAAACACTCGCAAAACTTCCCTCAAAAAACACTCGCAAAACTTCCCCCCAAAAAACACTCGCAAAACTTCCCCCCAAAAAACACTCGCAAAACTTCCCCCCAAAAAACACTCGCAAAACTT
>JALONL010000004.1 GCA_025454955.1 Bacteroidia bacterium | reverse complement strand
CTTTGGGCGCGAAGCCTCGCGCCCCTACGGATTTCATCGCTTTGCTCTCGCTCTTTTTTCTCGCTCTCGCTCTGTTTCTCACTCTGAATATTCGCTCTGTTTCTCGCTCTGAAACCCTCATACGTCCATAAATTCCCACGCCGATCGGTACGCTCCAATTTCATCCACATAATTCAAAAACGACTTATAAAACGAATGATTGGCCAGCGTGGCACTGTCGCCAAAGACCAGCAATTTGCGTTTGGCTCTTGTGAGCGCCACATTCATTCGTCGCGTGTCGCTTAAAAAGCCGATCTCGCCATTGTCGTTGCTGCGCACCAGACTGATGCAGATAATGTCGCGCTCCTGGCCCTGAAATCCGTCAACTGTGCGCACTGAGAAATGATGGCGGCTGCCTTCAAAGTAAGCCTGCTCGGCCAGCATTTGTGTAAGCAGTTCGGTTTGCTGTTTGTACGGCGCTATAATGCCAATGCGCAGCGGCTCCGACGATTGATGACTGTCGTACTGCTCCAGCACACGGCCCAGATGTTTGAGCAGTAATGCCGCTTCTTCGGGGTTTGAAAGGCTGAAGGTTTCGTTGTTCTGCTCTTCGCCAAATCCGCATCCGGCGGTGTCGATAAATTCAAGCGGACGAATGAGCAAATCGTCGTTATCATCAAAACTCAGCAAATTGTCTTTTACCGTTACATCGGCCTGCAAACGATTATCATAAAACTCGCGGTTCGAGAAATTCATGATGTGCTCGTGCATCCGGTACTGCGTTTCGAGAATTACCGATGCGTGCGGCTGATTGCGTATGGCGCGTTCAAACAACGTGTACTTCAACCCTCCGTCTTCGGCCTTTTTCGATTTCACGGTGGGCGGTAGCTGGCAATGGTCGCCGGCAAATACCACGCGGTTGGCGCGGGTAATCGGAATCCAGCTCATTGGTTCCAGTGCCTGTGCGGCCTCGTCAATAAATACCGTTTCAAACCGCTTATCGCGCAGCAGCTTTCCGGCCGACACTACGGGTGTACATGCCACCACCTGCGCCTGCTCAAACTGATCCCACAAAATATAATCTTCAAGCGCAGTGGCGTCTTTCAGCAGTTGCCGGGCTTCGTTGTAAAGCAGGTTGCGCTGCTCGCGTTCGTCGCGCCCGAAATTGCGTTTGTACTTTTTGGCCATCGCAAAATATTCCTCGGCGCGTTTGCGGAATTCTTTCAGCTCTTTGTAATTCGCATGGCGTGTCATTTTCACGTCAAGCGTATTGTTCATCACCTCGTCCGATACGCGCGCCGGATTGCCCAAACGTAATACGTTTATGCCCTGACGTACCAGCCGTTCGGTGAGCAAATCCACTGCCGTATTACTTGGGCTGCACACGAGCACCTGTTTTTCGTGCATCAGTGTGTGGCGTATGGCCTGCACTAATGTGGTGGTTTTGCCTGTTCCGGGCGGGCCGTGTACAATGGCAATGTCTTCGGCGGCAAGAATGGTGCGTACGGCTTCAGTTTGCGAGCGGTTAAGTCCTGCCGGCTGCAAACTCTCGTCTTTTTTGCCGAAAGCTGCCTGCTTGTAGCCGTAAAGTATATCGCGCAAATCGGCAAGGCGGCCGCGCTCGGCATCCATTACTTTTTGCAGGGCGATGAGCATTTCGCGGTACGAGTTTTCGTCGAAAAGCAGGTTAATGCCCAGCTTTCCGCGCTCGGCCCAGCCCGGCAACTCGTCGGTGTTAAACTGAATGCGGATTTTATTTTGCCACACCTGCCGCACGGTGCCCTGAAGTTTCCAGTTTTCGCTGCCATTTTCGCCGCTGTTGCTGAAAAGCTCAATCAGTTTTCCGTTCGAGAACTGATGCAGTTCGCCCAGCCCCTGCGTGCGTTCGGCTTCGATAATGAGATAATCGCCGGGCGCAAGTTCTTCCGATACCACCTGTAGCGGATACCAGGTTACACCGTTTTTGCGGCGCTCGGCAATGCTGCACCGCTCAAACTGTGCTACGTATTGCCTGTAATCCTCGTCTTTTTCAACAGCCAGCAATTCTACAAACTGCTGCAGCTTTTCGCGGAGTTCTTTCACTATCGTTATTTGGCAAAATAGAGGTCGATGTAAACCGGAAGATGATCGCTGAACCCGCCAATGTAGCGGCTGCCTGCGTAGGTGCGGAGCGGGGCGGGGGGATCGCCCTTGTAATTTTCGCCCATTATCCATTCGGGTTTAAAAATATGGCCTGAGGTGGTGGTTACATAATAACCGCGGCGACTAAATAAATTTCCCGATACCAGAATCTGGTCAAAAGTATTTTTCTCCTTTTTATAATAATGTGTGCCTTCGCCCTGTGCATCAAGCGTACTCAGCATATTGCGCAGTCCCGGGCTTAGCGAATCGTTTACCTCATGCGCCACGGTTTGCAAACTGGCATCGGTAGGCTCGTCGTTAAAATCGCCGATGGCCACAATTTGTGCGCCGGGCACGGCTTTGGCCACACTGTCGGTAAGTTGTTTCAAACGCTCGGCTGCCATTTTACGGCGTGGTGCACTTTCGCTGCTGCCGCCGCGTCGCGAGGGCCAGTGGTTTACAAAAATGCAGAGCGTGTCGCTTTTACCCATAATGCCTTTTACGTAAAGAATATTGCGCGTGGGCGGCAGGGTGTCTGAAGGTTGCGGCACCTGAAAAGGTTTTGATTCAAGCACACGAAATGCCGATTTCTTGTAAAGCAGTGCCACATCTATGCCGCGCCCGTCGGGCGAATCGTAGTGTACAATCTGATACTTCTGTTTTTTTAACGGAGTTTTCTGGGTAAGATCCACCAGCACACCTTTATTCTCCACTTCGCACAAACCAATAATTTCGGGGCCGCTGCCGCTGCCTATTTCGAGAATTACTTTCGACAACTGCGCGAGTTTTTTGTTGTAGCGTTCTTTTGTCCACTTCAGTTTACCATCGGGCAGAAACTCTTCATCAATTACATTTTTATTGTTGATGGTGTCGAAAAGATTTTCGGTATTGTAAAAGGCAATACGTGCAGCAGCAGGAGGCTGTGCCTGCGCACAAGCCGCAAGAAAAATTGCGGCAAATGAACACAGCGAAAGGAGTGTGTTTTTCATGAGGGCAAAGATACAGGTCTGTTTCCAGAACTCAGGTAAGTGGTGAATTTACGGATGAGTTAACAAATGCGCCGTGTTGGCAGTAGGAATTTGAATATTAATTTCATTAACTTGCTGTTGGCAAACACCGGCGGCAACGCTGTTTTATGAAACTCTCTCCCATGTATTCACGCATACTCGTTCTGTTCTTTTTTATACTTGTCGCCCCTTTTGTGCAGGCACAACAATACTGGCTGCAAACTGGCGGAGGCGTGGGCAACGACGAAGGAACCGACGTGGCTGCCGATGCTTCGGGCGATGTATATAGTTGCGGTTATTTTAGTGTGGGCGCCACGTTTGGCTCAATTTCACCTTCCAACTCGGGCATTACCGATGCCTATCTGGCTAAAATAGACAACACCAGTGGCGCTTACCTCTGGGTAAACCGCGGCGGCGGGCCGGGCAGCGACAGGGCACTGAGCACCTGCACCGATGCTTCCGGGAACAGTTACATTACCGGCTTTTACGAAGGCACCGCCACATTTGGCGCGCAAAGCATTACTGCCGCAGGATCGCAGGATATGTTTGTGGCCAAGTACGATGCCACAGGCAATTTGCTCTGGGTACGCAGCGGCGGCGGCCCGCTGGCCGATGCCGGAAACGGTATTGCTGCCGATGCCGCAGGTAATGTTATTGTTACCGGCGAGTTTTCGGGCACAGCCAATTTTGGCACTGCTTCACTCAGCAGCCTGAACGGCTCGATGGACGTATTCACCGTAAAATACGATGCCGCCGGAAACGTGCTCTGGGCCGAAAAAGGCTCCTCGCGCCAAACCGACAGAGGCTTCGGCGTAAGCACCGATGCAGCCGGAAACATATTCATCACCGGCCAGTTCAGCGATACCATTACCTTCGACCTCCCGCACAACAACGTATCGCAGAATGCTGTTTTCGTAGTCAAATACGACCCCGCCGGAAACGAACAATGGTTCCGCCGCATTGCCGGAGGCGGTTTCAACATTGCCAACGGCATTCACACCGACAACAGCGGCAACGTACTGCTTACCGGCGATTTTCAGGGCACCATAAACATCTACCTGCCTTCGTCATCGCCCACACTCAGCGGCACTTACCTCGAACATATTTTCCTGCTGCGTTTCAACAACAGCGGCGGCCTCGACTGGTCGGTGGCTGCATCCTCGTATTCGCCCGTCACTTCGCGCAGCGTTACTTCCGATGCCGCGGGCAATTACTACATAGCCGGTACATTCCGCTGCACCATGGAGCAATACTCGCAGCAATACGGCAACAGTACATTCCGCACCGTGGGCTACAGCGATGTGTTTGTGGCAGGCTACAACAGCACCGGCGCCTGGCAGTGGAGCCGCCAGCTCGGCGGTCAGGGAAACGATTACGTGGGCGGTATTGATATTTCCGGTGCCAGCCAGGTGGCCCTTTCGGGCAGCTTTCCCTCGCGGCTGCATGTGCCCGTAAATCCGGCAAATTATATTGCTGTGGCTACCTCACCGGCTTCAAACGTGGCTGCACCGGCACCGTTTTGCACCGACGCCAACTACAATATTTATGAAACTGCCGTTACCGCCGGCAGCAGCGATGTATTTGCCGGTTTACCCATCGATCTCAGCCGCCAGCCGTACGATTTTTACTACCACAACCCGCCCACCGGCTGCAACCGCGATACATTGCCGCTCTGCATCCGCAATGATCTTTTAGGCTACGACTGCCTCGGCGATACGTTTTATGTGTGCGAATCAAACACCCCGCTCTTCCTCGGCGCAGCCACCCAAACCATGAACACGGCCACAACAGGAGGCGGCATCGGGCCCGCCTGGACATACCAGTGGTCGCCCGGGCCGAGCACGCCTACCATGCCGGTGTACAATACAGGAACGTATTCGCTCACCATCACCTCGCCCGATGGATGCTACACCGATTCCGACAATGCGCATGTAATTGTTACTCCCGCGCCACCGCTGCCTACCATTACCGACGGGGTAAGCATTAACGTGAACGATTCAATTACCACACCCGTTGTCATTTGTGCCGATTCTGTTTTACTCTCGGCAGGCAATTTGGGCAACTATCAATACAGTTGGAACACTCCATCCGGCCCCGTTTCTGCTTCTTCGTTTTATGCCACGCAGGACGGACTTTATACCATAACAGTTACCGATACCGCGGGCTGCGAATCCAGCACGCTTGTAAATGTTACACTCGACGAACCCCTCAGCGTAATTAATGATACCATGATTCTGGTGCTGGATACCGATGGCAATGATTCGATTGCAATTTGTGATGATGTATTTGTGGAATTGTTTATTTACGACCTCATTACCAATCCTACGGGGTCACAGCAATTATGCATTGAAGATGCCCTTAACACCATCTGGACATTTACACCCACCACCGGCATTACGCTTGTGTCAGCCGCGCCGTGTACAGGAACATTTGATGTGGATTCCACCGGCACTTATACATTCACCGCACAGTTTATACGCGCCAATGCCTGCGATACCGATACCATTGTAATGGTAAAGCAATATTACATTGAAATTTATCCCGATCCTGGCAATGTGGTTTTACCGGCCGCAATAAACGGCACTACTTCCATTTGCCCCGGCGACTCCACCTTGCTTGTGGCCACTGGCCTGCCTGCGTATCAGTGGAGCAGCGGACAAACCAACGACAGCATCTGGGTATCGCAGCCCGGTTTTTACAGCGTGCAGTATTTCAGCAGCGTGACCAACCAATATGGGTGTACGGGCACCACTATTGGGTTTGCGGGAGTCACGGTTACCATAAGGCCAATACCAATAATCACCATGCTGCCCTCAAACGGACTCATCTGTCCGGGCGATTCGGTGCAGTTGTTTTGTACCGGAACGGGCAATTTTACCTGGTACGGGCCAAACGGAATTTTGCCGGTAAATGATTCAATTATTTATGTCACCAGCGGCGGCAACTATTACTGTGTAAACTCCGGTGTGGGAAGCGATACCTGCGAATTGGTGTCGAACACGGTTTCGGTGGTGCAGTACAACACCCCGTTCCTGCAGGCCACACCCGACGATGTGCTTTGCCCCGGCGAAACGGTTACGCTGAATGTGGTGGCCAGCGGCGCCACACAAATTCAGTGGCAGTTTCCGTTTAGCGGCAGTGCCACATCGCAGCAGGTTACACAGCCCGGTACATACTCCTGCTTTGTAACCTCGTGCAACATTACCACGCTCACCTCGGCCACCATTGATGCTTCCTACGTAAGCGCACAAGCCTTGTGGATTGGCCCCGATCCGGTGTGCGAAGGCGATTCCACGCTGCTCATTGCAAACAGCAATGCCACGTACAACTACAACTGGCTGCCCGGCAACCTCGGCAACAACGACAGCGTGTTTGTGTATGCCACCGGAACCTATGTGGTGGCCATCACAGATACGCTTAACTGCACCGCATTCGATACGTTGCAGGTGGCTTTCCAGCAAAACACACTGGTGGCTCCCGATGTGAGTACGTTGCCGGTGTGCATCGGACTGGTTGCCACCATTCAGGCACAGGGAAATGGGGGCGTGGTGTGGTACAATACCGCAGGGCAGCAGGTAGGCGTGGGAAGTCCGTTTACCACCGGCCCGCTGTTTACCGATACCACACTCATTGCCTACGTGGAAGCTGGCGCCTGTCGCAGTGCCGCATCCCCGATTTTGGTGGATGTGGAAGAGTGCGACCTGAATGCGCCCAATGTATTTACACCCGATGGCGACGGCATTAATGATTTCTTTACCGTGTACATACCTTACGGCGAAGACCTGCGCATTGAAATTTACAACCGCTGGGGCCAGTTGCTCAACGTGGTTACCGATGTAAATGCAGGCTGGGATGGAACGGTAATGCAAACCGGCGGCCCCGCTTCCGATGGGGTGTATTACTACATTGCCTCGGCCACCGTGCCCGGCAGCGGGCCGGTAACACTCACCGGCTTCCTGCACCTTATCAGGGGCGGGCGTTAATTGCTTATGGTTTGGGAACCTGCCTGCGTGCGCGCAGCGAATCGGCCATGCTGGTAAGCATCTGGCGCACAAACTCCGGTCTTTCTTCCGTAATCATGTGTCCGGCTCCTTTGAGGCGGATGAAACGGTTTTTATTGTCGGGCAGTTTGCGTTGCAGCCAGGTAAGGTTGGCGGTGTCGGCAATGGCATCGTTATCGCCCTGAATAGCAGTTACCGGTACACGTATGCTGTCCCACAGCGGTTCGAGGCGGCGCAGTTCTTCGCGGTGTGTAAACTTTTCGTCGGAGGCCCGGTTTATGGCGTGGGGAAACATCCAGCGCATAAATCCGCTGTTTGCAGGCTTACTGAACCACCAGAACTTTTCAAGCTCGGGAGCCACTGCCGGTGCAATAAGCAGAAGTTCCGATACATCGTCGGGATAATCAACTGCCAGCCTCGCCGCAATGGGCGCACCGTATGAACGGCCCACCACCAGCACCCTGCGGCCGTTTCGTATGGAATCAATGAGCGGATGAATGCGACGGGCCTGCTCTTCGATAGAAGTCACGGCCCTGCGTCCTGATTTTCCATAACCCGGCCGGTCAACAGAGAGCAACTGCATGTGCTTTTGCAACAGGGTGTCGTCAATGTAGTCCATGAATCCGTACCAGGCTCCCGGGGCGCCGTGTATTAACACCACCAGAGGCAGAGTGTCGGTTCCCGAAAGGGCAAAATGAACACCCGTGGTATCGTTTGCCGGGTATTTTCCAAAGCGCGGGCGGAACTTTTTCTTTTGGTAATGGGCTTCTATGTCGCTGTCACTCAGTATGTGACGCTTAAAACACCCCTGCTGCACAAGAAGAATAAGGGCAGTACATACAAACAGAAAACGGAGCGGGTTCTTCATAGATAACTTTGATAATAGCTTCAACTATATGTTAATAACTGAATCCGAGGTGGTTTTGTTGCAATTTTCAGATTTTTTTACATTTGACAAACCGCTCAACCTTAACCAGTCTTATTCCCCGATGCGAAGACTTATCCTTCTAATCTCGTTTTTTGTAGCCGGATCGCTTCCCGCGCTGGCGCAGAATGCCCGTATGCCGGCATCTTACATTACAGCCACACCGCTCGATCGTGCAGTACAATTAACATGGTCGTCGCTTGCCGATAACACTGTTTCCTTTGTCCTCGAAAAATCGAAAAACGGAGTAGCTTACGACTCCATTACCTGGGGCATGTCTTCACAAAATAATGCAGATCACATCGAAACCGATTTTTCTCCGCTCGAAGGCACTTCCTGGTATCGCCTCCGCATGACCGATGCGGCAGGTAATGTATCATATTCCAATGTGGTGCCGGTTCGTTATCTTCAGGGAAATCCCATTCCGCTTGTTAACTCGCTGGGCGAAAGCAGCAAGGAAGATGATACACTGCTTGTAGTGGTTACCGACAATGCCGGCAACGAATACTACTCCAAAGTAATGATTAACATCGACGGCAATCCCGTACTCGCCACCGACCTCGAAAACCGCCTGCACAGCGGCTGTTATCAGATTGTGGCCTGCTCCGATCAGAATTTTTATTCGCGCACGTTAACCGTGCGTTGAAGAAATAGTATTTCATTTTTCAAACAAAAAGAGAATCGCCGCAGCGATTCTCTTTTTGTTTGTATTCCCTGAAGACAAAAAATTGTTCTTAACTAATTTCAATGTGAGAAGGAAAAAAGGTTGATTGTGGATTGAAACAGGCTGTTTGTATTTTATTTCCGAAAAAATATTTTCTCCCGAAAGGCTTGCAAATAGAGAGATTCAGAGATATTCGAACTGAAAAACAAAAAATATTTTCGTTTGCCTCTTGACAAATTGAAAAACTACTCGTTACATTTGCACCACAAAATCAATCAAAGAACTCAAATGTTTGTCCACAGCAACTCACCCATAGGCCTGCAGGCCGATCGCAAGGAACTCGCGTTCCTTATCGCTGCGCCGTCGTGTGCTGTGTGATGAATAAACAATAAATCACACTCCCAAAACGCCCGGCGAACCACAAACGCCGGGCGTTTTGGCGTTTTTCACACATGCGAAGCCAGTACGCACACATACTGAATTTTACACTTGTCATACCTGCGGGAATGTGCAAGCATGAAATTGTACTGTCTGGCCGAAAAAAATCGGATCCGAATGCGTTGCCCTGAAGTAATTCAATGCGCAACACAAAAGCCCGGATCTGTAACTCACGATCCGGGTTTTTTTATGCCCTGATTTTTTTACAAAAGAACAGTTCATTGACTTACTGAAATTCTTGCAGGAGCCACATTCACAGGACATCGTAACCCGATTCCGCGCCGGTTCCCTTCTGGTGTTAACCCCAGGCTCCTGCATACACTGCTTCGTGGCGCAATTGGTTAGCGCAACAGATTTTTACTCTGTGGGTTGAAGGTTCGAGTCCTTCCGGGGCAACATTTTGTTGCATGGCGCAATGGTTAGCGCAGATGTCTTATACGCATCAGGTTGAAGGTTCGAATCCTTCTGCAACAACTACACTTCTTGTTGATCCGGTAGCTCAAACGAAAGAGCAGCCATTCGTAAGGCGCGTAAAGGTTAAAGCCCTTTCCGGACAACAAGCTGAGGACGAATAGCTCAGTTGGCAGAGCACCGGTCTGAAGAGCCGGCCGCGCAGGTTCGAGTCCTGCTTTGTCCACACATTCTGCACACCATGCAGAAATGGGTGAATAGCTCAACCGGAAGAGCACCCGGCTACGAACCGGGAGCGTGCAGGTTCGAATCCTGTTTCGCCCTCATTTACTATTACAAAGGCCGATAGCTTAAGCGGAAGAGCATACCGGTGAAAAATTGGTGAAGTGTACGGGTTCGAATCCCGTTTGGCCTTCCCTGTTTTATTAAATGGTAACAATGGTGCAAAGGCAGCACGCCGGTTTGTGGCTCCGGAAATCAGGGTTCGATTCCCGTTGTTACCCGCACACTAATAATTCAAAATCAACACAAACACAAAAACAAATGAGTCATGACGAACATCTCACACATTCGGATCATGCTCCGGACAGAAGGTGTTCGGATCGTGAATGAAAACGAAACCACTCACGGTGTTATTTCGCCCGTTGTTGCCGAAATAGCTCCCGACGACGATTGCGACAACGATTAATCAACAATGTTAAACCATGCGGCCGCCGGGCCGCAGAAAAGCAGAAAGGAGATGCAATGAAAAAGTATCCGGTTATCAATGAGTTCGTGTTCGACGAACGTCCGGTTTGTGTGTATGGCAATACTTACATACAGCCCGCAGTAAATTCATTGCCGGTGCGCATTTTCCAAACTGCGGCCCGGCGCATCAATAAATTTATTCAAACAATAAGCCGCGTATGGCAAAACTAAACTTAACCGCAAAAGACCTGCGCCGCATCGGATATGCTGATGATGCCGCGGTGAGCACGGCTTTGCGGGTAATGCACAAGCATTACAAACATCATAAACCCGGCGAAGCCATTCAGTTGCTCCGCCAGATTATTACTTCGCCCGAGGCGTTTGCCGATGATGAAGTGCTTGGCGAAATTGCAGTTCACTTCATTGAGGTAAAGGAAGAAGAAGTGCCGCAGCAGGAGTTGCGCAGCAAGCCGGTTGACATTGTCATCTTTGGTGCCGAACAGGTAGATCATGCAGCCATAGACCAGTTGCGCAGTGCGGCGCGGTTGCCGGTGGCGGTAAGCGGTGCGCTTATGCCCGATGCGCATTCGGGTTACGGACTGCCCATTGGTGGTGTGCTGGCTACTGAAAATGCGGTAATTCCCTACGGCGTGGGTGTGGACATTGGCTGCCGCATGTGTCTTACGGTGTATGATCTTCATGCTTACGAACTGAACCGTAAACAAAAGCAGCTTGAAACGGCTTTGCTTCGCCACACGTACTTCGGTTCGGGGCGCGAACTGAGTAAGGCGCATGAGCACGAGGTAATTGACCGCCCCGAGTTTGGCGAACTTGCACTGCTTCGTAAGTTGCAGGGCAAAGCGGCCAAACAGCTTGGCACTTCGGGTTCGGGCAATCATTTTGTAGAATTTGGCGAAGTGGAAATTCTGGCCGACTGGCCCGAACGCCAGCTCAAAGCCGGGCGCTACATTGGTTTGCTTTCGCACTCGGGCTCGCGCGGACTGGGCGCAAGTGTGGCCACGCATTACACCGAAGTGGCCAAACAATGGTGCCGCCTGCCGCGTCAGTTGCAGCATCTGGCCTGGCTTCCGCTCGACTGGTTTGAAGGCCAGGCTTACTGGAAAGCCATGAACCTTGCCGGTGATTATGCCGCAGCCTGCCACGAAGTAATACACCAGCGCATTACCCGCGAAATCAATCTCACTCCGCTTGCGGTGATTGAAAACCACCACAACTTTGCGTGGAAAGAAATGCACCTGGGCCGCGAAGTAATTGTGCATCGCAAAGGTGCCACGCCTGCAGCCAAAGACGAAGCCGGAATCATTCCGGGTTCAATGACTGCGCCAGGGTTTATTGTGCGCGGTCGTGGTGAAACATCTTCGCTGCATTCGGCCTCGCATGGTGCAGGGCGTGTAATGTCGCGCTCGCGGGCCAAGGAATCCATTACCCACAATGCCATGAATGCGCTGCTTCAGCAACACGGCGTTACGCTTCACGGCGGCGGTTTGGACGAAGCGCCGCAGGCCTATAAAAATATAAACGAGGTTATGAATGCGCAGCAAAGCCTTGTGGATATTATGGGCACTTTCCGCCCGCGCATTGTGCGTATGGATGGTTAATTGATTATGGTTTAAACTGCCGTTTACGGCTCTCCGCTTCACTTATTCAGTGTTGTTGTCGAAAAAATGGAGAGTTTGTAAACGGCAGTTTTTTATTCATGAACAAAATGTTATCAGTCCAATATTTCGCATGAGCAGACAAATGATTGAGTGTTTTTGATTACATTTCATAAGTCAAATAAAACCGGCTCAATCTTATTACACATGAAAAAACTTCTACTCATCTTCTCTGTTTTAGTTTCTGCCCATTTTGCTTTTGCACAATGCAGCAGTTGCACCATTCCGTTTGTGTCTTCGTCGCAGGGAATAGGCTCTTCCACGGCAGTTACCATTCCTTTGCCTTTGGGAGTTTCGGTAAACGATGTAATGATTGTGGCCGTGCATTCGGGCTGGTGTTCGCAGGGAAGTTCGGTAACACCGCCACAGGGCTGGACACCCATTGCGCAAACTTCCAACACGGGTTCGGGTTGCGGGCCGATAAATTCTTCTGTGCAATTAAGCACATTTTATAAAATAGCCACTGCCAACGAACCATCGGCATACATTTTTACGGGTACAACCTCGCAGACGTATGTAGGCAGCATTGTGGTTTATTCGGGTGTTGATTTGCTCAATCCGGTTCATGCGTTCAGCAACAATGGTGCGCAGGATTCGTGTTCGGTAATCCGTGCTTCCAGTGTAAACACTACGGTTTGTACGCGTCTGGTGGGTGTGTTTTTTTGCAGCGTAAACAGCAGTGCCACCAATCTTGTTCCTGATGTGTTGCTTACCGAACGTGCAGACGTAGGAACCACAGGCAACAACCCCTGGGGCAACGAAAACCTCATGATGGCCGACCGGCTGCTGACTACCACAGGCGCTACCGGCGATTTTGTTTCTTCGCTTTGGGGATGCAGCGGCGACGGCTGGATAACCGGCGCACAACTCATTGCGCTTACCTGCGATCTTTCGCTGGGTACGAATTTGGCCGTTACTTCCGAAACATTTTCCATTCAGCCCAATCCTTCGGATGCTGTTTTTCAGATTTCGATGGCGCAGCCGGGTACAGGTTCGTATATGGTTACCAATGCGCTCGGGCAGGTGGTGCGTGCGGGACAAATTACCGGAACGGTTTGGCCGGTTGACCTGAGCGGCGAAGCCGCCGGGGTTTATTTCATTCAGGTAAATACACTGCAGGGAGTTACAACAAAAAAACTCGTGCTGCGTTAATGAGATAAACCCTGTTTATGAAATTTCTTGTTACGCTTATTCTTTACTGTGCGTGCATTCATTCTGTGCAGGCACAGCAAAGTTTGCGTTTTGAAGTTACCGATCAGCTTCGTATCAGAGGTGTGCTCAAACAATCGGTAACTGATTCGGTAATGAAAACAGAAAGACTGGCCGCACTTAGATTTCACCGGCTTATTAATGAATATCGCCGCGAGAATAAGTTGGATACTCTTGCCTTTAACGATACACTCTGGCTGGCTGCACGTAATCATAATATATGGATGATGGCTAACGATTATATGGGCCATACCGAAGAAAAGGAAACACCTTCATTTACCGGCGAAGATCCGGGCGACCGGTATGAGTTTGTGGTAAATGGCAATGGTAATTGTTTGTGGACAGGCGAGAATTGTTTGTACAATTTTGCATCAGGAAGTACAGTAGAAAGTGCGGCGGAGAATATTGCCACTGCCAGTTTTTCGCAATGGAAATCGTCGCCGGGACACAATGCCAATATGCTCCGCGATCGTCACTGGCAGCATGGTGTGGCGTTTAGTATTGGTAAAGACGGGCGTTGCTGGGGAACAGATTTGTTTACGAATAAACCTTATTATGCTGCTCAACCGGCCAATACGGCAAGTGCCACCGATACCGGCAACCCGCAGGAGGAGAAACGTAAAAAGTTTGTACAGCCACAGGCTCTGGCAGGTTTGAAGGATGAGTTGTATAAAGGTTCGGGTGAAAGTTTGCTTTCCGAACATTTACAAGAGGCTGCACAACAACACGCCGATTATCTGGTTGTAAACCGCAAGGATTTTTCGCACACACAAAAAGAAGGCAAACGGAATTATGTGGCCGAAACACCCGAAGCGCGGTTTAAAAAAGCGGGCGGGATGAAGGCGAAGAAATTGCTTAAAAAATATTCGCTCAAAGAAAGCATTGCAAGCGCATCGTATCATGTGGATGATTTTGAGGCTTCGCAGGCGGCAGCGGAGTTGATTATGTTGCTTAACTCGGAGCAGAAAGGAAGCGGAACGGGAAATTTTGTGGGTTTTGGTGTGACTTTGAAACGGAGTAAGAATGTGGTGACGGTGTATGTGGTGCGGGTGGAATTGGTAGAGAAGGATGGGTGAAATTTTTTGTAATAGATGGAACTTGATCTGACAGTCGGAGTTAGAGGCTTAGTTTTCTGTCATGAGTGAAGATAGTTGATTTTGTTTATCTGTAATAGCTGGAGTTTTTCTGTTTATTATTCCTCTTTTGTTTAGTGTACAAAACGGAGTTTGTTTTATAAATTACCAATATGAATAACAATAAATCATTTATCGATATAATTCTTTCTTGCGGAGAGAATTCAGACATGTGGGAAGATGTTTTCTTTTCTGAGGCTTATCAATCTTATCAGAATAATAAATCTCGCTATGACCTGAGAATACTTATAGATCAATCAAAGCAATTAAGTTTGGATAATCAAAAAAGGTTCTGGCAAGTTGTTTCTTCAGTGGAACAGGTTGATCAATTTGATGTTTTTTTATTGCATATTCAAAGCCAAATACCAGAAATTGCAATTTATATTATTGACGGCCTGAGGGAGTGGAATTTGAATTCGGAGCAGAGAGAAAAACTTAGAATAAGTGCAGAAAAACTCAAAGGCATTTCACAAGTATATGATTTAATACTCAGACAGATATAAGATTTTTTTGAAACACCAACAGGATTGAATTTCTAGCCCTGGGCGAACGGAAAGCCCGGAAGGTGCAGAATGCTTTTCGTGCAGAATTACCTGAGGACTTGCAGAGAGCACAGGAGCGGACGGCATTTTAATGCGCCATGAGTTTCGCTTCAACAGATTTATAAATCCTTATACAGTTAATAGAATGTTCCCGCAGCAGACAATAGCGCATATTTGCCGGGTTTTTGTAAATATACAAATGGACCCCAAACCTATAATCAGCCCGACTGCATTTGTACAATGTCAGTCGGGCTAAAAGCAGCTCAGAGTGGGGCTTTGTCTAATTTTCCGCGAATGTAGAAGTATGCGGTTTCCTGGTTTTTCATAAACGGTATTTCTTTTCCGTCTTTTACTTTATAGAGAAAAACGGTTTCGGTAAGTACACCGGTTTCGTATTGGTAATGCTGTGTGATTCTGATCTTATTGTAGGGGCTGAACTTTGAGGCATCGGGCATATCCATGTTGAGTTCAATTTTCCGGTATTCTTTGTCGGATTTTCCGGTGCCATTGCCGATGCTTGATTTTATGACAGCGTTGCGCAGTGAGTCGATAACGGGTGTATAGCTGATTTCGAAATACATGGTTTGGTGGCGCTGACCGGCTTTGCCATTGTAATCGGGGTGGAGGCGGTGCATGGATTTAACCGATTTCCAGAGTTTATCGTAACGTTTTTGTACCACGTTAAACTGATAATCGAAGGAAGGTGAGCGTTTCCAGTTTCCGTTTTCGTAGCGGTAAGCTTCGCTGATTCCGTTCCAGATAATGGTGTAGGTGTCTTCAATTTCCAGCTTATCGCTGAGCGGAATAACGGCTGTTTTTGTGGATGTGCAACTGGCGATGCCGAGGAACGCGAGTGAGGCGAGAATGATTGTTGTTTTTTTCATGGCGAGATGTGTTGGATAATTAATTACCCTGCAAACATCGGCCGGTGAAAACTTGATTTAATTGATAAATGTTACAATCGGTTATTTGCCCGCAATTTTTTTGCGTAAGCGGCTCAGGCTCTCGCGTTCGAGGCCAATGTACGAGGCAATATGATAGAGTGGCACGCGTTCGAGAAGCTGTGGTTGCTTTTCGAGGAGTTGCAGGTAGCGTTCTTCGCCATTCATGAATAAAAAATTCTCTACCCGTTGTGTGGTAAGCTGGTACGAATATTCGGCCATGATACGGCCGAAACGTTCCCAGTTTTTCGAGGTGTTATAGGCTTCCTGCAAGGGTTGCAGGTGGAATGTGGTTATCTCGGCATCTTCGAGTGCCTGTATGAAATAACGACCTGGTTTATGATGCAGGAAGCTGTCGTAATCCACCACAAATTCGTTTTCGAAACAAAAGTGTGTGTTTATTTCTTTCCCCTCGCTTAAATAATAGGTGCGGAATGCGCCTTTATTTATAAAACCCATTTCGCGGCAAATCTGTCCTTCGCTGAGAAGTATTTCTTTTGCCGCCACGGTTCTGTTTTTCAGGAAGGGTTGAAATAATTTACAATCCTCTTCCTGAAGGAAAGAAATTTCCTGTAGCCATCTTTTGAAATTTTCAAACTGACTCATCGTGTTATATTATTTCAATATCCTACACCGGCCCCAGCCAGTGTTCGGCTTCTTCCACATTCTATCCTTTACGGGCGAGCTATTCTCCGACCTTGTTTTTGTGGATTTTACCCATACCAAAGTAATGGTTTTCGGGATACGCCATGTACAGGATCGATACGGCTGGAGCATTGCGGCGAGAATTTGGCATGAACGGGCCGGACAGGGGAAAAATGTATGATGAGGAATGATAAAGAAATAAACATAAACCGGAAATTTCTTAAAGTCTTGAATTGCACGGTTTATTCTCTGTGTTTCATACGTTCAATTTCGTTGCTTACGGAAAAGAATTTATCGCCGTGAAAAACACCGAGCCAGTGAAACATAATTCCAATTCCCCAGCCTAATGTTGGCCAAACAGGCCATAGATAAGTGGTGTCGGTGAGAAACCAGATTATCCAGTTTACCGGAGTAAGAAGCAGGAATACGGTGAAGTGAATTTTAAATCCCACTTTTCGGCGGGCTCTTTCAATGATTTGCTGATCAATAAGCGAGTTCATGGCTTCTTTGTTTAGGAGTGATGTAATCAGTGATAGGTGGTTGAGCGGCTTCGGTAATGTTTAATGCGGCGAGTTTCTGAAGCAGTTCGCTGGTTTTCTGTGTGTCGAGATAAGTGTGCAGTGAAACCACTTTTCCCCAAACGAGTGTGAGAATGTGAACTCCGTCGCTGGTGAATGATCCGCTTGCCGGCTGGGCCTGCAGGCTCCATTCTACGGTAACCGAAGTGTTCCAGGGGTAGCCCGAAACACGGATGTTCTGAATGTTGAGCCGGAAACCGGGCAATAAATTTAACAGACGTTCAAACCATCGTTTCGCACTTTCGCGTGTGGTTCGAGATCCGCCCAGGGCGTTGTTTCCGTTGCTGATGTGAATAAAGTTTTCGGCAAAACCGTTTAGCAAAGCGTCGATATTTCCTTCGCCCTCGTTGCGGAATTTTCCGAGTATAATCTGTTTGATGATGTAGCGGTACATGATTTTCAGATTTAGAAGTGAATAAATGGTTTACCCAGGAGCGCCTGAATAAAGGTGAATGTGACGAACAAAAAGTACAGTGAAGCAACAATGATTACCTGCTGCGTGTTTTTTGCCGCCACAGCAGCCAGCAAAGGCACAACCTGCAAGGCATGGATGCCGAAAAAATGTGCCACGCGCAAATCGCCGTGCTTTTTCGACCAATTGAGTACGCTTAAACCTTCGCCCGTGTCGGGCCCGCCAATGGTGTGTTTCAGCATGGCTGCTATAACTCCTCCTTCCAAAGCAAACAGCACGGTGAGTATTATTCCCAGCCGTATGCCCCAAATCAGGGTGGCAGGCGCAGCAAAGGTTTTCTGAACGAAAAACTCCCGACAAATCCAAAGTGTCCACAGCGTAACGACAGAAATCATGACACCCATGGAAATGAAAATGAAAAAGTCGAAAGGTGTTTCCCTGTTGAAATGCGAGAGTTTTCCGCGTGCAGCCTGAAAGGTGATGGCCAGAAGTTCATAGCCCATAGTAATTACCACCACCCAACTGAAAATTTTTACCTGAATCTGGTTATGGAGATAACCCATGTAGTGGCTCATGCTCCAGGCGAAAATCCAGACAGAGAAGAAAAATTTCATGGGCTTCAGGTATGCATTCACACCCGACACCTGAACCGAAGTAATTTGCGAAAGCGTTCCTGTGATGATTGCACCCAGAAGCATGAGTGCCCCGAACCAGAACAAGATTTCGTTTTTGTGCTTTATTGTTTCGAGCAAAGTAAGCATGGCAGTTGGTTTTTTGATTCCTGTGTCAGATGAGTATGTTTGATACGGCTCCGGTGATTATTTTTTTCGCGCAGGATTTCTGAGTAAATGTCCTTTCCAGAGCCACAAGCCGGAGAGAATTATTACAGGAATGGCTATTCCCTTTACGATAAGTTGAAAGACTGCGATTTGATTCCACGGCGAATAGACATAGGTTGCCAGAATGCTTCCGATAATGATGTGCAGCCACCTGATCAGATTGCGTTGTGCGCTTTTTTTCATGGTTCGGGAGTTTAATGTGTGGAACGACAGTTTTTCATTGTTCCGCGGTAGCCGCCGCCGATACGGAGCGTGACAAAGAAACCCGAAGCCGAGAACGAAGGACTATTAGTGATTTCGGTACCCGATTCGCTTCGGAAAGCTGATTTTCCGCCGTACTGATATCCTGCCGTAATGCCGAGTAATGCTCCATACATGGCATTTTCGTTGCCGCTCAGGTAAAAGTCGAGATTTACGGATGCTTTGAGCAGTGGCGCAAACGCGGTTAATCTGGTTCGGGATGTGGAAAGTGTGTCGCCGTTTGCGATAACGGAACTGAGAGATTCTGAAGCGTTGAATTTGCTGATTTGCATGGATGCGCCTGTAAATCCGCCACCGATAGAAGGATAAATAAGTGTGCGCGAATTCTGCGCTACGATGTAGCCAAGCTGAAATGCACCGTAGCCGTATCCGAACCGGAGTTCGTGTGTGCTGCTGCTTACTTTGCGTTGCCCGGCAAAACCGCCTTCCGAGCCAATCACCCAATTGTTCCGGTAAAATACTCCGCCGCCTCCGATGCTCAGATTTGTGCTTGAGAGTTTGCCGAATCCTTCTGCGGTGAGAAACCGGTTCATGGCATTGGCATCAAAAAATGCCATACCGGTGTTGAACGAACCTCCGCCTCCTGTTTTGGAAGCGGGTTTATCCTGAGCCGCGCAGGAAAGGCTGATAATGAGTGCGGAGAAAATTCCAATTGTTTTCATGTGTGTACTGTTTTAAGAGTGAGACTTAAATTGAACAGTACAAACGTAGTCCGCCCCTTATAGGCGGGCATTCACATAGGTGAATTAATACTTCTTCCCCGAAATTTGGGCACGCACCCGGCTCAGGCTTTGTGGTTTTACGCCGAGGTAGGATGCTATATAATGTTGCGCCACATGCTGAAATAATTCGGGATTTCTGGAAATCAGTTTCAGGTAACGTGTTTTTAAATCGTCGGTCTGATGCTGTTTCAGCCTTTCGGCGGCACTCAGGTATGCGTTCTCGGCCATGAGCCTGCCCAGCTTTTCAAACCGGGGAAACCTTTCATATAAAGAATAAATATCCTGTTTCGAAAATTCGATAAAAGTAGTCTCTGTCAATGTTTCGAAAAACAGATTGCTTATTTGTCCGGTTAGAAAACTCTGGTAATCAACCGCAAAATCGGAAGGTGAGAAAAAGAAATAGGTATAATCCTCGCCATCGAGCAAACGGAATGCACGTATCAAACCTTTGTCCACAAAGTAGAGCCGGTTGAATGTGCGGTCGCCCTGAAAAATAAGTGTTTTGGCGGCTGCGTGCTGCAACTTTCCGATTTCGGCGAATGCCGAAATTTCATCTTCCGAAAATGTGCCGAAACGGGCGAGAAAATCTCTCATGAATATGGGTGTTTACACAGGTTTCGGCCTGTGTTAAATTCGTAAAGAGATGTGTAAATTATGAAAATTGTGGCTCTGCCGGAAATAGCCCGGTTTTATGCGGCGATTTTCATAATCAAAATTATACCTCAATACCCCAGCACCGGACCCAGCCAGCGTTCGGCTTCTTCCACGCTCCATCCTTTGCGGCGGGCGTAGTCTTCTACCTGATCTTTGCGGGTATGGTATAAGTGAATTGACAGCAAAAGTTCAAAATCAATGTTGAACTACAATGCGCTGTATTAACACAATTTCCTGATTCTCATTGCAGACTCTGATAATATAAGATCCTGAAATAAGGTCAGCGATTGTAAGCGAATTCATGTCTCCATTTACTACATTGAATTTTATCAATCTTCCTGAAAGGTCGTAGAATTCGACTCTTAGTCTTTCAGTACTGTTGCCATCTTGCTGTTGAATGTAAAGTATGTCTGAGGCCGGGTTCGGATAAACTTTTATCTTTTGCTCATTGACATTATTTTGCATTTCGGGTACAGATACAAGGGCGTTTACAAAGGTATTGAGTGTAGTATTTGTAATGATCGGAGGATTGAAATCGAAGAAAATATAGGCTGTATTTGTAATTGCTGTACTGTCTGGTAACGCATTGCCAGGTTCGATTTCATAGAGTATAAACCCATGGCTGAGGGGTTCATTCACATTACTGTCGGGCAGTAATATGTCGGGGAAAAAGAATGTAACTACCCCGTGTGTGTCCAGACTTGTATGCATAAGGTGACTAGATGCGAGGACCCGGAATGAGGAATGATTTAGTGCTGGGTGCAGTGTGTCGGCGATACGAATATCAAAAGCGGTATCATTTCCTGTATTTTGGAAGCGAATTAAATACTTCAGCAGGGGTGTATTCATTGGAGTGTAGTGATACACACTTGTGTCGCCTGAGGGGAATACGGTTTTATCGTTAGGATCATAAGCACAAATGAGAATGGATTCATCGTTTGTTACAGATGTAAATGCGGGAAGACTCTGAGCCGAATCATACAGTTCCAGTCTGGCGTAGTTTCTGATTGTATCGCCAATGAAGCTTACTGAAGGCATATTGGCGGTGTACATGATTTGCTTCATCTGATATGGAGGAAGTTGAAGTGTATTCCAGACAATAGAGTCGGCTGTTTGGCTTGTTGGTGTGGGAGAGCCTTGTAAAAAGATACTTACAGAATCGGGAAATGCAGTAACCGCACTGAGTCGGTATCCATCAGAAAGATTGGAATAGTTGATCCAGAATGCTCCCGGTTGATTACATCGGGTTGGAGTTGCTCCAACTATATATATCGTGCCCGAGTCGATTGGTTGTGTGGAATACAGACCAAAGTTGTAATTGTTCGTAGCTGCAGGTGTAATATTAAGTGTATAACTAAGAGAGTCTGAACTGATCTGCCAGTTTTGCGGGGCATCAATTGTAATTTGATAAGGGCCTGTTTGGTAAGGGAGCCAATAATTTCCGTTACTATTTGTGTATGCCACAAGACTGTCCGGAAGGCGTATTATTTTTATTCCCGCCATACCGGTTTCGTTACTGCTCCGTAAACCATCGTTATTGGCATCAAAGTAAACCGATCCTGTAATTGGATACAAGGAATTGTTGGACACACCATATTCGTTAAAAACCCCGATAAACCCAAATCCGCTACTTCCTCCGGTAAACCAAATATTATTGAACTGGTCAATAAACTGAATTGTGAATAGTCCTCCGGCTAATGGGGATGGGGTAAACTGAGTAAATTGATTACCATCATACTTGATTAAAGAGCCAGTGGCTCCCAGCCAGATATTGTAAAACCTGTCAAGTACAATTTCACCCAAAAATGTATTATTAAATAAGGGGACATTAGCCGGGGTAAATGCAAACCAGTTCCCCGCTGAGTCTAATCGAACCAGGGGATTAGTTGTATTATTAACCGCTTGTAAGTAAACAGACTCATCATTAGTTACAACTATTCCTGTGAAGATATTTGATTGGTAGGGGAATGAAGAGCCCAGCCACGTAGTCCAATTTTGTCCGTCAAAACTTGCTATTCCACCTGTAGAACTTGTAGGATATAGTGCCCAGAGTTTTGTTTTGGAAGGATTCATGGTAATTGCACCAGGATTCGTAAATTGATTTGGAAGAGGAGAATTGGAACTATTATATGTGATCCATGTATTGCCATCAAATTTTGTAATTCCACCGCCACCGGCAATCCATACATTACCCCACGCGTCGCACTCTACATCATTAATACTGTTAGAGGGTAAGCCTGAGTTACTTGTGGTAAATATTGTTCGGGTTCCATTGGGCGCAATCATTTCCAGGCCAGATCCGTAAGGAAACATCTTTCCCCAAAGATTGTTGTTGTTGTCTTTTTTATACTCATGCAGCCAGATGTGATTAGTATATTGAAAATTGGTCATATCAACAGCTGACATTGTGGTATAATCATTCCCATCAAATTTTGTCCAGTATCTGTTATCTGTAGCAAGCCATTTATAACCTATGGTATCTTGATATATTTTGGGGATAAAGCTGTTTGACTGGGTGCTATTTACTGGATAAGTAACAAAATGTTGTGTAAACGAACTTCCATCATATCCCATTAGTCCTTTAGTGGTTCCTGCATACCAATATCCGTTTTGGTGAGTGTAAGTGTCAAATACGAAGGGTGAATTTGGGTTTACCAGCGAACTGTTACTGGCTCCAAAATTTGTCCATAAATTCTGTAACGGTTGAAATATTGACAATCCCTGATCTGTCGAAAAATAAATATGTCCGTTTGCTGCAATATCAACTTCGGAAATTGAGTTGTGTATTAATTGAGAATTTGAACTGGTATATGTGTTCCATGTCAATCCATTAAAGTACGAAGCCCCCGAAGAGGTACCAATCCAAAACGTATTCAGAGATGTTAATTCAATAGCCCGGACATTATTTGAAGGTATGGAAGAGTTGCTTGTATTAAATACCTGCCAGGTAATACCGTCCAATGTCACCAATCCCCCTCCGGCGGTTGGTAACCATAATTTGTCATTTGAGTCTATTATTATTTGATTAATTACATTAAATGGCAGGGCTGAATTCTGGCTTGTATATATTGTCCATGTAGAACCGGAGTATTTTGCCAGTCCTGAATAGGTATTTGTCATAAATGAAATCCAGAGATTTCCTGATCCATCAAATGCAATGTCATTACTGAAGATGAATGAAGAACTTACTGGCATTACTAAATTCTGCCACTGTTGACCATCATATTGCCAAAGAACTGTATCGCGAATAGCCCAGATGTGATGATTGCTATCTACATTGAATCCATAAGTGGTAAAAAGAGGGAAACCACTATTTGAGTCATGAATCCGGATGACCTGCCCGGTATTCATGTTCATTTCCGAGATCATCCCCTCGTGGTTGGAATACAGAATTGAATCAACACCAATAAGTTCTTTAATTAAGGTTCCTGAATTAAAAAACCTCCACTGATTGGATGCAGTTTGCGTGTGTAGCAAATGCATGAATGCCATACAGGTGATTGTGAAAAACAGTCGTTTCATGATAGAGGTTATTTTGTACAAATATAACCAATCAGCTCGGGGTGGAAGCTGATTGGTTATCTGTAAGGGTTTGTCGGGGGTATTTAATTTTCGGGTTCGCTTTCGGGGAATAAATTAAGCGATGATCAATTAGACTCTGTTTAGTACCCCAGCACCGGCCCCAGCCAGCGTTCGGCTTCTTCCACACTCCAGCCTTTGCGGCGGGCGTAGTCTTCTACCTGATCTTTGCGGATTTTTCCCACACCGAAGTAATGACTTTCGGGATGCGCCATGTACAGGCCCGATACGGCGGCGGTGGGCACCATGGCGAGACTTTCGGTGAGGACGATGCCGGCGTTTTCTTCGGCGTTGAGCAGGCGGAAGAGGGTGAGTTTTTCGGTATGGTCGGGCTGGGCGGGATAGCCGGGGGCGGGACGAATGCCGGAGTATGCCTCGCCAATGAGTTGTTCGTTGGTGAGATTTTCGTCGGGTGCGAAGGCCCAGTATTCTTTGCGCACTTTTTCGTGCAGGTGTTCGGCAAAGGCTTCGGCGAGGCGGTCGGCGAGGGCTTTGAGCATGATGGCACTGTAGTCGTCGTGCTGTGCTTCGAACGCTGCCACTTTTGCATCAATGCCAATGCCGGTGGTTACGGCAAAGCCGCCAATGTAATCGTGCTTACCGCTTTTGGCGGGTGCCAGAAAATCGGACAGGGCCACGTTGGCCTGCGAGGCGGGTTTGCGCGTTTGCTGGCGTATGGTGTGAAATACGGCGTTTACTGTGCTGCGTGTATCGTCGGTGTAAACTTCAATATCATCGCCACTGGCATTGGCCGGCCAGAGTCCCAGTACGGCGCGGGCAGTGAGCCATTTTTCGGTAATTATTTTTTCGAGCATGGCCTGTGCATCGGCAAAAAGTTTTTTTGCTTCGGTGCCGCGCTCGGCATCATTCAGAATTTTCGGGTAACTGCCTTTCATTTCCCAACTGTGAAAGAAAGGTGTCCAGTCGATATACGGCACAAGAATGTGTAACGGATAATCGTTAAGCACCGAAATGCCCGGCTTTGCAGGCGCAGCAGGCGTGTGGCTGCTCCAGTCGATGGTAAATTTGTTTTGCCGTGCTTCGTTTATCGAAATAAACTTGTCGGCACTTTGTGCGCGTTCGTTTTGTATGCGCACGCGTTCGTAATCGGCGTTTATTTCATTTACCAGATTTTCGCGCTGATCGGCCGAGAGCAATGCCGTGGCCACAGGCACGCTGCGCGAGGCATCGTTTACGTGTATCACGGGCTGCGCATAATGCGGGGCAATTTTCACGGCCGTATGTACGCGCGAGGTGGTGGCTCCGCCAATGAGCAGCGGCGTGGTAAAGCCCAAACGTGTCATTTCCTTGGCCACATGCACCATCTCGTCGAGCGAAGGGGTGATGAGTCCGCTCAAACCAATAATGTCGGCTCCTTCGGCTTTGGCGCGTTCGAGGATTTTATCGGCGGGCACCATTACGCCCATATCCACAATTTCGAAATTGTTGCAGGCCAGCACCACGCCCACAATGTTTTTGCCGATGTCGTGTACATCGCCTTTTACAGTGGCCAGCAGTACTTTTCCGGCGCTGCGGCTGGTGCCGCTTTTCTCGGCTTCGAGGTAAGGGGTGAGATAAGCCACGGCTTTTTTCATTACCCGCGCACTCTTTACCACCTGCGGCAAAAACATTTTTCCGGCACCAAACAAATCGCCCACCACATTCATTCCGTCCATGAGCGGCCCTTCAATTACTTCCAGCGATTTACTGAACATTTGCCGGGCTTCTTCCACATCGGTCTCAATGTAATCGGTAATACCTTTTACGAGCGCGTGTGTGAGGCGGGTGCGCACATCGGCTTTGCGCCATTCTTCGTCTTTCTCTGCTTTTTTTCCGCTGCCTTCGCCTTTCAGGCTTTCGGCAAACGTAATGAGGCGCTCGGTGGCATCGTCGCGGCGGTCGAGCAGTACGTCTTCCACGCGTTCGAGCAGGTCTTTCGGAATTTCGTCGTACACCTGCAACTGGGCAGGATTTACAATGCCCATATCCATGCCATGCTGTATGGCATGATACAGAAAGGCTGCATGAATAGCTTCGCGCACATGATCGTTGCCACGGAAGGAAAACGATACGTTGCTTACCCCGCCACTCACTTTAGCCAGCGGAAGATTTTCCTTGATCCATTTTGTGGCCAGGAAAAAGTCGAGCGCATTGCGGCGATGCTCTTCCATGCCCGTGGCCACAGGGAAAATATTCGGGTCGAAAATTATATCCTGCGGCGGAAAATGAACCTGCTGTGTAAGTATATCGTAAGCGCGTTTACAAATGTCGATGCGTCGCTGGTAAGTGTCGGCCTGTCCGGCTTCGTCAAAGGCCATTACAATCACGGCAGCGCCGTAGCGGCGGATAAGCTGTGCCTGACGGATAAACTCGGCCTCGCCTTCCTTGAGCGAAATGGAGTTTACAATGGCCTTGCCCTGCACGCGTTTCAGTCCGGCTTCAATAACGGGCCATTTCGAGGAATCAATCATAACCGGCACGCGTGCAATATCGGGCTCGGCGGCTACCAGATTGAGGAAACGCACCATAGCGGCTTCCGAATCGAGCATGCCTTCGTCCATGTTTACGTCAATTACCTGCGCACCGCCTTCCACCTGATCGCGGGCAATGGCGAGGGCTTCGTCGTATTTCTGTTCGGTAATGAGGCGGGCAAATTTGCGCGAGCCGGTCACGTTTGTACGTTCGCCCACGTTCATGAAATTGCTTTCGGGGCGCAGCGTTACCGGTTCGAGTCCGCTCAGGCGCATGTGTGCGGGCAGCACAGGAATTACGCGGGGCCTGGTGTTTCCGGCGAGTTCGGCAATTTTGCGGATATGATCGGGTGTGGTGCCGCAGCAGCCGCCCACAATATTTACAAAGCCGTTTTGCAGAAAGTCGTTCATCTGCTCGCCCATCTGCTCGGGCGTTTCGTCGTATTCGCCAAACTGGTTGGGCAGTCCGGCGTTTGGGTAGCAGCTCACGAAGAACGGGGCTTTCTGCGCCAGTTCTTCAATGTACGGACGCATCTGAGCCGCGCCCAGCGCGCAGTTCAGCCCCACGCTCAGCAGGTCGATGTGCGAAACCGAGTTGAGGAAAGCCTCGGTGGTCTGGCCCGAGAGAGTGCGCCCGCTGGCATCGGTAATAGTGCCCGACACCATAACCGGCACACGTATGCCCCGCTGCTGTGCAATGCTGTCGATGGCAAACAGTGCGGCTTTGGCGTTGAGTGTGTCGAAGATAGTTTCCACGAGCAGCAAATCGGAACCGCCGTCGAGCAGGCCGTTTATCTGTTCGCTGTAAGCGCTCACGAGTTCGTCGAAATCTACGGCGCGGAAACCGGGGTCGTTTACATCGGGCGAGAGAGAGGCGGTGCGGTTGGTGGGGCCCATTGCTCCGGCCACAAAGCGGGTGCGGCCTGAGGTGGCGGTGTATTCGTCGGCCGCCTGGCGCGCAATGCGTGCGGCTTCCACGTTAAGCTCATACGCCAGCGATTCCATTTTATAATCGGCCAGCGAAATGCGTTGAGCATTGAACGTATTGGTTTCGATAATATCGGCACCGGCATCGAGGTAGGCGCGATGAATATCGAGAATGATTTGTGGCTGGGTGAGCACCAGCAAATCGTTGTTTCCTTTGAGGTCGTGCGGCCATTGGGCGAAGCGTGAGCCGCGGTAATCGGCCTCTTCGAGTTTGTGGCGCTGTATCATGGTGCCCATTGCACCGTCAATTACAAGCACCCGTTTTTTGAGTTCGCTGCGTATGTCTTTCATAAATTGAGGTCAGTTCAGAATTCCGTGAAATGCACGGCAGTGGTAGCGCATGGCTATGGTTCCGTTTTCCTGGTAGCGCAGGAATATTTTTTTGAGTACGCTTCTCATGAATTCAAATTCGGGATGCGTTTCGTCGGGCATGTACGACGAGGAAAGCACGCGGCCTATTAATCCTTCGAAGGTGAGAAGCTGTACGTTTTCGGTGGTGGTTTCGCGCCAGCGGCCTTCGCCCCAGAGTTTGTTGAAGGAGGCTTCGCCGAATTGTTTATGATCGACCTTGGCGTAGTCGATGGCGAAGTAGCGCAGGGCATCTTCATATACTTCCGAGAAGCCGTCGCCGTGGGTAATGCGGTCGTTCCAGATGAGTAAGGTCTGCCCGCCGGGTTTGAGTATGCGGCGGAATTCGGCGGCGGTTTCGGGTGTATCAAACCAGTGCCAGGCCTGCGCGGCCACTACGGCGTTTATGCTTTGCGTATCGAGCCCGGTTTGATGGGCAGTGCCGGGGTGCCAGCTTACGAGAGGCAGCGTGGCGGTAAATTCAATACCGGCCATGCGCATGGGTTCGTTGGGTTCTACTGCTATTACGTGGTGGCCGTTTTGGGCAAATAGCGCGGCCGAAATGCCGGTGCCGGCGCCAATGTCGGCAATGACATCGGTTGTGGCGAGAGTGTTGTTTTTCAGCAACGCCTCGTAGAGTGCCTGCGGGTATCCGGGCCGCCATTTCACGTAATTGGCCACACGGCCCGAAAAACGTTCGGTAGTATTGCTCATAATCTGGTGCCTTCAAAAACAAAAATCTCTCCTGTGCAGTGTCAGAAGAGATTCCATAAAGGTGCATTACACCCGGAAGCACACTGACTTATCTTCACTCCGTTTCGGGAGCAGGAAGTGGCACCTTCATGGCCTGAGCCGTGGGTTGCCAAGGTTTCGCAGGGCACAGTCCCTCCACCTTTCTGGATAAGTAATTTTGTTTGAGAACGTGGGGCAAATATACGGGAAATTATTGTGAGGCGGGGATGGGTGAGTTTTTGCCGAATGAAAAAATAATTCCGGCCGAACGGCCGGTTTGGCTTACCGAACCCGAAAAACTGTTTACGGTTCCCGGGGAAAAGGTGAATTGACCATATAACATATCACAAGGCAGGTAACATATTTCTATACCTGATTCTATATTCCAACGGGAATCGATATTTGTGCAGCACACAGGCAGAAAAATAAAAAACTCGTACACCCCTCGCAGGTCTTTAAAGACCTGCGAGGGGTATCAGTCCAGATTATTTTTCTGCCTGTGTGCGGAATTTCTGCTAAAACGCAGTGCCTGTTTAAAAAACGGTTGTTGAAAATAATAAAATATTACCATGAAAGTTGTTCACTGGTTATTATATCCCGCTGCAAATATGTCAAATACATTCGGAGACCAGATTTTTTGCTTCCTGAAAAACAACTCTTTTGTATTTGATACTATTTGAATTAATCTTTAATATCAATAACTTGTACTTAAAAGCCCGTAGAATGTAAAAACCTGTACCACGAACCCAACTGCATGAAATATCCTTCACCATTTATTATCTTACTGGGTGCATTTTTAACTCTCACACAAGTTTTATCAGCCTGTTCGGCATTCTATGTTTCTGGAAACAGAAAGATACAGGGACGTAATTTCGACTGGTATAACGGGAATGGTTATCTCATAAAAAACAACCGCGGGCAGGAGAAATATGCTTATTCTATAAGTAACACCTCTCCCGCACACTGGACTGCAAAGTTTGGGTCACTTACCTTCAATCAGATTGGGAAAGAATTTCCTTACGGGGGAATTAATGAAAAGGGTTTAATTGTGGAACAACTCTGGCTGCACGGTGCCACTTATCGTGAAAATAATACGCCAACCATTTCTGAGCTGGAATGGATTCAGTTTCAGTTAGATTGTTTTGAGCGGGTTGACGAAGTGCTTGCGCATATAAACGACCTTACCATTGTACCTGTAAAAGCTACGGTACATTATTTCGTGGCAGATAAAACCGGAAATTCGGCTGTAATTGATTTTTTGGGAGGACAGGTGTTTATTTCGGTAAAAACAGGTTATTCGCAGGTTGTTACTAATACCTCTTATCTCAAATCATGCAAGTATTATGAAATGAATGGCGATTCTGTGAATTTGGTTTCGAGACTATCAGAAGATCGTTTCTGCCAGGTTACACGAAATCTGACCATTCATACCCCGGAAAATTACAGGGAGGCATTTGACATTCTTGCTCAAAGTGCCGAAAACGAGCCTGATTATAAAACCTTCTGGAGTATAGTGTATGATCTTGATGAGATGTGTGTAAGGTTCCACACATTCGACCGGAAGAATATCAGGCTGCTAAAGCTCAGTGAGTATGACTTTTCATTTAATTCGGGAATACAGGCATTGGCACTTAACTCCGATCAGGATTCTCCTGTGCCGTATTCATATAAATTAAATCAAACGCTGCTTGTTTCCTCGCTTACCTCAATGGATATACAGTTGGACACAGCCAAAGCAGCAAGGCATCAGTACTTTCCTGATATGCCTGCACGCGATGAGGTGTATATGAATACGTATGTGACGGTAAAGATCCGTTTCGTGATGAAAAAAGCAACCGGTAACTTGTATTATACGCTGGCGCAGGGAGAGCAGAATTTCAACAGCCGAAGAGGGGCGGTTTCTACCATGCTTGCTGTTGACAGTAGTATGGTATATTCTGCGGTGTATAGCGTAAAGAAAGGCGAGTATGGGCTGGCGGCTTTTCACGATGTGAATGGAAACAAACGTTTAGACGGAGGTGTTTTTGGCATTCCACGCGAGCCATATTCTTTTTACAGAAACAAAAGAAGGTTGTTTGTATTGCCCCCTAAATACGACAAGATAAAGTTTGAGCTAAAGGAAAGTGTGGAGTTAACAGTGGTGTTTTAACTGCAAACGGAATCAGAACTTTTCATCGTCTTCCCACGGCAAAAAACAACCCCAGCGAACTGCTGTTTTGAAACACACTCCCCGAAAACCCGCTGCCCGTTCCGGGTAAAAAACGATACTCGCCCGTAAGCTGGTTGCCGGGCAACACACAAAAATCTATGCCTCCCGAAAGCACCCAGGCCGATTCGGGTCGTGAAAATTGTTTCTCGATCTGGATATTGAGAAACAGAAAAGGAAGTGTGCGTGTTTCCAGAAACATATCGAACACCAGTATTTGCTGCCCGTTTGGCGGGTTTGTGGTGTTTGAATAATCAGCCTGTTCGGCTATAAAACTTCCGTAGAAACGCAATCCGGTGAGTATGTTTATTCTTACTCCTTTCAATTTTGGGTTGTTTGCCAGATAGCCAATTCCCAGACCGGGCTGTAAATAGGGAATTATACCACCCCGGTTGGGAAGGTTGACAATATCGTATGGCAGAAACGGATAATCCTGTTGCGGCAGTCGATACCTGAAGTTATACGACGAAAAGCCCACCACGGCACTCCAAATCCATTGCAGCCTTTCATTGGAAGTTTCGGTGGCTTTGCGCAAACCAATGGTGCCACAGAACGCGGGTAAACTGCGGGTGGTGTTTTTATTGTTTTGGAAAGTGAGGGGTTGCGAAAATTGCGGGGTGAGTATAAGTTGCAAGCTGGTTTGCGCAGATAGCCGGGTGATGCAGAAAATAAGTAACAGGCAGAAAATCTGTTTAGGCATGATTTTAATTATTCTTTCCAAAGTTCAACAGGTTTGCGGGTTTAATCAAGTAATTGATCTTATTATTCGCTTAAAATGCACCTGCCGTCCTGTTTATCCTGTTGGGTAATGAATTCCAAGGATAAACGGGTTCTTTGCACCGGCTGTTATTTTATTTATGCGGGAAGTAGGGGAAGGCAATTTTTTATCTGTCATGCTGTAACTAAAACCCTGTGAAGCCTGTCTTATGCGTGATTTTTTAAATCGCCGTTTTTGTACATTTGATTACCGAAACCACATCAACACATCACTTGCCATGCCCTACAGGCGAATATTTCTATTAATCTCCACGCTGTTTGCTGCGCTGAGCCTTTCGGCGCAAACGCAAAAATTCACACTCAGCGGTTTTATTTCCGACTCGGCCAATGGCGAAATGCTTATTGGCGCGTCTATTTATGTAAAAAACACCACCACCGGCGTGGCGGCCAATGTGTATGGCTTTTACTCGCTTACACTGCCACAGGGCGATTATGTGCTGGTGTGCAATTACATCGGGTACAAGCAAAAGCAAATCCCCGTTTCGCTCAAGGCCGATGTGACCATGAACATTGCCATGAGCAATACCGATGCGGCCACCACCATTAAAGAAGTGGTAATTACCGCCGACCGCAATCAGGAACAGGTAACCAACACACAAACCAGCGCCATAAGCATTCCGGTTGACCAGGTGCGCACGCTGCCCACCATTGGGGGCGAAACCGACATTATAAAGGTAATGCAGCTAATGCCCGGTGTGAAACGCGGCGGCGAAGGCCAGAACGCCATGTTTGTGCGCGGCGGCCAGGGCGATGATAACCTGATTCTGCTCGACGAGGCCGTGGTGTACAATGTATCGCACCTGTTTGGCTTTTTCTCGGTGTTTAACAACGATGCGCTCAAGGACGTAACCATGATTAAGGGCGGCTTTCCGGCGCAGTACGGCGGACGTATGTCGTCGGTGATGGATATACGTATGAAAGACGGCGATTTCCAGCACTTCCGGGCCGATGGCGGTATTGGTATTTTATCGTCGCACTTAACCCTGCAGGGGCCAATCATTAAAGGTAAATCGTCGTTTCTGGTTTCGGGGCGGCGTTCTTACATCGACCGGGTGTTTAAGCTGGCTTACGGCGGACAGAATGTGTTGCCGTATTATTTCTACGACGCCAATTTGAAACTTAACTACACCATTTCCGACAAAGACCGCATTTTCCTCAGCGGCTACATTGGCGACGATGTGCTGAACGGAAGTGCGGGCGGCGACAGCAGTTTCTTTGAAGGCGGCTTCAGGCTGGGCAACTTTACTTCAACCCTGCGCTGGAACCATACATACAATCCTAAACTTTTTTCCAACGTATCGTTTATTCATACTCGCTTCCGTTACGACGTGGAAGCGGCCATTCCGGGCAACAGCTTTCTGGTGCAGTCGCGTATTTCCGATCTGGGTGTGAAAGCCGATTACAACTACTACCGCGGCCCGGGGCAAACGCTTCGTTACGGGGCTTCGTACACCAACCATTTGTTCCGTCCCAATGTGGTAAATACCTCGGGGCAGATTGCCGATTATCTCCAGTCGCGCGAGGGGAAAAAAGTTTATACCCACGAACTTGGCCTGTATGCCAACTACGAAACAGAGCTTGACTCGGCCTGGAAAGTAAATGGCGGTGTGCGTTTGTCCACCTTACTTACCACCAATAAAGTATTTGTTCATCCCGAGCCGCGTGCATCGGCCACCTGGCTGTTTCACAAGCGGCAGTCGCTTAAATTCAGTTACGCCAAAATGGTCCAGTACTTGCATCTGGTATCGAGTTCGTCGGTGGCGCTTCCTACCGATTTGTGGTACCCGGTTACCGAGCGCACCAAACCGCCCATTGCCCATCAGGTGGCGGCCAGTTACAACTATAATTTCCAGAAACTCAAAACGCTTGTTACCGTTGAGGCCTACTACAAATGGATGCGCAACCTTATCGAGTACCGCGAAGGGGCAGTGCTTATACTCAACGATAACTACGAAAACGAACTGGTAAGCGGCAAAGGCCGTGCCTATGGTTTCGAGTTTTTTGCACAGCGCACCGAGGGCAAGTTAACAGGCTGGATCGGCTACACACTTTCGTGGTCAACCCGGCAGTTTGATGAGTTGAACAATGGCAAAGAGTTTTTTGCCAAGTTCGACCGTCGCCACGATTTTTCGATTGTGGGTATGTGGCAGATTTCGAAGCGTGTGTCGTTTTCGGCGGTGTGGGTGTACAGCACCGGGCAGCGGTTTACGCCAATTACCGGCAATTTCTTCATGCCCAACTCGGCACTTACTTCGGTTGACGCACTGCCCATTTATGCCGAACGTAATTCGCTGGAACTGCCCGCGGCTCACCGGCTTGATTTCAACTTCGTCATCAAATCGCGCCTCGACCGTAAATGGCTCATCTGGACCGGCGAGTGGATTCTGGGTGCTTACAACACTTACAACCGCGCACAGCCATACCGCGTTGACATTGTGGCTTCCGAAAGCGGCGGCTATAAATACCAGGCCCGCGGACTTTTCGGTTTTATTCCTTCCATTGCTTACAATTTCCGCTTCTGAGTTATGAAACACATCAAAATATTTTTCGCCGCATTACTGGCCCTCACATTTGTAGCAGGCTGTCGCCCCGAACCTATCGATATCGACATTGCACCTGCTCCGGTAAAATTGGTGGTTACCTCGCAGGTGGTTCCCGGACAAATTATGGTGGTGGGCCTCACCCGCAGTTTCAGTGCGCTCAGCAGCGGGGGTAATGCCGACACGATCACCGATAACTTCCTCGATTCGGTACTCGTGGAAAACGCCATCGTTACGGTCGATCATCCCGGCGGAACAGATACGCTGTACATGATAACGCCCGGCATTTACGCCAGCATCAATGTGCTGCTCAGCAACTACGGTTCCTACACGCTGCGCGCCAAAGATGTAGTGATGAATCTCGAAATAACCGCCACCACGCAACTCATGCCGCAGGTTACACCCGATTCGGTTTCGCCGTATTTCGAATACCTGACGAACGACACCAACCTTTTCGTGCATTACGAACTTACCGATATTCCCGGCGAAGAGAATTTCTATGTGGTTAACTTCTACCGCAACAACAACGACACCGGCGCCAGCCTCGACCCGAACACTTATTTTGCCCAGGGCCAGAACAAACTCACCTCTTTCGATCTGATTACTGAAACCGATTTCGACCAGAACGGCCGCCTGGTGCGCAACCGCGAAATGACTGATGTGGGCTACTACGACACCATTGCCGTAACCATTTCGCACATCAGCAAAGGGTATTATGAATTTCTTACGGCCTACAAACGTTCAGGCTCGTTAATCAACCAACTCACCGGCGAGCCAATTAACTTTCCGACGAATGTAATGGGCGGATACGGCTATTTCAATGCACATATTCCTACGGTGCGAATTTTTGAGTTGCCTGATTATCATTAAATCATAGCTATGAAATACTTTTTCATCTTTTTATTATTGATTTTGAGTGCATGCATAATTACCATTGCTGCTTTTTGTGTGCATTATCACTCCGACTCATCACCAACCTTTCACCCCGAAATATTCGCATCTGCTATTTTGAGCTTCGGTCTTATTGGCGCAGTTTCACTGGTTGGAATGATTTATATTTTTATTAAAGAAGCAAAATCATAACGAGGTTTTAATTAAGTATATAAACAGAACAAATAGTATGAAGCGCGTAATAGGGACTAACGCCCTGCTGTTTGTGGCGTGTGTATATTGTTGTGATTTTACTTGCGCAATATATTGGTAAGCTAAACTACAATACTGACGTAGTTTCGATCATTATTCATGCTACAGGTTTCTCAGAACTGCCATCGTAGCCTGTATTACCTATATTCTGGTTAAGTATAAAGAGAATCAATTGCAGCCTTTGAGAAAAGGAGTAATAATAGAAAAAGCCTTATCCGATAAGTTAATTTTGATAAGCCGTTAATATCAGGCCCACAAACTCCGCAACTCCTTCCAAAACGCTATAATGCGCTTGCGGAAAAACAGGAAAAGCAGGATGTAGGGAACAACCATCAGATACAAAATGGCATTGTTCAACCCGCCCGATACATTGTTGCCGTTACTGTCTGTTCCGGTTTCGGCAGCGGCTTTGCAGGCCGAGCAGCCCTGGGCAAACAATTCGGCATCAGCAAACAGCACGGCAGCCAGCACAAACATCACAACGAGAAACGGCTTACTGATTTTCATGACCTTTTTGGTTTATGGTACAAATTTACGGCTTATGCGTAATATGGCGAAATCATGAGGTAAACCAATACACCGCTTACACTCACAAAAAACCATATCGGCCAGGTAATGCGGGCCAGTTTTTTGTGGCGGGGATATTCGGCTGTCATGGCGCGATATGCGGTAAACAGGATAAACGGGAGTATAATAGCCGCCAGAAAAATGTGCAGCAGCAAAAGCACAAAATAAAATATGCGGATACCACCGGCCTGCACTTTTTCAGTGTCTGAAAGTTCGCCATTGTGGTCGAGGTCGCCGTAGCGGGTGTCGCCGCTGAGCAGGTGGTGTGCTATGTACGAAACCAGAAAGAGGATGGAGAGCACCATGGCTGCCATCATTACTTTTTTGTGCAGGATGTATTTATGTTTCATCACTGCCCACAGTGCCAGCAGAAGCAGAATGGATACAATCGTATTTATTCCGGCATTGATGCGGGCAAAAATATGCACATCAAATCCCAGGTCAACTTCCAGCTTAATTCGGCTCAGTGAGACAACTACAGCAAAAACCACAAAAGAAAAAATGCCAATCAGCCACCGGGCTTTTTTGTCGTTTTTGGTCAGTGAAGGTTCGGGCAACATGGGCTTATTTTTTTTCTTCGAGCAATAATTTGATATCTCTGATCAAACTGTCCACCGCCAGCGAATCGGTGCCGGTGTAGAATCCCCTGATAATAAGGTCGCGATCTACGAGCACAATCTGATCGCTGTGTATGAAATCCTCTTCGCCCCCGGTGCCAGGCTTTACATCAGGCAAAAGAAAACCGTTTCTGATTTGGTCATACAATGCTTTTTTTTCGCCCGTGAGGAAGGTCCATTGTTGAGCATCGGCACCATAGCGTCCTGCGTAGGCTTTCAAGGCAGCAACATTGTCTGTTTCCGGATCTACTGTGTATGAAACAAGTTTCAGATCGGGATTGTTTGAGTATGCTTTATGAATTTTGCTCATTCCGCTTGAAACAATGGGGCAAATTCCTTCGCAGGTGGAAAAGAAGAAACTGTTTACACTCACCTTGCCCCGTTGTGCTTCGGCGGTATAACTGCCACCGTCCTGTGTGATGAAATTTCCGGGTGGAATAGTGTGGTATTTCACTATGGTATCGTTACCCGAAATGGTGGTATCCTGTGCGAAATATTTCATGAGCCGCGTTAAGCCGGTATTGCTCATATCCACTTCTCCTGCAATAATTGAATCAACAGGAATGATTTTATCGCTGCCACCGCAACCGAGCAGTGATGCTGCCACCAGAAAGAGAAAAAAGTGCTTCATTTATTTCGTCGCTGTTCTATTATCTGTCCTTCGAGCGTTTCGAGGGCTTCATCGTGGAATGTCACATGGCTAATGTCTTCGCGCAGGCGTTTGAGTTCGGGGGCGCTGCGTATGTTGTAGTAGCCGCGTATTCTTCCTGCACGATCTACAAGCACAAAGTCGCTTTTCGTGAACCAGGGCTGTTTGGCAAGGCCGGGCGTTTCAATAAAGAAATGCTTATCGCGCAGCGTATCGAATGCGGCAGGAGTTAATGCGCCAAGCTGGACACTATCCCAGGGTATACCGCCATTTTCGAGCACAAAACCGGCAGCCGGTTTCTGCCCCAGCGAGTCGCCTTTTTCGAGAAACAGGAAACGGGCACGGCCCCACTTGCCTTTATTCAGTTTAAGATCCTGAATGAGATACAGGAATATTTTGCTGGCCGAATCGCGCTCTACCAAAGCAGCGATATATAAACTCCCTCTCAACTCCGAGCCCGAATGCAAGCGGCCTTCAGCATCTGTGAAGCTGAAGGCCGGTAGATGATAGTAGCTGGTGTCGGTTTTGGTGCCGCCGGTTTTGGTTTTTACCAGAACGGGTGTACGTGGACCAAATACGGGTGCCGGCTTTACTTTAGGCACTCCCAGCGAAAAAATCAAATAGATTGTTATCGGAAGAAAGAGAACTGCGGAAAGTATCAGTCCTTTTTTCATCGTTTAGTGTTTCTCGCCTCCTTCATGCTTGGCCGGTGCAGCCGGTGCGTGCTGCTCGTGGGTTTTGATACTGCCCCCGTCGAGACGGTTGTCCTGTGAGTAAGTACCTTCGCCAGCCACCAGCATCACAATGAGATACAGAATGAAGAAGATGAAAGGTACAAGTATTACCCATTTCGTCCACTTTGCCTCGTCGCCAAGGTGCATAAACACCATTACAATGTAAGCGGCTTTTACCACGGTAAGGCCAATGAAGATGATTTTAAGCATCAGCGGCCCGAGCATTTCCTGGGCGTATAAACCAATTAAAACCTCTACAATGGTAACTGCAAGCAGCAGCCAGAATACATTCCAGAGTCTGCGGCGTGCTTTCTTACCCGTGGCTTCGTCGTGATGAGCGAGGGTTTCGTAAGGTGCCTGATAATCGTTGAATTCCATATCCGTTGTATTATGCGGTTATTTCGTTGTTCGATAAATGCCGGTTATTAGAGCAGGTAGAAGAAGGTGAATACGAATACCCACACCAAATCTACAAAGTGCCAGTAGAGACCTACTTTTTCCACCATTTCGTAATGGCCGCGGCGGTGCATTACACCCTGCAGGGCCATGATGAAAATAACCAGGTTAATCATTACACCGGAAAATACGTGGAAACCGTGGAAACCGGTAATGAAGAAGAAGAAGTCGGCAAAAAGAGTATGCCCGTATTCGTTGTGCTGCAGGTTGGCACCGAAGAATTTTTCAGCCGTTGGCGCCTTGTCTTTCTCCTTAGGATACATGGCGTCTTTAATATTCGCATACTGCGCATCGCTGATAACGGCACCATGAAGTTTCAAACGAAGTGTATCAGGCTGATGGGTGGTATGATCGACCGGATAGGTGTAGATCTCCTGATTGTACAGCACCGCACCATGATCGGAACCTTTAATGAAGTTGTACCATTCCCAGGCCTGTGAGCCTACAAACATGAAACCACCCACAATGGTAGCCGCCATCCAGATAAGTACCTGGCGCTTGTTGTTGCGGTGGCCGGCTTCTACGGCAAGTACCATAGTTACCGAACTCATGATGAGGATGAAGGTCATTAAACCCACATACATCAGCGGGAGGTGCACACCATGCAGGAACGGGAAGTGGTGAAACACATCGCCGGGCACGGGCCACTCGCCAAAGAATTTGTAGCGGTTAAAACCGTACGCACAAAGGAAGCCTGAGAAAGTGAGCGCATCGGAGATGAGGAAAAACCACATGAAGAGTTTACCGTAGCTCGCGCGGAGGGGAGATACCCCGCCTCCGTCCCAGTGTTGGTATTGTTTCAGATCAGCAGCAGCGCCTGCCATAGTGAATGTGGGTATTAGTGGTTGAAATTATGCGGTTGCAAGTTTACTTAAAAAATGTCAAAAACAGGAATAAATAGATCCACAAACCGTCAAGGAAATGCCAGTAAGTGGAACAAAGTTGTACTCCGTGGGTATTTGACGAATTGTATGCGCCCATGGCGCTTTTTATGGTGGTGATAATCAGTGCGATAAACCCTCCTGCCAGGTGAAGCAGGTGAAGGCCGGTAAACAGGTAAAGGAACGAACCTGAAATAAGTGCAGGCTGCTTATCGGGCGAAACAAAGAAAATTCCGTTACGGGTAAGTTCTTCCCAGCCCAAAACCTGGGTGAAGCAGAAACCCATGCCCAGCAGCAGGGTTACTGACATCAGTATAACGCCCAGTTGCTTTTTGTTCTTTTTAAAGGCCCAGAGTGCAAAGTTTATGGTGAGGCTGCTGAAAAGAATAATGGCGGTGCTCACCTTAAAAATATCGGGCATAATGAGACTGTACCACTCGCCGCCATCGCGGCGTACCACGTAGGCGCTCGTGAGTCCGGCAAAAAGCATTACAATACTGAATATGCCCAAGCCAAGCAAGCCGCGCTGCCCTTTTTGCAGCCGTTGCTTTTCTTCGTTCCTCAATTCTATTGTTCCCTCCATATCTGTATTGTGTTAGCCAAACAGCAGCGCAAGTTGCACCACCGGCAGGTATATAAACGAGCCAAACATTACCCGTGAAGCATCTTTGGTATCGAGTGTGCGGTAGAGTTTAAATGCCTGTGCGGCAAAGAATACTCCACTTATCACGGCAATGAGTACGCCGATGGTTCCGGTAGAAATTAATTTCGAATCGCTGTAAATGGGCAGCACCAGGGGCATTACGCTCAGGGGCATAAGAAACAGCGTGTACACCAGAATCTGAAATGCGGTGCTTTTATCGCGGCCGCCGGCCGAGGGAAGCAAACGGAAACCGGCTTTACGGTAATCATCATCGGCCACCCAGGCAATGGCCCAGAAGTGCGGAAACTGCCATACAAACTGCACGGCAAAGAGAATGAGTGCGGTTACGCCAATGCTTCCAAAACCCGGATCGGCAGCTACCCAGCCCAGCATGGCCGGTATGGCTCCCGGAAACGCACCCACAAACACCGCCAGCGGCGATACGCGTTTCATGGGCGTGTAAAGCACCACGTAAAGCAACAGCGAAATGGCCGAAAGCAGCCCGCTGAGCGGATTGAGGTAATACCAAAGCAGAAAAATGCCCGCAGCACCGGTAATTGAAGCGGCTATCATTCCTTCGGTCACCGACATGCGGCCGGTGGGAATGGGGCGGTTGGCCGTGCGCGTCATGAGCTTGTCGGTTTCGCGCTCGATAATCTGATTAAATCCGTTGGAAGAACCCGTTACCAGAAAGCCGCCCAGAATGAGCATGATAATTTCCACCCAGTCGGCACTGCGTGAAAACTCGCGTATGCCCATGAAGTAGCCGATTACAGCCGAAAATACGACCAGCGAGGCCAGCCGGAATTTCATGAATTGTGCGTAATCGCTGAACTTACTCACAGCGCGGGCCGGTTCTTCGATGCTTTGTGCTTTGGTTTGCAATTTCTCCAGGTGCAAAAAACTTTGCAAATGTAGCAACTGCCGGGCCTTGTTGTTTCGTTTGGAGGAAGAATTTAGACCTCTTCTAAATTAAATTGGCTTAACCTCAGAAATCGCGGTACGAACGCCACGGGGTGAGTTTAAGCCCGGCCAATACCCAGGCGCTGTTAAATGCCTGTGAGGCAGATGTTTGGCGACGAATGCCAGCCGTGAGCTCAAAAACAACCGGGAACGCCAGCCTCAATTTCCACCCGGCCTTAAATTCGGCCTGAATGAGACGGGTGGTAATTCCCTGACCAATAAAGTTGCCAAACTCGCGCGGACGAACCGAATACGAAAGCAACGGATTACCGCCAAAATTTATTCCCGCACTGTCCTGCCCGTATTCGGCCACCATGAGCTTTCCGCTCAGGAAATAACGGCTCTTGTCCCAGGCAAGAATGCCAATGCCTTCGGTGAAGTTGGCTCCCAGAATGTGTGCCAGCGGCAAACCGCCATGCGTATAGCTTTGCTGCGGACTGCCGTGGGCGTAGGTATAGGGGCGAACAATATTTACCTCGCCCTGAAGCGTAAGGCCCACTACACGAAACAGGTTGAATGATTTATAACCCAACTGTAGCCCCTGTTTGTTGGCCCACCAGCCGCGGCGGGCACGTATTTCGCGCAGGAAAAACTCGTCGAGAATAAGCTGGCCATAAATGCGGTTGTTGGAGTTTATGCGCACACCAAAGCCAAAGCCCAGCATGGCATTGTCGCTCGAACCGAGGCTGTATTCAACCGGACGGTAAAACACCAGCGGATTGAGGTAGTTTACATCAAAGCCGCGGAAACGGGTATTGTCTGTGCCCTGCCACACTATCGACTCAAACACCTGCAGGTTAAGCCAGCGCGTGGCGTTGTAGCTGATGAGGTGAAACGAGGAATAAGCCGTGCGGATATCGCGCCCGGTTACTCCGCCCGGATGGCTTAGCGCGGCAAACAGGCTGGTGTATTGCAGCTTCCATATTTTGGTTGACTGCTGCAAATAGGGCATAGGCCCGCTCACATCCGAAAGCCATAGCGATCGGTAGCCCTCGCCCCAGAAATGCTTATCGCGCCCGGCCTGGAGGTTGAATATTTTGTTGGGTTTCCAGCTTATGTAGCCCGAAACGTGCTGCCAGCTATATACTCCCGTGGAATCGCCGTAGGCAAAATCGCCCCAGCCGGGCATGCGTTGTGTACGTACAATCTGGCTGTCCACATAATCGGGCACAGTGGCCAGGCCGGAAGCGGCACGGAGTTCGCCGCCGAATTTCTTTTTTACATCAAAACTCAGTTCAAAGCCCAGCGCCGATTCGTAAATGGCTTCGCCAGCCCCGGCATCAAACCCGGCCTGCAACTGGTAAACAGGCCGCACCAGGAAGGCCGAATTGCCGCCGTTGGCAAGCCCTTCCATGCTGGAATAGTAGTTGGAAAAAGTATATCGCCGCGAACGGGGTATCCTTGCCGTAGTGGTGGTGAGAATGCCCACACTATCGTAAAGCGCACCGGGAAGGCTGCGAACCACCGCATGTTCGCCGGTTATGTGGTTCATATAATCGCTGCTCGTGGGATAGTCTTTCGATGAAAGACCATAATTAAGCTGCGCCGGCAGTGTGTGTGCCAGTGCCGAAAAAAGAATTACCAAAAAAAGGGTTCGGGGAGAGTAAAGTTTTATCATCAGGCGGCTTCAACTGATGTGAGCTGTCGGGTTTTGGGCTGCAACTGTGCCTGCTTTTTGTTGTGCTGCCGCTTGATAAATACAGGTGCCAGCATGAGCAGAATGCCCACACCACCGGTAATCAGAAATGCGGTGGTTTCGTCCAATAAACGTGTGCCGTAGGCCACTCCCATTACCGCGAGACTGGCACTGTAAATGCTTATTACCGTTTTCTTGTGGCTGAAACCACTGTCGATGAGCAGGTGATGGAGGTGGTTGCGGTCGGCCGAGAAAGGCGATACTCCTTTAATGGCGCGGTAAATGAAAATGCGCAAAGTATCGGTAAGCGGATACACCAGAATGGCCAGCACCGATACGGGCGAAACAAGTTCTTTAATGAGCAGCGGACTGCCTTCCTGTGGCGTAAACTCCACCAATTTTATGGCCAGAATGCTCATAATTAACCCGATGCTGAGCGAGCCGGAATCGCCCATGAAAATTTTGGCGGGCGAGAAATTGAAAAACAGAAATGCCGCCAGCGAACCGGCCAGCGAAAAGGCCAACAGCGCCATTACCAGATCGCCGCCCAGCATAAACAGGGTGCCGAATGCCAGCGCAGCAATGAGGCCCACACCCGAAGCCAGCCCGTCAACCCCGTCGATAAGGTTAAAGGCGTTTACTACCACAATGTAGGTAAAGAGCGAAAGGAAAATGCTGGCCCAGAGCGGAATGTCGTAAATACCAAACAGACCGTGCAAACTGCGTATGCGTATTTCGGCCATGAGCACCAGAATCATTCCTACTATAATATGTGCCGCCAGTTTTTTAATGGGGGCCGTTCCCACAATATCATCCTTGATACCCACAAAAAACAGCATGAGCAGCGTGGCCACGATGTACTGAAAATCTTTCACCCCGCGAATGAGGCCTTCGTACTGGCTGATGCCGTTGGGAAACCACAGCGATACGGCAAACACCGTGGCCGCAAAAATAATAATGCCGCCAATGGTAGGCACCACACGCTTGTGCAGCTTGCGGGCTTCGCCGGGCTCGTCGAACAGACGTTTAAGGAACGCCACTTTAATAAGTGAGGGCGTAACCAGCAACACAACAAAAAATGCAGTTAAAAACGCGAGTATCAGGTGCTCCATAGCTTGGTGTGGCAGCGTTTGGTGTTGCTTATACGTGGTAACTTATGAACAGGTTTTGAGCAAAGGTAAAATTCTTTATGGCGACCAAGCTCTTTTTTCGTTCGACGGGGAGGAATTACCGTTGGATGGATTAATGAAAACCTTCATTTAACATTGCCCCGGCAGTGGTTTCGAAATACCTGAAAGCAATTAGGTGCTTCGGATTTAGAAGAAATCGTAGTAAATGTTGCTGAGCGAAGTTCTCAGCGCCACGCTGAAAAGGGTTTGCGCATTGTTGGTGGAGTTGCTCGTTACATTGCGGGCCGTGAGTCCGGCACTTACGTTGAGGTTGCTGGCGTAGCTTATCATCCAGCCAATGCGGGCATCGATATAGTTGAGGCGTGTGGCAGAGGGCAATAAGGTGGTGGCGGTGTTGTCGCTCAGGAAAGGCCATTGGCCAAAGTTCTGGCCGTTTGTGTTTGCTTCTATGGTGGCCGAGGTGGCGCGGACATGCACAAAGAAATCGCCGATTTTGTATTGCAGGCTCCCGGTAAATTCGCTGAAACCTGCGCCCAGCGGGTGTGCCAGCGGCTGGCCGTAGTGTGTCCACGATTGGGCGGCATCGGTAGTGGCGTATGTATAGGGCATTACGCGGTTGTACTCGGCCTGTATGTAAAGGTGTTTAATGGTAAATGTATTGAACGATTTAAGCCCCGCCTGCCAGCCCATTTTCTTTGTTATACTGTTGTTGCCCAGGTTATCGAGCATAAACTGGCCGTATAGAGAGGCTGTTTTCAATATATCCACCCGCAGGTTCAGCCCCAGCATATAATTGCGGGTGCTGTTCATGCCCTCGGCGGCCGGGCCAATGCCGGGCAGCGGGTTCCAGAACAAAAAGCCGGTGTTTACCCGGTTTGCCGAGTCGGCCGCATTCCACATTACGCCCTGAAAGAAGCCGAGCTCTAAAATACGTGCAGGCCGCCAGCTCAGCATTTGAAACGATGCCGGCTTTTTCTGAAACAACCGCTCAATTCCCGGCGGCACCGGCGATACGCTTTGCAAATTGGTAAGCACGGCATACAGGCTCGTAAACTGAAACTGCCTCTGTTTACCAAACTGCGCCGTGATGCGGGCAAACGGGTAATTAAAACTATTGTCCGACAGCAGTAGCGAACGATAGCCGTCGCCCACAAAATGCTTCCCGTGCCCGGCCTGAATGTTCAGCCATTTGGCAGCCGCCACCGACACATAGCCCGAGGCCATGGAATAGTCGAAGCCGGTAGTGTCGAATGTTTTCCAGCGGCCCTGGCCCGGAATAACCAGTGTTTTGCGGGCGTAGGCATCAATAAACTCCGGCATCATGGCCTGGTTTTCCAGAAACGAGGTTTCGAACGATACACGCCGGCCAATATCGCCGCGGGCCGTTACGCCGCGGGTGTTTATCCAGAATGTGCCGCTGCCTGCGCTGTCTGTGGCACTGCCCGCCTGCAAATTGAAAAGCGGGTCGATATACAGGTTGAAAAAAGGTTCGCCGTCTTTCGAAGGGCGTTCCACCTGTAACAGGCTGCTTTGATAATGCCAGCGTTTGAGCCAGTTGCCAAAGCCGGGGCCATTGGCTGCCTGCTTCTGGTGGGCATTGTTCAGGGTAATGGTTTTACGCACCGGCAGCCCGTTTTCAATCCACGGTTTCATGCTGGTATGTACCGGCATTACCAGCATAACCGATGAATCGGCGGCAATAATGCTTTGCAGTTGCGGGTCGTGAATGAAAGGTCTTAGTGCGGAGGGAATGGGCAGGCCACGATTTCTTACCATTTCTGCTTCGGTTTCCTGCATCCATTCAAAATTGAGCGGCGAAACCGATTGTTGTGCGCGCGAAGAACATGCGGCTAATACAAACAGCAAAACGAAGAAATGTTTCATGCGGTGGTGGTTCGGCTCGTTATACTGGCTAAGCTGGCCGGAAGTTTCGGTTTTCGGGCTCACAATAGTATTGTTTTTACGGCAATTCCTGCCAGCAGCGCCATGCCGAAACTTAACAGCGTGCCAATGAGTACGTATTCTGTCTGGCTGCGCAGTAAATCATTATTTACCGGCGATTCCGATTTCTCCCTGAAACGGATAATTGATTTTGCGGCAATCAGCAAACCGATTGCTTCGTACTGATTTACCAATACGAGTGTAAATGTAATGGTACGTTCGCTTATGCCTATCCACATGCCGGCATTGCTCAGCGTATCGCCGCCAAGTGTATCGGCTATTTTATCGTACCAGATTTTTATACTTTTTGCAATTATTATGCGCGCCACCCAGATTACAAACACATAACCGGTAATTATGGCCAGAAAATTTCTGTTGTTTGCCAACCGTTCAATATGCTCTCCCAGCTGCGTCATTATTGCCATCTGAGTATCATTGCCCATATATACCCAGCAGAAAAGCAATACAAGCAAATGCAGAAACTGATCGATATAAAAATAGATCAGTTTATCGGCCTTATAACTTTTCCATAAATCAATACCCGTGTGCGTAATCAATACCACAAGCAGCACGATAAAATTTCCGGTAAATATTCCTGCCAGAATACCCGCAATGGCGCCATGCAGGTACAGATAAACTGATTTATGTTTTTTTTCGTTACGGTCTTTCACCCATTTGCCCGGCTGCAACACAAAATCGGTGAGCAGGTGGCTGAGCAGCAATTTCAGAAAGAGCATGATGCGGGAGTTTAAATTTCCTGAGCCAGCATTTCGCGCGAAACGCTGATTGACTTTTTAAGTAATTCCCAGTTTGCCGAACTTATTCGCTGGCTCAGCGAGGGTTGTGTGATTCCGAATTTGTTTGCCAGGTCGCTTTGCTTTATTTCCTTATTCCCGGCTTTCAGCAAGGCAAGCACTACTTCGGCCTGATTAAACGACCAGCCTTTAATAATATGATCTACATACTCGCAAATCAGTTCAAGCGATTTTTGTGTGGTGATATTTTTGTCTGTGGTAATGGAAAGATTTCTGTCTTTTAAAAGCGCATCAAAACCCCGCCCTGAATTATGAAAGGCTGTGCCGTCTGATTCAGATAGCTTTTTCGCTTTGTAATTGATATCACCTATTCCTATGCTCAGCCTTGCATCGGTTATCAGTACGCCATCCCGTATCTCTTTTCCGCCTGCACTTACAAATGCATTTCGTCCCGTTTTTTTCTTTTTCCTGTTGGTGCTTTTTTTTACTTCCACACCCGGCTTAAGAATTGTTTTTAAAAAGCACCTGATGTAAACAGCGGCAAACAGGGCATCTTTATATTCATGCACAATTACCTGAAATGAATCGCCCCGGGTAATTTCCAGATTTGTTCTTGCTTTGGCAGTAAACACAAGGCACTCTTTGAGCTTTTGGGCCAACAACGCCCTTTCCTGCCCATCTTTGAGTTTTGATGATCCTATTATATCTCCGGTAATTACGGCAAATGGCATGAGTTTACTTTTTTCAAATATAGGTAAAAAAGCCTATAATTCAAAATATAGGTAATTTATTCTATATTTTAAACTCCTGCACTTTCGCAGAAAGAGCAAAGGTGCCGGTTTCCAATATATAGGTAATTTATTCTATAATTAGAAATATAGGTAAAAAAGCCTATATTTTATTTTATAGGTAATTTATTCTATATTTCCGGAATGCCCCGCCTGGCGAAGCTTTTCCCAGGCTTCGCGGGTAATTCTGAAAATAATTACCGGATCGCCTTTGTGCAGGGTTTGTTTGTTGTGCTGCATGCCGTTGGCCAGCGCGGTGCGCTGCGAGGCAACATTATCTATATGCACAATGGAAATGAGCGAGGGGCTGAAATTATTTTCAAACGCATAGTCGCGGCATTTTTGGGCAGCTTCGGTGGCAAAACCTTTTCCGCGAAATGCAGGCATGAGCGAGTAGCCGATTTCGAGCTCTTCAATTTCATCTACCGTTTGCACCAGCAGCCCGCATTGGCCCGCAAAGGCATTGCTGCTTTTTTCAATGAGTGCATTCATGCCGCCCAGATTATTCGTGTAGCGGTGGTTTATGCGCTCAAACCACACCTCAAGATTTTCTTCGGGCGATTTGATGTCGTTTGGCGAGAAAATATATTTCAGTGAATCGGGAAAACGGCAAAACTCAAGCCAGGCGGCACGGTCGGTTTCCTGCACGCGGCGATAATGCAAACGGAGGCTGGTTTCTCCTTCGAGTGAGAAACGAAATGTTTTTTCGGTCATTTGAAAATGAGTTATGCTTCGCGCAATACGTGGTGGCCGGCCAGCTCCTGATCGAACAGGGGCTTCACGTCGTTATATACACTCCGCAGGCCGGTTTCGAGGTCGATGCGGTGTGTCCAGCCCAGTGCGTGCAGGCGGCTTACGTCGGTAAGTTTGCGCGGTGTGCCGTCGGGTTTGCTGCTGTCGAAACGCAACTCGCCGGTGAAACCCACTACCTGGCCGATGAGCCTGGCCAGATCGCCAATGCTGATGTCGGAGCCGGTGCCAATGTTCAGGAATCCGGGCTCGTTCCAGTGGTTCATCACATACACACAAGCATCGGCCATATCGTCCACATGCAGAAATTCGCGCAGCGGTGTGCCGGTGCCCCAGATTTCGACATACCCGGCTCTGGTGGCTTTGGCAGTGTGAAACTTGCGCAGCAGCGCGGGCATTACGTGCGAGTTGTGCAGGTCGTAATTATCGTTCGGGCCGTACAAATTGGTAGGCATCACCGATACGAAATTGCAGCCGTATTGTGCGCGGTAAGCATCGCACATTTTTATGCCTGCAATTTTGGCAATGGCGTAAGGCTCATTGGTAGGTTCGAGCAGGCCGGTAAGCAACGCATCTTCCTGCAAAGGCTGGGGAGCCATTTTAGGGTAAATGCAGGTGGAGCCAAGAAAAAGCAGCTTTTTTACGCCATGCACATGCGCGGCATGAATTACGTTGGCCTCAATCATGAGGTTTTCGTAAATAAAATCGGCACGGAAGGTATTGTTGGCCACAATGCCGCCTACTTTGGCCGCTGCCAGAAATACAAACTCGGGCTTTTCGCGCTCAAAAAAATCGTTCACCGCCGCCTGATTGCGCAGGTCGAGTTCTTTGGAAGTGCGCGTAACAATATTGTGGCAGCCGTTTTGCTGCAAACGCCGCACAATGGCAGAGCCAACCATGCCGCGGTGCCCGGCCACAAATATTTTCGATTCGGCAGTTAACAGCGTGCCCATGTTTATTCGTGAAAACGTGATACGGTGTGGCCGCCGTCTATGAGATAACGGTCGCGCTCAAAGTGTTTCATGTCCGACTGTACCATTTCGCGGCAAAGTTCCTGCACTGTGGCTTTGGGTTCCCAGCCAAGCACCGTGCGGGCTTTGGTGGCATCGCCCACAAGCAGATCAACCTCGGCCGGGCGGAAATACTGCGGGTCAATTTGCACAAGTACTTCGCCGCTGGCGGTGTCTATGCCTTTTTCATCAACACCGCTTCCTTCCCAGCGCAGGGTAATTCCGGCCTCGGCAAACGACCAGTTTACAAATTCGCGCACTGAGATCTTTATGCCGGTGGCCAGCACATAATCATCGGGCGTATCTTGCTGCAACATGCGCCACATGCCTTCCACATAGTCGCGGGCGTGGCCCCAGTCGCGTTCGGCATCGAGGTTGCCGAGGTAGAGCTTTTTCTGCAGGCCGAGTTTGATGCGGGCCGCCGCGCGTGTAATTTTGCGGGTCACAAATGTTTCGCCGCGTATGGGGCTTTCGTGGTTAAACAAAATACCGTTGCAGGCATACATGCCGTAAGCCTCGCGGTAGTTTTTGGTAATCCAGAATGCATACAGCTTGGCCACCCCGTAAGGGCTGCGCGGGTAAAACGGTGTGGTTTCGCGTTGCGGAATTTCCTGTACCAAACCATAAAGCTCGGAAGTGGAAGCCTGATAAAAACGCGTTTTGTTTTCGAGCTTGAGTATGCGTATCGCTTCCAGCAGGCGCAGTGTGCCCAGCGCGTCGGAATTGGCCGTGTACTCGGGCGTTTCGAACGATACTTTTACATGCGATTGTGCGGCGAGGTTGTAAATCTCGTCGGGCTGTACTTCCTGCACAATGCGAATGAGATTGGTAGAGTCGGTAAGATCGCCGTAATGAAGCTGAAACGGCTGGCCCTGCTCATGCCGGTCGTGGTAGAGATGGTCAATACGGTGTGTGTTGAAGAGAGAACTTCGGCGTTTAATGCCGTGTACTTCGTAGCCTTTCTGCAAAAGCAGCTCGGCAAGGTAAGCACCATCCTGACCGGTAACCCCGGTAATTAAAGCAACTTTGGCCATTATCGCACTGAGTAAGGAGATAAGCGGCAAATTTAATCAATTTCAGCCGCCGTTACGATGAAGTATGGATTGAGGAGATTTTGCCTGTTGTACCGAAGTTCATTTCCCTGCGGCCAGGTGCGCACATTGGCACCGCTTTCGAGGGCAATGATATGTCCGGCTGCCGTGTCCCACTCGCTGGTAGGCGCAAACCGCGGATACACATGCGCCCTGCCTTCGGCCACCATGCAAAATTTAAGCGAACTGCCCGAAGGCAAAAACTCCACCTCACCGAAACGGGCCTGCTGTGCTTTTACAAACTGTTCCGTTTCGGGCGATGAATGCGAGCGGCTTCCTGCTATGGTAAACACGCCGGGCAATGGCTGCAAGGGCAAACGCATGGCCGCATCGAAACCGGGCAGGGCGGCGTGTATATCGGTAATATCCCAACGCCAGGCTCCGCGGCCTTTTGCGGCGTAGTAAAACAACCCTTTGGCAGGTGCATACACAATGCCCAATACCGGCAGGCCGCCTGCGCAAAGGGCAATGTTCACGGTAAATTCGCCGTTGCGTTTTACAAATTCCTTTGTGCCGTCGAGCGGATCCACAATCCAGCATTGTGTCCATTTCGAGCGGTATTCTTCGTAGGGATGATTGGCATCGTCTTCTTCGGTAAGAATTGGAATGCCGGTTTCGGCCAGCACCTTGCTTATGATGTTATCGGATGCACGGTCGGCCTGCGTAAGCGGTGAATCATCAGCCTTGTAATCGACATCGAAACCGGTTTCGTAAATCTGCATAATCACTTTCCCCGCTTCCATTGCCGCGTGCGAAGCCAGGTTAAAGAGGTATTCCGGGTCGTAATTCATTGCTCAAACTTAGTCATTCTCATTGGCTACGGCGGGCATTTTAACTATATGGGTAACTGAAAATCCGGGATTTTACTGCAAACAGGTTGTGAGATATAATTCGAATGTTCTACATTTAGACAATCTAACATAACCTAACCATCACATGAAAAAATTTTTACTTGCACTCCTTTTCTCGGCCGGAGCATTCACCGCTCAGGCTCAAATTGCCCAAATTCTGGCCGACACCAGCATCGAACTTTCGGGCTCCGGCTCCAGTACCGACTGGACATCCACGTCAACCAACTTCATGACTGTTTTCTGCGATGCCGGTTGCGGCAACTGTAACGGTCCTTGTGCGCCTGCCTCCGGCTCTTGGTATGCCTGGTTTGGCGGTTCAGGAATTCTCGAAGTAGGCACACTCACCCAAACATTCACCATTCCCTCGGCCGGGCCTGCCGTACTGCGCTTCCTGTATTACTTACCCACCAACGGAGGTGTGGTTGACGACTCGCTCATGGTAGATATCGATGGTAATGTGCTATGGGCTACCTCTTCTTTCGATTCGGCACAGTACAATTCGGCTTATACCGCTGTAACGATCACCATTCCTGCCCTTACCGCAGGCTCTCACGTACTTAACTTTAGCTCGGTTGAGTCAGGAAACGGTGCCAGTGCAACCAATATGCTGGTGGATGATATAACACTTTTGCACGGCACAGGTGTTGGACTTACCGAAATCCTGTTCGACGAAGGCATTACCATTTCGCAGAACCCGGTTATGAATGCGCTCAATGTGGCATTTAACCTTCCGCGTCCCACCAATCTTCAGGTAATGATTACCGATATGAGCGGACGTGTGGTAAATACGGCTAACCTGAACGGAGTAACCAGCAGCTACGTTACATTCAATACGCTCAACCTGAGCAACGGTATTTACAATGTAACAATCAACGACGGGAAATCAGCCATTACCCGCAAGGTGCTTATTCAGAATTAATAATTCGCCTCCGGCAAAAAAAGAACCGCTTCCACAAAAGGAGGCGGTTTTCTTTTTTTCGGGTAATTACAGTTTCAGGGAAGTAACTGCGAATTGCGCAATCAGATCAAATTAATATTTGGCACCGCCCGCACCAATCTGCTCAATTGGGTGCCAGGTGGTTTTTACTTCCTGCAGGTCGATAATGAAATACGGATTCTGTGCCGAGGCATCGCTCCAGTTGTTATCGCTCCAGTTATATGTACGTTTTACATTGGCGGCTGCTTTTTCCTGCGCCAGTTTCCAGTCGGCGGCGTTGGCCGTGGCCATTACGAGTGCATTCACATCCATGTGCGAGGCGATATGGCTGAGCAGTTCTTTGGTCTGGCCGGTGAGAATGTTTACCACACCGCCGGGCAAATCAGACGTAGCCAGCACTTCGCCAAATGTAATGGCGCAAAGCGGCTTGCTTTCCGAAGCCAGCACCACACAGGTATTGCCGCCCGCAATTACCGGCGCAATTACCGATACCAGCCCGGCAAGCGAAGTATCCTGCGGAGCCACCACAGCCACCACGCCCGTAGGCTCGGGCACCGAGAAGTTGAAGTGCGACGATTGCACCGGATTTACCGTACTGAATAGTTGCTGATATTTATCGCACCAGCCGGCATAATGCACCAGGCGGTCAACCGAAAGAGCCACTTCTTTTTCGGCGGCGGTTTTGGTGAGGCCCTGCTGCATGAGTTCTTCGATAAACTGTGCTTTGCGGCCTTCCAGCATTTCGGCAATGCGGTAGAGAATCTGACTGCGGTTGTAGCCATTGCGGCCGCTCCAGCCGCCAAATGCGCCGCGTGCAGCCACCACGGCATTCCTGAAATCCTTGCGCGAACTGAGGCAGATATTGGCCAATACCTTGCCCTTTTTATCGGTAAGCGGATAATAACGACCCGATTCGGTGCGCGGAAACTGGCCGCCGATATAGAGTTTGTAGGTTTTCAGGATTTCGATGCGCGACATGGGCAAATGGAATAATTAAGTATTCGAAGATATCTCATTCCGGGGAATTGCAAGAGCGGCGCATTAATTTGTGGCAAGAAATTTTTGACGAATCTCCCGCGTGGGCACCATACACGCCTCGCGTTTTCCCCACCATTTGTAGCGGTTGCGGCCCACCCAGTCGTACACCGCATCGCGCAGAAAAGGCGGAACAATAATAAACACAAACAGCAGCGGCCAGGCCCCGCTCATGCGGCGGGCAATGCGCAGCGCGGCGGTGGAACGCTGATAGATTTTGTCGTTTTCTATCAATGCCACGCTGTCTAAATTTTCGGCTTTTATGCCAAAGGGCTCAAGCAGTTTAACGGCAATGGCCGATTGCAGCGGAGCCACCCTGAAACGGTCTTTCGGGTCGTGCGTAATGATGCGGTTTACACCGGCGTTGCAAAAATTACATACCCCGTCAAAAAGCACTATGTATTTGGTTTCGCCGCTCATGGCCTTACCACGCACGAGTAGGGGTCAACCGCCAGTTCGATGCGGCTGCCGGGTATTACGCGCATGTCGCTCATGCGAATGAAAACCACATTGCCGTTTCGTCCGCCGCAGTTGGTGGTGTGGTGCGGAGCCGGACCGCCCGATGCCACGTTGCGGTTGGCTACTATGCAAAGTCCTTTGGCATCGTCAACCGCCACACCGTGTGGCTGGAAGCCCGAGTTTATACTGGCTTCCACGGTGTTTGTAAGCGTATTGATTACATACACCGAACCGCGGTTGCCCGGAAAAGTGGCCGTGTCTTCCATGCAGGTAATAAACAGATACGGCTGGTTTTGCGAAATGGCCAGTTCCTGCGGATACACGCCCACGGGAATGGTGGCCACAAGCTGCATGGTGTTTGCATCCAGCACACGCACTTTGTTGGAGTGCTGACTGGTGATATACAGCTTCGTGCCATCGGGCGAAAAAATCATGTCGTGGGCATTTTCGCTGTTGGTGTTCAGCGGCAGCGATGTACCGTCTATCACCACCTTATCGGGCGAAGTGGTAAACTGCGGGAAACTGATGTCGAATTTGTAGATGTAATTGCCCTGGTTGCAGGTTACGTAAAGCGTATCGCCATTGGGATGTATGGCCGAACCGTGCGGCTGTATGAGCAACCCCGAGCCCTGAAACATCTGCTCAAACTGCATGGTGTTTAAATTCACCTGTGCAATGCGGCCGTTTGGATTCCAGTCCACCACATAAGCCCGCTGTCCGTCGGGGGTAATAGAAAATGTATTCCAACTGCCGTAGGCAATGTTGGCGTTTGGCCCAAGTAAAATGCGGCCTACAAAAGCATCGTCTGAGCAGCGGTATTTTTCAATGTAGCGGCCGTTCGAGAAAACCACATACCAGAACTGCCCGTCGGGCGAAAGCTTTACGTTGTGCGGCGATTCAACCACACCTTCTGCGCCCACTTTAATCTTTCGCATCTGCAGGCCGGTTTGCTGGTCGAACACCGTAACCACATCGCAGCCCTGGTTGGTGATGTAATATTTGGCCCGGTTCGCATTGCCGCTGAAAGCAATATTTCCGTTGGCATCGGGCGCACCGGCATCCATCCAGTCGCGCAGGCGTATTACTTCCTCGCGGCTCAGCGGATCGGCCTGCAAAGGCATGGTGGGCTCGTTAAATGCACCCAGATCATTGAAATGATTGGTAAATAAAAACAGCGTGCTGTATTCGTGCGAGAATGGAATCACTACCGCCCCGTTCCTGTCGCCGCGCATGAGTGCATCCCACGAACTCAAATCAAGCCCCGCCGCCGCACCCGCGCTTTGCGTATTGTGACAGCCCGAAACGGCACATTTGGTAATCAGAATTTTGGCTATTTCCACCGGATAGCCACGCTCGGTAAGATCGGCAGGCATATCGCGGCGGCAGCCGCTTACAAACATCCCCGCAGTAATTCCCACACCACCCAGCAGCATCAAAAAACGTTGTACTCGCATACTTTTTCGCTTTACTGTAAAGTTACGGATTTTTGAGCGGAGAAGTTTTTCTTCAGGCAATTGTAGTGCATTAAAAAAGGGAATTCAGAATGTGGAAATAATTAAAAAGCCGGGCATTTGCCCGGCTTTTCGTCTGTCTGTTACATCTTTTCCAACTTCATCACCACCGTTTGCCCCGGAAAACCTACTGCATTGGTAGTGGTAAATTCCATCACATCCTTCTTGCGCTCCTTCACTTCATACACACCGCTGAAATTCTGGCACTGAATAATATTTTCTTCTGCTTCGTGCCCGCCGCCGTGTGCATCTTCGAGGTCGCTCTGGTTGGAAAGCTCAAACTTATCTGCTTTTTCCCTGAATTGCCAGATGAAGTGTGCATGATAGCTTTCATATTTCCAGTCGCCTTTGCACGATGCGCCGCCGTATATGTCGCAGTCTTCAAAGGTAAGATTGGGCATGTGTTCTTCGGCCACGCCGTTTACGGTGAGTGTGGTTACTTTCCATGTAGCTCCGCTAATGCGCTCGGAAGCCTGTTTGGTTTTGTTGCAGGCACCAAGTACGAGGAGCATTACCACTGCCAGGGATGCGAAAATAGTTTTCTGTTTCATGGTTTATATCGGTTTTTGTTCTGTTTATTGAATAATTGTCTGGAAGGTTACATCAATATCGGTATCGCCGGTGGTTATGTTACCATCTTTAATACCGGGCTGGTGTTTGAGAATTACCTGCGTGGTGCCTGTGGCTGCGGCACCGGTGCGGAATTTGTTTTGCAGGCCAACAGGCAGCGGCGGGGTGTTGGTGTCGCTGTCGAGGTAGGTGTGGGTAATTCCTGCACCGGTAAAATTGAAGAAAAACTGGTGCTCGTGGGCTTCTGCCAGCACTTCGTTCGACACTGTATCAACCGGATTGGCCAATGTATTAAGCAGCAGTATATTTACCAGATAGGTTTTTGAAGGCTGCAGCCTCAGCGTATCCCATACCGAAGGGGCCATACTTCCGTCGCCATCGGGGTCGAGAAATATTACCGTGTCCACCGCATTGCCGGTGACCGAGTCGGTCACAAGCAGTTGTAAACTGTTCATAATTTCCACCGAGTTAACCACCGGCGGCGGCACAGTTACCTGATCGTCGTCTTTTTTGCAGGCGGTAAACGAGGCGGCAATTACCAATGTCGGAAGAATGAATTTTGAGAGTTTTGATTTCATGTTACTGAATGGATTGTACTGTTTGTTGTTTGTTTCGGGGCGTGAAATTGAAAGGCACCTGCACATACAGCCTGATGTTTCGCCCCATGTCATCGGCGTAATAACGGAAACGGTTCAGGTAATCGCGGTAGGTTTCGTTCAGTAAATTGGTTATTGTGATACCGGCGTTTACCTGTTGTCCGTTTTCAAACACGAAACTTGCTCCGGCCTGAAGGCGCACCAGTGTGTATGCACCCGGGGGCGGAACAAAATCGCTGTTTTGCGGTGTCCTGAATTGTTTGTTTACATATTGCACCGCCGCGCCGCAATAAGCATCGCGTATGTGCTTTGTGTTTTTCCAGTCGTATTGCAGGCCAAGTTCGAAACGGTCGGCGGGCATGAGTATGAGCCAGTCGTTGAGGTCTCTGTTCCAGGCGCGGAGTATGGAGCCTTTGCCGGTGGCCGAAAATTGGCCGGCAATAGTACGTCTCACCGAAAGGTCGATACCGCGCAGTGTGACATAGGCCTGCGAAAAACGGAACGTGGGAAATGCGCCCTGAATAGTTACCGTGGGCGGCAATACCGGCTGCGCAAAAATGAAACCGGCAATGTAATTGTAATACACACTCACTTCGGCATCCATTACCTCGTGCTCGTGCCAGTTAAATGCAGCAGTGGCATTGTAAGCTGTTTCGGGCGTGAGGTTGCGGTTGCCTATTTCTACCGATGCCGCGCCGTGGTGCAGTCCATCGCTGTAAAGCTCATTAACCGCAGGCGAACGCCAGGCCGTGCCCGCATTTACAAGCAGCATGGCCTTTTCGCTGAAACGGAATGTGGCTCCGAGTATGCCGGTGGCATTGGCAAAGGTGTGAACCGGTGTAATAATTACATTGTTTTCCCATTTAAACACTTCCAGTTTCCGGTAATCGGCCCGCACACCGGCTTCGAGGGTAAGCAGCGAATCGCCATGCCAGCGTTCGGTGGCCCACACGGCGGCGGTCTGGTTTCGGAAATTGGGTATGAAAAAACGCCCGGCGTAAGTGTTGGCCTGATGTTGGGCTGTAACGCCAAACGCTCCTGTAAAACGCCCCACCGCTTTATGCTCGGCCAATACTTCGGCAAAATGCGAAGTAATTTCGTAGCTTAAATCGGGGCGGTTGAGTGCGGCCAGCGAATCGTTTCGCGGACGGTGTTTGTCGTACTCTAAGCGTTTATTATACTGGCGGGCATACACGGCTTCCAGCGTCCACACATCACTTAAATGGTAGTGCAGTTTCACCTTGGCCAGTTCGTGTTCCACCTGCTGATACGGTCGGCCAATAGTATAGCTGAACGAATCGGGCGCAAGCGGGCGCACGCTGTTGAATGCAGTGTACAAATCGGTAATGTTGCCAATGTGCGAGCCGGAGAAGATGCCTATTTTGGTGTTAAACTGGCTGTAATACACTTTGGCTTCAAACCGCTCGCGGTGCCAGCCGGCGGCGGCCGAGAAATTGGCTTCACTTACCCCGGAGTTCCAGAGGCGGTAGTTGGGCGTATTTACATTTCCCCCGCGGCGCAGCGTGCCTTGCACACGCCAGCTTACAGAGGGCAGGCGCGCAAGATTCTGTTCGAGCATGAGTGAGGCATTTCCCTCGCGGTTGTTGCTGAAACCGGTAAGATGCAATGCGCCGCCCAGTCCGGCACTGTCGCGCAGGGCACCGGGTTCAACCAGTACCACGCCGCCCAGTGCATCGCTGCCGTAGCGCATGGAGCCTGCGCCTTTTATTACCGTAATGCGCTGTGCGGTGTACGGATCAATTTCGGGCGCATGTTCGAGGCCCCATTGCTGGCCTTCCTGGCGCACACCGTTGTTGAGTATAAGTATGCGGTTGCTGTGCAGGCCATGAATCATTGGCTTGGCAATGTTTGAGCCTGTTTGCAGCGCCGTTACACCTGTTATCGCAGTAAGCGCCTCGCCCAGCGATTTGCCCCGCACCTGATCGAGTGTGCGTCCGCTGAGTTCTTCGCGCGGCTGGGTAATTCCGGTGGCCGGAGCCTGCTCGCTGATGACCACCGTGGGGCCGGTATGCTCGTGGTGCGGCAACTCGAAATTGAACACTTTATCGGCCGTGAGCGTAAATGTGGTGCGTACCATTTCGCAGTTCAGGTGCGAACACTCGGCACTGTACTCACCGCTGCACAGCGAGCCGAAGCCGTAACGGCCTTTCTCGTCGGCATAAGTGGCCACCACCGCGCCTGTGCCCAAGTGCCGCAACCGTATAAATGCATACGGCAGCACCTCGCTGCGGCCCGAATCGCGCACCACGCCGGTAAGACTTAATCTGCATTCGGGCGCATACTGCTGTGCCGATAAAGGCAAACACAGAAACGCACCGAACAGCAGTATAAACAGTGTTCGCATGGAATAAACTGAATGGATAACAAGGTGGCAGCTATTGAAAGCCGCAACCATGAACAAAACGGTTAAGCCATCAGCCGCGGCGGGCCGCGAAGAAAAATGAAAGTGGGATTATGATGTGCCGCAGACACACACACAAATGCCGCATGGGCAAAATGGTGTGTGGCAATTACCGGCCTGAATACAAACTCCGAAGCGGCGCACGATTCGCCCTCAATCTGTTCAAACGAACAATGTATGTGGGCTTCTTCCAGGTGTGCGCCCGTTCCGGCTGCCGAAACGCTTACACTATGCTCAGAATCGTTGTGCGGAAATAAATGGTGAATCCACTCCTGCGGAAGCAGGTGTACGGCAAAAAGCACCAGCGCGATAACTGCGCCCTGCTTTATTACGAATTGCCGTATCCACTGCATCATGGCTGCAAAAGTAGGGAATTATCAAAATTGGCAAATTAAACTGCTGCCAAAGCAGTTTCAGTGCTTTACTGTATTACCAGCCTGCGGTGTGCCACGGCTCCGCTGTGGGTGGTAATCTGGCAAATGTACACGCCCGGAGCCAGTGCCGCAGTTTGTACAGTAGCCAGCGGCGAGGTGATGGGCTGGTTCATTACAAGCTGCCCGTTTAAACCGAATATGCGCAGTGTGGACGGCTTTACGGCGGTAGAGGTGGTTTGCAGTTGCACCAGATCACTGGCCGGATTGGGGAATATCGAGAACACGGTGGTTTCGCCGGCAATTTCGCCACCGGTCGATACGTTGTTGTCGCCCCAGAATGCGTTAAGGCCGCCCGAGTAGTTGCCAATGATGAGATCTATTGCTCCGTCGTTGTTCAGATCGGCACCGGCGGGCGCTATGCGTGCTCCGATACGGCTATCCACATAAAGCGAATCGGTGAGGGTAAATGTGCCGCCGAGGTTGTTGTCGATATTATCGTAGCGGAAAAGGAAACCGCGCTCCGAACCTACCAGCAGCACCGATGCGCCGTTTTCGCGGAAAAGGAAAGGTGTGCTGTAACCGGTGGTAAACAGTACCTGATTTACACTTACGTTGCCCAGAAACGGATTGTTAAGTGTAAACTGCGGAGTGGTGGCAGTGCCGGTATTGCGGTAGTAGTTTACACGTCCGTCCTGCTCGCCGATGAGCAGATCGAGTTTGCCGTCGTTATCCACATCCACAAGTTGCGGGGTGGCAAAGTTGCCTACATCAATGCCCTGGTAGTTGGCTCCGGCAAGCACAAAATTATCGGGCTGGCCGGGGTCTTTGCGGAAGAAGTGAATTTTGCCCACCACATCGCCCACAATCAGGTCTTTATCGCCGTCGCCGTCAATATCGCCGAAAGTGGGACTCAGGGCAATGAGGTTCAGGTTCAGTGCATTGATACCGGCAAAGTCGGTGGTAAGAAGCTGGTAAAACGGTGTGGCATTGGAGCCGTTGTTTCTGAACAGGGCAATTTTGGAAGGGTACACACCTGCATTGCTGAAATAGCCGTAGTTGCCCACAAACAGGTCGTAATCGCCGTCGTTGTCGTAATCATGAAGCGTGGGTGTGGCGCCTTCGCCAAGATCGATCATGTCTTTTTGCAGGAAATTGCTTTCTACAAAAGTCGATACCACGCTGTCGTTTGCGCCTGTGTTTTTATAGAGCCAGATGCTGGTGTGATTTTCAGATGTGTTGGGTGCATTGGGCGAGAAGATGAGGTCTTTTATACCGTCGTTGTCCACATCGAGGTGATAGCCGCATGGGAACAAAGGCATATTTACCGAGTAGCTTTGCGGATATACATAATCTACCAGATCCATTTGCGCCGCCGTGGGTGTGCCTGCGTTGCGCAGGTAAGTCATAAACGGGTTGGTAAGGTCGCCAATAACTAAGTCGAGGTCGCTATCGTTGTTGGTGTTTATGCATTCTATACATGAACCGGCATGGCGGGTGTTGTTTCCGGTACGCAATACAGGTGTGTTGCCTTGTCCTGAGGGGGCAATGGGCGGGGGCAGGCAGGTGGTGCCGAGTGCAATGCTGGCGTTGAGTGCGTTTTCGTCAAATTTCCCCCAGCAGAGGTCTTCGAGTTTATAGTGCAAACTATCGCACACGCCATAATCTTCCATGCTGTAATTGCGGTGCCACTCTACGGTGGTTCCGGCAATACCAAAAGTGAGCACGTCAAGATCGCCGTCGCCGTCCACATCGCGTATGGCGGGAATATCTACCGCGCTTACATAAAGGTTGCTGTAAAAATTGGTGCTGTTTGGCGATAAATTGGTGTAAACCAAAAACTCCACCATCTGAAACTGCAGCCCGGCCGCAAGGGTGGACGTATTTTTATACAACGAAAAACCGGCCACCGAGTAGGTGAAAATATCCATCTTCCCGTCGCAGTTATAATCGCGCAGCAGCACCCAGTCGTGAAGCAGCGGGAAACGTTGTACATATTCGGGTGCAAGTGAGTAATCGCTTTGGTTGGCGGTGCCGTTGTTTACCCAGGTAAGAATTTTATTGCCGGTTCGGTCAAACGAAAAAAGATCCATTGTACCGTCCTGGTCAAGATCAATTTCGCTGAACTGGCAGAAATTCATACCACCTGCCCATGCAAAAGGCATAAGCTGGTTGTTTGCCACCACCTGAATGGTATCAACCCTGTTAAACGTAAGTTGTGCCGAAAGAGGAGCCGCCACAAGAAAAGCGGCGAGGGTAGAAGTAAAAATCAGTTTCATGTGAAAAATGCTGCTTTAGCCAGAATATGTAAGCAATTTTGCCTTTTGCCTGGATGCCTTCAAATATACGTTTAAAACAGCTTAACAGTTAGTTTTTCAGGCACCATATATGCGCTTAAAACAGATTTTCACTGCCTCTTTTAATTTCCACCGGATACCGGAGATTCCCCAAAATGTGGGGATAATATTATTTTAACCAGATATAATATATTGAAAAATAGTCACTTGTGAAAGTTCCCCAAAAAACTTTCACCCGAAAACCTTCCTGCTGAAAGAGTGGTTTGTGAATCCTATTTTTCTTCTATATTTGCAGCCTCCATTTTGGGAAGGTGTAACCAGTTGATTCACTTTCCGGTGGACATTTCGCAATAGCTATGCAAAACATTAAAGGAGCCATCCGTATTTTCGCCATTTTGATGGCGCTGAGCTGCATCTTTTATCTTTCGTTCACCTTCGTTACACGAAGCTGGGAGAAGAAGGCCGATGCTTACGCAAACGATTACCTGAGCAGTAAAAATGTGAAGGATCTTGTAGCCACTGCCAATGGAAACAAGCAGCTCGAAAAACATCTTCTTGATTCGGTAAAAGATGCCCGTACACGTTTCTTCCTTGAAGACTCTATTCTTGGTAAGAAAATTTACCTCTGGTATTTTACCTATCAGCAGTGTAAGGAAAAAGAACTCAGCCTCGGTCTCGACCTTCAGGGTGGTATGAACGTAACGCTTGAGGTTTCCACACCCGAAATCGTCAGCGCACTTGCCAACAACCCCGATGATCCTGCCTTTAAACAAGCCATGCTGCTTGCCCTGGAGCGTCAGAAAAATTCCACACAGGATTTTGTGACTCTTTTTGGAGCCGCATACGCTGAGAAAAACCCGCAGGGCCGCCTGTCGAGCTTCTTTGCTGCCAGCCTGAAAGATGAAAACATCACCTACAACTCCAGCAACGAGCAGGTACTTTCCGAACTTCGCGAGCAGGCCAACTCGGCCGTAGATCAGGCCAAGCTGGTGCTCGAAACACGTATCAATAAATTTGGTGTATCGCAGCCCAACATTCAGAAGCTCGAAGCCTCGAACCGCATTCTGGTGGAACTTCCGGGTGTAAAAGACAAGGCCCGTGTACGTAAACTCATTGTGGGTTCGGCCAATCTTGAGTTCTGGGAAACCTACGACATGAAAGACCTCATTCAGCCGCTCACACAAGCCAACGAGCGCCTGAAAGTAATTATGGGCATTACAGATTCTACCAAGGTTGACTCTGCCGCCTACACCCCCGATTTCTCTAAAGCCAAAACCGCAGCCGATTCGGCCAGCGCCCGCGAAGTTGCCCAAAAACTTGGCGACAGCGTGAAAAAAGCCGACAGCATTAAACTTGCTGCCGATACCACCAAAAAGAAAAACGAGCGTCAGCCCCTGTTTGAGCGTTTCCAGCCCAACCAGAGCCAGGACGGCAAAGGCCCCGTAGTAGGTTTTGCTGCCCAGAAAGACACCGCTTACGTAATGAGTCTGTTCCGCAATCCCGAAGTGAAGCGCATTATGCCTTCTGATCTTCGTCTGGCGTGGAACTTCAAAGCCGAAACTTCCGAAAACGGCGGTTCGCCCTTCTTTACCCTTATTGCACTCAAAGCCGGACGCAATGGCCGCGCCGCCATGCAGGGCGATGTAATTACCAACGCCCGCAAGCAAACCACCCCCGGCAGTGCAAACTACGAAATCAGCATGACCATGAATGCCGCCGGTTCGAGCGAATGGGCGCGCATTACCCGCTTAAACGTAGGCCGCAGCATTGCCATCGTGCTCGACAACAATGTTTACTCCTATCCCAACGTAAACCAGGAAATTAACGGCGGTGTATCGCAAATTACCGGCCAGTTCTCCAGCCAGGATGCCGATGACCTTGTAAACGTACTCAACACCGGCCGACTGCCCGCCAAGGCCCGCATTGTGGAAGAAACCGTGGTAGGCCCCTCGCTGGGTAAAGAAGCAGTACGCTCTGGTTTGCTTTCGTTTGTGGTGGCACTTCTGGTGGTACTGCTTTACATGGGCTTCTACTACAACCGCGCAGGCTGGGTAGCCAGCATTGCCCTGTTTGTAAACGTATTCTTTATTATGGGTGTGCTTGCCTCACTTGGCGCCGTACTCACACTGCCCGGTATTGCCGGTGTAATTCTCACCATTGCGCTTTCGGTTGACGCCAACATCCTCATCTTCGAGCGCATACGCGAAGAACTCCGCGAAGGCAAAGGTCTGGCATTAGCCATTTCCGATGGTTACAAGCACGCCATGTCGTCTATTCTCGACTCAAACCTTACCACACTTATTCTCGGTATCATTCTCTACTCGTTTGGTACTGGTCCGGTACAGGGCTTTGCCACCACGCTTATCATTGGTATTCTCAGCTCGCTGTTCTGCGCTATTTTCATTACGCGCATGATATTCGACGCCATGCTCAAGCGCGATGCGAAGATCAACTTCTCTATTCCCGCTACCGAGCATGTGCTGCTGGGCAAAAACTTCGACTTTGTAGGCAAGCGCCGTATTTTCTACATGATCTCGGGTGCCATCATCGCACTCGGTGTAGTGTTCTTCTTCAAGAACGATGGTTTCCGTCTCGGTGTTGATTTCAGCGGCGGCCGTACTTTCACTGTATCGTTCAACAACGAAGTGAATACCGATGCAGTTCGTCAGGCCCTCACCCCCGAGTTTGGCGGAACCACGCCTGAAGTGAAAACCGCCGGTGGCAATAATCAGTTAAAAATTACCACCAACTTCATGTCAACCGACGTGAGCGACAAGGCCGATACCATCGTAAACGAGAAGCTCCGCAACGGTTTGACAAAAGCCGCCGGTGGTGCAGATAAATACATCGTAGAAGGTTCGTCGCAGGTAGGTCCGTCAATTGCCAAAGACGTGGTAAACCGTTCGTATGTGGTAATTATTGCCTCGTGCGTACTCATGTTCCTCTTCATTCTGTTCCGTTTCCGCAAATGGCAGTTTGGTTTGGGTGCTGTGGCTGCGCTGCTGCACGACGTGCTGGTGGTACTTTCTTTCTTCGTGATATTTGAAGGAATTGTACCGTTCCCGCTCGAAATCGACCAGCACTTTGTAGCCGCTATTCTTACCGTAATGGCCTACTCGATGACTGATACCGTGGTTGTGTTCGACCGTATCCGCGAGTTCCTTACCGGCAAAGGCAATCAGATGCAGGGAGCCGAGCAGCGCCGTCTTATCAACTACGCGCTCAACAGCACACTTTCGCGTACCATTAACACCTCCATGATTACCTTCTTCGTACTTCTTGCCATCTTCATCTTTGGCGGCGATACTATTCGCGGTTTTGCTTTCGCGCTGGTAATTGGTATCGTTATCGGTACATACTCTTCGCTGTGCATTGCCACCCCGGTAGTGGTTGATTTCGACCGCAGCAAAGACACCGGCGAGGCCACCAAAGCGTAAACAGTTTTGACAAAAAATAACAACCGTCCCTGCCGTAATTGCAGGGACGGTTTTGTTTTTGAACCGGCGCAAAGCACTACCTTTGTAAAGTAGTTCAGCCAATGGTATTACTCACTGCATTTCCGCTTTTTCTGAATCTGGGCTCGGGCGAGATATTTCTTATCGTCATCCTCATCGTGCTTTTTTTCGGAACCGACAAGCTGCCCGAAATGGTACGCGGCTTTGCCCGCGGTATGCGCGAAATGCGCAATGCCGCCGGAGAAATACAGCGTGAAATTGAAACCAGTGTAAACGAAGTGCAGCGCGATATTAATCTGCAGCAGCACATCGACGAAATAGCGGAGTCGGCCCGCACTATGGCCAATTCGGTGGATGAAGAAGTAAAGGCCATTGATGCGGCCAATACCGATGCGGTTCCGCCGGTTACGGTAATTTACAATCCGCAAAATCCGAAGCCAGAAGTTGCGGATGACACGCACACGGATGAATCGGGTGATGTGGAGACGGGTGATGTGGAATTGCCGCAAGCTCCTTCGGGTGTTTCTGAAACTCCTCCTTCGGGTGATTCGCCTGAGCAGCAGGAGAATCCGCTTGTTCCTCCGCATATTATTAGCCGGAAGGGGTAGAAACTCTTTCTGTGTTTTTTTATGCTCGCTTCGCTCGCTTTGGTTTTGTGAGGGGTGAGTTTTTTGTTTGGGGTGGCGCTTCGCGCCTTGGGGTGTTCCGGACTTTTTGTGATTGAGTACTTTGGCCCTTCGGGCCTTGTTTTGTTTTTAGCCCTTCGGGCTTTGTTTGGGTGCTTCTTCTTTGCATCTCAGCCGGGCATCTCAGCCGGGCATTCCTGCCGGGTGCGATGCCTCGCACCCTTACGGGAATCCCGTCGGGGCGCGCTGCCTCGCGCCCACGAGGGCGCGCTGCCCGGATTTTTCACGAGTGATTCTTCACATAGGATTTCTGTGCCGCATCCCTGTCGGGTGCGATGCCTCGCACCCTTACGGGAATCCCGTCTGGCGCGATTCCCCTCGGGGCGTGCTGCCTCGCGTCCCATGAGGACGCGCTGCCCGGATTTTTTACGATTGATTCTTCACATAGGATTTCTGTGCCGCATCCCTGCCGGGTGCGATGCCTCGCACCCTCACGGGAATCCCGTCGGGGCGCGCTGCCTCGCGCCCCACGAGGATGCGCAGCCCGGATTTTTCACGAGTGATTCTTCACACAGGATTTCTGTGTGGGATTTCCGTGCAGGCTTTGTCGCCTGACATTGTGTATCGATTTTCCCGCGTCTCGCCCCGCGGGGTTTTTTTGAGTGGATTAGGGTGGGGTGGGGAAAAAGTTGCCATTTTTTCTGTTGAGATGCATTTTATAGGGGGGGAGAAGAAAAAAAGAGAACTTTTTTCTCTTTACCCCCTCAAAAAATTACCTTTGTGCCCGAAATTAACCAAAAACAAAAAAATATGTCAACCATCCGTTTCAAGGCGCTTGAAGATACCATGCACCGCAAACCTGTGGAAGTTTCGTTGCCTTCGGGTACTGTGGCTGCTTACTTTGGCGAAAATGTGTTTGGGAAAGACGCCATGCGTCAGTTCCTTTCAGAAGAAGCCTACAGCAGTGTAATGGCGGCTATCGAAAAAGGCGAACCGCTCGATCGTAAAATGGCCGATCAGATTGCTTCGGGTATGAAAGCCTGGGCGGCTTCGAAAGGAGCTTCGCATTATACTCACTGGTTTCAGCCGCTTACCGGTGCCACTGCCGAGAAACACGATGCGTTTTTTGAACCCGTAGAAGGCGGCCGCGCCATTGAACGCTTTGGCGGCAGCCAGCTTGTGCAGCAGGAGCCCGATGCGTCGAGCTTCCCCAACGGCGGTATCCGTAATACCTTCGAGGCACGCGGTTATACGGCGTGGGATCCTTCTTCGCCGGCATTCATTATTGGCGATACGCTTTGCATACCCACCATTTTCGTGTCGTACACCGGCGAGGCGCTCGACTTTAAAACGCCGCTGCTTAAAGCACTTCATGCACTCGACAAAGCGGCGGTAGAAGTGTGCCAGTATTTCGATCGTAACGTGACCAAAGTAGTGGCCACACTGGGCTGGGAACAGGAGTATTTTTTGGTTGATGAAGCCCTGTTCAATGCCCGCCCCGATCTTGCCATTACCGGGCGTACCCTGTTTGGCGCGGCACCGGCCAAAGGCCAGCAGCTCGAAGATCATTACTTCGGTTCAATTCCCGAGCGCGTAACTTCTTTTATGCTCGACCTCGAAATTGAGGCTCATAAACTGGGCATTCCCATTAAAACCCGCCACAACGAAGTAGCGCCCAACCAGTTTGAGTGCGCACCGGTGTACGAAGAAATTAACCTTGCTGTCGATCACAACCAGTTGCTGATGGACATTATGGATAAAATTTCGCGCCGCCACAAATTTCGTGTACTGCTGCACGAGAAACCTTTTGCAGGCGTAAACGGCAGCGGTAAACACAACAACTGGTCGCTGGCCACCAACACCGGCAAAAACCTGCTGAGCCCCGGCAAAACTCCCAAAACCAACCTGCAGTTCCTTACCTTCTTCATAAACACCATCAAGGCGTTTCACGATAATGCCGATTTGCTGCGCGCCACCATTGCCAGCGCCGGCAACGATCACCGCCTGGGTGCCAACGAAGCGCCTCCGGCCATTATGTCGGTGTTTCTGGGCACACAGCTTTCGAAAGTGCTCGACGAACTCGAAGAAAAACTCAAAGGCGGCAAAATGACCCCCGATGAGAAAACCGCACTCAAGCTCAACATCGGCAAAATACCCGACATTCTTCTCGACAATACCGACCGCAATCGCACCTCGCCCTTTGCCTTTACCGGCAATAAGTTTGAGTTCCGCGCGGTAGGTTCGTCGGCCAACTGCGCCGGTGCCATGACTGTGCTCAACACCATAATGGCCGATCAGCTCATTAAATTCCACAAAGAAGTGGAAGCCCTCATTGCCAAAGGCAAAGAAAAAGACGAAGCTATTTTCCAGATTCTGCGCAATTACATTGTTGACTCAAAACGCATTCGTTTCGAAGGCAACGGTTATGGCGAAGAATGGGTGAAAGAAGCCAAAAAGCGCGGCCTGAACAATTTCAAAACCACGCCCGAAGCACTCAATGCCTGGGTGCGCAAGGAGTTTGTGGAACTGTTCGAGCGCCACAATGTAATGAACGACCGTGAGCAGCACGCGCGCTACGAAATTTATCTGGAAATGTATGTGAAGAAAATTCAGATAGAAGCGCGTGTAATGGGCGATCTGGCGGTGAACAGCATTATTCCCACCGCATTGCAGTATCAGAACACACTCATCAGCAACGTGCGCGGGTTGAAAGAAGTGCTTTCGGCTGCCGAGTTTAAAAAGGCCGCGGCTATTCAGCTCGAAATGATTAAAGAAGTATCAGATCATGTGGCTGCCATTAAAACCAATGTGGATGCCATGATTGAAGAGCGCAAGAAGGCAAACAACATTGAAGACTGGAAGAAGAAAGCCGAAGCCTACTGCAACAAAGTGAAACCTTACTTTGAGGTAGTACGCGACAATGCCGACAAACTCGAAATGCTGGTGGCCGACGAGGCCTGGCCGCTTCCGAAGTACCGTGAACTGCTGTTTACAAAATAATTGATCTGTACTAGTTGAAGTGTCGGAGCCGGGAAATTTTTTCCCGGCTCCGATTTTTTTGTAACTAATTTATACCCCGGCGTTATAGGTGTAAAATAAGGCCTCCGGATCCACGGCCTTATCGGTAACAAAGCGGCAAACACCTTGCTGCCCTTAGGTTTAACCCATACACGATACACATGAAACGCATATTTGTATGCCTGCTGCTGGCGTGCAGCCTTACCGGCTATGCCCAATTGCGAACAGCCAACCAACTCTACGAGCGCGGCCAGTATGCTGCGGCTTATACTTATTATAATAATTCAAAAGAAAAAGCATCGAAACAGGAAAAAGCACTTATCTATTTCCGCATGGCCGAGTGCAGCCGCCGCCTGTGCAAGTTTGAAGATGCCGCCAAAGACTATGGCCGTGCCGTGAAAGCCGGTTTTGCCGACGATAAGGCATTGCTGCTGCAGGGCGATATGTTGATGACGGCCGGCAAATACGACGAAGCATTGCGTGTGTACACCGCCTACCAGGAGCGTGTGCCGAGCGATCCGGCCGGTGCGCGGGGTATAACTTCGGCAAAACTTGCCGCGCGGTGGATAAACGAAATAAACTCGTGCTGGCAGGTAAGCAATGTAAAATCGCTGAACACAAAAGAAAGCGAGTTTTCGCCTACGTGGACAGATAAGAAGCACAGCGGTATTGCCTTTACCGCACAGCGCGCCATTGAAACAAACAACGTTGGCCGTGCGCCGGTTGACCCAATTTCGGGCGGTTTTTTCAGCGATGTGTTTGAGGCGCGTTTAGATAAGAAAGGCTTGTGGAGTTCGCCTGCGGCTGTAAACGGCGAGGTAAACCGGCCGGTGGCCAACGAAGGCTCGTCGTGCATTATGGCAAAAGGAAACCGCATGTACTTTACCCGGTCTGAACGGTTGCGCCGCAAATACCAAACCTGCCATATTTACTTTGCCGATAAAGCCGGAGCCAACTGGGGCGCACCGCAAATGGTAGATTTCGGGCTGGATGCAGAAGTGCTGGACAACTACAACTTCCGCCACCCGGCCATTAGTGCCGACGGACAGGTAATGGTGTTTACCTCCGACATGCCCGGCAACCTGGGCGGAGTGTGTTCTGACTTGTGGGTTTCGCATTGGGATGCCCGCACCAAAACCTGGGGCGCGCCCGAGCATTTGGGCAACGCCATAAACACCACCGGCCGCGAAGGCTTTCCTTATATACACGACGATGGATCGCTGTATTTCTCCAGCGACGGGCTTCCCGGTCTGGGCGGGCTCGATTTGTTTCGAGCGCCCAAAATGCCCGGCAGCAAATGGGCCTGGGGCCAGCCCGAAAATTTGCGCCTGCCGCTTAACTCGCCGCAGGATGATTTCGGGATTTTGTTTGACGGACTCAAGCAGCGCGGCTATTTTTCCTCCAACCGCGAAGGAGGCCGCGGCAAAGACGATATCTGGTCGTTTGAAGCATCGCCCAAACAGGTGCAGGGCATGATTACCGATTGCAGCAACAAACAACCTGTGGGCGGTGCCGTTATTACGGTTACACCCTCGTCGGGCACAGCATTTGCCCTGAGCAGCAATGCCGACGGTACTTTTGGATTTACCGGCCGCTACGCCACCAGCTACGTGCTTTCGGTTGATGGCAGCAAGGCCACCTGCGGCGGCAACAGCGGCTACCTGAGTTTGCCCGCCCTGCAGCGGCCGGTGGTGAAGTTTGAGGTAGATTCGATATGCAGCATAAGTACGCAGGCCTGCCTCACGGCCATTCCGCCCAAAGAAGAAATTGCCTTTCCGGCCGTGCTTTACAAATTGGCCAGTGCAGAGCTTGAGCCTTCTTCGAAAGACTCGCTCAATTACCTCTACCGCCTGCTCACCGAAAACCCAAACATGGTAATAGAAATAGCAGCCCACACCGATAGCCGCGGCAGCGAACAGGCAAACAACCTGCTCTCCGAGCGCCGCGCACAGGCCTGTGTTGATTATCTGGTGCGCGAAAAAGGCATAGACCCGCGCCGCATTGTGGCCAAAGGCTATGGCGAGTTGCGTCCGCTTAAATTGGCCGCCGGCACTGCGCTCACAGAAGCCTACATAAACACACGCCCCGAAAACGAACGCGAAGCCCTGCACCAGTTAAACCGCCGCACGGTATTCAGAATTATTGCCAACAATTTTCAAAATAACACCAATTCGGCCCCGGCTCCGGAGGTGAAAAAAGGATTTTTCGACGACAGCATTGAAATTGCTCCCTCCGAAGAAGCAGAAAAAGATTGATTTTTCTGTTGAAAGTCCGGGCGGCTAACCCCGTTCAAACGGCCCCCGCACCCATGCAGCCTGAGCATGGGGCGGGGTGCTTTCTGAAATTAATCGGGTTGATATTCAGTGTTTTATCTTTGTACAATATAGCGTGCCGTATCTTCTTTACCACGCCTCGTTATACCAGAGGTTGTTAAGAACATCCGGCAGGGTGCGCATAAAAAAATGCGTGCCAATTTCGATATATGAAGGATTTGTATATCTTAGCAGCCACGTCAAACCCAAAGAAACACTAACGCAGCACCCTATGAAACTCGTTAAGGTACTCTCTGCGATTCTTGTTTTTCTGTTTGCTTTTACCGGAACGGTACATGCTCAGAAAAATTTTATCCGCGATGCAGATCGTGCTTATGAATCGCAACAATACTACAGTGCGATTGATTTGTACAAAAAGGGCATGTCCAAGATTAAAAACAAACAGGAGAAAGCCCGCATTACTTTTCAGGTGGCAGAATGCTACCGCAAAATCAACGACTGGAAACAGGCCGAAAGCTGGTACAACAAGGCCATTAAAGCCAAGCACACAGACGATAAAATGTATCTCTGGGTGGCTGAAGCCAAAAAAATTAACCAGAAATACGACGAAGCCATTACCGCATTTCAGGAGTACCAGAAAATGGTGCCTTCTGATCCTGCCGGTGAAAATGGTATAAAGTCGAGCGAACTTTCGCAGAAATGGAAAGACGCGCCCACCCGCTGGGTAGTGGAAAACGTAGCTCAGATTAACTCGAAAGACTACGATTTTTCGCCCACCTACGGCGATAAAAAACACACCACCCTTATTTTCACCTCGCAGCGCGAAGGCCAGACAGGCAATAAAGTGGATCCCATTTCGGGCACCATGTATTCCGACCTGTTTGAAACCAAGGTGGATAAAAACGGTAAGTGGAGCTCACCTTCAGTGGTTCAGGGCGAAGTAAACAGCGGCATGGGCAACGAAGGCGCAAGCTGTGTAAACAAAAAAGCCGATAAAATTTATTTTACCCGTTGCGATCAGGCTAAAAAATCGCTCATTACCTGCAAAATTTATGTGGCAGCCAAAAAAGGCAATGCCTGGGGCGAACCCGAAATGGTTGACTTTGGTCTTGATGCTGCCGTGCTCGACAGTACCAACTTCCGTCACCCCACCATCAGCGCCGACGATCAGGTTATGGTGTTCTCATCAGACCTTAAAGGTTCTACCGGTGGTTTGAAGTCAGACCTGTGGATGTCTGTATATGACAAAAAAGCCAAGAAATGGGGCAAGCCCACCAACCTTGGTTCGGCCATTAACACCGGAGGTCGCGAAGGTTTCCCCTTCCTGCACGAGAGTGGTGATCTTTACTTCTCTTCCGACGGACATTTGGGTATGGGCGGCCTTGATATTTTCAAAGCAGCCAAACAGCCTGGCGATGCCTGGAAATGGGGTAACGTAGAAAACCTCAGATACCCGATGAACTCGCCCGGCGACGATTTCGGTATTGTGTTTGACGGCAAAAAAGAACGCGGCTTCCTTACTTCAAACCGCGAAGGCTCGAAAGGGTCTGACGATATCTGGTCGTTCTACATGCCCCCGCTGGTGTTTAAACTCGAAGGCGTGGTAACAGACTGCAAGTATGGTCCTTCTATATTTGTACAGGGTGCCACAGTGCGTATTGTAGGTTCTGATGGCTCGTCAGACGAAGTTAAAACAGACGCATCAGGCAAATACACAGCCTCGCTTTTGCCGGAAGTTTCATACGTAGTAACTGTGTTCTCTGATAAAGGCCGCAGTTCGAAAGCCGAGAACTACCTCAACCTGCCCGATAAAGACAAAGGCAAACTCACCACCATTGGTCAGAACGAATCGAAAAACTACACGCTCGACTTCTGTCTGGTACCGGCCGAAACCGAAATCCGTTTCCCTGCCGTACTTTACGATTTGAACAAGTCGAACCTGCGTCCCGAGTCGAAAGATTCGCTCAACTTCCTCTATCAGACACTAATGGACAACCCCACCATTATCATCGAAATCGGTTCACACACCGACTCGCGTTCGTCGAATGCCTACAACCAGAAACTCTCTCAGGCCCGTGCTCAGGCTTGTGTAGATTATCTGACCAAAGAAAAAGGCATTCCGGCAGCACGTATGGTGGCCAAAGGTTACGGCGAAGAGCGTCCCCTGCGTATGGGCGATGGCAATGTACTTACCGAAAAGTACATTATGGGCCAGAAAACCAAGCAGGAGCAGGAAGCACTGCACCAGCTTAACCGCCGCACGGTATTCCGCGTAATTAGCTGGGATTATGTTGATCCCACCAAGCCGGTTGATCCGAACCAGCGCAAAATTGTTCGTCCGAAAGTACTTTCGGGAGCGTTTGACGATATGGGCGACACCACCGGTGCCGATGTAAAAGAAGAACCGCAGCAGCAGGCTCCGGCCCCCGCTCCGGCTCCCACCACACCTGCCCCGGGCGCACCCAAGCCGGCCGGTACCGCACCAGCAGGCAGCAAGCCCGCCGGTACAACGCCTCCCAAAACACAGCCCGCCACCACACCGGCAAAGCCCAAGTACTAAGCCGCTGTAAGGCATAAAAGCACTACCTTTGAGGCCTCTTCCGAAAAACCGGAAGAGGCTTCTTTTTTGCACCACGCCAAAGATGACAGATTTGCGATATAACCAGCGGGGCGTATCGGCCTCCAAGGAAGATGTGCATAATGCCATTGCCCGTATTGACAAGGGCCTTTTTCCGGCCGCATTTTGCAAAATTGTGCCCGATTTGCTTACCGGAAGCGAAGAACATTGCATAGTGATGCACGCCGACGGGGCAGGCACAAAATCGTCGCTGGCCTATTTGTGGTGGAAAGAAACCGGCGATTTAAGCGTGTGGAAAGGCATTGCCCAGGATGCTATTGTGATGAACACCGACGATTTACTTTGCGTGGGCGCCACAGACAATATCCTGCTCTCGTCAACCATAGGCCGCAACAAAAACCTTATTCCCGGCGAAGTACTTTCGGCCATTATAAACGGTACCGAAGAAGTGCTTGAAATGCTGCGCAGCATGGGCATTGGCATAACCAGTACCGGCGGCGAAACGGCCGATGTGGGCGACCTTGTGCGCACCATTATTGTAGATTCTACCGTTACCGCCCGCATGAAACGCAGCGAGGTAATAAGCAACGACAGCATTCGTGCAGGCGATGTAATAGTGGGGCTGGCCTCATACGGGCAGGCTACCTACGAAACCGAGTACAATGGAGGCATGGGCAGCAACGGCCTCACCTCGGCCCGGCACGATGTGTTTGCCCATTACCTGGCCGAAAAATACCCCGAAAGCTATGACCCCGCCGTAAACCGCGACCTTGTGTACAGCGGCAAAATGCGCCTTACCGATGAAACAGACATTGGAAACGGCCAAACCATGCCCGCCGGCAAACTCGTACTTTCGCCCACACGCACCTACGCACCCGTAATAAAACAAGTGCTTGCCGAATTGCGCCCGCACATACACGGCCTTGTGCATTGCAGTGGCGGGGCACAAACCAAGGTGCTGCATTTTGTGAAAGACGTACATGTAATAAAAGACAACCTCTTTGCCGTGCCGCCTTTGTTTGCACTTATACAGCAACAAAGCCAAACACCCTGGGCCGAAATGTACAAGGTGTTTAACATGGGCCACCGCATGGAAGTATATCTTGCGCCCGAACACGCTGCCCGTGTAATAGCCATTTCCAAAGAGTTTGGTATTGATGCGCAAATTGTGGGCAGGGTAGAGGAAGGGGCTAAAAAACTCACCATCCGGTCGGATAAGGGAGAGTTTATCTATCAGTAAAACAATAGAAATAAAGGAAAACAATACACATGCTCGATAAATTAGCGGCTATAGAAGAACGCTTTAAAGACGTAGAACAGCGCCTCGCCGACCCGGCTGCCATGGCCGATATGAAACTCTTTGCCCAGCTTAACCGCGAGTACAAGGAGCTTAAAATAATATCGGAAGCCTACCACAGCTACAAACAGTTGCTCGAAAATATTGATTCGGCCAAACGTGTGCTGGCTACCGAGAAGGATCCTGATTTTATAGAAATGGCCAAGGCCGAGCTTGAGGAACTGCATCCCAAACAGGAAGAAGAAGAAGAGCGCATACGTACGTTGCTCATACCTAAAGATCCCGAAGATGCCCGCAATGCAGTGCTCGAAATACGTGCCGGCACCGGTGGCGACGAAGCCGCCCTTTTTGCCGGCGATTTGTTTCGCATGTATTCGCGCTTTTGCGAGCAGAATAATTTTAAGGTAGAGGTGGTTGATTTTAGCGAAGGCACCATGGGCGGCTACAAGGAAATAATAGCCAACATTGTGGGCGATAATGCGTATGGTACGTTGAAATACGAATCGGGTGTACACCGCGTGCAGCGTGTGCCCGATACCGAAACACAGGGGCGTGTGCACACCTCGGCCGCCACGGTAGTAATTATGCCCGAGGCCGAAGATGTGGATATACAGCTCAACCCGTCAGACATTGAAATGCAAACGGCCCGTTCGGGTGGAGCAGGCGGGCAGAATGTAAACAAGGTAGAATCGAAGGTAATTCTTACGCACAAACCCTCGGGCATTGTGGTAACCTGCCAGGTAGAGCGCACCCAGCTTGGCAACCGCGAGCGTGCCATGCAAATGCTGCGCACCCGCCTGTATGAGCTGGAATACAACAAAAAGATGGGCGACATTGCCCGCCGCCGCAAAACACTGGTAAGCACCGGCGACCGCTCGGCCAAAATACGCACCTACAATTATCCGCAAAGCCGCATTACCGATCACCGCATTGGAGTAACGCAGCATAACCTTGAAGCCTTTCTGGCGGGCGATATTGGCAGCATGATAGAAGCCCTGCAGGTGGCAGAAAATGCCGAACGCCTGCGCGAAGGAACCACCGCATAAAGTATATTGTATGAATCGTGCCCAGCTTTTTGAGCAAATAACCCGGCGCAAAAGTTTTTTGTGCGTAGGGCTTGATACCGACAGTGCAAAACTGCCCGCCCACCTGCTCACGCACCCCGATCCGGTGGCCGAATTTAACCGGCAAATTATTGAAGCCACTGCCGAGTATTGTGTGGCCTACAAACCCAACCTCGCCTTTTATGAGGCCGATGGCATTAAGGGTATGCAAAGCCTTGAGGCCACCATGCAGCACATACCCGCCACGCATTTTACCATAGCCGATGCCAAGCGCGGCGATATAGGCAATACCTCGGCCATGTATGCGCGCTCGTTTTTCGGGCATTACGGGTTTGATTCGGTTACCGTGGCACCCTATATGGGCAGCGATTCGGTAAAGCCTTTTCTGGGGCACCAGGGCAAATGGGTAATACTGCTGGCACTCACTTCAAACGAAGGTGCGGCCGATTTCCAGTTTGAAACACTGCAAAGCGGCGGGCAACTTTATGAAAAGGTGTTGCGCACTTCGCAGCAATGGGGCACGGCCGATAATTTGATGTATGTGGTAGGAGCCACCAAAGCCGATAAACTGGCTCATATACGCACCATAGTGCCTGAGCATTTTTTGCTGGTGCCCGGCGTGGGCGCACAGGGAGGCAGCCTGGCCGAAGTGGCACAGTATGGCATGAACAAACAATGCGGGCTGCTGGTAAATGCCTCGCGCAGTATATTGTATGCTTCCACAGGCGAAGATTTTGCCGAAAAGGCACGCGGAGAAGCCAGAAAGATGCAGCAGGAAATGGAAATATTGCTCGATAAATATTGCTGAAAAATGCAGCCGATGCCCGAAAATTTTTTCGGGCATCGGTTTTTTTGAAAAAAAATTCGAGGCTGAAATGCCCGTAAAATTTGGGTTTAGTCGTTTGTAATTGTTTGTAAGTAATTAAGTTTAGAGGGGGACTTGACAAGGCCTTTTTGGGGGGCGTAGCTTTGTGGGAGTTTATTGGAGATGAGTTTAAGTATAGCAAGAATGTATTATTTAAAATTTTATTCAAATGACAGAAGACTACCTGCACTATGTATGGAAAACCCGCCAGTACAATAGTTCGCACCTAATTACCTCCCACGGAGAGCCGGTTCAGGTGCTTGATCCGGGCAAGCACAACAAAGATTCGGGGCCTGATTTTTCTGATGCCCGTCTTATTATTGGCACTCAGTTTTGGGCGGGCAATGTAGAAATACATCTCAAAGCGAGCGACTGGCTCAGGCACGGGCACCAGTTTGATGCCGCGTACAAAAATATAGTGCTGCATGTGGTGTATGAAGATGATTCGGGCAAAAACGGCATCAGGCAGTTAATGCCGTCGGCTTCACAAACGCTTGCTTTGCAGGGGCGTTTGGAAGAAGGTTTGTATGCCCGCTATCAGCGTTTTTTAAATGAGCAAAAGTGGGTGCCCTGCGCTTCAGATCTTGCTGCAGTGCCGGGTATTATTTCGGTAGGCCTGCTTGGGCGCATGATGGCCGAGCGCATGGCCGTAAAAATGCAGCATATAAAACAGGAGCTTGAGCTTACGGGCATGGATTGGGAGCAATCTTTCTATCGTTTTCTGCTGCGCAGCTTTGGCACCCGTGTTAACGCCGAGCCTTTTTCGTGGCTTGCACGCACACTGCCGTGGTGTTTGCTTGCCCGCAAGCACGATCAATTGCCCGTGCTAGAGGCATTGCTGCTTGGGCAGGCCGGTTTGCTCCCCGACATTGCGCCCGATAAATATTGCCGCACACTTAGCCAAACCTACCAAAGCCTGTGTAAACTGCACAACCTGCAGCCCCAGCCCGGCCATAACTGGAAACACTCGAGGCTTCGTCCGGCCAACTTTCCAGCCGTGCGTTTGGCACAGCTTGCGGCCTTAATACATAAAACGCCACGGCTGTTTCATAAAATGCTTAGCTGTCAGTCGCCCGCAGAGGCCTTGTCTTTGCTTGATGTTACTCCGTCGGCATATTGGCGCAATCATTTTATGCCGGGTGTAAAGGCCGCTGTTTCTGATAAAAAGCTGGGTGCACAAATGCAGCAGCTGGTGCTTATTAACGTGGTAATACCTTTTATGTTTGCCCGTGGTGTAATGCACGATGATGATCTGCTGCGCGAAAAAGCCTTAAACTGGCTCGATGAACTTGCACCCGAGCAAAACACCCTTATCCGAAACTACCAGCAGCACGGGCTCAAAGCCACCAACGCCTCAGAATCTCAGGCATTAATACACCTGCACAAAAACTACTGTATGCATAAAAACTGCCTGAATTGTACCATTGGGCGTTATCTGCTTGAAGCTCCTGCATCGGTAAGAGTGGCAGTGCGCAAGGCGGGGTAATTATGAGGTTGTGTATATAACGGATAAGCTGGTTGTGGGAGGCTTATCGGCTTTTTGAGGAACAGTTGCTTGCTAATTGTGGGTGCTGTAAAGCGAAGTTAAGTGCCCCAAATTTGCAGCATTGGGGCAATGCGTTGTAATTTTCAGGTATGAGAAACCTTCTGTTGGTAAGTATTTGCATAGTACTTTCATGCAGGTGTGAGGCTGCTGTTTGGTTTGCATCGCCCACAGGGTTGGCTATGGCCAGCGGCAGCATGGTTTCGCCATGGGATTTGCAAACTGCACTTTCGCAACCGCCCTCATTCCTTGCCGGCGATACGCTTTATTTGCGTGGCGGGATATATGCAGGCAATTTTACCAGCACCATTACCGGCGCTCCCGGCAATTATGCAGTAGTAATGGCCTACCCCGGCGAACGCGCCACACTGGCCGATAACCGGCAATATGCCTCCGGCGCCACACTTCAGGTAAATGGAGCCTGGACTATTTATCAGGACATAGAAATAACCAACACCATTGCCACGCGCACAAGCACCTCGTCGGCCTCGTTCAGGCCAATGGGTGTGCAGGCACAGGGGCCGCATTGCAAGTTTATACATCTGGTCATACACGATACCGGCCACGGCATTGGTTTCTGGAAAGAAGCAGAGGATGCAGAAATATATGGCTGCCTGATTTACAACTGCGGCACAGCAAACAGCATTGGCAATTATATTACACACGGCCACGGCATATACACACAAAATGACAATGGTTTGAAAAAAATAAGCCACAACGTAGTGTTCAACCAATTCGGTTTCGGGTTGCACCTTTATCCCAATCCGGGCCATTTGCGGGGCTACGAAATTGAAGGCAATGTGCTTTTTCACAACGGCATTTTAACCGACACCAGTTTCAGGCTAAACAATATACTGGCCGAAACCTATTCGCCCTATCAGGCTACAAATATCACTATCACCGGCAACTTCACATTCGACGACAAAACAAGTTACCCACACACGAGTATATACGATTTTGATGTGCTTGCCGGAACTCCCGCCTCGGTTTACGGCTCGGTGCGGATAGACAGTAATTACTTTGCCGGAAACGGACGCGCCGGCCTGGCCGTAATAAACTGGGACAGCGCACAGGTACAGCACAACCAAACCTTTTACCGCGATGGTACTGCCGCCGCTGTATTTCCGGTAAACAGCACATATAGCTGGAACAACAACACCTACTATGGCCTGGCACCCGCTGCACAGTTTGCCTACCAGTCGAACCAGCCTGCGCCGTTTGCCACCTGGGTACAGCAAAGCGGGTTTGATGCAAACAGCACCTACACCAATTCGATGCCCGCAGGCACACCCGTTTTTGGGCTGCCCGATCAATACACCCCCGGCCGCTCGCTGCTGGTGGTGTATAACTGGGCGCAGCAGGCAGGTGTAAGCATTGCACCCCCGGGCTTAACCAATGGCGATGCGTTTGAAATAATTGATGTGCAAAACTATTACGGGCCGCCCGTTTATACCGGCATTTACAACCCGTCAACACCCGTAGTGCTCTCACTCAGCCAAACGCAAACGGCCGCACCCCTGGGCTGGAGTGCGGTAGCACATACCTCATCGTATTTTAACTGCTTCATTGTAAGAAAAACTATTGCTACCGGGGTAAACGAGGCAGCGGCAATTCCTTCGTTCAGTCTTTATCCGGTACCGGCCTCAAACGAGCTTTGGGTAACACTTAACCAGCAGCCGGAAGCATTGTTAAAACTAACCGATGAAGCGGGCAGGGTAGTGCTCACACAGCAGATAAGTGCCGGGCAGAACAGTTGTGTGCTTAGCCTTTCTGGTTTGGCTTCGGGCATTTATGTGCTTGAATTGCAAACGGCAAACGGCATTGGCAGAAAACGTTTTATTGTACAATGAACCGGATTAAATCAGGAGCCTTACAATCACTTTTTCGCAAATTCTTTTCACAAACTTTATTTTTTCGTAAATTAGTGATGATTAGCTTTGTCACACGAAAACAAAACACATCCGCTATATGACAGGTATTCCATTCATCGATCGTATTGCCTCATGGTTTGAGCAGCAGGCCTTTGGTGTATGTACCTGGTGGGGGAAACTGCTGGGCATACAGCCCACCCGCATCAGGATGTATTTTATTTACCTCTCGTTTTTCACGGTTGGCTCGCCGGTAATACTCTATTTCATCATGGCGTTTTTCCTCGAGCATAAAGAGTTTTTTCCTTTCCGCCGCAAACGCCGGTCGAGTGTTTGGGAGTTGTAGGCCTTTGCCTGATTTCACTGTCTGCACTGTGCCTTATACCAACTGATGCTTCCTTTTCAACAATTCCGAAAATTATACATTACCGCAGGCCTGTTGCTGCTGGTTATTTTCGGAGGTACATTGGGTTTTTTAGTTATTAATCCCCAATACACGTTTGTGGAAGCACTGTATATGACAGTGATTACCATTGGCACAGTAGGTTTCAGAGAAGTATATCATCCCAGTGCGCAGGAAAAGGTGTTTATCATTTTCCTGATCGTGGCTGGTTTTGGTATTTTTGCTTATGCCATTACCACACTTACGGTGTATGTAATGGATGGCGAGTTTAGCCGCTACTACAAAACATATAAAACCGTGAGCGCAATAAATCAGTTAGAGGGGCATGTTATTATTTGCGGCTATGGCCGAAACGGCCGTCAGGCAGCACATGTGTTAAAAAAACACAGCAAACGTTTTGTGGTAATAGAAAGTAAACAGGACGTAATAGACACCCTGCTCAGCCACAAACATTCTGATCTTGTAGTAAAAGGCGATGCCACGCAGGACGAGGTGCTCGAAAAAGCAGGCATTCATCGCGCCTCGGCACTTATTACCACACTGCCGGTTGATGCCGACAACCTTTTTATTGTACTCACCGCGCGTTCGCTCAGGGGCGATCTTACCATTATCAGTCGCGCGTCGGACGATAACTCTGACAAAAAACTCAAAACCGCCGGAGCCAACAACGTAATCATGCCCGATCGTATTGGCGGTGCGCACATGGCCTCGCTGGTGCTCAAGCCCGATGTAATTGAGTTTGTTGATTTCATTACCGGGCAGGGCGGCCCAGAAATCAATCTCGAAGAAATTACCTACGAAAGCCTGCCCGAACATTTGCGCAACCGCAGCATTCGCGAACTCGAAATACGCAACCGCTCGGGCGCAAACATAGTAGGCTTCAAATCGGGCAAGGGCGAGTATGTTATTAACCCATCGCCCGAAACACCTTTTCTGCCCGACGGAAAGCTGTTTGTGCTTGGCACACCCGAACAGATTACCAAACTCAAAGCACTGCTTGCCCATTAGCCGTTTGTGCGGCCAGTAAATTATTGCCCGATGCCCAAAACCATACTCATTACCGGAAGCAACGGCCTGCTGGGCCAAAAACTAGTGTACAACCTGCTGGGCCGCAACCGCAGCGGATCCTCATTCCACATCATTGCCACCTCCAAAGGCGAAAACCGCCTGCGCTTACAGCAAGGCTACACCTACGTGCCGCTCGATATTACCGATGCGGAGGAAGTAAAAAAAGTATTTGCCCAATACCGCCCCGATGTGGTAATAAACACCGCCGCCATGACCAACGTGGATGCCTGCGAAACACAACGCGAACAGGCCCGGCTGTTAAACGTAGATGCAGTAGCGTATCAGTTGCGCGCACTCGAAAACCTGCGGGGTGATGCTTACAACCCGCATTTCATACACCTTTCCACCGACTTTATTTTCGATGGTGAAGCCGGCCCGTATAGCGAAGACGACACGCCCAACCCCCTAAGCTGGTACGCCCAAACCAAGCTCGATGCCGAGCAGGCTGTCATGCAATCGGCCGTGCGCTGGGCTATTTTGCGTACCATTATTGTGTATGGCATTGCCGATTTTATGAGCCGCTCAAACGTAGTGCTTTGGGCGCGCGAAGCTTTGGGCAACGGCAAACAGATAAACGTGGTTAACGACCAGTTTCGCACCCCCACGCTGGCCGAAGACCTGGCCGAAGGCTGCATACTTTGCGCCGAAAAAGAAGCACAGGGCGTGTACCATGTATCGGGCAAAGATTTCATGAGCATACTCGAACTCGTGTATGCCGTGGCCGATTACTGGCAGCTGGACAAATCATTGGTAACTCCCGTACAATCGGCCACTATAAACCAGCCTGCGCGCCGCCCGCCCCGCACCGGCTTTGTTATTGATAAAGCCCGCAATGCATTCGGCTACAATCCGCGAAGTTTCAGGGAAGGGCTGGCCCTGCTCGATTTGCAATTGCAAACGGTTTAACACAACAAAGAGGCTTTAAATATGTTGTTAGGAATATGAGTACAGAAAGCCAGGCCTTACCCGATTTTGTAAATCCCATTGATGTAACCAAAACAGCCCAGAATCCGGGCCTGTTGCCTTATGCACACACAGTAGGCAGTGCCATCATAAAACCCATAGACAAAGGCCGCACCAAAGGCAATGCCATGCAGGCCATGTACGAGCAAACCAACCGGCAGCTCGATCAGATACGCAAGCAGGTAGAGCTGCTCATGGCCCAGGCACAGGGCATACACGACCGGGTTACCATTTCGGAACGCATTTACAAAGCCGATATGAACTTTAAACCCGTAATTGGCCACACCTATCATTTATACGAGCGAAAGAAAGACGGGAAAGACGTACTCTCCATGGTATCGCCCGAAGAATGGGGCGCAAACTCACCGTTTATCTGGCAGGCCACGTTGCATTTACTGGCCGATCATACCTGGGAAATTACCGCCCAGGCCGAACCCGATGAAGCATAAAAAACGCCCCTGCAAAGTGGCAGAGGCGATTTTACAGTAAGCGAACATGAGCGGTAAGTTCAGCTTACATTAACAATGGCGTGTACCGGAATTACCCTCCCGCCTTTCAGCACCACATGCTTATCCGTACAATGCCAGATGGTGGTAACCACACTGCGTGTGCCCTGATGGCATACGAACTTAATGTTGGCTTTTACCTTATATAAATTACTGGCAAGTACGGCATTACCAATTAAGCGCATGCGTTCTGCACGATGTTGCTCATCAGTCAGTACATCGTATTTCGGGAAGTGCAATTCTGAAAGTTGTTCTTTGCTTATTTCCATTTTACCCTCCTCACTTCACTTTCAGTGAATAATTAATTTACTTATACAAATATGCACAGTAAATAAAGAGGAGAAATGAAAGCCGAATTAAACCCGACGAGGAATTTTCCGGAGAATGGTCATGGTTACCACCGTGCCTTTGTCTTGTTGCGACACAAGCTGAAGATCGCCGCCATGCAACTCGGTAATGCGGCGCGCAAGCGGCAGGCCCAGGCCGTGGCCACGTATGCCGCCCGTATTGCTGGCCCTGAAAAAACGGCCAAACACTTTTTCCGTTTCACTTTCGGGTATGCCTATGCCATGATCTATACATTGTAAAACAATGTTTTCCTGCGTTAAACCTACCCGTAGCTCGGCTTTGTGGTTGGGCGAATATTTGCAGGCATTGTCCAGAATATTTACCAATGCAATGCGCAGCAGGTTGTTGTTTCCGGTGGCGTTAAACAACTCGTCGTCTTCGGGGAAATCTTCGTAATCCACATCAATAGACCAGTTCTTATCGCGTCTCAATGTTTCCACAATGGCATCGTCCACCAATTCGTCTATGCGGTAATTGATGGAGGGCATATCCACAATGGCGTCGGTTTTGGCCAGGGTGAGCAGTCCGTTGGTAAGATCGGTGAGGCGGTTAAGATCGTCGGTGAGCGATTCGAGCAGGTTGCGGTATTCTTCGTTGGCACGGGGCTGGCGAAGGGCTACTTCTATTTGTCCGGCAAGAGCGGTAAGCGGTGAGCGGAGTTCGTGTGAGGCGCTGGCCACAAAATTGCGCTGCGCATCGAGCGATTGTTCGAGGCGTAGCAACATGCGGTTAAGCGTTATGGCAAGCCGTTCAAGCTCATCGCGTTCTTTGCCGGTGCTTAACCGTTTGCCGCGCCGTGTGCCTGCCGAGAGGGCGTTTATTTCGTTTACCTCATTTACCATACGGTTAATGGGCTGCAGCATCCGGCCCGAGTATAAATAACCCAGCGGAGCCGCCAGCAGCATGGCCGCACAGCAAGAGGTAAGCAGAATAAGCCGTAAAAACCGCAACTGTTCCAGCCCCCAGAAATCAACCGCCGAAATAACCACCTTATTCAACCGGCCTTTGTGATTGTAGGTAAACATCACATAATCGCGGTTGTTCTCAGATCCCTGAAGCGGTTCGGTAGTAAGCGACTTGCCCGATTTTTCGAGGTAGCGCTTGTGAAGATCGGGAGCGGTACTGCTGTTTGTATTGAAGAGAATTTCATTTCCCGGGCCATGTATGGTCAGGAAATCGCCCACCATGGTGGAGTCGGCCTCATTTATTTTCCTTAACAGCGAAGAATCCACTTCCTCCACCAGAAAATACAGGTTGAGTGTATGCTGCGCTTCGTTGTAAAGGCGCTCATCAAACTCTTCCTGCCTGTGATTGGAGGAAAATGTATAAATAATTAAAGAGATGGCAATGGTAATTGCCGAAACGATAATGGTAAATCGTAGAGTTAGCTTTGCCCTTATGGTCATGCCGCTTCGGCCACTTTTATTACGTAACCCATACCAATAATGGTGTGGATGAGTTTGGTCTCGAAGTTCTTATCTACTTTTTTGCGCAGGAAATTGATATATACATCAATTACATTGGTGCCGGTGTCGAAACGGATGTCCCATACTTTTTCGGCAATTTCGGCACGGCTCAGTACGCGGCCGGTATTGCGGATAAGCAGTTCGAGCAGGGCAAACTCGCGGGCGGTAAGTTGTATGTTACGGCCGCCACGGGTTACCGTTTTCGAGTGAAGATCCATAATAAGATCGCCAATGCTGAGCTGATTGTCTTCGGTGGCCGCATTGTTGCGCTTCATAAGCACTTTGGTGCGGGCCAGAAGTTCCCTGAACTCGAAAGGCTTGGGCAGATAATCATCTGCTCCTGCTTCAAAGCCGGTCAGTTTATCGTCGAGTGTGCCTAATGCGGTAAGCATAAGTACCGGCACGCTTGAGTTTTGCTGGCGAAGAATTTTGCAAAGGTCGAGCCCGTTAAGACGGGGCAGTTGAAGATCAAGGATAATCAGATCATAGTTATTGGCCAGTGCCAGCGACTTACCAATCATTCCATCGGCGGCATGGTCAACCTGAAAGCTTTCTTCGCGTAAACCGCGGGTAATGAAGTCGGCCACTTTGGGCTCATCTTCTACAACAAGTACTCGTGAATTGGGCATGGAGAAAGGTTTTGTGCGGTTTGTTTATAGGTTGTGCTATTTTGTGCTTTAATGTTTAAACAGGTCAGCGGGCGGTTTGTTCACACGACATTAAAAATGTTTGAGGGCTTCTTTCCGGCTAAGGGGTGAAAGAGCGGTTTTTTCTACAAATTCTTTTACCCGGCGGGGTTCTGTGCGGGCGTATTGCCTTAACGCCCAGCCAATTGCCTTGCGCACAAAAAAATCTTCCTCTGCAGCCATTTCCCGGCACAGGTCGAACAAAAGTTTCTCGTCGGTTTGTTTTTTATAGGGCATTTGAAACAGCAAAGCCGTGCGCATGAGCCATATATTATTGCTTTTGACCCATTTTTTTACGGCTTTGGTTTTCAGTTCGGGGTAAACCAGCAAATGCACCCCGCACAGGTGCTGACTGATATAATCTATACTGTCCCACCACGAGTGTGTGGTAATAAGCTCTTCGTAAAGGCCGAGGCGTTCGGGCGGGGCTTTTTTGGCCAGCTTGCCGCAGAGCTCCTGGGCAAAATAATGTACCTCGCGCTGGGGCAGTTTCCAGAGTTCGCGCACGGTGGCCTCCACATCGGCAGGCAGACCGTGTTGCTTAATAAATTGTTTGCCAAGTTGTTTGCGAAGGGGCGCCTTGATACCGAAAAAGACAAACCGGTTTTTCATGTAATCGGCCATGCCCTGTGCCTCGCCGGCATCGGCATTTTGTGCGAAAAAACCTTGCAGTGCTTTGGCGTATGCTTTGGGAGTCATAATGCCGGTATTTTTAACCATGTATTAATGCGGCCATGCCCATATATACCAGCGCACCGGCAAAATAACCTGCCAGCGCCGGAAACGAAATACGGCGCACGTACCAGAAAAAGTCAATTCGCTCAAGACCCATTACTGCCACCCCGGCCGCCGAACCTATAATAAGTATGCTGCCGCCTGTACCTGCACAATAGGCCAGAAATTCCCAGAAATAATGATCGGTAGGGAAACTGTTTAAGCTGTACATGCCCTGTGCGGCGGCCACCAGCGGCACATTATCCACCACGGCCGAGGTAACGCCAATGGCCATTGTAATTACATTAATATTGCCAATGGCGTTATCCATAGCCTGTGCCAGCAAGGTAAGCAGCCCCGCACTTTGTAGTGCCCCAATGGCAAGCAAAATGCCCAGAAAGAAAAGCACACTGGGTGTATCCACCCGCTGCAATGCCCGCGCCACCGAAAGAGATGCTTTCTCTTCGTCGTTTTTTCGTTTATGAGTTATTTCGGTTACCACCCAAAGCACGCCTACGCCCAGCAAAATACCCATAAACGGTGGCAGGTGAGTAAACGATTTAAACACGGGCACAAACAGCAGCACACCTATTCCTGTGGCAAATACAATCATCCGCTCGGTATGGCTGGAGGGCGCACATTTCACCGTATCAGGTGCAAGCTGTGGGCGCTCCACTTTGCCTTTTACTTTAAGCAGCATAATAAGCATGGGCACCAGCAGGCACACCAGCGAGGGTATTATCAGTTTCAGAATAATATTCGCGCTGGTTATCTGCCCGCCTACCCAAAGCATGGTGGTGGTCACATCGCCAATGGGCGACCACGCTCCCCCCGCATTGGCCGCAATTATTACCAGTCCGGCAAAATAGCGGCGGTCTTCGGCACCGGCCAATAATTTGCGCAGCAGCGACATCATTACAATAGCCGTGGTAAGGTTGTCGAGCACCGCAGAAAGAAAAAAGGCCGTAAGCCCCACCACCACAAACAAACGCTTTTTGCTGGTAGTGGTAATGCGGCTGGTAATTACCTCAAAACCATCGTGCGCATCTATAAGCTCCACAACGGTCATGGCGCCCAGCAGGAAAAACAGAATTCCCGAAAGCTCACCCATCTGGTGCAGCAGTTCCTCATTAATTACATGCGCCTCGCCCAGAAGCACCAGCACCGTCCAGCAAACCACTCCCGTAATAAGTGCCGAGGCCGATTTGTTGAGCCTGAGCGGATGCTCCAGCACAATGGCCGCATAACCCAGAAGGAAAAGAATAGAGAGCAACATAGAATGTAAAAGTACATTGTTAGCCGAATTTCGGGCAGTTCTTCTATATTTGGCAATTCAACTTAGTATTAAAAGGAAAATATGGCAAACAGCATTTGGCGAAAAAAGCCCGTAAGTATGTACGAGGCTGATATGAAAAAAAGTCAGCTCAGGCGAATTCTTGGCCGTTGGGGACTTACCTCTCTTGGAATAGGCGCTATTATTGGTGGTGGTATTTTTACACTTACCGGTATTGCAGCCAATCAGTTTGCAGGGCCTGCACTGGCTGTTTCATTTGTTATTGCCGGTGTGGGGTGTTTATTTGCCTCGCTTTGCTATGCCGAGTTTGCCTCGGTGCTGCCGGTAGAAGGTTCGGCTTATGCCTACGCTTATGGTACAGTGGGCGAAATGTTTGCCTGGTTCATTGGCTGGAATCTTATTCTCGAATACATGATGGGAGCCACCACGGTGGCAGTTAGCTGGAGCGGATATTTTTGTAAACTGCTGCATCTGTTCGACCTGCATCTTCCACTTTTCCTTTCCATGGACTATGCCACAGCCAAGGCCGAACTGGCAAGTGCTACCGGGCTTACTGCGCTCCAGCAGTTTATGAGTGAGCTTGGCAATTCACTGCCCGATCTGGCCACCCTGAAACAAGCCATTATGCAGAAATCGACCGACGCATACGAGTTGATTAAGAATGCTAAAACGGTAGAAGCCATTAAAGGAATAGCCGCTGGTGATAAAAACCTGACATACCTTCAGGCTCATTACTCTTCAATTAATCTTCCCGGATTTGCGTTCAACCTGCCCGCATTTCTTATTACCTGGGTAGTTACGGCCATTCTTGTAAAAGGAATTAAAGAAGCGGCCAGCACAAATAATATTATTGTAGTTCTCAAAGTAGCGGTGGTACTTTTCGTAATTATTGCCGGTGCATTCTTTATTGATACAGCCAACTGGACACCTTTTATTCCTGAGCGTGTCATCGACTCAAACGGTGATGGTCATTTTGGCTGGTCGGGTGTGGTTACTGCGGCTACTATTGTATTCTTTGCCTACATTGGTTTTGATGCCGTTTCCACTCAGGCCGGTGAGGCCATCAATCCCAAAAAAGATGTGCCTTTTGCCATTATCACCTCATTAATTGTGTGTACTATTCTTTACATACTTGTTTCGCTTGTGTTAACAGGTATGGTAAAGTACGATCAGCTTGATTTACGTGCTCCCGTGGCCTCGGCATTCGACGGGGTGGGAATAACGTGGGCAGTATATTTAATTGTAATTGCCGCCACCGCAGGTCTTACTTCGGTAATGCTGGTAATGATGCTGGGCCAGACCCGTATCTTCCTTGGCATGGCCAAAGACGGTTTGTTGCCCCGAGGTGTATTTGCATCTATCCATCCGAAATTCAAAACACCTTACAAGAGTACGCTGCTGGTTGGTTTAATAATTTCCATAGTGGCGGCACTTACACCCATTAACACAGTTTCGGAAATGTGCAGTATGGGTACTCTGCTGGCCTTCGCAATGGTTTGCGGTGCTGTGTGGCTGCTGCGTAAACGCGAGCCTCAGCTTGAGCGCCCGTATAAAACACCTTTCCTGCCTGTAGTTGCCACATTGGGCATGGGTTTCAACGTATTCCTCATGACTCAGGTGCGTGCGCATACCTGGATTGCATTTATATGCTGGGGCACGCTGGGCATATTGGTGTATTTTATTTACAGCCGCCAGCGCAGCAATCTTGCCCGTTTGGAACGTGGCGAGAAACTTGAAGAAGTATCGGCACCCGGACACGAGTAAAAAAGTATTGTAAGAAAAGCGCATCGGAAAGCGGTGCGCTTTTTTTATTTCTCAATTTTTTTCAATGAGCGAAAACCCAAAACTCCACCGCGTACTTGGCTTAACCGATGCTACCCTGCTGGTAGCCGGTTCCATGATTGGCTCCGGCATTTTCCTGGTTAGTGCCGATATGGCCCGCGACCTCGGCTCATCGGGCTGGCTGCTGCTGGCCTGGCTGGTTACAGGCGTTATCACTATGGCCGCCGCACTCAGCTATGGCGAACTGGCCGGTATGATGCCCGAAGCGGGCGGGCAATATGTGTACATACGCCGCGCATTCGGGAAACTTACGGCGTTTTTGTACGGGTGGACCGTTTTCTCTGTTATTCAAACCGGCGTTATTGCGGCGGTGGCTATGGCTTTTGCCAACTATGCTTCCGAACTGGTGCCGGTATTCAGCCAGAAAAATGTCCTCTTCAGTGCGGGCAGTTTCAGCATTACGGCAAGGCATGTGGTGGCGGTGGTGCTCATTGTGTTTCTCACTTTTGTAAACTCGCGCGGGGTAGAAGGCGGCTCGCTGGTGCAGCGTGTGTTTACCTCGGCCAAACTCATTGCCCTGTTTGCACTCATTGTGCTGGGCATTGGTATCGGCATGGGCAGCGGCACACTCGGAGCCAATTTTACCGATATGTGGAGCGCCTCGCAAACCACGCAGGATGTAGATTCGAAAGTGTGGAGCACTACCGTGATGGGCGGCCTTTCGCTGCTGGCCGTGTTTGGCACTACCATGATATACTCGCTCTTTTCGAGCGATGCATGGAACAACGTAACCTTCATTGCCGGCGAAATAAAAGAACCGCAGCGAAACATACCGCGCAGTCTCATGCTGGGCACGGCCATTGTTACCGTGCTGTACATACTGGCCAATGTGGCCTACCTCTGCCTGCTCCCGCTCAAAGGCACCCCCGACGGGGCCGATGCCGTGGCGCGCGGTATGCAGTTTGCCACCGAAGGCCGCGTGGGCACGGCTGCCGCCACAGTTATTTTTGGCAATGTGGCCACTACCATTATGGCCATACTCATTATGGTTTCCACGTTTGGCTGCAACAACGGTATTATTCTGGCCGGGGCGCGTTTGTACTATGCCATGGCGCAGGACAAACTCTTTTTTGCCCGCGCCGCACAGCTAAACACCAAAGGTGTGCCCTCGTTTGCATTGTGGATTCAGTGCATCTGGGCATCGGTACTTTGCTTGTCGGGCAGTTACAATGATTTGCTTACCTACGCCACCTTTGCCTCGCTGATATTTTACATTGTCACCATTGCCGGCATATTTGTATTGCGACGCCGCGAACCCGATGCGCCGCGCCCATACCGCGCCTTAGGTTATCCGTGGCTGCCTGCGTTTTACATTATTGCTGCTGCTGCCATTTGTATTGATCTGCTCATCTTCCAGCCTCGCAATACCGTGGGCGGATTAATAATTGTAGCCATAGGTTTGCCACTTTATTTCATTGCCAGCCGCAGCCGGAAACAGGTATAGGATTGCGCCCACCATCAATAAAAATTACCATTCGTATCAACGAATTTCGATAGGTAATTGGCAGGCGCAAATGGGCAAACAGGCATCTTTACTCCTGTGCCGCGTTTGCCTCATCCGCTTTTCCGTTTTACCCGTGCCGAACAACGAGGCCTGGCCGTGCTGGGCCTGCTGGTAATGCTGCTCAGTGGTGCGCATTTCTGGGCATCGGCCGGTAAGGAACTGCCCGAACGTAATTATGCCGCTTTCGATCAACTGCTTGCGGCAAATGCGGCACCCGAAAAGTTTTCGCAGACCGATACATTAGCCACCACCACCGAAAATGAGCCCGAACCCATTTATCAACTGGCCGGTGAACACTCTATTTATTCGCGCGGCGAAAAATTTTATTTCGACCCCAACCAACTGCCCGAATACAAATGGGTAAAACTCGGGCTTACCCCGGCGCAGGCCCGTTCGGTAAAAAAGTTTGAAGCATCGGGCGGTAAATTCCGCTACCGGCAGGATGTAAAAAAACTGTTTGTGATTTCGCCCGAATTCTATACCGAAATTGAACCCTACATAGCCCTGCCCGATGAGCCGTCAAACAATGCGGCAGTGGCAGCCATTCCCGCGGCATCGCACAAACCCCGCCTGCCCGAAGTAATTGAACTCAACGCCGCAGATACCTCGGCCCTGATGCACCTCGAAGGCATAGGCCCGGTGTTTGCCCGCCGCATTGTGGCCTACCGCCAGCGGCTGGGTGGTTTTTATTCGCCGGCACAGTTAACCGAAGTGTTCGGGTTTGATGAAGAGCGCCTCGAAATGATTGACGGAAAGGTGAAAACAGACAGCACCTATATCCGCAAAATAAACGTAAACACCGCCTCTGCCGCCGAGCTTAAAAAACACCCTTATTTTACGCCCGTGGTGGCCAACGCCGTGGTAAACTACCGCAATGCCCACGGCCCTTTCCGCAATCTGCCCGAAGTAATGCGCTGCCAGTTGTTCGGCCCCGATTTATACCGTAAACTTGCCCCGTATCTTACACTCTGAACCGTGGACCTTATCAGAAACGCCATACGCGACATTCCCGACTTCCCCAAGCCGGGCATCCTTTTCAAAGACATCACCCCGCTGCTTCATAAGCCCGAACTGGGGCCGGTAATTGTAAACGGATTTCTCGAACGCCTCGGCAGCCACCGCCCCGATGCCGTGCTGGGCATCGAAAGCCGGGGCTTTTTGTTTGGCTACGCGCTGGCTCAGGCGCTTAAAGTGCCGTTTGTACCCGTGCGCAAATCGGGCAAACTTCCCGCCAAAACCATTGGCATCGAATATGCCCTCGAATACGGTACCGCCCGCATAGAAATGCACGCCGATGCCCTCCAGCCCGGCATGAACGTGCTCGTACACGACGATTTGCTGGCCACCGGTGGCACTGCCGCCGCCGCTGCCGCACTGGCTAAACAGTTAGGGGCCACTATCAGCGGGTTTGCTTTTATTGTAGAACTGGAGTTTCTGAATGGCCGCGAACCGCTTTTGCCCTTCAGCAAGACCATTCACAGCTTAGTTTCCTATTAAAATCAGCCCCAGACTGATTTTTGATGATGAACGGTAGCAGTACATCGCTGCCGCTATCGTATTTTTGCGCTCCCGTTAAATTCAGCCACAAAACAAATTATGGAATATACGCAGAATGAAAATCAGGCAATGATTGCCGATGTCATCCGCAAATTTGGTGAAGAACACATCCGCCCCCGCTTCATGGAGTGGGACGAATCGCAGGAGTTTCCCATAGAAGTGATGAAGAAACTCGGCGAGCTTGGCCTGCTGGGTGTGCTGGTGCCCGAAGAATACGGCGGAGCAGGTTTTGGCTACTACGAATACGTTACCGCCATTTCCGAACTCGGCAAAATTTGCGGCTCCATTGGCCTTTCAATGGCTGCCCACAACTCACTTTGCACAGGCCATATCATGCAATTCGGAAACGAAGAGCAGAAGAAAAAATGGCTGCCCAAATTAGCCACCGGTCAGTGGATTGGCGCCTGGGGCCTTACCGAGCCCAACACCGGTTCCGATGCCATGCGCATGAAATGCGTGGCCACGCAGGATGGAGACCATTGGGTGCTTAACGGCACCAAATGCTGGATTACACACGGCATCTCGTCAGACGTAATTGTAGTACTCGTACGCACCGGCGAACTGCTCGACTCCAAAGGCATTACCGCTTTTGTGGTAGAGCGCGGCACTCCCGGTTTCAGTGCCGGCAAAAAAGAAAACAAACTGGGTATGCGCGCCAGCGAAACCGCCGAAGTGATTTTCGACAATTGCCGCGTGCATAAAGACAATATTCTCGGCGAAGTAGGGCAGGGCTTTGTACAGGCCATGAAAGTGCTCGACGGTGGCCGCATTTCCATTGCAGCCCTTTCGCTGGGCATTGCCAAAGGAGCTTACGAAGCCTCGCTCAAATACGCGCAGGAGCGCCAGCAGTTTGGTCAGCCCATTGCCAACTTCCAGGCCATTGGCTTCAAACTGGCCGATATGGCCACCGAAATTGAAGCCGCCGAACTGCTCACCTTTCAGGCCGCCGACCTCAAAAACCGCGGCCAGAAAATGACCAAAGAAAGCGCCTTCGCCAAGTACTACGCCTCCGAAGTATGCGTAAGAGTTTCCAACGAAGCCGTGCAGATTTTTGGCGGATATGGCTATACCAAAGATTTCCCCGTAGAAAAGTTCTACCGCGATTCAAAACTCTGCACCATCGGCGAAGGCACTTCCGAAATCCAGAAATTAGTTATTGCCCGCGAAATTTTAAAGTAGTCACCACTCATTCCATCCTCAATGAACAAACTCTTTTTATTCATTGCCGTTTTCACCACCTCGCTGCTTGGCGCACAAAATGCCAAAGCACCCGAAAACTGGTTTAACCTTTCGTACACCCAAAACGGAGTGCGCGGTGTAAGCACCGAAAGAACGTACACCGAACTCATCAAAGGCCGCAAAGCCGATACGGTAATTGTAGCCGTGCTCGATGGTGGTGTGGATTACAAACACGAAGACCTCGCGCCCGTAATGTGGGTAAACCGCAAGGAAATTGCCGGTAATGGGGTGGATGATGATAAAAACGGCTATGTGGATGATATTCACGGATGGAATTTCCTGGGCAATAAAGACGGCCGCAACGTGCAGTTCGACCAGCTCGAACTTACCCGCCAGCTTAAACCGCTCATGAAGCGTTTTAAAAACAAAACCGCTGCCGAAATCTCAGCGTCAGAGCAGGCCGATTATCAGCGCTACATCAAACTCAAAGCGGTGTATGATAAAGAGTATGCCGAGTACAGCAAATACCTCGATCAGGTTCGCGGAGTGAAAAAACAACTCGATGGCATGGTAGCCGACATAAAAAAACAACGCGGAGTTGATTCAGTAATGTATAATGATTTATTGGCCTATGATCCTTCTGAACAATACAAGCGAATACACCTGCTCTGCAAAACCATATTTGCAAAAGATCAGGAAAGCTGGGCTGCTTTTCAAACAGAAATTGCCGAAGGCTACACCCAACTTTACAACCGCGTAAACTATCACCTTGATTTCGACTACGATTCCCGTTCCATCGTGGGCGATAACTACGAAGATCCTTCGGAGCAGTTTTACGGCAACAACGACATCAAAGGCCCCGATGCCTCGCACGGAACACACGTAGCCGGTATCATTGCCGGTGTGCGCGATAACAACCTCGGCATAAAAGGCGTGGCGCAGTTTGTAAAAATTATGGGCGTGCGCTGCGTACCCGATGGCGATGAGCGCGATAAAGACGTGGCAAACGCCATCCGTTATGCCGTGGACAATGGCGCGCAAATCATCAACATGAGCTTCGGTAAATCGTATGGCTCAAACAAAAGCGTGGTTGACGATGCCGTGCGTTATGCCCAAAGCAAAGGCGTACTGCTCATTCACGCAGCCGGCAACGATAACAAAGACAACGATGCCACCGACAATTTCCCCAACAACGATTTCCTGAGCGGAGGAAGTTCCGACAACTGGATTGAAGTAGGCGCACTCTCCTGGAAACCGGGCAAAGCGTCTGTGGCACCCTTCTCAAACTACGGAAAAATGCAGGTCGATGTATTTGCACCCGGCGTGGACATTAACTCCTGCAAGGTAAACGGCGGCTACATTCCCCAAAGCGGAACCAGTATGGCGGCTCCCGTTTGCGCCGGTGTGGCAGCCGTGCTCAAAGCATATTACCCCAAACTCACTCCCGAGCAGATCAAACAAATTATCTTAAACTCTTCCGACAAATCGCTCGCCAAGAAAAAAGTGGTTAAACCCGGCGAAAAACGCAAGAAAGTGAAATTCAGCAAACTCAGTCGCACCGGCGGAGTGGTTGATTTGTACACCGCTTTCCAGATGGCCGAACAAATGAGCAAGTAAACTGCTCCACGATAAATTGTAAATTTGCAGCCCGGATAGTTTTGTCCGGGCTGTTTACTTTTCAAGAAAGCACATTCTGATGTTTCACTTCCTTCTGCGAGTAATACCGCGTCCCATTCTGATTCAGTTCAGCCTGCTTTTCAGTAAAATTGCCCCTTATCTCTACAAAGGCACGCGCTATACCGACCCTATCAGCGGCAAATCATACCGCAAGTTTTTGCCCTACGGCTATTCGGGCAAAGCCAAGCGCAAAAACGTGCTCTGCCCCGGCAGCCTCTCGCTCGAACGCCACCGCCTGCTCTGGCTCTGGCTTAAAAACCGCACCGATTTTTTTACCCGCAAAGCATCCATGCTGCACATCGCTCCCGAACAGTGCTTCTACAAACTGTTCCGCAAAATGGATAACCTCAAATACACCACCGCCGACCTCAATTCGCCCATTGCCGATGTACACATGGATTTGCACAATCCGCCATTCAAAGACAATGAGTTCGATATTATCTTCTGCAACCACGTACTCGAGCATGTGGACGATGCCGATGTGTGCATGCGCCAGCTCTACCGCATCATGAAACCCGGCGGCTGGGGCGTGTTTCAGGTGCCGCTCGATACATCGCGTGAAAAAACCTACGAAGACAAATCCATCACCGACCCACGCGAACGCGAAAAGCATTTCTGGCAAAAAGACCACGTCCGCCTTTTCGGCCTCGATTACAAAGACCGTTTGGCCGCAGCCGGTTTCCGCGTGGTGGTTGATGATTATGTAAACCAGCTTACTCCCGAAGAAGTGGACCGCTACCGCTTACCGGCCGGCGAAATGATTTACGTGTGCTACAAAGACTAACCGCGGCAGCTTACTCGCTTACCCCAAGTTCGAGCTGTGCCCGGGCATAATCTTCGGGAATTCCAATGTCAATAAAATAGCCGCTGCTCACAAATCCGTGTAAGTGAGCCTCTGCGGCCTTCTTTGCAAAAAAGTCGTATTCGATGCTGAATGCCACGCCTGCAGGCGTATTGGCCAGATAAAATTCGCGGTTAAGCAAATACACACCGCCGTTAATAAGAGCCGAGCCTTTTACTTCTTCTGTTTTTTCGCGGAATGCGGTAATGCGGTTGTCCTCTAAAGTAATAGTTCCATACCGCGCACCATCGTCAACAGGACGCAACGCCAGCGAAGCCACCGCATCCGAGTGCTGATGGGCTTTAAAGTATTCCTCCAGCGGCACCGCAAAAAACGAATCGCCGTTGAGCACAAGTACAGTTTGCGTGTGGCATTGCTCCAGCGCCAGGCGAATTCCTCCGCCGGTACCCAGCGGGGTTTTCTCTTCGCAGTAAGCAATATCCATATTGCAGAAATTACTGCCGAAATGATCGCGCACTTTTTCGGCCATGTAGCCGGTAGAAAGCACTATACGCTTAATTCCGGCTGCGGCAATATACTCAAGCAGATAATGCAGAAACGGGCTGCCGTTTACCGGAGCCATGGGCTTGGGCACATCGCTCACCACCGTTTTAAGCCGGGTACCGAAACCGCCGGCCAGTACAACTGCTTCGGTAATCATGCTTTTGGGAATAACTGTTGTTCTACAATTTCGCAAAGCGTATGGCCCAGCAACATGTGGCATTCCTGTATGCGGGGCGTATCGGTTGACGGGATGTTGATGAGGAAATCGCTCAGCGGTTTCATTTTGCCGCCGGTTTCGCCCGTGAAGCCTACGGTGGTTACGCCCATTTCGCGGGCCTTTTCAAAGGCTTTCACCACATTGCCCGAATTGCCGCTGGTAGAAAGGCCGATGAGTATATCGCCCTTTTGGCACATGGCCTGCACTAAGCGGCTATACACCTGCTCGTAGCTGTAATCGTTGGCCACGGCGGTCATGTACGAAGTGTTTACATGCAGCGCATCCGAGTTAAGCGGCGGACGGTCGTAATAAAACCGTCCCGAAAGCTCGGCTGCCAGATGCTGCGCGTCGGCTGCACTGCCGCCATTGCCGCACCACATTACTTTATTGCCGTTGCGGTAAGCATCGGCTGCCAGTGTGGCTACTTGTGTTACGGCGTTGAGCAAAGCCTCATTGCTAAGAAGCGATTGCTTGAGTTGCACCGAAGCCGTGATGCGGCTTTGCAGAAGGTTCAGCAGGTCCATGTAGTTAATCCGTGATCTGTAAATGTAAATGATTTCGTTTGCCCGCCCAATCGTTCGAGGGTTTGCTGCACATTAAGTTTACTGGTGCCCGGGCAATAGAAAAACATAAATCCGCCTCCGCCTGCACCCGAAATTTTTCCACCGCTGGCTCCGGCTTTCAATGCGGCCTCATACATATCGTCAAGCATCGAATTGGAAATGGATGCAGCCATTTTCTTTTTGTTCAGCCAGCCCACATTCAGCACATCGCCAATTTTATCCACCTCGCCGCGCAGCAGGCATTCTTTCATTTGCACAGCCTGTTCTTTAAGCCTGTGCATGGCATCTACCGCTTCGGTATTGTTCTTTTTCACATTCTCCACCTGGTGCGAAATAATTTGTGCCGAATCGCGGTTGGTGGCGGTGAAATAGAGCAGAAGGTTCATTTCCAGTTCGGCCAGCACATCGGGTTTCACCGTAAGCGGGTTTACAATTACCTTATCGTTGGCCAGAAATTCCAGAAAATTAACCCCGCCAAAAGTAGCTGCATACTGATCCTGCTTTCCTCCGGCCATTTTCATTTCAATACGCTCTATTTCAAAGGCCAGATGCGCAATATCGTATTGCCCCAGCGGAAGGTTAAGCCATTCCTTAAAAGCACCGATAATAGCCACCACCAGTGTTGACGAAGTACCCAGCCCCGAACCCTGCGGTGCCTCAATCCAGGTGGTGAGCCTGAACGAAAGCGGCTTGCCCTGTGTAAACTGCCGCACAATGCGGTTATACACACCAACCTGAAGTTCGTAGCTGCGGTCGTCAAGCGGCAGTTCCTCTTTAGCCTCGTAGCTGCGCGCACGTTCGGGCGAGCCTGATACGAGTTCGATGCGGCCATTGTTTAGCGGCTCCAGCACGGCATACGCATAACTGCTTATGGTGGCATTTAATATGGCCCCGCCATGCAAATCAGAATAGGGAGAAACATCGGTGCCGCCACCGGCCAGGCCCAAACGCAGCGGGGCTTTGCTTTTAATCATCATACGTGCGGAGGCTTTATTTTATTGTAAAGGTCGGCAACGGTATTGCACATTACTTCCCAACTGTATTTTTTCTTTTCGGCCACAGTGGCAGCCGTAAATGCAACCTCGCGTGCCGCATCGTAGTAGTCGGCAATGCTTTCGGCAATGGCCTTCACATCCGGCGCCACCACATAGCCCGACTGGCCGTGCGTAATAATTTCGCCCAGCCCGCCCACGTTGGTCACCAGCGAAGGCTTATCGAACTGCAGGGCAATTTTGGTTACCCCGCTTTGCGTGGCCGTGTGGTAAGTTTGCGCCACCAGATCACAGGCACTGAAATACCAGCGCACATCTTCGTCGGCAATAAAATGCGTGTGCATCACTAATCTGTCGGCCAGTCCGTGTTTTTCAATAATGGCCTGATAGGGTGCTGCATCTTCGTAGTATTCGCCGGCCACAATCAGTTTTACGCCCAATGCTTTTACCCGCTCATCGGCCATAGCTTCCAGCAAAAGGTCGAGACCTTTGTAACGGCGTATCAGCCCGAAAAACAGCAGGTAACGCCCGTTTGCATCCAGTTCCAGCTTTTTGCGCGCCTCGGCCTTTGGCTCTGGTTCGCCAAACGACGTGTAAAGCGGATGTTCGGTAAATACCTTGTGTGTAGAATCGGTAAACTGCTCCAGGTCTTTCAATACCGATTTCGACATGGTAAGATAGCCGTGGCAGGCGCGCAAAAAATAACGCGCAAACAACCTGTCGCCCGGCCGCTTTTCGTGCGGAATGGCATTATCCACCAATGCCACCATGCGGGTATGCCCGTTTCTGCGTGCAATACGCACAATGGTTCCCAGCGCCGGCCCCATAAACGGAAGCCAGAAACGTATAATCACCAGGTCGGGCTTCTCCCGCTTAATGCGCCTGCCCACCGAAAGCCAGTTAAACGGATTTACCGAATTAATCAGCGTATCAATGCGCACACCATCCGGAGCAGTGCCCGTTTCATTATACTGTGTGGTGCCGGGAAATAAAAACGACGGGTATTGCAGCGAAAAAGAAATAATCCGCGCATCATGCCCGGCTTTGTGCAGTGCCCGGCAAAGCAATTCGTTAAAGGTGGCCAGCCCCCCGCGCAGCGGAAAAGCAGGGCCAATGATGAATATTTTCAACGTGGTTCTCGAATCTGAAGCCGTAAAGATAAGCCTCAGAAACAAGCTGCCACATAGTTTTTACAGGTTTTCGACTGCTAAATGTGAAAAATACTTGCTCAAATAAAAATCACTCCCTACATTTGCACCCCTAATAAAACAAAACCAATCAGTTCAAAATGATTATCGTTGCTGTAAAAGAAGGCGAATCGCTCGAAAAAGCACTCAAGAAGTTCAAGAAGAAATTCGAGAAAACCGGCGTTGTTCGTGCCCTGCGCGATCGCCAGAAGTTCACCAAGCCTTCTGTTCGCAAACGCGAAACCAAACTCAAAGCGATTTATCGCCAGCAAATGCAGCAAAACCTCGAAGCATAAGCTTTCAGGTTTGGCCGCCTTGCATTTTTGAGGCTTTACATATTGGAAATACACACTCTACGGGCAACTTTTTCCGGTTGATCTCGTTCAAGAGTGTGTATTTCTTTTTCTCGTGAGCGAAGACTGCATCTCCCAATTTCTCGACTATCTCGCTTTTGAAAAGCGTTTCTCGCCACACACGCAAACCGCCTACCGGGTGGATCTTATACAGTTGCGTGATTATCTGGCTGTTACCTACGACAATACCCTCCCCGAAGAAGCCGGCTACCAGCTCATCCGTTCCTGGATTGTGGAACTGATGAATCAGGGCATTTCTCCACGCTCGGTCAATCGCAAAATTACCACCCTGCGCACCTTTTACCGCTTTCTCATGCGCGAAGGCAAGGTGAAGGTAAATCCCATGCTCAAAATTCAGGGTCCCAAAACAGCCCGCCGCCTGCCCGAGTACGTGGAAGAAAAACAAATGCAGCAACTGCTCGACGGCCGCGCATTCGACCCGCAGGAAGGAGAAGATACCTACGATGCCGAACAGGCCCGCCTGGTGGTGGAAATGTTGTACGGTACCGGAATACGCCTCGCCGAGCTTATCGGCCTGCGCCAGGACGATTTTAATTTCTCTCGCAATACCATTAAGGTACTCGGCAAAAGAAACAAGGAACGCATTGTGCCAGTGCCAGTTGCGCTCACCGAACTTGCCAGGGGATTCATCGCCATAAAAGCCACCCGCCAGGTACCACCCGACCCCGAAGACGGCATTGTTTATCTCTTCCAGCAAAATACCGGAAAAAAACTTCCCCGGAAGTTTGTTTACACGCTGGTGAGACGTTACCTTAGCCTAGTCACTACAATTGATAAAAGAAGTCCACACGTGTTGCGTCACACTTTTGCCACCCACATGCTTAACAATGGCGCTGATCTTAACGCCATAAAAGAACTGCTCGGGCATGCAAACCTCTCTGCCACCCAGGTGTACACGCACAACACGGTTGAAAAGTTGAAAAATATATACCAGCAGGCACACCCGCGTGCCTGAAAAGGTATGAACTAACACACTAAAAAGGAGGAACTTGTTATGGACATTCAGATTCAATCCATACACTTCGACGCCGATCGAAAACTCATCAGTTTTATTGAAGAAAAAGTAGGAAAGCTCACCCATTTCTACGACGGCATTATTCGCAGCGAAATTTTTCTACGCCTCGATAAATCAGACAGTTCAACCAATAAAGTAGCCGAAATCAAACTCAACGTTCCCGGCACCGACCTCTACGTAAAACGCCAGTGCCGCACTTTCGAAGAAGCAATCGATACCGGAATTGATGCAATAAGCCGCCAGGTAAAAAAACATAAAGAAAAACTCAGGGGAAAGTAAACTCCCCGGCAGAGAGGTAAAACCAGCCCCCGCAAATCTGCGGGGGCTGGTTTTTTTATTGATAATCAATAAGCTGCAAAAACAGCCGGGTTTAGTGAGGTTTATTACCGGCCATTTGAGGCCGGCAGAAAGTGTAGTGATACAGAAAAAAAAGATGTGCGAGTTTGTTGCGTGATAAAAGTTTTATACATTTGCAGTCCTTTTTGGGGGGCAAACCAAAAATAAGCCCTAAGTTCTTTGAATAATCAGTGCATAATTGTCCGTTACCCGAAGCATTTCCAGCCGGTGTAGCTCAGCTGGTAGAGCAGCTGATTTGTAATCAGCAGGTCGGGGGTTCGAGTCCCTTCGCCGGCTCATTTTTGTTTCGGTCCCGGGCATGGCAAAAAAAATATTGGGGAGATACTCAAGCGGCCAACGAGGGCAGACTGTAAATCTGCTGACCTAGTCTTCACAGGTTCGAATCCTGTTCTCCCCACAGGCAAATCAACTGGATTTTGCAGCCGGTTTTCAGCCGCAAGCCAGCAATAGCGGAAGTAGCTCATTTGGTAGAGCATCAGCCTTCCAAGCTGAGGGTGGCCGGTTCGAGCCCGGTCTTCCGCTCCAAACGTGCCGATGCACTGATATTTAGCCTATGTAGCTCAGTGGTAGAGCACTTCCTTGGTAAGGAAGAGGTCGGGGGTTCAATTCCCCCCATCGGCTCAGCTTAAAAGGCTGTTCGCGAAAGCGGGCAGCCTTCAAATGCCATCCGCCCGCTTCGTGGTCAACACCCTGCGGTTCTGATATAAATTTTTTTTGACAACAACACAAACAGTAAATCACCTAACACAAACCAATAGCAATGGCAAAAGAGAAATTTGACCGTTCCAAGCCGCACGTAAACGTAGGCACCATCGGTCACGTTGACCACGGCAAAACCACCCTCACCGCTGCAATCACTTCAGTGCTTGCTTCAAAAGGTCTGGCTGAGGTGCGTGACTTCTCGTCAATTGACAACGCTCCTGAGGAAAAAGAACGTGGTATCACCATCAACACCTCACACGTAGAGTATCAGACAGCTAACCGTCACTATGCTCACGTTGACTGCCCGGGTCACGCTGACTATGTGAAAAACATGGTTACCGGTGCTGCCCAGATGGACGGCGCAATTCTCGTTGTGGCTGCTACAGACGGTCCGATGCCCCAGACCCGTGAGCACATCCTGCTCGCCCGTCAGGTTGGTGTTCCCCAGCTTGTGGTGTTCATGAACAAAGTAGATATGGTTGACGATCTCGAGCTTCTCGATCTCGTTGAGATGGAGATCCGCGAACTCCTTTCTTTCTACAAGTTCGATGGCGACAACACCCCCATCATCCGTGGTTCTGCCCTCGGCGGCCTGAACAACGAGCCGAAATGGGTTGAGAAAATCATGGAACTCATGGACGCTGTTGACTCTTATATCCCGACACCCGCTCGTGATAAAGACAAGCCGTTCCTGATGCCCGTTGAAGACGTATTCACCATCACCGGTCGTGGTACTGTAGCTACCGGCCGTATCGAAACCGGCATCGTTAACGTAAGCGACGAAGTTGTAATCCTCGGTATGGGCGAAGATCAAATCAAGTCAACCTGCACAGGTGTTGAAATGTTCCGCAAGCTCCTCGATCGTGGTGAAGCTGGTGACAACGTAGGTATCCTCCTCCGTGGTGTGGACAAGAACCAGATCCGTCGTGGTATGGTTATCGCCAAGCCCGGTTCTATCACTCCGCACACCGAGTTCAAAGCTGAGGTGTACGTACTGAAGAAAGAAGAAGGTGGCCGTCACACCCCCTTCCACAACAAATACCGTCCCCAGTTCTACTTCCGTACCACCGACGTAACCGGCGAAATCACCCTGCCGGAAGGTCGTGAGATGGTAATGCCTGGCGATAACGTAACCATCAGCGTTAGCCTGATCGTTCCCATCGCTATGGACAAAGGTCTCCGTTTCGCTATCCGCGAAGGTGGCCGTACCGTAGGTGCTGGTCAGGTAATCGAAATCATGAAGTAATCTTCACGGTTCCGAACCGATCCAAAACAGCGAAAGGTGCCTCGTTTTTTCGTGGCACCTTTCGCTGCCAAATAAAACCCGTCTGCTCCGGCAGACAAACACGGGCATAGTTCAATGGTAGAATAGCGGTCTCCAAAACCGTTGATGGGAGTTCGAATCTCTCTGCCCGTGCAACAATAGCGCTATGAACAAAATCAGAGCATACTTCGACGAAGTGTATCAGGAAATGGTACACAAAGTGAGCTGGCCCACCTGGAGCGAATTACAGGAAAGCGCAATTATTGTAATGGTTGCCTCGGTAATCTTTTCAATAGTTGTTTCTCTCATGGATGTTGCCTTCCGGGGCGGCATGTCGTTCCTCTACAAATTCATCTGATCAGCGCCTGCAAAGCCTGATCATCTAAATTTCTTATCAGCCGAACGATGACTGAAGTAAGCAATACCAACGACACGCAAGCCAAAAAATGGTATGTACTGCGCGTGGTAAACGGGCAGGAAAAGAAAATCAAACAGTATGTGGAGTCGGAAGTAACCCGCCTCGGCATACAGGATTTTGTGTCGCAGGTACTTATCCCGATGGAAAAGGTGATCCAGATCCGCAATGGCAAAAAAGTGGCCAAAGAGCGGAATATTTTCCCCGGATATGTAATGCTTGAAGGTATTCTGGTGGGCGAAATCCCCCACGTACTCAAAAATATTACCGGTGTAATCGGATTTCTGGGTTCAAAAACAGGCGATCCTGTTCCCCTGCGCGATCACGAAGTGAAGCGCATGCTGGGCAAGGTCGATGAACTTACCGGAGCCGAAGAAACCATGCTCAATACCTATGTAGTGGGCGAAACCGTGAAAGTGATCGATGGTCCTTTCAACACGTTCAGCGGTGTAATCGAAGAAATCAACGAAGAGAAGAAAAAACTCAAGGTGATGGTAAAAATCTTCGGTCGCAAAACCCCGCTCGAACTCAGTTACATGCAGGTAGAAAAAGAATAACCTGCTATTGATCCGCTGTTACGCGCTTCCAACATAACAGAAAAACAACGCATTAAAACTGCAAAATGGCGAAAGAAGTAAGTGCTCTGATTAAGCTTCAGATTAAGGGTGGCGCAGCCAACCCTTCACCGCCCATTGGTCCCGCTCTCGGTGCCAAAGGTGTGAACATCATGGAGTTTTGCAAGCAGTTCAACGCCCGGACGCAGGATCGCCCCGGCAAAGTGCTGCCGGTCATCATTACGGTTTACTCAGACAAATCGTTTGAGTTCATTATCAAACAACCGCCGGTGGCCGTTCAGCTTAAAGATGCCGCAAAGATCCAGTCTGGTTCAGCAGAATCGAACCGCAAAAAAGTAGGTTCGGTTTCATGGGATCAGGTGCGTCAGATTGCTGAGTCTAAAATGCCCGACCTGAACTGTTTCACCATCGAATCAGCAATGAGCATGGTGGCCGGTACAGCCCGAAGCATGGGTCTCACAGTCGCCGGCGAGAGCCCGCTGAAGAAGTAATTTTAACCTGACGGAGTTTCAGGAAAGGCCTGAAACGTTTGCACGTCAAAATTCCAATCCGAATGGCCCACACAGCTAAAAAACGGAAGGCAGCCCTGGCTAAGTATGATATGACGAAAGCATATTATATGGCAGACGCTGTTAAAGTGGTGAAAGACATCACTACTACCAAATTCGACGCATCAGTTGATATCAGCGTTCGTCTTGGTGTTGATCCCCGCAAAGCCAATCAAATGGTGCGTGGCATGGTTACACTGCCGCACGGTACCGGTAAAACGGTTCGTGTGCTTGTACTTTGCACACCCGACAAAGAAGCAGAGGCACAGGCTGCCGGTGCTGATTTTGTTGGTGCAGACGACTACATTGCCAAGATCAAAGAAGGCTGGACCGATGTTGACGTAATCATCACCACACCCAGCATGATGGGTAAAGTGGGTGCTTTGGGTAAAATCCTCGGTCCCCGCGGACTGATGCCGAACCCGAAAACCGGAACGGTGACGATGGAAGTAGGAAAAGCGGTAAAAGACGCAAAAGGTGGTAAAATTGATTTCAAAGTTGACAAAGCAGGTATTGTACATGCTTCAGTTGGCAAAGTATCGTTTACTGCCGAAATGCTTGCTGAAAACGCGAATGAGCTTCTCTCTACAATCCTGAAGTTGAAGCCGTCATCTGCAAAAGGTGCCTATGTGCGCAGCATATACCTTTCGAGCACGATGAGCCCCAGCGTTCAGGTAGAAACCAAAACGCTTGCTTAATGCTCGGTTTGATCCGGCTTAATACTCAACAAGTATGACAAAACAAGAAAAAACACAGATTATCGAAAACCTGGCAGCGAAACTTGCCGACAGCAAGCATTTCTACCTGGCCGATACTTCTGAGCTCCCGTCTGAAAAGACGAGTGCTTTGCGGAGAATGTGTTTTAACCAGAACATTGAACTCATCGTGGTAAAAAATACCCTCCTGCGCAAGGCGCTCGAGCGTACCAACGACGGTGAGTACAGCCCGATGTACGATGCCCTCAAAGGCCCCGTATCGATCATGTTCTCTGAGTCGAATTCAGCTCCTGCCAAACTCATTAAAGAGTTTCGCAAAGACGGCAAAAAGCCCCTGCTGAAAGCGGCCTACGTAGAACAGAGCGTGTATATGGGCGATGAGTCGCTCGACGCACTGGCCTCTATCAAATCGCGCGATGAACTTATCGCCGATGTGGTGGCCCTGCTCCAGTCGCCTGCCCGCAACGTTATCTCTGCGCTGCAGGGAGCGGGTGGAACACTCTCGGGTCTGGTAAAAACCCTTTCGGAACGTCCGGAGTAATTCCCGGCCGACTACAATTGAGAATCCGTTCTCGCAAACAAACAACACAATTCAACCAAGTCTAATTATCCAAAAACAATAAAAATGGCAGACGTAAAAGCCCTTGCTGATCAGCTCGTAAACCTCACCGTTAAAGAAGTGAAAGAACTTGCTGACATTCTTGAAAACGAATACGGTATTAAGCCCGCTGCTGCTGCAGTTGCCGTGGCTGCCGGTCCTGGCGCCGGTGCTCCCGCCGCTGCTGAGAAAACCGCTTTTGACGTAGTTCTCAAGAGTGGTGGTGCCAACAAACTTCAGGTTGTGAAAGTAGTGAAAGACGCTACCGGTCTCGGCCTGAAAGAAGCTAAAGATCTCGTTGACGGTGCTCCCAAAGCAGTAAAAGAGGGCATCAGCAAAGAGGACGCAGAAGCGCTCAAGAAAGCACTTGCTGATGCAGGTGCTGAAGTGGAGGTGAAGTAATTCATCCCGGGCTTCAGCCTGCAATACGGTTTAAGACCTGTGGCGTTTTCGCTAAGAAAACGCCCAGGTCTTTCCTCGTTTCAAGTTGCTTTAGCGTTTTTGTTCACTTAAAATATCATACATGGCCTTGGAAACCAGTAAAAAACAGCAACGCATCAACTTTGCCAAAAGCAAAGCACAGGTGGATTACCCGGATTTCCTTGAAATCCAGCTCAAGTCGTTTCAAGACTTCTTCCAGCTTGAAACTACCAGCGAAAACCGTCAGGACGAAGGACTCTTCAAAGTGTTCAGCGAGAACTTTCCGATTTCGGATGCCCGCAACAACTTCGTTCTCGAATTCCTCGACTATTTTGTAGATCCTCCGCGCTACTCCATAGACGAGTGCATTGAGCGCGGACTTACCTACAGTGTTCCGCTCAAAGCGAAACTCAAACTCTATTGCACCGATCCGGAACACGAAGATTTCGAAACCATCGTGCAGGACGTGTACCTGGGAACCATCCCGTACATGACCCCGCGCGCCACCTTCGTGATTAACGGTGCCGAACGTGTAATTGTATCGCAACTGCACCGCTCACCGGGTGTGTTCTTCGGCCAGAGCCGACACGCCAACGGTACCAAGCTGTACAGCGCGCGTGTAATTCCGTTTAAGGGTTCGTGGATTGAATTTGCCACGGACATCAACAACGTGATGTACGCGTACATCGACCGTAAGAAAAAACTTCCTGTTACCACGCTGCTCCGCGCCATCGGTTACGAAACCGATAAGCACATTCTCGAACTCTTCGACCTTGCCGACGAGGTAAAGGTGAGCAAAGCCGCCCTCAAAGCGGTGCTCGGCCGTAAACTGGCTGCACGCGTGCTCAAAACCTGGGTTGAAGACTTTGTGGATGAGGATACCGGCGAGGTAGTGTCTATCGAGCGTAACGAGGTTATCATTGACCGCGAAACCGTACTCGAAGCACAGCACATCGACCAGATTGTGGAAGCCAACGTGAAATCAGTGATTCTGCACAAAGAAGACGGTGCAAATCTCGATTACACCATCATCTACAATACCCTCCAGAAAGATACTTCCAACTCGGAGAAAGAAGCTGTGGAGCACATCTACCGCCAGCTTCGCAACGCCGAACCGCCCGATGAAGAAACCGCCCGCGGTATCATCGACAAGCTGTTCTTCTCCGACAAACGTTATGACCTCGGCGAAGTGGGCCGCTACCGCCTCAACAAGAAGCTCAAGCAAACCACTTCCAACGAGACCCGCGTTCTCACCAAAGACGATATCATCCAGATCATCAAGTATTTGATTGAACTGATCAATTCCAAGGCCGATATTGATGATATCGATCACCTCTCGAACCGCCGCGTTCGTACCGTTGGTGAGCAGCTTTATGCTCAGTTCGGTGTGGGTCTGGCCCGTATGGCAAGAACCATCCGCGAGCGCATGAACGTGCGCGACAACGAGGTGTTTACGCCTACCGACCTGATTAACGCGAAAACACTTTCGTCGGTAATCAACTCGTTCTTCGGAACCAACCAGCTTTCGCAGTTCATGGACCAGACCAACCCGCTGGCAGAGATTACGCACAAGCGTCGTCTCTCGGCTCTCGGGCCCGGTGGTCTGAGCCGCGAACGTGCCGGCTTCGAGGTGCGCGACGTACACTATACACACTACGGCCGCCTCTGCACCATCGAAACTCCGGAAGGTCCGAACATCGGTCTTATTTCTTCGCTTTGCGTGTACGCCAAGATCAATAAACTCGGCTTTATCGAAACACCTTACCATACTGTAACAGAAGGTAAGGCCGACATCGACAAGCCTGTAATTTATCTCTCGGCCGAAGAAGAAGACCAGAAAATGATCGCGCAGGCCAACATGAGTCTCGACGAGAAAGGCAACTTCAAGGAATCGCGCGTGCGTGCCCGTCTCGAAGGTGACTTCCCGGTAATCGAGCCTGTGAAACTTTCGCTCATGGACGTGGCCCCGAACCAGATTGCTTCTATCGCGGCTTCGCTCATTCCGTTCCTCGAGCACGACGATGCCAACCGTGCGCTCATGGGTTCAAACATGCAGCGCCAGGCTGTGCCGCTGCTTCGTCCCGAAGCTCCCATTGTGGGCACCGGTCTCGAAGGCCTCATTGCCCGCGACTCGCGTGTACTGGCGGCTGCCGAAGGCGAAGGCGTGGTGGATTATGTGGATGCCAACGAAATTCACATCCGCTACAACCGCACCGACAACCAGCGTCTGGTAAGTTTCGACGACGACCTGAAAGTATATAAGCTCACCAAGTTCCGCAAAACCAACCAGAGCACCTGCATCAACATCAAACCGATGGTGAAAAAAGGTGACAAGGTGAAAGCCGGCCAGATTCTCTGCGAAGGCTACGCCACCAAGGATGCCGAACTTGCACTCGGACGTAACCTCAAAGTGGCATTCATGCCGTGGAAAGGTTACAACTTCGAGGATGCTATCGTAATTAATGAACGCGTGGTGCGCGACGACATCTTTACCTCGATCCACATCGACGAGTATGTGATGGAAGTGCGCGATACCAAACGCGGTCTCGAAGAACTCACTGCCGATATCCCGAACGTATCGGAAGAAGCCACCAAAGACCTCGACGAAACCGGCCTCATCCGCATTGGTGCCGAGGTGAAGGAAGGCGATATCCTGATCGGTAAAATCACCCCCAAAGGTGAAACCGATCCTTCGCCCGAAGAAAAGCTTCTCCGCGCCATTTTCGGCGATAAGGCAGGCGACGTGAAAGATGCTTCACTCAAAGTTCCCCCGTCAATTCGCGGTGTGGTAATTGACAAGAAGCTGTTCTCTCGCGCTATCAAAGACAAGAAAGCCAAAGCCGACGAGAAAACCCTGGTTGAGAAAATCGACAAGGAGCAGGTAATGGAAGAGGCTGGCCTGAAAGCTGTTCTTGTAGAGAAGCTGACTTCTATCCTCAACGGAAAAACTTCGGCCGGTGTGTTTAACAACCTCAAGGAAGAAGTAGTTTCGAAAGGAACCAAGTTTACCCAGAAAGTACTTGAGAAAGTTGACTTCCTGAACGCCGAGCCCACCAAGTGGACAGCAGAGAAGGAAACCAACGATCTGGTACGTGCCGTGCTGCACAACTACGGAATTCGTTTCAACGAAATCAGTGGTGAATACAAGCGCCGCAAGTTTGCCCTGCAGGTAGGCGATGAGTTACCCGCCGGTATTGTACAGCTTGCCAAGGTGTACATTGCCAAGAAGCGTAAGCTGAAAGTGGGTGATAAAATGGCCGGCCGTCACGGTAACAAGGGTATTGTAGCCCGTATTGTACGCGACGAAGACATGCCGTTCCTTGAGGACGGAACGCCGGTTGACATTGTACTCAACCCGCTGGGTGTACCTTCGCGTATGAACCTGGGTCAGATTTATGAAACCGTTCTTGGCTGGGCCGGACAGAAATTAGGGCTGAAATTCTCGACCCCGATTTTCGACGGAGCCAGCATTGACGAGATCAATAAGTACACCGACGAAGCAGGCGTACCGCGCTATGGCCGTACCTTCCTGCACGATGGTGGAACCGGCGAGCGTTTTGACCAGCCGGCCACAGTGGGCATTATTTACATGCTTAAACTGGGTCACATGGTTGACGACAAGATGCACGCCCGTTCAATCGGACCGTACTCGCTCATTACCCAGCAGCCGTTGGGTGGTAAAGCGCAGTTTGGCGGACAGCGTTTCGGTGAGATGGAGGTGTGGGCACTCGAAGCATTCGGTGCGGCCAACATCCTGCAGGAAATCCTGACCATCAAATCAGACGACGTGGCCGGCCGTGCCAAAGCCTACGAAGCCATCGTTAAAGGCGAAAACATGCCGGCGGCAGGCATCCCCGAATCGTTCAACGTACTGTTGCACGAACTTCGCGGCCTTGCACTCAACGTTAGCCTCGACTAAAGGAACTTCTGATTCACGAACGAAAAACAAGCGATATGTCATTTCGCAAAGAAGTCAAAGTAAAGAGTAACTTCTCGCAGATCACCATCAGCCTCGCCTCACCCGAGTCGATTCTGGAGCGTTCGAGCGGAGAAGTACTCAAGCCCGAAACAATTAACTACCGCACCTACAAGCCCGAACGCGACGGCCTGTTCTGCGAGCGTATTTTCGGGCCGGTGAAAGACTGGGAATGCCACTGCGGTAAATACAAGCGTATCCGCTACAAAGGCATTACCTGCGACCGTTGCGGTGTGGAAGTGACCGAGAAAAAAGTGCGCCGCGAGCGCATGGGTCACATCAACCTCACTGTGCCGGTGGCGCATATCTGGTATTTCCGCTCATTGCCGAACAAAATCGGCTACCTGCTCGGACTGCCCACCAAGAAGCTCGATATGATTATCTATTACGAGCGTTATGTGGTGATTCAGCCCGGGGTAAAAGGGAAAGACGGAATCCAGTATATGGACTTCCTCACCGAAGAACAGTACCTCGAAATTCTCGAAACCCTGCCCAAAGAGAATCAGTATCTCGACGATGCCGATCCGAACAAGTTTGTGGCCAAAATGGGTGCCGAAGCCTTGTACGATCTGCTCCGTGGTATCAACCTCGACGAGCTTTCGTACGAACTCCGTCACAAAGCCAACACCGAAACCTCGCAGCAGCGTAAGAACGAAGCGCTCAAGCGCCTGCAGGTGGTAGAAGCTTTCCGCCAGGCCAACAAAGTGGTTGAAAACAACCCGGGCTGGATGATTATTAAAGTAGTTCCGGTGATTCCGCCCGAACTGCGCCCCCTCGTTCCGCTGGATGGCGGCCGCTTTGCCACGTCTGACCTTAACGACCTCTACCGTCGTGTAATCATTCGTAACAACCGCCTCAAGCGACTGATCGAGATCAAAGCTCCTGACGTAATTCTCCGCAACGAGAAACGTATGCTTCAGGAAGCTGTTGACTCACTCTTCGACAACAGCCGTAAATCGAACGCGGTGAAAACCGAATCGAACCGTGCGCTGAAATCGCTCTCTGACTCACTGAAAGGTAAGCAGGGCCGCTTCCGTCAGAACCTGCTCGGTAAGCGTGTGGATTACTCGGCACGTTCGGTAATTGTGGTAGGTCCTGAGCTTAAACTTCACGAGTGCGGTTTGCCCAAAGAAATGGCAGCCGAGCTCTTCAAGCCGTTTATCATCCGCAAACTCATTGAGCGCGGAATCGTGAAAACGGTGAAGTCGGCCAAGAAGATTGTAGATCGTAAGGATGCCGTGGTATGGGACATTCTGGAGAATGTACTCAAAGGCCACCCGGTTCTGCTGAACCGCGCCCCCACGCTGCACCGTCTCGGTATTCAGGCTTTCCAGCCCAAACTTATCGAAGGAAAAGCCATTCAGCTTCACCCGCTCGTATGTACGGCTTTCAACGCCGACTTCGACGGTGACCAGATGGCTGTGCACGTACCGCTGGGCAACGCCGCCATTTTGGAGGCTCAGGTGCTCATGCTGGCTTCGCACAACATCCTGAACCCTGCAAACGGTGCGCCTATTGCGGTTCCCTCGCAGGACATGGTACTTGGTCTGTACTACATGACCAAGGGCATGAAGACCGACGACAAGATTACCGTAAAAGGTCAGGGCCTGCGTTTCTACAACGCAGAGGAAGCCATTATTGCCTACAACGAAGGCCGTGTTCACCTGAACGCCAACGTACAGGTGAAGATCGACAACTACCGCGAGAAAGACGGCGACGGTACACTTTCATCCAAAGTAATTGAAACCACACTTGGCCGTATCCTGTTCAACCAGGTAGTACCGCGCGAAGTAGGTTATATCAACGAGCTTCTCACCAAGAAATCGCTCCGCGATATTATCGGTTATGTATTGAAAGAAACTGGTATGGCAGCCACTTCGAAATTCCTTGATGATATTAAGGAACTCGGATTTAAAGCAGCTTTCCGCGGCGGTCTCTCGTTCAACCTCGGCGATATTATTATCCCCGAAGAAAAAGAAACGCTCATTGCCAAAGCCCACGAAGAAGTGGAAGAAGTGATGATGAACTACAACATGGGCTTCATCACCAACAACGAGCGTTACAACCAGATTATCGACATCTGGACACACACCAACTCGAAGGTAACCAAGCGCGTACTCGATCAGCTTTCGTCAGACCGTCAGGGTTTCAACCCGGTTTACATGATGCTCGACTCAGGTGCCCGTGGTTCGAAAGAGCAGATCAAACAGCTTGGCGGTATGCGTGGTCTTATGGCCAAGCCGTCGAAAGCTGGTTCGGCTGGCGGCGAGATTATCGAAAACCCGGTACTCTCGAACTTCAAGGAAGGTCTGTCCATTCTCGAGTACTTCATCTCTACCCACGGTGCGCGTAAAGGTCTTGCCGATACCGCGCTCAAAACAGCCGACGCCGGTTATCTTACCCGCCGTCTGGTTGACGTGGCCCAGGATGTAATCATTACCGAAAGCGACTGCGGCACACTTCGCGGGCTGGTGGCCACACCGCTCAAGAAGAACGAGGAAATCGTGGAATCACTCTACGACCGTATCCTTGGCCGTACCGCAGTGCATGATGTGTATGATCCGCAGAGCGGCGATCTTATTATTGCTGCCGGCGAACAGATTACCGAAGAGTTTGCCATACGTATCGACAACTCGGCCATTGAGTCGGTGGAGATCCGTTCGGTGCTTACCTGCGAATCGAAGCTGGGTGTGTGCGCGAAGTGTTACGGACGTAACCTTGCCACCGGCCGCATGGTGCAGATGGGCGAGGCTGTAGGTGTAATTGCCGCGCAGTCAATCGGTGAGCCTGGTACACAGCTTACACTCCGTACCTTCCACGTAGGTGGTGTGGCAGGAGGTGCTGCTACCGCTTCGAAACTCGAAGCCAAGTACGACGGTGTAATCGAAATCGACGAACTCCGCACCGTACGCCGCAAAACGGCCGAAGGCGACAGCGTTGACGTGGTAATTGGCCGTTCGGCCGAGATGCGTATTGTGGATGTGAACACAGGCATTGTGCTCACCACAGGCAACGTACCTTACGGTGCACAGCTTTACGTGAAAAACGGCGAAACACTGAAGAAAGGTCAGCTCATTTGCGACTGGGATCCGTACAACGCCGTAATCGTATCAGACTTTGCCGGTACGCTTGCGTTCGAGCACATTGAAGAAGGTGTAACATTCCGCGAAGAGTCTGACGAACAGACCGGCTTCCGTGAAAAGGTAATCATCGAATCGAAAGACAAGACCAAGAACCCGTCGATCCGTATTGTGAACGGCGACGAAATACTGAAAACCTACAACATTCCTGTATCGTCGCACATTGTGGTTGACGATGAGGCCAAAGTGGAAGCCGGCCAGATTCTGGTTAAGATTCCGCGTGCGGTAGGTAAGTCAGGCGATATCACGGGTGGTCTGCCCCGCGTTACCGAACTGTTTGAAGCCCGTAACCCGTCGAATCCGGCGGTGGTATCGGAAATCGACGGTGTGGTATCGTTTGGCAAGATCAAGCGCGGTAACCGCGAGGTGCTTGTGGAGTCGCGCACGGGCGAGCGTAAAACCTACCTCGTTCCGCTGTCGAAACACATTCTCGTTCAGGAAAACGACTTTATCCGTGCGGGTGAAGCCCTTTCCGACGGAGCCATCAGCCCCGGCGATATTCTGGCCATCAAAGGCCCCACATCGGTACAAGAGTATCTTGTAAACGAAGTGCAGGAAGTTTACCGCTTACAGGGTGTAAAAATCAACGATAAGCACTTCGAGGTGATTGTTCGCCAGATGATGCGTAAAGTGGAAATCGACGAACCGGGCGATACCATGTTCCTTGAAACCCAGATTGCCAACAAAACCGACTTCATGGAAGAGAACGATCGTCTCTACGGCAAGAAGGTAGTGGTTGATCCGGGCGAGTCGCAGAGCATGAAAGCCGGCCAGATTATTTCTGCCCGCAAACTCCGCGACGAGAACTCGATGCTCAAGCGCAAAGACCTGAAACTGGTTGAAGCCCGCGATGCCGTGGCTGCTACCTCAAGTCAGATCCTGCAGGGTATTACCCGCGCTTCGCTGCAAACCAATAGCTGGGTATCGGCCGCATCGTTCCAGGAAACCACCAAGGTACTGAACGAAGCAGCAGTAAACGGCAAGCAGGACACCCTGCTTGGTTTGAAGGAAAACGTAATCGTGGGTCACCTTATTCCTGCCGGTACCGGTTTGCGCAGCTACGAGAAACTCGTGGTGGGCTCAAAAGACGAGTACGAAAAGCTTATGGCTGCCAAGAAAGAGGCCATTGGTTCGGAAATGTAACCAAACAGCTTTCTCACACTTACACGAAGCCCGTACACAAAAAAGTACGGGCTTCGTTTTTTGGATGAGCAGCCAATGCCACGTACCTTTATCCTCACATAAAGTAAACATCACACAAAATGAACGAACCTGAAAACAACCAGCAACTCAATATCGAACTGAGCGAAGAAGTGGCAGAAGGCATATACTCCAATCTGGCCGTAATTACTCATTCCACTTCAGAATTTGTGATCGACTTTATTACCGTAATGCCCGGTGTGCCCAAAGCCCGCGTAAAATCGCGCATTATTCTTACTCCGCAACACGCCAAGCGGCTCATGAAAGCGCTGAAAGAAAACGTAACCCGTTTTGAGTCGCTCAATGGTGCCATTGTGGATGCTGATTTTCCGGGGCCGAATGCGTTTCCGATGAATTTTGGCGGGCCCAAGGGGCAGGCGTAAGTATTACGATAAATTAATACTATTGAATGACTTGAAGAGAGGATAATTTATTCTCTATGCGATTTACAGAACTTCAGATTTTGCCGGTTGATTTGCTGGAGCCATATATGAATGGTTTCGATGAATTGGTGCAAACAAAATTTGAGGCTTTGAAGGATAGCGAACTTAGTATTGATTCATTCAGTTTTTACACATCCGTTTCGGCGGTGTTTTCTTCCAAAATTGAAGGCGAGCCCATAGAGCTTGACTCCTATATAAAACACAAACGTTTAGGCGCGCATTTTCTTCCCGACTACACGCGTAAGATTGATGATTTGTATGATGCGTATTTTTTTGCGCAAACCAATTCATTAACACCGGCAACAATATCCGGGGCACATGCATTGCTTACTAAGCATATTCTGCAACCGGCACAGCAGGGAAAGTTCAGAAACGGTAATATGTTTGTGATTACGTCTGAGGGGAAAATTGAGTATGTGGCAGCGCTTCCCGGACAAGTAGAAGGAGAGATGCAGAAGTTTTACAACGATCTGCAAACTTTGCTTGTTGGAGAATTAGCCTTTGCAGAAGTACTTTTCTTTGCGTCCATGCTTCATCTGATCTTTCTGAAAATACATCCTTTTGAAGATGGTAATGGGAGAACTGCACGACTGATAGAAAAATGGTTTCTTGCCGAAAAGCTGGGTGCGAAAGCATGGTTTGTGCAGTCGGAACGCTTCTATTATGCACATCATCAGTCTTATTATAATAATATTCGTGTGTTGGGATTGGAATATGATTTGTTGAATTATTCATCGGCTTTGCCTTTTTTGAGCATGCTTCCCCAATCCGTTATGGGTTAAATTAAATAGTACCGTTTCGTGATTTACCGGAAATTTTGCCAAAGATTTTCAAATGTAGCCGGAGGATTTTGCCCATGCTAATACTGAAAATGCGTTAATATGAATGTCTATCAAAAAGATCACACACAGATTCCTGAAATTTTTGAGCTAATCCAAAAGCATGATTATGAAGGAGTAAAAAAACATTTAAAGAAAAATCCTCAGGATATTCATCTCAAAGGATGGATGGATGATACACCTTTACATATAGCCGTTGCTGCAAACAATTTAGAAATAGTTCAGTATTTGGTACAGCATGGAGCTGATGTAAATGTGAAACGGGCAGGTGTTTATGTAACGCCGCTGTCATGGGTGGCAAGCAAGGAAGTGGCAGAGTATCTTCTACAAAAAGGAGCTGCCATGAACCACGATGAATTGTTTCATGCCACCAGAATTGATATACCCGAGATTGTAGATTTATTGCTTTCAGGAGGTGCCACAATTAACAGAGAAGAACCGGAATATTTACAATGCAAGTCGATAGAATGCATAAAAGTATATCTGAAGCACCACATTAATATAGAAGCAAATGATCGTCACGGGAGAGGGTTGCCTCATAGTCTGATCTGGCTTGATCTTCCGGATGTACTTGACTTTGTGTATGAGAATACCGAAAAATGGAAATCGCATAAAGCTCTCCGCAGTCTATACTACGATGCGTTGATCCGGAAAAGAAAATCATGCCTTGATTATTTTCTGAATAAATTCCCGGCACTGGGGGAATATACAATTAACAAAGGAGCAGTTGGGGGATTCAGTTTTGAGCGCATAAAGTATTTTAGTCAAAGCCCTGCAGAGGAAAACGTTTTCATTGGATTAACCCGTGATTATTCGCTGGTAAAATACAAGCGGAGTTATGGCGAATTTATTCTGACAGATATTGCATTTACAGATATTTCAGGAATTACGAATTTTGCATTTGATCGATTGGGGCGTATTGTCTTGCCTACTGCTGATAATAAGTTGTTACTAGTTGATGCGCACACATTTTCAATAATTGAAACAATAGTATTAGATAACGATCTTCACATCAGGCAAATCACCTCTCTTTCTTCCAAGAATGTTTATTTATGTAATGCTGATAGCTGGAAGTTGAATTTATTGTCCGAAGATTTCCGGGAAGTAGTTACTGTACCCACACAAGATGGAAATATATTCCCATTGGTGAGCAAAGAGGAAGATTTTTTCGCGTTTTGGAGTTACGATCAGGAGGAATATTATATACTTTATCACATAGATTCGAAGCTGAATATCACGCCGCTTCATACTTTTTTTAAAGACTGGGAAAATTCCTCACGTGCATTTTCATTTACCGAAAATGGTGTGGTGGTTCTCTTTCCGGGAGAAATTGAATATTACACACTCGATGAAAAAACACTGAAAATGGAATGGAGTATAAGTTTGCCATCGCGCATTGCCGAGAGTGATAATGTGTCGCTGGCATTTGTTTCGAACGGTAAAGTAGCGATGGCAAAACGTAACACGCTCAATTTTATTGACTGTAAAAAAGGAGAAATTTCAGAAGAGCAAAAATTTGAGTTTGATTCAGAGATAACGGGATTATATGTAAATAAAGACTATGCCGAGTTATGTGTAATTACCAGAACCGGCCTTAATTTGATTTTGATATAGTTTTCGATTTAAGTACGATTGTTGATGGATAAACGTTTTAAAGGATGAGTGGCGGGGTGTAGGTTTATTACATCCGTAAATCAATAATGATTAATTTATCTCCAGAATAGCATTGTTTTATTGCAGAAAATCATAAAAATCCGCGTATGAATTATTTGCATCAGATTATTGCCATGTTTATTTTGGCGTTATCAGGTAAGCTATGCGCCCAGGAAAATATGTTGCCATTAGGCAATGTAATTTTTGATACTACTACCTTCTACAAAAGAAATTATAATCTCACACCAAAATCAATTTTTCATTCGTCAAATAAGATCGAAATCAGGTTTGAAAGATGGAGTTCATTTGACAAGCCTTCGTTTCTGATTTTAGCCTATAACAATTCCTGGACAGCATATCATTACTATGTGAAGAAGGGATCCGACTCGCTGGTGTGCGACACACTTCATCCCTCTGTAAATCTGGATACATTGTTTTCTCAATTAGTGAAGAAGCATGTTTTTTCACTGCCGGATCAGAAAAAACTTGAAATGAACGATTATTACTACGACATAGTTACAGGAGAAATAATGGGAAGAGGAGGTGGTGTTATCGATGGTGTGACCAATATTGTGGAGTTTAAAATCGGTGATAATCTCTTCAGAAGATACACATTTAGCCATCCCGAATACTATTCTGAGATTTATACAGGTGTACCTGAATTGAAAGACTACATGGCAATTGAGGCGTTGTTTTTGAGTGTATTAACTCCCTGAATATTTCTGCCGATTTGAAAACTATGTCTAATATTGCCCAATGAGCACTTTACTCAAAGACCTTTACTCGCCCGCATTCTACCAGAGTTTCTCGAATATAGCCGGGCAATTCCTGCCTAATTTCGACCGCAAGAAATTTACCAAAGCCATTTTCACCAAAGACTGGGAGCAGAAAGAACTAAAAGACCGTATGAAGCACAGTTCGGTTGTGCTGCATGAGTTTATGCCTTCGGCTTTTGCAAAGGCTGCGCCGGTAGTAAAGAATATGGCCAAGGCAATACTTCAGGACAAAAGCATTGAGCGGAGTTTTGCCTATATGTTTTTGCCTGATTATATCGAGAAGTACGGCATCAATCATTTCGACGCATCGGTAAAGGCAATGGAAGTGGTGACTGAACTTGCCAGTTGCGAGTATGCGGTGCGGCCTTTTCTGATAAAGTATGGCGATAAAATGTTTGCACAGATGCTGGCCTGGAGCACACACAAAAATCATCATGTGCGGAGGTTGGCCAGCGAAGGCGCAAGGCCGCGTTTGCCCTGGGGCATGGCTGTGCCCGGACTCAAAGCCAATCCGCAACCGGTATTGCCCATTCTCGAAAACCTGAAAACCGATTCGTCGGAATATGTACGCAGAAGTGTGGCGAATAACCTGAACGATATTGCCAAAGACCATCCGAAACTTGTAATTGCACTTGCCAAAAGCTGGAAGGGCTTAGGCGAAAATACCGATGCAATAGTTAAGCACGGATGCCGGACATTGCTTAAACAGGGCAATGCAGAAGTGTTGAAGCATTTCAAACTTGCCGATGATCCTGCGCTTACAATTTCACACTTTGAACTGCTTACGCCGAAAGTGAAAATTGGCGGACATCTTGAATTGTCGTTTACGGTAAATAATGCCAGCCGGAAACCGCAAACCATAAGGCTTGAGTATGCGATTTACTTTTTAATGAAGAACGGGCAGTTTTCGAAAAAGGTGTTTAAAATAAGTGAGAAGGAATATGCTGCCGGAAGCTCAACGGCTGTGCTAAAGAAGCATAGTTTCAGAGTAATTACCACACGGCAGTATTATACCGGACTGCATAAAGTGGGGGTGATATTGAACGGGAAAGAGAAGGCGACGGGTGAGTTTATGCTAGATAGGTAAGTATAGGTTTCTGAGATAAATATCCTCATTAAATTTCATTACAGAAATTGATACAGTAAAATAATCAAATGAATACCGAGAGTATTTATCATTCTATCGCTAATCAGCGTTTGAAGCTTGATTTCTGGCAAGCTTCTTCACATTATTCAATAGTAATAATAATGAGTATAGCCGGACTCATGTTTGTGTTTTTTCCTGTTAAAGCATATTTAGATGGAATAGTTAAGCCAATAAACAGCACTCCAATTTATTTTTCACTCGTTTGTTTTTTAGTTGGGATATTGTTTTACATGGTTCAGCGCAAACGATTGAAATTTATGGTAATCGAAACTGAACTTTCATCAGATAAATTGAATATGATAATCGAAAAGGTTGCCACAGAAATGGAATGGATACCTGTATTTGTTGATGATAAAGTATATATAGCGAAAACTCAGCCTGATTTTTTTTCAGGAAGCTGGGGAGAACAAATCACAATAATATTTCATGAAAATAAATTGCTTGTCAATAGTATTTGTGATCCTGATAAGCAAACATCTGTTGTCTCATTCGGAAGAAATAAGAGGAATGTGAATTGGCTTTCACAAGAAATTCAAAAGGAAAACATGAAATAATATAGTACAAAGAAACTGTTCTGATATCAGAGAGAAAAAGGATTCAAGATATTAGTTGCCGTATGTTCGGTTAATTCTGCTTCAACTAAATTATCAGTCGAGCGCCTTGCGGTTGAAAATGATGTAGCCGAAATGAAAGAGGAAACTGAACGGCTGATCGCCATTGTTGCTGTAATGATTCACGCTGAAACTCACCGGCCCCAGCGGTGAATGCCATACTACCGCAGCCATGGCAATGTAGTTGAAATCATTTAAGGTGAGCGGTGCCGCATAAGCTGCCGTATTATCGGCCTGCTGGATAATGGCCTGATAGGGCATAAAACTGTAGCCTTCTATGCGCAGGTCGATCGTTTTGCGGAGCAGGAAAATGCTTTTCAAACCCACCGCTGCAAACTGGTGCGCCCTGAATTGCGGCAGAAAGTAGGTGCGGCTTTCGGGCGTAGGCTGAAACTCGGGTGCGCTGAGCAGTGTGGCTGTATAGTTGCTGAAAAATGGCTGCGACGAATACACTGCTTCACCCAGAAAGCCCAAACGCCAGCGTCCGCGCTCCTTGAAGTAGGTGTCGTAGGTAATACGTATCTGCACCCAGCTGTGTACGGCCCTGAAAGGCGAGGGAATAACCGCTGTGGAGCCGGGCACATAAAGCTCTTCGCCCTGAATATAGCGGGCGCGTATGGCAAAGTATGTGCCCTGCGAGGCGTATTGCTTGCGATTTAACGTATTGCGCTCGTAGTATAGTCGCGTAGAACCTACCCTGAAATCGGTGCGGTCAACCGTATCGGCCGAAGTGAAATCGTCGGTCTGGTAGTACAGGTCGCGGTTAAACGAAAGGCTTACACCTACTATTAAACGGCCTTTGTTGTTTACCGGAATTCCTGCGTTTATTTCACTCATCCGGTCGAGATGAATAAGATAAGCGGGCTTAGTATCTTCGAAAAAAGCCGGACTGCTTCTGAAATAATCCAAACGATTCCAGGTAAAGCCCGGTTCGAGATACACCAGCAACCTTGTAGGAAAGTCGATACGCGCCGCCACACGGGCCGAACTGTACAGCTTGCCGAAATATACATTGCCCTGCAAACTGGTTGAAGGGTTGCCAAGTAAATTGTACTGCAAGCCTACAAATCCCATGTTTATTGGCCGGTTGGAGAAGTTTCCTCCAAACTGCGTAAAGAGTTTTTTCTCTTTTTTTATGGTGAGACTCAGGTCGTAGTAGCCGCTGTTTTTGTTGTAGAATGCCTTGGGAAAAATCTGCATGATTTTATCGTCGGCGGCAAGGCGCATGTAGCCGGGTTTCAATGCTTCAATGGAAATGTATTCGCCGGGACGGCGGAGAAGGCGGTTTACATAAATGCGCTGATTTTTTTTCAGTCCCTGCCCCTGAATTTCGATGCGGTCGAAAACAATATTGGGCTTTTTGGCTTTGAAAATTGCCCTGCGCCGGGCGAGATCGTTGCTGCTGCTACGGCGTTTTACATTCACTTTTATTTCGCTCATGCGGCGTTTGGTAGCTACGTAGCCGCTGTCAATTACACGCTTAGGATTATCGAACTCGAAAAGACCGATCCAGTCGGCATTGGGCTCCACTACAATGCCGTTTTCGCATTTCGGATCGAAATCGGTGCGGCTGGTGAGCATGGCGCGAATCTGCGATACGAGGTTGTCTTCGTCGGGGTTGGGAAATGCCGTGGCCACATTGCTGCCTACAATAAAGTCGGGGAAGAAATCGGCATACATTACATTCGACGGGAAATTGTTGTACAAACCGCCGTCGAAAAGCAGTTTGCCGTTTACACGTATGGGCTTGAGGTAAAACGGGTACGACATGGATGCCCGCACCGATTCGCCCAGATCGCCGTTTCGGAATACCACCGATTGTTTTGAAGCAATATCGGAAGCCACACAGCGGAAGGGAATAAACAAACTGTCGAAGTTCCCGCCCGATGCGGCCGTGGCTCCGGCCGTCATCTGCATGAGCCCGAAATCAATTTGTACCGGCGAAATTACATTGGTGGGCAAACTGGTGGAAAGCGTGGTGTCGATTGAAAGTTTGAACGTAATCCACGACGCATTATCCTCCTTGCGTTTGAAATAAAAAATATCGTCGGGCTTTACCGTTCCTGTGGCCCAGTTGCGGAAATCTTCGGTGAGAATTAGTGCCTCAATTTCTGTGGGAGTATAACCAATAGAGTAGAGGCAACCCACCAGCGCACCCATTGATGTGCCGCAGATATAGTCGATGGGAATACTGTCTTCTTCGAGTGCTTTGAGCACACCAATATGTGCAAGACCCGATGCGCCGCCGCCGCTTAATACCACTCCCACTTTCTCGTTCTGTCCGGCAAGCAAATTATAAATAAGTAAAGCAAACAGCAGAATGCTTATGCGAGGTTGGCTGAACATAAGGTTAAAGGTAAGCAATGTTGGGCGGCTAATGTAGCGTTAGGATTACTCTCTTATTATGGCGGAAAAGTACTCAGGCGCAGCTAAAAGTCTCGATCCGTACCACGAAAACATTTCTCCGTCAACCAGACTAATCTTCGCATCGGGACAAATTTCCTGCAGTTCGGCAATGTGTTTTTCTTTAAACGGATAAGGTTCCGACGAAAGCAGAATTACCTCAGGCTTTGCCGCCTTTAGCTGTTCGTTAGTAATTTCGGGGTAGCGAGAATTGGCGGCTGAAAACACATTCTCAAAACCACAGCGTTGCAGCATATCGTTTATGAATGTTTGGCTCCCGGCCGTCATCCACGGATTGCGCCAGATGAAATATGCGGCGCGGCGTGTTTGCGTTTGCAGCTGTGCCAGCGATGTAAATGCACGTTCAATTTCTTTTGTAAGTGCATTTGCTTCTGTGGCTTTGCCTGTAATTGCGCCGATGTGTTCAATCATTTGCAACGCATCGGTGAGATTGAAAATGTCGCTCATCCACACCGGGTAAAGCTGCATGAGTTGTTCGATCTGCTCCCGGTCGTTTTCTTCTTTGTTGCCAATGATGAGATCGGGCTGCAGGGCGGCAATTTTGGCTAAGTCGTATTGCTTGGTGCCGCCCACGCGGGTTTTGGTGCGGAACCAATGTTCGGGATGAATGCAGAATTTGGTAATTCCGGTTACTTCTTCGTTCAGTCCGAGGTGAGCGAGCAGTTCGGTTTGCGAAGGTACCAGCGAAACAATACGACGGGGGCGCTGCATCAGTGTGATGCGGCGCCCCATCTGGTCGGTTAGTGTAGCCGGAAAATCCATTGCGTTATATCATTGCACGCATAATATCGTGGCGGGTAATGATGAATGTATTATCGGTTTTGAAATCGCGCACGAGTACGGCCGGGTTTTCGGCGGTAATCATGCCGGAGAGTGCTTCTACCGGAGCCGAACTGTCCACAAACGGAAATGCGGGCTGCATGAGTTTGTCGAGGGTCATTTTTTTCGCATCAGGGCCCTGCATGAGTTTGCTCACCACTGTTTGTTCGCTGAGCGAGCCTACAATGCGGCCGCCGTCGGTTACGGGTATTTGCGAGTAGTCGTTGGCGCTCATTAACCGGGCTGCGGTTTCGAGTGTGTCGCTTACTTCGAGTGTTTGCAGCGGGGCCGATTTTACGGCGGCCACAAGGTCGTTGGCGGTCATGCCCGTGCGATCGAGGTAGCCTTTTTCGCGCATCCAGTCGTCGTTAAACATCTTACCCAGATAGCGTGTGCCGTGATCGTGGAAAATTACCACCACCACATCGCCGTCCTTGAAATTCGGAGCAAGCTGCATAAGTCCCGCCATGGCCGAACCGGCCGAGTTGCCTGCAAAAATGCCTTCTTCGCGGGCAATGCGGCGTGTCATTACCGCGGCATCCTTATCGGTTACTTTTTCGAAATGGTCGATGAGGTCGAAGTTTACGTTCTGGGGCAGAAAGTCTTCGCCAATGCCTTCGGTTACGTAAGGGTAAATTTCGTTTTTATCGAAAATGCCCGTTTCCTTGTATTTCTTGAATACCGAACCGTAGGTGTCGATGCCCCAGATTTTGATATTCGGATTTTTTTCTTTCAGGTATTTTGCCGTGCCGCAAATGGTGCCGCCAGTGCCCACGCCCACTACAAGGTGTGTAATTTTGCCTTCGGTTTGTGCCCAGAGTTCGGGGCCTGTGCTTTCGTAGTGTGCCTGTGCGTTGGAAGGGTTGTCGTACTGGTTGGGTTTCCACGAGTTGGGCACTTCGCGCTCAAGGCGCGAAGAAACCGAGTAGTACGAGCGCGGATCTTCGGGATCCACGTTGGTGGGGCACACAATGACTTCCGCACCGAATGCTTTCAGCGCATCCACTTTTTCTTTCGACTGTTTGTCGGTGGTGGTGAAAATACATTTGTAGCCTTTAATAATGGCTGCAATAGCCAGGCCCATGCCCGTGTTGCCCGATGTGCCTTCGATAATGGTTCCGCCGGGTTTGAGGCGGCCGTCGCGTTCGGCATCCTCAATCATTTTCAGGGCCATGCGGTCTTTAATGGAGTTGCCCGGATTGAATGTTTCAATCTTGGCATACACTTTGGCCGCGGTGGCATTTTTGGTAATCTGGTTAATTCTTACCAGCGGTGTGTGGCCGATGGTCTGAAGAATGTTGTCGAAGACAAGTTTTTCGGGTGTCACTGTTTGGCAGGTTTTGGAATGCGGGGCAAAGTTAAGGTTTTAGCCCCTGTGTAAAACCTGTTTACACGCTCTTTTCATATTCCTAATCTTGCCGCCCGTGCTTCAATGAGTTCGGCAAACTGTTGCTGCATTGGGGCGCTGAGAAAACTCCGGCCAATAAATTCGAGCCAGGCATTTTTTGCACGGCTCATTTTTTTGAAAATATTTTCCTGCTGCTTTATAGTCAGCCCTGCGCTGTGGAATGCCGCTTCAAAATCGCTTCGGTTTAATTTTGTTTTCCGTGCATTCAGTGTGAGCGCCAGTTCTTCCTTGTCATCAGGATTTACAAGTGTAGTGGCCACAAGATCGTATGCGGGCGAAAGCACAAAATCGCCCGCCTTGCGCTGCAGCAGTGAAAAGTTTTTCAGGTGCATATCTGCATTGCCCGTGAGAAAACTAAACACCACAATCTCATAGAAATTCACAATATCCAGGCCGGGCTGTACCGAGTATTTAGCTATTGCTTTTGCAATCTGCTCGTAAGAACCTCTGTATTTATTTTCGGTGAGCCTTTCGGTAAGCTGGCACATGTCTTCCATGTGTACCGGTTCTTTTTTGCTTCTGTCCACACGTTTGGTAATGTAGCTCAGCTCGCCCGATTTAAGCCGTATCAGGCAATGCGGCACCGTGTTTATACCGGCAATTTCGGCCAGGTGCATGGTTAAATCTTCCACTTCGGGCAGTTGCGGGTAATATTGTCCCGGCGGTTTCAGAATATAATTTCCCCACAAACCCACCAATGTAAGTTTTCGCACACCCGTTTCGCTTTTACCGATATTAAGCGATAGTTTTGGCTGCACACCGGTTACAGTAATCTGGCTTTTGATAATTTCTGAGGCCAGTTGCTGCATGTCGCTTCCCGTATATTCCAGTTGCGGAGGAATTTCGGTGCCGAATATTTTTTTGCTGCATCGTGCATGAAAATCGATTTCACCGTGCGCCAAAGGCTGATAACAATACAAACATTTATTCATCGTTTGCCGGTGTTAACGGGTGAACAGATACAGCGCCAATGCAATCTTTGCAACAGGCCAGCAAAAGCCCCATTCTGTCGCGGGGATTGAGTTTCCAGTTTTTTTCGGCAATATCCAACAGCCAGCCTTCGGGAATTAGTCCGTCGAAAAACGCGAAAAGTATTTTGCTGTTAAATGCGGTTTTCTGTAGCGGCAGTGTTTTACTCACGGCAACCGGCAATGCGGAGTTCAGGTAACTGTCAAGATAGATGAAATGATATCCTGTTTCATCTTCTGAGAGAATGCCCGCGTCCTGGTCGTTAAATTTTATTACTGCCTGCCGCATTTTATTTTTCTTCTTCTGGTTCTGTGTCGTCGTTTTTTTCTGCGGTTAATGTCAGGCCAAACAAACCAAGCACCTGATTGATTTTATCCAATCGCAGCGTTTCTTTTCCCTGTTCCAGTTCGCGCACAAAACGAAGCCCTACACCGGCCTTTTCGGCCAGTTGGGCCTGAGTAAGCCCGGCCGCTTTCCGGAACTGTTTTGTAAGTTTTGCTAAATCCATTTTATACCCGATAGGGTATAAAGATAGTAAAATCCTTTTATTTTATACCTGATCGGGTATAAAATTATCCTTCCTTGCATAATTATACCCGAAAGGGTATAGTTTTTATGATTCGCTTCATTTTATACCCGAAAGGGTATAAAATATTACTAAACTCATTTATTTATACCTGAAAGGGTATAAAATATTACTAAACTCATTTATTTATACCCGATCAGGTATAATTTTCCCAATATCCAGCATTTTATACCCGATCGGGTATATTTTTGGCAGTAAATGAAATTGAAAAGGGCGTTGAATTTAACTGAACCTGATTGCCTTCACCGGCGAAATACGGCTCACCACAAGCGCCGGAAGCAACAAGGCCACCTGGCAAAGTACAAACGTGGCCGCATTTACAGCAATTACCTGCCACCACTCAATATGCACGGGCACGGTGCTCAGATAGTAAGAGGCTTCGTCGAGTTTGGCAATGCCGAATTGCTTTTGAAGCACGCAAAGCCCCAGCCCCAGCACATTGCCAATGAGTATTCCCCAGCCGATAAGCCTCGAAGCGTGCATCAGAAACACACGCATAATTTGCCTGTCGGCTGCGCCCATGGCTTTGAGAATGCCAATCATTTGCGTGCGGTCGAGAATGAGAATGAGCAGGGCCGAAATCATATTAATCATGCTTACAAAAAGCATGAGGGCGATAATAATGAGGGCATTCACATCCAGCACATCGAGCCACGAGAAAATTTGCGGCGTGAGTTCGCGTATGCTTTCGGCGTAAAGGTTTACGTCAATTTCCGAGCGCACAAGCTCGGTGGTGGCCTCCAACTGGTTGAAATCGTTTACGAGAATTTCAAAACCGGCCACTGCATCGCGGCTCCAGTTGTTGAGTTTCTGCACCTGGCGGATATCGCAGAGAATAAAGCGGTCGTCGAAGCCGTCGGTGAGCCCGGTTTCGTATATGCCGGCCACGGTAAATGCGCGCTGGCGGGTGGCGTTTTCGCGCAGAAAATACATGCGGAATTTATCGCCGGTATTGAGCTTTAATTTATTGGCAATAACACGCGAAATGAGTACCTGGGTAGAAGATGAATCCGGATCGGAAGGCAGCGAAAGCAGTTTGCCCTCGCGCAGATTCTGGCGAAAAAAACTCCAGTCGAAATCGCGGTCAATGCCTTTAAGCACCACACCCGAAAGCTGGTCGCCTGCCTTTACCAATCCGGCTTTGGTGGCAAACACCTGTATATGGCGTATGTTGGGCTGCTGCTTCAGTGCTTCCACACCGGGCTGAAAACGGCTCAGCGAATCGGCCTCCAGCGATTCGTTGCTGTCGTAACCGGTAATCTGAATGTGCGACCCAAAGCCAATAACCTTTTTACGTATTTCGCCCTGAAAGCCGTTCATTACGGCCAGCGCCAGCAGCATAACGGCCAGACCCACGGCGATACCGCCCACGGCCACACGCACAATGGGCCGCGAAATACGCCCCGATGCCGCCGCCTGCGAGGTCATGCGTCGCGAAATAAGCCGTTCGAAAAGCCAGCGTTCTGCCATGCGGCGGTAAAAATACGGTTTATCGTTGCAGAACGACGTGGGCAGGTTGCACGATTCTTGTTACTTTTCGCCATGCAAATGCGTGTTAACCTTTCGCTTTTCCTCTTCCTGCTTTTTCTGCCCGCCGTAAATCAGGCTCAGATTACCGTGCTGGGCAAGCAAAACATTGAAAAAACCGATGCCGACATACGCACCGGTGCCGAGCGCACCGAAGTATGGAAACCGCTGCTCCAGGGCAAATCGGTGGCACTGGTAGCCAACCATACTTCGCTTATCGGGCAGACTCATTTGCTCGATACCCTGCTCAAATGTGGCATACGCGTAAAAAAAGTGTTTGCACCCGAACACGGCTTCCGCGGCATGGCTGCCAACGGCGAAAAAGTAGCCTCTGCCAAAGATGCCAAAACCGGACTGCCCATTATATCGCTCTACGGCGAACATAAAAAGCCCACCGCCAAAGACCTCAAAGGAATCGACATTGTGGTATTCGATATTCAGGACGTGGGTGTGCGCTTTTATACATATATATCCACGCTTACCTATGTAATGGAAGCCTGCGCCGAGCAGAAGAAAAAACTCCTCGTGCTCGACCGCCCCAACCCAAACGGCTACTACATAGACGGCCCCGTGCTTAAACCCGAATACAAATCGTTTGTAGGTCTGCATCCGGTGCCGGTAGTGCATGGCATGACCGTGGCCGAATACGCCCGCATGGTAAACGGAGAAGGCTGGCTCACCAACGGCATAAAATGCGACCTGAGCTGGGTAAGCTGCGAAGGCTACTCGCATACCGACTGGTATCAGCTACCCGTGGCACCTTCGCCCAACTTGCCCAACATGACTGCCGTGTACCTTTACCCCTCGCTCTGCTTTTTCGAAGGCACGGTAATGAGCGTGGGCCGCGGCACCGATTTTCCGTTTCAGGTAATAGGTCATCCCGATCTGAAGCAGGCGCCGTTTACGTTTACACCCGCACCCCGCACCGGCGCGCCTGATCCGCTCTACAAAGGGCAGTTGTGCCACGGTCACGACCTCCGCGATTTTGCAATGATGTATGTGCGCGATTATCACAAGCTGTATTTATTCTGGCTCATGGGTGCCTACAAAGACATGCCCGACAAAACAAACTTCTTCAATCCGTTTTTCGAAAAACTTGCTGGCACGGCAGAGTTCAGGCAACAGATTATTTCGGGAGCAAGTGAAATGGACATCCGGAAAATCTGGGAGCCCGATCTGGTGAAGTATAAAGTAATCAGGAAGAAATACCTGCTTTACAAGGATTTTGAATGAACGAATCGGACAGGTGTATTTTGGCAGGGTTAAAAGACTAAATTTGCCCGCAAACAGTGCCCCACCAAACCTGTAATTCACACATAATGAAAAGAATTTTTACACTGCTCGGCTGCCTCGCTGCGGCCTTCTCGCTTCATGCACAAGTAATTTTCCAGGAAGATTTCGACGGTATTGGCGGCTCTACTTCTGGTGGTGCCGGTACCTACACATTTCCTGCCGGCTGGTTGCTGCGTAATGTAGATAATGTTCCTCCGGATGCGGGCGTAGCGTATGTAAACGATGCCTGGGAACGCCGTGAGGACTTTGCGAACAGCGTAACCGACTCGGCCGCCTTCAGTACCTCGTGGACCGACCCGGTGGGCATAGCCAACGACTGGATGTGGACACCGCTCATTGGTCCGTTGCCCGCCAACTGCGTATTGAAATGGAACGCCATTAGCTATGATCCGCTGTATCCCGATGGCTATGAAATACGCATTATGACTTCTGCACAGGGACCGCCCACCGGAAGCAACGGTGTTATTGGCAACCAGATTACCAACTCTACTTCAATTTTCAGCATTGCTGCCGAAAATACCACCTGGACTGCCCGTCAGGTAAGTCTTGCGGCTTATGCAGGCCAGTCGGTGTACATTGCTTACCGCAACAACAGCAACAACCAGTTTCTGCTGCTGATTGATGATGTGACCGTAGAAGTTCAGGTGAATCATGATGCGCAGGTAACGGTTGTGGATACTGTTTCTCAGTACACCCAGATACCGCTTGCACAGGTCACCGCACTTCCGCTTGTGGCCAATATCCGCAACAACGGCTTACAGGCGGTAACCAATGTACGTCTCAAAGTAGATGTGCTCAACAGCAGCAACGCAATAGTATATACCACTACCAGCGCCGCTCAGGCATCGCTGGCCGGTAATGCCACAGCCACATTTAATGCCGGTTCGTTTACACCCACTGTGGCCGATGATTATGTATTCCGCTTCAACACGCTCATTAACGAAGCCGATCAGGTGGCAGGTAACGATACCAATTTCTGGCCCTATTCTGTTTTTGTAAACGATTCGGTGTATGCACGCGATAACAGCATTGTAAACGGCAGTATTGGCATTGGTGCAGGAAACGGTGGTTTCATCGGACAGAGCTTTACCATTACCAGCACTACGGTACTTACCTCGGTTACTTCTTATGTAACCTTAGGCTTCACCGGCCGCCCTTACGCACAGGTTATTTACAGCACATTGCCCAACGGAACCCCCAACACTATCATTGGCGGCACCGATACCATTACCTATCCCGACGACAGCGCCCGCGTATATACACTCAACATGACTGCTGATCTTTTGCTTAATCCCGGCACGTATGTAGTGGCAGCCATTGAGTTTGTAGGAGACAGCATCGTTCAGATTGGCCTGACACAGGATATTTTCACACCGCGCACGGTTTGGGTAAACTGGCCCACTTCTCCGCTGGGTGGCTGGGGCAACGCAGAAGCTTTTGGTCCCAGTTTTGCCAAACCGCTGGTGCTTCGTCCCAACTTTGGCCCCAATTGCCTTACCAATCCGCCTGCGGCCTCGGCCAGCAACAATACCCTGGCTTCGTGCGGTGGCTGCAACGATGGTGAGGCCACAGCTTCGGTAAGTGGCGGCGCTTCGCCGTTTACCTATCTCTGGAGCAACGGCGATACCAGCATGGTAGCCGACAGCCTGCTTCCCGGCACCTACACCGTAACCATTACCGATGCAAACGGCTGCTCAGACACCGCTTCTGTACTCGTTAACTTCACCACTGGTATCATCGAAACTGCGGTAAACGGCATTAATGTATATCCGAACCCCGGCAATGGTGAGTTTGTGCTGGTGTACAATTTTGCCGAAGTAACCGATGCCACCATTACCATCACCAACGTAATTGGCGAAACCGTATTCACCACACAGGTGCAGGGACTGCTCAACGGCAACTATCCCGTATCGCTCAAAGGCTATGCGGCCGGTGCTTACGTGGTGCGTGTGGTAACAGCCACAGGCGTACAGGTTGTTCCGGTACAGATTCAGTAATTTTCACGCTATACTATTGCCACGCGGCTGCAGAATTACACTGCAGCCGCGTTTGCGTTTAAACCTATTGCGATTAAACGTGTCTGAGCGTACATAAGCGAAATTTTGTAACTTGCTGTAAGCATGAAAAAACATCTCCTCCTCACACTATGTCTGGCCTCTTCGTTTCTGGTTCACGCACAGGCACCCACCTGGGCAAACGATGTGGCTCCGATTTTCTATAACAACTGCACACGTTGCCACAACCCCAGCGGCATAGCGCCGTTTTCGCTGATGACATACGCCGATGCCATGCAGGTTACGCAAAGTATCCGCGCATCGGTACAAAGCCGCACCATGCCGCCCTGGCCGCCCGATCCGGCCTACCAGCGTTTCACACACGAGCGTCTGCTCTCGGCGCAGGAAATACAAACCATTGTTACCTGGGTCGACAGCAACTCAGTATCGGGCAATCTTTCGCAGGCACCCACACCTCCGGTTTATACAGGTGTTTCGCAAATGCCCAACCCCGATATGGTTTCGCAAATGCCCCTTTACACCGTAAATGCCTCGGCCGATTTGTACCGCTGCTTTGTAATGCCTTCGGGCTTGGCAAATGATGAGTTTGTGACCAAAGTGGAAGTACTTCCCGGCAACCGCAATATTGTGCATCACGCACTCATCTATCAGGATGTGGCCAACACCTGTGTCAACCTCGATAATGCCGATCCCGCCCCGGGCTATACCAGTTTTGGCGGTGTAGGTTCTTTTACCGCCACGCTGGTGTTTGGCTGGGTGCCCGGACAGGAAATGTACGAACTGCCGCCCAACATGGGCATTCGCCTGCTGGCAAACACAAACATCATTATGCAGATTCATTATCCCGGCGGCACCTTCAACCAGCTCGACAGTACGCAGGTGCGTTTTACATTTGCCAGCGGCACCGTGCGCGATGTGACGCTTAATCCGGTGCTTAATTACTGGGCCAATTTAACCAACGGGCCAATCAATATTCCACCCAATACCACACGCACGTATCATGCACAGCAGGCAGTGAGTTCCGATGTAACCCTGCTCACAGTAGCCCCGCACATGCACCTGATAGGCCGTACCATAAAATCCTACGCCATCGACCCCAACGGCGATACCATTCCGTTTATCGATATTCCCGACTGGAATTTCCACTGGCAGGGATTCTACAATTTCAGGCAGTTAATTCGTGTACCTGCCGGAAGCGTGGTTCATGCCGATGCGTTTTACGACAATACCTCAAACAACCCCTGGAATCCGAGTTCGCCACCGCAGCAGGTAAACGCAGGCGAGGCTACCAACGACGAAATGCTGGTGGTATATTTTGCCTACATGCCCTATTTACCCGGCGATGAAAATATTATTGTCGATTCGTCGGTGCTGTCCGGTACAGAGCCGCCACCTGCAATTATTTCGCCGGTGCAAACGCCGCAGTTGTATGCGCCGTATCCTGTGCCATCGCAGGGTACTGTGAATTTTACATTCTTCCTTCCGCAGGGCGGGCGCACCACACTCGAAATTGTGGATGCGCAGGGACGAACGGTGGCCACCATTGCCGGTGGCGAGTTGCGGGCGGGGCATCATCAGTTTAGTTATGATGTAACGGCGCTTGCCAAAGGAACCTATTTCGTTCAGCTTACTCAAAATGAGGTGAAGCGGAGCAAGGCTTTCGTGCATTAAAATATTGCCTGGCCAGTATTAATGAAGCATTGGCTGTTTGCCGTGTTGGCTTTGCTTTTTTTGTTGTTGATATTTCTTTTCAACAACAACAATCGCTATCTGTACATCACAAGTTTACTTTGGGTCTATCCGGTGGTATATGTTTCACTTCGTAGAAAAATCTGGTATCAGACTATTGTGAGTATTCTGCTTTGTATTTTACCGTTTATGTTTTGTGAATTCAATAAAAAACGGAAAGACCTGATGAGTACGAAGAAGGGGTACTATGAGAATAATAGAAAGGAAGATAGTGCAGATTCTGTACGTTAGCAACTCCGGATTATTTTGCGGCCCAGCAGAATTCAACAGATGCAATTACCCCATTGGAATAACCTGAAATAGCTTGTCGCTAATGTCAGTAGAATTTCATTGTGTAATGTATATGATTTAAAAATCTGTCATCAGATATGGTGTACAGGTTGTGTTTCGATGTATTATTTATAGGTTTTATTGTTAAATAATTCATCTCTGCAATTTGAGTTTTTCTATGTACGCAGAAATGCAGGAGAGATATTGGTGTTGCTGTCATTCTGTGCAGATTAAAGTAGCAAATCGGCGTAGCAGTAAATAAGGAAAATAATAACTTTGATAATCTCTTCAATATGAATTATGAAAAAAGAAATACTCATAACCCTGGCCGCAAGTATAACATTGAATTTATCTGCCGGCAATAATTTTAAATCACAAACATCAGGCAGTGGAGAAAGTTCGACATCCTTTTTCCTCGAAAATAAAGGTCAAATAGTAGATCAAAACTATATTGCCCGCCGCGATGTATTGTATAGTGGGAATAGCAACGGAATGACATTTTTCCTGCGAAATAATGGAATTAGTTATCAGCTATTCAGAGTAGATAAGTGGAAGGCAGTGGATACCGGCCAGAGAATGCGTGAGGAACAAAACGTTATTGATAAGCAGACAATTTATCGTATTGATATAAATTGGTTAAATGCTGACCTCAATCCGACTATTACAAAAGGGAAATTATTGGATGGAGTAACAAATTATTATACCCACGGTTGTCCCGAAGATGGTATCTTGAATGTGAAGACCTATCAGGATGTTACTTATCAAAACTTATATCCTAAGATTGATTTAAAATGGTATAAGCAAAATGGTAATTTGAAATATGATTACTATTGCGAAGCGGGTGCCGATTACAAGAAAATACAGTTGCAAATTATTGGGGCAAATAAACTATTTATTGACGAAAAAGGTGATCTGGTTGTAAGTACTCCTCTTGGACAAATTATTGAAAAAGCGCCTGTAGTTATACAAAACGGAAACGAACTCAGGAGCCGTTGGGTATTGAAAAATAATGTAATTGAGTTTGAGATTGAAAACCTGAACAATGAACTCCCATTTACAATAGATCCGCTGGTCAGGGCATGGGGAACATATTACGGAGGTGCAGGCTTTGATATTGTAGCGGGCAGTACAACAGATATTTTGGGTAATTTATATATAGCTGGATATACCGACTCAAATGTATCGACGACAATAGCCACATCCGGTACCCACCAAACAGTAATAGGTGGGAATTTGGACGGGTTTGCAGTAAAATTTAACGCATCCGGAGTTCGCCAATGGGGCACTTACTACGGAGGCAGTGGAGCCGAATTATTTGGTGGTTGTGCAGTTGATATATTGGGGAATGTTTGCCTTGCGGGCCATGCCAGCTTTAATTCTGGGAATGTTATCGCAACAATTGGCAGTCATCAGACTGTTTTCGGAGGCGCAACTTATGATGCTATATTGGTAAAGTTAAACGCAAACGGATTAAGATTATGGGGGACATATTACGGCGGGTCGGGAAGTGATATCGGGTATTCCTGCATCACAGATTCAATTGGGAATATATTTATGGTTGGTTCCACTGAAACAAGTACTTCCGGAGTAATTGCAACAATTGGCAGTCACCAATCAAGTATGCAAGGAACAAATGATGGGTTTATCGTAAAATTCGACGCATCAGGTGTAAGACAATGGGGCACCTATTATGGAGGAGCATCAACCGATTTATGTATCTTTATTACTATAGATAATTCTGGCGACATAATTATTTCTGGCTCTACAACATCATCTGCAGGTATTAGCACAGCCGGGGTGCATCAGCCTCTTCTGGGAGGGCAGCATGATGCTTTTTTGACAAAGTTCACCGGATCTGGAGTAAGATTATGGGGCACTTACTATGGAGGAACCGGGTATGACGATGCGAGGGTATGTGCTGTTAACGGTTCGGGAGATATAGTTATGACAGGAAACACCGAAACCCCAACAAGTACCATAATAGCCACTGCAAATAGTCATCAATCATCCTATGGAGGAAATTCAGATGGTTATATAGTTAAATTTAACACATCCTGTGTCAGGCTGTGGAGTACGTATTATGGAGGAAACGGGCTTGATTACAGGTTCTCATGTGCACAAGATTCAGCCGGTAACGTATATCTGTCCGGAACAACCAATTCTGCCATTGGAACAGCTATAGCCAGTTCAGGTAGTTTTCAAAGTACTCATGGAGGGAATGATGATGCTTGTTTAGCAAAGTTTAATGCTTCCGGAATTAGAGAATGGGGTACTTATTATGGAGGAAATGACAATGAGACTTCAAACACATGTACCATAGATAATTTTGGCAATATATATATAGCAGGAAGAACCTTTACAAGCACTGCCAACGTAATTGCTACTCCCGGAAGCCATCAGCCTTTAAATGCCGGCGCTACAGATGGTTATGTAGCTAAGTTTTTTGAATGCCTGACTGTAAACACCACACTTACCAGTTTGGTAAATACAACCTGTAACGGTGGCAATAACGGGTCGGCTACAATTAGTGCCAGCGGAGGATCTTCTTTTACATATAATTGGTTGCCTTTTGGAGGTACTTCTGCCACAGCAAGTGGTTTATCTGCCGGAACCTATACTTGCACTGTTACAAATGAATGTGGAAGTACAACTACTCAGTCTGTAGTTATTTCTGCTCCTCCTCCGGTTCTTGCTACCGTGGTTTCTCAGAATAATGTTTTGTGTAATAATGATTCCAATGGTATTGTAACCCTGACAGCTACTGGCGGAACTGCTCCGTATAATTATAACTGGATTCCTTTGGGGGGAAACACTTCAATAGCCAGTGGACTGCCTGCTGGCGTATATACCTGTACCGTAACCGATAGCAATAACTGTATTGACAACATTACAGTGACAGTAACTGAGCCTTCTGTTCTTACAGCAACGGCTGTACTCACTAATCCTTCAAATTGCGGAGGAAATAATGGCAGTATTAATCTTACAGTGGCAGGTGGAACTCCGAACTATGATTTTATTTGGAGTAATAGTACGTTTCTCGAAGATATCTCAGTACTCACCAGTGGTACTTATTCAGTTATCATTGTTGATACAAACGGGTGTGTTTTCAATGCCAGTTATATCCTTAACGATCCCCCTCCGCCTGTAATTAATTTCTCGATACTGAACGATACGATTTGCCAGGCTTCAGGCCAGCCATTTGTTATTAATACTGCAATTCCGGCAGGAGGTGTTTTTTCTGGTTCAGCTATAATTAATGACTCAGTGTTTGATCCGTCTCTGGCAAATATTGGATTTAATTTAGTTACATATTTATATGTAGATCCTCTGGGGTGCTCAGCAACAGCCGTTGATTCAATTTGGGTAGATTTTTGTACTGATAACCCGCTTATTGGTACAGAAGCACAGTTATTTGATGTCTATCCCAATCCCAATAATGGAGTATTCACAATCATACATGATTTAAATACATCCGCATCTGTCCGTATTTTTGATATGCATGGAAAACTGGTAATAGCAAAAGATGCATTGACACAAACGCCAGTCCAGTTTGAACTTACACATAGTGGTGTGTATTTGATTGAAATTATTGGGTATGACAATAAGCACTATACCGGCAGGCTGATTGTAATAGATTAAGAGTTGTAGTAAGTATTTTTCTTTGCGCGGCAGATTTTGTTTTTTGAGAAAAGAATAGTTTGTTTCACATCTTAAAAAAACTGCTTTCTGATAGCGTAGATTTGTCTGCACTTATTCTTCGTTTACCTGCTCAATAATTTAGGAAATGAGCTGCGGAATGCACGAGAGTTAAATACTATTCGTATAATGACAGATGTAATCGTGTAAATTATATGTTTGTGAGACTGGATTATCGGGCAGTTGTTTTAAACTCTAATGCAGCAATTGCCGACACTGTAAAAAACTCCAGCACAAAATAAAGCATTCCCCAGCCCGTAATTCCCGGTTGAAAAAACAGCATCCATACATTCACCACAATTACATACAACAAATTGGCTGACGCAATAATGCGCATAAGCAAACGCCATGATGCGGGGAAACGCAGGTAACACACAAACGAATACACCGCATACAACACCGGTGCTATTGCAAGCAGATAAAGTGTTTGCGCCGGTACGCCAAAAAACGATTCGAATTGAGCAAGCAATACACCGGTAAGCAATGCCGTAACAAGAGCACCAACGCTGTCGGCAAGAAATAGTTTTTTGGGATTGATATTAGTCAGAATCTTTTGCAGTGCAGACATACAAGCAGATTTTATGGAGAGTTTACAGACTGCATAGTTGCAAAAAAAAGGCCGCCTAATGGCAGCCTTTTTGGGTTAGTTTGTGCGTCCGGGATACACTTTTAATGCGGCATCCAGACATTCCATTGCGTTCTTCAGATCATCTAAATTTAGCACGTATGCGAGGCGTACCTCGTTCATGCCTGCGCCGGGTGTGGAGTAAAAGCCGGTGGCGGGGGCCAGCATTACGGTTTTACCGTTATGGTTGAACGATTCAAGCAGCCACTGGCAGAAATTATCGGCATTGTCAATGGGCAGGCGGGCAATGCAGTAGAATGCGCCGCTGGGCTTGGGGCAAAACACGCCTTCCATTTTATTCAGTGCGTCGATGAGGAAGTTGCGGCGGGCGGTATAGTCGGCTTTTACTTCATCGAAATACGACTGCGGAGTGTCGAGTGCGGCCTCGGCACCAATCTGGCCAAAGGTGGGCGGGCTGAGGCGTGCCTGCGCAAATTTGAGTGCCCCGGCCATTACTTCTTTATTCTTCGAAATCAATGCACCGATGCGGGCTCCGCAGGCGCTGTAACGTTTTGAAATGGAGTCGAGCAGCACAATGTTGTTGTCGGCTCCGCTCAGGTGCATTACCGATACGTATTGCTTGCCGTCGTAGCAAAACTCGCGGTAAACCTCGTCGCTGAGCAGGAACAGATCGTGTTTGAGCACGAGTTCTTTCAGTGCTTCGAGTTCTTCGCGGGTGTAGAGGTAGCCGGTAGGATTGCCCGGGTTGCAAATCATTATGCCCTTGGTTTTGGGCGTAACCAGCTTCTCGAATTCCGAAATGGGCGGCAGTGCAAACCCGTTTTCGATGGTGGAGCGTATGGGTTTTACCACCACATCGGCCGCACAGGAAAAGCCGTTGTAGTTGGCGTAGAATGGTTCTGGAATGATAATTTCGTCGCCTTCGTTGAAGCAGGTCATCATGGCTATTTCAATAGCCTCCGAGCCGCCGGTGGTAATCATGATGTCTTCCATCTGCACCGGCATGTTGAACGACTGGTAATAGCCGGCCAGTTTGCGGCGGTAGCTTTCGATGCCGGCCGAGTGCGAGTATTCGATTACTTCAATTTTCGAATTGCGTATGGCGTTCAGCATCACCTCGGGCGTTTTAATATCGGGCTGGCCGATGTTGAGGTGATATACTTTACGACCTTCGCGTTTGGCCTGCTCGGCAAAGGGAACCAGCTTGCGGATGGGTGAAGGCGGCATGTGGTTGGCCTTCGCAGAAATTTTCGGCATAATGAGTTTGCGCTTTTTTTGACGAAACGCCCGGTGTTTTCCGGGCGGTGCCAAAGTTCGTCAAATTTTTGCGCCCAACGCCGTTTACTTTTTGTTTTTTGGCTTTAAAACCACGGCCTTAAAGGTAATACCCACCGGGCTGTTAACCGCATTGGAGGTAATTACCACCGAGCGCTCCTGCCGGTCTATGGCGCTTTTCGTGTCGAAAGTAACCACCACACTGTCGGTGGCATTGGGAGCCAGTGGTTTTTTGGGAAAGTCCACGGTGGTGCATTCGCACTGCACATCGGCTTTGCTGATGATGAGGGGCGCATTGCCGGTATTGGTAAATACAAAAGCATGTTTCACAATTTCGCCCTGACGGAGAAAGCCGAAGTTGTGTTTGGTTTCCTTAAAACTCATTTGCGGCCCCGGGGCCGGTTTGGGCTTAAAAGCCAGTGTGAAAAGCAAAACGGGTATAAGCAGAAGCCGGATGTTCATAGCTCAAATTTAGTGTAAACTTTTGCAAGAATCCGGCCATAAATTGTCATTGCCAACATTACCCGACAAACAGCCTGTTTGGCGTGAATAGGGTAATTGGTATTTAACATTAATTGCCACGCTGCGGCATAAAATTGGGGAACCGGTACGAATTCAGATTATGATGTATAGCTTACAATAATATTCCCCTTGCAGGCCGGGCTCAGGTAACTTACTATAAATGATATTGCCTTAATTATTTGCTTCCGACAACATATTAAGATTAACCCCATACCCTACTTTTACATTGTCCATTATTACATGCGTATAAAATTGTTTTACATCGGTATTGTCCATAAAATATTTCTTCGAAAACTCCTCGTACTCTTTCATGTCTCTGGTATTCACAATCACTACAAAGTCATACGATCCGGTAACATAATAGCACTGCATAACCCGTGCTTCATTATACATTAACTTTTTAAACCGGTCAATTACAGTTGAGTTGCCCAGGTGCAGGGTTACATCGGCAATACACGTCACTGCTGCCCCGGCAGCTTCAGGAGAAATGATGGAGATATCGGCAATAATTATTTTCTCATCCCTTAAACGTTTAATGCGGCGTTGCACGGCACTTGTACTTAAACCAATTTTAGTTGCCAGTTCTTCGGCGGTAATGCGGTTGTTTTGCTGAAGCCGGCTCAGTATCAATTTGTCAACTTCATCGATGCTTTTCATTATTTATGCGTTTTGTCGTTTATTATGAGTAAAAAAAGCGTTTAGCTGCCATGTTTTGCGCAAAATATACAATTTCCCGTCAATATTTTTGCTTCAGTGAATGCCAATGTATTTCACCAGCCTGTTATGAGAAAATTAATGTGTTTATTTCTGCTTACCCTGGCCGGAGCCGGGTCATGGCAGATGTTTAATTCCTGTAAGTCTGTGCCCAAACCTTATCGGGAACTAACAGGTTTAGATAGTCTGATACAGCAGAAAATGCAGGAAGGCAGGCTCATTGGTATCGGGGCCGCCATAATCGTAAATAAAAAAGTGATATGGATGAAAGGCTACGGCTATGCCGACAGAAATGCCGGAATTCCGTTTACACCGCTTACCATGATTAATGCGGGTTCCATTGCAAAAACCTTTACAGGTGTTTGTATGATGAAAGCGGTAGAAGAGAATCTGATTTCGCTGGATGAGGATATTAATTCCTACCTGCCCTTTAAAGTGCAAAACCCCAATTGCCCTGAAGAAAAAATTACACTTCGTCAGATTGCTACTCACAGTTCTTCGCTTCTTGATCGTTATCCGTTTTATACCGACAGTTTGTATTTTACCGGCAAAGATTCGCCCGATTCATTGGGCAATTTCCTGAAAGCTTATTTTGTACCGGGAGGGAAGCATTACACGAAAGAAAATTTTTCGGTTTCAAAACCCGGCACTTATTGGGATTACAGTAATATAGCTGCCGCGCTGGCCGGTTACATTATTGAGTTGCAGACGGGCATGAAACTCAACGAATACAGCCGCAGACATATACAAAAACCATTGAAAATGAAGAATACCGGATGGTTTTTCAACGAATTCGATCTGGCCCGGCACGCACGACTTTACAATACTGCATCTGATACAGTGAAGGAAATACCCTTGTATGGATGCACAACTTATCCTGATGGGGGTGTACGGACATCTGTGAATGATTTATCCCGCTTTTTTATATGCCTGCTTAACGGCGGCAGTTATCAGAATTGCCGAATACTCAAAGAATCGTCTGTGGCAGAAATGACCCGTTTGCAATTTTCAAACACTCACAAGCCCGAAAATATTGATCTCACACAAAAGAATGAGGGGCTTTTCTGGCGTACCAAAAACAGCGGGAAACTGATTGGGCACGGAGGTTCTGATCCGGGAATAAAAACAGAAATGCTTGCCGACCCCGATAAAAATGCGGCCATAATTCTCTTTACCAATACCGATCTTACTGAACGATATCAGTTGAAGGCCTATTTTGATATCTTGAACCAACTGATGGAACAAGCCCGAAAGATGAAAGCGACGTCAAAATAATTTTTCGTTCTTTCCGGATTGTTTTACTGTTTATTTCTCAGTAATGATTTCGCCGCTCAATATAAGCATTACCGCCCCGGCGTAATGATTCGATTCTACTGCAAACCAAAACCGTTTTATCCCCTGGTGAGACTGATTACTGTATGAAGCAATGATTTTTCCTCTGTGTCCGGGAAGCACCGGCACATTGTCGAAACTGGCGCAGCAGGAACTATTAGAGGCTTTCACGCAGGAAATAATCAGCGGAATATTTCCGGTATTGGTAAAATAAAATTCGCGGGTAATTGTTTTTCCGGAAGTTGTTTTTCCGAAACTGATTTCGGTACTGTCGAAATGTATTACCGCTTTTTCTTCATTACCCGAAGTGTGGTAACTGCCGAATCCCCAACTGAGCCAGGCGGAAAATACAATGAGAATTACAGATGCTTTCATTGAATAAAAAACGGGCGTTGTTCAACGAAAACAACGCCCGCCATGGGGATGTAAAAATCTGATTATTGTTTGGGCGAGGGCGTGGTGGTTTGTGCGCTCTTCACCACTTTCTTTTTACTGGCTGCGGGTGTGGCTTTTTTGTTGGCCGCGGCAGCACCTGAAGGTTTTGCAGTGGTGGTTGTTTTGGGTTTAGCTGCGGGTGTGGCAGTGGCCGGAGTGGTTTGTGCGGGAGCCGGTTTGGCGGCATCGCTGCCATTCTGGGCTGTTTGTTTGGGTGCGGCTTCGGCACCGGCGGCGGGAGCAGCTTTTACTTCGCCCTTGAGGTGCAGCACCACATCACCGTCGCGGTTGTTTGATACTACGGTCACGGGTTTGCTTTGCATGCCCATTTTACCGGCGCTATTAAACGTTACTGTGATTGTGCTGGTTTTGCCGGGCGCAATGGGTTCTTTGGAAAATTTAGGATCGGTGCAGCCGCAGGTTACTTTTACTTCGGTAATAATGAGCGGTTGTTTGCCGGTATTGGTAAATACAAATTCGCGGGTTACTTTGTCTCCCTGGGTAATGGTGCCAAAATCAACGGTTTCCATGCGGAATGTCATTACCGGCGCATTGGGGTCGAGGCTGGCGCTTGAAGTGGATTGTGCCTGTACGGCTGTGGCACCGAATAGGAAAAGTGCGAGGGAGAGGATGCTTTTCATGTGATAAAGTGTTTAGTTGCTGAATTAACCGGAGCAAGTATCAGGCCAGAATTTGTTAAACAGGGCATTCCCCGCAATAAAAATCAAAGAGCCGCATTCGGGTGAATACGGCTCTTTGGAGTATGAGGGCCGGCTGCGGTTAAGGCAGCACGTTACCTTTTATTTTCACTTCAAAAGGAGTGAGTGCGACATTGGTTTGCACCATAATTTTCTTGTCGAACATGCCTACCCGTGTAGAGGTATCATATTTGACCTTGAAAGAGGCTTTACCGCCGGGCTGTATCGGTTCTTTCGTCCAGCTTTCGGGTAAAACGGTGGTGCAGCCGCATTGTCCTTTAATGCTTTCGATAATGAGCGGAGCGGTGCCGGTGTTTGTGAATTTGAATTCGCAAACGGCTTCACTGTCTTTACGAATGTTGCCCATGTCTATTACCTCTTTTTCGAAGGCAATGGCGGGTGCATTTTCCAGTTTGGGCGCACCGGCACTGACAGCCATTGCGGCGGCGGCAAAAAGGAGAAGGATTGACTTTTTCATGTGATCGTTAAGATCAATAGGTGTGCCAGATTAGAAACCGCCGCCGGTGTTCACCGGAGCGCCGTTTGCCGGAGTGGTTCCGGGAGCGGGGAACGGTGTTTCGGCCGGGGGAGCTTCTACCACTCCTTTGATTTTAAGAATGGCCGGCTGGTCTTTGCCCTGGAACATTACAGTTACCTGCTTTTCAAACGGTCCTACGCGCTGGGTGTCGTAACGTACTTTAATGGCTACGGTTTTGCCGGGCATAATGGGCTCTTTCTGATATTCGGGCACGGTGCAGCCGCATGAGCCGGTGGCGCTTTGAATAATCAGGGGTTCTTTGCTGGTATTGGTAAGGCTGAAGGTGCAGTAAGGATCGGCGCCTTTCTTAATGGTGCCGTAGTCGTGTACGGTTTTATCGAATTTGTAGCCCTGATTATCGGCAGTTTGTGCCGGGGCGGCCTTGTCGGTGTTGGTGGCTGCGGGAGTTGCAGTGGCGGCAGGCTTAGTAGCTTTGGCTTTGGTAGCTGCAGGTTTTGCTGTTGTGGTTGCCGGTTTAGCGGTGGTGGTTGCCGTTTTTTTATCGGCTGTTTGTTTGGCGGCGGGAGCCTGTGCGCTTGCCACGCCAAATGCCGCAGCAACAAGTGCAATGGTGAAGATGTTTTTCATAGCGTATAAGTTCAGGAATGATTTGGTTGTATGTTAGAATTTGGGAGTTGCTTTGGGCATAACCGGCGGTGTGGCTTTGGGCGCTGCCGCAGGTACAGGAGCCGCCTTGGTGGTGGCCGGTGCGGTGGTGCCTTTGGGCGTGGCTGCCGGAGCAGGAACCGGTGTGGCTGCGGGAGCCGGGGCCGGAGCTTCTACGGTACCTTTCATGTGCAACACGATGATTTTGTCGGTATCGTAGGTAATGGTTACGGTTTTATCCTGAATGCTGGATTTACCTGCCGAGTTGAAGGTTACTTTAATGATACCCGTTCCGTTGGGCTTAATGGGTTCTTTGGGATATTCGGGTACGGTGCAGCCGCACGAACCCTGTGCGTTATTGATAATGAGGGGTTCTTTGCCGGTGTTGCGGAAACGGAACTCGTGAGTAACCGATTCGCCCTGCTTGATGGTACCGAAATTATATTCCAGTTGATCGAAGGTCATTACCGGAGCAGTGGGCCGATCCATGGTGGGAGTGGAAGGAGCCTGCGCCAGAGCCGGAGCAGAAACTCCGAAGGCAAGAACAGCGAGTAGAATTAGCTTTTTCATTTTTTTGATCAGGTAAGCTTGTAGGTATTGTTTCGTTTCAGATTAACAGACTAAAACCAGCACAAACCGTGCCAGAATCAGGCTGAAATAGGCATAAAATTGATTAGTTTTGTGCTTCTTTTTCAGCTTACAATAACGAAGGTAATTACAATGGACGAAATTCCCAAAACTTACGAGCCGCAACTGGCAGAACAGAAATGGTACAAATGGTGGATGGATAACGGCTTTTTCCGTTCTGTCCCCGATGAGCGTGAACCTTACACCATAGTCATTCCCCCGCCAAACGTTACCGGGGTGCTGCACATGGGCCACATGCTTAACAATACCATTCAGGATGTGCTGGTCCGCCGTGCCCGTATGCAGGGTAAAAATGCCTGCTGGGTGCCCGGCACCGACCATGCTTCCATTGCCACCGAAGCCAAGGTGGTAAAACTGCTGGCCGAACAGGGCATTAAAAAGCAGGATCTTACCCGCGAGGAATTCCTCAAACATGCCTTTGCCTGGAAAGACAAATACGGCGGCATTATTCTCGAGCAGCTTAAAAAGCTGGGTGCTTCGTGCGACTGGGAACGAACCCGTTTCACGATGGAGGAGGATTTGAGCAATGCCGTAATTGAAGTATTTGTTCGCCTCTACGAAAAAGGCCTCGTATATCGCGGGCACCGCATGGTGAACTGGGATCCGGCGGCGCTTACGGCGGTTTCGGATGAGGAAGTGATAATGAAGGAAACCAACTCGCGGCTTTTCTACCTCAGCTATCAGGTAGAAGGCAGCGACGAGCGCGTAACCATTGCCACCACGCGCCCCGAAACCATATTGGGCGATACCGCAGTGGCTGTTCACCCCGACGATGAACGCTATGCACACCTGAAAGGGAAACGCGTGCTGGTACCGCTCATCAACCGCGCCGTGCCCATTATTTTCGACGAGTATGTAGATCGTGAATTTGGTACGGGTGCGCTTAAAGTGACTCCCGCGCACGACCGCAACGACTACGAACTGGGCAAAAAACACCAGCTCGAAACCATCGACATTCTCAATCCGAACGGCACGCTTAGCGCCGCCGCTCAGTTGTACATCGGTCAGGATCGTTTTGCGGTGCGCAGGCAAATTGTGAAAGACCTCGAAGCGGCCGGCCATCTCGTAAAAACCGATGACATCCGCAACAGCGTAGGCCACTCCGAACGCACCGATGCGGTAATCGAGCCGCGCCTGTCGCAGCAGTGGTTTGTGAATATGAAAGTGCTGGCCGAGCCCGCGCTCGAAAACGTGGTAAACGGCAATATCCGCCTCATTCCCGACAAATTCCTCAATACCTACAAGTATTGGATGGAGAATGTACAGGACTGGTGCATTTCGCGCCAGCTTTGGTGGGGGCAGCGCATTCCGGCCTGGTATATGCCCAACGGGCAGCACGTAGTGGCCATGAATGCCGCCCAGGCATTGGAAAAAGCCAAAGCCATTGATGCAAACATTACTGCGGCCGATCTGAAGCAGGACGAAGACGTGGTGGACACCTGGTTCTCGTCGTGGCTCTGGCCCATTTCGGTGTTCGACGGATTTAAGGATCCAAACAATGCCGATATTAAGTACTACTATCCCACCAACGACCTGGTAACCGCGCCCGAAATTCTCTTCTTCTGGGTAGCGCGCATGATTATGGCCGGTTACGAATACCGTGGCGAGATGCCGTTTAAAAACGTGTATCTCACCGGCATTGTACGCGACAAGCAGGGCCGCAAGATGTCGAAGTCGCTGGGCAATTCGCCCGATCCGCTTGATCTGATTGACAAGTACGGGGCCGATGGCGTGCGCGTGGGTATGCTGCTGAGTTCGCCTGCGGGCAACGATTTGCCGTTTGATGAATCGCTTTGCGAGCAGGGCCGAAACTTTGCCAATAAAATCTGGAACGCATTCCGCCTTATCAAAGGCTGGACCGTAGAAGCTTCGGCCACACAGCCGGCGGCGGCTTCGGCGGCTATTGAGTGGTTTGGTGCCCGAATGCAGCAGCAACTTGCCGAAATAAATGAGCATTATGCCAAATTCCGTCTCTCAGACGCGCTTATGAGTACCTACAAGCTCGTGTGGGACGATTTCTGCGCCTGGTATCTCGAAGCAGTGAAGCCGGAGTTTGTGGACGGGCAGCCCAAACCGGTTGATGCAGCGACTTACGAAAAGTCTATGAATTATCTGGGGCAGTTAATGAAAATGCTGCATCCGTTTATGCCTTTCCTCACCGAAGAGCTTTACCACCTCATGGCTGAGCGTGGCGAAAAAGACGGAATCATTGTGGCCGAGTGGCCCAAAGAAGCCTCGTTTGATTCGGCCGCCATCGACCGTTTTGCGCAGGCTGCGGAGGCCGTTTCGCAGGTACGTAATTTGCGCAACCAGAAAGGGCTTTCGCCAAAGGATAAACTTCAGTTGCAGATTAAAGGCTCGGCCGATGCGAATTACGATGCGGTAATTGAAAAACTGGCAAACGTAAGCATCAGCTTTGCGGATACCAAGCCGGAAGGGGCTGTGGGTTTCCTCGTGAAATCTACCGAGTATTTTGTAGTGCTTGCGGGTAGTATTGACCCGGAAGCAGAGAGAAAGCGCCTTACTCAGGAGTTGATTTATAATCAGGGCTTCCTCAAATCGGTACAGAGCAAATTAGCCAACGAGCGTTTTGTGGCCAACGCCAAACCTGAGGTGGTAGAAATAGAACGCAACAAAGAAGCCGATGCACTGGCAAAAATAAAAGCTATCGAAGAGCAACTCGCTCAGCTTTAATTATTCAATACTTTATCCCGGACATTGTTCCGGGATTTTTTATATCCCGAAATGATGAAATTCCGTTTCCTGTTTGTGGCTGTATGGGCCCTGCTGTTTGCCGGATGCAGTGTGTTCGGCGTTCACTTTAAAATTCATAACCCGAAACGCGCCGGGAAATTTCCCGAGAAAACACCTGCACTCGCCCTGTTTGGCGAGTCAACCCCGGTGCGTAATAGTTATGATGTAAAGCATTACGACCTCTCGGTAAATTTTGGCGAAAACCCGCTGAAAGAAAAAAGTATTTCGGGCACGGTAATTATTTCGGCGGTTACGGTTACACCCACCGATTCGTTTCAGCTTGATCTGAAAGAACACATGCAGTTAATTTCGGCCGAAATGCGCATGAGCGAAAAAGAGGAGTGGGGAACGGTGCGTTTTTCGTGGAAATACAACACTGTTTTTGTGCGTGCCGATCGTGTAATTGATGCAGGGAAAAAAGTGCAGATTCGTCTCAATTACACCGGCACACCGGTAGATGCAAAACGTCCACCCTGGCGCGGCGGCTTTGTGCGCAAAACCGACGATCAGAAACGCCCGTGGATGGGCGTGGCCTGCCAGAGCGAAGGGGCTGGCGTGTGGTGGCCCTGCAAAGATGCCATGAACGATGAGCCTGATTCGATGAACATTCGCCTCAACGTGCCCAAAGGGTTAACTGCCGTAGCCAACGGACGTTTTATAGATACCGTTTCGGCAGGCAACGCACTCACTACCTGGAACTGGAAACTGAGTTGCCCGATTAACGTGTATAACGTGACATTTTACATCGGTAAATTCCGCCTCCTGCACGATACCTATCAAAGTACGGTAACCGGAAAAACGCTCGATCTCAACCATTATGTATTGGATTATAATTATACAAAGGCGCAGACTCATTTCGTACAATTGAAAGAACAGTTGAAATTTTACGAAATGCGTTTTGGTGCTTATCCGTGGTACGAAGATGGTTTTAAATTGGTTGAATCGCCCTACGCAGGTATGGAGCATCAGAGTGCCATTGCTTACGGGAATGGATATAAAAATCATCATAAATATGCGTTTGATTATATCATACTGCATGAAACCGCGCATGAATGGTGGGGAAACAGTGTAACCGCCGCCGATCTGGCCGACGGATGGCTGCACGAAGGTTTTGCCACCTATTCCGAAGCCCTGTTTGTGGAACATAAATACGGCCGTGAGAATTATGAAAATTATCTTCTCAACCAACAATTATTTATCATTAACCGCCGGCCGGTGGTGGGGCCTAAGGGCATCCGCTATTTTAACTACAAAGACAGCGATATTTATGTGAAAGGGGCATGGATACTTCATACCCTGCGAAGCAGTATAAATAACGACAGTCTGTTTTTTGATATCATCAAAACTTTTGCCACCCGGTATTATCGTTCGCAAATTTCATCGCAGCAATTTATTGATCTGGTGAATGAAAAAACCGGACAGGACTATTCGCCGTTTTTCGCGCAATACCTTAACAACCGTTTTGTGCCGGAAATTGAGTTTTTTCAGGATAGTGAAAACATATATTATCGCTGGAAGAAAACCAATCCCGATTTTAACCTTTCTATTCGTGCAAAAGGGTTGATCAGTGGAACAGCTTTTACCCCTCAATCCACACAAATCAACCGTTCGTCAATTGACTACCGCAGTTTTGAAATTCGCTGGTACTACTATCTTGTGAAACCGGTGGAGAATAAAAAGCTGAAAGGTTTGTACGAGAAACAGGAGAATAATCAGAGATAGTCTCTATAATTCCCAAATAGTTTCACGGGAATGATTTTTAAATATATCCCGAAATTTTATAGCTGATGCAGCCAAACCATTCGTGCAGCAACTGGTTCCAGCCCTGCATTACATCGGCTTCGGGCAGCAGCAGGTAATCCAATTCATAGCGCATTGGTCCGCCCGAATAACGATCGGCGGCGTAGGGCGTAACTTTTACTCCTTCGTGCGCAAAACAGGCCACCGAGCGGCGCATGTGAAAGCCGGAGGTGATGAGCAGGTAACGTCCGTTTGCTTTGCCCAGCAAGGGTTTGGTGAACGCTGCATTTTCGTGTGTGTTTCGCGAACGGTTTTCAAACACAATGGCCGAGTCGTGCAGATGTGCTTTTACGAGCCAGCTTTGTATCCAGTTGGCTTCTAATTTGTCGGGGTGTTTTAAGCTGCCCGAGCCGCCGGTAAAAATGAGTTTGGGTGCCACGCCTTTGCGCAACAGCTGGAGTCCCTGAAAAAGCCGGTCGCCGCCGCGTGTGAATTGTACACGGTCGAGTTGTTCGTCCCATGCACTGGTTCCACCGAGTACAATTATGGCATCGTAGCTGCCTGCGGCGGGTTCGGCGGTGGCGGGAATTTCCCAGGCGCGCATTACGGTGTCGAGCACAAAACGATTGCTGAACAGGTAAAGCACAATTACTCCCGCCAGCAATGCGCGTTTGCGGATGTGTTCTTTTTTGGTAAACAGGCTCCACAGCAGCAGCAGGATGGCCCACGTAAAGGGCAGCAGCAGGAAGGAAAGTATTTTGGAGAGAAAGAAGAACATAGGTGTTTATTGAGTGCGCAGCAGAAGTTGTGTGCCCCTGCGGCCTGATGCGGTGGTAATTTGCAACTGATATATGCCGGGCCGCAGCGCAGCGGTGCTTATGGTGGTGCGATTGGAAACTGATGTGCCGGACAGCACCAATTGATTGGCCGGAGTGAGTATCTGCCACGAATATTCAGGGTCTTCAAATGTCACCACAAGTTCATCAATGGCAGGATTTGGGTAAAGCGTGAACTGCAGCTGCTGCGGCTGCACCGGTGCGGAAACGCTGAGGGCAGTGGGGATGTGAATGGTGTACATTTTTCCGCCGAAACTGAAGAGAACTTCGTCGGTGAGCCAGAGGAGGCTGTCGGTGGCAAATACCACGGCTTCTTTCTGGGTGTAGGGTGTCATGGTAAAGTGTGTGACGTTTCCCTGAAAGAAGTTATCGGCGGTGAAATTGGTGAAGAGGTAGATATTGAATTCGGAGAAGAGCACCATTTGTGTGCCGGTGGGGCTGATGTCGGCCGAGGTAATCCATTGCTGTGTGTTGAAACTGTCGATGGGCATGAGGCTGTACACGCCGGCGGTGTCGGGCATTTTGTACATGCGCGAGTAGGTGGATGTGCCGCGGTTTTTGGAAAACACGTAGAGTGCGTTGCGGTAGTGAAACATGGCTTCGCAGTCGAAATTTTGTTCGGCGGCGGGTGGCGGGAAAGCGGTTTGATCGGCGAAACTGAACTGGATGAGTTGCGGGGTTATGCTGTCGCCGGTGATGGTTTGCGGGGGCGGAATTTTGTAGATGCGTAAGTCCTGGCGGTTGTTGGCGTTGTTTCCAAAATCGCCGAGGTAGAAATTGCCGGCGCTGTCCTGTGCGATGTCTTCGCAGTCGTAGGCCGATACGTTTTGCAGGTGCAGTATGCGCAGGATGTGTGCGGCTGTGTCTATCTGGTAGAGTGTGCCGGGGTCGCCGCTGTCGTTGTGTGTCCAGAGGCAGGTGTCGTTTATGTATTCAATGCCCGACGATTCGCTGAGTGTATCGGGCAATACTGCGCGCAACTGCGGCACCACGGGAATTTGGGCGAGGCCGTACAATGGAAAAAGCAGAAAAAGCAGCAGCAGACGCATTGCACTAAATTAGCAGAAAAAGCCCGGCGGCGGGCATTCAAAAAACAGCATCTTTGCAGTATGCGCATCCGGAAATTTTTTCTTGTGCTGGCCGATCTGGTGTTTGTGCCGGTGCTGGTGTTTGCGCTTTTCAATGTGTCGCTGCTGGTATATGGCCTGAAAATGGGCAACGGGCAGTTGACCATTATCCGCAATGCACGGCCAATAAGCGAAGTACTGACTGATGCGGCGGTGCCCGATTCGGTAAAAGCAAAACTGCGGCTGATACTGGAAATACGCGAGTTTGCATTCACTAACCTTGGGCTTACGCGCAACGAAAATTACACTTCGTATTACGACCAGCATGGCAGGCCGATAATTTATGTGGTAACGGCCTGCGAAAAATTAAGTCTTACCCCGCACCGCTGGAGTTACTCGCTGCTGGGCAAAATGCCTTACCGCGGTTTTTTCGAAAAGCCACCTGCCGAGGCCGAAATTGCTCGCTTGCAGGCAGCCGGGTTTGATGCTGATCTGGGCGGGGCTTCGGGCTGGTCCACACTGGGCTGGTTTAACGATCCGGTGCTTTCGCAAATGCTGCGTTATCCGGAAGGCGAGCTGGCCGAGTTGATAATTCATGAACTTACACACGGCACTATTTTCGTGACCAATAATGTGGAGTACAACGAAAACTTAGCCAGCTTTGTAGGCTGCAAGGGAGCCATTGCCTTTCTCGCGCAACGCTACGGCTCCGATTCGCCGCAGCTTGCAGCTTACAAGCAAAGCCTCATCGACCAGCGCCGCCGCGAAAAATTCCTCATTTCGGCCGCGCGTGAGTTGGACAGCCTATACAAAACTTTCGCCCCCGCGCCCGACACCGCCCGTTGTCTTGCCATGCGCAACGAAGTCTATACACGAATTTGCGCCCGCGCCGCACAGCAGGGAGATACGCTATACGCACAACGTTTGCGCAAACGTTTCGACAAAAGTGGAAACACTGTGGTAATGCACGCCCTGCGCTACGGCGAAAAGCAGGACGATTTTGAAACGGAGTTCAGCCGGTTTCGCAATGTGGCTATGTATGTGGCGTGGCTGAAGGAGAAGTTTGGGAAGTAGTCAGTTGGCTTTTGTAAGGATAAGATCTTTAATAGTGCCGTCGGGGCTTTTAAATTTCAACTTACAGTATTTCCAGCCTCCATCATCAATTATTATCGAAATATTGGTTTGGGAATCAACAGACATAAACTGAGTACCCATTATCGTTCGGCCTGGATCAGATTCGATATCAAATGATTCGCTGCCGAAAAAGAAACAAGGAGCAAGGCTGGCTTTGCCACTGAAATTCTGTATCAGTCCGTTTTGATCTTTACAGGTTATTTGTGCTAAAACAGCGTTGTAGTTGAGCCATTTTATGAATAGGGTTACTCCTTCTTTGCCTGTGTATTTCAGATTATTGTATTTGTGGAAAAACGGAAAAAATACTGTGTCTGAAGTTTGGCAAATCATCATACTGTCGGTAATCCGGATGTGACCAACATTGCATTGTTCCAGACCGCGTAAGAAAAGAGAGTCGAATTTTTGGGGATGATTAACAGTAAGTGAGGTGTTTTTTGATGGAACAGAATCGGTATTTGTGAGCGGTGCTTGTGGTTGATTTTGGCAGGCGGATAAAATGAGGATACCAGAAAGGCAGCACAAAATCATTTTTCTCATTGCGATAAAAATAATTTATTTCGCAATCCTCAGCACCGGCGAGCCGTCCAGACCAATGTTCACCTCCGGCGAAACAATGGTGGCTTTCACCGCCATTCCATCGCTGTTGCCCACGCGAAACGAGATGGTTTCGAGGTTGCCGGGTGTGGTATAAACATATTCCTCGGCGGGATACATATTGCCGTTTTCGTCTTCGTCCATTTCGGCACCCATAAAAAAGCAGGGGCGCAAATGTGCTTCGCCGCGAAATGTGGTTTGTTTGCCCGAAGGCTCGCGGCAGGTAAGGTTGAAGTTTATTGACGAGTACGTATTTCGTTTTACAATAAGCTGAATGGCGTATTGTTCGGTTTTGCCCGCAAAGCGTTCGTTCTGTGGCGAAAATACGGTGGGCAGAAAAGCCGTGTCGCTGCCGTTTATGATAAACATACTATCGATTAGCTCAGCCGTTTTTGCGCAGCCACTTTGGGCCAGTTCATTGATAAACACCTGCGAATACCGTTCAGGATGTTTGGCAATGATTTTTGTGGCTGAAGAATCGGGCGCAGTAACCGAAACCGCGCCATTCCACACCGGCGATGCCGGAGCAGCGGCCAGCAATAAAGCGGCTGCGCTTAAAGCGAAAAGGATTTTCGTAATTTTCATGTTGTAATTAATGCCTGTAAAGTTATGTACGAACACAAACGCCAACCGCTTGCTCCGCGACATATTTACTATCAACGAATATACCGAAATCTGGCGTGGAGCAGTTTTTTTCTGTTAATCTGTCTGGGCATAGGCATTTTGGGCTATCATTTTACTTGTAACCTGCCGTGGATTGATGCGTTGCATAATGCGTCGATGATTTTATCGGGTATGGGGCCGGTGGCGGAAATAAAGAGTGATGGGGGTAAGGTGTTTTCGTCGGTTTACGCCATTTTCAGTGGTGTGGCGTTTATTACCAATATTGGGGTGTTGCTGGCTCCGGCTATTCACCGGTTTTTTCACCGGCTGCATGTGGAGGAGTAGTTTGTACCTGCCAAAACAAAAAATAGTAGTTAAACTTTCCGAGAGTTTTAAAAATAAATGTGCATAACTCCCCAAAGCAACCAAAAGCCACTAAAAACCAATAACGGCGGCACTTTCAGCCGTTTTATTTGCTTTTGGTAGGCTCGTATTTTCCCCTGTTAACCCCGAAATTTGTTAGTAAACCGTTAGGGAAACGGCCAGCTAACACACTATGAAACCACACCTAAAACCCTTAAAAAACGCAGTAAAACGGCCTTTTCCGGCCTTTTCAGCCCCCGGTGGCACACATACCCCGCCCTGGCCTTTGTCGCGTCCCCCGCCAAAAACAGAAACCGCTCCCAAAAGGGGCGGTTTCTGGCGTTTAAGGAGGCTTTACAGCCCGGCTGAAAGGGGGAAACTTTCGGCCATTACCCTTCAACTAATACAAACCCAAAATATTTAAAACAATGCCTGTAAAACTTAGAAAATCAAAAATTAAAGACGGCTTTTCCTTTTACTTAGATATATGTCACGAAGGCAAACGCTGGACGGAATGGCCTAAAATCAAAATTACTGGGGACATAAGCACTCAGGAGAACCGGGACAAAATAGATTTAGCCAAAAAGATAAAAATTGAACGGGAAAGGGAATTGACCGTTTTAGGCAAGGGCTTACCTGCGGAGCTTACCCGGCGTGAACTGCTTTTCTTTGACCTTATGGAAGAACAGATAAAACAAAAGGGTGAAGGCTCAAAACGAAAATATGAAACGATTATGAAAAAGGTAAAGCAGTATGCGGGCAAAAAGCCGCTCACCTTGCAGGCGATTGATAAAGTCTGGCTCAAGGGCTTTATTAATTTCCTGAAAAAAGAGGGACTGCACAGTAACACGGTGCAACAGTACTTTAGTTTTGTTTCTACGGTGTTAAATGAGATAGTGGGGATGGAGTATTTGGATTTTAACCCGGCGGATAAATTGCCCAAATCTGAGCGGCCTAAACGGGTATTATCCCCGGCAGATCATTTAACCCTCGAAGAACTGGAGTTATTTATACATACTCCAACCAAAAGGATTGACGAACAATTAAAGCAGATGTTTTTATTTAGCTGTTTTAGTGGTTTTCGTGTTAGTGACTGCCAGCGGTTAAAGTGGGATGATATTCGGCGTATTAATGTGGAAGGAACCGAACAACAGGTAATAATGATAAAACAGAAGAAGGGGAAAAAGCCTGTTGCAGCCCCGTTAAACTCTTCGGCTTTGGGATTATTGCGCCAGCGCAGTGCAGATAGAATAGAAAATCTGGAACCGCAATCGCCGTATATATTCCCCCGCTGGACGGGAGGGAGTGATAATAAAGAAACGGAACGTTTGTCGGGTTTGGTTAGGTATTATATGAAGAAATGGGCAAAGCAGGTAGGTTTCGAGCGAAACTTCAAGTTTCATTTATCCCGGCATACTTTCGCTACACGGCTCATCGAGAATGGCGTGGATTTGTACCGGGTTTCAAAACTGTTGGGACATTCGGGCATTAGTGCTACAATGATTTACGCACACGTAACCGAAGCGACACGAATAGAGGCGGCAAATAAACTGCCTTTTGTTGATGTGACGCGCAAAAAGCCACAAACCTACATTAGAAAAATCGCCTGAGTACGGGCAATAAAAAAAGGGCGGGCGTTCCGATCAGGAATGCCCGCCCTTTTTGCTTTCATAAAATTACGGTTGGAAATTACCCCATCGGCGGCAACGGCAAGACTTCAGGACGCAGCCCCACCAGATAGCGGTTTTTCTCTGTTTGTATTTTGCCATCCTCAATTTTCAGCACAATATCTGGGATATGCCGCCACGCCTGTTTACCGTGAAAATCGCCGCTTTTTACACTTTGCAGAACAGTAATAAAAGCCGTTCGCGGTGTTTGTTCGCGTAGTTGCATGATTTGCGAGGCGGACAAATTAGCCGCGTTTGCGGAATCAATAAACACAAAATCGTAATGCTTCAACGAGGGGGCTTTGTCGAGTGAGGGCGTAAAATGAAGCTGGTTTATTCCGGCTGCATTCACGCGCTGTATCACTTGTTTAAGCGACTCGGAGCGGTACTGTTCGGAAGATATATAAAGCACATTTCCCATATTCTCGGCTAAGTACTTTGCAAGGTTTATGCTAAAGGTTGTTTTACCCTGAAACGGTGCGCCGTAAATCATCAGCCAGAAATTGTGTTCGGGGTTTCCAAACAGGCGTTTATAATATCCGGTAAACGGCAGGGTGTCGAACTCCATTTCCGCCATTTGTTTGGCGGTCATTAGCTGCATTTTTTGTGTATCAGAAGAAGGAATAAACCCCAGTTCCGGCTCGCTGTAAAGCGGTTTTACTTTTTGACTTTTACGCGATTTAAGGGGCTTTGAGATAATGCCGGCCAATCCGTTTAATTCCACCTGCGGCACAAACACGGGTGAGCGTTCAGCGATGGCTTTCCGCAAAATCTTTGCGGCGGTCTGCACGTTGGAATAATAGGGATCGGAAGGGGTAATTAGTCCTCGTTCTGTGAAGAAGTCTAACCGTTCAAGCAGTGTTTTCAGTCGTGTACTTACTTCGCGGTACGGTATGCCGGAAACGTTCACGAACGCCTGTAAAAATTTTACGGAGGCGCGTACTTTCTGACTGGTAGAAATTGCTTTAAGGCGTTCAACCAGTTCGGCGGGTGCTTTTACGGCTACGGTATTACCCGAAGCACCGTTATAGGCTTTCAACGCGATACGCTGTACGGTGTCAAGTTCGGAGGCGTAGCGGTCGGACTTACGTATTTTGCGCAGGTGTATTGCCCTTTGCAGTGCTTTAATAAAATTCAGCAGCCGCATCAGGGGAACGGTTTTACCTATCATTGGTTTAAACCGCTTTAAGAGTTTTACCTGCTCGTCGATGGTTTCCACCTGCGCCGCTTTGGTTTTCTTTTTCGAGGCACGGGCGTGAACTTCTTCGGTTTCTTCTTCTTCTTCTTCTTCGGGCTGTTGTTTGGGTGTGGGGCGTTTTCGTTTTTTATTGATACGTCCCAGATCGTATTTACCAAAATTTGGGTACATGAGTAGTGGTAATAAAAAAACGGCCTTGCTTTTTGAGCAAGGCCGTTTAGGGTGAGTAGATTAATGAATTAGTGCCGTGAGGCGAAAAGTTGCAGCAAACGGGCAATAAAAAACGCAGGGTGTGAAATTCCGTCAATGCCGTTCAGTGCGGAACGGCTTTCGTCAAAATTCCACGTTATTACCTCCGTTTTATTTTTTGTGGGATTGCCGGGTTTATTATTCACCGTGATTTTCATTATAATTTTTCGCGTTCGCCACTTTTGCCGCGTGGTGAATTTTTCCAGTACGTCGCTGGGGTAACAGGTTAGGATGAACTTACCTTTTATTTTTGCAAGCTGTTCAAGTAGCTGAGTAAACTTTTCTTTTGAAAAACCTGCATAAAAACCCATATCCGAATTAAAGTACGGCGGATCAATAAAAAACAAAGTCTGGGGCGAATCATACCGCTTTATTACGGCCTGTACATCTTCGTTTTCAATGGTGACTGTTTCCAACCGTTCGCTGTATTGCTTTTTAAGTGCTTCAAAATTTTCCCGGCGTTTTTTTAGTGCGCGCTCACCTTTGCCGTGATGGTCAAAGCCCCACGAGCCAGGGTCGCGTGCAAAACCCATTGTGCAGGCTGTCCATGCTGCCCATGCCCTTTCGAGATCGCTGTATTTTTTTGGCGAAAAAAATATTTCCCGTGCGCGTTTAAATTCAGCGTGGCTAAACGGGGTTACTGTCACTTTTCGGGCAAGTGCATCGGGGTTAGTTTTAAGTACCCGAAAGAACGCCACCAAATTGTTATTTATGTCGTTTAGTACTTCTTTTTTGTGGGGTTGCAGGGCAAATGTTAACTGCGCACCGCCAGCGCAGGTTTCCACATACCGCACCGGATCGGCTGCATAAATGAGCGGCATAATGTAGCTCACCATACGGTATTTTCCCCCGTAAATGGTAAGGGGTGAGCGCAGATTTATTTCAGGTGTTGACATGATTTTTTAGCTGTGTTTCATACAACGCCCAAAACGCCGCCAGTGCAGCGGCAGTAGTACCGGTGGCGGCTATCACTTTTTTGCGGCGCAGTGCGCGTTGCAGGGTGCGTAAATCAATCAGGGTATAAGTAAACTTATTCCCGTACAGTTCGCGGTGACGGTGGCACATATTGATAAATTCGGCAAAGTCCGAGGCGTTGGCAAACACCTGACACCCGGCAGAATTTCGGTCAATTTTTAACGTTGTGCCACTGGCTTTGGCGCGGTGAATATTGATACCAAACCAACCACTTATCTCGTTACCGTTGTAAAAGTCTAATTCCGCGTCGCGGTCGTAGTCCCTGATAACTGTTACTTTCCCCCTTCGCTGGCAAAGGGCGGTATATTTGCCACGGTGCAGGTCAAGTGCATACACGTTTAAGTATTGTCCCTGCTTTAAAATCGCTGTTCCCTGTGGTTCGCCGGGTTGACGGAGCCAATACGTACCGGGGTCGGTGGTGGCTTTGAAAATATGTAGTTTCCACTCTTGATTTTCCAGACGGTAAAACACACATATCGCATCATCAAAACTATTTGGCACAGTGGAGGGTGAACGTAAACCGACAATGTTTAATTCATACGGACGACTGAAAACGGTATATCCTTTTTTTTGCAACAGTTTAATAAATACCGCTGTATTTAACTTGCCGCTCTCCATATCGGGTATAAATTTTCTTCGAGTTCGTCACCGCGTTCCAGTTCCACCATTCCCTCAAAGTTTTCCGCATAAAACTGCATCCACGCAGGTACATTGAAACCCGGTTTTGTTTGCGACGAGCCTACTTTATCTGCACCCAACACCAATGCACCGGGGAAAAGTTCGCGCAGTTCGATGAGTTTTTTATACAGCGTGTACGTTTGTAATAACGTGCGCGTGTCGGCTGTTTTGCCGTTGTAATTTATGCCACCTTCGTAAGCAATATGCACACATTCAACAGGGAATGAGTTCAAGCGTGTAGTTTCCACATTACAGCCTAAAAGGCGTACCACTTTCCCCCAGCGGTCGATTATCAGATGAAAGGCCGGGCGTTCGTGTTCAGAGATTAATTTTTTGAAAAGCCTTTCTGCTTCAACTTCGGGGCGTGTCATGGTGGAATGCACGAGGATATAATTTACCGGACGTAACATAGTTTTAGTTTTTGATTTACGGTTGATTAAAAAAGACAAACCGCGCCGCAGCCGTAAACGTGCGCGGTTTGTCTGTACCAATCAGGCATATTTGATATGTTCGGTTTGCACAAATAGTTGAATGCCGTCTATGGTTTCAAAATGTGTGATGCCGTTGTTACTGAATATTTCGTAACCGATGATGGTTTGATTACCAACCTGTACACTATGTTTAGCCGTTCGCCATACAATGGTAGGGCGTGTGGTTATCAGTGCGCGGCGTTCAATTCCTGAAACTTCGTTACCCGGCACATACCATTTGCCATCTTTTTTCTTTAACCCGGCTGAGATAAAGGCAAGGTTTAATTTATCCTTATCCGAAGGGTTTTTGAACACTTCCAAAAGACCAGTTACAATGGTGGTATTTTTGCCGTTTATCAGTCCTTTGGGTTTGAAAATGGCGTTTACTTCGTTGTACTTTTCAGGAGTTTTAATCAGCGACAATGCCGAAAGCACTGTTTCGATTTTCTGAGCCCTTGCCCCTTTGTAAAGCAAATCGGCAATGTCCGAAGCGGGTACGACGGTTAAGTGTTGGAAATGTTCTTCGGTAATAACCGTAGGCCATCCCAACTTTTCGAGTGCCTGCTGCGTTTTTGAACCAAATTCACCATCGGGGGTAAGTGTGATACCGGTTATTTCTTTGCGCGTGTTCAACAGGTTTTGCAACTGCTTCACTTTTGCCCCGCGTGAACCTTTTTTCAAAGGAAAATCAGAGGCCGGTTTTGTGTTGTTGGTAGTTGTGCCGGATGAAACGGGAGGTATATTAACCGTAGTTGTTTTGCCCGGCGCAGGAGCCGCTGGCGGGGTATCTACATTGATCTTGAACTTTCCGGGGGTTTCTTCTTCACCCGGAGTAAACAGGTCTGCGGCAGGTTTACTGGAACGCCGTGTAATATACCACGCCCCGTAACCTAAAGCCCCTAAAACGAGCAGCCCCAGAAATACGCGCCCCGGTGTAAAAAACGGTTTTTCCTGATTATCCGTTTTCTTCGGGATTTCGCTTTCTTCTTTCATGTTATTTCTTTTTTGACAAAATCCGTCGGGCTTCTTCGAGTTCGTCTGTGTCGAGTTGTCCTTCGAGATAGTCGGTTAAACTTTCGTAGTCGATTTGCTGATCTTGTGAAACCGCCTGAGATAACATCGCCGCGCCCTGTTTGTCGGGTATTTCCCAAAGCACACGGTAAATTTTATCTTCATCGGTGTTAAACCAACTCTTTGCTTCGCGTAAACGGCGTAACCAGTCGGGTAAAAGGCGGTAAGAGGGTTTGCCCTGTTTGTTTGCGGGTTTAGATGAAATAATGTAGTTAAGTGTCTGGCGTTCTTCTCCCTCCACGTCCCCCTGTAAATCTTCTTCCAGAGATTGGTCGTAGGCTTGTTTATACAATTCTGCCACGCGGGAATAATCGGCCTGTGTAGGGATGTCAAAAAACGCTTCATACAGTAAATTTTCATTTGTCCCCCCGCCGTCTATCGCTTCATAAATTTTTGAAATGATATTGGCAAGGCTGCCCTCTACCACTGCACCACGCAAAATTTTATCTGCACGGTTTTTCTTTATTCTACGGTTTACAAAGTACCCGCCTACACCACCGATTAATAACACCGAACCAGCTACAATTAAACCGACTTTTACCCCGGTAGGCACATTACCCCAAAAGCCGGATGCCTCTGGCTGTTTTTCTGTTTCCATTTTCGCGGGGAGTAAGTGATGATTAATTGATTTACATACGCAAAGCCGCACGAGCCATATTTAATTTGGCTTTGTCATGCTGTGCGATATGTGCTATCATTTCCAGATCAGACAGGGTAAGCTCGTTTAAGAGTGTAGCCACCGCCTGGGCTTTTCGTGTAGCTTCGTTTTCCGTAGCGGCACGGATGGTTAATTCAAATTCAAGTTCTACCATTGTTCAGGTAATTAAGGGTTATACATTTTCGGGCAGTTGTTCGCTGTCCGGTTGGGTTGAATTGTGCGCAGGTGTTTGCGGGGCGTGTTGTTCAGCGTTAAGCCGTTCAATTAACTGTTTTCGCTTTTCGATAATGTCCGAAAGCCATGCACTCACTGCGGGTATCAAATCTTTGCAGTCTTTCAGCACGGACAACACTTGTAAAATTTGCTCCTGTTCGTATTCGGAGAAATAATGCTGCAAAGTTTTTGCAAGTTCACCCGCTTTTGTGTTCACCGCCGTTTCAGTGGGTGTTTCTGTTTTTGCTTTCACCGTAGAAACCGGTAAACCTTCCACCGGCTGCGTCGGGGCTGCTGCTTCGGGTAAACTCATTGCGGAACTATTACCCATAAGCAAACCGCCAATAGTTTTTACCAAATCCATCAACTGCGAACCGCTTTTATTTTGTGCATTTTGCACTAAGATTTCTACTTCGTTGATTTTGTTTCGGAGCAGGTTGTTTTCACGTTTGAGGGTGGCGTTTTCGCTTTTCAAAAAGCCGTTTTCAATTTCCATTGTGATCTGTCGGCGAAGTTCGGAAAGGTCATTGCTTGCCTGTTTTTGTTCGGTTCCGCTCAAGGGTTCATTATACCCGTTTAAATGGAGTTCATAATGAATGGTATTGAAACTTTTGTTGGGGTATATAACCAATGTGAGCACTTTATTAAACTCAGTGAATTGATTAATTACCTTTTCAAAAAGGCTTTTATCGCGTGAGCGTGGTGTAACAGGTATCTCGTCAATACGCATTGAAAAACCCGTTTCCTCATTATTGGAAAGGTAGTTTTCTATCATATTGCGCATTAGTTCGATATTGTTCTCGTTATAAAGCAACTTTGGCATTTTCTCAGGTTGTTTTAGGTTGGAGATTCAGAATGTGCCGTGAAATAATTTTATGCCTGTAATAGACAATAAAGCATACCACGCGGGCATCGGGTGAGGAGAAAAAAAGATAATCGCTGAAATGAGCGAGACTGGTGGTAAGGGGGACGATTTCTAACCCATCCACTTCTATACGGTAAGCGCGTTTATATTTCTCCAGATGATTTACCGGTTTTAAGGCGGTCAATATTTCGCGTAAAGCGGAAACAGAAAAATCATTTTCGTGTACTTGCATGGTTTTTACTTTTAACAGGGATTAGTATTACTACACGCAAAAGCATAATACTTGCTGAACGGTTGTAGATTTTTATTGTCCCGCTGTGTTCGTGTTGCAGTTCGTTGATACGGTTATCCAGTATATCATAAATACCCATCTCCGAACTAATCACAAACTGAGGCGGTATGTTATCCTCCAAAAACCAGTATTGGCCGGGAGCTTTGAAAGTCTGTGTTTCAGTTGCCCTGAAACGCAGTTCACGAAACATTACCGAATAAGTGGCATACTCCCGCAAATACATTTTTTGTTTAATGAGTTGCTGAATGAGTTCGATTTTCATTTTTCGAGATAGGTAAAGGTGAGTTTCAGGGAAAAGCCTGAAAGCAGGGGCGAAGTTTCAAACCGGGCGTAGAGGTAAGGCTCGGTGGCCGTTATATCTAAAGTTTGTCCCGTGAGCCTTGCCCCGCTTACAGGCATTAACCGTATTTGTTCGAGGTAACAGAACGGCGGCACTCTGGGGAACCACGTTATTTGCCCGGAAAACCGGACTTGACTTTCAAACCATACCCCGGCGGAATTGTGCAGGGTTAATAAACCCGCTTCAAGGTGTCGCAAATCAAAATCTTTCCCCATTGGTTCAGCCGTAACCACTACGGAAATAACTTTTTGCGTTCGCGGGGGAAATGGAACCACAAAACAGAGTATCTGCCCGTTAATTTCGATTTGTTCGGTATGGACAAAAAAACGTGTGTTCATTATGCAGCCGTTTTAGTTGCTTTTACATAGAGTGAAACCCGGTAAGGTGAAAAAGGCGCATTCACGTTGTCCGAATCGGTATAAACGATTTTTATTTTTCCGTTTAATACCGGGGCATCTTCGAGCGTGTAATACCGTTTATCCACCGGGGTATTTATTCCCGACATGAGTAATTTACTTTCGTAGTTGTCGGGGAAATATTCAGCCCCGTTAATTAACAAACCCTGTTCACCCCGGTAGTACAGCATTTCGTCGAAATTGCTTGTAAGTGCAATACCGTTTACGGTTTGTATATCCTTTTCTAATTCAAAATCGCGGCTGTATGTCTGCTGCGGATTGTCAATCTGAATATCAAACCGTTTATAAACTGTTTTCATAGTGGTACAGTGTTAACAGTGAATAAAAAACACGGCGGCGAAAAAATATTCGCCGCCGTGCCGCGATTATGGCGTGGTGATGGTTCCGTGCAGACCTACGTAAAGCACAGTATTAGCCGCAATACCGGCCATTGTACCGAGTTCCACCGTAAACTCGATGTTTACGTCGTCGTGTATAAGGCGCGGGTTAGCTAACTTGTAATAACCTGCGGGCACTCCTGTAAAATTGGTCGTACAGAAATGGCGGTTTGATGTGCCTTCGGGTATAATCGCTTTTTTGTTTGCTTTGAGAGAAAACTCACCGCTTGCAATGGCGGGTATTGCTTCAATACCGGCAAACGCGGTACGCATCTGATCTTCTTTACCTGCCGATGCTGATACACCCGCCAAAAGGATAATACCCGAAACGAGCAATACCTGATTTTTGGGTAAACGTGCTTCGCTGATAGTGCGCAGGCCGACTTCTTTTGCGTCCTGTGGTTCAAACATCTTTACCGTTTTACTGTTAACCGGTTTGATGGAATAAACAATCGTATCGGCCAGGCGAAGATCATTTTCTTTTAACTGCTTGGCAACGTGCGTGGGCAGTTCGCGGAAATGCTTTTCCATTTCAGCGCGTGAGCCCTTGCTGCGGATTTGTGCGCCGGTAATTTTATTCATTACCACCGCCCGTTTTACAGGGTTCATTTTGGCAAGCTCGCCGAGCAGTTCGTTTGAAATATTGCTTTCATCCACGCCGAACAATGCACCTGCGTTGTTATAGGGACTGTTTTCAATTCCCTCCAGAATAGTATTCATGGTTAGTAAATATTAAAGTGAACAGGGGCGGGATTTACCCGCCCCTAAAAATTGGGGTTAATCTTCGTGCGTCCTGTTACAAATTACGACCGCCGGAAAAAGTGAAATAATCTTCGTCCGCTTCTTCTGCTTGAGGCGTAGCACTCAGTGAAGTAGTTGATACCACGGCGGGCGTAAACTCGCGCTGTTGTGTATCAAAATCACGGGCGGAGATTTTTAACTGATCTTCCAACCGTGAAAGCTGTTTCATGTCGGGATCGTCCCGGAACGCATCGCCAGCCACAAACACATCAATTTCACCCAAACCGCTCACCGGGTTTGTTGCAATCGCCGGAACGGCTGTTCCCGGTGTAGTGGTTGAGGCCGGTAATGTGGTTTTGTCTGCTTTGGGGGTAAACAGTTTATCCAGATAGAGGCGATACGTTAAATCCTCTTTGATCTCGCTAAAGGCTGTTTTCATTTTGTCCGTGGCACTCAGGCTTTCGTCTATTGCGCCTAAGCCCGTGGCCTTACCCATTGCACCGCCAATCATTAAACCAATTCCAAAATGTACCAGCGGACTGTCGCCCATGTAAATCCGTTCTTCATTTTTGTAAAGCGGATTTAAACCGCTCAACGCCGGGGCGTTGTCGCTTTGACTTGTGCCCATTCGTTTCTGTTCGCGGTTTATTGTTTCGTGCAGGCTGTTTACTTTTCCTGCTCCGTAGGTAACTAAGCCTAACAAAAATGAAGGTCGTCCGATCACACGCGCAGTTATCCAGCCACCAGCCACGCTGGCAATATCCGTAAGCACAGGCAAAGCCAATTCCTTTGCCTGTGCGGAAAAACTGCCTTTCAAACGTTCGAGGCGTTCCACGTCCGGAGACTTTTTATAGTTAGCCATTGTGTTCAAATTTGAGTTAAGCCGCTAACGGTAAATAACGAATCGGTGTATTTGCTCCGTTCAAACCGTTTGCGGGTTGTTGTTTTTGTTTGGTGAAGTACTTGTAACCGCCCCAGATTATCAGGGCTGCCGCAGCTAATCCTAATACGGCTGTACCGGGATTTTGCTTTGCCCATTCCAGCGGGTTATCGGTAAACTTCACCTGTTCGGGTTCTGGTGCTTTTGCACCGGAATTTCCGGGGGTGCGTAAAGACGCATTTTCATCGGGTGTAATGCTTTCTGAAACGCTGTTCGGGTTATCACTGTTTGCCTCACCATTGCGAATTGAACCGATTTTTTTCAGTAGTTCGTTAAGCGTGGCCACCGCAGCACTCGCCGCCGCCAATGCAGCCCCGGTAATGGGTTCACCCAAACCGTTTAAGGCGGCAGGGTTTTCCCGTGCAAACAAATCCTCCCCTAACACGTCACTCAGCCGCCCCGCAGTCAAGTCCCCGAAACCAGAAAAAATAAGTCCGCTTACTTCTTTGTTTTCGTTGCCTTTTCCGGTGAGTATAGCCTCGCGTAAATTTTCCTTCATGCCACCGGCACTATAAAAAATGTTTTCGAGTTTATCCCTTACCGTCTTTGCCTTTTCCCAACGTTCCATATTTAAACCCTTTTGCCGGGCTTGTTCAGGGGTGAGGTACGTCCATTTCAACCGCCCCGCCACATTCATTACGTTGAGTTTCATTGACGCGAGCAGCCCGTTACGGAGTAACACAGTGGCCGGGTTTGCCCGGTTCACTGCGTGAACGACTTTTTTAATACCGCCGCCCTTTTCTTTGGATTCGTCCGGCTGTTTATCCTTTCGGTTAAACAGGCGAAGTTTCCCTAAATCTTCATCCGTGCGGGGTGTACCTTGTAGGTCGTTATTTGCTTCTTCCTCGTTGTACCAATACGAGGCATTGTAGTCGTATTGGTCAACGCCGTTTAAATATTGCAGTTCCATCAGTAAATGGTCTTCTTTTTCACTGTAAGGCTCCTCGTAGTCGAAATATTCAGTAACACAGTCCACAATGATCTGATCGCCGCCGATGATTTTTACAACCGGGTAAATATGCTGAAACCCTATTCCTCCATACTTGGTAATACGGTTTATAACAGAAAAATTCCAGCGTGTCAGTTTCTTTACGTTCATCAGCACACTATCTATAAACGTGGTAAAGCAATCACAATCGCCGTACCCGTCACTAAACAGCCGCGCCGGACTTCTTACCTGTTCTTTACCTGTTTCGTCTTTCTCATAGCGGATATGTGTATAAATCCAGTACCAGATCGATTCGCATGTTTGCCGAAGTGTAGGCCGTAAAATGTAACGGGCGAAACGTTCGGTTTCGGGCAGGGTATCTTTTACAATCTGTTTAATTAACGAGAGCGTATCCGTTACCTGTGCCTCCTTTTCAACGGTAAGCGTTTTACCTTTAGCCGGTAAAAACAAGTGAGCGTATCGGGTTCGGTCTTTCAGTACACGACGGGCGGTTACTGTACCGGCTTCGCCGAGCCAGTTGTTAACCGTTTCCATCACTTGAATTTTTTATCAGTGTGATCGGGTACAGCCATTCCCTGCGCTTAGAAATTGTGCCGAATAAAATCCGTGCAAAACAAATTACCTTAACCTGTATCTGTAAACCGGCTTTTCCGTCTTTAAGTGCTTTAAACACTTCCAAACCCAAAGACAGCACCTGTCCAAGTGGTATTACAATTTCAAGCGGTTTTAAAGTCTGTTCCGATTGTGCTGCTAACTGTATTTCTGAATTATCCGACTGCGACGCGCCGAGGGTGGCATTCGCCTGGCTTAACAGGGTTAAAAAGGGATAGCTAAAGGTAAAATCCGAACGTGTCGGGTTCTTGAGTAATACATTCAGCATTACATGAACACCGTCCGTTTTTATGCTGTGCAAACGTCCGGTTACAATTACCTGTATTTCGTCTGCATCCCTTTTTAACCGGCTTACATAGCCCGCCGCCAAAGCTCCGCCGCCTGCAAGTACAAGCAATGCGGGTAACATGAATTTTCAGTTTTGGTTACTGTTATCGTTTTCTTTTTTATTCTCCCTGTTACGGGCGTTCTGGTGTTTGAGATAATCCGCCCACACCTGAAAGGTGAGCCAGACCACGCCGCCGATAACTGTTTTCAGTACATAGATGAAAAGAGTTTCATCGGGGTTAATGGTCAAAAAATTAAATACGGCTCCGAAAACTAAAGCCGTCCACACGCTGCTGAGATGATTAATTAGCTGATTCATGCAGCAAATATGTAACGCCGCTTTATGGGGACTGTCGCGGTTTTACGCAGTTATGCGCGATGTGTCCGGGTATTGCCGGATATGGCGTAATACGGCGGAGTGTGGCGGGATTTGGCGGGAATTAATACAAATTTTCTTAGCAAATCAATACACTTTATATATCTTTAAAACAACTTAAAATAATCAAAAATGTATTCTATTGGAGATCCCGTTTTGGGCGCATTAATTACTGCTACCGGTGCTATAATCGTAGCCCTTATTTCCCTATTTATGAACTTCAATTTATCCAGAAGAAACAAAAGGCTTGCTAAAGAAATAGAAGTAATCAAATCGAAACACCAACGCGCAAATTTTTCGCATCAATTACAGTTTCAAAAGGAATTTGAGGTTTATCAGGAGTTGTGGCGTAATATCGTCACATTTACTGATTGTATGTTTGAGATAGTGGAATTAGATAGAACAAATAGTATTGTTAATATTGAAGAGAAAATTAGGCAACTATTACAGCTACATGAAACTCATCGAGATTTTATTGTTTATCATAGCCCCTTTTTTGCAAAAGAAATTTACATGGAATTAGAAAAACTTGGTTTTGATTTAGAAAAAAAGGAAATATTTCACAATAAAGAATTTAAGTTTAATAAACAAGCAAAGTTATTTGATAAGCATTCAGAAGTAACCAAAGAAATTATTGATTTTAAAACAAATGTATCTCAGAAAATTAGGGAGCGAATAACAATAACTGAATAGAAAAACAACAAAAAACCGCTTGAAAAAGCGGCTTTCTGTTACTCTTATGCAGATCGTTTTACATACTGTTCAAGATCGTATTTCTCAATCAGTTCTTTTATATAGCCCTGCTTCTCCAACCATAGAAAAGACTTGTAATATTTTCCCGGTGGCATATACACCGTGAAAATAATTAGCTGTTGCAGGGGCGTGAAATAATGGCCTTCTTTTTTTCCGGTTGCCTGTTGCATATTTAAACGTTGAAACGTCCGCTGTAATGTGCGTATAGGCGTGTTATACAATTCAGACAAACCGGGCATGTGTATTTTTTCCGTCGGGAAAGGCAGTTCCGGTGGCATATTTTCGGGGTACATAATTTTGTTTTTGTGTTCCGGTAACTGCCATTTGTTACAGCCTTTCTAAGTGGGGGATTGAGGTTGAACAAGTAAAGCGAGTACCTGAATGTGAATAGTTGATTTCTTCATTAACGTGCAAATAACGTTTAGTTGCCTGAATAGTTATAGTTTGATAATGCAATTTTTCTAAAATTGAATTGTTGAAAAATTGCCACACTCGGATAATAACTGATACTTTTTTATCAGTCTTTATAAGTGTCTGACCTGCCCTTGTTTAGCAAAATGATGATATAATTATCATGCAATTACTATGAAATTATCTGTAAATGATTGTGAAGTGATTGCATAATGAGTACGCAGTGACTGCACAGTGAGCAGGACAAATGCCAAAAAACTACTATTAAAGGCAAAAATTAGTATCATCTTTTTGGGGCGGAGTACGCGGAAATCTCTTTTTCATAGGTGGAAATGTTTGTTTTGGGTTCGTTATCAATTATAAATGAATTGTTCCGGTTCGTTCTGGTTGCAGTAGTGTATTAATTTTTTCAGTTCGCTTTGCAACGTGTAAGGACTTGCTATAAATCCGTGTAAAGGGTAATCAATTTCCCCGGAATTTTTTTTGTGCCGGTTGATCTGCATTACAAAAATTGCATACAACTCCCTTAACACATAAAATTTCCAGATCGCCCGCTTTAAACTTTGTTTATCCATTTCACTGTGTTTGAAATTCCTGACATAATCATTTGCAATATCCGTTAATTTGGAAAAGGTATCAGCAAGGGTTTCCCCTTTGGCTTTGCAAGCGGCGGCGGTAAATAGAAGATCGTCTAACCTGCGATCTTTTACACTGTCTTTATTTGCATAAACTATTTGCTTTGCCCCGCTTTTGATAAAGTCCAGGTCGGAGCCTGATTGCGGGTACATACGTGTAAACCGGTTATAGATCAAACCTGCACCACGTTGAACGGATAATTCAAAGTGTTTGCGCTCAGTGATCGGAATAGATGAGGCAGCCGTTGACATGATCGTAATTTTCTTTTATGGGTTTATGTTTTCTTTTGTTAGCACAAAGTACCGGGCTTTTTCTTTTGGTTGTTCGTACATATTGCGCCGCTTTACGTCATTCTACGCCAAATCGCGCCAAATCGCGCCACGGCCTGCCGGAAACAGACAAACCCCGCCATTTTACGACGTGTCATTTTTATGCCTGTGTTACTTGTTGCCAAAATCAACTAACAATGGAAAACAATTTAATCGAAACTGAACGCGAACAGTTCGCGGCAGCTTCAACAGTAGAAAAGGAAATTTTAGCCCGGCTCGATAAGTTAACGGATATACTCAATTTGAAAATCATTCAGACAAAAAATATTTTGAGTTTTGCCGAGGCCGTGCTGTATCTGGATATGTCCGAATCGCATATTTATAAACTCACTGCTAAACGTAAAATCCCCCACTACAAGCAGGGTAAACTCATTTACTTTTTGCGTGAAGATTTGGAGGCATGGCTCACCGCTAACCGGGTGCGTACTTCGGATGAGTTACAGTTAGAGGCTATTGCTACGGTTAGAAGAATGGGGCGAAAGTAATTATAGAGATTCTCATTTTTATATTTAGGCTCATTATTGTCTATGTTGAAAGTCTGAATAATACAAAAATTACTAATTATTAACAGATGTTCGCAGTATATATTACGAAAATCACCATTAACTATTGACAGTCAGGCATTTGAGCGAATGTAATATTGAGGAGTAATTTTTACTTGAAATTTTTAGTTGTCAATATATGTAATTGAAAATAAATTAGCAGCAAAACCTAAAGTAAATGGTTTGCTGCTAATTTTAAAACTTTTTAAGGAATTAATCTCCCGGAATAATTGGGGCTACAATGATTCCAAGAATTGTTTTGATGATTTGTGCGGCTGTCATAGTGTTTTGTATTGGTTTCAATACAAGTAGCTAAAACCATTTCTACCGAACACGGAGCGAATGTTATATTAAGTAACATTCGCATATTAAAAGTATAAAAATCAGATTATGAGCGCATTAAACTCAATAAGAGAGGTAATAGCACTTATGAAGGACGAAGAAATAAAAGTCGCAAGGGACTTTCTTAGTTCTTTTTCTTCTCGTGGAAAAAACAGTAAAAATATCTCCCTTCAACTTTTTGACCATCTTTATAAAGAGCGCAATAGTGAAACAAAATCCTCTCCTGATGAGTTAGAATTTTTTCTCTATGGTAACTATGAAGAAACAGGATTTACACTTCTTGTCTTGCGGTTACTTGACAAAATAGAGGAATCGCTTTTGCTTAATATTAACTTGAATCGTAAAGAAGCATTAAGCGAAAGAGGAAACGCATTATATCAAATTCGTAAAAAACTCTCAGTAGCAAATTTGATCTTTAATAGGGGAGCAAAAAATCACGCCACGGCATTGTTTAAGTTTTGTATCAAAAATGCCGAGAAATACGAATATTTTGAAGAATTAGCAACCGCAACAAGATATTACTCACATGTTTTACTTTTCCAAAATTCGATCAAAGAACATGAATTAATTAAAGAGAAAAACGAAAAGGCAATACGGTCAATACAAGCAATTAAAAAAGCTGAATATTATTATAATTTATTAGTTATACATACGGAATATAAAGCGAGTCCGGTAGATTTAACCCAACTTGAAAAACAAACTATTGAACTTCAATTCGATTTAAGGCAAACAGGTTCAGCACAAGTTGGATATTATTTATATTACATTGAAACACATCTTTACCAGCAAAAGAAACAGTTTAAAAGAGCCGCTAAATCTTTGGAGGAGCAATTACAGTATGTTAAACATCCGGCGGTATTTTCTCCATCAACTCACAATTTAGTTTTACTAAATATTGCTTGGAATGAATTATATATTCATAGATTTAAGCAGTCTTTGAAAATAACTAAAGAACTTTCAAATTATAGGTTTAGTAGCAATTATTTCACTTATCAAGTGCATCAAGTCGCTTTCTATTCATATTTCTATATGGGCGATTTAGTTAAAGCAAGTTATGAACTTGATGAAATGGAATTAGTCGATAATGCTGATAAATCAGCCGAATTTCGGAAAGGAAAAAGATTGTATTTCAGAGCTTGTATTCATTTTATTAATAAAGATTTCTCCTCCGTCCAAAATATTTTGAGAGAATTAAATGCTATTGAAGATGATGATTTAGGCTGGAATATACATCTAAGAATTTTATATATAATAACGGATATTGAACGCGGAGAGTTTGATTTTGCCTACAATAAAATAGAAAGTCTAAGAAAACATATCGAAAAAAATAACAGAAAAAAAGACTTGCCCCAAAGGCTCATATTAATTTATGAAATCCTTAAAACTCTTTCTAATTCTGATTTTGATTTCGTAAAAACAAAGAATAAGAAAAACGAAGATTTAAGCGGACTTCATTCAACTGAAAATCAATGGGAAATATTATCTCCAGAAATGATAATATTTCAAAATTGGTTTGAGCAAAAACAATACAAACAATTCTACCAAATAAAAACACCACAATATAACGAGGTTATAAATAAATAATGGCATCAATAGCCGTTATTATTTGCTTCTAACAGAGGCTTGCGATAGCCATGCCCAAACCAAACCAAACCAAAACCAAACAGCCCCCCATGAAAAACACCACCCATCTCGACCACTTCGTAACAGGCAGCCTGCTTTTTTTCAGTGCGCTTTTTCTTACGTGGATATTAGTGGTAGTCCCATACCCGCTAAACAGCACCGCAGCCCTGTTTACCGCTGCATTATGCGGCGCAGGGTTAATTCTGCTGCTCCACTACCTTGCCAAAACCTACCACATTACAGCCGTGGCCTTAGTGGTTCTCCCGCTCCTGGCTTTAACCGGTGCAGCCCTGTGGTTTGAATTAGCCACCACCACCACACTCTGGCAAACATGGCTTTCAGTGTGTATAGGCGCACTAATTACACGGCTCATTCTATACACCAGAGAAAAACGAAAACCCAAACATCGAACAACACACTATTACAGCTAATACCCTACACGCGAAGAAATTGGGATTTGCAAACAGTATAGGGGTTTTCTGTTTGATTTCTTCGTGCAAGTGCAGATGTGCAGCCCTTGTGATTCGGAAGGGCGCGGCCGGGAAGTGTTGATCTGAGCACCCGGCCGCCCGCACACTGCCGCCACTTCACAAAAACAAACAAAATACATGCTCATTAATACGCTGAACCAATGCCCTCAACCAAAGTAGAGCCACCTGTTTTAAATGTGTGTTTTCATGGGTAGTGAATAACCAACCAAAACAGGACGTACCCGGATGCCTGCATCCGGGTACACGGCACTGCTGAAATAAAAACCCTGCACAGGATGAAGAAAAAAAGCACCCCGGCTGCCTCCAGCCGCTCCCAAAAACAAGCCTTGTCGTTAGGGCTTATTTCCGGGTTCTGGCGACTTCGTTGTATTACGGAAACTGAATTTAAGAACGAAAAAAAAGGAGTCACCACCTACAACCGTTTCCAAAAACCGGGATTAGTGCTTATTGAAGCTGAATTAATGCACCTTATCTGGAACGCTGGCACGAAAGACGCAAAGACCGTACAGATACAGATATACAGGGGAAAGGTAGTTACCCGCCTCTTGGCTGAAACAACCGAAGTGCGGGCAAATTGCGAGTTAAGCGGAGGACTGATGTTCTGGCAATTTGTACTCAACCGAAGTAAGGATAATTACACGCATTACACCTACGAATTTTTAAGAGAGGACTAACATGCACATCCTGCGAAAAACAGATTTAATGGTACTCATTGACACAGGCGGGCACCGGCTGCAACAAGTGGAGCAGCCGGGGTTGGAAAGCGGTATCTGGTATTTGATTAGTTTTTGCGAACTAAGCCATACCAATAACCCGGTAATACTTTCGGCAATTACATTCAAAAACCCGATACCGGTTTTACTGAACCTGCAAAAAAACATACTCATTTATCGCTTTGGCAAACCCGCCCCCAAATCGGTAATCTGTGTGGTTTGCGACGATGGCACGATACATTTTCCGCACCCGCGAAACAACCAGCCGCTTACCGGAACTTATATGCGTGTGGGAAATCTGGTTCGGTTTGATCTTCGCTATAAGCATTCTGACGAGTGTACGGTGTTTATTGAATTTCGGAAAACACTGCACGTTTTGCCTGATGAAAAAGACAACGTTTACGATTAATTCCGTCTGAGTATTACCACCAGAAAAGACTGAAATAATTATAAATAAAAATTACCGGCCTGTGAATGGTTCAGGTCGGAGTGAGCCGGGGCAAATTTTCCGATGGTTTGCCCGTCAGCCCCTGTAATGTATAATCCTGAACAAGACCGGGGCTGACACCGGCTCCACATAAATAATAGTACCAGTTAACAGAAATAACTCACCACAAAAAAAAGTACGGTTGAAAGGAGGCAATCAATAGCTGTAATATCGGGGTATCGCACACCCTGCACATTCCAAACCACTTTCATCTCCTGCCTGTCCCCGCTGTAAATGCGGGGGCGTTTAGCTGAACATGTTGCATAGTAGAAACGGTATCCCTCCCGCATTTACTGCGTGTCCCGTTTAACGTAAACCATTGCCCGGCGCAACTTTGACCTCCCCGCACCGGCATCCCTGAACGTTTGCGCTCACCTGAATATGATAACAAACCGGAAAAGTGTTTCCGGGAGATACACACTTATTCAATTCTTACGATGAAAAAATCAAATCAACCTGCTGCGGGGTTTGTCCGCAGCCTGTTTCTGCTGTTGTGCGCGGTGTTTTTTTTACAGCACACAAAAGCGCAAACGGGCATAACCTGTAACAGCGCGTTACCTCTTACCCTGTCTGTGGATAGTTGTTCAACAGATACGGTAAGCAGTTCGCCCGAAATGTGGTTTACCTTTAAACCACAAACCTCAGAAGGAGAAATCACACTTCAAACCGCAAACAGTCCCGATACTGCTTACCAACAGATGCAGCTATATTCCGGTAGCTGTTCAGCCCCTCAACTGCTTTTTAGTTCCTCGGCAGATAATACAATGGAGCGGCTTTGGTTTTCGGGGCTTAATACCTCGCTTACTTATTACATAAAAATTTCTAAACCGAACACTTACCCCTGCACGTTCATTTTATGCTATAACCGGGTAAGCAATATTCTGAACTGCGACGGGTGTCAATCTACCGGATGCCAGTTAGTGTGTAACCCGGATATGGAACTTTATTCTTTTGTTCCCACTGGTATGACTCAGGTAAATCAAATCTCCTGTTGGACACAGCCCGCAGGGCAAAGTAGTACGGAGTTTTATAGTAAACATATTGTGGCCACCAATAATACTGGTTTAAAGCCACCACACTTAGGGTTTGGCTATCAGAATACACACAGCGGGAGCAACATGGCCGGCTTTTCTACCTATTTACTCAATCCTACACAAGGAACAAATTACAGGGAATATATTCAGGCAAGGGTGGCTCAACCATTACTGGCGGGCAAATACCGTTTGTCTTTCTATGTGAGCCTTGCAAATGTTTCTAAAAGGGCGACAGGTAATATGGGGGCTTATATTTCTGTAACAAGACCATTACAACAGACCGCCAATGTATGGAATCCGATTAACGTGACTCCGCAGGTGGTAGAACCAAATATAATTTCTGATACGGCAAATTGGGTGTTGGTTACGGACACATTTACTGCAAATGGTGGTGAAATGTTTATTACTATCGGGAGCTTTGACCAAGATAATGTACAGCCAAGAGCGGCGGTACAAAGCAGTATTCAAAATCCGGGTACTTTTGCATACTATTACATTGACGATTTAACCATCGAGCCTGCATTAAACTTTATTCCCGTCACAGCCGCACCGCAGCCACATTGTCTGGGTCAAACGGTGGTGCTTAGTGTGATCGATCCGTATGATAGTGTAATGTACAACTGGACAAGTTCACAAGGTACGTTTACCTGCCTTGATCCATTTTGTCAGCAAATCAGTTTTAACAACACATTTACCACAGCTACAAATTTTCAGGTATCGGTAAATTTACCTTTAACCTGTACACAATATGGCGGGTACAGCATAAATACCATTCAAAGCACAATGACTGTAAACGCCGGAGCCGATAAAAATGTATGTGTCGGACCTGCTGTACAATTAACCGGCTCCGCGCCCAATTCAACCCTGCGTTACTGGAAAGACGTTACAAATAATATCCAACTTTGCGCCAACTGTTCCACCATCAACTACACCCCTGCGGCGGGTGTTACTTTTTTGGAATTTGTGGGCTACGACGGGGCAACCGGCTGCACTTACAGGGACACGATGAAAATAACGGCCACACCCCTGCCTAATGTGCAAATTAGCCCGGTGCTGGGTAATTCGGCAAACATCCTTTGTATGCCTGTGCAATATAATGTAACTGCAACTTCTTCGCTCGTTTCTTATGCGTGGCAAAGCATACCGGCCTCCATTAATTCTGCACAACCACTGTACACGGTAAATTGGCCGTCTTTGCCGGTAACAACTTCGGGAAGTGTATTAGTGATGGTGGCAGATGTGAATGGCTGTTTAGGATATGATACCCTGCTTAATAATACCCCCTGTTGTGATTTTACAAGCGGAGAGGCAAAGGTGAATATCAATAACGGAAATACTTCGCAGCTTATTTCTGCGGTGCAGCAAATTTGCCCTACCTGTGTAAATACTTCAAATAATACGATAACCTATTCCACCTCAACCCCTATTCAACTCAATATAAATGGCGTGCTTACCGTTAATCAAAGCCTTATACTTTTGAACTGGCCTTCCATTAATATGGGTGCGAATGCGAGAATAGATATTCCTGCCTCCAAAAGCCTTACACTTACAAATTGTACTACAACCGTAAATTGTAACTATATGTGGGACGGTATCTGGCTAAACGGGGCAACGGCTGTTCTTAGAGTAAATGTTAACAGTGTATTGCAACAGGCAAAAAATGCGATTGTTTCTGTGGGCGGCGGAACGTATGCGGTGGAAAACACAAGCATCCGAAACTGCCTCAAGGGAATTGTTGTTCAGCCTTACAGTGTTGCCGCTCACCCCGGCACAGTGCGCGCTACGGTGTTTGATATGCCGGGGACTTTTTTACCTGCTATTCCCGCTCTTCCGGCCTTACACACAAAGACATTGGCGGGGATTGAAGTAAATAATGTGAGCAACATTACCCTCGGCGATGCTTCACAGGCTGCATTTAGAAACACCTTTACCGGGCTGTTTAAAGGGGTGTACGCCCTTGCCTCCGGCACTACGGTGCGAAATGCGGAATTTACCAATATAATAGCCTCCAACGGCGTAACGATGAGCGGAACGGCCATTCACTGCGAAGGGCAAAAGAACGTCCCCTATATGCAGTTTATCAACGTAGGGGGCACTGCCGCCAATCAGTTGTGCCGCTTTGATAATATCCGCCGGGGTGTGGCTGTATCACTGGCGCACAATGTGAACATAACCGGTAACAGCTTTACCAATTTTACCAACTGGATTTTTGCTCCGGCGGTGGGAATTTCTGTATCCAACTGCGTAGGCCGCACGGTGAATATTTCCAACAACCGGATTTCTAATTTCAGTGCCGCAAGCCGTTTGCCCAACGGTATCACGGTTACCGATGTGAGCGGTTCAACGGTAACCATTTCCAACAACCGCCTGTGGCAGTGTGCAAGTACGGCCAACAGCTTCGCCGAGCAAACAGGAACTGCTATCACGGTACAAAATACCACGCCGGTAAGTGTAAATCTGAATATTCAGAACAACGACACACTGAGCCGCTTTGCGTATGGTATTACGTTAACCAATATTAGCAACACGGTTCAGGCATTGGTGAAAAACAACCGCATCCTGTTTGCCAAACCCAAAGCCAATTACAGCAGCCAGCTACATTACGGCATTGGGTTAATCAACTGCACCCAAATAAAAACCGACAGCAACCGGGTACAGCGTATTACCACCGGGGTATGGCAAAGCAGCGATGCCGCTACGTTAGCCACCAACCTGCGCGGGGTGTATGTCACCAACGCGAGCGGGTGCATTGTTTCGCAAAACACGTTTATTGGTTTGGGCGAGGGTGTACACGCCAATTCTACCTGCCCGGCCACGTTCTTTGTGTGCAATCAGTTTAACCAAAGTTATAGGGCGTGTATGTTTACCGGGGCGAACTCAAACAACGCGGCGTACCTGAACGATCAGTTAAATTTCCAAAGTACGATTTACCCGACGGGGAATGTGTTTGTAGGTTCGGCTACTTCGGATTTGGCGGGGGTGATTAGATTGGTAACTAATATTAATAGTCCTATAAATTGGTATTATTCAGGAATAATGCCAAGTAGTGGTAATCTTGCTGTTGGTAGTTTAACTAATAACGCACCGACACTCACAAACAATCAATCCCCCTGTAATTTACCTCCGTTCCTTATGGCACAGGGCGGCGACCAACGGGATATGTTGGCCGGTTCGCAAATCAGCGTTTCCGAAGAGGTGCAAACTACTGACATGATTAAGGAAATGGCCACAAAAGACGCGCATTTACTATTAATGCAAAATCCCGACTGGCTCAACCTGAACACGCCCCAAGATGCCGACTACCAACAGTTTTACGCGGCTACCGATACCACCGAAATCGGACAAACAAACCACACCGAACAGGCCGCGTTATTGGATGATACCGTTCAGGCGGTACAATTAAACACTGCTTTGGCTGGTACAACCGAGTTAACCGAAACCCATAAAACGGTTTTTGAGATATATAACCGTTCCTGGCTGTTGGATAATACCGCGCTTTCGGCGGCAGATACTTCGGTACTCTTAGCCATTGCTTTGCAGCACCCGTCCGAAGGGGGCGAAGCGGTGTACACCGCCCGCGTAATGTTAGGTATTACGGTGGACGACGCAACCGGTAGCTATTCCTTCCGTCTGGCTGATACAGAAACTTTGCCTGTGAATGCCGCCGAAGTGTTTCCGAACCCGGCAGCGACGCAGCTAACGGTGAAAGGTAAGTTTAGCGAAAGCGGTGTGCTTGTGTTTGTCCTGTTTGACCTTACAGGCCGTATGCTGATTAACGAACAGTTACCCGCTGGTAACAGTTCAATCAATGTGGATTTAAGCACGGTACAACCGGGCGCGTATCTCTATCAGATCACGGTAAACGGGGCAATGGTTCAAAGCGAACGGTTAGTAATTGCCCGGTAACTGTTGAATATTTTGTAACTTTAAGCAACCGCCGGGCATTGTTTTAGCTTTGTCCGGCGGTTTTTAAGCCGATGAAAAGACTGTTTTTGTGTTCTCTTTTTTGCTTTTGGTTTCATTACGGAAACGCACAAAATCTGGTGAGAAATCCGGGGATGGATAGTAGTGTAACTTGTCCAAACGGATTAGGGGATATTATTAATTGTGAAAATTGGTTTAATCCTACCTCAAATACACCTGATTATTATCATTTATGCCGCCCCGGTTTAGCACCCAATAATTGGATTGGTTGGCAAATGCCATATTCTGATAGTGCTTATTTAGGGTTCGGAACTTATGTAAATATTGCACCTAATGGGAGGGAATATGTAGAAGGGGTGTTAATTTCTCCTTTATTAACTGGCAGAAAATATTGCGTTGAAATGTATCTTTCATTAGCCAATAATTGCGAAGCGGCAACAGCGCCGGTTGGTATATATTTTTCTGATAGTTTAATTAATATTCCTTTAGACTCAGTATTTGGCGCATATCTCCACAATTTGCCATTTACCCCGCAAATAGAATTTCCAATGGTTTCTGATAGTGCAAACTGGGTATTGGTAAGTGATACATTTATTGCCAATGGAGGTGAACGGTATTTCACAATCGGAAATTTTAGAAATGCGGCCTCAATAATTGTGGACACGTTATATCCGTTTATAGTAGGGTTTGACAGCTACTATTATTTAGATAATGTTTCTGTTATCTTATGTGAAGATACCACCACGCCACCACCACCGCCTGTTGAACCAATTTCAGCACTTACCGCATATAACGCATTTAGCCCGAATGGCGACGGCGTAAACGATGTTTTTACAGTCACATACAAGGACATAAAAACCTACCGGCTACAAATTTTTAACCGTTGGGGAAACCTGATTTTTGAAACGGATAACCCGGCTCAAGGTTGGGACGGCAGGTATAATGGGGGCGAAGTACCGGAAGGGACGTATTACTATTTGATTGACGCGACCGGGTTAGATGAAAAACGTTATGTGTTGAAGGGTTTTATTACACTAATCCGCTAAATATTTGAATTGTTCCACTACTGAATATTTACCCGGTAAATATTACCGGGCTAACCAAAGCCACCAAAAGCATTCAGGTAGGGACATCACGGGGCTAAGCCACGGTTTCTGGCCTATCTGGGGGCGTTAGTAAACCGTTAGGGGCGGGAAGTTATCAACACTACAAGTATCTGATTATCAGTGTAATAAACCGGTTTTTCGGGTTATTTTTAAAACTCTCGGAAAGTTTAGCAGGGGGCTCGGAAAGTTTAGGGCCCGGGAAGTTGTTTTGTTTTGGCAGGCAGAGTACAGTGCGGAATGTTGTTTTGATGACTGGTGGTAATTAGTTATAGCCCTGATTGAACGGAGGCCGGTTTTTGTGCAATGCTTTTTGCGTCGTTTGCCGGCCGCAGAGAAAGCAGGAGCCAGGCGGTTTTTTATTGCGCCTTCAGGTTCGCTCCTCCTCAACGATTTGGATAAAGGTTTTGTTTGCTTTTCAATTGCCTGAATATCAGTGCTTAAAATCTCGCTGCCGCTGCGTGGCCGATTTGGCCGAAAAAGCCCGAAACAGTACCTTTGAATCCCCGGAAACATCTTCCAATATTCAGCCGCTATGCAAGACGCACAACCATACACGCCCAAGCACAAGATCAGAATTGTTACGGCCGCCTCGCTTTTCGACGGGCACGATGCCGCAATAAATATTATGCGCCGCATTATTCAGAGCAGCGGTGCCGAAGTAATTCACCTCGGACACGACCGCAGTGTGTCGGAAATTGTGAACTGCGCCATACAGGAAGATGCCAACGCCATTGCCATTACTTCGTATCAGGGCGGGCATATTGAGTTTTTCAAGTACATGTACGACCTGCTGAAAGAGCGGGGCTGCGGCCACATACGCATTTTTGGCGGCGGCGGCGGCACCATTTTGCCCGAGGAAATTGCCGAATTGCATGAGTACGGCATTACCCGCATTTATCATCCCGACGATGGCCGCGCAATGGGCCTGCAGGGCATGATAAACGACCTGCTCACCAAATGCGACTACGCCACCGGCGAACACCTGAATGGCGAAGTAAAACACATCAGCAGCCGCGACCACAAAGGCATTGCCCGCCTGATTTCGGCCGCCGAAAATTTTGGCGATCAGCACAGCGTGGCCATTACCGAAATAAAGGCGCTGGCGCAGAAATCGAAAACTCCCGTGCTGGGCATTACGGGTACGGGCGGCGCCGGGAAATCGTCGCTGGTGGATGAACTGGTGCGCCGTTTTCTGATTGATTTTCCGGAGAAAACCATCGGAATTATTTCGGTTGATCCTTCGAAACGCAAAACCGGCGGCGCGTTGCTGGGCGACCGGATACGCATGAACGCTATTTCAAACAACCGTGTGTATATGCGTTCGCTGGCCACGCGGCAGAGCAACCTGGCCCTGTCGAGGCATGTGCAGGAAGCGGTTGATGTGCTGAAAGCGGCCACGTTTGATTTGATTATCCTCGAAACATCGGGCATTGGCCAGAGCGATACTGAAATTATTGAGCACAGCAATGTGAGCCTGTATGTAATGACGCCCGAATACGGCGCGGCCACACAGCTTGAGAAAATAGACATGCTGGACTTTGCCGATATTATTGCGCTCAATAAGTTCGACAAACGCGGTGCGCTCGATGCCCTGCGCGATGTGCGCAAGCAATACAAACGCAACCACCAGCTTTGGGAAACCGACGATGAGCAGTTGCCTGTATTTGGCACCATTGCCTCGCAGTTTAACGATCCCGGCATGAACCGCCTGTACCGCACTATTGTGGATACTGTGGTGAAAAAAACCGGGGCCGATCTGAAATCGAATTTCCAGATTACCGAAGCGATGTCGGAAAAGATTTATATCATTCCTCCGGCACGCACACGTTATCTCTCCGAAATTTCGGAAAATAACCGGGGTTATGATAAGCGTGCGAAGGAACAGTCGTCGGTGGCGCAGAAACTTTACGCACTGCGCAAGACGATAGATACCTTGCAGGAAAGCAAAGCCGACGCACAACTTATTGCGCAGCTTGAGGAGCAATACAAGAAAACGGCACTCGACCTGGATCCGCGCCACCTGAAACTCATTGACGAATGGCCTGCCAAAGCTCAGCAGTACAAAGACGAGTTTTATATTTTCAAGGTGCGCGACAAGGAAATAAAAATTGCCACGCATTACGAATCGCTTTCGCACACGCAGGTGCCCAAAGTGTCCACGCCCCGCTACGAGGCATGGGGCGATGTGCTGAACTGGCTGTTGCAGGAAAATCTGCCGGGTGAGTTTCCCTACACATCGGGCATTTATCCGTTTAAGCGCGAGGGTGAAGATCCCACGCGTATGTTTGCCGGTGAAGGCGGGCCCGAACGTACCAACAAGCGTTTTCACTATGTAAGTCTGGGTATGCCCGCCAAGCGATTGTCAACCGCATTCGACTCGGTAACACTTTATGGTCGCGACCCTGATTACCGTCCCGATATTTACGGCAAAATTGGCAACTCGGGTGTAAGCATCTGCTGCCTTGATGATGCCAAGAAATTATACTCCGGCTTCGATCTGGCTGATCCGAAAACATCGGTGTCGATGACCATTAACGGGCCAGCGGCGATTATTGCGGCGTTCTTTATGAATGCGGCCATTGACCAGCAATGCGAGCGTTACATACGCGAAAACGGGTTGGAGAAAGAGGTGGAGAAAAAGCTCAACGAACTGTGGGAGGCCAAAGGCATTACCCGTCCGCGCTATCAGGGCGAACTGCCGCAGGGCAATGATGGTTTGGGGCTGATGCTGCTGGGCACATCGGGCGATCAGGTACTGCCTGCCGATGTGTATTCGAAAATTAAGGCACACACGCTTTCGCAGGTGCGCGGCACGGTGCAGGCCGATATTCTGAAAGAAGATCAGGCGCAGAACACCTGTATTTTTTCTACCGAGTTTTCGCTGCGTGTGATGGGCGATGTGCAGCAGTATTTCATCGACCAGAAAGTGCGCAATTTTTATTCGGTGTCGATTTCGGGCTACCACATTGCCGAGGCCGGAGCCAACCCGATTACGCAGCTTGCGCTTACGCTCTCGAACGGGTTTACGTTTGTGGAGTATTACCTGAGTCGCGGAATGAACATCGACGATTTTGCGCCTAATCTCTCGTTCTTCTTCTCCAACGGCATGGACCCGGAGTATGCAGTGCTTGGCCGCGTGGCGCGCCGCATCTGGGCCAAGGCCATGAAGCAGAAGTATGGTGCCAACGAGCGTTCGCAGATGCTGAAGTATCACATTCAAACTTCCGGCCGTTCGCTTCACGCGCAGGAAATCGACTTCAACGATATACGCACAACGCTGCAGGCGTTGTATGCGATTTACGACAACTGCAACTCGCTTCACACCAATGCTTACGACGAGGCCATTACCACGCCTACGGAAGAGTCGGTGCGCCGGGCCATGGCCATACAGCTTATCATTAACCGCGAGCTGGGATTGGCGAAGAATGAAAACCCGCTGCAGGGTTCGTTCATCATCGAAGAGCTCACCGACCTGGTGGAAGAAGCCGTGCTCAGCGAGTTCGACCGCATCAGTGAACGGGGCGGAGTATTGGGTGCAATGGAAACGATGTATCAGCGCGGAAAAATTCAGGAAGAAAGTCTTTACTACGAAATGCAGAAGCACACGGGCGAGTATCCGATTATCGGCGTAAACACCTTCCTTTCCGCCAAAGGTTCGCCCACGATTGTGCCTGCGGAAGTGATACGTGCCACGAAAGAGGAGAAGGAATATCAGATAGAAATGCTCGGCAACCTGCACAAAGCCAACGAGCAGCGTGCCAAAGCCGCTATTGAAAAACTACAGCACACGGCTGTGCAAAACGGTAATGTGTTTGGGGAGTTGATGGAGGCGGTGAAGTATTGCTCGCTGGGGCAGATTACTTTGGCGTTGTTTGAGGTGGGGGGGCAGTACAGGAGGAATATGTAGTAATGCTAAAACCTTCGAGGTCTATAAGACCCTTTAGTTTGTATTTCACTAAAACTCTACCTTAACTCCATAAAATTTCCGCAAGAAACAGGGTGAATCATTTGAAGACCAAGGCTCAAGACCT
>JALONL010000023.1 GCA_025454955.1 Bacteroidia bacterium | reverse complement strand
TTTTGCAAACTCAGTTCAAATTAGCACAACTGTACTCAAACGGGGTTACAAATGTTAAACGCTGAAACCCGCGTGTTTGTTGCATGGTTTTGAACCAATTTGATTTTAGTTGAGTTTGGCTTTTATTATATAAGGTTCTGTTTAAAAATCATCCTTTGACTTTGTTATGGCATATTTTTCCTCATCCTGCGTTGCATTTTTTGTCGATCCTCTCCAAGGATCGCCTGCAAATTGCGCCTTGTCTGAGAAAAAATCTGCTCATAACAAACCTCAAAAACGAATTTTAAACAGGCTCTACCCCAAAAAATATTCGCTGGAGTTTACGAACTTTAACCCTTTCAATCTTACTTCCCGAATATGACCCGCGACGAAGCCCGCAACCGCATAAACACACTTACTCAGGAACTCAACGACCACAACTACCTCTATTACGTGCTGGCCGAGCCTGTGATAAGTGATTACGAATTTGATCAGTTGCTCAAGGAACTTGAAGCGCTGGAAAAAGAGCATCCCGAATTGCGCCGCCCCGATTCGCCCACGCTGCGCGTGGGTGGGGAAGTAACCAAGGAGTTTGCCACGGTGAAACATCGTTACCCGATGCTTTCGCTGGGAAATACTTACAGTGCCGAAGAACTGGAGGAGTTTGATGCGCGGGTGCGCAAAGGATTGGGCGGCGAATTGTTTGAGTATGTGTGCGAATTGAAATACGACGGGGTGGCCATTGGTTTGCGTTACGAAAACGGGCAGCTTACACAGGCTGTTACACGCGGTGATGGAGAAAAGGGCGATGAAGTAACGGCCAATGTAAAAACCATACGCACCCTGCCGCTACGCCTGCGCGAAACGGTACAGGCCGGAACCGATTTATTTGCCGAACCGCAAAGCAATGTGCCTGCCGATTTTGAAATACGCGGCGAGGTATTCATGCCGCGTTCGGTGTTTGATGCCATTAATAAGGAAAAGGCCGAAGCGGGTGAGGCTTTGCTGGCCAATCCGCGAAACTCGGCGGCAGGTACGTTGAAAATGCAGGACTCGGCCATTGTGGCGCAACGCCGGCTCGATTGTTTTCTGTATTTCGTGCTGGGCGAAAATCTTCCGTTTAAAACGCATTTCGAAAGTTTGGATGCGGCGCGGAACTGGGGTTTTAAAGTGCCCGAGTACACCCGTCTGGTTCCCGATCTGGAGGGTGTGAGGAAGTTTATTGCGTATTGGGACAAAGCCCGTCATGATCTTGATTTCGACATTGATGGTATTGTGATAAAGGTAAACAGCTACGAGCAGCAGCGTGCGCTGGGCTTTACGGCCAAATCGCCGCGCTGGGCCATTGCGTATAAGTTTAAGGCCGAGCGTGTGGCCACGCGGCTTTTGTCTATTTCCTATCAGGTGGGGCGCACGGGGGCCATTACGCCGGTGGCCAACTTAGAGCCGGTGCAACTGGCTGGCACCACTGTAAAACGTGCCTCGCTGCACAATGCCGATATTATTGCCAAACTCGATGTACGTGTGGGCGACTGGGTGTATGTGGAAAAAGGCGGCGAAATTATTCCCAAAATAGTAGGCGTGGATATGAACCGCCGCGATGCTTCTTCGTCGGCACACGAATACATTACGCATTGTCCCGAATGCCACACGGCATTGGTGCGCGAGGAAGGCGAGGCCAACCATTATTGTCCCAATGCCGATGGCTGCGGGCCGCAGGTGCTGGGCAAAATAGAACATTTTGTAAGCCGCCGGGCCATGAACATAGACAGCCTGGGCAGCGAAACCGTGGCCCAACTGATCGACGCCAAACTGATTGCGAGCTATGCCGATTTGTATGAACTGCACACGCGCAAAGCCGATTTGCTGGCGCTCGAACGCATGGCCGAAAAATCGGTAAACAACCTGCTCGACGGAATTGAGCAGTCGAAGCAGGTGCCGTTTGAGCGGGTGTTGTTTGCGCTGGGCATACGCCATGTGGGCGAAACCACTGCCCGCAAGCTGGCCAGTCATTTCAAAAGCATGGAAGCCATGCAGGCCGCCACGCTTGAGCAGCTTGTGGATGTGCCCGAAGTGGGCGAAATTCTGGCCCGGAGCATTCGTGAGTGGCTTGATGATGTTCATCACAGCGAGTTGCTTAACCGCCTTAAAGGCTATGGCCTGCAGTTTGCGCTGAGCGAAGAACAACTCGAAGGCCGCAGCGATAAACTGGCCGGGCTTACGTTTGTGATTTCAGGCGTATTCAGCCGCTCGCGCGATGATATCAAGCAACTCATTGAACATAACGGAGGCAAAAATACCGGCTCGGTTTCGGGCAAAACATCGTACCTTGTTGCTGGTGATAACATGGGCCCCGAAAAGCGCACCAAGGCCGAAAAGCTGAACGTGCGCATTATTGATGAAAACCAGCTAATACGCCTCATCGAAACCGGCAGCCCCGATTAATGCCTGCGAACCATGCTTGATGCCCTCAAAGCCCGGATAGGACGTATGCGCCTTCGCGATGAACTGGCTGCCTTGCAGCGCAGCAAGGCTTTCTATGGCATCGACGAAATAAAAACCGTGGGCATTTCGGTATTGTTTACCACAGCCGAAGATTTTGAACTGTTGCGCAAGTATGTAAACTACCTGCGCGACTTGAAGAAGAAGGTAAAAGTGCTGGTGCATTATACCGGCAAGGAAGAACCGGCAGTGCAATACTCGAAACTGGAGTACGATTTTTACAGCCGCAAAACGCTCGACTGGACCGGGCGGCCATCGGGGCATATTGTGCAGAATTTTATGGACGAGCCTTTCGATATGCTGCTCGACCTGAACGATGGCAATTCGTTTGCGCTTTACTGCGTGGGCGGGCTTTCGAAGGCCAGTTTTAAAATAGGCCGTTTTGAAGAAGACGGCGAGCATTTGCACGATATGCTAATCGACTCGCCCGCCGAAAAGGGCCTGAAATATTACCTGCGGCAGATTGACACGTACCTGCAACTCATAAACAGCCCTGCGGCGCAGTAGTTATGCCGGTATGGCTTTCACCTCACCGCATAGATTTTCCGCCGGCGCACCTGGCCGATGAAGAAGGCCTGCTGGCTGCAGGCGGCGACCTGAGCACGGCACGGCTGCTGAATGCCTACCGCCACGGCACTTTCCCCTGGTACGACGAAACCACCGTGCCGCTCTGGTGGTGCCCCGATCCGCGCTTTGTGCTTTTTCCCAACCGGCTCAAGGTATCTCAAAGCATGAAGCAGGTATTGCGGCGCGGAGAGTTTACGTTTACCCATAACCAGGCATTTGCCGAAGTAATTGCCGCCTGCGCCGGAATAAAACGCCCCGGGCAGCACGGCACATGGATTACCGAAGAAGTGGAGCTGGCATACAATCAGTTGCACAAACTGGGGTATGCGCACAGCTATGAAGCCTGGAAAGAGGGCAAACTTGCCGGTGGTTTTTACGGCATACGCATGGGGAATTTCTTTTTTGGCGAGTCCATGTTCAGCAGGGTGAGCAATGCTTCCAAGGCTGTGTTCATTACGTTTGTAAAACAGTTTGAAGCCGAAGGCGGCGAGCTTATCGACTGCCAGGTGGAAACGCCGCATCTTGCTTCGCTGGGGGCAGAGATGATGGGGAGGGAGGAGTTTCTGGAAATGATAGCCGATTTAAAAGTATCCGGGAAATGAGTTTGTATAGCAGGATATTTTTGTTCAGAATGACGCATATCGGCAATATTCCGCATATTCTGGAGTATGGTATTACTCACTCAGGATCAGTCAATGCCAATGCTGAGTACCGGCCCATAGGCGACACTTCCATTATCAGAAAGCGGTGTGATTTTGAATTGACCAACGGACTTTATCTGAGCGATTGTATTCCCTTTTACTTTTGGGGGCGAATGCCCATGTTGTATGTCATTCAGAATGGAGGGAACCATGTGGATATGGTGAAGCCGGAGGAGATTGTATATTGTGTATGCAGTTTGAAGCGAATACTGGAACTTGGGGTAAATTTTATGTTTACTGATGGTCATGCACTTGCGAAGGGGTTGACAAAGTTGTATCTTAGGGGGGAGGTGGAGAGGATAAATGAGGTGTTGGATTGGGAAGCCATTCGCATAAAATACTGGAAAACAGATCATGATCTTGATTTGAAGCGAAGAAAGGAAGCGGAGTTTTTATGTTTGGGGGATATTCCTGTTAACTTTGTGAATGGGTTTGTGGTGTATGATAATGGGGCGTTTGATAAATTAAAAGGGATGGGTGTTCCTGAACACAAAGTCAGAGTAAAAAGAGATTTTTATTTTTAAGTGCATGATTCATTACCAGACAGGTAATTTATTTGACAGTGATGCTGAGGCGCTCATTAATACGGTAAATACCGTAGGGGTGATGGGGAAAGGAATTGCTTTGCAGTTTAAGAATCTGTTTCCTTTAAATTTTCAACTTTATTCAGAAGTTTGTAAAAGCAAGGAGCTAGTACCGGGTAAATTGTTTATCGTAGAAGACAGTTCGCTGCATACCGGGTCTAAACTCATTATTAATTTCCCTACCAAAACACATTGGCGTTACCCTTCAGAGTATGAATACATCGAGCAGGGGCTTGAACAATTAGTTCGGGTAATTGAAGAACGGCGTATAAAGTCATTGGCGCTTCCGCCTTTGGGGGCAGGTAATGGCGGGCTTGAATGGCGTAAAGTAAAACTGCTTATTGAAAAATATCTGGGTAATTCTTCCTGCGAAATTTACGTGTATGAGCCTTCTGCGGCGATACAGGAGATTTTGAAGAAAGAACGGGTAATACTTACACCAGCCAGGGCCATGTTGCTTTCGGTTTTGTTTGAGTTGCCCAAAAACGGTGAGTTTGTTTCTGAATTTGCGGCGGAGAAGATTGCCTATTTTTTGCAGCGATTTGGTGCAAAATCACATTTTCAGTTAGAGTTCACTCCATATTTTTACGGGCCTTACTCGGGCAAAGTGAAGCATGTATTGAATTACTTAAACGGTAGTTACATTACCGGTTTCAGTGCCAACGACAAAAAGCCTTTTGAAGAACTTGGCCTTATTCCGGATGCCGAAAAGGACGTGGAAGACTATCTCAGCCAAAGTGCCGATAAATCATTGCCGGAAATAGTGGATAAAACCAAGGCTTTTCTGTCGGGTTATTACACGCCATACGGTTTGGAGTTGCTTTCCACGGTTGATTTTATTCTGAAAGAGCGGGGTGTGTTTACCGAAGAAGCAGTGAGTGCCGAAATGAGCCGCTGGAGCAACCGGAAAAAAACGATGTTTACACAGCCGGGTTTTATTGCCAATGCCATTGTGCATTTGCAGGCTCACCTGAGTTACTGATTTTGGGGATAAGATGTTGAAACAGCAGCGCATTTGTGTGCCCGTTGTTTTGTCACATCGTTTACCTTTGCGGCATATCCATACCCATTATGTCAACCACCACCAAAAAAGCATCTTCGCGCCTTAATCACCCGTTTCGCGGAACAGGCGTGGCTATGGTTACTCCTTTTGCCGACGATGGCAGCATTGATTACAAAGCACTCAAGAAAGTAACCGAGCACATTGTGAAAGGCAAGTGCGAATTTCTTGTGGTGATGGGCACCACGGGCGAGGCACCGGCGCTTTACGAAGACGAGAAAAACGAGGTGCTTCAGTTTGTGCTGGAAACCGTAAACGGGCGTGTGCCGGTGGTGTTTGGCATTGGCGGCAACAATACGGCCGAGGTCATTCACAAACTCGAAACCACCAACCTGATTGGCGTAAGCGGCATTCTTTCGGTGGCTCCGTATTACAACAAACCCAATCAGAACGGCCTTTACGAGCATTTCCGCCTGGTGGCCGAAGCCTCGCCGCTGCCTGTGCTGCTGTACAACGTGCCCGGACGTTCGGGCATGAACATGACTGCCGAAACCCAGCTTCGTCTTGCGCACGACTTTCCGCGCATTGTGGGCACCAAGGAAGCTTCGGGCAATATGGAACAAATTATGGTCATTTTGCGCGACCGTCCGGCCGATTTCCTTGTGCTTTCGGGCGATGATATGCTTACCCTGCCCATGCTGGCCTGCGGTGCCGACGGGGTGATTTCGGTGGTGGCCAATGCCTATCCCAAGCAGTTTTCAGACATGGTGCGCCACGGCCTTGCGGGCGATTTTGCCAAAGCACGTCCGCTGCACGAATCGCTCATTCATTTCACCCAGCTTTGCTTTGCCGACGGCAATCCCGGCGGAATAAAAGTGGCGCTCGATGCCATGAAACTTTGTACACCCACCCTACGTGCGCCGCTTTATCAGGTAAACGAAACCGTGGAGCAGGCGCTGAGAGCCGAAGTGAAAAAACTCAAATAGTGCTTATTTTCTTTCTCCAAAACGGCCTGCATCGCAAAGATCGCAGGCCGTTTTGATAATTATCCGTGTGTTCGACACCTTTGTTTAGCCACTTGTCATGAAATTCCGGCCATTCGTCAAACATCAGCCATAGGTACAGCGAATCTCATTGACGTACTGACATTTTTTTACGTTCTTTGAGTTTCCCGAATCAAAAACAAACGGACATCTCCGATGAAAAAAATCTACTTCGCAGCAATGGCTGTTCTGGGCTGTTTCGCCTCAGCGTTGCAGGCACAGAATTACAATGTGCAGTTTCAGTCGCAACTTACCTACGGGCAGCAAACCCTTGCCAATATTTGCGGTTACCGCGATTCGTTGGGCAATGAGTATGCGCTTTGCGGTGCATCGCAGGGAATGAGCATTGTGGATGTGACCAACCCTGCTGCTCCGGTGCAGGTAGTACAGATTCCCAATGTGGATGATCTCTGGAAAGAAATCAAAGTTTACAAAGGGTTTGCCTACGTAACCACCGAAGGAAGCGGTGGCGCACTTCAAATTGTGGATATGCGCACGCTTCCGGCCACCAACCTGCCGTATCAGTATTATTTCGGCGACGGGGCCATTGCCAACCAGCTTTCTACCGTGCACGCACTGCATATTGATACCACACTGGGTTACTGCTACCTGTTTGGTACCAACATTGGCCAGGGCGGTGCCATTATACTTGATCTCAATGCCGATCCGTATAATCCTGTTTATGTGGGCGAGTACCAGCAAAACGGGTATATCCACGATGGCTACGTGGACAACGACACACTTTATGCAGCGCATATTTACGATGGATTTTATACCGTGGTGGACATGACCAACAAAAACGCCCCGGTAGTACTTGCCACTCAAACCACCCCCACAGCCTTTACACACAATACCTGGATAAGTGACGACCGCAATTATCTTTTTACTACCGACGAAAACACCAACTCATTCCTTGCCGCCTACGACATCAGCAACCTGAACAATATTCAGGAAGTTGATCGTATGCAGTGTACGCCGGGTTCCGGTTCTGTAGTGCATAATACTCATATTCTGCACAACTGGGCGGTGACTTCGTGGTACAAAGACGGTTTCAATATTGTGGATGTAACACGTCCGCACAACCTGGTGGAAGTAGGCCGTTACGACACATACTCCGGTACAGGCAATGGTTTTGAAGGAGCGTGGGGCGTATTTCCTTTCCTGCCTTCGGGAACTATCGTAGTTTCGAACATCGACGAAGGGTTGTTTGTGTTTACACCCACTTATGTACGCGCCTGCTACCTCGAAGGAACAGTTACCGACAGCACCTGCGGAACTCCGCTTACCGGTGTAACCATCACCATTTCATCGGTAAACGTAACCACTACTTCCGACATTACCGGAAATTTTGCCACCGGCACACATCTTCCCGGCACTTACACGGTTACCTTCAGCAAACCCGGCTACAACAATGTGGTATTAAACAACGTGGTGTTTGCGCCCGGTCAGGTGAACCTGTTTAACATCACCATGCTTTCGCCCAATGCACTGAGCATTAGCGGAACGGTTACCGATGCCACCACCACCAATGCACTTCCCAACGTGCAGGTGAGTTACCTCAGCACCAACAACAATTACTCTTACACTTCAAACGGTCAGGGGCAGTACTCATCGTGCAACGGCCAGATAGATTTTTACACCATTGCCGCATCTGACTGGGGCTATCTGATGTACTGTGCGCAGGACAGCGTAACGCCTTCATCGGGCAGCCAGCAGATAAGCATGAGCGAGGGCTATGAAGACGATTTCACCCACGATCTTGGCTGGACAGTTTCGGGCAATGCCACTGCGGGTGTGTGGGAACGCGGCGAGCCGGTGGGCACCTCGTACCTTGCCACCAACGATGCCAACCCCGATGTGGATGCCAGCGGCGACTGCACCGACAAATGTTTTGTAACCGGAAACGGTGGCGGAAATGCTTCGCAGGATGATGTGGACAACGGACAGTCCACGCTCACCTCGCCTGTATTTGATCTTACAACGTACAACGATCCGTGGATTCATTACGACCGCTGGTTCTTCAATTCGGGCGGTTCGGGCAATCCCAACGATTCGCTGGTGGTGCGTTTGACCAATGGTACTTCCACTGTGCGTCTCGAAGGCGTGGGCGCTTCCACGGCGGGCATGTCGTCGTGGGTACACCGCTCGGTGCGTGTAACTCCGCTCATTTCGCTTACTTCGCAAATGCGACTGACCGTGCAGGTGACCGATTTCCAGCCCGGCCATTTGGTAGAAGGAGCTTTCGATCATTTCTATGTGGTTGATTCGAATGCGGTTTCGGTGCCCGAGCATTTGCAGACGGCTTCTGTAAATGCGTTCCCCAACCCGTTCAATTCGCAGGTGCAGGTGGCTTATTCGGTTCCGGCGCAGTCGGCAGGAACGGTGCTCGAAGTAATTGACATTTCAGGCCGTGTGCTTTTGTCGCAGCCGATAAATGGTACACAGGGCATGATTATGCTGGGCGAACAACTGAATGCCGGTGTGTACATTGTACGCATTACCAGCGGTGCCAATGTGCTTAACACCACACGCATTGTAAAGACCAATTAAGATCATTTTAAAACCCGAAGTATCAAATCTTCGGGTTTTAAAATGATATTCATTATAACAAACTATTCTCTCAAAAGCGGCCATGCGGAATTTTCCGGTGGCCGCTTTTGCGTAGTTTTGTTTATGCTCAAAATTGGTCTTACAGGCGGCATTGGCAGTGGAAAAACCACGGTGGCAAATTTGTTTGCCGAACTTGGCGTACCCGTGTTTTTTGCCGATACAGAAACACGTATGTTGCAAAATACCGATGCAAAGTTGCGTGCAAAAATTATAGCTGCATTTGGCGATGAAAGTTATTTGCCCAACGGCGAGTTAAACCGGCAGTTGCTTGCATCAAAAGTGTTTGGCAACCCGGAACAATTAGCTCAACTTAATGCGCTGGTGCATCCTGTGGTAAACCGGCATTTTGAGAAGTGGTGTAAGGCACGGGAGAAAGAAGGACATAGGTATGTAATTAAAGAAGCTGCCATATTATTCGAAAGCGGAACCGATAAAGGATTATATGGTGTAATTGGTGTAACTGCGCCCGAAGAGGTGCGAATTAAGCGGGTAATGAAGCGCGACGGAATTACCGAAGAACAGGTGAGAAAACGAATGGAAAGCCAGTGGCCCGAAGAAAAGAAAATGAAACTTGCCGGTTGGATTATTCATAATAATGGCATAGACCTGAAAAAGGAAGTGGAGAGATTGCATAACTACCTGCTCATATTAGCCACGGAGGCATAAAAAAAGATCCGCCACATTGCTGTGCGGATCTTTTTTATGCGAGTTTGATATTGGAAATAATCAGGCAGAAGCAATGCCTCTGAACCATTGATCGTATTGTTTACCAAGAATAAACAGAGGTTTCTCTTCGCCATTTATGGCACTAATCAGACTCATTATCCACATTACAAATGCGAGTATGATTACCACCCAGACTAAGAAAATTCCGATGATGATAAAAAACAGAGGTATGCAGACTATGTATGCCGCAAAAGTAAAAAGCATCAATCCGAGCATTTGCCGGATATAAAAAGCACCTATGCTGGTTTTATTGTTTCCGTGCAGAACCAGTGCAATAATCCATCCGATCAGGCCAAAATGTGACACAATAGCCACTGTTTTGTCCTGCCGGGGCGGCTGCTGGCCATAGTTGGGAGGATAACCGCCCGGAGGAGGCGGAGGATAGCCGCCGGGGGGCGGGCCCTGCTGGTAGTTGGGCGGATAATTCGGCGGAGGATTGTTTGGTGTTTCCATGAGTGAATGTTTGATTGCTAAAATAGAAGGAAAATCAACTACTACAACTATTGCGGCACTAAAGGTTTGTATTTTTTGATAAAATTAAATTCCGCGTTTATTTACCCCGAATTGAGTATTTTGGCTGCTTATTCGAAAAAAATATGTCAAATTTTCCTCCTCCTCCCGGTCCTCCTTTTGAGCCCGGCCAGCCTGGTAACCCGAACGGGAATAATGAGAATAATCCCTTCGGCAATCCCAACAATCCGCCGCCTCCGCCCAATCCTTATGCCCCTCCGGGAAGTAATGTGCCGCCCCCGCCCAATCCGTATTCGCCGCCGGGAAGCAATATGCCTCCTCCGCAGAATCCATACAATCCGCCTCCGGGCAATATGCCCCCGCCGCAGAATCCTTACAATCCGCCTCCCGGAGGCCCCGGAACGCCTCCTCCTCCCGGTGGCTTTCCTCCGCCCAACAATCCGTACGGCGGCACCATGCCTCCGCCCATGTTTGGCGGGCAGCGTCCGCTGCCTAATGCGGTAGGCGTGCTGGTGCTGGGTATTTGTTCCATTGTGGGATGTTTCTGCTATGGAATTCCCGGACTCATTTGCGGGGTAATAGCGTTAATTCTTGCTGCAGGAGCCAAGAGGAAATACCAGCAATCGCCCGATGAGTTTACGGAAACCTCTTACAAGAACATGAATGCGGGCCGTGTTTGTGCCATTATCGGTACGATATTATCGGCGCTTTATTTCCTGTTCTTTATTCTGATACTTATCTCGCCCGGACTTTTTGCCGGAATGTTTTTGGGTGAGATGTTTGGTTCAAGAGGATTTAATTCTTATTGACATATTTTTCCTCATCCTGCGTTGCATTTTTTGTCGATCCTCTCCAAGGATCGCCTGCAAAATGCGCCTTGTCTGAGAAAAAATCTGCTCATAACAAACCTCAAAAACGAATTTTAAACAGGCTCTAATTCATGGAGGTGTTTATCCACTGGCTGGAACAGCATCTTCTGGAATGTCCTTTCAGAAGCCAATTTGGCGTGTCGTGTCCCGGTTGCGGGTTTCAGCGGTCGCTCATTTTGCTTCTTGGCGGAAATATCTGGGGCAGCATTGTCAGGTTTCCTGCATTGCTGCCCTTTCTTTCTACTTGGCTGTTGCTGATTTCGCATTTGATTTTCAGGTTTCGTCACGGAGCAAAAATGCTGATGTGGTTTTTTGGAACAACGGCGTTGGTTATGATGATTAATTTTATTGTCCGTATCATTCTTTTTGGCGTCAACTACCCATGAAACTACTCAGCACCGCGCAGATACGCGAAGCCGATGCCTACACCATTGCGCATGAGCCCATTGCTTCTGTGGCATTGATGGAGCGTGCAGCCGCAGCCTGTGTGCCGCATATTTCCGAATTGGTGAATGTACACGAAACGGTTTACGTGGTATGCGGAAATGGCAACAATGGCGGCGACGGTTTGGTGATTGCGCGGCACCTTCAGGCAAAAGGTTATCAGGTAATAGTATTGCTGGTAAAAGCGGCGGTTACTGACAGTGCCGATTTCGCTCATCATCTTAATTTGCTTCGCCAAACCGAAGTGCAAATTATTGAATGGAACAGTATCCGCGATTACGATCTTACGGCGCATGTGCAGCCGGTGGTGGTGGATGCCATTTTCGGTTCGGGCCTTAACCGCGAGCCAGACGGAGTGGCTGCGGCGGCAATTGAAATGATGAATGCTGCGCAGAGCCGCATTATTTCCGTCGATATTCCTTCGGGTTTGTTTGGCGATGATAACCGGGGCAATAAGCTGCGTTATGTAGCTAATGCGGCTTACACACTTACTTTTCATCAGCCCAAAGCCGCATTGCTGTTTGCCGAAACGGGCAGGTATGCCGGTGTGGTGCGCGTAATTGATATTGGTTTGCACCGCGGCTACATTGATGCGGCGCCCACGCCCTACACCCTGCTTACGCCCGATGAAATACAACCGTTGCTGCGCAGCCGTGCGGTATTTTCGCACAAGGGAAGCTATGGCCATGCGCTGTTATGCGCAGGCAGCAGGGGCAAAACAGGTGCGGCGGTGCTGGCTGTAAATGCGGCTTTGCGTTCGGGCTGCGGACTGGTAACCGCACTGGTGCCGCAAATGGCCGAAAGCATACTGCACACCGCAGCACCCGAAGCCATGCTGCAGCAAAGCGAGGCCGCCGAAATTTGCGCAGGCCGCGTGCGCCATACCGAAAAGTTTACAGCCGCCGGTTTTGGCCCGGGCTGGGGCACAGCACCCGAAACAGCACAACTGCTCAAACAATGGCTGCAGGAAGCACCATGCCCCACCGTGCTCGATGCCGACGCACTCAACATACTCGCCGAAAACAAAACCTGGCTGGCCTTTCTGCCGCCCGGCACCCTACTCACGCCGCATCCCGGCGAGTTCGACCGGCTGGCGGGCGCACACACCAGCGCACATGAACGCTTCCTCTCGCAACTCGAATTTTCGCGACGTTTTAACTGCTACGTGGTGCTCAAAGGCGCATACACCAGCATCACTACACCCGACGGCCGCGCATTTTTCAACACCACCGGCAATGCCGGCATGGCCAAGGGCGGCAGCGGCGATGTGCTTACCGGACTCATCACCGGCCTGCGTGCCCGCGGGTACGATGCGTTGCAGGCGGCTGTGCTGGGTGTTTACCTGCATGGCAAGGCGGGCGACATTGCGGCGGCAGCCCAATCGCAGGAAGCCATGAAAGCGGGCGATATTATTGAAGCATTGCCCGGCGCGTTTCTGCACGGGTGATGTTACCAGATCAGGTGAACCTTCTTTTTCTTCTTCTTCAGCAGTTGAAGCGAATCGGCTTTGAGTTTGGCGGCAATGCTGTCGGCCTGTGCAACAGAGTCGGTTGACGAAAGCGCCGGCACCAGTGCAGGTACTGGCGTTCCGGCGTTTTGCTCATTTGTTAAAGAGTTGGGCTGTGTCTGTGTCTGTGTGCGGTATGTGGCCGGTTGCCCCGCACCACTTTTACCGCCGCCCGACGGTAAAGGAACATTCAGCCTGTGCAACCCCGGGCTAAACATTTTGCCTCCACTGTGGCCCGAAAGAGGCATATAGATCCAGAGCAACACTGCCGAGGTGAGCAGCAACAAAAACAGCAGCAGAATAACACGCCTGTGTTTTCTGAAGAATGAAGGCGGGGGAGCAGCAGCCGACAAGGCCGCATCGAGCCGGTTCCAGTGAGCTTCGTTGAAACGAACATCAAGCTGCCCGAACTCTTCGCGCAAACGCGAATCGAAAGAATGATCGAGATTAGTCATGGAAAAGTTGCGCAGCTTTGGTTTTTAATTGTTTCCGGGCTTCGCTCACATACCATTTTGAGGCTGAAACCGAAATTTGAAGTTCACGGGAAATTTCTTCGTGTGTGTATTCCTCAATGACAAACAGGTTGAACACAAGCAGGTGTTTGCCGGTAAGGGTGTGTATGAGTTCGAGAAGTTTGTTTTCGTCAATGATGTACTGATTTTCTTCTTCCATTTCCACTTCACCCGCCATCTGCTCGATACTTACGTTTTGTGCATTTTTCCTGTTGCGGTGATAGTCGAGACAGGCATTTACAATAATCCTGCGCATCCATCCGGCAAAATTTCCGGTTCCGTTGTACGAATCAATGCGTGTAAATATTTTAATGAACGCATCGTGCAGCACATCTGCAGCATCGTCATACGAAGAAGTATAACGCAAACAGATCTTGAAAAAGTCCTTGTAGCAGGCCTTGTACACCGTTTCCTGCGCAGCCCGTTCTTTTTTGCGGCAGGCAGCAATGGTTTCGGTATCTATTACAATTGATTGCATCCGGGGCTTTAACTGTTGGTCAATATACCCATTTGGCACCGTTTGTTCGGGCGGCTGTTGAAAAATGGGAAGTGAAGCTATGGTGAGCATGAGTGTGCCGCGTTAGAAAAAGTAAGAGATACGCATGGTGAGCATGGAAGGTACCAATAACTCCATATGCCCTTTATAAGTGTTTGTATCTCCTGAATATATAGAATTGCGCAAAGGCATATAGGTAATTCCGGGTTCAATAAGAAATCCTGAATTATCATCAAAATTCAACTTTATTCCCAGGAGGTATTGCATGGTAACAGCTCCCATTCCAATGCCTCTGCTACTCTCGTAGTATGTATAGCTGGAGTTAAATGTATATCCACAGTTAAATCCAAGCAGAAGCGACGCTCTTCTTCGTTGATCCCGGAATGAAAGCCTGTATTTATTTTCAATCAGTACCGGAATAAGAAACAAGCTCGAAAATTCGTCTATATACTCCACCTCTTGAAAAGGTTTGCTTTGAATTAATAAGCCTAATGATCCCCCGATAAAATATTTATTGTTAAAACTTTTCAAATAAGCAATGCTTCCTCCTGATATTGGGATTTGCTGTAATGCAAAAGGCATATTAATGTATGAAAGTTGCAGCATGTATTTTTTGGTGTTGAACATTTTAAACGGTGTTGGATCCGGCTTAAGTTCACGAAGGGTATCCGGGTTATTGGTTAAAACAATCCGGTTGATTTTTTCAATATCCGCTGTAGCCACACAGATAGTGTCGTTGGTAGCTTGCTGACGAATTGTAATTGAAACTCCGGGCTGCATTTCAATTACTTTTCCAATTAACTGATAACCACTTTTCAGTGTAATAATTTCCTGGTCATTGATATTCTGACCAAAGAGATTTGTGACGAATAAAAAGCCTGTTATGATAAGTAATGATTTCATGTTATTATTATTAGAATGAATAATAAAACTTGATTTGTCTTGAGTTGATGATGTACTTATTTACCTGCATCAGAGGGCTGTCAATTACCGGACTTGTAACCGGGCCTATAATTTTTCCAAATACTGGTTCTGTTTTGTGCCAGTTTACCGCATAACCCATTTGCATGGTGAATGCACGCGATTTTTTTGTCCGAAAACGAATCTGAATAGCCGGATTAATAAAAAATCCCGACTTGAATTCTGTACCTACCAGATAAACTCCTGATGAATCTGATAGCTGATTTCGCAGAATGTATCCCTCAGGAGCATAATAGTCGAACTCAACTCTGTCGGGTGTAAGGTTTACAGAAAGGCCGGTGAAGAAGGAGAGATGTACACTGAAGCGCCCCAGATTATTTTTGGTGCGATATATTTGACGGTTATATGAAATACCAACCATGGCATAAGACTGACTGTTGGTAAGAAAGAAATTTCTCAGAGTGTCCTGTTTAATCATTGAGTCAGTTTGAGCAAGAGATAAATTATCATTTTTCATCCTCCAGCTTGAAAGTTGAATTCCAAATCGGTGTTTCCCAAAAATTCTGTGGAGTAAAAAATCAAATGTAAGTCCCCTGGTAGTCAGATCCGGATTGATTACATAAACAGTGTTTCCTGCAGTCGCTCTGTTTAATGCATTACGTGAAGGAGGAATACCGGTTATTACCCCGCTTTGAGAGCCTAAACTATAACCAATTTCCCATTTTCGTGGTTCAAACTTATCCTGTGCAAAAGCAGGATTTATACCGAAAATAATTATGGCGATTGTAAGGATGTAATGTTTCATAGTGCTTTCTGGTTAAAAGAAATACTGAAGTCTTACTGTTGGGATATATTCCCAACTATTTATTTTCTTACTCAACGAATTATATATGTTATATACATTGATCCGTTGCCTGTTCCAGGAAACTCCTATTTCGAGAATGAACCCTGATTTTTTATCAGGATTTATTTTGAAGCCAAACAGGGTTTGCGCTACGAATGAGTTTTGGTATCGATAGAATGAGCCTCTTGAATATCCATATATCCGGTTATCTTCCAAAAATGATTTATCTCTTAAGAATCCGATGTTGAAAGCAGCAGTAAAACACATCGGAAAATTTTGTGGTTTTTTAGATAAGCGAAACTTGTTTTCAATCAATATCAGCATCTTCTTATATGAGAGTTCATTGTAATTTTGCCATCTATCGGCGTATGTATATGCTTTTTTATTTGCAAAACTTACACTGATTCCCGGGAAATAACGATTGTTAATATTTCTGAAATAAGAGACACAAACACCATGCAGTATATGGTCGAATATTAAGTATTCTACATCCTCATCAATGGAACTTGTTAATGCCATATATTGATATCCAAACTGGAAAACATTTTTCTTGTTGTTGTATCTGCCCTTACCAGCTATTGGTGCAATCTTTTTAGCCGAATCATTGGGCAGAATTGTAATCATGATTTTAGAAATTTTCTGCACATCTTCCAGTGCTACTTTCACTGTATCGTTCATTTCAGGACGATACACGCTTATACTTTCTCCCGGACGCTGTTCTATAACATACCCAAGAATCTGATTGCCATTCCGTAATGTGACAAGGTCTTTGTCGGGAACTGTTTGTGCATAACACTTACTGAAACCAACAAAAAAGAGCAGCAGTGCGATTAATGCAGTAACCGGTTTTCGGACCGGACTGCTTGCTGCTTTATGCTGTGTATTATTCATAGGGTTTAATTTTCGGGTGTTTATATCCATGACGGGGCAAAATGGCCATCGTCAGGTTGGGACAGAAAAAAATAGAAATTTTTCTGAGGTTTGAAAAATAAGAGAAAAGATTCTGATTATCAGCGGGCGGCGGCTGTTACCACAAATGCTCCGTCTCTCCCAATCCCTGGCGCACCACCACAAATTCCCCATCGGTACAGTCAACCACGGTTGATGCCTGAATGTTGCTGTAACCGCCGTTAATGACCACATCTACCTTATCCACATAATTCTCGGCCAGCTTGTCGGGATCGGCGTAATAATCGAGCATTTCATCGCTCAGGTCGTGTACCGAGGTAGATACAATCGGGTTGCCCAATGCCTTTACAATTTCCTGCACAATTTTATTTTCCGGCACGCGAATGCCTACCGATTTTCTTTTGTTCTGAAACAGCTTGGGCACTTTGGTATTGGCTTCGAGAATAAAGGTGTAGGGGCCGGGCAGTGCTTTTTTGAGTACGCGGAATATGGAGGTGGAAATGGGTTTTGCAAAATCGGCCAGATGACTCAGGTCGTGGCAAATGATGGAGAGGTTGGCTTTTTCGGGGGCAATGCCTTTGAGTCTGCAAAGCCGCTCAATGGCTTTGGGTTGGTAAATGTCGCAGCCCAGGCCATATACGGTATCGGTGGGGTAAATGATAATGCCGCCGCTGCGCAACACGTCGGCTACCTTGTGGATGTCTTTGGCGTCGGGCTTTTCAGGATTGATGCGCAGAATCATGCTTAAAGGTAGTTGTGATTAGTGGTAAAAACAACAGCCGGACGTTTGTCCGGCTGCGTGTGAGGATTGGAAGCTTTTATGCAAACTTCTGCGCATCGGCAAGGAACTGAGCCAGGCCGTTGTCGGTGAGCGGGTGTTTGAGCAGTGCGGTAATGGCGCTGAGCGGGCAGGTGGCCACATCGGCACCAATTTTGGCGCAGTTGATAATGTGCATGGGATGGCGCACCGAAGCGGCCAGAATTTGTGTCTGATAACCGTAGTTATCATAAATGGTGCGAATTTCTTCAATCAGCACCAGTCCGTCGGTTGACACATCATCCAAACGGCCAATGAAAGGCGATACGTAGGTGGCACCGGCCTTGGCCGCGAGCAGGGCCTGCCCGGCCGAAAATACGAGTGTGCAGTTGGTGCGGATGCCTTTTGACGTGAAGTACTTAATGGCACGCACGCCGTCTTTAATCATGGGCACTTTCACCACAATTTGCGGGTGAAGCGAGGCTAAGTGTTCGCCTTCGCGCACAATGCCTTCGTAATCGGTGCTGATTACCTCTGCGCTCACGTCGCCGGTAACAATGTTACAGATGTCTATATAATGCTGTTCTACAGCGGCGGCACCTTTAATGCCCACTTTGGCCATGAGCGAGGGGTTGGTAGTTACCCCATCGAGCACGCCCAGTTCCTGGGCTTCACGAATCTGGGCGAGGTCGGCCGTATCGATAAAGAATTTCATGAGAGTAGTGTTTATATGCGGCAAAAATAGGGCAAACAGCCTTGCCGGTGATACGCCGGGGCAGCCAGTAATGAACAGGTAATTAACGAAACCGCGCTTTCACTTACCCGGCCCGGGCCAAATTAGGGGGCAGGGGCGAGGAGTTCCCACAATTCGGCATCCATGAGTCGGTGGTCGGCTGTGCGGAAGTCGTTGCGCAGCAGGGCGGTAAAGGTAAATCCGGCCGCAGCGGCCACTTTGCGGGAGGCGGTATTAACCGGTTCTATGCGTAAACTCACTTTCTGCACCTTCAATTCGCCAAAACACCAGTGGCAAAGTGCATCTAGTGCTTCGCCGGCATAGCCTTTGCCGGTATGCCGGGCATCAATTACATAGCCCATTTCGCATTTGGGCACCCGGTAATTGATTTCGCGTATGGCTATTTGCCCGATCAGCTCGCCCGAATGCAGAAAAATGCCCAGGAAGCAGCTTTTATCATTCAGGTAATCGTTTTTCCGCTCCCTGATGAAACGTCGGGAGGCAAATACGGAGGAATTTTGCTCTACCGTCATGGGCAGGTAATCGAGCATCCGTTCGCGGTTGTGTGCTACAAATTCATATAATGCCCGCGCATCGTTGTGCACGTAGGTGCGCAATTTCAAACGATTGGTTTGAATGGATAAACCGGAATAGGGGTGTTTGAAAAAGGCCAATTTGGAAATGTGAATGTAGGGGGCTAAGATAGATATACTCCCCATCTTTTTTCGGCTCCGCTCAAAATGACGGGGGGCATTGTACTATTTTTTAAGGGAATCGCCGCGTTTTTTTGTTTCGCTTCGCTCAACCAGTTATGATTGCTTCTTGGGATTTTTGGGATTTATTTGGTACAGAGGTGAGCAGGTTTTCAATTTTTAGCAATCTTTTTATTGGCGTGACTTTTTAACAGATGAGAAAATAAGGCAGGACTAAGGTTTTGGTTATTTTTGAGCGTTTTTAAATCGTTATGGCTGAATCAGTATCGGGAGAATGGGGGCATGCTTCAAAGTTTGCTCTGGCGGCGGCGGCGGGCGCTGTTGCTTTGGGGATCATAGTATATGTGTTTGGCCTGAGTCAGTTTACTAACTGTATCTCGGTTTTAATTTTTGAGGTTTTACTGATTTTCGCTTTGCGGAGCTGGAGAGGGAAGAGGGGAATATTGGGGCTGAGTTATGGGGAGGCTTGTGGATATTCGATAGTTATTATATTGATCTACTCTTTGCTTATTGCTATATGGGCAGTAGTTTTCTTTGAGGTAATTGCTCCGGAAATTATTCCCGGAAAATTGGAACAACTGGCTCAAAAATTTCGCCAAAGACATATTAACATTTGGCAGTTTAATACGGCGGTGAAATTGATAAAGCCCTTACTCGATGCTCCAGTGTTGTTTCTGATTACATTGGTGGGTAATGTGTTTATTCTCATAATTCTAAGCCTTATCACTGCTATATTTTTCATCCGCAAACGAGCATCGCCGTTTGATCCTGCATTCATTCCCTCAGACAATCCTTACTCACCGTATTCATCAGACAGCAATCAGCCTTCTGTTGACGCATAAATTTTTTCATGGGCGTATCCGCTCACTGATAAATTGTATAGAGTAAGGCTCGAAGTTATTTTGCGCTGCTGTCATTGGCAGATATTCTTGCTAGCATTGGTGGTTGCGCGTCACAAATTCATGAGCGGGGCAGCCCTGTCTTTTTGCACAGAATTATTAAGTCAATTTAAGCAGAGTTGCAAAGTTATTTTAGCGGAACTGAATAACCTTTTTGAGCAGAATCAACCAGTCTTTTTGAGCGGACCCACCAGCCAAACACCCAGTCTTTTTGAGCGGAACCAGCAGCCAATTACCCAGTCTTTTTGAGCGGAACCACCAGCCAGGTACCCAGTCTTTTTGAGCGGAATCAGCAGCCAATTACCCAGTCTTTTTGAGCGGAGTCGAAAAAAAAATGGGTAAGCTACTTACATCGCACCGCTCAACCATCTACCCTTGCTTCCTTCCGGACCTGGGGGATTCAACAGGAGCTGATCGTATAAGACTTACCCGGCACAAAGGTAAGGAAGTTTTTGGTTTGGCAAATCTTTATCGGGGTTTCATGGGGGAGATTTTCCAAAAGATGTGAAAATCAGGGGCGACAAAGGGTTTTGGTTATCTTTGGGCGATAAAATTGTAATGGCATGGCAGATCAGATTAAAGGTAAATGGGCGCATGTGTTGCAATACGGCGTGGCATCGGTCATGGGAAGTGTGGCAATCGGATTGCTGGTTTACATGCTTGAATTGCATCAGGCAGTTAACTACCTGGCTTACGCATTTTATATTTTGTTTCTGGTTCTGGCCCTGCGCAGTTGGGGCCAGAAGCGTGGAAATCTGGGCATGAGTTATGGAAAAGCGTTTGGGCATGCCATGCTTATTGCGGTGGTGTATTCGCTTATTGCGGCTGTGTGGACTGTTGTGTTTGTGAAAGTAATTGCGCCGGGTTATGTAGAAGCGCAGCAGGAACTTCAATATGAGAAAATGAGCGAAGACGGCATGGCCGATGCGCAGATTGAGATGGCGAGAACTATGGGAAAACGCTTTTCCACAGCCCCTGTGCTTTTTGCGTTTGGTCTTTTGGGCAGTTTGCTTGTGCTAACTATTGTAAACTTAATTGTGGCCGCATTTTTCATCCGCCCGCCTGTTTCTCCAGTCGATGTTTCGCATATTCCTGTAAACAATCCATATTCACCATACCCGTCAGACAACCAGAAGTCGTCTGATAATGCATAAATTCCGTTATGGACGTATCCATTGTAGTTCCGCTTTACAACGAAGAAGAATCGCTGCCCGAGCTTCACGCCTGGATTGCGCGTGTAATGAAGCAAAACAACTTCACCTACGAAGTGGTGTTTGTGGACGATGGCAGCACCGACCGTTCGTGGGAAGTGGTGTGCAATCTGGTGGCGCAGTTTCCCGAAGTGCGCGGCATCCGTTTTCGCCGCAACTATGGCAAGTCGGCGGCGCTCAACACCGGGTTTGAAGCGGTAAACGGCAAAGTGGTCATTACCATGGATGCCGATTTGCAGGACAGTCCCGACGAAGTGCCCGAACTGGTGCGCATGATCCGTGAAGAGAAATTCGACCTCGTTTCGGGCTGGAAGAAAAAGCGTTACGACAATGCCGTTACCAAAAATCTCCCCTCCAAATTATACAATGCGGCCACCGGCTGGCTCAGCGGCGTAAAGCTGCACGATATGAACTGCGGACTCAAAGCCTACCGCCGCGAAGTGGTGAAAAGCATTGAAGTGTATGGCGAAATGCACCGCTACATTCCCGTTATCGCCAAGCGCGCCGGCTTTCACAAAATAGGCGAGAAAGTGGTGGTGCATCAGGCCCGCAAATACGGCGTGTCGAAATTCGGATTGGAACGTTTCGTAAACGGTTTTCTCGACCTGCTTTCCATCACTTTCGTGTCAAAATTCGGTAAGCGGCCCATGCACTTTTTCGGGCTCATCGGTTCGCTCATGTTCATACTTGGTTTTTTGGCCGCGGCATGGCTGGGCGGGGCCAAACTCTATCACGTATTTTCCGGAAGCACTGCGCCGCGGGTTACAGAAAGTCCCTGGTTTTATATTTCCCTCACCAGCATGATTATCGGCACACAGCTTTTTCTGGCCGGTTTCCTGGGCGAACTTATTGCACGTTCATCGAGCGACAGGAATACCTATCTCATCGAAGAGCGTGTCGGCTACGACGGCGTGGCGTAACTCATCCTAATTATTCAATGAAAGCGGCTCGTGAAATAGGGCCGCTTTTTTGCTTACAAAAAGCGGGCAATGCCGCCAAAAAGCATCAGCACAAAGGCAATGAGCACCAGCCAGATAATCCACGCGTGCGATTTGGGCTGCACCGGAAATTCGTAATTGCAAATCGGGCATTCCTCGGCGTTTTTCGGAATTTCCATGGCGCACGAGGGGCATTCTTTGGTTTTCATGCGATAAAGATAATTTTTGAGCCATTATCCCAGCAGCGTATCTGTGCAAAATCCCTCGCAGCATAAACAAAAAAAGATACCGATAATCAAAAAGAATATGCTGCAAAGTAGGAGCGAACCTGACGGTGTTTCAAAAAACGGCTTGGCTCCGGCTATCTCTGCGGTCGGAGCTTTCTGCACCACAAAGCATTGTACACAATCCGCCCTCCGTTCTATCCGGGCTATTCAATCATACCTTTCGGCGCATCAAAAAACCGGTAAACAACTTCTGTTGATAAAACCTGCTTGCTTTCTGCCTTCAGCGCATTGTAAATTGTGCCTCAAGAGCAAAGGAATTTATGTCAGGTACGCCTTCCCGCACCAAGAGTGTAACACCTACCGTCACACCCACGCCGCCTGCGCGCCAGTCCAATGGCGAAGCCATGAGCGGCGAGGGCGGCAAGCGCATGTTCCGCCGCATGAATGGCGAAATGATTGAACTCCCGCCCGACATGTCCACGTTCGAAGCCATACGCCTCGAAGCCGAGGCCATAGCCGCCGAAAAAAAGCACGGCAAAGGCCAGCAACCCAAACCGCTCAAACCCAAAGCCCCCGCCGTAACTCCCGCCCAGGCCGCCGACAAAGCACAGAAGAAGGCGAAGCCTGCTTCCAGCAAGCGCGATCTGCGATCGCGCAGTGTAGAAAGCAAAGCCCCCAAAGGCGGTGCCGCCGCCATCCTGCTGGCCGCCGCCGGCAAAAACAAAGTAGCCCAATACCTCGCCACCCTCGGCGGTCCCGTGCTGCAGCGCGGAATGCAAAAGCTTTCCCAGCTCAAAACCAACGAAAAAACCTACGACGCCCCCCAAACCAAACTCGCCCAAACAGAAAAAGCCGTTGTACCGCCTGCACTCGAAGGACAAAGCAAAAGCCACTGCGACCAGGTACAGGACCTCGGCCAGAAACCCGCCCCCGAACCCAAAGCCGAAGATGCCTCAAAGGCCATGCTCGACAGCATACAGGCCAACATGCCGCAAAGCATTGAAGATGTGGACAACTTCAAACGAAACGGCAAAGGAGGCCACATCAGCCGCACTGTCATGAACATTGTGCAGGGTCACACCAACAATGTCACCGACACCTTCGGCGAAATGGACAAACCCCGCCCGCCCGCGCCGCCCACGCACACCCCCGAAGCACTTCCGCCCGAAGAAATTGCCCCCGCCACACCCAATATGAATCTGGGTGCCGCCGCCATTGCCGCCCTCAAACCCGAGCATACCGACATGAGCAAGTTCGGCAAAGACTCCGACGAACTGCTCAAAAAAGAAGAAATCAGCCAGGAGCAATTGGACATGGTTGACAGCGGCGACCTTGCCGAAGCCAACAAAGACCGCAAACAACTCAAAAAAGACGTAGCCGAAAAACCCGCCGCCGCCCGCAAAACCGCCGAACACGAACGCAAAAAGGTGGACACCCAGCTCCAGCAGGAAGAACAAAAAGGCCGCGGCGAAATAAAAAACAAACGCAAAAAATCGCTCGCCGCCACACGCGGCCGCCAGTCGGGCGCAAAGCTCACCATGGAGCAGAAACGCCAGAAAGTAACCGACGATATAAAAGCCATTTACGACAAAGCCCGCCACAAAGTCACCACACGCCTCGCCGAACTCGAAACGCAAAGCATGAAACGTTTCGACGAAGGCAATGCCACGGCCTCCAAAAAGTTTGAAGACGATGTAAAACGCGAAATAGAAGCCTTTAAAGACCAACGCTACAGCGGTTTCTGGGGCTGGGCCAAAAAAGCCAAAGACTGGCTGCTGGGCATGGACGAACTGCCCGAGGTAAACGAAATATTTCAGCGCAACAAAGGCATTTTTGTCGAAACCACCAACAAACTCGTGGCCGACATTACCGCCGACAACAAAAAAGTAATTGCCGAATGCAAAGCCGAAATTGAAGGCGCCAAAACCGAAATTGCCAAGTACGTAAAGAACCTCGGCCCCGAACTCAAAGCCGAAGGACAATCGGCCATGAAAGAAATGACCGACAAGCTCAACGAATTGGACAAAGAGGTTGACGAAAAGGAAAAAGAGCTTGCACAAAAACTTAAAGACAAGCAAACCGCCGCCATCAAAGCCATCGACGAGAAGATTGAGAAGATGAAGGAAGAAATGTCGGGCGCGCTGGCCAAGCTGGGCAAACTCCTGCTCGAAGCCGCCAAAAAATTCTTCACCTGGGCCTTGCAGAAATTCGGCTACTCGCTCAGCGAAATAGAAGGCATCATAAACAAAGGGGCCAAAATACTCAAGGCCATTTTCACCAAGCCCATTCAGTTTGTAAAAAACCTCTTCAACGCCGCCGATCAGGGCTTCAGCAACTTCGGCAAAAACTTTTTAACGCACCTCAAAAATGCGCTGTTCAGCTGGCTCACCGGCTCACTCACCGAAGTAAAACTCCCCGAAAGCTGGGACCCCAAAGGCATTGCCAGCGTGGCGTTGCAAATGGTGGGCATCAGCTACCAGAACATCCGCAAGCACCTGGTAAAAATCATCCCCGAGCCGGTAGTCGAAGGCATGGAAAAAGGGTTCGACCTCATCAAAAAACTCATCACCGAAGGCCCCATGGCCGCCTGGGAAGCCCTCAAAGACATGGCCGGCGAGTTGAAAGATGCCTTTGTAGATGCCGTAAAAAGCTGGATCAAAGACACCATCATCATGAAGGCCATCGAGTTTGTGGCCTCGCTCATTATCCCCGGCGCCGGCATCATACGCGCCATTGTGGGCATTTACGATACCATTGTGTTCTTCATCCAGAAAGCCAAAGACATTGCACAAATGATTGGCAACTTCATGGGCTCCATCGGAGAAATTGCAATGGGCAACATTGGTGCAGCAGCCGGGGCTTTGGAGAATGGACTGGCACAGGGCTTAACGCTGGTGATTTCGTTTTTGGCCAAATTGATAAGGCTGGATGGTATTACGGCGAAGATTAGGGCGGCGCTGGCGAAGATTAAGGATAAGGTGGATGGGATGATGAGTAAGGTGGCGAAGTGGATTAAGGAGAAGGCTACGAAGTTGTGGGGTAAGATAACGGGGAAGGATAAAAATATGCCCAAAAATAAAAAAGAGGGAGAATCCTCAACTCAACCCACTGATGAACGCCTGAAAAATGCAAAGAAAGAGGCCGAAGAAATACTAACTACTCCTAAAACAACGCCGGAAGAAATCAAGAAGAAACTTCCTGCTCTCCAGTTAAAGCATAGTCTTAAAAGTGCTGAGTTGGAAGAAAAGGATGGTTTACATAGCATTGAGTTAAAAATAAATCCTACAGCAGTTACAAATGCCATTGCGCTTGCAATACTCGTATATCCCGGTTCAGGCTTTGATCCGAGAACCCGCTCATTAATTGATCTGTTAAATGATCTTGATGAGAATAATACGTTACCGGGAGAAAGAACGAAAAAAGACAGTAAAGTAAGGGCCGCAATGGCATTACAGCGCTTAAAAAGAGTACCGGGATCTCCTGCTCCCTGGCCTACACCGTTGCCACAGGAAGATGTTGCACAAAAAATTGCTTCCTACAAAATGGGAAAGGAGTTAATGCCATTACAGAATATTGCAGCACATGAAGGAAAAGGGCATACTCTGTCAAGACATGTTTTAAATGGTTCGGGTGAAATTAAAGACAAAAAAGATCTGGCATTACGTGTTCTCACGAATGACCCTTCAAATCCCAAAAAAGCAGGAGCTTTTAATACTGAAGGAGCTGCAACCAATTATGTAAATAAAGCTATAAGACGTTACTCTGATACAAATTGGCTGAATTTCAGAACACTTATGCTCAATGCTCCTCCCAACAACGCAATACCTATAACTATTGATGTTGGTCAAAAAGGTGTTGTTTATGTTCCCAATAGTGCTGCTCATCCTATCCCAGCAGGAACTTCTTACACAGGAAAAGTAAAAACCGAAGTATCTGCACCAGCAGGAGCTGTTCCCCAGTGGAAGACAACATTTAAACCAATTCCCAGTGCTATCAATCTTCCACGTTATCTTTCTGGAGACATATATACAGGACATAAATCTGATGGTACACATTTACGAAATCATATCTTTGGAAATGATCCTGTAACTGGAGGAAAAACACCCGCACAAAATTTCTTTCAACCCATACCACCAACTGTGCTTGATTTATATCAGGGTGAACCCACAGGGATAAATCAATTATACCCTGGAGATAAAAGCACTTATATTGACCCTATTACCGGAAGAACCAAAAAAGTTATCCCTCCCCCATTAGTAATGGAAATACCAGCCAATGATACATATGTTCGTCTAATTCCGGATGGTTCTGAACCTGGAGGATATTCAATTAATAGTGCATGGCCACAATAAAAAACAAAATAGTAATCTATGCCTATATCAACGGCGCGATTGTAAATCATAATCGTGAGAAGATCGACTCGTCTTCATTTTCTCTCCAACTAATTAATTTCAATCAATTTGAATCGTTAGAAATAACGGCAGGCTTTGTAATCTATCATAATGATAAAATTTGGAATCATGACCCGGATGATGCCGATGATCCGGTAGTAGGTCTGATAGAGGATAGTTTAGGATTTTTGAAAGCCGGTGCGAGTATAGCTTCAGGAGAAAAAACGGTTAATTTTTACTTTTGGGAGTTCTCAAATGCTGAATTGAAAGATAATGAAAACGATACATTGTCACTATCAGAATATACTATTGATAAAAAAATAGAACCCAATCCATACTTTGACACAATTACATTTGATACAAATGAATTCTATGAAGAGCTTGTGAACGCCTCAAATACCATAATTGAATATTTTAAACCTGTAGTAGAATATTCGAAAAACATACTACCCGAAAATATACTTAAAAAATCGCTTATTAATTCAATTGCAATTGAACAATGGATAATGTACACAGATATAATAACTTCTAAACAAAAACTAAGCTCAAACTAAGACCTGTTTTAAATTCGTTTTTGAGATTTTTTATGAGTATATTTTTTCTCAGAGAAGTCGCATTTTGAAGGCGATCCCTGAAGAGGATCGACAAAAAATGTCCCGATAGTTACATCGGGACTGGATGAGGAAAATATGCCATAAAAGTCAAAGAATCATTTTTAAACAGGCTCAAATCAAATTTCAAAAAAATAAAAAGTTTGACTAAAATAATTGAAAAGCCAAAGACTGGCTGCCGGGCATGGACGAACTGTCCGAAGAAGTCTTAACTATTACACCTAAGACTATTTGTAATCAACCATATAGTTTATCAAATACCGCCTTACCGGAATAACAGTGCGAATTATTATCTTAAAATGGCTCCATAAAGTCAACACAAATACAAAATATCTCAACAGTTATTCAAATCAAATTCTGTCATAATTTGTAAGAAGTAATTTTAGAGTGTAAATTAATTATTCACATCAAAACCCTTGCAAAATGGCAAAGTCAACCACACGTCCGCCTAACGGCCCAAGTACCACAGGAAATTCTTCGGGCGGCGGCCGGGGAAACAACCCTCCGCGCCCCAAAGGAAAGTAAAACGAAAACGGAGCAGCTTGTGTAGTTGCTCCGTTTTTATTTTTAATACTATCTCTCACACCGCCTTACTAAACATCACCTTCTCCTGCTCCGCCGCATACAACCGCTCATCAAACGCCATACAAATATTCCGCAAAAACGCCCGCCCCAGCGTAGTTACCTCCAATTTCCCCCGGCTCAGTTTCACCAACCCATCGCTACGATGCGGGGCAAGGCGCTGGGCAATGGTTTCGTAAAATGCTTTTTCGTGGGCGCTGTTTGTCCATTGCGTGGTGTAGCGGCACATGATGTTTAAAATGTGGCGACGCATTTTTACGTCTTCGGCATTGAGCAGGTGGCCGCGGAATACGGGCAGGCGGCCGTGGTGTACGGCATCGAGATAGACTTCCACCGTTTTAAAGTTTTGCGCGTAGGCCAGCCACGAATCGCTGATGGCTGATACGCCAAGGCCAATGAGCAGGCGCGAGGGTGAAGTGGTGTAGCCCATGAAATTGCGGTGCAGTGTGCCTTCGTTTGCGGCTTTGCTGAGCTCGTCGGCAGGGAGGGCGAAATGATCCATGCCTATTTCTCTGTAGCCTGCCTCTTCGAGCATCTGTCGGCCGCAATGGTAGAGTGCCAGTTTTTGTTCGTTGCCGGGCAAATCGGCTTCGGTGAAACTGCGCTGGCCGGGTTTTATCCACGGTACGTGTGCGTAACTGTAAAAGGCAATACGATCGGGCCGGAGCAGGTTGGTGAGGCGGAAGGTTTCGCGCACACTGTGCATGGTTTGTTTGGGCAGGCCGTAAATGAGATCGAAATTTACCGAGGTGTAGCCAATGCGTCGTGCCGCATTCGTTACTTTGCGCACACTCTCGAAACTTTGTGTGCGGTTTATGGTTTTCTGCACCAATGGATCGAAGTCCTGAATGCCCAGACTCAACCGCCGGAAACCAAGTGCATAAAGCGTTTCGAGGTGTTCTGTTGTAGTATTGGCCGGGTGCGCCTCGAAACTCAGCGAGGCATTGGGATGCAGCACAGCCTTGCCCAAAATTCCCGAAATAAGTGTGTGCAAATTGACTGCACTGAAAAACGTAGGTGTACCGCCGCCCAGATGCAACTCGCGTATTTGCGGCGCGCTGCCGAAAACACGGGTGTACATTTCCCATTCTTTCAACACCGCATTTACGTAAGGCTTTTCCACGGCATGATTAATTGTGATGCGCGTGTTGCAGCCGCAGTAAGTACACAGGCTTTCGCAGTAGGGCAGGTGTATGTAAAGGCTTATGCCTTCGTCGGCAGGAAGCTGATCGAATGTAAATTTCACCTCGTTTTTCCATTCGTCCTCGTCGGGCGTATGCTGCCAGCAGGGTACGGTGGGATAGCTTGTATAGCGGGGTGCGGCGGTGTTCCAGCGGCGTATGAGATCGGTTTCGGGTTGCATGTGGCAATGGGTCAGTGACAAATACGGTGTTTGTCGGGTTTGCAGCAGGAGGCTTCGGTGCCCTGTTCGGTGTGTGTAATTTCGGGACTGAGATAAGGTATGCCCAGATTCATTCCGCGAAGGATAAGCAGCAAACCCATGCCCGCCACCACCACCGGCATGGCACGGCGAATTTTGTTTCGCACATTTAAAGTAATGAACTGGCTGAATGCCGAAACCGCCATCATAAGCGGAAAAGTACCCAGCCCGAAAGCCGCCATAAACAATGCACCCTGCCACACATTGCCCGTGGCCGCCGCACCCGCAATGCCCAGATAAACCAGGCCGCAGGGCAGCAGTCCGTTAAACACGCCGGTAAGCAGCAGTGCCTTGTTGCTGCGTTGCTGAAACAGGTAGCCCAGCTTTTGTTTGACTTTGTTAAAGCCCCGAAACAGGTGCTTTACACCGGTAATTTTCGAAGCCAGTTCTTCGGGCATAAGTGCAAACAAAATCATAAGCGCACCAATGCCAATGCTGAATGCCTGCTGAAAACCCGCCATCGCAAACCCGCTGCCCAGCAGTCCGAAAACAGCGCCCAGCACCGAGTACGTAAGCGCGCGCCCCAGGTTGTAAATAAGAATACCGGCCACGCGCCCGCCCGCCGTGCGATGATGCACAGGCAGGGCGAGCGCAATGGGGCCGCACATTCCGGCGCAGTGAAAACTGCCTAAGAAGCCCAAACTCACGGCGGCCAATACGATTATCATGTCTTGCTCAGTATGTAAATACTACTTCCGAATAATAGGCTTTGCCCTCGCATTTCCATTCGATCTGCACATTGTAAATGCCCGGTGCAAAATCGGAAGCAATGGTTTGTATGCCGCTCGTGTCGGGCTTTAACTCAAAGCGGCGGTCGAGGTTGGCATCGCTGGGGCGGTAAAACAACGCAGTGCCATTTACGGCTTTGCTTTTCATCTCAGCCGGAAGTTTTATTTCTACGGCTTTTCCCGAATGCTTCAGCATTACCTTTTCCGAAAGCGCATTGGCATTGTTCGTTTCATCAATCCTGTCCTGATGCTTCAGCTCGGCCGAGTAGTAATCTTTGCGCACCAGATCAATTTGCTGGCGCGAACTCATGATAACCATGAATACTACTCCGGCCACAAAACCGCCGTATAAAAGTGCAATGCGTAATCCCCAGTTCATGTTGCAGTGTGTTTGTAGTGTGGTTTACTAATATGTCTTGCGCTTAATGCCGCGTTACCGATGCCGGTGCGATAAATGAGGCCTTCACGGTTTTCAGTTTTTTCTCTCCGTTATACACGCCAACCATCACATTCGATTTGCGCTGATTGATGTTCAGGCTGTCGAGAATAATGAAGAACCCTTTTTCGCCCGTCGATTCGGCCTTGAGCAGAATCGGATCGCCCACAAGTTTTATTTCGCCCTTGTGCGATTCGAGTTTCAGTGTAACCGGAATATCCTCGGTGGTTTTATTCACTAATTTCAGGTTATACAGGTTGCTGATGCGGTGACCGGGCTGGCGCTGGAAAATTTGTCCCTGCGCGCGGAGCAGAGTGGTTTCCATGTCGGAACGTGTAACGAGCAGTGTTACCAGCACGCCGGTAAGTACAGTAAGCAAGGCGCTGTAAGCAATCTTGCGCGGCGTTACACGGGTGCGTTTGCCATCGCGTATATCGCTTTCGGAAGCGTAGCGGATAAGCCCTTTGGGTTTGTCGAGCTTCTCCATTACATGGTCGCAGGCATCAATACAGGCCGTGCAGTTTACACATTCCAATTGCGTGCCATTGCGAATATCAATTCCCGTGGGACATACATGCACGCAGTGAAAGCAGTCCACACAATCGCCACGGGCCTCGGTTTCGTTTTTCTTAAACTTCCCGCGGGGTTCGCCGCGTACATAATCGTAAGCCACCACCACCGAATGTTTGTCGAGCAATACGCCCTGCATACGGCCGTAGGGACACACAATTAAACAGGCCTGCTCGCGGAACCATGCAAACACCCCATAAAAAACACCCGTGAAAATAAGAATGGCTATAAAGCCGCCAAAATGCGACGATACAGGCTCGCTGATAATCCTGAACAGTTCTTTGTAACTGATAATGTAGGCCAGAAACGTATTGGCAATAAGAAACGCAATGAAGAAATAAATACCGTGCTTCAGTCCGCGCTTCATTATCTTTTCGCGCGTCCACGGCATTTTGCGCAGTTTCTTCTGTGCATTGAAATCGCCGTCAATCCAATACTCAATGCGGCGGAAAACCATTTCCAGAAATACCGTTTGCGGACAGGCCCAGCCACAGAATATTCGCCCGAAAGCTACCGTAAACACGATAATAAACACCATAAAGGTGAGCATACCGATTACGAAAATGAAAAAATCCTGCGGCCAGAAAATTACCCCGAAAAAAATAAACCGCCGCTCGATTACATTGAACTCGAACAGCGGATGTCCATCGACATAAATAAAGGGTAAAGTGAAAAATACAACCAGATAAAAGAAGGTAAAAAGAGTGCGGAGGTTGTAGTAACGTCCCGAGGGCTGTTGCGGAAACATCCACACCCTCTTTCCCTTCTCGTCAATGGTGGCAATACTGTCCCTGAACGATTCGTCCATCTGCACCTTTGCTTTCTGTTGTTCTTCGGACATGGTGTTGTTTATTTTATTGTGGCGGTGGTTGGTTTTTTAGTGGAATCGGTTTTGAGCGAATCGGCTCCCGGCGAAGCCGTGGAGTCGGCAACGGGTGTGCTTTTCGGGTTGTAAATTGTGCCTTCGGCGGGTTTGCCTCCGGGTACATTTGTTCCGGCAATGCTGAGGATGTAGCTGGCTACTTCCTGCATCTCTGAGGGCGAAAGATCGTTTTGCCAGGCCTGCATTCCTTTGCTGGTTACCCCATATTTAATGGTGGTAAACACACTCTTGATGTCGCCGCCGTGCAGCCAGTAATTATCGGTGAGGTTGGGCCCCACATCGCCGCTGCCGTCGGCTTTGTGGCAGGCTTTGCATTTTTCTACGAAAATGCTTTTGCCCGTAGCGAGACTGTCGGCCGAGGTAAGCGTGGTTACATTGGTTTCGTCCACCAGACTGGCAGCAGTTTTGCGATATTCGGCAAGCTGCCGTGCGCCGTCTTCAAGCTGAAGGCGATATTCTTCGTCCTGCAGCGGGCCGGTTTTACTTACGTGGTAATGTATAAGGTAAACCACCGAGAAGAGAATGGTGAGATAGAAACCATATTTCCACCACGGCGGCAGGTTGTTGTCGAGTTCGCGGATACCGTCGTATTCGTGATCGAGCATAATGGTTTCTTCCTGCTCAATAGCCACCGAGGCATTAAGTGTTTCGATAAAGGCGGGAGCGGCTTTGGCCGGTTTGGCGGCTTTTTTGCGTGCTTTCGCTTCTTCGGTTTTGAGCAGTCTCATGCCGGCGTTCCAGAGTGCGTAGGCCATAATCATTTCCACCGCAATAACGGTGAGCATGAAGAAAAACACACCCATATCCAAACCGCCAATGGTGTCGGGGAAATCGGCAATTTCGCGTTTGGCTTCGGCAGTGGCTTCCTGGGCATGAGAAAGAACGGGCAGCAGTAACCCTGCAAGCAGTATGATACCAGCTACAGTGCTGCCACCCGAACTTTTGGCTTCGTCGTTATCCGACGAAGGGGGTGACTTTTTATTTTGAGAGAGGTGAAAACGTGCAGCTCCCTGAAGCATCTGTGCCAGACCGATAATTACCAGCAGCAGCAGAATGCTCACCATAAGCAGGGTGTTAAACAGCGTATTGGAAAAAACAGATACCTCCGCTGTTTCGCCCGCCGCAGCGGCTGCGGGAGCAGCATCAGCCGCATGAGCTGATACCGCGGCGATAAGGAGGCTTGCGGCAATTAACCAACGTTTGGATGTGAGTGAGGTGGTCATACGCGGTCTGATTGATTATTATCGGCAGAGTTGGTTTCCGCACTGTCGAGCGGAAGTTGTTTCATGGTGTCGATCATTTTCTTTTCGGCTTTGAACGCCCAGAGTGCCACTACGGTAAAAAACAGCACAAACATGAGCAGCGACAGCAGCGGGAAAATGCCCACTCCGGTGATCGATTCGAGATAGCTGGAAAATTTCATGGCTTATTTTTTTTCTGCTGTTTTTCCGGCTTCGATATCCCTGCCGAGCCGTTGCAGGTAAGCTATTAAAGCAATTACTTCACGATTGGGCCCTGCGCCGTTGTCGTTGGGCAGCAGTTTCTCCTCGTCTTTCATCAGGTCTTTGAAAATCTCCTGTTCCTGTGCCATCAGCTCGGCATTGGCTTTGGCATCATAGCCTTGCGGATAAGGCACACCGAGTGTTTGCATGGCTCTTATCTTGGCGGCTGTGGTAGAAGTATCAAGCTCATCGTCGAGCAGCCAGATATAGCTTGGCATAATGGAACCTTGCGAGATATAACCCGGATCGGCAAGGTGGTTGTAATGCCAGAGGTTTGATTTCTTGTTGTTGCCCGTGCCTTCGCGCGCCAGGTCGGGCCCGGTGCGTTTGGAGCCCCACTGGAACGGGTGGTCATATACAAACTCGCCGGCTTTTGAGTATTCGCCATAGCGCACGGTTTCGAAACGGAACGGACGTATAAGCTGCGAGTGACATACATAACATCCTTCGCGCACATAAATATCGCGTCCGTGCAGTTCGAGCGGCGTGTAGGGTTTCACGCTGGCAATGGTGGGCACGTTTGATTTGACAAGGAACGTAGGCACAAGTTCGAGTATGCCGCCAATGCCCACAATGACCAGACTTAGTATGAGTAACTGAACCGGACGACGCTCAATGGCGCGGTGCCAGTGCTCGCCGCTGTGCTGGCGATATGTTTTGGGAAGTGCAGGTACTTCGGCATTTTCGTTGGCAATGAACTTGCCGGCTTTCACGGTTTTGATAAGGTTTACCACCATAATTACCGCACCCACCAGATAAAGTGTGCCGCCCAGCGCACGCATCATATACATGGGCATGAGCTGTGTTACGGTTTCGAGGAAGTTGGGGTAAAGCAAACGTCCGTCGGGCGTAAACTGTTTCCACATGAGGTGCTGCACCCAGCCTGCCCAGTACATGGGTATGGCGTAGAACAAAATACCCAGTGTGCCGAGCCAGAAGTGCCAGCCAGCCAGTTTCTTCGACCACAAACTGGTGCCCCACATTTTGGGAATGAGCCAGTAAAGAATACCGAAGGTGAGGAAACCGTTCCAGCCCAATGCACCCACGTGTACGTGAGCCACCACCCAGTCGGTAAAGTGTGCAATGGCGTTTACATTTTTCAGCGAAAGCATGGGGCCTTCAAACGTGGCCATACCATAAGCCGTAATGGCCACCACCAGAAATTTAAGCACCACATCTTCGCGCACTTTATCCCACACACCGCGCAGGGTAAGCAAACCGTTAATCATACCTCCCCACGACGGGGCAATGAGCATTACCGAAAACACCACGCCAAGAGATTGTGCCCAGTCGGGAAGGGTAGAGTAGAGAAGGTGGTGCGGACCGGCCCAGATATAAAGGAAGATGAGCGCCCAGAAGTGAATAATGGAAAGACGGTACGAGTAAACCGGACGATTGGCCGCCTTGGGAATGAAGTAATACATCAAACCCAGATAAGGTGTGGTAAGGAAAAACGCCACAGCATTGTGTCCGTACCACCACTGCACAAGCGCATCCTGCACACCGGCATACCACGAGTAACTTTTAAGCAGCGAAATGGGAAGCTCGAAAGAGTTTACAATGTGCAGCATGGCCACCGTAACAAACGTGGCAATGTAAAACCAGATGGCCACGTAAAGGTGGCGTTCGCGGCGTTTGAGAATGGTGCCAAACATGTTCCAGCCAAACACCACCCAGATAAGTGCAATGAGAATATCAATAGGCCACTCAAGCTCGGCGTATTCTTTGCCGGTGGTGTAGCCCCAGAGCAGGGTTACCGCGGCAAGCACAATAATAAGCTGCCAGCCCCAGAAGTGAATTTTGCTCAGCTTATCGCTAAACATGCGGGCCTTGCACAAGCGCTGAAGCGAGTAGTACACGCCCATAAAAATTCCGTTGCCCACAAAAGCAAAAATTACTGCATTGGTGTGCAGCGGACGAACCCGGCCAAACGAGGTTTGGGGCAGTCCTAAGTTTAACGAGGGATAAACCAGCGCAAGCGCGGCATAAAGCCCCGCCAGCATACCTACCACACCCCAAAGCATGGTGGCGTAGGCAAACATTTTGACAATCGTGTTGTCGTAGGCAAATTTCTCTGCCTGTGGTTTGTTCAGATCCGTTTCTGCGGCGTTTTCCATAAAACTCAGGTTCTGTTATCGGTGGTTGTTCGGTTCAGCGGTTGGGGCTTCACCATTGTTGTTACTCGTTGGTTTGGATTGTGCAATGCCCGAGGGTTCGTCGAATAGCATTCTTACCGAAGGGGTATATTGATCGTCGTACTGCCCGCTGCGCACACTGCGTATAAATGCAAACAGAAAACCTCCTGCCACCAGCACACTTGCTCCGATCAATACAAACAATACACTCATGGCTCTTTTCTTTTCGCGGTAAAATTCAGTTTCTGAAATTGTGTTAACGATGAGCGGAATCATTGACCTGTATGACGCTCATCAGTATTGATACTGACAGTGAGTTTGTGTTTAATTCAGCGGTATTCATTGTTCCACAGTTTGCGAATCGGGTGCTGCTGCCAGTGTGCCATTTACATTGATGCGTGAGGCAATGGTGGTAAACAGAATAATGGTTACCGAACTTACCGGCATGAGAATGGCGGCCACCAGCGGCGATAAATTGCCCTGCACGGCAAACCACAATCCCACAATATTGTACAGAAACGAAAGCCCGAAACTGGCCATGAGAATGCGTTTCCCTTTTCGCGTGGCGTGCAGCAGGGCAGGAATGTGGCGGAATACCTGCGCATCCACAATGCCATCGCAGGCGGGCGAAAAATTGTTGATGTCGTCGGAAATGCTCAGCCCTGCATCGCTTTGTTTGAGTGCGCCGGCATCGTTGAGTCCGTCGCCAATCATGAGTACTTTGCGGCCCTGCTGTTGCAATGTGCGCACCGCAGCCAGTTTATCGGCCGGCGACTGGTTGAAACCTATCGTGGCATCGTGGCCAAAGAGTTGGGTGATGTAGGCTTCCTCCGCATTATTATCGCCCGAAAGCACGCCGAGTTTGTATTTTCCGCGCAGTTCGTTTACCAATTCTTCCAGGCCCTGCCGGTAACGGTTGCCGAAAAGAAAACGGCCGCGGAGTTTTCCGTTTATACCTATATATACCGCAGCCGTTTTTGCTTCGTGCGGTGTATCCTGCTCCGGAGCCACAAAGCGGGCCGAGCCGAGTTTTACTTCGTAATCTCCGGCCTTTCCGGCAATGCCTTTTCCGGTGTGTTCTTCAAACTGGCCGATTTGCGGAAGTGTGGCACTTTCGGTGCCCGCATAAAGTTTCTGGCTCAGCGGGTGGCCCGACTGCCGGGCGAGTGTGCGCACTGCAGCCAGTTCGTTATCGTTTAATGCTTCGCCTTCCCACTGCACGCCGGTATCGCCGCTCTGGGTCATGGTGCCGGTTTTGTCGAATATCACCGTATCAATTCCGGCCAGCGTTTCCACCACGCCGGTGTTTTTCAGGTAAACACCCTTGCGGCCAAACAGGCGCAGCATATTGCCCAGCGTAAACGGCGATGAAATGGCCAGCGCACACGGACAGGTAATAATAAGCACGGCCGTAAACGCATTGAGCGCGCGGTGTGCATCGCTGCTGAACCAGTAGAGCGCCGCGCCCGCTGCAATGGCAAACACCACAAACGTGAATGTTTTGCTAATGCGCCCGGCCAGCGAAGTCACGTCCTGCGGCTCGGCTTTGCGGAAAGCGGCATCGTTCCAAAGCCGTGTCAGGTAGCTTTGCGACACTTCGCGTATTACTTCCACTTCAATGGCGCTGCCTTTTTGCCGGCCGCCGGCATAAAGAATTTCGCCCGCCACCTTTTCGGCCGGGGCCGACTCGCCGGTTACAAAACTGTAATCCATACGCGCACTGCCCTGCATGAGTATGCTGTCGGCCGGGAGAAGTTCTTCGCTGCGTATAAGCAGGCGGTCGCCTTTGCGGATATTGGCCACCGGAATGCTCGTTTCGCTGCCATTGCGCAATACTGTAACGGCCATCGGGAAATACGATTTATAATCGCGCTCAAACGAAAGCCGGTCGTAGGTTTTGTTCTGAAACAAACGGCCAATGAGCATGAGAAACACCAGGCTGGCCAGCGTATCCATATATCCCGCGCCGCTGTGCGAAAATATTTCCCAGCTGCTGCGCAGAAACATCACCACTATGCCCAGCACAATGGGCACATCCATATTCACCACACCACTGCGCAAACCGCTCCACGCCGAACGGAAAAACACCGCCGAACTGTAAAACAACACCGGAAGCGAAAGCAGGAAATTGAGGTAACCAAAAAAATTGCGGTATTCCGATTCGGCCAGCGCATCCACCCCGAAATATTCGGGAAAGCTCAGCAGCATAATATTGCCGAAACAGAAAAACGCCACACCCAAACGGTAATACCAATGCCGCAGTGTATGCGGCTGCGAGGCCGGTGCCGCATTGCCCGCACGCAAATCGGGCGCATAGCCTATGCGGTGAAGCAGTTCGGCCAACTGGCGCAGACTGATGGTTTTTTCGCGGAAAGTTACATGCGCTTCGCGGCGAAGAAAGTTTACCTGCGTGCGCACCACACCCGGATGCAGTTTCCACAGGTTTTCAAGCAGCCAGATGCACGAACTGCAATGAATGGCGGGTACCTGAAAAGTGATGGTGGAAATATCGCCGTCGGTAAACTGTATGAGTTCTTTCGAAAATTGCGGATCGTCGAGCCACGCGTATTTTTCCTTTACCGTATCGGCGCTTCGTCCGTTTTTTCCGGGCGTGGCGTTGAGGCGGTAGTAATCGGCCATATTATTTTGCGAAAGAATCTCATACACAGTTTTGCAGCCTTCGCAGCAAAACGGGCGGTTATCGAGTTTCAGCGCACTTCCCTTCAGGTCTTCGCCGCAATGATAGCAGGTGGTGGCCGCAGCCGTTTCAGCAATCTTCATACGGCTGCTAAACTACCTGCACTTATCGGGGCGCGGAATGAGACGGGTCAGCAGTGTACAGTATGAATTTCAGATCATCGGCAGGTTAAAAACTGATGAATATCATATTTTGCCGCCCGGCACGGTTCTAATTTGGCCGATTGTTTTTACTTTGATGGCGAAATCGGAATCATCATTTATGGATAGTTTAGAGGGGGCCGAAGCACTCTTCCTTCACGCATCGGAAGGAATAGTGGTTGTGAACCAACGCGGCGAAATGGTACGGTGCAATCCGAGTGCCTGCATTATGTTTGGCTTCAGCCAGGAAGAAATGCTTGGCAACCGGGTGGAAATGCTTGTGCCGCAAAAATATGCAGGCAGCCACGCTGCGCGGCACGATGCCTACACCACAAATCCCGAACCACGTAAAATGGGTGCCAACCGCGATTTATTCGCCCGCCGCAAAGATGGCAGTGAATTTCCGGTTGAAATAAGTCTCAGCCCCTTTACCCGGAATAATGAAAAGTATGTCATTGCCTTCGTGGTTGACATTACCCTGCGCAAACAGGCCGAAGAAAAACTGCACAACTATTCGGCCGACCTTGAGCGGCAGGTGCGCAACCGCACACTTATTCTCGAAGAAGCGATTGACGAACTTCAGAAAACTAAAGACCAACTGCACGCCGCACTCGAGAAAGAACGCGAACTGAACGAACTCAAAACCCGTTTCGTATCAATGGCCTCGCACGAGTTCCGCACGCCGCTGGCTACCATGCTCTCGTCGCTCTCGCTGGTTACCAAATACGGCGAAACCAACGACAAAGACAAACAGGCCAAGCATGTGCAGCGCATCAAAAATTCCATTACGCACCTCAACGATATCCTCAACGACCTGCTCTCGGTAAGCAAACTCGAAGAAGGAAAACTCACCCAGCATCCCGAGCCTACGCAAATCTGCCCGTTCATTGCCGAAGTGCTTACCGAACTGAAACCGCTTGCAGGCACTGATGTGTTGTTGGTATCAGAATGCCATTGCCCCGAAGAAATCACCATCGACTCCAAACTACTCAAGCATATTCTTTTCAACCTGGTTTCCAACGCCATCAAATATTCGCCTGCCGGTAAAACTGTATCAGTAAATGCCGGAGTGGAAGACAACGAGCTGGTAATTCACATCACCGATCAGGGCATTGGCATTCCGGAAGAAGATCAGAAGCATCTTTTCACCCGTTTCTTCCGGGGCCGCAATGCCGCACATATACCGGGTACAGGTCTCGGGCTGCATATTGTGGCCAAACATACCGAACTCATGAACGGTTCGGTTACCTTTGTCAGCCGCGAAAATCATGGCACCACTTTCACACTCCGCTTTCCGCAATGAAAAAGATTCTGCTTATTGAAGACAATAAAGATATGCGCGAGAACACCGCCGAAATTCTCGAACTCGCGCACTATCAGGTAATCACCGCCGAAAACGGAAAAGACGGTGTGGAAAAAGCCATGAAAGAAAACCCCGATCTGATTGTGTGCGACATTATGATGCCTGTGCTCGACGGATACGGCGTGCTGCATCTGCTTTCCAAAAACGAAGCTACAGCCGGTATTCCTTTCATTTTCCTTTCGGCCAAGGCCGAACGCAGCGAATTGCGCCGCGGTATGGAAATGGGTGCCGACGATTATGTAACCAAACCGTTCGACGATATCGAACTGCTCAATGCCATTGAAAGCCGCCTGCTAAAATCAGAACGCGTGCGCCGCGATTTCAGCCGCGACATTTCCGGGCTCAACGAGTTTGTAAACGAAGCCAAAGGATTTGAAGCCCTGCGCGAACTCTCGGCCGGACGCGATGTGCGGGCCTGCCGCAAGAAAGAAAGCATTTACGTGCAGGATAGCTTCCCCAAAGGCATTTACATGGTGGTGAGCGGAAAAATTAAAACCGGCATGGTAAACGAACAGGGCAAAGAACTCATTACCGGCCTCTACAAACCCGGCGATTTCTTTGGCTACCTCGCCCTGCTCGAAGACAAGCCTTATTCCGATTCGGCCTCCGCACTCGAAGACAGCGAAGTATGCCTCATTCCCAAAGAAGATTTCTTCTCGCTGCTCTACCGCAATGCCGAAGTGTCGCGCCGTTTCATCCGCCTGCTCTCCGACAACCTCATCGAAAAGGAAGAGCAGTTGCTTAAACTGGCCTACAACTCGGTACGCAAGCGTGTGGCCGAAGCATTGGTTACACTCTGCAACCGCTACCGCCGCGAAGAAGAGGAAACCTTCACCATGACCATTTCCCGCGAAGACCTCGCCAACCTTGCCGGCACAGCCACCGAAACCACCATACGCACACTCAGCGATTTTAAGGAAGAAGCACTGGTAGAAGTAAAGGGCGGCACCATCACCGTACTCAGTTACGACCGCCTGCGCAAGATGAAGAACTGACAGGTTCTGACGGCTGTCATTACAGCCGGCTGATGAAGATCATTTTAGCAGCATCGCATATACAATAGTTTTGTATTGTCCGTAAAAGGCATTGCCATTATCCTGCGGTCATTTTAAGCGATGAATATTACGATCTCCGATACACGTTCGGTTGCCGATATACAGGAAGAATTTGCACGCAACTTCCCCTTTCTCCGCCTTGAGTTTTTTTCGCGCCCGCACAAGGCCGGCAAACCCTCGCCCCGCAGCCAGATGCTTAAAGCACGCACCCTTGGCGAATGCCGCACCGCCCATTCTTCAGGCGATCTCCAGATCACACCTGCCATGACGGTGGCCGCACTCGAACAGGAATTTCTCAGCCACTACGGCCTTTCTGTGCAGGTATTCCGTAAATCGGGCAAAGTATGGCTCGAAACTACCATTACCGACGGGTGGACATTAGCCGAGCAGAATGCACAGGGCGAGGCGTTATCCGTTTCGCGGAAATGGGATGAGTAGGGCGCTGTAAGTAAACGAATCTGTATTGAATGCCTCTGAGGCAATCAAATCCTTTTCATAAACGAATTATTCAGCATACTCAGCCGGTCGAGATAGTGATGGATATAAAATTCTTTTGCCTCTGGTGATAAAAATGAGGTAGTAATCAGCTTTAGTGTAAACTCATTTTTTGTGCGGTATTTGTTTAAAATCAATTTTATACGTTTTTCCAACATTCCTGTTTTAACCCCAAACTCATAGAAGTCATCATACGCATAAAATCCTAAAACTTGAAAACTTTCCGTGTAATAGTCATTAGCGAAAAGCCCGTCGGTTAATGCAAAAAATGAATCGCCGGGAATATGCAGTAGTGTATTCAGTAAATCGTAGGCCGGACTGAGAATATAATCTCCACTGGGAGTTTGCCGTAGCGAGAAGTTTTTTAAATGCGCATCTCCGTTGCAGAACAGGTAGTTGAAAATAATTCTCTCGAATAATTTCTCTATTTCCACCGCGTAGGCAGGTACATACATTTTCATGCATTTAGCTACATCTTCATAGCTTCCGCTGTGTCTGTAATTTTCGCCGTCATTAACTTTGGTTCGCCCGGTAAGAGAGGCAAAATCTTCCTGTGCAATTTTAGAGCCGTTGGGGGCATAATCAAAACGGCGGGTAATATAGGCCGGTTCGCCGTTGGTAAAAAAAACCAATGCACATTCAGCGGTTTGAATGCCGTACACCTGTCGTGCAATTTGCATGGTAAGGTGTTCATTAGCCGGCAGCTCATTTTCATTATCAAACGGGGGGCGTAACGGAATTGGCTTGAGAATATACTTGCCTGATTCGCCCGGTTCGGTTAATCGTAGTTTGCCCTTTTCAATTACCAGAGACTGTTTAAACTGAGCTCCGCTTATGGATATAGTTTTACTATTTTGTCTTAATCGTTCGGCTATTTCTTTGTCTTTTCCGGGGGCATCAAAATCAAGCAAATGGCTTATCCTTTTCCTGTCGAAAAGCAAGCGCAATCCCGCCGGACTGTACGTGTCAAATCCTTCGGCCAATGTGCATGGGCAGTATTTTATTTCAAACGTATTCATTGTATCTCGATAAGTTTTACGGTTACTGCGCCAATGCTATCGTTTGCGGCTGTGGCTCCAAGTAATTGCATTATATCTTCAGGATCTATTTTCAGGTAGTTTTCCTGTATAGACAGGTTCATTCCTTCTGCTACCATGTTGCTGAAAAACGGAAAAAGGTATGAGCTAGAGTATTCCTGAGCAGTTTTGGGTAATGTTAAACTGATGGCTGGTAGTATGGGGTTGTAGAAATACGTATCATCGTATCTAAAAATGTACAGATTACGAGATTCCTCTATCAGTTCTCCGGCTAAAATTCCATTTCTATATACCTCCGCTTTTCTCATGTATTAATTTCCTTTTTCACCTGTACAATTATTTCCAACCCAAGCACATTGGCCACTTTACCTACCACATCAAGCGTAGCATTGGTTTGGCCTCGCTCTAATTTATAAAGTGTATTATGGCTGATACCCGCTAATTCAGCCAGGTAGGGTTGTGTCATTTTCAACTCTTTCCGCCTTTTCTTAATAATTTTTCCTATCTCAATAATTAGCATTATGATATGATTTAAGCTGCAATTTACTCATTTGTCAGTAGAAATCAAGAATAATTTTATTTTATTGTGTTTTTCTAAGGATTGCTTGGATGCGATATTATGCACTAAATATATTATTTTAGTGTGTTTTTTGATGTGATTTATACACTTTGTCAAAATTACCGATAATAATGGTACTATAATGTGTTTTTTAGCGCAGTTGGTTTGACACTCATAAAATGCCTTTTAGAGAAGACTTTAAGGAGAAAATTAACCTGCAAAACAAATGGGTATTTCTTAAATCTCGAAAGATTGGGGCTGGCGAAAGAACAAGAATCTTAGTTTTGGGGAATAAATGAGGACTTTCGTGATGAGTCCAACGAAGAGATTTCGGGTTTTAAGAGATGCCCATAAATCAACCTGACTTTCCAAACAAACTAGTGCCTGGAAGCACCACTACAAATTATCCGAATCAAACCACTCCGCAAACGAAGTGGGCGTTTCATTCAAACGCAGGCTGATGAGTTTGATGTGAGCCGGTAAATGCTGACGGATAATGTGCATGAAGTGTACAAGCAGCAATTCGCAGGTGGGCTGAAAATTCATCCAGTGTACACGGGTAAACAGCGGGTCGTTGAGCAATGGAGCCAGGGCGGCGCGACTTTCTTCGGGAAGCACAAGGGCATGATCGAACTGGTCGATGATCTGCTCGCGGATGATTTTCTTTAAATGGCCAAAGTCTATTACCATGCCATTGTCTGACTCGCCGGGCTGCTGTTTGGGCTTTCCGGCTATGGTCACATGCAAAAAGTAAGTATGGCCATGAATATGTTTGCAGGGGCCTTCGTGCCCGGGCAATGCGTGGGCCATCTCAAAATTGAAGCTCTTGGTAACTCTGATGGTGGGCAGGTACATGCAACTTTATGATAGACTTCAAAAATACGCAAAACCCTGCTGCCGACACAATTACTTTCGGGAGGTTATTACCAAAACCAGTCGAAGACTTTATGGGAATGTAAATTGCGGAATTATACAGTCTCCTGTTTTTGAGCGACGATAATTATGGAGCATTCACAATCAATTCGCAGCTAAAACCACAAAATCAAAAAATGATAATCGCGTGGCAGGTAAGGAATAATTTTGAATGGACATTTCAGGGCAGTTTCATACGGGTCAAATTCAATTAAATGTTTCAATTTAAAAAATATGTTTCGGGTAAATTTGCCTGATTTCTCTTTCGTAGCTGTGATTAGTACTATTCAGGAAAGTCCTAAACAGGTATTTTTACCTGTATAAATATATAGTCGTTTTCAAACGGATATATCTTTGTGATAATTGTTAATTACATGAAAATCAATATATTATATAATATTATTTGTTAATAACCTGTTAGTAAGATGGTAATTAATGAATTTAGATTGATGCAGCCTCCCCAAACAAGTTATAAACAGATTTAGTTCAAATGCGGTAAGCGGAGAAAAAGATATATAAATAGATTATATGTTTGTTCGGTACTGATTCGGATGAAGAGAAGAGGCAGTACGCCAGAAATGCCCCTACAATTTCTTGTATGATTGATGAAGTACTCCGGCAGGTAACAGGTTCCATGAACCAGTTCTTCAGGGTTCGTTTCGGACTCAGTGAAGACGTGGTGGTGCTTTCGTCGCTGGTGAATCATGATGGTTCTCCGGCAGTTTTGCAGGACAATAAAATTGTAGCCACGCTGCTCAATATCGAGCCGGAGAAAATTACCACGGCTACCGGCGGGCAGTTTTCGGGTGCAGGGCGCACTTCATCGGTAAATGCGCCGGTGTATGTAAATCTGCATGTGCTGTTTTCGGGGCATTTCCCGGCTGGCAACTATGCAGAGGCGCTTCGTTTTATTTCGGGCGTGATTGCTTTTTTTCAGGCCAATGTAACCATGCAGCGCAACGATGCCGGTGCACAGGCTCCGGAATTGGATAAACTGGTTTTCGATATGCAAAAGTTCACTTATCTCGAACTCAATCAGGTGTGGGGAATGCTCGGGGCAAAACACATGCCCTCGGTGTGCTACCGCATACGCCTGCTGAGTGTGAACGAAAACCAGTTGCGCGAACAGCGTCCGGCTGTTTCTGGTGTGCAACCCGATATGAACCGTGTATGAAAGTAGAAAACCTGTTTTCCATTTCGTTCACACACGAATACTTCAGCCTCGGAGGAAGTTTTGTGCTGCCTGTGCCCACTGCGCAAACCCAGCAACAGCTTAAACGCCTGGGCTGGGTTGTCCGCACCGCCGGCAATGAGCTGGTGGTGGCTGCCGAAACCGATGCCACGGGCCGCCTCCGCGCCACGCCCGCACCGGAAACAATGCTCAGGTTCTGGCTCAAAATCACCGACCAGCATTTTGTAAACTATACCGATTTGCCCGAAGGCAGCCAGAAAAAACTCATGTACTTCGGCAATCAAAACGCCAACGCTTCCGACCCGTCAAAGCTGCACACCGGCAATGCCGTTTCCGATACCGATTTCATTCTCCCGCACACCAGCGTATTCGACACACCCGACGAAGGCACACTCGTACTGCGCAATACAGCCGGACAAACCATAGCACAGGCAACTGCCACACCGCCGCGCACCACACTCGCCCTGCATCACACCGACGAAGGCCGCCACCAGCCCGCACTCAACGATAACAACCTGCAGCCAGTGTGCCTCGGCATTCCCGAAATGGGTCTGCACGCCAAAGGCATGATCGAAATTTCGCTCGCTGCCAATGCCGCCCAGCCCTGTATCACGCCCGACGATAAACCCGCATCGGCCCAATACCGCATTCATTTTGCCGCACGCAGTGTGCGCTGGAAATACCTGCTCACCGGCAATGGTATCGACACTTACACACAATTGGCCATTACCGACCTGCGCCGCACCCAATATTTCACCGGCCCCGAAAACGCCACACTCATAAACGGCAGCAAAGCATTGGTCTTTACCTCGCCCGACAACATCCGTTTTTCCGACAAACCCAACGGCGCATTCCAGCTCCGCCGCAATTGCATTCCCGGCGGCAATGCAGGCTCGGTGGTATTCGACCGCCTGCCGCGCCCCGCACCCGATATGTTGCACGGAAACAGCAACCAGTATTACTCAGAAATCATTGTTCATCTCTAATAACACCTATACACAACAAACACAAATGCTATGGCCACAGCTTTAAGAACACCCGGCGTTTACATTGTAGAGAAAAACGCCTTCCCTAACTCGGTGGTGGAAGTGCCCACCGCGGTGCCCGCATTTATCGGTTACACGAAATATGCGCTCAACGGCACCAAATCACTGCACCTGCAGCCTTTCCGCATTACTTCACTTGCCGATTTTCATCAGCACTTTGGCGACGGTCCCGACTACACGTTCAACGTAACTGCCGAGGCCGACAAAACCAAAGCCGATACCGTACTGGGCGGAAGCGGTTACAAAATTGAACAGGACAAAGGAAAATTCCTGCTCTACCGCTGCATCCGTATGTTTTTCGACAACGGCGGCGGGCCCTGCTACATTGTATCGGTAGGTGAGTTTGACGATGCAGGTAAAGACCGCACCATCGACATTGCCGATTTTGAAGCCGGCCTCGAAACTCTCGTGCGTGAGCAGGAGCCCACAATGGTAGTGGTGCCCGACCTGATGGCCATTATGCCCGATCCCGATGCATCAAAACCCACCGGAAAAGACATTTACACTTTCCAGGGCAAAATGATTGACCACTGCGGAGGCCGTATGCAAAGCCGCTTTGCCGTGCTCGATGTGCAGTATGGCTGGGTTACACCAAACAGCCCCGTGGCCGAACCCATTTCGCTGTTCCGCAATTTCGTGTCGAGCGATTTCCTCAAATTCGGCGCCGCATACTACCCCTGGGTTTATACCAGCATTGTGGGCGCTTCCGATGTAAACTACCGCAACGTGGCCAACGGTGCCGATCTGGTAACCATGATTAATGCCGAGATCGACAAAAATGCCGCCGAGAAAAAAATCAGCGACGCCAAAGCCACCGAGTTTAAGGCCGAGGTAGCCAAAATCACCGCTGCCGATCCCAAGCCGAAAGACGTAACCGTACTGCACAACACCCTGCAGGTAATCAGCCCCATTTACGTGAGCCTGATCGGTGAACTCCGCAAACGCCTCAACCTGCTCCCGCCCGCCGCCGCCATGGCCGGTGTATATAGCCGTGTGGACAACAGCCGCGGTGTGTGGAAAGCTCCCGCCAACGTAACAATGGCTTCTGTGGTATCGCCCGCCGTAAACCTTACCAGCGAAGACCAGGAAGACCTCAACGTTACCCTGCAGGGCAAATCAATCAACGCCATCCGATCGTTCATCGGCGAAGGCACACTCGTGTGGGGCGCCCGCACACTCGACGGTAACAGCCAGGACTGGCGCTACATCAACGTACGCCGCACCATGATTATGCTCGAGCAGTCGATCAAGGCAGCCTGCAAAGCATACGTGTTTGAACCCAACAACGCAAACACCTGGGTAGCGGTAAAGAGCATGATAAACAACTACCTCACCTCGAAATGGAAAGACGGTGCGCTGGTAGGTGCAAAACCCGACGAAGCTTTCGACGTGCAGGTAGGACTTGGTGCCACCATGACCGCCGAAGAAATTCTGGATGGTATCATGAACGTATCGGTAAAAGTGGCCATTGTTCGCCCAGCCGAGTTTATCGTAATTACCTTCCAGCAGCAGATGCAGAAATCATAAACCGCATCGGCACCAACCAATAAAACTCATCGAATAAAACAATTCTTAAAAACCATTTCACATGGCAGGAGAAGCTCAAGATAATGTATGGCCCTTACCTAAGTTTTACTTTTCAGTTGACTGGGGCGATCAGCAAAACCTCGCTTTCCAGGAAGTAAGCGGCCTCGAATCCGAAACACAGGAAATCGAATACCGTCACGGAAACAACCCGCAGTTCTCAACCATTAAAATGCCCGGTATCGTGAAAAACGGAACCGTAACCATGAAAAAAGGCATTTTTGTGAAAGACAACAAATTCTGGGATTGGTATTCGCAAATCAAAATGAATACCATTAAGCGTGTACCGGTAACGGTGAAACTGCTCGACGAGCAGGGCAACCCGACCATGACCTGGACACTCGCCAACGCATGGCCCAAAAAAGTAACCGGAACCGATCTCAAGTCGGACGGAAACGAAGTGGCCATCGAAACCATCGAGATCGTTCACGAAGGTATTACCATTGCCAACTCCTAACGCTCATGTTTGGTGAATACTATCCGCCACCGGCATTTTATTTCACCGCAGGAATACTGGGAGTGCCCAATCCGATTGACGCACAGTTCAAGGAGATTTCGGGACTAACGGCAAAAATGGATACGGAAGACATCGTAGTGGGTGGGGAAAACCGGTTTAAATACAAGGTTCCCACCCGCGCTTCCTTCGACAACTTAGTTCTCAAGCGCGGGCTCATTACTTCGGGCTCGTCGCTTGCACTTTGGTGTGATGCCACGTTGAAAACCGGTTTGGTTACCAGCGTGCAAACGATGGATCTGGTAGTAATGATGCTCGACGAAACCGGAATGCCGCTCATGACCTGGACCTTCATTGGCGCATGGCCCGTGAAATGGTCGCTCGATTCGCTCGATTCGATGGACAATAAAATTGCCATCGAAACATTGGAATTTGCATACAGTTATTTCATCTGATATTGTTTCGTTATGGCTATTGAAATACGGGAAATTGTAATTCGCGCAAATATTACACAACCCATGCAGCCCAATGATACGGCTGCACTGGACGAACAGTTGCGCAAAAAATTAGTGGCCGAAACCACACGGGCAGTTATCGCCCAGTTAAACAAACGCTCAAAAAGATAAGCCATGTCGTTAATGTCGGGCATATCGGCCGGTACGCTTACGCCAATGAAAATAACGGCGTATTCTGATGCCAAATTCAGCTCCAAATCGGGCGAATACACCGTGCTTATCAATCCCGAAAAAATTACCTACACCTACAACGTAAACCACACCAAACAAACCGTGCCCGGAACGGGCGCCAATACGCTAAAGTTTAATGGTGTGGAACCCGAAAAAGTGTCGTTCGATATCTGGTTTGATACCACCGGTGTTATTCCAAACAGTTCGGGCGATGTATATGACCAGATTAACTCATTCCGCAAAATTACCTACGATTACCAGGGCAGTATTCACCGCCCCAATTTTGTGCAGTTGAGCTGGGGCACTTTTATTTTCAAAGGTGTGCTCAGTTCGCTCAGTGTGGTGTATTCGCTGTTTAGTCCGCAGGGTGAGGCTTTGCGTGCCAAAGCCACAGTAACGTTCGAAGAAACGCGCGATCCGGTTACAATTGTAAAAGAAGGTAACCCGAACTCGCCCGATATGACTCACCTCATTAACGTGGTGGAAGGCGATACGCTGCCCATGATGTGCTTCAGAATTTACGGCGACCCGACTCTCTACACCGAAGTGGCGCGTGCCAATGGTCTCGATCATTTCACCGATATACGCCCCGGAATGCGCATTGAATTTCCACCAATAGAAAACAGCTAAGCCATGCCCACAGCCCCTTCGCCACTCACAGCCGATGCTACTTTAGCCACATTTACCATAAAGGTAAACGGCACCGCCCTGCAAAGCAGTTGGCAGGTAGTATCGGTGGAAGTGAACAAGGCACTCAACCGCATTTCGCAGGCGCGTTTTGTACTACGCGACGGTTCTGCTTCGGGCGAAGGATTTACCATAAGCGATGCCGCTGTGCTGGTGCCCGGAAATCCGGTGATAATTACTGCCGGCTACAATTCTACCGAGAAACAGATATTCAAAGGCATCATCATTCAGCAGGGACTGAATATTACCCAAGACGATTCGCAGCTTGAAGTACTTTGCAAAGACGTGGCCGTGAAAATGACGGTAGGCCGCAAAAACCTGTACTTCAACAGCGGCACCTCGCCCGTAAAAGACAGCGATCTGATGAGCAAACTCATCAAAGCATCAGGAGCCAGCGCCACTGTTACGGCCACCACGGTAGATCAGTCGCAGATCTATCAGCATTACAGCACCGACTGGGATTTTGTGCTTTCGCGTGCCGAGGCCAATGGCATGGTGGTGGTGGTTGACGATGGCAAGGTGAGTGTAAAAGCGCCCGGAGTAAGCGGCACCGCCGTGCTCGGTGTGGCTTATGGCTCGTCGCTGCTCGAAATGGAAGCCACACTCGAAGCTACCGAGCAATACTCGGCAGTGTCGGCAAGTTCGTGGGATGTGGCGCAACAAAAAATTATTACGGCCTCAGGCTCCAATCCTTCGGTAAACTCGCAGGGAAACATTACTTCCTCCACACTTTCTTCGGTAGTGGGGCTGAGTAAGTTTAACCTGCAGTCGGCCGCATTGGTGCCACAGGCCGAACTTAAAGCCTGGGCCGATGCACAGCAGTTGAAATCGTGGATGTCGCGCCTGCGTGGCCGCATACGTTTTCAGGGAAGTTCGCTCGCCAAGCCCGATACACTCATCGACGTGAGCGGGGTAGGGCAGCGGTACAACGGAAGCCTCTACATACGCTCTGTGACACACACCATCGAAGACGGCGACTGGATCACCGAAGCCGAATTCGGACTCGAACCGGGCTGGTTCAGCGAACAGATACCCATTTCGGCCCCGCCCGCCATGGGCATGATTCCGCCCGTTCACGGCCTGCAGATTGGCGTGGTGAAACAAATACACAAAGACCCCGACAATAATTTCCGCGTAAACATAAAACTCCCCCTCATGGGCGACGACGGCAAAGCCGTGTGGGCGCGCATGGCCACATTTTACGCCACCAACGGAGCCGGAGCCTACTTCTATCCCGAAGTAAACGACGAAGTGGTAGTTGGCTTTTTCGACGATGATCCCCGAGCTCCGGTAATTCTGGGCATGCTGCACAGCAGCAAAAACAAATCGCCCTACACTCCTGAACAGAAAAACGCCTTCAAAGCCATCGTCAGCAAATCGAAACTCAAAATAGAAATCGACGACGATAAAAAAATACTCACCATCACCACACCCGGAAACAACAAAATGATTTTCAGCGATGATGCCAAATCCATCACCATTGCCGATCAGAACAACAACAGCATCAAAATGGAATCGGGCGGCATCACCATCGACAGTGCCAAAGACATCACCATATCTGCCAAAGGCAATATTAAAATAGATGCCATGCAGCAAACCGCCATATCCGCCAAAACCGATATGAAGGTTACCGGCCTCAACACCAAAATCACCGCACAGGCCCAACTCGTAGCCTCCGGCACCGCCAACTCAGAGTTTTCTTCATCGGGCCCATGCATTGTAAAAGGTGCACTGGTGAAAATAAATTAATACAATGGAAGGGACAGCTAAAATTCAATCAGAAAGCACATTCACGCGAAGCGTGAACATAGAACATCTGAGCGAAGCGAAGAGAACTACATTCACGCAAAGCGTAAACAAACTACATCTGAGCGAAGCGAAGAACACAACATTCACCCAAAGCGTAAATAAACTAAATCTGAGCGAAGCGAAGAACACGACATTCACGCAAAGCATGAACAAACTACATCTGAGCGAAGCGAAGAACACAACCAATCACTCTCTTCGCTCTCCTCTCTCACTCTCGCTCTCTTACTCACTCTCGCTCTCATACTCACTCTCGCTCTCTTACTCACTCTCGCTCTCATACTCACTCTCGCTCTCATACTCACTCTCACTCTGAAAAAATGCCTCCAGCAGCCCGACTCACCGACATGCACACCTGCCCCATGCAAACCCCGGCAGTACCTTCCCCCATTCCCCACGTAGGCGGCCCCATCACCGGCCCCGGCGCTCCCACGGTGCTCATAGGCAACATGCCCGCCGCCGTAATGGGCGATATGTGCGTATGCGTAGGCCCGCCCGATACCATTGCAAAAGGCTCGGCCACCGTGCTCATTTGCGGAAAACCTGCAGCACGCATGGGCGACACCACCGCACACGGCGGAAGCATTGTACTCGGATTTCCTACGGTTTTAATTGGCGGATAAAAAATTATTGCGAATGGCAAAGAAAAACAAAAACTCATTCCTCGGTTCGGGCTGGAGCTTTCCGCCCGAGTTCAGTCCCGAAATGGGGCGCGTGGTGATGGTGAGCGACGAACAGGACATTTGGGAGAGTTTGCAGATTATTCTTTCCACCGCACCCGGCGAACGTTTGCTTTTCCCAAAATTCGGCTGCGGAATAAGGCGTATGGTGTTTGAACCGGTTACCCACACCTTCGTCAACCAGTTGCGCGAACACATACGCACCGCCATTCTCGATTACGAACCCCGCATTTCACTGAACGAAATAAGTATTGAACGTTCAGACAATGAATCGGGCCTGCTGCGAATCAAACTCGATTATACGATACGCGCAACCAACGCGCGAAGCAATATGGTGTATCCCTTCTACCTCAACGAAGGCACCAACATTGCGCCCGAATACCGCACTACTAACTAACAACATTAATGAGCAGCAATCCGGTTTACGGAAACACGAAAAACCAGTCGGCGGCGCTTACACGGCGCAACCGTATGCCTGCGCTGCTTCATCCCGATTCGGTGGCGGTTGACGAACGAACCGTAATTGACGATTTGCTCATGGCCGGTGCGCTTTCGGGCTATCTCAATTTTTATTCCACCGACAATGAAATAAACGGCACCTGGTTTACCTTCTTCGGCAAAAGCGAACCGGTATTGCTGGCCGGTATTGCCGCCACCAACCTGCGCGAAATTGATGCGCAGTTCCGCACGCTTTTCGACAGGTTCAGGGACACCGACAGGCCCGAAATGATGAACGAGTCGATACGCAATACCTTCAATTTTATTGTGGAATTACTGCTGCGGGTGAATCATTGGGACAAACACCTTTCGCGCGGTATTTACGAGAGTTTGCACAAAGAGGTGGAAAACCAGATTACCGCCCGCCTCGCGCACATGCTTTTTCAGTTGACGGAAATTGCTTCGCGGATAAACGCATTCGGCGTGTTTAACCCGCCGCTGGATGCGGCCGAAACGCATTTCTCGCCACGGTGGAAGCTGCCCCAATCGGTGCAGGACGAACTTTTGCTCAAACTTCAGCCGCCTTCCGATTCCGGAAAAATTGTAGAAATGCTCATGCAGGGATTGAAACGCATTTACGATTATGTGTTTCAGTCGTTCAGCTACCTCGTGGAGCACACGCGGAGCAATTTCGAAAAAATTCTTCCGGGCAATGGCGATAACCGGCCCGATATGGCCCTGTTTCTTGCGTTTCTGCGTATGATTCAGCAAACACGCAAACAGCTTAACGGAGTTACGCAGCGCCATCTCGATCATTATTACAAAAACGTATTGCACTCCTCGCTGCAGGATTACCGGCCCGACAGAACTTTCGTCACATTCACACTTCACGATACAGAAACCGTGCAGCTGCTTCCTGCAGGCACAAGGTTTGAAGCCGGAAAAGACAGTGCGGGCAATCCGCTTTTTTATGCTTCGGTAAAACCGCTGTTTATAAACCGCGCATCCATTGCGGCGCTGCATACGTTGTTTGTAAGCCGCAACCCCGATGTAATTGCTTACGAAGGCGATAAGGAACTGATGATGGCCAAAGGCATTTACAGTTCAACCGATCCGCAGCGAAACCTCAAAGGCGAAATTCAAAACTGGTGGAGCCTTACCGGCACCGACCAACACGATCTTTCGCAGGCCGAACGCACCATGGAAAATGCGCGGCTGGGTTTTTCCATCTCATCGCCCGCATTGTTTCTCTCCGAAGGACGGCGCGACATTACCATCACCTTCCGTCTCGACAAAGGCAGTGCCGAAGTAAAACGTTTGTACGCCATAATTAACGATGCCAAACAAAACTACGGTAACAACGAAAGCGCAGCCGAGTTTTACTTGCTGCACAAAGCATTCATCATTCACATCACCGGCCCCGAAGGGTGGATTGCAATACCTCGTTATGCCTTTACGGTAGATCAGGAAAAGGCCGAATTCATTTTGCGTTTCGGTCTCACTGTAAACGATCCTTCCATAACTTCTGCCGCGGCCGCTGTGCATGGCAGCGAATACAACGAACAATGGCCCGTGCTGCGTATGCTGCTCAACAGCCACGATGCGCCGGCTTATGCCTATTCAATGCTCAGTGGTATGCCGGTAAACAGCATCCGCATTGATACCGAAGTATCGGGCATGAAAAGACTTTCGTTATGGAATCAGTCGGGGCCGCTGGCTGTGGATAAACCTTTTCAGCCGTTTGGTGCATTGCCTGCGGCGGGTGCTTATTTCATGGTGGGCAATGCAGAAGCGTTCAGTAAGCACCTTACCAATGTGCAACTGCATTTGCGCTGGTACGATTTGCCACAGGCCGGTTTCGGGAAGCATTACGAATTGTACAGCGGCAACATCACCAACGAATCGTTTACCGGAAGTTTATCGCTCCTGCAAAACGGCTGGTTTCAGCCGCAGCCGCAGGATCAACAGCAGGTGCAGTTGTTTACCAGTTTGCCCACCGAGCATCCCGACCGCGGCATTCCCGTTTCGCCCGAAACACACATCAGCAATATCGATCCGCGTCGCCTCGGACAACGCGCTACGTGGCGTGTGCCCGAAGCCGATCTTTTTTACGCACCCGAAACGCAGGAAGGCTATCTGCGTCTCGAACTCATTTCGCCCGCCGGAGGTTTTGGTGCTGCCGAATATCCTGCGCTGCTTACCGATACCATGATGCGCAGCGGCTTTCGCAAAAAATCGCTGCCGCTGCCCCTTGCGCCGCATGTGCCGCACATCAGTTCCATTTCGCTCAGTTATTCGGCTTCTTTCGATTCGGAAAAGGCCGTGGGCGAAAACGGCGAACCGTTGCTGCATCTTTACCGGCATTATCCTTTCGGCACCGAGCTTTACCAAACCGGTACGCGTATGCACCAGGCGCGTTTGCTGCCGGTGTACAACGAAGAAGGCTATCTTTTCATCGGTCTCGAAAATCTGGCACCGCCGCAGCCGCTCACACTCTTCTTTCAGATTTCCGAAGAGTCGCTGCATCCCGAACAGGCGCCAAGTCCGGTAGTTTGGTACTACCTCAGCAGCAACCGCTGGAGAAAGCTTTCGCCCGAACGCATTCTCACCGACAGCACACAGAATTTCATCATGCCCGGCATTGTGGAGCTCGACCTGCCTGCCGACATGACCAACGACAACACCATTATGCGTCCCGGCCTGCACTGGCTCTGCGCCGCTATACCCAACCGCACGGCTTACACCAATTACGTAAAAGCCATATACACACAGGCCGCCGAAGTGGTGTGGCAAAACGACGGCAATACTGTTTCGCATCTTCACACGCCGCTGCCTTCGGGCACTATTGCGCGCATCGAAAATCAGCCCGCATCGGTGCAGGAAGTGGCGCAGCCCATTGCCTCGCGCAGCGGCCGTCCGCCCGAAGAACACGCCTCCATGTACCTGCGTGTAAGCGAACGCCTGGGCCACCGCAACCGCGCCGTACTTCCGCTCGATTACGAACGCCTCGTGCTGCAGGAATTTCCCGATGTGTATCTGGTGAAATGCCTGCCCAACCTCGATGCCGCCGGCACACACAAGCCCGGCCACGTAATGCTGGTGGTAATGCCCGATGTGGAACGCCGCGATGATATAAACCTGCTGCGCCCCAAAGACTGCTACGCCAACCTTAAACAAATAGCAGATTACATTAAACAACGATGCTCACCGCACATTCGCGTATTTGTGCGCAACCCGCACTACGAGCGCGTAAAAGTGGTGGCTGCAGTAAGATTTAAAGCCGGACTCGATGCAGGTTTTTACCTGCGGCAGCTAAACGAAGACACGCGCCGCTACCTCTCGCCCTGGCTCTACGAAGCACAGGCCGAGCCACGCTTGGCCGGTGAAGTATCGCGGGCCGATATGGCCGGTTTCCTCGAACGGCTGCCTTACGTGGACTTTGTCACTTCGCTCTCGGTGGTGGTTACCTGCGACGAAGGCGGCCGCTACGAACTCAGCGACACCGCCCGCATGATGGATGATAACGACGATACCGACACCATTCGCGCACGACATCCCTGGTCGATATTGGTTACCTCATCGCGCCACCAGTTCAGCCTGCTCACTGCCGAACTGCTTGGCGACGACGACGATCAGCCCTTGCCCGCCATTCCGCGCAGCATTGGCAACCTCATACTGAGCAACGATTTTATAATTACCGGCAACGGAGATTAACCCATCGCACATGAACCTGAAGAATCGCAATACGCTCAAAGAATATTTCCGCAAAGGCAAAATGCCCGGTGAAGGCAGTTTCGAAGCCCTCATCGACTCGATGGTAAACCGCATCGACGACGGCTTTTCGAAAGACCTCGAATACGGCCTGCTGCTTTCGCCCGAAGGAAGCTCGAAACAATTGCAAAGTTTCTTCCGCAGCATCGAACAGAAAAACCCCGCCTGGAGCATCGGCCTCGATCCCGGCGACAGTCAGAAAGGCCTCAGTTTCTCCGAACCTGGCCCCGACGGCGGCGTACGTCTCTTTCTGCAACAGGGCGGAAACATTGGCATTGGCACCATAGAACCACAACACCTGCTGCACGTAAACGGACTGGCCGGTTTCAACGGCCGCGTGGGCACTTTCGCCGCCGGCACCATTCCGGCCGATGGCAAGTGGCACGATGTGGTGAAAGACCTCAACGGCTGTCAGGCATTTGAAGTAGTGGCCCGTGTGGGCTCGCCGGGCAAAGGACGTTATGCACTGCTGCACGCACACGCGCTCAGCACCTTTGGCCGTTCAAGCAGCACCATACAAAAGCATCAGGCACATTACGGCTGGTTTTGGAATAAGCTGGGTTTACGATGGAAAGGCACTACGTACAGTTATGGCCTGCAACTGCGTACCTGCAGGAATTATGGAAAGGATGTGATGGCGAGTTATCACATCTCGAAATTGTGGGGCGATGAGGAAATGGGTTTTGTGTATTCGCAGAACAGGTGAGGAGTGATTGTATCAAATTGTAGTTGATACACTAACATGAGGTGCAATGAGTTAAAATATAGCCGTTACCTGAATTTACCGGGCAACGGCTATGTATTGTACATTTAAAAATATTATTCAGTTTCCTGAAGTGTATTGCTTGTTTCTGATTTGTTTTGGGGAGGAACTAATTTTGGAATAATATGAATTTCAACTCCACCGTTTTCGTTTATCCGAATAATATGATTTTTGTTTTCAAGAATTATACTTTCGTTTTCCTTAACTTGTTCAGTGTAGCCTTTTATTGATTTCGAAATGGCCGATATTAAATTTTGTTCTTTACCTACACCATTTCCTTTCAAATTTATTCTGAAAAGATAATGTTGTGGTAAATATTCATCATCGATAACCGATCTGACTCCATACCATCCATCTGAAATATATCTTAACGGTTTTCCGATTAACGAGAGGTCCCCTTCAGCATCTTTACTTATTGAAATATCATCCATAATTTTGAATGAAGATGAATATGAATTCCAGTCAGATGCGCTTATTTTAAACTTTTCCATTATCTTATTTAATGGCATCGAAAATGTAATTCCCCAAAAACTATCTGAAGTAATTTCTTTACTAATATAATTTGCAATCACAGACACATCGAAATAATCAGTTTCAGCAGTTTGAAATGCCGAAATTTTGTTGGAAAAATAATGCATTACATCTTTTGAGACATTTTCAAACTGTGGATTTACCAAGTATTTCCCTTCTTCATCAATTATTCCTACCTGACTGCCATTGCTCACAATTGCATTATCCCCGTTAAATGGGAAAGCGAAAGAAAATTGTGGGTTGATCGTCATTTTCCCTTCTTTATCTACATAACCAAAATTATCGCCAGACTTCACCGGAGTAATATCATTGTTTCCAAAAGGGAAAGCGATTTCAAATTGTGGATTGATAATAAGTTTCCCTTCATTATCACACCATCCCCATTTCCCATTTTGCTCCACCAGAAATATTTCATCATCAATGTAAATTCGACCAAATTGTGGATTTATCTTATATTTTCCGTCAGCATCAATAATGCCTACCTTGTTATTAAGCCCAACAGCTGCCTTTTCATTCTCAAAAATTCCGGCAATATCAAATTGATAGTTAATACTCAACTCTCCTTTCGGATTGATAAACCCCCATTTGTTTTTACGATTTGCAACTGCACATAAACCTTCACTAAAGTGCATAACTGCAGCAAATTGTGGAGCTATTATTATCTTCCCTTCCTTATCTACAAACCCCCATTTACTTCCAGTGCTGTCTGCTATACTAAAGGCTGCCATTCCATCGTGAAAATTATTTACCTCATCTGCATTTTGGAGAGTAAATAAAGTTTTTCCTTCTTTGTTAATTGCTACCGGTGCTCCATTCTCTTCAACCACCCAGGCAATTCCCTCACTGAAAACTGTGGCCATCTTGTACTTTGGCTGTATTACATACTTCCCTTCTTCGTCTATATATCCCCACTTTGAGGCGGGGGGAGTTGATTTAACCAGTGCAAGTCCTTCATAAAACAAACTGGCTTCACTGAATTGAGCATTGATAATAATTTTACCATCAGTATCAATATACTGATATTCTTTGTCGTTTTTTACAGGAATTAGTTTTACACCCGATGTGCTGCAAGAATACAGGAATATCGACAACAGAATTAATAATTTAGAAACGTTTTTCATGGGTTTTTTTAGCAAATTTATTTTATCACATAAATATTACTTCTCATCAGATTTTATGATTTGCCTTCGACTGATCTGAGGATTTTACTCTTGAAATTATATATTGAGTGTATTTTTCTCTATTAATCATGATATCAGTAAAATGGGGTTTTTGTATTCGCAGAACAGATAGTTTTTTCAGGGTGAGAAAGAGAGTGAGTATTGACAGATACATATATTTATTTAATATAATATAATTGAGCGTTTTTTTGAGAAATTTCTCAGTATATTATTTGGATAATTGGGAAGAAAAAACACCTTTTTGCTGACTATTTTATTAATGAAGATCTACAATTTATATTCTAACCATTTGAATGATTTACGCGCTCAAATTTATTTATATATCGACTAATATTTTGTTTCATTCGATAAGTGTTAATTGTTTTGTTTAGTAATAAATTAATTCGAAAAAACTTATAAACAGACGCTGAATTATTTGCTTTCTGTCTGATAAGTTTAAGCAGAAACTATTTCCCCTGACAAACAATGAATTCAGCCTTCAATCCCACCCAGCGCGTGTTTGCGCTCAACTACCTTTCCAATTTATGCATGGGCAAAAAAGGTTCGGCGCAGGTGCTGCAAACCTGGATGCACAATGCACTCGACCATGCCTTTAGTGAAAAAGATTTTATCAGCTGGATGGGGCAGTGGCAGTTGGTGTGGGGGCCGGTGGTGGTTTCGGAAGGCGAAGATGTGGCGAAGCAGGTGGCCAGCAATACCGTGTTTGTGGCTTACGATGCGGTGCATGGTACTTATGTGGTGGCGGTGGCGGGCACCAATCCGCTTTCCACCTACGGCTGGTTTACCGAAGATTTCATGGTGCAGGAAGCCGTGGCGTGGGTGTATGCACTGCCCAATGCCGACAGCGTAAGCGAAGAGGAACTAAAGGCACTTACCGCAAAAGATCCGGTGCATATTTCGCGGGGCACTTACATTGGTCTGCACATTTTGCGGAGCATGAAAAGCAACGGAAAAACCATTCAGGAATTTCTGGCGGGTGAGGCGAAGAAGCACATACATCCGCAACACGTTATCGTTACCGGCCATAGTTTGGGCGGTGCGCTTTCGGCCACGCTGGCACTCTCGCTCGAAAACCAGCAGCCGTATTGGGATGCGCAGCATAAGTTTACCGTATCGACCATGCCTTCGGCCGGAGCCACGCCAGGTAACAATGCTTTTTCGGTGTACTATGCCGCGCACCTTGGCACACGCACCATGCGCATCTGGAATGCCATAGATCCCGTACCGCACGGCTGGGAGCCGGCCATGCTCGAAAAGGTGCCGTTTTTGTATGCCCCGTATTTGCGCGGCAGTGCAGCACTGGGCTTAATTTCGGCCGCCATGACAGCCCGCAGCCTTAAAGGTGCCGGCTACTTTTCGCCCGGCGGATTGTACACCCAGCTTTTGCCGCAAACAGCCCCTCTGCCCGGGCAGGTAAGTCTGCAACTGCTCACTGATGCCGGCGAAGATGCCCTGCCATTGGTTTCGCACCTGCTGCTCAACTGGGTTACCGGCACAGGCAAAGATGCATTTACCGCATTCATGACCCGCCTGCACATATCCGATGCCGCGCAGAAACTCATACTCACCGCCGTAAAACTCCTCTCCGAAACGCGCTGGGCCAAAAATCACCTCCGTCAGTTGCTCGATGCACTGCGCATTGCACTCAGCAAAATAACCATACTCAGCAACGAACAGCTTGCCGCCCTCGAACAACTATTCGAAGCATTGATCGGGGAACTTACCGTGATTTATCAGTTCCTCATCCAGCTCAGTTACCAGCATTGCGCAGCCTACCTGCAACTCATGGGCATAGGCGCTTTTGAAACGTATTTCAAAATGCTGGAAGATACCTACAAGAAAAAACCAGTATCGCCCGATTATGAAGCCATGCTGGCGAAGTATCTGAATGTGGCAGTGTTTAAGGCGATAGCGGGGTGATGGAGAAAACGCACATTTACGGGAATACCTGATTCCCGTAAATGCGCGAGGCATCGCGCATTGCGCGAAAATCAAACGTTTTTTGAATTCAGTTTTCGAAACTATCAGCAATCGTCTGAACTTTGTTTCGCATTTACGGGAATACCAGATTCCCGTAAATGCGCGAGGCATCGCGCATTGCGCGCAAATCAAAAGTTTTCATATCAGTATCTGGAATATCTGCAATCATTTACGGGAATGCCAGATTCCCGTAAATGCGCGAGGCATCGCGCATTGCGCGCAAATCAAAAGTTTTTTGAATTCAGTTTCCGAAACTATCAGCAATCGTCTGAACTTTGTTTCGCATTTACGGGAATGCCTGATTCCCGTAAATGCGCGAGGCATCGCGCATTTCGCGCAAATCAAACGTTTTTTGAATTCAGTTTTCGAAACTATCAGCAGTCATCCGAACTTTGTTTAAGTTCTTTGACGGGCAGTAATCCGTACACTGAAACAAGTCTGGAGACTTGTTTCAGGAAAGCACAAAGTTTCTATCGCCTTCGGCGATGTAAACTTTGCGCAGCTTACAAAAAAAGCCGGAGCAAAGCTCCGGCCATTATATCGTTCAGTAATCAAACTTCTACACCACCATCAGCATAGGCCGTCCAAACAACTCGGCGTAACGCTCACGGGTTTTGTTAATGCCTGCGTGCGAGGGCTTGGGTGAATACTGATCGCGCAGGCCAACCACCGGAAAATCGGGCGGGAGATGACCAAACATGGCCATGCAGTCATTGCGGTAGTTCATTGGTTCCGACTGGTGGTATTGCCAAACGGTGTACATATCGGGCGTAGGATATACGCCGGGACCGTAGCGGAGATATAATTGCAGGAAACGCTTGTATTCAATTTCTGCCTCGTCGCATTTCTCCAACGACCAGTTTTCGCCTTCTTCGGAGCAGCAGAGTTTGGCTTTTATGCTTTCAAGATCTACAGAAGCAATGCGGGGGTCTATTCCGCAGGCATCAATAAGCCATTCGATCCGGTCTTTGGAGATGGTTTTAACCGTTCGGGGCGAATGGTTGGAATTACTGTAGATTCGTTTAAATTCAGCACTCATTTGTAGGGGAATTAATTCTTTACAGTGAAGGTCTTTCTGCAAAGCCAATGAGGTAAGGTGATGCAACCGTCCGGAATGGTAAAGTGATATTCCGTTGGGGCGGAATCAAATTCAGGGCGGGTCTTTTCAATTACGTTCATTCGTGCAGAGGTGCTTTGTTCTACGATATTATAAAGACTTTGTTACGATTGCAAGATATTTTTTTAACAATTTTGGCATTTATCGATTTAGCAGGCCGAATTCTCTGGCTTTTGAGTTATCCAAAAATATGAACAGTAAAGCCTGCCGGCAAGAGGATAAGTACCTGTTTTGGACTGGGTATCATTTAAAATTAAAATTCAGGGCAAAGCAAGGTTTACTCTGTAGTGAAGTGTTAACGGCTGCTGTCCATGTAATTCTGAAGCAGAATTACGGCGCTTACTTCATCAATAAGGGCTTTATTCTGCCGGTCTTTGCGCCCCAGGCCCGAGTGGATGAGGCTTTGAAAGGCCATTTTGGAGGTAAAACGCTCGTCGATGCGTTGTACCGGAATTTGGGGAAACTGCCTGCGCAGGTGTTTTACGAAGGCTTCCACATGCTGTGTGGCATCGGTGGGCTGGCCGTTGAGGCGTTTGGGTTCGCCCACTATGAAGGTTTCCACGGGTTCGCGCTTTGTGTAATCGGCCAGCCAGGCGAGAATGTCTTTGCTGTGAACCGTGGTAAGGCCGGTGGCAATGAGTTGCATGGGGTCGCTTACGGCTATGCCGCAACGTTTGGTGCCAAAATCAATTGCCAGTAAACGGGCCATGCCGCAAAGATACGTGGCGGGGGCGCTGATGAAAAAATTAATATCAAAAACACCCGGCAAATGTGGCAAAGCACCACACACACATTACCTTCGTGCCTCAAACACCTGAGTTATGCAACAGTTTATTGAGGAAATCTGGGAAAACCGCACCCTGCTGGCCAATGCCGACGCACAGTCTGTAATACACGATGTGATTGAATCGCTCGACAAGGGTCTGCTCCGCGTGGCCGAACCACTGTCTGACGGCAGCTGGCGGGTTAACGACTGGATAAAAAAGGCCGTAATCATGTATTTCCCCATCCGGCAAATGGAAACCTTCGAAGCCGGGCCCATGGAGTTTTACGATAAAATGCCCCTCAAGCATAATTACCAGCAACTCGGTGTGCGCGTGGTGCCTCATGCGGTGGCCCGCCACGGGGCATTTCTGGCCAAAGGCGTAATTCTTATGCCCAGCTACGTAAACATTGGCGCGTATGTGGACAGCGGCTCTATGGTGGATACCTGGGCCACGGTAGGTTCGTGCGCACAAATAGGCAAAAACGTGCACCTGAGCGGCGGCGTGGGCATTGGCGGTGTGCTTGAACCCGTGCAGGCTGCACCCGTTATTATCGAAGACGGCGCATTTATCGGTTCGCGCTGCATTGTGGTGGAAGGTGTGCGCGTGGGCCACGAAGCCGTGCTGGGCGCCAATGTGGTGCTTACGGCCTCTACCAAAATTATAGACGTAACCGGAACCACACCCGTAGAGCACAAAGGCTACGTGCCCGAGCGCTCGGTGGTAATTCCCGGCAGCTATACCAAAACATTCCCCGCAGGCGAGTATCAGGTGCCCTGCGCACTCATCATCGGTCAGCGCAAAGCCAGCACCGACCTGAAAACCTCGCTCAACGATGCCCTGCGCGATTTCAGCGTGGCCGTATAAATCCTAAGCCGAGCAGCCGTGAGCTCCGACGCACTTCAACGCATACTCATTATCCAGACTGCCTTTACCGGCGATGTGGTGCTGGCTACTCCCGTGGCCGAAAAACTGCGCCACCATTACCCCAAGGCCGAAATTGATATGCTCGTGCGCAAAGGAAACGAAGGACTGCTGGCCGGACATCCGTTTCTGCATCAGGTGCTGGTGTGGAATAAAAAAGAAGGCAAGCTGCGCAACCTCTGGAAACTCCTGTGGCAGATACGGCGGCGCAAATACGATGTGGTCATCAACCTGCACCGCTTTGCCTCGTCGGGCATACTGGCCGGCTTTTCGGGCGCAAAACAGCGTATTGGTTTCGACAAAAATCCGCTGAGCTGGCGCTACACCCGCGCACTGCCTCACGAAATAGGCACCGGCCGCCACGAAATACGCCGTAACCTCGATCTCATTGTACACCTCACCGACGAGGAAACACAGGCCCCGAGGCTTTACCCCACCGCTGCCGACGAAAAAGCCGTGTCGTTTCACAAGCAGGCCGGGCCATATATATGTATTGCGCCCGCATCGGTGTGGTTTACCAAGCAGTGGCCCGCCTCGCAGTGGCTGAAACTTATTGCACTGGTGCCGGCACATTACCGCGTGTATCTGCTGGGCGCGCCGGGCGATGCCGAACTCTGCGAAAAAATCCGCCGCGATTCGGGCCGGGCACAGGTTATGAACATGGCCGGGCAACTCAGCTTCCTGCAATCGGTATCCATGATACGCGATGCCGCCATGAATTATGTGAACGACTCGGCCCCGCTGCACTTTGCCTCAGCCTCCGATGCCAAAGTAACTGCCGTGTTTTGCTCCACCGTACCCGCATTCGGTTTCGGCCCCGTGTCGCCACAATCGCGCGTGGTGGAAGTGGCCGAAAAACTCAGTTGCCGCCCTTGCGGTCTGCACGGCCACGCCGCCTGCCCCGAAGCACATTTCCACTGTGCGCTGAAAATTGACCCGGCTGTGGTGCTCGGCCAGTTGTAAGCAGTACCGCTATCAGTTGATTCGGGCTATTCCATTGCCGGTAACCGAAATCGCCAGAAGTTCCCGGGCAAATCGTTGAAGCGCTTCCACTTCAGTGCGGATTTCGAGGTGTACTATGCTGCGAAATTCGGCATGTTCATCTGCATTGTTTTCACTATAAATTCTGATGGCAATAATACCTCTCGGTTCAGCAAAAAACAGGTTCAATAAAAGGTAGCTGTATCCATTTCTAACTCCTGATTCATACTTCAACGGTTCTTTTCTGGAATAAAAATCCATTAATTCAAGCGCAAACGCATGCAGTGCTGCAGCACTGTCATACGTTTTATTTGATCCGGAATTTCTGCCATCGGAAAACTCTGTGTTTACTTCAAGCATATCACCGTCATTCCGCAGCACCTTATACTGAAAGAAGCCGGATTGATTCATGATAGAATTATCTTGGAAACAGATTGAAAACTTACCCCCAGCCAGCCAGCTTTTCGTACAATTCTTTCACCGGCAATCCCATCACGTTAAAATACGACCCATCAATACGCTCCATGCCAATGTAGCCAATCCATTCCTGCGCTCCGTAAGCACCGGCTTTGTCGTAGGGCTGGTACTTATCCACATAGTATTCAATTTCCTCCTCTTTCAATGTACGGAACCACACATCTGTGCGTGCCACCAGATATTCTTCGCGTACCGATGAGCGTATGCACACACCGGTATACACCTCGTGGCGGCTGCCCGAGAGTTCGCGGAGCATTTGCAGGGCTTGGTGGCGGCTTTCGGGTTTGTTGAGTACGTGGCCGTTTATCCACACCACGGTATCCGCAGTAATCACTATTGTTTCGGGGGTGAGGTCGCCTTCAAAGGCATCGGCTTTTTTGCGGCAGAGGTAGAGGGGAATTTCACCCGCCTGCAAATGAGCCGGAAAGCTTTCGTCCACTTCCTTGGTAATGAGTTCGAACGGAATATCCAGTTCGCGCAGCAGTTGCTGGCGGCGGGGCGATTTGGAGGCCAATATAAAACGGAAACGGCTCAGTCGTTCGGGAAACATCAGGCGGCGAGTTCGGCTTGGGTAATTTCTTTAATTCCGTGGGCGTAAATGAAGAGGTACGAAATACCTGCAATCATCACCACCTTAATAAGCATACTCAGCCGGCGCCAGTCGCGTTTGCCGGCCGCTTTAAGCGTAAGCCACACAATGGCGGCCAGGGGCAGTTGAACGAGCGCCAGCAAATAAGTAAACGAAAGCCAGTCGGTACTTTGTGCCATGGAAAGTTGAATCCAGCCCAGCATACACATTACTGCCGCTGCGGTGCCCGCCATTATCCATTTGGTGGGGGCAATGCCCAGTACAATGGGCACGGTGCGACATCCATAGGCGAGATCGCCTTCGTAGTCTTCGGTGTCTTTAATCATTTCGCGCAGCAGCGAAATGAGGAAGGCAAACAGGGCATAGGCCAGACCGATATTTAAAATGGCTTCAAGGCTGAACAGTTTTCGCTCGATAAGAATGGGATAAGTTTCGGCCACGGTATGGTGTACGCCGGGCAGTTCAAACAGCAGCACAAGCATCGGCACTAAGCCCGAAAGCAGGGCAATAACCACATTACCAATTAAAAACTGCCGTTTCAGGCTGGTAGAATAAAACCAGAGCAGGGCAGGAGCAGTAATAAACAAAAACGAACCGACCTTGAACTGATTATACTTCCACGAAAGCCAGATACCAAGCCCTGCACCGATGATATTGATAACCATGTGCGCACCCATAGCCACACGGCGCTTTATGGTTTTGCCCACCACATTTTCGCTCGGGCGGTTTACTTCGTCAATACGTACATCGAAATAATCGTTTATGATGTAGCCAGCAGCCGCAATCATTACTGTGGAAAGTACCAGCAGAAAGAAGTCGGCCTCGCTCATGTGGTGCTTCGGGAGAAGTTCCAGATCGAAATTGACTTTGAAGTAATTAAGCGTGGGCAAAATCAGACACCACCGCAGCATATATTGCGTAAAGGCAATAATGAGCAGATTGGGCAGGCGAATCAGGGTAAGAAAGTGGCGCATGAAGCGCAAAAATAAGGGAAAAAGTAGTTAGCCTGCCGTAAAACGAACGCTTATCGCGGCACTACATTGAAATTATCGTCCGATGAACCCGCAGAAGAATGGTTTTCTCTGTGCTGTGATGCTGCCATTTCCAGTTTATTCGAAAATATGGAATTGTAGGGATCATGCCATAACGCAAGTCTTACCTGCGCCATTTCTATATCATGACGATAATAATAGGCAATAAGCGAAGAGGCCGAAATGGAATGTATGCCCACTGCAATGCCGGCGTATATGCCCACACGCAACAGCACTTTTTTGAGCAACTGCCGGGTGAGGATTTTTGAAATACACAGGGCAATAAGTCCAAACCCGGCTGTGAGGCATAACCCAAACAAAAGCAGTTCGTTGGAGTGGCTCCAGAGCAAAAGTTTACACTGAATGCCAATTAACAGCAGCGCTACCAGAATTCCTCCTCCCGCTGCAAAAAGCAAGTCCTGCGCCGAATGCCGCGTATATGAAAAATTGCGAAACACCGCCGACCACGAAACCCCGCAAAACAAAAAGAACCCGCTCATAAAATAAAAAAGAGCCAGCAGGGTAATGCCCAACGGGGCGAATATTGTACCTGACCAGTGATCTGAAAGAAGCACAGAAACCGAAAGTAAGGCTACAACAACAAGGCTAAATTCAATTTTTTTCATCACAAATAATAATTAGTAAATACTGCATTACAAATATGCGACAGAATAAAGGCAGGTAGTGTTAATTTGTACTATTTATTACTATATAATGCTTAACGGTTTTGAGCGGTTTTGAACGGTTCAGAACGGCTTTACATGTTTCTATTGCTACCTTTGCCGCATGAAATTCAGAAAAGGCGACCGGGTTCGTTTCTTAGACGAGAAAGGCGAGGGCATAATAAGCCGTTTGCTGGGCGAGGGCATGGCGATGGTGGAAATTGAAGACGGTTTCGAGTATCCTTATCCTGTAGCGCAGCTGGTACCTGTAAATCCCATTGCCGCTCCCGAACCGGCAAAGCCTCAGACCACGGCGCAGGCTGCTTCCAAACCTTCAGTGCCCACCGCTCCGGCTGTTATTAATACCCGTTACCCCGACGGAATTTATCTGGCGTTTGTGCCGCAGCATCAGGCATTTCCTTCGGCCGGGAAAATAGATCTTATTCTTTTCAATCACAGCACCTACGATATTTATTACACGCTTTCGCTCAAAGACGGAAGCCTGTGGACCTGCATACAGGCCGGAATGCTGGGCCCGGGAAGGCAGATTGAGGTGGAAACACTTACCCCGCAAGACATCGACAACTGGGGCAGCATAAAAACCGATGTGCTTTTTTACAGCGACGATGCTTACGAACATCGTGCACCGGTGTCCAATCTGCTCCGGCTCAAAGGCACAAAGTTTTTTAAAGACAGCACCTACGGCGAACATCTGCTCACCGGCAAAAAATCGTTTGTGGCCGAACTGGTGCCGCTTTACGAAAAAGAAGCACCCGCCGAAGAATCAAAACCCTTCCTCACACAGGCCGCGCTGCGCAATATGCTGGCCACACAGGAACAACAGCCCCAGCGCGGACATACCTCCAAACCCGCGCTCAAAAATCAGCAGTTGGAAAAAGAAGTCGATCTCCACATCGAAGAACTGCTCGACAACTGGAACGGCATGACCAACGGCCAGCTGCTCGACATCCAGCTGCGCCGTATGCAGCAGGAACTCGACCAGGCCATGGCCGATCATTTGCAGCGCATCATTTTTATACACGGTGTGGGCAATGGCCGCCTCAAAACCGAAATTCGCCGCGTGCTGGGTACTTACAAAGGCATACGCTTTTACGATGCTTCTTACCAACGCTACGGTTTTGGTGCCACCGAAGTGATGATTTACGGCTAATCATGTTGTTTTTGCTTTACGGAAAACCGATCATCGTTTTTTCTCGTACTTCATTATTGGTCAAACTAACGAATCATGAAGTTTTCCGTTTCGGCGCTTGCCGGTTTTGCCTTTGCCATGTCGCTTCATGCACAGGTGCCCAAAAAAGTAGTGGTGGAACATTTCACCAATACAGTGTGCAGCGTGTGTGCATCGCGCAATCCCGGTTTTAATACCAACCTCAATGCGCAGAGCGGCGTTGTCCGTCTTTCCATTCACCCCAGCTCGCCCTACAGCAGTTGTGTGCTTAACCAGCACAATGTGCCCGACAACGATGGCCGCACCAACTACTATGGCGTTTACGGATCCACGCCGAGGCTTGTCATTCAGGGCGTAAACATTCCCACATCGGCCAATTACAGTGCTGCCTCGCTGTTTACGCCTTACACCGGGCAAACCACGCCGGCCTCGCTGCGCATTGAGCAAACGCGTTTTGGCAACGATTCCATCCGCTCGGTAATTATCGTAAAAACCGAAGCCGCCCACACCCTCGGCATACTGAGTTTGTTTGTGGCCCTGGCCGAAGACACTGTTTTTTACAATGCGCCCAATGGCGAAACACAACACTATAACGTATTGCGCAAAGCCCTGAGCAGCGTTTCAGGCACAAGCCTCACATTGCCCGCCAACATCGGCGATTCGCTCGTTTACACATTTTCATCGCCTGCCAATCAGGCATGGAATTTTCAGCGCATCAATACCATTGCCATTCTGCAACAGTCGCTCAGCAAAACAGTGGTGCAGGCCGAATATTATCCCAGTCAAACCAACACACCCACATCGGTACAAGAGTCTGGGCAGGATGCAGCAACAGTTTACAGCACCGGCAACGCATTAATCATTCAGCAGTCTCCGTTTTTCACTCCCCGCCAGCTCACCATTTACGACCTGTGTGGCCGTGAAGTCATGAAACACACGCTTGCCAACCCGGTCACCGAAACAGACTGGTCGGCTCTGTCGTGCGGCATATACATTTACACCATTACAGAAAACAACCGGCTGCTGAAAAGCGGAAAAGTACCACGCTACAACTAACACGCAATATTTGTGCTGCGCCCCTCACAAACGCCACGGAAGAAATTTTCGTGGCGTTTTTCGTGAGCATCTCCGCAAAAAAATCCCGCCCGGCCCGGCCCTGTTTACTACCTTTGCCGCAGGCAGACTGTTCCGTCGCTGTTCCGCTTTGGCGGAAGGGAGGAAAGTCCGGGCAACACAGGGCAACCCGCTTCCTAACGGGAAGGGATTCAAACCGTAAAGGTTTGGGTAACGGAAAGTGCCGCAGAAAACTATACCGCCTGCACACTTGTGTGCCGGTAAGGGTGAAAACGTGCGGTAAGAGCGCACGCCGCTGCTGGCGACAGCAGCGCGGGGTAAACCCCGGGTGTTGAAAAACCAAATAAGCACTGGTCTGCAAATTGCCGCAGATGAAGCTGCCCGTTTCAGTTTCCGGCTTCGGAAACACAGTGTGGGTAGGTTGCTTGAGCCGTTTGGCAACAAACGGCCCAGAGAAATGACGGAAACACCACCGGGCTTGCCCCGGCTGGTAAAACAGAACCCGGCTTACGGGTCTGCCTTTTTTCTGAAACTAAAACGAGGTCGTTTTGCGGCCTCGTTTTTTTGTGTATCGGTGTAAAGTTTATTTCCGGTAGTTGCCTGAAAATTCATGCACCAATCGGGTCTCCTAAGAAATTTCACATTAATCTATGCACAGAGATTGCGAATGAATAATCACATTGTCTCTCATTAACGTAATATAATAAACCCCTTTTGGTAAATCTGACAATACTATTTGACCATTTTCTTGTTTAATGGTTTCGTTTTTAACTAATTGACCAAGCGTGTTGTAAACAAAAACTCTGTCATTGACCAACGCACCCTTAATATTCAGATAATCGGTAGTTGGATTTGGAAATAACTGAAACGAGTTGTTCTCAGCAGTTTCAGGAATATCCACAGTACATGGATCAACTACAGTTGGAATAACTGTGGTTTGTGTAATGGAATAAACTGATGAGGTAAAAGTTCCGTTATTTACAACCAATGGTTGTGTAGTGGTGTTGAGATTGTATTGCCAATTTGTGAGTTGAAAAGGATAACCATTGCACAATACACTTCCATTCTTATCGGTTTTTAAAATATAACATGCTCCTACGCTTCTACCGGTTATTGCAAAACCAGAATCAGGTATTTCGGCAATATAATTTCCCCAGTCGAGTGAGTTTATATTTCCGCCGTAATACTTACTCCATAACGGAGTTCCTGAAGTATCGGTTTTAATTAAGAATAAATTAGTAGTTACCAGACTGTTACCCACAAAACTGTTGCTGCCTCCTGTTACCAGATATCCTCCGTCGCTCGTTTCAATTGCATAATTAGCATTGTCATTACAGCATCCTCCAAATATATCAGCCCATAGTAAGTTGCCCGCATTATCAACTTTAATAAACAGCGCATGATTAATTATAGCATTCGGCCCAATTTGTACATAAGTTGTTCCTGCCACAATGATACTGCCCGAACTTGTTTCCTGTATAGAACTGCCAAGGTCGCCAAACCCGGCAGAGTATGTTTTAGCCCATTGCGCATTTCCTCCGGTATCGAATCGGGCAATACATAAATCATTGGCATTCCAACCGCAAACAATAATGTCTGAGTTTCCGGAAATAATCATTTTCTCCGAATAATTTATTCCAATTCCTGAAAGATCTTTAAGCCAGATAATGTTACCCGATGTGTCTGTTTTTAATAAAAAAGCCGATGAGAACGAACTCAGACCTGAAGAAGTTCCATAGATATAATAATTTCCGTCTAAACCCTGTTTTACTGAACTTCCCCTGTCAGTATTTGGAGTTCCATACGACCTGGTCCAGATAACATTACCAGAGGCATCAGTCTTAATTAATAACATCTGCTGATTTAAGTTAATTGTAACGCTTCCGGTAATCAAAAATCCCCCATCACTTAATCTGATTACTTCGCGCCCAAACATATTTTCGGTAGTACTATAGTCTATAGTGCTTATAGAGTTTCCGTATTGATCAATAAAACCAAGTGATATAAATTGGACAAATTGATTATCATTTGATAAAATTACCATACCATTATTGGTATCGTTTAAAATAGAAACCCCTATGTCAGATGAGTGTATAAGATGTCCTTTCTGAAATGTAATCTGAGTAAAAGCCTGGAAGTAAATGAACAACGCTAAAACAGAAAATATTATTCTTTTCATAAGTCTGATTATTGATTCATAATAAATATACGAAAACACAGGAGAATTACCTGCTTTTTTTCCGCACATTATATTTCACCGTATCATCCAGAATCAAGGCTTCCTGCACAACTTCACGCACGGTTTCCCACGGAATATTTCGCACATCAGAAATAATCACTCCCGCCACCTGTTTACGGTTTCTGAAATCAAGCAAACCCTGCTCGTTTGAAAGTTCGTTGGCGCGGGTAAAGGCAAGCTCAACGCCGCCTTCTTTAACCAAACCGGTGTAACAAATCCAAGAATTGCGGTAGTAAAAAGGAGTACCATAACTCATTTTCACGGTAACACCCGGCAAACTGCACAGGTAATCGTGCAACGCCATAAGTATATGACGTTCGGCCGCTGGCGCATTGGCAATATAATCGGCTACGGATGCCATACCGTAAAGTTATAAAACTTCACTGTGTGCTGCTCACTGCATGAAAGTGAAACATTTGTAAAGTACCCATGTCAATTACACCAAATGCTTCGGCGGCTTCGGGCATTTGCATGAGCTTATCGGAAGCGGCTTTGGCCTGTTCCATGCTTTCCCATTCCAGAAAATCGAGCCATTGACCCTGCCCGTTGTGCGAGATGTGGCGGCTGATGAAACCTGGTAATTGTGAAACAAGGGGATTCAGTGATTCAAGGTGTTGCAATGCTTCGTTTTCTGTTGTGCCTTTGGCAAGTTGAAAGAGGGCTGTTTCGTAAACCATGTTTTTGCTTTTTTAGGCAAACATCACGGCAGGTAAAGACAACTGTATGTCAGCAGCAGGAAAAAAATTCCGGAAGCTTTTTACTTCAGCACAATGCAATACGAGGTAATTTCGGTCAATAACCCGTTTTCAAAACAATACACATCACATGAATTTACTTCCGAAACCTTAATGTTGTTTTTTAGAAATACCGCATTACCGGTAACAGCAATTTTTCCATGATCATCGAGCACATGATGAATTGTAAAATGTGTTTCCACGCTTGCAAAATAAGCTGCCGTGTCGAGGCAAAACTGAACTACGGCATCAATGCCCGAAAGCTGTTTTTCTCCTGCAATATGCCACGAAACATTTTTTGACAAATGATTAAAACATGATTCGAATTGGCCGGTAGAAAAGGCTATTGCAATGTCTCTCTCTTTCATTTTGTATAAGTAAGTAATACAGTACCGCTCTGAAACGTGCGGTTGCTTTTAAGCTTTAGTGTACCGGTGCGGGTAATTGCCGAAAGAAACTGCACTCCGTTGTCGATAATTACCGGATCAATCATTACCTGAAATTCATCAATAAGACCTTCATCGGCAAGGCTGGTTTGTAAAATGCCGCTGCCCAGTATGGTAATATTTTTGCCTGATGTTTTTTTCAGTGCGCGAATGGCTGAAACTATATCCTGGCTGATGATTGTGGTATTGCTCCATGCGGCTTGCCCGAGTGTGGACGAACACACAATTTTTTCGGCGTTATTCATGCCTTGTGCCACTTCGGGAAACAATTCGGCGGCCATGGGTGTGGGCCAGAATCCGGCCATCATTTCATAGGTTACCCGGCCAAAGAGCAGCGTATTTCCTGTTTTCAGATTTTCGGCCGAAAACGCGGCTTCTTCTTCACCGTGCTGATGCCAGTTGATATCGTTGCCCAAACGCTTGTAGCAGCCGTTGAGAGAAATGAACGTAAATGAAGAAATTGTGCGCATAGTATGCCAAAATTAATTCAATGCCATATAGGTGTGGCAGTATGTTTCTGACAAAAGCAAGGTACGTTTCCGCCAATTCTCAGAAATATCAAACCGGTTCCGGGTCTGATTGCTTGTATTGATGAAGTTTTCAGCCTGTAGGCATATCACTCTGTGTACACACAATGATAACCACACTTTGAAAAACAAAAATACTTTCTACATTTGCATCGGTTTCGGTTTTCATGCTCCGGGCAGGAGCAATGAAATGAAAAGGGAATCAGGTGTAAATCCTGAACAGTGCCCGCTGCTGTAAGTTCCGCTACCGATTCCGGGCCTCCACTTGCCACTGGTTGTAAAACCGGGAAGGCGCCCGGAATGGAACGAGTCAGAAGACCTGCCGCCACCTATTTACCACAGTCGCTCCGGGAACAGGGTATGCAGGTGAAACGGATTGCTGTATTCATTTCTTCGTTTTCCTGTACACGTTTTTTCGTAACGGCTGCAATTTGATCCGGGAACAGATCATCTGGCTTGTCATGAAAGAAACTTTGCGCACATACCTCGCGGGGATATTGTTTGTTTGCGGCTGTTTACCGGCTTTGCAGGCGCAGGACAGTTTGCGGCAGGCGGTAAAAAAGCCTGTGGTCATTACCGAATGGCGTGGCGGATTAAGTAGCACCGGACTAATCCCGCTTCCCATCGATTCGGCGCTTGCCTCACAGTATTTGCAGCAGAACCTTTCGGAACTGCTCATGCGCAACGGTGTGTTCATAAAATCGTATGGAAGCGGATCGCTGGCTACGGCGGGTTTGCGGGGCAGCAGTGCCAGCCACACACCGGCAATATGGAACGACATAAACCTGCAAAGCAGTGCCAACGGGCAAATTGACTTTGCCTTGCTGCCTGCATTTTTGTTCGACTTCGTGCTGGTGCAGCCCGGAAGCACATCGGCCGCGTGGGGCAGCGGAGCCATTGGTGGCGCGGTATTCATTGCCAGTGCCGCACAGCCCGGCGATTCGATGATGGCCGTAAGACTTACCACACAGCATGGCAGCTTTGGCGAAAACGGACAGGGTTTGCAGTTTATGCTCAGCCGCAGCCGCATGGCTGTTTCGGTGCGTGGCGTAAGGCATCTGGCCATAAATAATTTTCCGTTTCGCAACATCACCCTGCCTGCCTCGCCCGAACAAACACTCGGCAACGCCGCCACCTTCATGCAGGCTGCCACGGCCGATTTTGCTTTCACTCCCGGCCGCAAAGGCAATCACCAACTCGGCGCACACGTTTGGGTGCAGGAAAACAACCGCCACATTCCCCCGTCGATGGCGCAAACGCACAGCGAGGCCACGCAATACGACCGAAGCGCACGTTTTCTGCTTACTCACTCGGCCACACTGCGCGATCAGAAAACTTTCATGCGCACCCGCTCGGCAATACTCATCGACGAACTCATTTACACCAGCGGTTTTGTGTCCGACTCTTCGGCCATAACCCACGGCCTTACTCAAATTACCGAAACCGAACTCACCCGCGAACTTGCGCCGAAAATCATTCTCAATGCCGGAATCAACCACACCTATTCGCAGGTAGAAGTAAGCCGCTTCCTGAGTTTGCAACGCATGAACCGCACCAGCGTTTTTGTGCTGGCCGGATTTTTACCCGCCCGGGGAGTGAGAATTGCCGCCCAATTCCGCATGGAACTGGTAAACGGCCGCGTGCTGCAACCGGTAGGAAGCATTGGCATTTCTTCAGTGCGCAGTATGTGGGTCAGACTTTCGGCCAACGTTTCGCGCAATTACCGCATTCCCACATTCAACGACCTGTACTGGCAGCCCGGCGGAAACCCCTACCTGAAGCCCGAAAAAAGCTGGAACGCAGAAGCCTCGGCAAACACGACTGTGCACAACGGAAAACACTCCGCAAGCATAAGCCTCACCGGCTTTGTGCGCGAAGTAAACGACTGGATACAATGGATTCCCGACGGAGCCGTGTGGACACCGCGCAATGTACTGAAAGTATGGAGCCGCGGAGCCGAAACACGTTTTACGTTTTCGTTTAAATGGAGGAAATGGAAATTGGAAAATAGCCTCGGTTACGATTATGTACGCTCCATAAACAAACGTGCCATTTCGCCAAACGATAATTCGCTGAACAAACAGTTAATTTATGTACCTGCGCACCGGGCCTTTGTGGCAGCCACACTCATACACAAACACATTTACTTTACCTGGAGCCAGCAATTCACTTCGCATTTTTTCACTGCCACCGATCACAGCACTTATATACCTGCATACACGCTGGCACAAGTTACCATTGGTTCAAAACTGAAACTGAAAAAGCACCGCGCCGAATGTTTTGTGCGTGTCAATAATGTATTCAACACCGCATACACGCTCATGCCGCTGCGTCCCATGCCGCCGCGCAGTTTTCAGCTTGGACTCCGGTTCGATTTTCAAACCACAAATCAATAATCAATTCAACACAAGATGAAACAAATTTTTACACTCCTTGCCTTACCCTTCGCCCTTACGCTCACAGCGCAAACTGTATCAACTGCCGAAAACGTGGTACTTGCTTCCGAAACCTACTGGAATGGCAGCGACATGAGCGGCGGTGTGGCATCGGGCAATGCGTTTTTTCCGAATACCTACGATACCACATTCACCTACTGGAGCAGCGGCTGGGCCGTTTCAAACCGCACAGACAGTGCTGTGGTAGCCAGCAGTGTGGCGCAGCTTTACACTGCTTCTGCCGGTAGCGGATACCAGTCGTCAAACTATTTTGTAGGTACAAATTACAGCATGATCCGCCTCACAGGCAATGCGGCCGGCAAAGTGGTAAACGGAATGTATGTAAACACTTCGGCATTTGCCTACAACAGCATGACTTTCGGCGATGCCTTTGCCAAACAGTTTGGCGGTGCTTCGGGCAACGATCCCGACTGGTTTAAAATGGTGGTGCGCAAATACCTGAACGGACAGTTGGGCACCGACAGCGTGGAGTTTTATTTCGCCGATTTCCGTTTTGCCAATAATGCACAGGACTACATCGTGCGCAACTGGACCTGGCTCAACCTCACCACGCTTGGCAACTGCGACAGTCTCGAAATCGAACTCAGTTCGAGCGACGTGGGCAGCTTGGGCATGAACACACCGGCCTATTATTGCATCGACAATTTCACCACTGCCGATTCGCCGCTGGGCATAACCGAAACGGAGAATGCCACATTGAGCACCTGGCCCAATCCGTTCAGCGGAAGCATTACACTGGCGCGTAAACACAGTACACCAGCCACCGTGCAAATTACCGATGCCGCAGGCCGCCAAGTTTTTTCGGCCACTGTGTTTGCACAGCAGGAGCAGATTGATCTTTCTTTCCTCGCTCCGGGCATGTATGTAATGCGTGTAAGCGAAGGCAGTGAAGTGAGTGTGCAGCAGCTCATCCGTAATTAAAAATCCTTCAATGCAGGGGAAGGCAGGCGAATACAGTCCGGAGTGCTAAATTTTTCAGCATTCCGGGCGATTCGCCGGATAAACTAACTTTACAGCAATGAACAAACTCCTTATTTCTTTTGCCGCAGTGGTCGTTTTGTTTGCAGCCTGCAAACAGGATCCTCTTCCCGAACCACCGGCTCCGGCTCAGGGCATTCAGCCGGGGCAGGGTGTGTTTATTGTGTGTGAAGGAAATTTCATGTTCGGAAATTCTTCCGTGCATTACTGGAAATATGGCGATGCCGAATGCAGCAGCGATTTATTTCAAGCGGCAAACAACCGTCCGCTGGGCGATGTTTGCCAAAGCCTTACCATAATTGGCAACCGCGGTTATGTGGTAATGAATAATTCGAATCGGGTGGAAGTGGTTTCGCTGAACGATTTTAAAAGTATTGCCACCATAAACGGATTTACTTCGCCGCGTTATCTGCTGCCGGTAAACAGTGCAAAAGCGTATGTAAGCGATTTGTATGCGAACCGTATTTCTATTGTGGACTTAAACACGAATGATGTTACGGGCAGGATTTCACTGGCCGGAAAAACAGAACAAATGCTGCTGCACAACGGCGAGGTGTTTGTGACCAACTCCGAGAATAATAAATTGTACGTAATTAATCCGCAGACCGACTCACTCACCGACAGCCTCGTGCTGGCCGATGGCGGCAGCAGTCTTGTGCTCGATGCCAACGAAAAACTCTGGGTGCTTTGCAGCGGCAACTGGCAGGGCAGCACTTCGGGCGGTTTGTTTCGTATTAATCCGGCCACGCATCTTATCGAGCAGAGTTTTGCTTTGCCTCCATCCTCGGGAGCAAAGTCGCTTTGCCTCAGTCCGCAGGCCGATACGCTTTACTACCTTCAAAATGGTGTAAAGCGCATGGCCATTACCGATCAGCAGTTGCCCGCGCAGGCGTTCATTGCTCAGGGTACACGCAATTTTTACGCGCTGGCCTGCGTACCCGGCGGCGAGTTGATGGTGAGCGATGCGGTTGATTTTGTGCAGCGGAGTTATGTGTATCGTTATTCCGCGGCAGGAGCCGAGTTGCAGTCTGTGCGTGCGGGAATAAACGCAGGATTTATAGTTCATTACTGATGAAAATAATTGCATACATATTCTGTGTCATCTGCACACTCGCCGTGCAACGTGCTTCAGCACAGTTTGCGCCGCCCGCCGGTGTGCCGGGCACTACGGCTATTTACAAAGACAGCAGTGTGTTTGTGGCATGGGCTTCGGGCTGCACGGTACAGCGCGGGCCTATGGACATAAGCAATACCGCACCCGGCCCCGCCACCGCCGGCGACAGCAGCATGGCATTGGGCATTGCAGGCAGCAACGCATTTGTAAGCCTCGGCGACGGCGGCTCGGCCACGGTTACTTTCGATCAGCCCATTACCAACGGTCCCGGCTGGGACTTTGCCGTGTTCGAAAATTCGTTCGACGGGCTGTTTCTCGAACTCGCTTTTGTGGAAGTAAGTTCCAACGGAGTAAACTTTTTCCGCTTTCCCGCCACCTCCAATACGCAAGACACCGTGCAAAAAGGCCCGTTCGATTTGCTCGATGCCACCCAACTCAACAACCTCGCCGGCAAGTACGAAGCACTCTACGGCACTCCGTTCGACCTCAGCGAACTGGCCAACACCCCCGGGTTGGACATTAACGCCATACAATTTGTGCGTGTGGTGGATGTAACAGGCTCCATTATTCCGCAATATGCCAGTTACGATATAAACGGAAAAGCCGTAAACGATCCCTGGCCCACACCTTTTGCTTCCTGCGGTTTTGACCTGGAAGCGGTGGGAGTAATTAATCAGCTCACGGGAATCGAACCCGGACTGCTTTCTGCAATTTCATTTGTTAGTCTTTTCCCCCAACCGGCTGCCGGTGTGGTGCAACTCCGCTACACGCTTACTGAAACCACTGATGTGGTGGTGCAGGTAATTGACGCTACCGGAAAAGAAGTGCTTAATCTTTCGCAGGGCACACAGCCTTCGGGCACCTATTCGCTGCCCATAGATTTAGGCGAAAGAAATGCCGGAATGTATTTTATGCGCTTACAGGCGGGTAACGCTGTGCGCAGTTTACCGCTGGTGTATTTTGCACATTAACTGCACTTGTCAAACATCAAATCAGTAGTGAACAAGCGGAATATGTTGCTGACCGTGGCCCGTATGGCATTGCAGCACATAATATCCCGGCGGCAGTGTTTCCAGATTCAGTGTGGCGATATTGTTTCCGGCAGGCATTGCAGTTTGCCGAGGCGGCAGCACGCATTTTCCGCTCACATCATATACGGTTAGTGTTACCTGCGAATTGGTTAAAAGTTCAATATTTACCGATATTTCAGCCGATGCCGGATTGGGAAATACGGTAACACGAACAGGCGACACAGGTTCTGCCACACTGGCCACCACATTCATCAGCCGCATATAATCGCCAATGGTGGGAATATCGGTATAGCGGCCGTTAATCACCATTTGCTGGGTATATCTTCCTAAGTAATCGCTCAAACTATCGGCAGTGGCGTTGGTAAGCATACCAAACGGAAGACTCTGCGCCGCAATGAGCCAGCGGAAACCCGTGGCCGATTCGCAGGTGTGGCTATACACATTCATGTTTATTACTGCACGGCTTATGAGTTGCCCGATTATTTGGTATTTCGGATGATTTTGCGGTGTGCTCAGCAACAGCGGAATGGTATTGTAAATCATCAGTGCATGATACACCGAACGGGCATTATGGCCATCCATCCAGCGGCCGTTGGCAAGTTGACCGGGCAGCATGGCATATTCAAGGTTGCGAATGGCGCGGTTATGATAGCTCGTATCGCCGGTAATCTGCCAGGCGCGGGTGAGACCGAGAATGGAAAAACTGTTGTAGTTGAAATTGATATTGAATGTAGTACTGCGCAGGTATTGCCCAATGCGAATGCAAACAGTTTTGTATGACGTATCGCCGGTGTGCATCCAGCCTTCGTAAAATGCGTTGGCAATTATGCCGGCATCAAATTTAAAATCGCCCCTGCCCGAATCGTCAATGATCCAGCCGTTTTGCAGCACATTTACCGAGTCGCTGCCCAGTGCGTTAAGGTAGTTTTGAATAATGGGTGCAAATACCGGATCGTTGTACGTGCGCAGATCGGGAAACGGAAATGCACCGCTGGGAAGCTGCATGGTTTTCAAACTGTCGAGTGCGTGTATGGCCCAGTTACGGTATGCTATACTGCGGGCGGGATCGGCTTCGTGATTGCTGATTTTTAAAAGTCCCATAGCCTGTTCGGCACAGGCGCGCAATGGCACCGAGTGAGGCAGGTAGGCGGGCGGCAACATGCCTTTGCCCAGTTTCCACAAATCCACATATACCATGCTGTCCTGCCCAATCAGGTAGCGTTCGGCCAGCAGCGCATCATTGTAGCTGGCCCAGATGGTGTTTGAGGTGAGCGTGTAGTAGCTTTCGGCCACTTCGGGAATACCGGCCTGGTTGCCCAGTAAAGTCTCAATTTGCGCACAGCGAAGCTGAATATCGGCAAGATCCTCGTGTTTCATGGCTGTGTCGAGCAACACGGCCAGTGAGTCGAGTGAAAGCTGCTGCGTGGTATTTAACTGCTGCACACCGCCACAGGGCTGTGCCACCAGCTTTATTGCCGACAGGAATATCCATACACAGAGCAAACAGCCCGATACTTTCTTTTTCATAGAATAAAGTTAATGATAAAGAATGTATCGGGCTGCACGGTATTTGCTACTTGCTACTGTCCTTCTTCAGTTGCTGCCCGGGCCGGTACACAATACCAATATGCAAACGCGGATCAAAAGTCCGGTAAGTCGTACCTCCACTGCCTATACTCAGCACATCAAGTTTAGCATGTACACCCCACGAATCGTTAATCCACCCGATCATTCCCACGCCAATTGCTCCAGAGTAACCAATATAGTTTATCGGGCGTTCTGCAAACTCGCCGCTTCCGGCTATCATACCAAAATTCATAAATACATAAGGCTGCAGCGAGGTATTTTTCATTCGAAACCAGTAACGCATTTCGGGGGTAAATTTGGCCTGATAGGTTTTGAAATAATTACCCGCCTCCGCATGATAATATTGTGCAGTGGCCCCTATCGAAAATCGTTCCCTGAACCTCCACTGGTATTCAGTTTGTATGGTTAAATATATAATCCGCGACGAAGAACTGAACAGATTTCTTATCTGCCCCGATGCACTTATGCCCCAAATATGTTCCTGCGGTTTTTTCTCCTGTGCCTGTAATCCCGATGATAGTAATAAGACACATGTTGTAATTAATTGAATATTTTTCATCATACTCGTTTTTACTGGAGACGATGATACAGGCTTTAGTTGCTTTAAAATTGATGAATTAACTTATTTTTATAATCTAAATTAGTTACATGTAAATGTTTATTCTTGTATTTAGAAATCCTGATTATCAGGGTGTAATTACCTACATTTTAGACATTGAACTAATTTAGTTGTATATTTAAATAGAAATAATCAGGCAATTCTTTCATCATTTTATTGCCTCATACCTGTCATGAGAGGGAAATTTGCAGCTCCGGCATCAACTGTTATTACTTCGCGGGCCAGTGCGCAGCGGAGTAAGAAACATTCGGGCGGAGTATCACTTCCTTCGGTGCAGCCGCTGTATATCACACCCCGCTCTCCGGCTGTGGAATCGGCAGTGCAAACAGCACAGTTGTTTCCCTATTCGGTTACTCACAAAGACACAGGCGCAGCTTACGTGCTTACCCTCGAAGGAGCCACGCTGCGCTTAAAACAGCATGGTCTGGAAGTGGCCTATTTCACGCTCGATATTCGTTCCGATAACTGGGGAATGAAAAATATTTTTGTACATGGCGAAGGATTGCAGGGGCAAAATATAGGTGTGTTGCTGGTGTACATTGCCGCAAATCTGGCGCGCAGCAACGGCATACGCCACTTGCCCGTACTTACTCCCTCCGGCGAAGGACTCTGGGCCAAATGCGGTTTTGTAAAACATGGCGAAAAAGATATTGCCGGCGATTCAGAAACGGTGTATCAAACTGCTGGAGCTATTGTAAACAGTGCATTTAAAATAGGCCCTTATGTGCCACCTGTGCCCGCTTCCAAACCACCCCCCAATAAAGATCCGCGGCGAAATGAAGATGATTTGAATAAGCCAGGTGGCCCGTTTGAGCTATAAATAGGCAATAGCAAGTAAAAGGTTTTATGTCCTAAAGCAGCGGAAATCCACTAAAACAAAAAAAAGGAAAAAAAGCCCCTTCGAGGTCTCTTTTGACCTCGAAGGGTTAATACAACAAATTATTTTTGTTTTAGTGGATTTCCGCAGCGTCAGTGCTGGTTATTCATCACACCAGTTTTCTAAAAAAATCGGTAAATGAGCAATTTTTATTTTCTCCACATTTATCACAAAGAGGAGCGACAGTAAGAGGCTATAAAAAAACGTCCGCTCCTGCTTTCCGCCCATAGTACAGACAGGGAATTGAAAACCAAGGCTCCAATCAGGGCTATATACAAGTTCCACCTGTGTTCCAGTCAAACCATTGGTAATTGTACTGGTAATTTTATTTCTGCAACAACTTCATTGAAGAGAGCCGCCACTGCATGGTAATCACAAATTCATGATTACTGCTTTCGGATAAGTCCGCTTTCAATAAACGCTTCAACTTCACGCTTATCTTTTGTATATCCTATTGCTTTACCTACAGGCTCGAGATTTTGATTCAGAATACCATATAATGGTTGAGAATTATGGTTAAATAGTTTTCGTTGAATCATCGCATACTTTCTTCCTTCTGTGGTGATATAATACGTTTGTCCATGTATTAAAACGGTTTGCGTAGTGTCGTCCAGTGGTTTTTTATCGTCAACCGGCAGCCAGGCAATTACATAATTATTTTGTATAAATTTTTTATCCCCATACAGATCAAGTGTTTCCCATTCTTTATTGGGAATAGCCATGCCTGCATAACCGGAAAATATCACCAGTATATTCAGGTTACGTTTTTTGGCACATACAACAGCACTGTCAAGTTCCGCGAATGCATAGTAGGTGAATTTACTTCCTTCTGCTTTAAATGGTAATGTACAGCAGCAGCTTGGAGTTGTTTTCTTTTCGCCGCAGGAAATGAGTATCATCAGGCCGCTTATTGCCGCAAACAGATTAATGAAATGAGTCTCACGATTCATTGCCACATCCAATTAACCTTTTATTTTTTTGACTAGCGCCTTTATCTCCCTCACATCTTCGCGCTGCGGCAATAAATTCTTCCATTCGCCCTTTACCTTGCTTCCTGCCAGAAACATCACAAAAATAAGCAGCGAAAGTCCGCCGTAAGCCATAGAAGCCGACCAGCCCGCGCCCTGTACACCAAAGGCATTGATGAGCGGGCCGCTGCTGAGCAGCGCAATGCCAAGCCCGGCGCATCCGGCCATAAAATTGCAGTAATGCTTTCCCGTGCCGGAGAAATAATGCGCATACACCGTACCAAAACTCATGGCCGCTATGCCGGGAAGCAACGATAAAAACGCCCCGCGCACCGGCGAAAAATCCTTGCCCAGCAGCCAGGTATAAAACGCATCGGGCAGCAGTGCAAAAAACAGCAGCGCAGGCAGCGTAATTAAAATACTCAGCTTGCTCAGCCGCATTGCATTCCTGCGCACCTCGGGCGAATCGCTTACATTGGCTGCGCGGGCCATGAGTATGGAAGCCACGCTGGCACTGAACAGCAAAATAGCCTCGCCCAGCGAAAGCGCCGTGGAATAAATACCCACCGCCGCATCGTTGGTACTGCTTAGTTTTTCGAGGCGGAAATAATTTTCGCGTATCGACAACTGGTGCGTGAGCGAGGCGGCCTGCGTGAAAAATCCGTTCACAAACATTACCCACAGCAGCGGCCTTCCTTCGTAGCGCGTTACTTTGTGCGTATGCCGCAGCACCAGCCATGCCGCCGCCACGGCCACCACGCCCCAGCTTACGTAGCTGCCAATTACAAACACCATTTCGCTGTGTACTCCGGCGGCATACAAGCTAAACACCACACCGCCAATGAGCAACGCGCCCTGCAACAGCAGCAGCACATTATAAGCACGAATACGTTCCTGCCCCAGCAAAATATTCTGAAACACCGCACTCAGCGAAACCAGCAGGCCAATGCCCAGCACATCGCGTCCGTAAGCCTCCGGTATTTGCCCAAAGTAAAGCAGCACACCGCCCACGGCCACCGCACTAAACACCGCCCAGCCCGTGGCCGTAACCACCAGCATACGCAGCGGCGAACGCGGCACCAGATACACCACCGAGGGCCCGCCCGCAAGATCGCTGATGAGGTGAATGAGCTGCACGCCCAACTGTATCAAACTGATCTTGCCCCGCACATCGGCGCCAAGCTCGTGCGTGGTACACAGCAGCACAATGAAATTGGCCACCGCCACCGCCATACGGGCCGAGAAGTTGACAAGTATATTACGGATCATCGGGCAAACACGCGGCTGATTTTACGTTTCAGCACACGGCGGAATTGTGTGGCGTTAAATACATAACGCTTGGCATCAATAAGTGTTTCGCCGGCATTGAGCGCCGAAAGCGTGTGCAATCCTTTATTGCAAACCCAGCCCGGCTGCGGGGCAAGTGTGCGCACGGGTTTTTCTTCAAACTCGGTGGCGGTTAGCAAGGTTACTTCGTTAAGCACCACGGCCGAGCCATAGTCTGATGCACAATCCTGCGCGGGGCGGTAAAGTTTGCCGTTTTGCACAAACGGTGTGCCGCCCGGGCGCGACGAACGCACATCGGTTTTTACCGGATTGCCTGCGTGTGGCTCAAACGTACTGTCGCTGTTTTCGGCGCAGAAAATGTGCAGGCTGGTGTTAGAGCCTTCTTCTTCCACGGTGCAGAAGAGCCAGAATTTTCCCTGATATTCCACCACCGAACTGTCAACCGCTGCCACGCCGTGCAGCAGATGCATCACCGTTTTTTCGGGGTTGTGCGCATAGCGCAGCGATACGTTGTAGTTTTCGTGCGACTCGGGCAGCAGCATTTGCTCATCGCCCACGCGAAACAGGAAAGGGTAGGAGAGATGATGCTCGCGCTCAAGCCAGAGCAAAGTATTGCCGTGGCGCGTAAGGCGGGCAATTACACCCTTGCCGGTTTTGTAGCTGAAATGTTCGCACAGCAGCAACTCGTTTCCTTCCTGGTCGATACCGCCAAACGGATCGGCAAAAAATTCGCCGGCTGCTTCGGGTACAATCCAGTGTATGTGGCCGTTGATGCCGTTTTCGGCAATGTCGGTAATGGATTGCGACACAATGCCGGTGTGCCATATTTCGTGGCGGAACAATTCATTGTAATGAAATTGCAGCGAGGCAAAAAACTGCTGCACACCGGCCAGCACAAAACGCACGTTTACCGGATAGCGTGTAATTTTTGCCTGGCTGCTTACCGGTGCGGCCTCCGCATGTCGTGTAATGCCGTGGTGCAAATCGGTGAGCGCGTTTTTCATCCACGGCGTGGTGCCGTTGAGCAACTGGTTAAGCTGTGCGCGGTACGATTTGCGGATGGTGCGGAAATATCCCTTGCGCAGCACCACACCACTGTCGAGCGTTTCGGTGAGGCGTTGAAGTATGGCACCGGTAACCGGCACGCCGCGCACCATTTCCCAAAAGCCCGGAGGCCCGCCACGAAACTGCTGCTCATCGCCATGATGATAACTCCACACGCCGTACCGTGCCGCTGTAAGAATTTCGCCGCGAAGAATATTGAAACCGAAACGCAGAATTACATCGGCATTGGCCGCGCGAATTTTGGCCACGGCTTCGTCTGAAAAATATTCGGAGTGTTTGCCTTTGAGCGAAACAGCCACTTTCATGCGCGGCAGTTTTTCGAGTTCGTCGCTCATGTCCACCGCCTGCAGGGCATCAATTTTCGACAGGCGCAGGCGTTTGTAAGCGCGCCAGAAAAAATACCTCCACGGGTAGCGCAGGGGCTGTTTGAGTGTGGCACCGGGAATGTGCGAGGCATTTTCGGCCACCAGCACAATTTCGGCAAAGGGCAACTGCATTACGGCTCGCAGCGCAGCGGCTTCCCAGGCTTCGAACGTGAGTCCGTTGCAGAGCAGCACAAGCCGCAGGGGCTGCGGGTTTGGGTCAGGGGAGGAGTTTGGCGTAGAGTTCATGCAGTTCGCGGCGCACGGCTTCTGTGCTGTATGTGGCTACGGCGTGTTCGCATATCGAGGCACGGTTGTAGCGGTGGTAATGCTGCTTCATGTCGAGCACCGCACGGCGAAGTTCGGTTTCATTGCCCGGTTGTGCAAGTATTCCCTGCTGTTCGTTTACCATTTGCGTAATACCTCCCGTGCGCGTGGCTATTACGGGCAATCCGCAACTTTGCGCCTCGGCTATTACACAGGGCATTCCTTCGAAATGGCTGAACATGAGCAATGCGTGACTGTGCTGCATGGCTTCGGCCACTTCGGCGGGTGTTTTCGGCCCTTCAAAAAATACATTTTTTCCCAGCACATCCAGTGTCGCCGCTTCGTGCTCGTGTTGCGCTCTTTCGGGCCCGTTGCCAATTATCCGCAGGGTTATTTTTTCATCGCGCAGCGTTTTCATTACCCGGAGAATTCCCGAAATATTTTTTTCGCGATTGGTAAGTGATGATACGTGCAGCAATTGAAACGGTTCTTCGTGAAGCAGCACCGGCGCGGGTTTAAACAGCGTGGTATCGGTTACATTGTGCAGCAGCGAGTAATTGCCGTTTAGCGAATGCGACTGCATGGCCTGGCGCATTTTTTCCGATACCACGGTAATGTGCTGTGCGCGTTTTACAATGCGTTCGGTATAAGTGCGCATGAGCAGGCCGTGGTAGTTGCCGTCTTCGGGCATGTATCCCGACCAGTGTTCGCTGATCACGAGTGGCACACGAAGTTCGCGCAGCAGCGGCAGAGCGGCCACGGCTCCGCGCCAGATTACGTGCAGGTGCAGCAGTGCGGGGGTGCCGTGGCGCATAATGGCTTCGGCCACGCCTGCACGTATGGCGTTTATGTAGCGGCGGCTTTTGCGGTACTTGCCCAGCAGCGGCAGCGAGGTGGTTTGCGGCGAATACGAAACCCTGATTTCGGTGAGATTTCCGTGCTGTTCTGTGCCGGTAAGGATATTGTTTCCGGTAAGGTTCGGATCGGGATAGGCAAATACCACCGACACGCGATAATCGAGCGCCGCCGTTTGCGCATGGCGCTGAATAAATATGCCCTGCACCGGAGCCGAAACGTAAGGATACCAGCTTGCAATGAAGAGCAGATGCGGACGGGGATCACTCATACTGCGTTACGAGAGTTTTTTGGTTCGCAGCCTTATCGAATTGCCGATGACAATGACATCGGAGAAAGCCATCGACAGGGCGGCAATCATGGGCGAGAGTAAACCGGCGGCGGCCAGCGGTATGGCAATTACGTTGTAGAAAAATGCCCAGAACAGGTTTTGTTTAATGGTGCGCAGGGTGTGGTGGCTGATGAGCAGCGTGTCGCGTATTTTGCGCAAATCGGCTGTACCCGCCAGCAATACCTGCGCCGATTGCAATGCGGCCGGGGTGGCTTCGCCGTGGGCAATACCGGCGTGTGCGCGGGCCAGTGCGGGGGCATCGTTTATGCCGTCGCCTACCATTACGGTGGTGCCGGCTGCGGCAAAGCGGGCAATGTGGTCGAGTTTCTGATCGGGAAGCTGTGCGGCCAGCACTTCGCGTATGCCGAGGGCGGAGGCCACTTCGCGGCATTTTTCGTGGCGGTCGCCGCTGAGCAGCACGGTGTGTATGCCGCGGCTGTGCAAAAAGCCGATGAGTTCTTTCATGCCGGGGCGTATTTCATCGCGCAAATCGGCAGTGGCCACGGGCTGGCCGTTGCAAAGCAGGTAAATGTCGTGATGCCCGGCCTGGTGGTTTTCGGGCAGCAGCCTCCACGAACCTGCGGCCCAGAGGTTGCCCTGCGCATCGCGGCCTTCGATGCCGGTGCCTGGAATTTCGCGCAGTTCGCTCAGTGTGGCGGGCTGTGTATGGCCGCGCTGTTGCAGCAAACTCACCACCGACTTGGCCAGCGGGTGTGCCGATTGCTGTTCGAGTCCGAGGAGAATGCCCTGCAACAGGCTTTCGTCGTGGCCGGGCAGTGCGGTAAAGGTAATTTCGCTGAATACGCCGGTGGTAAGCGTACCGGTTTTGTCGAACACCATTGTACGCACATTGGCCAGGGTTTCGAGTGTGCGTCCGCCGCGCAGCAGAATGCCGTTTCGGGCGGCGCGTCCGGCCCCAACCATTACGGCGGTGGGCGTGGCCAGGCCCATGGCGCAGGGGCAGGAGATAACCAGTACGGCAATGCTACGCAGCAGGGCTTCGCGCAGGCCGGTGTCGATGAGCCAGAGGTTCACAGCCAGCGTAATGAGGGCAATGAGCACGACAGCGGGCACAAAAATGGCGCTTATTTTATCGGCCAGTTGCTGCACGGGTGGTTTTTCCTGCTGGGCCTGTTTTACAAGGTCTATGATTTTGGCCAGCAGCGTGTTTTTGCCGGTACGCTCCACACGGGCGCGCAGGGGGCCTTGCAGTAGTACAGTGCCGCCGGTGAGGCTGTCGCCGGGTTGTTTGTTTACCGGTATGGCCTCGCCGGTCATCATGGCCTCGTTGGCTGCTCCGGTGCCCTGTATTACTATGGCATCGGCGGGAATGGCGTCGCCGGTGTTTATTTGCAGCAAATCGCCGGGGCGCAGGCCGGTGGCGGGAATTTCTTCAATGTGTTCGTGGTTGCCGTGGTTAGTAATGCGGCGGGCGGTGGAGGGCTGCAGGGCGGCCAGTTCGTCGATGGCGGTGGTGGTGCGTTTTACCGCTTTGTGTTCCAATACATTGCCCAGCAGTACCAGGGTAATGATGGTGGCGGTGGTTTCGAAGAACAGGTAATTATGTACTTCGTGCGCATTGGCCGCCGTAAACCAGCCAAAAATGCTGTAACCAAAAGCCGAGGCCGAGCCAAGCAGAATGAGCACATCCATATTGGCCACCCCCGAACGCACCGAGCCCCACGCACTGCGGGCAAAATGAAATCCGCCCACGGCCAGCACCGGCAGGCAAAGCGCCAGTTGCACCCAGGGCTGGTTTATCCACGCCCCGTGCCCAAAAAGCATGTGCCCGAAAAACAGCGGCACGGTAAACACTAAGCAAAACCAGAATTTCTGTTCGGTACTCAGTCTGCGCGGCTTTTTTTCATCGGCTGCGGCCGGTTCCACCACGCGGTAGCCCAGCGAGGTAATGTCGTTTACCACCTGCTGCCGGGTGGCATCGGGCGCAAGTTCCAGTGTGGCCTCGCCCGTGGCAAAGTTCACCTGCACCTGCTGATGCCCGCCCTTACTGAGTTTACGGGTAATACCCAGCGCGCAGTTGGCACAGTCCATGCCCTCAATCTTTAGCTCAATATGCCGTTCTACGGTACTCATCTCCACAAATTTACATTTTTCGTGGCCTTGTTTGTTTGGAGAATAGAAGTGAAGCACTATCTTTGCACCCATTCTGCTGAAAAGCAGTTTACATGGTAGGTATAGCTCAGTTGGTTAGAGCACCAGATTGTGGTTCTGGGGGTCGTCGGTTCGAACCCGATTATCTACCCGCAAAACGCCTTCGCATTTCAAGCGGAGGCGTTTTTCTTTTTCTTTTTACGTCCCCTTTTGATTCTCGTCGCTGCGCGATTTCTATGACAAAACCAATGGCGGTTGATAATTTTTTTCGAGTTTTATCACCGCACAGACCCGGTGAATAATTTTATTTCTCAGGGCATTG